>JBGAHZ010000019.1:0-146296 GCA_044225915.1 Obscuribacteraceae bacterium (SeqCode)
GTTTGATATGATGGAATCTATGCTGGAGCATCGAGGATTGCGAGCCTTATGGAACAGAAGGACTTTATTGCATGGTTCGTCTCTGCGGCCGGTTGCTTAGGAGTCCTGGCGTCTATTGCTGGAGTCATCTTGGGACTCTGCTTCCTCGACCTTCTGATACTCGTCGATTTGTTTAAGAAGCGAACTGTCTCGTTGTGGCTGACCTTAATAGCTCTCTCCTTTGGACTCGCGTTCGCCTTTGAGCGCATGGGTCAACATCACGCGTTTTGGTTTTGCACCTTTTTTCTCGTTCTTTTCTCCGTTCCAATTTATGGTTTTTACAAGCTAAACAAAGCAGGTAGGATTCACACCAAATCCGAGAACAGACTAGGGAGAATCTTTGAGGGGTCTATTATTGCGTGCGTCATTCCGTGCGTCATCGGACTCTGGATAGTAATGGCGGGCTTTTCCATGATGGACTACGAGATTCATCGCATGGAAACTGATCCGCATGGTCTGACTCAAGGCAATTGGGCTCGCGCGGATTGAGCAAAGTCTATTGAACTTGCGTATCAACAGCATCGCTTTCTGGTGGCACAGCAGCCGTGGCGCCTTCCATGCCGACTTTGTGTGGGGCTGGGAGGACTACGGAGATGTCTGAGCCACAACCATCATATTTGACGACGACAGGCCATTCTGCGACTGCTGGTAGATCGTTCTTTATAAGATCGATCACTTCCGCCGTTGCACGTCGGGTGTGCAAATCTAGCTGCGCGTGCTGGCAGTCGTTGTCGATTCGCGTTTCGATTTCGCGAACTTTCCAACCGGCCTCTCTCAGTTTCTCAGCAATTGAGTCTGCTCTTTCGACAATCGATTCCTTATAACGAATCGTGATTCTCGTTTTCTTGCGCAAGGTTTCTTCGTCATGAGCGATCAATCTTCTTTCTCGATCGGTCAACGGCTCTGGTGCTACGAGTCCGAATCTTTCGAAGATCGATTGCGTGCCTCTTGCGTTGAGAATGAAGAAGTTGACGCCATCGATGAATTCACCTTGTCCAGGCAAGGTTGCCGTGACAACAGAACCGCCTTTGAGATCTTTCGCGAACGAAAGTATCTCTGCGATCGTTGTTGCTGAAAGATCTGTCTTGACGCATTTGTAGCCGGCATCCAGAAGTTGTGGTGCCTTGATCAAAACGGCAGGATCCTTGAGCTTGTTCATCGCCTGGCGCAAGAACCATTGTTGTCGTTCCATTCTTCCGATGTCCGCGGTTGCATCTTTGCGGAAACGAACATAGCCCTCGGCTTGTTCTGCCGTGAGCATCTGTTTGCCTGGTTTTAAATCGATCTTCAGACCTGAGGTTTTATCCTCATAGTGCATTTCTTTTTCGACAACGACTTCAATTGGCCCGAGCAGTTTGAATATGTCTTTCAATCCGACGGTATCAACAACAACATAGTTATCGATAGGAACATTGAAGTTATCTCGAACGGTGCTGACTGCCAGTTCTGGTCCACCGATCGCATGTGCCTGATTGATCTTGTTGGTGTGTCTTCCGATGGTGACTTGACTGTCTCGCGGGATTGAAATGATTCCAACTTTGTCGTGATCCGGATCTAAACTCACCACCATCATGGTGTCAGATCGGTTGCCCTGGTAGCGTTCGGCTTCATTGCCGTTCCAGTCTACACCCATGACCAGGACGTTCAATCTGTCTTTGAGTCTAGGATATACAGGCACCGCCTGTAGTGCTTCGGAAATTTTGTTGGTGGCATTCTCGACACGGTTAGCTACGGTGTCTTTCGAGCCAGCTTTAAGAGGAAATGCTATCGATGCTACGCCGAGAGAAACAGCGAATACTGAAAGGCACAGAGCTACGCCGGATAAGGCAAGTCTGAACTTGCTGGGACTGCCGCTGGTCCCGCGTGATGGATCCGTATGGTCTGCCAAAAGGTCGCCTCTTTGATCAACTTATCTAATTATGTGCCGGTAACAGTCTAATCGCGAAGTCGCCCGCTACGCTCTTTACATTTAAAACTTCTAAGTTTTATCAGGGCTAGTAGAACAGCGTTGTGCGCTGTTTGAAAGAATTGCAATGTTAAGCCTAGCGCAGGCTGCTGGTTGCCGGAGTTCGGGTGTAGAGGCGAACAATGGTATTGGCATCCCTGGCGCTCAAGTCCTTCCACTTATCATCCATGTCCATCGAATAGAACATCACGTCGTCCGGATTCGATGAATGTCCGCCGAGTCCGAGCGCATGTCCGATTTCATGCAGACATCCTCTTCGCATGCGATTATCCGTTAGTGGCAGTTGTTCGACTAACGGGACGGTCAGGATGGTAATTGTGCCTTTGACCAATCCGCTTCTTGTTGTATCAAGCACGGCGTGCCCGGATTCAGCTATGTTTTTAAACTTGGTCGGATCGTTCGTCCACAAACAAACAATCTGAGCTTGGTCTGGAGTGTCCACCATAGAGAAGGTGACTAACCCACCAGAAGCCTGACTCCAGGCTGCGAATGACTCCTTCAAAATATCCGCGAATTGCGGGCGATAACCGCCGATGCCATCACCGCTGGTGATGCAGACCCTTAGCGGCATCTGTTGGGCATTCCATCGAATAATGCCGTCCCTCGTCACTTCTGCGTAGTAGTCGCGATCGCTGACGGGAGGCACTCCGTTGATTCCATACACCGCCTGTTGTCTTTGCCGCTCGCCTTCGAGACCTGTTACCAATCCGGCAATCTTTTTTGCATCTCGATCCGTCGGAAAACGGCTCAGGAAGTTTTTATACGCATCAATAGCTTTGTCTAATTGCCCTGTGGTTTGATAAAGTCCACCGAGTGTCATCCATGATGCGGCCAGGTTTGAATTGAGATTGAGCGCGGCTCGGACTTCCTGTATTGCGGTGCTCGATTGCCCGGTTTTAGCTAACGCAATCGCATAGGTGTGGTGGGCATCGGCATTGTCAGGCATCAATGCCACTGCCTTTTTCAATAACGTCACCGCATCAGCATTATTGTTGACCCGCAGTTGCTGGCGCCCTTGATTGAACGCATCGTACGCTTCCTGCGAGACTGCTTTGCCGTCCATCGTATATTCGTAGCGCAGCTCATCTGCATTCGCAGGTGTTTGAAATGTCGCTGATAGAGCCAGGATGGTGACAAAAACTTTCAGTTTCAAAATCTGTCCTAGTCGGTGATGCGGTGGGAATCGAGTATCCGTATTGACGGCGGGGTCCAAACAAAGTTTCAGTGCAAAACACTACCAAGATCGGCACGCTAAAGTCTAAAACATTTGACGTAAGCCGAGTGAAAGACACAATGAGTTTTAAGTTAAGGACATCAAGAGATGTAATCGAACTTTTGTTAGCCTAAACTCAGAGTTGAACATTGAATCGTGAACGAAATTCCCAAAACGCAGTGACGTTTTTCGGAACGCGAGAAAGCCACGAATTGTCGGCATGATTCCAAATGAGGTGCATCGATGCGACAAGTGAAGTGGGGCATTCTCGGTGGATCCGGTTTTGCGCGCAGACGCAGTATTCCGGCTATGATGCTTGCTCCCAATGTCGAATTGGTTGGTGTCGCCAGTCGTTCTAAAGAAAAATCCGAGAAATTCAAAGAACAATTTTCGCTGGAGAAAGTATATTCGTCATACCAGGAATTGCTGGATGACAAGGAAATTGAAGCTGTTCATATCCCGCTTCCCAATTCGATGCATTGCGAATGGACGCTCGCCGCTCTGGCAAAAGGCAAGCACGTGCTTACGGAAAAGCCTTTCACCACCACCGTTGCAGATGCACAGAAGATTTTTGAGAAATCAGAACAAGAACATTTGAAAGTAATGGAAG
Organism: Obscuribacteraceae bacterium (SeqCode); assembly: GCA_044225915.1. GTDB lineage: Bacteria > Cyanobacteriota > Vampirovibrionia > Obscuribacterales > Obscuribacteraceae > JADYXR01. The sequence continues at coordinate 3,829 of JBGAHZ010000019.1, forward strand.
CGTTGATGTGGCCGTTCCATCCGCAGCACCGCACTGCGAAGAAGTTGATCGCCGATGGTGTTATTGGCGAGGTCCGCTTTATTCGGGCGTCTTTCACTTATATGATGACTGCGAAGTCGGGGATTCGTCTAGATAAAGAACTCGGCGGCGGAAGTTTACTCGATGTAGGCTGCTATCCGGTGAGCGGTGCGCGGTACTACTTTGAGGAAGAGCCCATCAGCGTTTTCGCGAGCGGTGAAATTCATCCTGATCTTGGTGTTGATACCAATGCTAGTGCCATCCTCGAATTTAAAAAAGGACGCGCTGTGATCGATTTCGGATTTCACTTGCCATATCGAACGGAGATGGAAATTGTCGGCGATCTTGGCGCTATCATATTTCCTCGTGCCTGGCAGCCGCACGAGCAAGCGGTGATCTACCTAAATGACGATGAAATTGTTTTGCCACTATCGAATCACTATGTGAATCTCTTCGAACATTTTTCTCAATGCGTTTTGGATGATACCAAACCTGAGATCACAGTAGAAGACGCGGTGAATCAGATGAAGACTCTCGATGCGATCAAGAGGTCGATACAGAGCGGCGCTTCAGAGAAGATTTGAATCCGATTTCTGTCGGCATGTTCTCGTAGTCTCAAAATTTGAAACTAGAGTCCCTCGGGATGCTCCGACAACCATTCACGAAGCTCAAGTTTTCTTTGATCTCGTTTTTGCTGATCGCAAAAAATGAGGTCGGCTCCGCCGTCATATGGCGAATAGACCTGTCCGCTGTCCAAGGCTGCGAAGAGTATCTGCGGTCGTTTGTCGTCTGCGACTTCGCGAAGCAGTGCGTCATGGGAACCATGATTCCAAACGGTTTGGGTTACTTCAAACTGTAATGCCATCTCTTGGCCCGCAATGAGCCAGGCCTCTGGAGTTGCGGCATCCACCCACAGTCCCTCAAATAGATAACAGAGAGCACCTTCTCCGAGTGCATCTGTTGCGACTGCGTTATGGCGTCGCAGAAGTTCAGTATATTCGTCCTCAGATTCTGCATATCGCTTTGATTCTGGAAGGCTGTGGATGCGAAGCCATCGTTCAGAATAATTTTTGCGCAAGACGAAGCCCACCGGAGCTGTGTCCGGAAAGCTTTGATTCCACCATTTTCGCCACTCTATCGCTTCTAAAGTCATGAGTGAATTTTAGCAGACCTATGTGATCGAGAGACTTCATCTACGGCGCTTTCATTGTCATTGGCACGTGATGGGCTAGTGATGAGGAAGTTGAACACAAGCCGTTATCCCCGCCAAAATTGTGTATGCGGTGAAACCAATCGCGACTACCTTAATCAATCGTCGGCGCAGCGGAACGTCGCTACAACGTTGGAGCCCATCAATTAGTCCGATCGCGAAGAGCAGCACGACGCCAGCGACGAAATCAGCCGCATAACGCATCGTCGCTGCATAATAAAACAGCAACGGCAGCAGCGCGCCGACCGTAAGCGCTGCTGCTCCTACTACGAACGTAGCATAAGCAGCGTCGTTCGATTGGTCGGCCGCTTCGCGCCTCTGACGCCCTGCACTTTTTATTAACCCATACAAAGTACTTCTTACAACGGGGAACGAAGCTAACGCAATCAAAAAAATCGGCGTGGTAAGAACCAGCCCAACCATCGGCTCAAGATAAGTACCATTCGGGCACGGCCATACAAACGGCCACGCAGTGAAGTCGGTCAAAGATAAGTACGGAAAGTGATCGACGAATATCAGCGGCCGAAAAAAGTAATTGTATATGTTTCCAAAAACATATTTCAATTGGAAACTCGGCGACGGCATCTCCACCGTAAACATGTACCGCTGCCCGGACTCGAAAGGATCGCCGAACCGAAAGTAGTTCATTGCACCAAGTAATAATGCGGTACAAATCAATGGTGTCCACATCGCGACGGCATGCTTGATTCGCGCAGCCTTCGGAAGCCCAGCGCGAATCAAGATCGCGGCGACAGACACAATCAAAACCGCCGGCAACAACGAAGCTCTCGATGCAACGCAAGCCCCATATGCGATACCACTCAAGCTCGCCCACTCACTCGATGCACCACCGCTCTCGCTCGCTCGCATGTCGCAGTAGAGACCTGCCAGAAACATCGCTTGTGCGCAGACGATCGCGACTTCATAGAATTGCGCACGTCCCAATAGAAATGGAACAGGATTGCACCACGCCAGTGCCATTAAGGACATCGCGAACACCCACGCGGGGGCGTTGGGTCGACAATGTTGCCAAAGCCGGTGCAAAACACCCGCACCAAAGACTAGACGAAGACAAGTGAAAACAATCGTGATCACCATGTCCGGATTTGCGAATGAAGCTCCCAGCATTTTTCCGAGCGCAATCAACAGAGCCGGCAAGGGACCGAAATAGCTGTAATAATGCCCTTTGTAGAAGACCGCATCCCAGTACCAAAACTCCTTCAAGTTTCGGTCATATGGATTTGAAGCAGAGTTAACTTCCGGTTTTGGTTCAATCGAAAGCTGAAGCTGCCCGCTGAGAAACGCGTCAGCTTGCATCTCGTGAAAAGATTTTATCTCACCAACCGGCGTTAGCGTCGGAAACCAGAAGTAAGTAGCGCACGCAAAAACACAGAAGACACACGAGATAACTGTTACCGGATTCCATTGTTTCTTGAGCATAACTAGGAATTCTAACGGTTATCCGCACAACCGAAATTAACAGGAATTGAAAACGAAATCGCCCGTCTATTCGCAATTCAAGGTTCAATTATCAGCAAAGATAAAATCTTCCCGAAGCACAAATCGATAGCCGCAAATATAGTTCTAATATGGATTACCTCCACAAGGAGCATCCCGTGAGATGGCCAACGCCGCAGGACTATAACGAAGCCATTCAGAACCCCGCCTCCTGTTTCTCGGAAGCCGATCTGATTTCCGGTACCGTCATATCGAATGCTCTCGGTCTGCCCCGTGCAGACTCCGGAAATTTCGCCAGCGTATACAAAGTCAAATGCGCAGATAGCGACTGGGCTGTACGTTGCTTTCTCACAAACCGAGAGGATCAGGAAGCTAGATACAAAATCATCAGTGATTATGTGCGTTTCGACAATCTCGAATGCACCGTCGACTTCTACTTCGTCGAAAAGGGTATCAAGGTTGGCAGTCGCTGGTTTCCCATTCTAAAGATGCCCTGGGTGGTTGGCGAAACCCTGGAGCGTTATCTGGCAAGAAATATGTCTAGTCCGGAGGCTATATTCAGCCTGGCGAAACAGTTTTTTGACATGATACGAGAATTGGAAGTTAACGATGTCGCCCACGGCGACTTGCAGCACGGAAACATTCTCGTCACCGCGGAAGGGCTGCGCCTGGTCGACTATGACTCGCTCTTTGTGCCTGGTCTCAAAGGCTTCCCCAGTCTTGAACTCGGGCATCCCAATTACCAGCATCCCGAACGTGATTCGTCGCATTTCGATCCGACTGTCGATAATTTTTCTACCTGGCTGATTTATGTTTCCTTGATTTGCCTCGCCATCGATGGCGACCTGTATCGACGCTTCGAGTGTGGTGATGATTGTTTGATTTTCAAACGAAAAGATTTGTTAGCACCGGAAACGTCCCCTGTATTCAGAGAGCTGCTCGAACACGAGTCTAGTGAAATCAGATCTCTCGTCACATTGATTAATCGTCTTTTGTGGTTGTCACCGAATGCGATACCGCCACTGGACATCCCCGAACGAGATTGGAGTTTTCTTCCAACGGGTCCGACGACGCCATCTGAACGTGTAAATAGCGATGTTCAGCCGATCTCGGTTGTCTCTAATCAGAGTGATAGCTTTCGCGATGCTCTCATTCAAACATCCGATCAGAGTATTCAACAAGCATTTCCGTCATCGAAAAAGAAAAAAGCTCGCTCGCTTTTAGCTCGTGAGTTTGCAAGAAGAGTTCAAAAAACACTTGAGAAAATTCTGGACAAATCATTTAAAAAACTTGATCTGAAACTCTGGTGCCGCTGCAAGCTATCTGAGGCAGACAGCCATTATTCTCGTGGAGATTATTTTCGCGCGAGCGAGCTGTACAAGTTGATCGAAAGTCACCGCCATGTGCTAAACGAGAACGAAATCATGAACGTTCTAATCCGTCTTGGATGTTGTTTTATTCAAATGAATCATCCGGAAGTGGCAAACAACTTCTTCGTGCTCGCTGCCTATACCGAAACAACGAATGAGCGTGCGCTAGAAAAAAAACGTTTTTTCCAAGCGTTATGTTCCAAAGACGAAGTAGTCAAAACATCGGCAGTACGCATTCTTACCGAAATCCTCAAACTTCAAAGAATCGATTTGGTCAATGCTTGCAATCTTACTCAGGTTTCGTCTATCGCAAGCACCGGGGATGGAGTCATTTTTCGTGTCGACGGAATAAATTCGGAGGTGATTGCTAATCTCAAACGGATCAATCAATTCGTTGAATTTCTCGACTGGGCAAGAACAGCCATCTGGCGAATTCCAATTGAGAAAAATGATTGGCGCGAGCAGATCCTGGCCGTACAGGACCTTGCCAGAGCCTGCGCGAATGTTTCAAAAAATGGCATGTACACCCGTGTTCTGGTTTCGGAGCTGTTAGCGTACGCCAGTTTGTTATTCGAAAATTTGCCTAACGACAATATGCTTGCTTTAAGTTTCGGTCTCGGAGAGTCGCATCTTCTCAGCTCTGGCGAAGTTTCCTCGGTGCTTATGAAAACATTGCCTCTTTGTACGGAGGAAGAACTCTTCGTTGTTTTAAAAGAAATGGAAGCTGGAAGCTACTGGCATGTCGTTGTCAATAAGCTCACTCTCACCTTGAACAAACTTGGACCGTCGCCTCACGCGTTGAAAACTATGCGCGCAATCTGGTCGTTTCGTAAGGAAAAGCGGATAGTAGACGAGATTCTCTGGCTCAGCCGATTCGAGGACGGTTTTATCGAGGATTATCTTCGAGACGATCTGAGCACCAGGATCATCGCTGAGGCCGAGTCTGCGTCATCGGTCGAACCACTTGCGGTTTTATCGCTCGTGAATGCTTGTTCTTCTCTCGGTTCTCTGGGTGACAGTCTGCGTTTTGAGATTGCAGAGCGAGCTGTCGAGGTTGCTCTCAGGCAGAACAAATTGGAAGTAGTTTTTCAACTGATTTTTGAAGTCGACAATTTAAACTTCGAAGAATTATTCGTGGATCGTATCAAAGAAAAACTTATGAGCGACGCCAAAACGCAATTCCATCCCGGTTGTAGATCCTTGTCCGCGCTGGTCTTGTTTGCAAGTCGCTTAGAATCTTTGGACGTGATTGCGTCGATTATCGACGAATTTTATACCGTGATTCTTGCCAATAAGGAAGCATATTCTCTTGATGATCTAGAATTCGCTCAAGAACTTGCTACAACGTACACGGTTCCGTTGAAGCTCTGGGATGACCTTCACGATTTGCTATTGCTTCGGCAACTGGAAAGGCCGCCAGGATAGCGTTCACCACTGGTGGTGCATGCCGATTTCATGATGAAGGCTATTCAGCTATCGTACGAATATGGTGAGGAGCAAGAACAAAGAGTTTCCCAGGCAGTGGCAAATCATTCCTGGTAATAGCGATCTTGTTCTCTCATACAAGTACGCGAACACCATACCACCCACCATGAGAGCTGGAAGTTGAGCGGGATCAAAGTGCATCAATGCAAAAAATGCTGAACTAATAATCAATGACGGAATCAGCGTTAACTTCTGTCGCAACCAACGGTAAAGCATTCCTCGGAAAAACACCTCTTCAATGAATGGACCTAGAATCGCAACCATCGTGCAGTTAAGAACTACTTGAAGGACGCTTTGCCGTTCCAGTGATACTAGAATTTCAAGAACAATTGGATTGGAAGTGTCGTAGATTTTCGTGAAATAGACCTGCAAGATGGTTGTTAACGCGCAGAAGAAAATCATGATTGTGAATCCGACAAAACCTTGGGCAAAGCGCATCGGGACTTCTGCCGCGGTCGTGGTCAAATCGAACGCTTTAACAAACGTCGTGCCGTTCGGTTTTAGCAGCCAAAAGTAGATACATAAAAGAAACCCGAGTAGTTCCGCGAGATATGCTCCAAATGACATCGCCGATGTGTACAATTCCTGAGGGAAATAAGACGGCACTAGTGCCTGCACCATACCAAGCGGCAACGACACAGCAAGTGAACTGTACAGACCGACAAGCAGCATGGCGAGGCAGGTTCGACCGGTAAAGTTGGCACCAAATACAGTGGCAAAGTCCTTGTCTAATTTTTTGTCAAGGAGAACCTTTATAAAAAATAGACCACCGATAGCAGTGAGAAGCAGTTGAATTGCTGCCGTAGTCCAAAGTTTCGGAACCATACGCGCGGCATTCTTGCGCCGCTTTTCTTCGACAGTTTTCGCCACATCGCCGCCCAAGATTTTACTTTTCAGCTCATCGAGAAACCAACCCGTAGGCGCGCCGATAGATTTGCCTGTCGATTCGCAAATATCTCCTTGACGCCGTATCTCTGCTATTACATCTTGGTCATTAGCTGAAAGATCCGAATCTGAAAATTTAGCGGAGTCACGTTGTTCCAGAGCCGCCAAAGACAGGCTCAGAATCGGCGTATCCGGATGCTTTGAAATTTCCTTCTTCAATGTCTCCTCGCACGTGTGAAACGCGACATCCGAAGACAGAAGCGGATAGTTCAGCATGGCCAAAGGTTTCAATCCAGGAGAAAGCTCTTGAGCATAAACGGTGTCGGTCGCATCTTTTAGAGAAACCGATACTACCTCAACTGTGCGCTCCGGGTTCGTTCCCATTTTGGACTGGGTGGCAGTCGACCATGGAAGAATCTTCGGAAGACCAAGGACTAAGAGCATGCACAGCGAGAAGACCATGAGTATGTTGCCGGCGATAAACCGGGCTCTGTCCTTCAGGAACAGCCAGACGATAAACGTCACGAAGCTGGCCATCCCAAAGCCAAGCAGGGAAACGATGATGATAGAACCAAAAATTACGTCCACGTCTCGACAGTTTCGCTACGAAGGGACCCACAATTGCCATCATACCGGGTTCGTTCTTGATTCATCACGGCTCATTGTCTTTCGCTCTGTACACGTTGTTGAGTAACTTGTCGAATTCTTGATTTACATTCTTTTCCTGGGCCTCAAGATTGCTCCAAGTCTTTGGATTATTCCAGACTTTTACACAGCTGGGTTCCATCATGCAATCTCGAAGTTGGGGGTCCTTCAAGCATTCTAAGATGCGTGGGTTTTTGATGTCATCAAATTTTGTTCTGAGGTTGAAGCAATCCTTCCGCCTGAAGAATTTTCGAAATTCCGGATTACGCATGTCTTTGAGATACCTTTGGAGGACTTTCGGCAGCAGTTTTCTCCTCTCCTTCGCAATTTCGGCCTTATAGTAAGCAGAAGATTTGACAAAGCATCTTGGGTTTTTTTTTGCAATATTCGCAAGGTCTAAATCGGAAACCTTAGAACAACCTGCCGCCGACAAACTTGTTAGCGTTGGAATTTTGATAATTTTCTCGATGCCGTTAATCGTCAAACCCGGGCATTCATCAACGCTCAACTCTTTCAAGCTCGGCAACTTGCAAAGCGCATCCAGACCGCTGTCCGTCACACGAGTCTTTGCTATACTCAGCGATTCAAGATTTCGTAGTCGCGACAAATGCTTGATACCGTCGTTTGTTATTGACGTGGAAGTAAGCTTGAGCGCTCGTAGTTCTGTGAGCTTACCGACAACTGAAGCGCACTCACGATCTCCTATAACAGTGTTGCTAAGGTCGAGGTCATTGAGCTTTTTCATTTTCAGTAAATGGGACAAATACTTACCTGTAACCCTACTGCCGGCCAAGCTCAGGTGTGTTTGCGCAGAGCCAGCGAATTGCGCCAGGACATGCATGTCGTCATCTTCAAAGTCTGGTTGGGCTTCAAGCCGGCCATTTACGCCGAACATTCTGGAGGATAGGACGGGTATTGCTTCATTTTCGCGGTCGTATAGTCGAGTGTGAGTGGAAATTGATTCCTCGCTGAGGCGTCCATCCAAAGCATTCCAGCAAACCATTGTCGCTCCGCAGGCAACGAAGACGGCGAGAATCCCTAGCGATACAGGCACAGCGATTGTTGGTCGGCGAATCTCTTCTGTAAGCGTAGGCGATTCAGCAGACTGTGCTTCCCCGGCTATCGACAAGAGATCAAGGCTGACATCGCGCATCGACGAATAACGATCATCAGGATTCTTCTCCATGCACTTCGAAATCACGGATTGAAACTGTTCTGGAAGGTCGCCTTTTACGAGGTCAGACAAAAGAGGGGGCTCATCGTGAGCATGTTTCGACAGAAGCTCTAATGCTGTACCACCCGCAAATGGCGCGACACCTGTAAGCGTTTCGAAAATCACGCATCCGAGAGAATAAATCTCAGAGCGAGCGTCGAATTCACGTCCAAGAGCTTGGTCTGGTGACATGTAAGATGGAGTTCCCACTATCGTCACTTGCTGGTCTTCAGAGCCTACGGATTGAATTTCTGCAACACCAAAGTCAAAAAGTTTGACCGTAGATCGATCTCCCGTGGTGACCATCAAAATGTTCGACGGCTTCAAATCACGATGGAACACTCCGTGACTGTGGCAGTACTCCAACGCCGCGCAAAGACTGGCGAACATGGATGCGGCTGTCGTCCAATGCAACGGCCCCTTGTCCTGAAGATGAGCGTCGAGACTCCTTCCCGCGTTGTACTCTAACACCATATATGGTGAGCCACCAATTGTGGCACCGAAGTCTAAAATTTGAACGATATTGGGATGGTCCAATTTGCTGAGAACTCTTGCCTCATTTTGAAACAAAACCAATTGCTCGCTAGACTGGACGTGCAACGTCTTGACCGTCACTCGCTTTCTAAGCAACCGATCTCGGCAGGAATAGACAGTTCCTGCAGCACCACGACCCACAATTTCCAGGGGAATATAGCGGTCGAGTGGAAACTTGTTTGGATCGACGTCGAGTTCAATCTCCTCTACCTTTGTGTCGGAATCAACGGCAGCGGATACGGACTGAGTACCACCGAACCCAGGTTTCTTCAGGGATTGCGGAACATCGCAGGAGCACAGATCGTAGCGAAAAATGAATTGCGTAAAGGACCCAAGCCGTCCTTCCCTCATTCGCTTTCCGCACTTGCTACAAAGGTCTAGAGTTTGCTGATTCTCTTCAACCGTCCTTTGTAAATGACATGAGCAGGTTGAGAGCCATTGAGTTAAACGTCCCGATGTCTTCGACCAGACAGGTAAATGACAAATTGGGCACGTGGCGGATTGATCGTTCATTTAGTTCGCACACCACTGTTGGCTTTGGTTGAATCTATTACCAGGGCTACCTTGATTTAAGCAGATGGAGGTCCCAGCTGAACTGTGACATCAAGCCGTTTCATCACTGCCCTTATAAGCACCCAACTCCGCTTTCGAAAATCTTTTCCTTGTGGGCCGCCACTGGAAATACCCAGTTCTGAAACTTCTACTACCCTTCCATACGGCCAGGCAGAGACTGGTAAACTGACAAGAAATTTTTCCATTTCTCCCATCTGCTTGTCTTTGAATTGCGCGTGTTGTTTGCCCGAGGATACAGATACCATATCGTCAGTTATTGTAATTTTCGGATTGGGCCAGGTTTTACCTGCCCCCTCTCTCAGCTTATCTTGCATAACCGCTTTGATTCTGGGATTCAATTGCAACTGTCGGTCCTCGGAAAAGACGGGCTCGATGAAATAGTTTGCGACACTTAGCGCTAAAGACAATGCGAAAATAGTTGATTGGTTCACGATTCCTACCTCCAAACACGTTTTGGATCTAATATTTGATTGCTGTTAACAATACCGCCATACGGGGGACCATCGCGATTTAAGCACGCCATAGTGCGACTTTGAATAGTTCTTACAAAAATGGGGCATAGCCAATGTAGGAGAGGTATGGGGTTCATTCATGGGCGATGGCGTCAAAAACGAGAAGACTGCCGAATCGGCCGGGGTAAAAGCCCCAGAGACTCCGACTGATATCAGGGGAAATCATCATTCTTCCTGGTTTCCGTCTGGAGAGCCCGAGAAAAGCAAGCAAGACTCTGCAATATTGGCCAACAGAGGCACAATTCCTGAGCTGTCGATCGAGCAGTCAGAGAGCACCAACACCGCTCATAGCTTCAGAGGCTGGATTGCCGATTCACTAGCATCGCCTGAAGACAAGAAGGTTTTCAGAGATTACAACAAATTAGCTGCTGAACTTGGAACCGCACCTCTTACAGACACGCAAAAATTGCAAATTGAGAACCTGCCGCCGGATCAGAAGGAAATGTACCGAGGCACTCTCAACGAACTCATCAACCTCAAGAACGGTAAAATTAGTCCCGCCGATTACATGATGAATACGGTGTCCCGTGCTGCCGATTTAGCTGAGGCGAATGGTCGCTCTCCGGATAGTTGGAACTATTTGAAACCAAGTCAGGGTGAGCTTTTTAAAAACTATATCGGTTTGACAATGTCCGAAAAACCACTCGGAATTGCCAGAGACACAGGGCGCGAACTTGTTGGTGGTGGACCTAACATCGCCGGCTCGGCCCTCGAAACGATGTATCAATCGATAGTCGCGAAAAATCATTCTGCAGGCGAAGGTTTTAACACCAATATCACCGATACCACCGATCCGAATAATTCGATTACGCATCACTTCCGTGAGTTTTTAGTTGTCGGATATAACAGTGGAAAATATTTGGCGGACAAAGCGGCTGCGTATATTGATAGCCCTGTGGACAATCCCGGCGACGTTCGTGATGGTTACTTCGCTGGAATGCTCGGGGCGGCGCTCAGCTCAGGTGAGATCTCGCCCAGGCAAGCCGCGGAATTGACGAAATGGGCGTACACCAAACATGGTGGCACACAGCCACCGTGGGGCGCAGAAAATGTTGCCGGGAAATTCTTGGATCCTGACAAAGACTACAATATCAAAGACTGGCTAAAAGCTTATCGCGACCGCAAGGATTAAGAATCCCAGGTTTTTTACTCATATTTGTTAGTGTCAATCATCAGTGGCACGTGCTCGGCAGCAAACAAATGATGCGTCCAAGTTGTTTCAAGCTACTTCGTCGTTCTGTAGACACACAATCGAGGCATCTTGACGGGCTCGCTACAGTCGTGCCGGTCGTCGCGATAGACCGATGTCACCAGATGCGGTGCCGATCAGATCTATTCAGAATTGCATAATTTTGTTCATTGGACTCGGAATCTTGTCGAAAGACAAACAATATTCCGTTCTAGTTAAATGGTCGAATATAAAAATGTCTGAGGAATACATTAAAACTGTAGGCACCTGCAGACAAAGCGCAAAGTGCGAACGGCAAGCAGAAGAAATTATCCCAGTGCGAACGATTTTTCTTAAAGACATAGTCGACCAGCGGATATGAGTACACCAAAGGAGCTGCAAGCATCAAAAATCCCTCAAGGGCTTGTTGCCGAAACAAACCGCCGACAGCAACGCAAAATATGATTACGACTACGGACAGTTGGACCGAGGAGAATTGTCTTTTTGAACGTTGCATCAATCCAATAACACTTCGATAAATTACGAACGCGTCATAGGCAATTACTGGATACAAAGTGAGATTAAAGATCGGTTCAATGTAGCGATAAATCGAGTCGCACATAAGTATTCCAACCAAATGATAATTTCGGGCTAGTAAGTGGAAATATAATATTCCCTACAACGGCCTAATACGCCAGATTTTTCACGATATGCAAGCTAGGGAATTTCCTGATATCGCAACGCAAGGACCTTTCAAGTGAAGCTTAAACGTGCAAACGCAGCTTTTAAAATTCACATCGTAAGTGACCAATACCGGCGAGTTTTCTCGATACTGCCAGCGGTATCAGTATTTTTGATGGTTGCTCTCACAATCATCGTTTCTGATGAAGCTACAGGAAAAGCGAAAACAGCTCAAGCTAGAGGCGCTTCCAAAGTAGCAAGAAACATTGATGCCATGACACTTCAAGAGGCTCGCCTTTATATGGTGCAACTGATTAATCGTGACCGGCAGAAAAATGGTCTGCGTCCAGTCGCTCTGGATGCAACGGCAACTCGCGCCGGACAGAAACACGCGGACGTGATGCTTAGTCTAGGAGCGCACGGACACTGGGAGCAAGATGGCACCAAACCTACGCAGCGCTATAACTGGGTGGGCGGTACTGACTATGTGGCGGAGAATGCCGCCTGGTTCGGCGCGACGACAAGCGCTCAGAAACCTGACCCCAACGCAAAATTTTCAAGGGAGCAGATTGCAGGTTTAGAAAGCCTCTGGATGCATTCGGACGGACATCGGAGAAATATTCTAGACAAAGATCGCACGCATGTGGGAGTCGGCTTAAGTTCCTCCCAATACGGCATTAGCGTTTTTGCAACGCAAGAATTTATCAACAAATACGGTAACATTGCAAAGATTCCGGACAGAGCTTATCGCGGGCAGAGAGTGCCAATCGGAGGCTCACTCTCACCCGGCTATAGAGCACAAGCAATTCTTATAAAGCGCGAAGAATTTCCAAGACGAATGTCTGTCGCACAACTAAACGCGACCAACTCATACAGCAATGCCGAGGAAAGTGTCGCCGACATTTTCGCTCGCGACATGTCGATTACGAACTCCGGGTTCGCTGCCTCCATTGAAATTAAACGAGACTGGAAACCTGGACTCTACTACGCGTTCATTTGGGCTGAAGACAGCAGAGGTGAAAAAGTGCCTGTTTCTGTCCTCACTTTTTACGTTCTCTAGTTTCCGAAACAAATGATGCGTCCAAGTTGTTTCAAGCTTAAACTGCCTACATCGTGGGTGTAATTTTGCGGGCACCACACTTGTCGTATAGAACAGCCATAAGGGCTGCGTCAAACTGTAGGGTGAAAATCTCGCAAACGGTTGCCCTGTCAGGGTTGTGCGGTACTGTTTTTCGGCGTGTTGAGGTGGAGGTCGGCGAGGTCGAGTTCGTTTTGGATTTGGAGAAAGAGGCGTTCGTCGATTTTGTTGGTATCGCGCAAGCGGATCAGCATTTGGCGCTGCGAATGAACTGCGATCTTTTCTAATTTTTGGTACAGATCGAATTCTTCTTTGTCGCGCGGCATCATGTTGGCGCTGGCTATTTGAACGTAGCTGTTTACCACTTGTTGAAAAACCGGGTCGGTGCGATCGATACCATCTTTGGTGGCTTCCGCGTCTAATGCGCGAATCGCTTCGCGTGTCAAACCCAAACGCGTAACACGCTCCACTTCCTCGTCTCCGAGTTCTTCCGGTTTGATACCGAGCCATTTTATGAGAGACGGCAGAGTTGCGCCCTGGACGAAAAGTGAGAATGCGATTACGACGATTGTCAAAAAGATCAACAAGTTGCGGTACGGGAAAGGCTCATTGTCTGTCATTGTTAGCGGCAGTGATAGCGCCGCCGCGAGTGATACCACTCCGCGCATTCCGCACCATGAAAATACAAAGACGTGCCTTTTCGCAGGGATTTCTTGTCCGGAAAGTTTTTTCACTGTCACCGTCATGAGTGTCCAAACGAATCGAATTACCACGAGGCTAATAATCACAGCGGCTGCGGAGAGCAAGATTTGCTGCGGGTCGTGGTACAAAATCTTTTCGAAGATTGGTTTGAATTGCAATCCAAGAATCAGGAATGTGAAACCGTTTAAGACGTATGTGATGGTTTCCCAAATTGCCACCACCTGAACGCGTGCCGGCGTCGAGATCATCCTTGGACCGCGAACGCCAAGCGCCAAGCCTGTCGTCACGACCGCGAGAATGCCCGACACGTGCAGATGTTCTGCTGTGAGGTACACCACGAATGGTGACAACAACGACGCTATAATCTCTGACGGGCGGTGGCTGAGTTCGGTTCTGATTTTTCCGAGAATCATGCTCATGAGCAAGCCGACTGCGATGCCGCCGAGGCTAACAAACAAGAATGATTGTCCAGCGTTCATTAGGGAGAAGGTTCCTGTCACTGCGGCTGCGACTGCGTATTGAAATGAAACCAAGCCGGTAGCGTCGTTGACGAGACTTTCGCCGCGGATGACATCCATGGTCTTGTGTGGAATGAAACTGCTTTTCGCTATCGCGGAGACCGCCACTGCATCAGTCGGTGAAACAATCGCGCCAAATGCGAGTGCCACCGCCCATGGCATCTCAGGAATTACCAAACGCAAGGCTGCGGCGACACCGAAAATGGTGGCGAGAACCAACCCTATCGCTTGAGCGGATACGAGGTCGCCCACATCTTTAAGTTGTTTCCACGGCGTCGCGAACGATTCGATGTACAGAAGCGGCGGCAGGACAATGAAGAAAATTACTTTCGGATCGAGGTTGATTGTCGGCGCATATGGAATAAACGACAGTAAAACGCCGGCGACAACAAGCATCGTCGGTAGTGGCATCTTGCAACGCTCGGACAAAACTCCAACAGCGGCCATGACCGCCGAAAGAATTGCAAAAACCTCAACCTGATGCATCCGAACTTCCGATTCCGTACTAAGGGCGCGGCCTGATTGTGGCGGTGCGCGGATCGCACCAGCTGTTTCGCTTCGGCGCCGCCGAGCCCACTTGAGTAGGCTACGTTATCACGAGTTTTCGGTCGGTTTATGAAATGTCCGAATTCACGACATGAGAGTGCGCTCATGTCAGTCGTTCACGTGCTCTTCAAATGTATAATTTGCAGCCTATCGAAGAATTAGGGAGATCGCAAATGGCATCACGTTTGTCGGGACGGAAGTTTTGGTTACTCAAATCACTCGTTGCTGGCTCGCTCTTGATTAACTCTCAGAGCGCCTCCGCGAGTTCTGACTTCCGCGATTTTCGAGAAGATAACCCCGGTGTCGATAGGCATCAATTGCGACAAATGTTTCGCGAGCAAAACCGAGCAGACCGACCGGCAAATTTTTCCAGAATCGAACAACGCATCGAACAACGCCTGACGAACGAAATACAACGAAATGCGGGACAACAAATCGACACCGGGCGAAATAACTTCGATCGTCGCATTATCAACCAAATTGACCGCGGTCGCACAATCGAAATCGGCTCGAACAACCGATTGCTAAAACTTGGTGCGGGGCTGAATCTCGACCTTACTTCGGCTGAGCGCAACATTGTACTCGGTAACAAACTACTCGGCGGTGAATCGGTTCAAATCACCGTCGGCGGCGAGACGAAATCTCTAGCGGGCGGAGAGCGAGTTACCGCTGCTGAATACCTCGCCGTGAAACAAGCTCTAGGGAGCGGTCAGACACTAAGCGTCTCAGCGGACGGTAGTGCATCGGGCGGGACGTTGTCGCTCGATGGACTTACGAGTGAAGGCTCAATGCGTGCCGCTTCGCTTGTTGTTGCCGAAGGTGTAACCGCGGCCGGAAACTTTTCCAAAGGTTCTGCGTTCAGGCTGACCGGCGATTTGACAAATTACGGAACATTGCTTGTCGTTTCCGATCGGAGAGGCGGTTCACTTCAAGGGGATGATGTTTTAAACGCTGCTGGTGCTCGAATCTCAGCGACAGGCGATCTACACATTGGCGCGGCACGAACATTTACGAATGATGGAACTGTCACCGCCAGTAGTGCGTTGACTATCACCGCAGGCGAAGCTATCAAGAACACTTCTTCAATTTCCGCACAACAGGATCTCACGATCTACGCTGCCAATATTGAGAACTCCGGCACCATTACCTCGAATAACAGCAATGTGAATGTGTACGGACCATCAACATCCGCGCTGACCTTTAACAACGCCTACGGTTCAGTCAATGCATTGAATGGTGCCATCAATTTTCGTGACGCAGCATACAATGGTTCATTCAACACTGCCATTACAGGCGGTGACTTGTTCAGCAAGGCGGTCAACATGGCGACCGGTCAAGGAACGATGGATCTCGACGTGAATAAACTCACGGGCACCTTGTCTCAGTCAGGCTATGCCGCTCACGTATCGGCGGATACCGACAATTTGAATCTCGGTAACATCTGTCTGACTGGAGACCCTACATATAAGAATGCAGGCGGAGATATCAGCATCTCTGGTGATCTGACTGCACAAGAAGCACTTGTAATCATTGCACGAGATGACGTACTAATCACCTCTAGTGGGATCAGCATCGTAGCAGGCAACTCCACAACCGGCTTTCCTATCACTATAATCGCCGGCGCTAACATCACCTCGGGCGGAACGGACTCACCGACTCTCCCTGCTGGTGCTACTCCGGCTGCAGTGACTATTACTGGTAACGGCACCGGCTCCACCACAGGAGGAAGTGTCATCGTCTCTGGCGTAGGCTCGACGATCAGCAGCAGGTCGACCGGGAGGAAGGGTTCTGCAGGAAATGTGTTCATAGGCGCCATGAAAGGTACGGATCTGAATAGCGGTTCCATAAACCTCTCGGGACTATCGATCCTCGCGGGCGGGCGCAAGAGTAAAGATGTGAATGGAACCGTGACCGTGACTGGTGGTGGAGCAGCAGATGGTTCTGTCTTGATTGGAAGTATTGATACTACTGGTGGTACTACAAATTCAGGAGCAATTACGATTCGAACCGCCGGGGTCAACTCCAGTAACAATTCTCCGATCACTTGGGATTCGACAGGAGCAATTACTTCCGGAAATGTCTTGGTCTCAGGTGCATTGGCTAAAGCTACCGCCGCTGATGTCACTATCAACGGTACGGTAATTTCCAATGCAAACATTTCGATCGAGTCAGCCGATGATGTCCTGCTCGGCAACTCAGCGCTCGTGCGTTCGCGCTCAGGCGACGTCAGTGTCGATGGTAACGCCAGAATATTTTCATTCGCCGGTTTGTTCCAGGCTGATAAAGGCACTATCCGTTTGGCCGCCGGCGACGTAGGCAACAACAGTTTAAAAGTCAATGTACTTAGCGCGTTTCTGAAAGTCACGGCGGACGTAGGCTCTACATCCATCACCTCGAAAGGAGCAGTTGTTATGAACGACCCTTCCTCTGCCGTGAACATTCTAGCTGTCCAAGCAACAAAGGGAATTACAGTCAATGGCGCAATTAATGCCGCCGAGATATCGATGTCCTCATCCGACGAAGATGTGGTTGTGAATGGCAGTATGACGACAGCAACTGGCCCGATTGGTTTAACATCGACTGATGAAAACGTGATAGTCAACGGCACTCTGACAGCTTCAACCATAGCGAATCTCACGTCTCTGAATGGTGACATCAAGTTTGGCGAAGGATCGTCTGTGGTCTCAGGTGATTCGATTAACGCGCAGACCACCGCCGGCAAAATCCTTTTCGACACAAACAGCTCACTCCAAGCGAATGGCGGTGCTACTGGAAGTATCAACATAAGCCGTGGACCCGCAGGCGGTCAGATAACCAGCGATCCCAAATATACAACTGTAGTAAGAAACGGTGGCAAAATCGAATTCAGAGGTCAGTCGGTCAGAGCGAAACAACCGAACAATACGGTCGAAGCCACCTCCGGAAAGGTCGTGTTCTCCTCCGATAAAAAGAGCAGAATAACGTTGGGCGGCGGAGTGACGATTCTGAAGCAATAGGACTGTGTGCGTCTGGTACCACGCGTGGTACCGCCGGGAGTTCACGAACCAATGCACGTGTTCCGTTGGGCTGCAACCATGCTGCCTTCCTCCGATCGCAAGCGAGGGGTAAAAAAATGGTTTAGCCCCTTGCGTGTTTGAATGGTCTTGTTCTGTGAGGCGAAGGCATCAATTTTTGACGGCGCGCGAAACTTGCGCGCATTGACACCTGAAGCAGTCGACAGCGCAAATCTTTGTGGTCTTTAGGCGACAATTAAATTTATTGAAACAATTCCAAAACGATGCACCGGTGGCAGTGGCAACGGTTTTTGATCGTGACTTGAGGATAAAATCCCGAGTTGCGTGTTACCGGGCTATACGCGGGATATGCCTTCGGTTTATTATTACTTTCGTGTCCCTTCCACGGGGACGACTGGCCGCACGGCGACCAGATTATATTGCTCACTGCACCACGTTTCGGCGTGGTGTTAATTCAATTGCGAGATCGGACGCAGTATTCCTCTTATAGAGGGAAGCGGCGCGGTGGTGTCGCTTTGATTGAGCGTGCAGGTATGCCCGGTATCACCAATTGGAGAATCGACCATGAAGAAGTTAGAAAGCACATTGTTCGCAAGCGTGGTCGGAGTCACCATTGCAATCGGTGCACCATCAGCCGGTTTTGCTGGTCATAATAACGACCGCGATCTCCAAAGTGTTATGCAAAATTCCGGATGGCGCCATCTGCAACGTCAGGCGCGCATGGGTGCTGAATCTCGCCGTGGTGTAGACGTTCTTCAGAATCTTCAAATCGGCAATGTTTCCGCTGCAAGGTTCAATCGTCCAGCGGTTGCCAATTCACTCAATCTTACGAATCAAAATCGCCACGATGGTGTGCGCGAGCGCCTCGCCCGACAAATTCGTTTCTCATCAATAGAGGCAGGTTCCATTCCAACCGATCTCAATCTTGCCTCGCGACGCAACGTCTACATCGCGCCGATTAACGGCACGGTGACAATCACACGAGGCGGCGAGGATTTCATAGTCGACAGTTCGACTAAGCTTACTGCCGCCTCAGCTGTCGCTGTTCATCAAGCGCTCTACGAGGGTGGGCAAACGATTTCACTAGGTCGAAAAGGAAACGCCGACGGTGGCAATCTCAATCTCAGCGGCGACCTGAGCAAAGGACTTTCGGGTTTGCGAATTCCGAAAGGCGTGACAGTTACAAGCGACTTTGCATCAATGGAGAGTTTGAATGTTGGTGGCAACATCATCAATGCTGGAAATTTTGTTGCTATTTCGAGCAACCCAGCCACGTCTGCCGCTGATATAAGTGCGACTAATATTAGAAACAAGGGAACCGGGGTTGTCAGCTCAGGAAGCGCATCGCGACCGCTGGATTTAAACCTGACGGCTTCCGGTTCGATCGTCAACAGTGGCTTGCTGCAGAGCTCAGGCAATTTAAATTTGACTGCCGGTTCAATTCTCAACACACCTGATACCGAACCTGGTAGCACAACTGTTCCAGTAATCAGTGCTGCAGGAAATGTAAATCTAAACAGCGGAACGATTGTTAACAATGGCGTCGTATCCGCCGCTACAGGCAATATCAATCTTGCCAATGTCAGTGCCGGCGTAAATGGACCGACAAATATGTCGATAACCGCTTATGGTGGTGCGTTCAACGCTTATAACGGCGATATTTTTGTTGGAAGCAACACGCTAAAAAATACCGACACAGTAACGTTGCTGGGCGGTGATTATCACTCGAAGAATCTATTCATTAATGCAGGCGAAGGCACCGCTAATGGTACTGTCGGTGAGTTGACTGGTGAGCTCAAAGTAACCGCAGGGCAAGCACACATCGGTGCATCGACAGACAACTTAGAACTCGGAGAGAGTTGCATAACAGGCGATCCTACCTTCTTCAATGATGCCGGTTCTATCACACTAAAAGGTAATCTGATATTCGGAGAAGCAATTGCCATACTGGCGCGTGATAACGTGACGGATGGCGGAGTGGCATACTCGATCACCGCACGGGATGGTTCGAACGTCGGCAAGCCGATCGTAATAGTCGCTGGTGCTAACCTCACAGCACTTGATGGCGCCACGCCAAATCCCGATGCGCAGACTGGTAATTCGATAACCCAAGGTTTCGTTCAGGTCAACGGTGGTTCAGAATTTGGTGGTTCCGTTTTACTCGATAAAACGTCTATTTCGTCCAGTGGACTGGCGGGACAATCCGGGGCGGATACGACCATCCTGGCATTTGCTGATCCGCTCGGATACAACGGCGCGGTTAGCGTCGCCAGTATTCTCACCGGCGGAAACGGTTCCGGAGACAACGGCAACATTACAATCATCGCCGGCGCGGAATATGAAACCGCCATTCTCAGTCAAACTCTCGACTCAAGTGGTGGTGCTGGAAAAGTCGGCAACATCATCCTCACGAATGCTCAACCGACAGCAAAACTTGAATTTGATGTATTCGGCGTCGGCACCGGCAAATTCAGTGCAGGTAAGACTTTGGCGCTCGGCGGTACTCAAACGCAAGCAATTACTTCCGGTGGTGGCGTTATATCGATCGGCACCGGTGGCAGTGCCAGTGTTGGTCACCTCGGAACGGTCACGAACTCTAGTGGAACAACCGGCGGTGCAGGTGCCGGGGCGATAACCGTCAATGCCGGTGATATCAGCGTCTTTGGAAAGGTTACCGCGAAAGGTCAAGCCGGTATAAATGGAACAAGCCCAGGTGAGGCCGGTACCGCAGGCGGTGCAGGTGGAGAGATTTCTTTAATAGCCTCCACCGGAGCTCTTACTGTTGCAGATGGTGCGGCTCTCGAATCGACCGGTGGAAAGGGCGGAGACGGTAACGTTGGAGTCGCTTCCGCGCCCGGCATCGATGGTGGCGCAGGTGGTGCTGGCGGTATTGGTGGCGCAGGCGCAAGAATTACGATTCAATCAATTAAGTCAGATGTAACGATTGGTAATTCCGGATTAAACACCGATGGAGGTGCCGGCGGTAGTGGTGGCGGCGGTGCGATCGGCGGAGCAGGAGTGGCGGCAGGTGACGCTGGAGACGGTGGCGCCGGTGGAGCCGGTGGTACGGGCGGCGCGGCTGGGTTCCTTGCGACGTCTGGAAGTAAACTTTCGTTCAACGGCGCGATCTCCAGCGTGGGCGGTGCCGGTGGCGACGGCGGCGCTGGAGCTGATGGCGGCACTGCTTCTCTAGGTTCTAATGGGAATGGTGGCGCCGGTGGTGCAGGTGGCCTCGCCGGTCGAGGTGGTGATTTCTCTTCTTCTGCAAGCACCATTACACTCTTGACGCTTCGTACCGATGGTGGTAAGGGCGGTGCTGGTCTATACGGTGGAAACGCTAGCAGCACTGCTGCTGCCTTGTCAGGCGGTAACGGCGGTAACGGCGGCGCGAGCGGCAGCGGCGGAGCCGGCGGGAAGATATCACTGTATTTTGGTAGCACTAATCTTGCTGCCGGGGGTCTCATAAGTGCTGCCGGTGGCTCTGCTAGTACCTCTGGCGACGGGGGTGACGGTGGCGACAGCACCAACGGGAATGCCGGGAATGGTGGCTCCGGTGGCGACAGTGGATCCGGCGGCTCCGGTGCCGTAATTTCTTTCATAAAAACTGGCAACGTTACTTCGGGTGTCGGTTCGAATATATACTCAGGAGGCGGCGGCTCAGCGGATGCCGGCGATGGTGGCGATGGTGGCATCACATCCGGTGGCAGTGGCGCCGGAGGTTCTGGCGGTAACGGTGGCAATGCCGGTAAATCCGGAGCATCTGCAGCTATATCGATATCAACGTTCTTTGGTTTAAACCTTCAAGGTTCTATAACCACTCAGTCTAACTTCGGCAGCACGGCGGCGAGTGGTGGTAATGGTGGCGTCGGTGGCACCAGCGCCGGTGGCGACGGTGGCCGCGGCGGTGATGGCGGTACCGGCAGTGTCGGCGCTAAGGGCGCTGATATTAAAGTAACCACCAAAAATATAGTTATTCTTGGAGGACTCAACACGGCTGGCAGTGACGGCGGCGCGGGTGGTGCTGGCAGAGATGGCGGCAATGGAGGCAACGCTGGCAATGGTGGTGCTGGTGGTAATGGCGGCAACAGTGGTGCCGCCGGCTCTGGCGGAGTCGTCGCGGTGAAAACTAGTTTTGGCGTCACCTCAGGTAACATCCTCGCAACTGGTGGCACCTCGGCTGATGCGTCTACAGCAATCGGCGGCAATGGCGGCAGTAGCGGTCTATCTGGTGGAATCGGTGGAGCTGGTGGCAATGGCGGTGCTGTGGGTGCCAGTGGGGCCGGATCAGCAGTCGGAATCAAGACATCTGGTGGTATCACAACGTTGGGTGTTGTCGATGTCTCCGCCGGTGGTGGCTTCGGTCGCTCTTCCGGAGACGGCGGAAACGCCGGCCTGTCTGCTGGCGCAGAGTCAGCTATCGCTGGAAATGCAGGCGCAGTCGGAATCACCGGAAAGGGTGGAAAGATCGTAATCGGAAAAGCGAGTGTCACCGCGACGTCGCTAATTGCAAACGGTGGACATGCGGCTTCATCGGGGGATGGTGGTGACGGCGGAAGTTCTTCGTCAATTTCTGGAGTAGGCGCAGCTGGAGGGGCCGGCAGCGCTGGTGGTGCCGGAAGTAATGCTGGCCAAATTGCAGTCAGCGGCTCCCTGACCGTCACGAGTATGAGTTTGACTGGTGGCTTCGGCGGTGCTGGTGGTGGCGCAGGAAAAGGTGGCAACGGCAACCTGGCGGGTGGCAATGGCGGTGCGACTGGTCAAGGTGGCGCTGGAGGTGGTAGCTATACCGTGAAAGTGACCGCTCCAAAGACAGGCGGAGTAATTAACATAACAAATATAAACGCATTCGGAGGCTCTGGTGGCAATGGTGGTTCTGGTGCCGCTGGCGGTGACGCCGGAACTGGATCAGGCGGAACTGGAAGCCAGGGAGCCAATGGTGGCAAGGCCGGCATTGGTGGGAAAATAACTCTGGGTGCGCCTGGAGATGTGACGTTCGGAAATATCACCACGTCTGGCGGAGCGGGTGGCGGAGGATCCTCGGGAGGCGTCGGTGGAGGCAGTACCAGCGGTGACGGCGGAGCGGGTGGAAATCAAGGACAGGCGGGACTAGGCGGTGCCGGCAATTCTGTAACTCTCACGTCATCAGCAGGAAAGGTTTCGGGCAACTCAATCACCGCTAATGGTGGCACATCAAGTCCGTCGGGTGTTGGCGGCAGCGGCGGCAACTCCGGTTCGGGAGCTGGGGGTAAAGGCGGTAATGGTTCTTCAGGAGTCGCTGGTGCGAAAGCCGGCACCATAACTCTTAAGGGCATCACTGCGGGCATCGTAAATAACATCAGTTCAACCGGAGGCGCAGGTGCTAACGGCAATAATGGTGGAAGCGGCGGTACCGGATCTACTCTGGGAGCCGGAGGCAATGGCGGTAACGGAGGCGCCGGCGCGAAAGGCGGTTCGATCAAGAGAACCAACGTGACTGGAGCCACTAACGTTAATGGTGGCGCAGGTGGTGGCGGCGGCAACGGCGGTTTTGGAACACCTCCGGGTACCTCAGGCTCTCCAGGCGCGCCTGGCGCTCCTGGTACTGCAATTTAAGTAAGAATCGGCGCTACAAATTAACCCTCCGATTTTTCGAAAACTCAGAGGGTTTTTTATGCGTTCCTGATTCTGTGTCGGCAGAGTTATTCACGAACTTCTACCTGTCTGGACGCCATCTTGAAATGACCGCTTGAAACAATCAGCAGCAGCACTCGATGTCAGGACTTTTGAAATAAGTCAATGACAAGTTCCGGAACGGCGGCGCATGATAGAATTCTGAGGCTTTCGGAGACTTGCAATGAAAAGATTCGTTTTTGCGTTGATCGCTGTCTTGGTCGCTGCAGCGGGAATCCCTGCTGCATGGTCGTTCCAACCCGGTGAACGTGTAACTGTTGGTAGTATCAACCAATCCGGTGTTGTCATTGAGGAAAGTGGAAACCTCGTTAAAGTGCGCCTGGATTCTCAAACCGGTTATAGCGCCGGGGTTGGGGTTTGGTATGACAAAGCGGAGCATCATGTCACGGGTGCAGCTGCGGGTACCACCGCAGGCGCAACGGGTAACACCGGCGGCGCGACGGGTGACACCGGTGGCACTGCGGGCAATAACGGAGGTCCTGCCAGTACACCAGGATCCGGCAAGCGCGTACAGATCGGCAGCCAGTCCGGCACTATCCTCGAAGAGAAAGGGGACCTCGTCAAAGTGCGCTTAGATTCCCATTCGGGTTATGGTGCAGGAGTAGGAGTGTGGTACACCAGAGAGCAGCTGAATGGCACCGCTGACAAAGGAAGTACTCCGGCGGCTCCGGGCAATAGCACTCCAGGTGGTATCAGTTTGGGGAGTCCTCGGCTCGCGCCAGGCAACCAGAAACCAGGTCCTCCGAATGCTGCGCCCCAAAAACCACCAGCCGCTCAAACCCCACCAGCCGCGGAGAAAGGAATTGGTGCACCTCCAGATGGAATCTATACGTGCAACAAAATTTCTGTTGGAAAATACATCCACATTGGGACTTTAGAAATCAGAGGCAACACTTACAAAGGCTTTTCCAGCCAACAGGGCAAGTTTCATCCATACACCCTGAGTGGCTCAGGTGATATCAACTGGACCGGTGGTCTGTCATCATTTCCTGATGGTTGGACATTGAAGCCGGGTAAGTACGTAGGTCCGGATAACAATGGACATCCGCGAATCAGGATCTACTACACCAGTGACCGGGGAGCGGCCGAAGTAATCGATGCTACTAAAGAGAAGTAACGAGCAAGGATCCTTCGAAGCACCTGTTCATCCGATATTCAAGCGGTATGTGTCAACCGATTGAGACATCTATTTGAAAGGGGCACCGCGGGTAGTACTGCGGAATTTCACGGCTCCATCCTGATTTTATTACAGGGTGATAATTTCGGAGCCAAATCTGAACATTCAGCGAACTC
Source organism: Obscuribacteraceae bacterium (SeqCode) (assembly GCA_044225915.1). Lineage (GTDB taxonomy): Bacteria > Cyanobacteriota > Vampirovibrionia > Obscuribacterales > Obscuribacteraceae > JADYXR01. Next base: position 28,402 of record JBGAHZ010000019.1, read on the forward strand.
GATGAATACTGGCGTTTCGTAGAAGGTCAGTGGTTTTGAATGCCTTGTGTGTACATTGTGCAAAAAAAGATGAAACTCGATAATGTGTGACCGCGCTTTGTGAGGGGACGCTGACGCGTAGCGTAAGACGTGTACACCAGCGTGCGCTGGGTATGATCTGTATCTTAAATCGTAGTGACTGCTCGAAGTAATCAGGAACACTCGAATCCGTAAGTGGTGATCATCTTTCTCGAATCTGTCATATTATTAGAAGAGTTTGGTTAGGATCCGTCGGGTTTATGCCTGAAATTCTTGATGAGGTGATGTAATGTTTAATCGTACTGATGCTGTGTCGTTGTCTGTTGCCATGATGCTTTCGATGACCGCTCAGGTCCCGGCAAATGCTAACGATTTTGAAAAGCTAATGGACAAAGGTCTGAGTGCTGGAAAGAAAGAAGCGCTGAAGTCTGTTGGCCGAGCGGTCACCAAAACGACGACATCCACTACCACAGCTACGAAAGCCGGGGAAACCGCGACCACGACTTCCACGACCGTCACGAAGGACGCTGCTGCTTCGAAGGACACTGCTGCTGCACAAACCAAGACGAAGACGACATCAGACAAGATCAAGGAAAAGATTTCTGCTGAAGCTCAGAGAAACGCCACCAAATATGGTACTAAGTATATTCAAAAGGGCGAAGGTCAGCTCACCAAGCTCTTGAAGTAATCGAGCAGTTCAAATTTCCCAGTTGCCTCTAAAAAGGGCAGGAGAGTCGTGCCACCGGTCAATCGACCCGGGTCTTTAACGGCAATCAATATCGAACCGACCGAGAATCTGGTTGCCGATATTCAACTGATTCATAAGTGATTCTGTTACGTATCTTGTCTACAATTACATCAATACCGTCGCACTCGTAGATCTTTTACAGTGAAACTTTGCCTCGTTTGGATTCATTAGACTCGGTGGATTTTCACAGAGACTCAAGAAAAGAGGGGCGTTCATGACCAGTGAAGTTGAGCGATGCTCCAAGTGTGGCAAGGAAAAAAGAGCGCGAGCGCTCGGGTCATTTACCCAATGGATACTCGACCAGCGGCACTGTGACTGCGACAAGATCTCTATGGAGGTCGCCGCCGCACCAAAGATGGAGTACTGTTCCACGTGTGGAAAACCTCTTGCCACGAGCAGACATGGCTCGATGACTCAATGGATTTTCCGTGCTTCAACCTGCACTTGCGAGAGGCCCGGTCGAGTTACCGCAGCCGATGCTTTTTCAGGTAGCCAGCCACTCGGAACTACACATGACATTCCGCACGACGATGAAGCGGAACTTCCCGTGGATGCCAGTCAGTTTCCCTCCCAGAGATACAAAGCGCTCAGCGTCCTGGGAGAGGGCGGAAGCGGCAAAGTCTACCTTTGTCGAGATCGACTGCTCGGTATAAAGGTCGCAGTAAAAACGTTGAGACAATTGAACAAAGAGCAGTTAATCGCGATTCAAACCGAAGCCCGCGCGACAAGCAGTCTCAACCACCCGCTTATCCTGAAGACTCTTGATTTTGGACCGACGGAGAGCGGGTCACCATATATGGTGATGGAATTTTTTAACGGAATACCATTAAACCAGTGGCTCGAAGAACATGGCTTATTCGAACCGTTCCAGACTAAAGATATTTTCGAGCGAATTGCATCTGCATTGTCTAAGGCTCACACGCGCGGCATTTTCCATCGAGACCTGAAGCCATCTAACATTTTGATATCAGTTGATCCGTCAGGCAGCATTGATCTAAAATTGATTGATTTCGGTGTCGCGATTGTAAAACAGGAAACTGGTCCTTCGAGCAACGTTCAAGGTCAGACTCTCGCAGGCACGCCCGCCTATATGCCACCAGATATAGTGCTAGGCAAAACCTTCGACGAGCGCTCTGAAGTATACTCCTTGGGCTGCGTACTCTATGAATGCTTGGCTGGTCGCCCCCCGTTTACGGCTGACACTGCCCTCGAAATCATGAAAATGCACGCCGATGCGCCAGTGATGCCATTGTCGGCAATCAACAAAACTGTGCCAACTGAGCTTGAGACAGTAGTTTTCACATGTCTTGAAAAAAATCCTGATGATCGCTATTCATCGATGGATGAATTAGCCGACGCTTTAAGGAGCATCCATTTTGAATCAGAGAAAATCAATGTATCGTCTGAGATTACCAAGTCTACTGAAGAAGAACATCCACCGTCACGAGATTCCAGAAAAATACTTTTGATCTCTATCGGCATTTTGACCCTCGTCGCCGTTAGTTCATACTCCCTTCTGAAACCGCGGCCCGCAGCAGAAAAGCCGAAATCAAAAATAGCCAAAAATTTGGCAGCAGTCGAAGAAAGTCCATTAGTCAAAGGATCCGATCGCGATCGTCGACAGATGTCAGAGACTTTGGCCATGGCATCCGACAAGCTGCAATCAATAGAAGCTAAAGCATTGAAAGGTGATGTCCAGGCACAGAGAAAACTAGCGCTGATGTATTCGGATGGCAACGGTGTTCCTCAGGATCAAGAGACATCATTCAAATGGGCATTGAAAGCCGCTAAAGGAAATGACGACGAAGCGCAGAACATGCTCGCATATATGTACGAGGAAGGCAGAGGCGTTGAGCGTAGCGAAAAGGAAGCTTTCCATTGGTTCGGTAGAGCGGCAGCTAACGGCAATGTTCCGGCTCTGAGTGCGTTGGGTCGCATGCATCTCTGGGGCATCGGCACGAAGAAAAACGAGCACGAAGCTTTTCTCTGTTTTCAAAAAGCAATCGCGCGCGGCTCCACAACGGCCAAATCCAATCTTGCTCATATGTACGAGGATGGCAACGGTGTTCCACAAGATTACTCGCGAGCCATGCAGTTGTTTCGTCAGGCAGCTGCCGAAGGCGATCCATCGGCAGAGAACAATGTCGGCTTCATGTACTTGCACGGTTTAGGAGTGCCTGTGGATTATCAGGAAGCGTTTAAGCACTTCAACGCTTCTGCTCAAAGAGGATGCATTGAAGCTCATACCAACCTGGCAAGACTCTACGAGCATGGAGAGGGTGTTCCCCAAAGTTATGAGCAGACGATCAAACACTTGAAGTACGCGGCCGATCACGGTGAGGCAAACGCCGTCAACAATCTCGGTCACCTGTACATGACTGGTAAAGGAGGTAAGGAAAAGATCGCCGAGGCGATACCACTTTTCCACAAAGCCATAAAGATGGGCAGCTACTTAGCAGTGTCCAATCTCGGTCGGATGCACGAACAAGGATTGGCTACAAAGAAGGACCTTAAAGAAGCGCTGAGACTCTACACGATCTCTGCTGAACACGGCGACATGTACGGACAAAACAGTCTCGCTAATTTGTACAAGGATGGACTCGGTGTCAAGCGCGATTACAAAACAGCAGTCAAATGGTATGAGCGAGCAGCCGAACAGAATCTTCCAGTCGCTCAAAACAATTTAGGAATGATGTACATGGATGGTTTGGGTGTTAAAAAGGACTATAAAAGAGCGATCAACTTGCTCAACACCGCCGCGGAAAGTGGAAACGCGCAGGCGTTCTGCAACCTCGGTTTGATTTATGAAAATGGTCTGGGCGTAACCCGCGATTACAAACGCGCATTCAGTTTATATGCCAAGGCTTCCAGCGCCGGCGTGCCAGAAGCAAAACTTTTCATTGCCCGAATGTTCGAAACAGGATCGGGCGTCAAAAAAAATTTAGAAGCCGCGGAGCGCTGGTACAGCAAGGCCGCCTCGGCTGGACTGGAAGAAGCTCAGGACAAACTGAGGGAGCTACAAAAGCGAAAAGAGTCATCACAGACCATCGACAGTGCGAACTTTCAAGTTTAGCTGCCCATCTCGGTACGCAATGCGAGGATTGCAATGATAGGCTACAAGAAAGCCCCTTCGATCGGCTTTCGAAGAGGCTTGTTTTAATTGCTTGCATTTGATTCTAACTTAAAGCTGTTGATACTTGAGCATGCGTTTGAACTGCTATCATCTCCATACCTAATTAAAGGTATGAGGAAAGAATGGCAAAGACTGTTTTAATCACCGGATCATCTAGCGGCATCGGAAAAGCGACCGCAAATGAATTTCAGCGTCAGGGATGGAATGTCGCCGCGACGATGAGGTCGCCGGGAAAATCCAGCCTGAGCGAATCAACTAACCTGAAAATAATTGCGCTGGACGTCACCGATTCCGACTCGATTAAACGAGCAATCGAATCCACTCTTGAAAAATTTTCAAAGATTGACTGCGTAGTGAACAACGCCGGATACGGATTGGTTGGTCCTTTTGAAGCGTCCACTTCCGAAGGAGTACAACGCCAATTTGATACCAATGTATTTGGTCTCATGAATGTTGTAAGAGAAATCTTGCCGCATTTTCGCGAGCAAAAATCAGGAGTGATCGTGAATGTTTCCTCGATGGGAGGGCGTGTCACGTTTCCTCTGTACAGTCTCTATCATGCCACGAAGTGGGCTGTGGAGGGGTTCTCCGAGTCATTGCATTTTGAAGTGCAACAGTTCAACATCAGAATAAAATTGATTGAACCGGGACCGATTAAAACCGATTTTTACGATCGCTCGATGGATGTTATGAGCAAACCAGAGTTGAAAGCTTACGATCAGTTCGTCTCACGTGCAATGAATGAGATGCAAAACGCAGGAGCCAGAGCACCAGGACCTGAGATGGTTGCGAAAGTCATTTATGGAGCTGCCACAGATAATAGTTCAAAACTCAGATACCCGGTCAATTCCGAGGCCATCCTGGCACTTCGAAAACTCTTGCCCGATGGCGTGTTCAACTCGATAGTCAAAAAGATTGTTTTGAAATGATTCTCGAATCAAACGGTTGCACCAGTTTGGTTGGATTTGAATTCTCTGGAAATATTGAACAACGTTCCTTCTGGTTGAACACCCGATCGTATTGCTACGGTCAGTTTGTCCATAGCCATGATCAGATGAGGAGAGCCATCCTCGGCTGGCATGTAGATTGGCTTTAAGGCGGACATCTGACATCTAAAAAATGAGCAGACCGCTTCTGGCGGATACGATGAAATAAAATCCTGACGAGCACCGCTAGAGTTTATCCTCAATTCTCCTTCCACTCTACTCTCGGGAATGATTGAGATACCGAATATTTGTTCGAGTGAAAGTATCTCATCACTTTGTTTAGCGAAAGCATTAATGATTGACGGGTTGTTGTAGTCAAAGGACTTCAACCATTCAATGATACACTCGCCGGCAATCTTACTAGGTCCGAACACTACCATGCGAACACAGTTTGCGGACGGCATTTCCGCCAGATGAAACTCTCCTTGCTCGGTTGGAATCGTTTCCATATTACCGACTGGAAGATTTTTAAAATGGAAATCTTTGAGTTCAGCTGGTGTGCAATTAACTACCATAGTGATCAGCAATCCCTCAGCATTTTGCTCGAATTGCGAATGGGGTCTTGCTCCTGCCGGTAGTGGCAAACCAAACGCTCGACTGACTTGAACCATCTCGGAAACTGGCGTTGTTTCTATAGGGGACCGAAGTGCTGGCATCATGCCTATTTGATTAAGTTCAGCTTCTGATGGAAACGTGCTCAAATGCCAACGAACAGGACGAGCCGCCGGATCTTTGAGCATGTACTGATTCATCACCAGTGCCACATGTCCAAACGGCGCACGACCCACACACTCTTTTTTGCCGGACGATCCACGACGGAAAAATTCAACTACATCTGCTTCGGGCACAATACATACGGTATCTTCAAGCACGCTTGTCTTGCTGAATAAAATCTCGGTTTGCTCATCCTGGTCAATTACAAATGGCGCCACGAATGTACCGGCCGCCTTCATAGCAGCATCCGCTAACACGGTCGCCTGGGCTTGATAAAGCTGCTCCAATATCTTTAATCGATAGAAATTTATGGTATTGAATGCAGGGTCATCGGCAGGCAAGGTGAAGGGCTGCCAGATCCCGTCTCGGAGAACAAGAGGCCACGCAGCCACCGAATTGGGATTGCCGTCCATCATGCTATGCCCTAATTCTACAAGCAGTTCCAAACCCTGCGCATCTTGCGAACCGGTAACAAACAGTGCGTCTGGAGCTGGGGACAATGCCACTATCTCTCCCTTAACTTCAAGGTTTGAAAATAAATCAGTCAACATCAGCCTGGCTCCGTCGTAAAGATCCTTCCAGGGCGACGTGTAAAAACCTGGCTGCACAATTCGGAATGTACTACCCGTGCTGAGTTTCTCAAGGTTATTAACAGAGATTTCGACAGCCTCTTCAACTGTCAGATTTAGTTTTTCAAGGTCGGGATGTCTAAGGTGCTGCTGAGTCTCACCCTTGTCGATGACGAGCCCGACTCCAAGAACATCCGCATATGGAAAATAAACAAATTCCTCCGAAGGCTCAAAATGGTAACTCTCGTTCATCTGTTGAAAAGTGATGTAGGTGCGCAAACATGGCAGAAGACCGGAAATCATTCTGGCGTCGCCTTGCTCGAGCGGGCGAGAAGTCAGAAGCGCATCAATGTGCTTTGTGAGCATCTGAAAATTCGTAGGACTCTCGCGACTCAAGTAGTCGTGATAGAGTCGAGTGAGGTGCAATACCTGAGGTCCACTCTCAATTTCTCTAGAGACCGCGAAATTCACAAAATCAACAGTCCAGCCAGCCTGAGCCCTGACGTTCACTATGTTCAAAACAAGTGACGCGAACAGCTCCTTAGTAATTGTATCTTTACCGCTCATGGCTTCTTTGTTTGCGTTCGAACTAGAATTATATTCTACCCAGTCTGTGCGAGCCGAGACATTCAATTGGAGACCGTGGCTGAAGACGGCATCACGGGCGTACTCACGTGTTCTTTTGTGTGAGATTCTTCTTGTGTAATTAGAGAGGCCCACTCAAGAAAAAACACAAGCTTATTAGAATGAGTTCGCTGCTATCGCGCTGGTCAACGCCTAACTTCTACTTCACCAAATATGGTGCTATTCAGATTCACCAATTGCCTACAGAGTCGGTTGCAGTTAATGTCGGCGCTCTTGTTTTAATTCAAGAAACTGCTCGTCGATTGTACTAATCCGAAAAACCGTTTTAAAACCCAAATGTCATCCGATTGCCAGGTAATTTCTTTATCGTGGATTCAAAGTCTGAAGCCAGATAAGAGATCCCCTACCAGAGTCAATCATGCCAGAAAATTTTGAAAATCGTGTTTCGTTGAATCGTGCTCCTGACGCGCAGAATGTGTTCAACCAGGTTTGGCTCGCGCATGGTCTACGTGAACAGTTTCCGGGCGCAGTAAAAACAGATACCAGTCTGGGCGACCTGATCGAGGAGTTTGGACATGCCGCCTTATACAGTGGCATTCAGGCACCGGTTCAGGGTCTGACTCAACTAGTTGATTCCAAACTAGCGGAACAGTTGACATTCATTCCACCCCCTGAAGAGGCGCCATTTCTGTCTAGCCGCTGGCATGCGCAGCAAGCCGGGTCCGCCACGGGTATGCTTTTGCCATTTATGGCGACCCGCCGGACCATGAAGGAGTGCGGATTGTCGATCGCCGCTCGGCATCAGAGTCATTTCTTGAGAGGCGGTGAGTTAATTGCCAGATCGAATAAACTTCTTGTCGCTGATGGTGCTGCAACTGGTTTTGCGTGTGACTTTTTGATGCAACCAGTCAGCGGCCAGGAAGGTAACTTCTGGATGGCGCGCACCAAACACGGTATTACAGGTTCGCTAACGATGGGCAGTCTCACTGCAGCCAGTATCAGGCTTTCTAAGGTTGGCGGGTCCTGCGCCGCGCAACTGACGGGACTAAAGAAAGCTACCCGTGATATTGCCAATGGTGGCTTGGCAGGTATTCCCGCAGGAGTTTTGAACGCTGATACCAGTGCACTTCTTTTCAAGGGAAGACTCGCTACCAATCAAGAGCGCATAAAGTCCGCCTACACGATGACCTTTGCTGGAGCGGCCCTCAGCGGCATGCACAAATTGGAGGGACAAGACGCATCAATTGCCCAACGAACCGTAGGTCGCATTCAAGATGGAACCGTCAAAAAAGTGGGTGATTTGGGCTCAAACTGGCCGTACATCGATGTTGCTGTTCCGATCGCAAGGCCAACTGCGGTGGACAACTTCCTTATGGGAACGGAGTTTACGAAGGTGGAACTAAACATTCGAGGTGAGAAGGCGCCCTATTATGCCACCACCCCGGTTCCTGATCTTCCGGCAAATCATCCCGAGAAGCATGGTTTCTATATCTTAGGTGACGGCGCTAAAGCCCCTTTGCTTATTCGGGACCGCGAAATCTTTGTGGAACCGGACAGTGGTTCCGCACCCAAAAGTGATGCTTTTGGTTCGTTCGCGCATGCGAAACCCTCTCCATCTCAGGATTCCGGCGGCATAACGATTGGGAGAATCCGAGAAGGCAGCATTAAGCTGGCCGCTCATCGCGCAGACGGTAAAGAGGGACGAGTAATACCTTTAGGCGAGGGAGCCGGTGCTAACTTCGATCTCGGTGCGCATTTCGGTGAGGTAGTGCTGAATATTCGCGGAGAGTCAGTTCCCTACTACCGCTCCAAGGTCAGCTCTGAAACGCTCAAAATCGAGCCGAACCAATTCTATTCACTCTGCCCAGAAGGAAGCGCGAGTGCGAAACTCATACGCCATAGCGACGTATTTTTGGTGCCCCATACCGGCAAAGAAGGCATGCCCACAACTCCACTGAGCAGTCGCGAAAGGGCTTACCGATTTAACTTTGAGTACCGTAAAGCCATGGGCATTGACGTTAGCGGTATGCGATGCGAGCCGAACACCGAATGCTTCGAACCCCATGTTGAAAAATTCGAACCACCAAAAGAATTTGAGGTTGATAATTACAAACATTCTGAAGTTTCGTCACCAGAATCCAAACCGGTCGATCCATGGAGCTTTTCGTCATTGCCATCAGCAATTCCGGATGGTCCGCATGGCACTCTGGAGGTTGGCACCGGATTTAATGGCAGACCCGTCCGTTTCAAATCCGAATGGGGGCAACATATGGAGCCGGAATCGCTGTGGCTTTTGGCGAGACAAGTGCAGGAGTTAGGCTCAGAGTCATCGAATTTCAGGAAGGTTGAATTGGTTATAGACAGACAAAGACAAACCTACTATCAGCATAAAATTGACACTCACCGTTTCTATCGCCTGTCCCAGCAAGGTAACAGGCTTGACCGAGATTATCGAGTTTTCGAGGAGCCGGAGCCGCAGCTAGTCGGGGATCACGTAGAACCAGGCGGACTCTATGTGACGAGATGGCGACCGCCAGTTGATCCGCCTGTGCCGGAGAACGGAACGGTTGTGGGCAAGGCGAATGGTGTGGAAATCATGACGAAAGACAACTTGGGTAAGGATTTGCCCAGGGAAACAATCGGTTCACCTTTTCGTTCACCCTGGAGTTACGACCCAGCCACCACTCCCTTCGAAAAGGTGTCGCTACGTGTTGGTAAAACGGTGACAGATTATTGGCGTTTCAAGTCGGAGCCTCATCGATTTTACGCATGGGATGCTTCTTCCAATAGGCTAGTAAGAGACCATCGCATCTATCTGAGTCCGAATCAATCGAAGTAATCATCCGTCTGGCACCAGAAATGGTGACTCGGCTTGCTCGGTGCCCAATGGCTTGTTAAGTTTCTGGCTTAGCGAGCGAACCTCCGCGGCGACCAACGAACGGACTCCGCAACGCTAATGTCGAATCGTAATTACACCTCCTAAAAGCTTCCTGACGACGGTAGTCGAACTGAGTACAGTGACAGGAATTAAAACAAATGCGCGGCAAATCGATTCAATTTAAACTTCTCGCGACTTCGGTCGCACTCTGCTCCGTTTTGTCGGGCTGCTCCGGCGATCAATCTGCCAAACGCGTTGAGCAACTCGAGGAAAAGGTCCGTCAACTTGAAACTGAAAATGCCTCTCTCAAAGCTCAGGCAGCACTTTGGAGAGAAGGTTTTGTCGCCGACAAAGAGCGTCAATTGAAAAGCGTCTTCGGGAAGGACAGCGGAGAGGGCGCGATGCCGACAGATGCAACTATGATATCCGGAACTCGCGGACAGTCACCGGTAGCGGCGAACGCTCGAGGACTAACACCTACGTCACAGAGCGGCACCACTTCAGTGAAGGAGTTTACCGATCTCGCTGATCTTTCTACGAAAAACATGATTGAAGATTTGCACCAACTTGGCGTGTTCGGTTCCGCCTCGCAATTTCGGCCAGACGATCAACTCTCTCGCGCTGAATATGCAGAGTGGCTATTCAAAGCGCACAATGCGCTCATGCCCGCTGAAAAACAGCTTCGGCTGGCTTCGAGTGAAGATCAGAAATTCTCAGATGTCCCGCCGAGTGTGCCGCAGTACAAATACATCCAGGCGCTCGCCGCCGCCGGTTATAGCATCGGTTATACAGACGGAACATTTCGTCCGGACAAACCGCTTACGCGGGAGGAAATGCTAGGGATGAAAGTTGGCATGGATGTCGGAAAAGATCTTGATCCATGGCGAAGTCAGATGGAAGCCGTTTGGAAATTTAGTGATGCGAAGTCCGTCGACGAGCGGTTCACGGGATACGTGCATCAAGACTATTACGTGTCGGGTCCGCAAGGTTCTAATATCCAGCGTGCATTCGGAAAGATTGGTTCGTTCAAACCGAAAAAATCGGTATTGCGCTCTGAGGCGGCTGCATCGCTTTGGCAATTCGGACAGTTCGGCGATCGCGATCAGACTTTCGCAAGCGCGGTGCTCAAGAAGAAAACTACATAATTTCGGTTTACCGGCTGGAGTTGAGCACCAGAGACCAGCAATCATTTATTGATCGAGTCAGCCGACATAGCCCAACCTGTTTGCCGTCATTGAATCCCGCTCCGCCTCTTCGACACGTCCCAAAGCGCGATAAACTTTGGCTCGTTCGGCATACGTCACGGCAAGGTCCGGGTTTACTTGAATTACGAAATCAAAATCAGCGAGCGCATATTCGAAGTGCTCAAGATGTGCGAAAGCCGACCCACGCTTGAGTACATAGAGGAAATGTTTCGGATTTTCCGCAATCGATTTCGATAAGGAAACTATGGCATCTTCGTAATGCTCACGACCGAGACCGTCTGGGAATGTGAATATGGATTTTGGCTGTGGTGTAGGAGCGACACGCCTGGCATCGAACACTTTGTAGCGCGCGTCCTCGTCTCTTCTTCTTCCAGTTACACTCAACTCGCCTTGCTCGACAGTGCGCACCGCCCAACCAACTGTTGGACGTAGAGCCAATGTCTGCGAATTCTGTTGCACAGTTATCAGTCCGGCGAGGAATTCGTAGTTGTATTTGACTCCTCGAAGGTTCCATTGAAATGGGACTGTCGATATGGACGTAGGTAACTGCGGTTCGGTGATTTTACCGCCGTTTAAACACGGATTGATTCTGGTGCCGCCATCGATGTAGGGAATCAGATGAGACAGCCAACCATTGATGTATGGTCCTCCACTCATATCATCGACCTTGTACATATCAATCCAGAACGCTTTGCTGATGTCACCACTGGCAGTGGCAACAAACTGATCGACGATTCGCTTTAAGGCGGGTAACCAGAAGTCCAGAGCCGCGAAGTTTTGTAGTTGGTCAATTCTCTTAGATAACTCGACCCAGTCGGAAATGGTGCCTTCCAGCGTAACTCTTGGAATTCCGCACATTGACTGCACTTCAAATTGGAAGAATGCCTTCACCGTCGACATTAATGCAATTTCTGATGCCGCCCGTTCAACAACTCCAGTGGTCGAAAAATTCGAGACGATTAGTTGATAGAGTTCGTGCCCGATGTCCTCGCGAATATGCAAACCGAACTCCGTGAATACTTCGTTCCAGGGGTTGTCCAAAGCCCCTTGCACAAAATCATCCCGGCGAACTTGGATTGTTTTTTGTCCCTGGTGCGAAACAAATTGTCCGCGATGTTTTTCCGGAGCCAGATTAATATGTGCAGACAGACCTTGCACAATCGTGAGCCAGACAATATCCGGACTCAAAACCAGAGGTCGATGATCGTTAAATGCTTGTCCGACAGCGGCAAAGAGTCCATGAACCGGATAACAGTCAACGGCATTGCCAGAATAATTTCCGCAAGATTCAACTTTCGATCCGATCGCTCTTTCTGTTGCAGTTCGGACGTTGACTTCGCGAACCGGTGCTGTCGCGGTGATGACATCGGACACATCAAAAGTTATTCCAGTTGCAGAATGGCTGATTATATTGTCCATACTTTATCGCTCCTTCAGGGAAGGATACCGATATGTCTTACCCAGATAAACCGCATTTTCGGTTGTGCCGCGACATTAACTGAAGGTTAAGGCTTTGTGGTGCTTGTCAAGCACGTGGTAGTTATAGTACATCTCTGTTATTCGTGCACAAGGAAATATACCGATGAGTCTTCTCGACGATCTGTTTGGTACCGAGATCAACCATAATAGTTTTTTTCACAATCGCTCTGATTGCTATCAGTGTGAAGAACACAGCATGGGTTTTATGGTTGTCTTACCCATTTTGGTAATCGTCGGTTTTTTCTTATATGGTTATTACGTTTCCCACAAAGATGCACCGCCCAAGCGTGTTTTCATCGAAGACATTGCCGGTCCAAGCGAATCTGTCGCAGTAAGCAAAGCCGTACCGGTTTCGACAAAAAGTGTCGCGAAGAAGTCTCATCCCACTCATCTGAAGTCCGGCAAAGTGCACCATCAGGAAACTCGGCATTAACATCGAATTGTGAGACAATCTCAAATCTTGTTGAGGTAATTAGCTTGGACTATATTCGCGTGAAAATGACACGTGAAACTCTCGCAGACATTCCACAATATTCACCTGCTGATGGATATGCAATAAATTTTTATCGACCAGGCGACGAAGTCTCATGGGCTGAGATCTGGTCGAAGGCAGATGAATACGAGACTTACGATATCGAGCGATTTAACGATGCGTTTGGGGCTGACCTTCCTTCGATGCAGCATCGCTGCCTTTTCCTTGTTTCCCCGAGCGGCGAAAAGATAGGAACTGCCACATCTTGGGTCGAAGAAGACGCAGCAGGAACGTGGGCGAGATTGCACTGGATTGCGCTCTCTGCTGAGTTTCAAGGGCGCGGACTGGGAAGACCTTTATTATCTGCTGTGATGAATCTCTCAAAGGAACTGGGGTATGAGAGAGTGCTGCTATACACAGAAACACTGCGACTACCGGCTATTAGGCTCTATCTTGATTTCGGATTCTTGCCAGACCTGTCGTACCCAGATGGCGACAGAGCTTGGAAGCAGATTAGCAATAGCCTCGAACACGCATCATTAAAGTAGAGCAGCCAATTACGCTTTTCACGTAAATCAAAACCTGCTCAAGAGGGGCGTGCGTACTGATATGCTCAAAGTTGAGGTCAAATGAAGTTTGCTAAATTGACTAACCGCTCGTGAAGCCGGGAATCAAGAGCCTTTAGCTTGGTAAATAAAGTGTCACTGATGTCAGGCTGAAGCGCTTTTATTTTGCTGCTTATGTTGGATTTTTTAGAACTAACGTCATTGAAGCACGTAAGAATTCTCCGGCCAGCTCGGATTGGTGATCTTCCATTCTTGTTTGGTAATTGGCTAGACAACTGTGAAACTGGCTGCTGTCAAAGTTTTTCATCTTGCTGTACGCGACTGTTTCAAAGGCGACTTCGTCCGATTCGTTTTTTTGCGGATCGTGTGAAGTTGTATCTGCCTCGCAATTTTTTGCATCTAGTATCGCCGTCGAGATGGCCAGGCAATTGTCGGCCGCCTGCTCGAATCCGTTGCGGCGATACATTTTTGATAGGGTCAGAACGTCCTCAGTGACAACAGTTTTGTCATTCTCTGCTCGGAGAATAATTGATTCACGGAGTTGTTCGATTTTGCTGGATGCATTAACTTGAAATTCTGGACTGACTTTAAGGCTCAGAAGGCGTGACCAGAGCGAATTTGTTTTCGATTGCAGCGGTGGAACCCAACGGTCAGGAACTCCCAATGCGGCCAATTGTCCGCTCCCCATAATTCGTGTTTGGTAATCGCGACTGAGTTGCAGCGCGCGTTGTTCTCCCAACTTGTAGGGTGCGACCGCAGAGTTCTTTTTTTCGGCTCTATTTGCGCGTTCACTATGCGATTTCTCCGGCTTTGCCAGCATTGGTGTTTTGAAAAATCCGATCAGCCACGCGACGGCGACCGACGACGCCACGAGTCCAAATCGAAATAAATTTCTTATTGACGTACTCCGAGGTGCTTGCCGGAAGCCGATTCCTTCTGATCTGATGCAAACACGTTCACCAGTATTTACTCGTGCAAATATTTGCTCAACGTCGGCTTCCAGCATCGACGAAAAGTTTTGAACGCTGTGCGAACACGTCGAGCAGTGTCTGCTGACCTCGTCACCATCCAAGTCCTCCCACTTGAGAGGACATTTGTAACTTAGGATGAGTAATCCGTGTTGAGGCGGAATGGTCTGATGTGACTGCACAGCACTCCTGGCGCAACAATTACTAGTTTGTTTTACCAGCTGGGGTTGCAGCGTCCAGGCAGCTTACACCAGGGAGATCGATACCTTCGAGGAATTCCAGCGACGCACCGCCGCCGGTGCTGACGTGGGTCAAGGCATCAGCAGGCACGCTGCGTTTTTGAAGAGCGGATACAGAATCGCCGCCTCCGATGATAGTCTTGGCGCCTTTGCGGGTGAGGGTTACGAGGTCATCGATAAGCTCATTGGTGCCTTTATCGAAGCCTTCGATTTCGAATACTCCGGGAGGTCCATTCCACAAGATCGTTTTGCATGGTTCAAGAGCTTCTTTGATTGTTTTGATGGACTTTGGTCCAATGTCCAGGCCCATTTGGTCTGAAGGGATGGCGTCAATGTCCACTGTCGTCGCTTTGGCACCTTCTTTCATTTCGGTTGCGCAAACAACGTCTTCAGGAAGAATGATGCGAACACCTTTTTTCTTGGCTTTCTCTTCGAGTTCCTTGCAGTATTCGAGGCGATCGTCTTCAACGAGTGATTTGCCGACGTTGAGTCCATGAGCCTTAAGGAAGGTGAATGCCATGGCACCACCGATGATGATGATGTCGACTTTTTCAATCAGGTTGTCGAGAACACCGATTTTGGACGAAACCTTGGAACCACCGATGATGCAGGCGACTGGTCGAGCCGGATCGTTTAACGCCGAACTCAACATCTTAATCTCTCTGTCCATCAGCATCCCAGCAAGTGCCGGGCGAACATGGTGAGCGACTCCTTCTGTGCTCGCATGGGCGCGGTGCGCGGTGCCAAACGCATCGTTGACGTAAACATCAGCGAGTGCGGCGAGTTGTTTGACGAACTCGGGGCTGTTCTTCTCTTCGCCTTCGTGGAAGCGAACGTTTTCGAGAAGTAGAACTTCTCCGCCCTTCATCTCTTTGATTTTACTTTCGACTTTCTCACCCACGGTCTCATCAATGAAATCTACTTTTACTTCTGCTTTCTGGTTGAGCAGTTCTTTGAGCCTGTCGGCAACTGGTTTCAACGTCATCTTCTCGACGCGCTTTCCGTCCGGTCGACCGAGGTGTGATACCAAAATGACTTTTGCTTGAGCTGCGATCAATCTTTCGATGGTAGGTAGTGCGCCTCGAATTCTCGAATCATCAGTGATAGACAGATCCTTTTTGTCTTGAGGAACATTGAAATCTACTCTGACAAGAACCCGTTTATTTTTGAACGTGTCTTCTTTGACGCTTGCAATATTTTGCTTCATTTTAAAAGTCCTTTGAACTGCCGGATGAGACGCGGGTTTCGATGAATAGGTGACAGGTTTAGTTTGTAAAATTGAGCAGACAAATTTCTTGCAATTCGAGTTTGAAAAATTACTCGAAGAATTTTTATCTGACAATACCTTCGAACAGATTTGCAAGAACTGGGCGTGCACAGGGTTTGCTGAATGAATTAAGGGCGAGGCATTTGACCGCCTCGCCCTCAATAAGTTTTAGTCTCGATTAGACTTTGACTGCGAGTTTGCTTGCGACCAGCGAGCAGAGCTCTGCCAGGCGGTTGCTGTAGCCCCATTCATTGTCATACCAGGCGATGACTTTGACCATGTTTTCGCCGACTACCATCGTCAATTCAGCATCAACGATTGAAGAGAGCTTGTTGCCCTGGAAGTCGCAGGATACCAGCGGAGCTGGAGCGACGCCGAGGTAGTTTTTCAAACCGGCGTTGGTTGCTTTTGCAATTGCAGCGTTAACTGACTCAACCGACACAGGCTTTTTGCAGGTGACGACCAAGTCGACAACGCTGACGTTAGGCGTAGGCACTCGCATTGCGAAGCCATTGAGTTTGCCTTTGAGGTGAGGCATTACAAGACCGATTGCTTTGGCAGCGCCGGTGCTCGAAGGAATCATCGATACAGCGGCTGCTCTTGCGCGTCTCAAGTCGCTGTGAGCGGTGTCGAGAAGGCGTTGGTCGAGAGTGTAGCTGTGGATGGTGGTCATCAAACCTTGTTCAATGCCGAACTCATCATCGATTGCCTTGGCTACTGGGGCGAGGCAGTTGGTGGTGCAGCTGGCGTTGGAGATGATGTGGTGTTTTTCTGGATCGTAAGATTTGTCGTTGACGCCGAGAACGATGGTGACGTCTTCGCCCTTTGCTGGAGCGGAGATCAGGACCTTCTTAGCACCAGCGGTGATGTGTGCTTTGGCTTTTTCAGCATCGGTGAAAGCGCCGGAGCATTCGAGCACGATGTCGATGCCGAGCTTCTTCCAAGGGCAGTTGCCTGGATCCTTCTCGGTTGAGAAGTGGATGGTTTTGCCATCGATGGTGAGGGCTTCTGCTGTGTGACCGATGTTGTGGTCTTTCATTTCACCAAGTACTGAGTCGTACTTGAGAAGGTGAGCTGATTGCTCGAGGGTTTGGAAAGGATCGTTGATTGCTACGATTTCAAAATCTTTGGGAAGACTCAACAGATAGGCGCGGAAGACGTTGCGGCCGATTCTGCCAAATCCGTTAATTGCTACTTTTGCCATTAGGTTTTTATGCTCCTTCTCGTGGCTATGCTCTGGTGTGTCAGGCGGAGGCGGGATTCCATTTTTCAATAAAACCGCACAAACTCAGACTACAGGCTCAGGGAAAGCATATCCTATGAATGTAAAAAGCCGAATTTCTTTATCTGGCGTTAAGACATTTTGTTGTTTTTCCGAAATATATAGATGTGCGCGATAATAAAGCTTATAGTTGAGTCAATCTTGACTACCGGTGACCGACGTTTAAAGAGGCGCTTTTGTAATGACAGAACAAGTAAAAGAAGGCATCCACGCCCAAGTAGAAGAAATTCTCGAGAAGCTTCGCCCTATGCTTATGGCTGACGGCGGCAACATTGAGCTCGTAGACGTCAAGGATGGCGAAGTATTCGTCCACTTGATGGGCGCTTGCGGAATGTGCCCCAGCTCGACAATGACCCTCAAAATGGGCGTTGAGCGCGCGATCAGAGAATCGCTCCCAGAAATCAAGCGCGTAATCCAAGTCTAAAACTGACGAAACCTCGTCGAAAGTATCCGCCCGGCAACTTAAGCAGGGCGGATTTCTGCTGTTCATGCGCAGCGATTCGACAATGTTCTTATAGAAGGGAAACGATCTTCTCTATTTGTTTGCGATGGATTCGTTGATGCATTCCTGCGAGGGTCAACCATCCATGCGCGTTTAATTGACCAAACCATGGGTGAGGAAACGTCGCTGATGGAAACGCATTGACGTCGATTGTTTTTGTTTCTGCGAGAAAACGTTCTGACATTTGTTGAAACTTGTCTAGCGTGCTCGCTGCATCGACATTGGGATCGGGCTTTACATCAGCGGTTCCACGAGGTGGGCGCTTAGTTGCGCCACTACTCGAAAGATCAAGAATGACCTGGGTTATTCCATTTCCTACGATGACGAGGTGGTCGATTGCCATCGCAACGGACCAATAACGTGAGCTGTCCTCGAGACCGGTTAGACGAGGCACCAATCTGCGCTCCGTCAGTAATTCAGGTTTTACGCTCGCGACAAGTGCGTTGATTCTGTCGGTTTCTTCTGAGAATACTTTGATTGCTTTTTCCGGAGTCGTTGAGTTTCGCACAATGGGAAACATGATGTATTTTGCGACGGCGAGCTCAATGAAAGGCAGACCAGCTCCTGGTTTGTCCAGCTTTGGTTCGGTTGTTGAATGGGTGCTTGTCATGTTTGAACTCCTTTCTTGAAAGTGTAACGTTCGCTGGCGGTTGGCTGAAGTCCAGTATTTCTGCGGTTATCGTGGGGGGTGTGAGCGATCGGGTTCGTGAGCAACGTGCGTTTCATGACCGGAGCTGCATGGGCGCCTATAAAACGCCTCTGCGCTTGAGCCTCATAGATTGTGGTGTTAGAGGCTTCGCGATCGACTTGGTCGGATTTTAGTCTTCAAAGTGCTTGATGTATCCCCAGACGATGAAGCCGGAAACTGGCTCGAAGTCTATGTCGGGATAGCGCACGTAGCCGCGCCGCTCGTACATGGCTTTTGCTGTCTGCATTAAAACCGTGGTGTGCAGCGTGATTGCGTCGAATCCGGATTGTCTTGTTCGGGATTCGCATTCATTTATAAGTAAGGATGCAATTCCGGTGTTGCGAAACTCAGGCAAAATGCCGAGCAAGCGCATCTCGGGATAAGGATTTTTGAACGATGTGTTGCCGAACTTTCGTTCGTTAGGTGGGCAAAGCAGGACAGAGCCTACGATTTTGTCGTCGACAGTCACTACCAAACGTTTGACAGACTCGTCTGTGAGCAGCGTTTTGCTGGTGTTGGTCTGGTACAGGCTCCAGAAGTCGGGGTCTGAACCTTCGGCGTACTCACCGTACGAGGCTTTGAAGATGTCGACGACAATGGAACGCTCTGATTCCGTCGCTTCTCTGATTCTCGGGGAGATTTGTGTCTTCATGGCTGGTGCCTCGGTAGTCTCGTTATTCTTGTAGGGCTACTTGCAATTTGCAAGTGGTTTTATCCTAGCAGAGGTTACTTGCGTTTTGCAAGTGGGCTGCTAGAATGTGAATATATGGCTAACTCGAAAGATATCCCACGCTCACCTTGTGTTTTCGCCAACGTCTTGGACATCCTTGGCGATAGATGGACACTGCTCGTAATTCGCGATCTTTTGTTTTTCGGGAAGCATGAGTACAAAGAGTTTTTGTCCAGTCCGGAGTCGATTGCCACCAACATCCTCTCCGATCGGCTAAAACGGCTGACAGCGGTGGGCATCATTGCCGAAATTTCCCATCCTACTAATAAGTCCAGGAAGCTCTATTACCTGACTCAGAAGGGAAAGGATTTGCTGCCGATTCTGGGTGAGATTGCGATGTGGGGCGAGAAACATCTTCCTTGTCGAGAAGAAATGAAGCCTCTATTTGAACGCGTAAAAACTCTTGGACCAAAGGAGTTCAAGAAACGGGTGCTTGCTGCGCACGAAGCGTGGGAAGCGGAAAACTTGCCATTAGCAGTTGGCACCGCAGATGGTGCACTTTAGATATTGAGGGAGCCGTTTTTTCTAAGCGGCTTCTCAAGCGCGCGGCCCTTCTCGCTTGATGGCGATACTAAAATTACACTCATTAGATATATGAGCGTGGCCGGTAGCGGTACGATCACTTCCTCACGTTCTTATTGTAAGGAGTGTTCTATGACTGAGTTGATGGTTAGAGGTTCGACTGCGACTTGCGATAAGGCTATCTCGTTTATTGATCTGGAAAAATACAAAATCGATGACAGAGATTCGAGTGAATATCGAACGCTCATCGAGCATTGTCGCGAACAATTGCGCAAGCAAGGAGCTTGTGTCTTAAAAGGATTCATCAAAGCTGATGTCGTAGCCCAGATGGTCGACGAAGCAATGGAACTCGCGCCGACAGCTTTCCACAACACCGTAACCGGCAATGCCTACCTGACAGAAATCGATGAGAGCTGGCCGCAAGACGATCCTCGTCGTCTTACTGATACCACGTCCTTAGGCGCGATCGGCTACGACCAGATGCCGACCAACTCTCTGGTTCGCACGCTGTATGAGTGGGATGGGCTTATGGATTTTCTCGCTGATGCACTTGGTAAAGAAAAAATCTACCGCTATGCCGATCCGATGGGCGCGCTCAACATCGCGACCATGAAAGACGGCGACTATCTCCGCTGGCATTTCGATCAAACTGATTTCGTCACCACGATTCTTCTGCAACCGGCCGAAAAAGGCGGAGAGTATGAGTTTGTGCCGATGATTCGCAGCGGTGAAAATCCGAATTACGATCACGTACGACGCGTGTTGAACGGTTCTACAGAAGGCGTTGTTACACTGGAAATCGAGCCGGGGTCTCTGGTGCTTTTCGAAGGGCGCAATTCGCTTCACCGAGTCACTCGCATCGAGGGTAAGGTCACACGCTTGATTGCATTGCTCGGCTATGACACGAAACCAGGAACACTGAGTAGCGAATACTTGAGGAAGATGAGATATGGTCGTTCCGAGCCCATCGACTCATCTAAATAAGATCAGTTCGAAGAATGAAACGGAGAGTCGCTGGGAAAGCGACTCTCTTGGGCAAGTCGAAATTTCCGCCGACGCGTTGTACGGAATCCAGACGGCACGAGCGGTTGCGTGTATGTCGTTTTCTGGGGCGACGTTGGCTAATTATCCGGACCTGATCGTCTTTCTGGCGACAGTGAAGAAGGCTTGTGCAGCCGCAAACCATGACGCGGGTGTTTTGGATACTAATTACAGCGAGGCAATTCAAGCTGCCTGCGATGATCTAATCGCGGGACTGCACAATGACCAATTTCCTGTCGATATGCTTCATGGTGGTGGCAGTATTGCGTTCAACCAAAACGTAAACGAAGTATTGACCAATCTCGCGAATCTTCGCTTGGGCGGGCGGCTCGGGGACTACTCGCCGATTTCTCGCCAGCACGTAAATGCAGGGCAGTCGACTGCTGATGTTTGTCACACTGCTATGCGACTGTTTGTCTCGATGCGAGTAGAAAAGCTTTTAGCTGCCCTAACAAATCTGCGTGTTGTTCTCCAGAAGAAACAGGTAGAATTTCAGGATGTGCAAACCCTGGCTCGGACCTGCATGCAGGACGCGATGCCGGTTTCGCTAGGCACCACTTTTGGTGCATTCGAGACTTTCGTTTCAAGACGTTTTAAACAATTACAAACCGCGAAAGCTCAAATGGATTCGATCAATCTTGGTGGCACCGTGATTGGTGACGGATCGGGCGCCGATTTACGGTATCAATTGCAAGTGCCCAAGCGGCTCTCCGCACTTGTGGGAAGAGAGCTTACTGTGGCTGGGGATCGGTTTGATTCCGCGCAGCACATTGATGACCTCGTCGACATTGCTAATGAGTTGAAAACTCTGGCTGAAGGTCTTTTGAAATTTGCCAAAGATCTTCGTCTGCTTTCGTCCGGACCTGATGGTGGTTTTTCTGAGATAGTGCTTCCTGCGATGGTTGAAGGCTCATCCTTTTTTAAAGGCAAGATCAATCCGGTAATTCCGGAGAGCGTGATTCAAGCATGCATGGTTGTGATTGGTTGCGCCCGAGTGGTTGAATCCGCTGCCGAGCATGGCGAATTGAACTTGAATGTCTTCGACGGATTAGCGGCCAAGAGCGTACTCGATGCTGCGACGATTTTGGAAGGTGCCGTTTCCATATTTTCAGAGCATTGCGTTGTCGGGATCGCGGCCAATAGACAGCGCTGCGAGGAGCTTGCCGGGCTGGGCTTCGAGTTGAAGCAACAGTCAAGTGATGGATTGAATAAAGATTCGAGTGAACAGATCTGATTGCATGACCGTTAAACAAATAGGTGAGGATAAATGAACGCAATACTCCAGGAAAGTCCGAAGGAATCGACCCTTCCCCATGCAGAACTTGAATGGGCCAAAACTTATTTGTCGCGCGAGAAAGGTTCGTACGTCGACGGCTCATTTGTTGCCGGTGGAAAGGACCTCATCGACACTTCAAATCCGGCTAATGGTGAGGTTCTGTGTCGGATCGTCGAATCCACTGAAGCTGAAGTGGACAAAGCAGTTACGGCAGCGCGATTAGCGTTTCAGAAAAAGAGCTGGCGCCGTATGCCGCGCAGAGAGCGCGCGAAGATGTTGCAATCAATCGCGGAAACGATTCGTCGGCATCATGCCGAGCTTGCAACGCTGGAGGCTCTGGATAACGGAAAGCTCTACACTGAAGCTTTTAACGACGATGTGCCCGAAGCTGCAGACGTTTTCGATTACTACGCCGGCTGGGTCGATAAAGCCTATGCGGAAAATTGTCCCGTCGATGATGGCTTTTTGAACTACACTGTTCGAGAACCTATGGGCGTATGCGCGTTGGTTGTGCCGTGGAATTTCCCGTTGCTTCTGGCATGCTGGAAGGTCGCTGTTGCCTTAGCAACTGGCAATACTGTGATTGTGAAACCGTCCCCATACACACCACTTTCAGTGACTTATCTATTCCAAATTCTGCACGATGAGGCTGAACTTCCGCCGGGCGTTATTAATCTTGTTCATGGCGGCAAGACGATTGGTTCTAAATTGTCAGAGCACAATGGAATCGACAAGATTTCCTTTACCGGAAGCACTGCAATTGGCAAGGAAGTCGCTGCCGGGGCGGCGAATTCCAATTTGAAACATGTGAGTTTGGAGCTGGGTGGAAAGTCGCCTAATATCGTGTTTGAGGATGTACCTGATCTCGATTTTGCGATTGAGCGTTCATACCAGGCGATGTTTTCTCACAAGGGCGAGAAATGTTCCGAACCGACTCGTCTGTTCGTTCATAAGTCTCTCTACGAGCACTTCCTGGTAGAGCTGGAAAAACGCGCGACTGCTACCGTATGTGGTGCGCAGTTTGATTCCTCTGCTACCCAGGGGGCGCAATGTAATGTTCCGCACTTCGATAAGATAATGAAGTACATAGAGCTGGGCAAGAGTGAAAATCTTCGCTTGATCGCAGGTGGACAGCGCGACAACAGCGGCGCTAACGCCAAAGGATTATTCGTTCGTCCCACAATTTTTGCGGATGTACCAACCACGTCGAGATTGGCGCAAGAAGAAATTTTCGGACCGGTTTTGACTGTCACTCCGTTCTCGACTGAAGACGAGGTTGTCGCAATGGCGAATGACACCATATATGGTCTAGCTGCCGGCTTGTGGACTGCTGATATCAGCAGAGCTAACCGTGTGGCGTCCGAGTTGGAAGCGGGTATGGTCTTCGTTAACAAGTATGGCTGCTACGATTTCGCCAGTCCGTTTGGTGGATTTAAACAAAGCGGTTGGGGTAAGGAAATGAGCCGACATTCGTTGGATGCCTTTACTCGTTTAAAGTCAGTTTGGATAAAATATTAGATTGAAATCTGCTTAAATCAAAAACTAGATTCGATTTGATTCCGAAATATCCAACCGCACAACGAGAGGATTTGAAATGGCTGATCCGACGTTCGCATTACCGGCTGGTTTTACCTGGAATAAAGTTGCAGCAAACGGCTTTGTTTTCGACATTCTGGCTGCCGGACCAGCACATCGACCGATGGTTATTCTCTTGCACGGATTTCCTGAATTCGCCGATGCGTGGATTGACATGATGAAGCCCATCGTTGCCGCCGGTTATCACTGCGTAGCGCTTCAGCAACGCGGATACTCGGATGGCGCGCGCCCACCGAAGGCTGAAGATTACCACATCGACAAACTGGTTGCCGATGTTTTGTCCGTTGCCAACGCCTTAGGCGTGAAACAGTTTCATCTCGTTGGTCATGATTGGGGTGGAGTGGTGGCGTGGGTATTAGCCGCGCGAGAACCTTCTCGGCTTATCACTTTAACTGTACTCTCGACTCCTCACGTCGATGCTTTTCTCGAAGCTATAAAGGTAGATCAAGAGCAGAAGAAGAAGTCCTGGTACATTGGTCTCTTTCGTTTTCCATTCCATCTCGCCGAATTCCTGATTCTTCGAAACAACGCGAAGCTGCTCAGAGACTGCTATCGCGAGCAGCTTTCTGAAGAACAGCTCAATCGAAATGTTGCTCGTTTTTCAAAACCTGGCGTTCTCACTGCAGCGTTGAACTGGTACAGAGCACTGACAAAATCCATGCGCATCGGCAAGATTCAAGAAACTCCTGTTCTCTTCATCTGGGGTTCGGCAGACCAAGCCTTGGGACGGACTGCTGCTACGAAGACTGCAGAGTTTGTATCTTCCAAATATCAGTTCGAACCTCTGGAAGGACTATCGCATTGGCTACTTGAGCAAGCCCCCGAGCGCTGTGCCGAACTCTGCGTGAAACACTTTGGCACAGAAGATAACGCGAGCTAACAGTAATTACACGGAGACGCGAGCGTACCTTGTAGCGTTGGTATCACATATGGTGCAGTGGCTAATATAATGGTCGTTGCAAACCTGTTGAATTGTTCCCGTAAACACATTAAAGATGTAAGTTGGAACCTCTTACAGTCCCTCTCCGTCAACAAAATGCATCGCCCCTCACGGAGGGAAACGTTGATATAAGGAGATAGGATATGAAAGGACTAAAATCAATTTCTTTGGTGGCAATGGTCGCCTTGATGGCTGCAGCTCCCGCTAACGCACAATTTAATTCGCGATGGCATGGACCGGTCGGTAACAGCATCAATCAAACGCAGGCTAATTTGCAAGCCCGGATAAACGCAGGGATATCGAGTGGACGTTTGAGTCGCTCGGAAGCAAGCAGACTGCAAAGCAAGCTTTCACAAATCAGTCAGATAGAAGCGAATATGAGAATGACCGGCAATCGGTTGTCGTTTAGAGAACGCGCAGATCTCAATATTAAGCTGTCCAAATTGAACAACGATATCACCCGCCAACTCAACGACTTCGAGCATCGTCGTGTAGGATACTGGGGACATCGCAACTGGAGATAACGAATGAGGGCATTGCCGCTTTCGTTGCAAGAGACTAGAGACTTGTCGTGCCGCACATTCTTGTGCGGCACGTATTCTTAGGTGTTTTTACTTTCTACTTTCTGAGTGAGCTTAAACGGAATGATTTTTGCCGAGTTCGGATGCTTTTTGTCCGATGCTTCGGATTCGAGCTTCTTGAGGAAGTCCACGAAGATTGCGTTTGACCAACCAAAGCCGGGGATGGACCCATAAAGTCCATGCTCCGGCACCACTCCTGGTGTCACGACATTGTATTTTTCCCACATCGCTCCGGTGACGTTGAAAATATTGAGACAGTTGGCAAACCATTTCGCGCGAATTCTGGTTGCATCCTGATGGAAGCCGTAGCGATCTAAACCTTCGGTAATTAGCCATTGCAGCGGAGCCCAGCCGTTGGGAAATGCCCACTGGCGTCCGTCTTCTACATCGAGTGATGTTACGAGCCCGCCTTCATGTTCGAATTGAGGGAGCCAAGACTCCACGATTTTCGAAGCTTGAGATTGGCTTGCTAAGCCAGCCCACAGTGGGAAGAATCCGGCAAGGCTTGGTGTTTCTTGAACACGATCTTTCTCCAAATCGAAATCGAAATAGAATGATTGTTCGTCGTCCCACAACATTGAATTGATAGTCGCTGCGCGCGTTGTCGCCTGATTGTGCCAGTGTTGAGACTTGCTCTGATCTCCGAGTAAATCGAATACTTCGACGAAGTCCATCTCCCGGGCGTAAAGTATGCAGTTTAAATCGATGGGCAAATGCTGCATCCATCGGTCTTCACAGCGAGTGGAATGATCCCAACCGCTTTCGCAAGACGCGAGCATGTCCAGAAAATTGATATCGAAATAGCGAGACAACCCATATTTCATCAGGCGATGATGTGGCTGTTTGTCACCGAGCCAGACCGTTTTATGTTCATCTTCAGCCAGCAGGATCATCTCGTTGAGGAATGTCAGTGCGCCGTCCTCGTTGGTTTGACGCATCACCTCATATGCCAGTCGAATCATCTTTGTAAAAAATGGAGGTTGGCTGCGCGAGAGAAAATAGTATCTGCTGCCGTTTGGAATTAAACCAAAACGTTTGTGCAGATGCGCCATGTTGTAGGTCATTCCTACAATCAAGTCTTCATGCGGCGTTCCGAGCAGTCCGAGGGACATGAAATAGCTGTCCCAATAGTACATTTCTTGAAACATCTCGCCGTCGCTCGGCACCAGGTAAGGATATGGCAGTCCAATCAAGGTCTGCTTGTCCTCTGGATTATGTCTGATGATTTTGTTCCAGTACTGATCGATGTATGCAAGTGCGGCATCGATGAGGCTTGGGGCGGAGGGCTCTGTGTTCATCTTGATGCGAAAACCATGAAGTCGTGCCATCGTACTTGAAAACCCTCTCCGAAGGAATACGTAATTGGCGCATCGTTATAAAGCTTGACTGGCAACTTGACTGGCGCCTGTCGCAGAAAACTTGTGATCGGTGTTCTAGGATTCGAACAGCAGTTTTGGATACTAAACCACAAAAAGAAACATGACCAGTCGGCTGACATAATCACCTCTTCGCCATTCTTAGGAGGAATGGAACCGATAAGGTGTATGATCGAGAACATCTGAGTCAAAATAGAATTGTCGCTGAAGCGTGTATCGCTTCTGAAGTGCGAGGAATGTGCATGCAATCAATAGCAGTAGACCCGACAGAACTTTACAAGGACGCATTTCCAACGCTCACGGCTAGCGAAATGGATATTCTCCAGCCTTATGCAATCTGCCAATCTTTTGAGGATGGCGATATGGTCTTTTACGCCGGACAGGGCGACATTGACCTTTTTGTCGTTAGAGCTGGAAGTCTCGAAGTCTTTAATCCTGCGGACGATGACAGGCACGTTGTCACTCATAAAGTAGGTCAGTTCTCCGGTGACATTGACGTTCTCACCAGGCGCCCGGTAGTCGTGTCCGCTCGTGCGCGCGGAAAGACGCATATCATGCGGGTTAACAATGCTAAGCTCCGTGAAATTTTGCAGAAAGTACCCGGGCTTTCCGAGAAATTGTTGACAGCGTTTTTAAAACGACGCGAGTTGTTGACCAGCCAAGGAAAGCTTGGTTTGCGGGTTTTAGGTCATGGTCGATGCAGTCATACGACCATGATTCGAGAGTTTTTGTACAAGAATTTTGTTCCTTTCACTTTTTCTGACATTCAAACCGCTGATGGTCAGAAACTCGCCGGAGTGCTTGGACTGTCGACTGAAGTGCCTATCACCGTGGATTGTCGACCTGATTTGCCCGTCGTCGAATGTCGTGATGGCACATTGTTGAGTAAACCAACTCTTCGAGAGATAGCGCAGGGTGCGGGAATTTGGCGACATTGCCCGAACGGCGATGTCGATTTATTGATTGTTGGAGCTGGACCGTGTGGAATAACCGCCGCAGTTTACGCGGCGAGTGAAGGCTTATCCACATTTGTCGTCGATAAACTTGGACCGGGAGGTCAAGCCGGCGGATCTTCGCGCATTGAGAACTTTATGGGCTTTCCTACTGGTTTGTCTGGTGCGGAGCTTGCTACGCGCGGTGTTCTTCAGATGTTGAAATTTGGCGCGCAGCTCGTGGCACCAGCCTCGGTGACTGAAATTAAGAAGTCCGCGGAGTGTCGAGGTCACGATGTGACGCTCGACTGCGGATCCGTGATCAAGGCTCGCACTGTGCTGATCGCGACTGGAGTGGAGTGGCGAAAACTTCCCGCCGAGAATGCAGAGCGCTTTGAACGTGAAGGCGTCTATTACGCCTGCACTTCAGTTGAGGCCCTTCTTCACGATAAAACTGACGTAGCGGTGGTCGGCGCTGGAAACTCCGCAGGACAAGCCGCCATGTTCCTCTCGGAGTGCTGTCCAGAGCGGACTGTTCATATGATCATTCGAAAAAATTTGGGACCAAGCATGTCGGAGTATCTGGCTGAGCGAATTCGAAATTGTAAGACTATTGTCCTCCATGAGACTGCAGAGATAACGTCGGTCAATGGTGAGCAGTATGTTGAATCTGTTGATGTCAGCTCCGAGGTAGAAGGGAAATTCAATCTTCCGGTTCGAGCGGTTTTTGTGTTTATTGGTTCTTCATGCTCACATTCATGGCTGCCTGAAGACATCGCTCGCGACGAGAAAGGTTTCGTTCTCACTGGCGCTGACGCTTACAAGTCTGGAAAGTGGCCCTTGGAAGAGCGCATGCCATGCGCGTTAGAGACTACCGTTCCTGGAATTCTGGCGTCGGGCGATTGTCGATCCGGTGGGACAAAACGAGTTGGTTTTGCCGTTGGTGACGGTTCACACGCAGTTAGTTGCATTCATAATGTTCTCTCGTTTAACCGGGAGTAGTGTCTGGATGAGCGGTATTGTGAGTGTGGTCGTAGCTTAACTTTGCGATCCATGCAGTCGCTGCAAGAACGATCACAGCGCCCAAGATCTGAAACGGACTCATTGTTTCTTTAAGTAAAAGAAGCGCTAATACTGAACCGAATACGACTTCAAGTGAAAGAAAGGACGCGATTATCCACGGTTTTAGGGTCTTAAAAGCGTAGAAATATAAACCGCATCCGATCACTGAAAAGGTTATTGAATATCCCGTGATTAGCTCTATTCCGCGCATTGATATATGCACGGGCTGATCCGGAATATTGAATGCTATAACTGCGAGCGCGCTGCCACCGAGTAGATTGGTCATAATATTCAGCCCGGCGGGACTGCATTTTTCTACTATCCTCTGAGTTGGAATGTAGGAGTAAGAGAGAAAAAGCAGTGATATGACAATGAGCGCATCGCCCAGGTTGGGTCCATCAACTGCGCCATTGGGTGCGACGACCATTGCCGAACCGATTAAGAGTAACGTCAATGCAATTACTTTTTTGGGTTTCGGTTTTTCGTGGAAGAACAGCATGCTCCAGAGAAAAACAAACACAGGTTCAAGTCTCAACAACAGAACGGATTTGATTGCACTGGTCATAGTGAAGCCTGCGACGATCAAGCCGCTGCCAATGATTGCGCGAGTGAGCAGAACTTTGATAAACGGTGTTCGTAATTCAGTTAATAACTTAGGAATTTGTAGATCGGTTTTCGATAAAAACGATATTGCGAGTAGAAACGGAAGTGAAATCAAGGCGCCGAGACCTGCTATCACCATGGGCGGTGCCTCGCGACCTGCCATTTTTGTCACTATGATGCTGAGCGCGATGAAGAATGGCGCGAGAATTGCAGCGACAATGCCTTTATCGAATTTCAAGAATTAGCAGCTCGCGGCGAATGCACCCGGTAGTCTCCAGTCATGGGACCTCAGCATAAACGGTTGCACTGCTGTTGCCAATGTTTAGTGAAGAGCTTTCTTTCATAAATTCCTGACTGTATTGGAAATCCCTTCCCTGTTTTGTTTTTGGCTAATTTTGAGTGAATTTCTTCGAAGAAGAAACCTTGAAATTATTTGAACTATTAAGCTTTCGCCGAAAAATAAGGACTAAAAACGTGCAAAAATTGTCGGTGCGGTTTATTGACTCTACTTTTCGAAATAGAAGCCGCACTTACATCCAGCTAATTGCGGGATTTGAATAACGTTGATTCGAATTTCATGCAAAAGCGAACGGGGGGACGCGTGAGTACGACTAATCCTACATGGCTCGGAGCTATGCTCGAGGGCTTTTCGCTGGTAGAGCAGATTGCCGATGGCAGATTCACTGAGGTCTACAGAGGACGCAGTTTCGACAAGGGTCGCAGAGTAGACAACATTTTTAAGGTCGCCAAGAAGCCGGCTGCGATTCAGCTCGAGCCCACAAAACTGTTTGACACGTTGGCGCTGGAAGTTACCCCGGAATCGACACGTAATGTTCGTCCCAATGCAAATCAGTTGGTTCGCTATCAACAGCAACTGATGACCGGTCAGCTTCGCACCGAGATGGTGGTAGCGAGCATGCTTTCGGATGTAGGCGGGTCTTGGTTTTACACGATGCCAGATGCAGGCGAAAACTTGCGAGCTGAGTTTCGAACACGCGCTAAGTTGCTACTATTTACGCAACTTGCGCATTTATTCAACCGACTGGAGAATAAATCGAAATTCCACGGTGACCTGAAACCGGAAAATATTTTGTGGACAATCGACGGTCCACTCTTGATCGATCCTGGTTTCTTCGGACTGTTGGACTGCGAGGAAGGTGAGTTGCTGAAGTTGGCAATAACGACGCCGGCATACTATCCGTTTCTCAGTCCTGATGATTCATTTGCGATGGGCTTGATGTTGTGGGAAGCCGTGTGCGGCTTCCATCCGCTAGTTTCGCGCAGCGAGTATAAGAATGCCACTGGGTTCAGCACTCCGATTACTGCTGATACCGCCCATGGTGAGTCTGCTGACGTTGTTGAAACCGAGTATAAGAGTGAAGTTGGCGAAAGTGTCAAGACATGGGTTTCTTTGATGGATCCATCCTGCCGACCATTTGTTGAACCGCTTCTGAAGTTACCGAGACCGACAACGGTCAGACCCGAGATTCCGGTGGAGCTAGAAGCGGTTGTTTTGAAGGGATTGCGTTTGCACGTCGCGGACAGCGGATTGATTGAAAAGGGTGATGGTTTCATGACCTGGGAAGATTGGTTGGCTGACTTGAAGGCGTTGTCTGATTTGCCGTTTGAGAAGACTTCTGGGATTCATTTCTTTTAGAAGATTTGATGAGAGAAGGGGAAGTAGCAGCCTGGGCGGCTCTCGAGCCGCCCCTACACTAAACGTCGTTAAGTTGTTCTTTGCTCAGTCGGAGCGTGACGCCACGAGCGAGCGTAACGACACGATCGGAGCGTGATGACATGATCGTAGCCTGCCGACACGATCGGAGCGTGATGCATGCGATGGAGCGAAGTGGCACAGTATGAGCGCGGACAATGGCTAACGCTTTTTCTTTGTTTGCTTGGATTTTGTCGAGGCTGGTTTGGCTTTTGTAGATTTTGATTTGGTGGATTTTGTAGGCTTTTTTCGCGAGGTGGATGCAGTCGCTTCCTCCTCGGGTGCTTCAGGTTGGAGCGTCTTCTTAGCCGGTGACGCTGGTTTGTTTAACGTAATCTTCTTGCGTAAATGTGACGATTTCGGCACCGCTGGTAGTGCATCTAAGTCCACGTTCTGACAATTCGGGCAAAAGTAAACTATTCTGGTCATCGTGTCGGCTTCATCATCCGGCGTGGGGTCCTCAATTTGCTCATCTTGCTCATCACGACGCGTGACGATTTGACGAAGTTGTTTCACTGGAGTTGTGCAGAATAAACACGGCAAGTTGGTTCTTCTGAAGACATAATGATGCGTTCCATACTCTTTACCTGGAACATAAACTAGAGTCGCGTCATTCGAGAGCCGTTCTTTGAGAGCCGGAGTGACGGTCACGCCCTTTTCTTTGTAGGCCTGCAGGGAAATTCGCTGAATCAACTCCGACAGTACATAGGCGTCCGATTTCTTAAGTTCGCCAACTTTACGCCAGGGATTCATTTTTGCCAGAAACATAATTTCAGCACGAAGGTAATTGCCTAAACCCGCCACGATTCGTTGATCCAAAAGGGCATCGCCTATGGTGCGCTCGGCATTCTCGTCATCGAGCAAACGTCTCTGAAATTCGGCTCTGTCAAACTCGCCCTTGTACGGCAGAACGTATGGACCGAGGTCTCTTAGAAGCGGGAGCTGTTTTAACGGGTTTCCCACTCCTAACTCAAAGATTGGAGCCGACATCAAAATTGCTGTGGCACCGTCTACGGTGATTCGCGCTCTTTCTCGCCGATCACGTGGTATCTCGCTTTCACCGCGACGAATTTCCCAACTGCCCCACATCATCTGGTGAGAGTAGAAATAGTAATCGTCTTGCAGTAAACCGACTATGTTTTTACCGTGAGCGAAGATTCTTTCAATTGTCTTGTTCGTCAGTGCATCCGGGTGGTCATCCAGCCATGCTCGTGCTTGTTTGGTTCGAGCTGAAAGTTCCAGAACTTTCTTTCCGGCTAACTCTGCCGACAACTGGTCTGCGTAGCGGCGTACTTCGGGGGCCTCAGGCATTATTTTCCTCAGTGAGATCGTTCTGAAGTGACGGCAGTATAACGTGTGCTGTTCCTTCAAATTTATTGGCAGTTATTAATAAATTGCGTCTGATTTATTCACCCAGTTTTCACGGGTGAATTAAAAGTGTGAACGATAGCAAAATCATTTAGGTTCCATAACTTCGACCGGGTCGCCAATTCTAATGAGTCCGGGCTCGTCCACCACGCCTACCAGACCGCGTTTGTGCATTGCGGCTTTAACGAATTGATGGGGTTCAATTTGTGTGAGCACTGACTTGATTGTTTTGCCTGCCTTTGTACATGGATCGTTTTCTGCTTCCACCAAAAGCGTGGCTTCTGGAAACTTCAGTAGGGTTCCTTTAGGGAGAGCAGTGAAATTCTCGATACCAGATATCACGAGGTTTGGGCCGAGCAATGAGGCGTCTAAGGTTTCGATGGCGAGATTTGAAGCAATGTCATTGAGTTCTTCGACTGATACTGCCGACCACTGGCGCCAGTTTCGAATCAATGTACCTCGGACAATGCCTTTGTCGCGTCCATCTGCTTTCTTCATTGTCCCAGCATGCCGATCTCCGACAACCCCCTCGAGACTTACCTCAAGCAAAACTTTGCTTTGCTTAATTACCCTGGACGCATTTCCACTATATAACGCTTCAACAGTGCCTTTGCGCATACCATACATTGCTCTTATTGTTATTGTTGTTGTTGTTGTTGTTGTTGTTGTTGTTTCCGAAGAAAGAGTTGCAAGGGCACCGCACCCAATGATTATGCATCGCTACGGTATCTTCGGCATTCAAACTCTTCTGTAGCACAGTTTGAATTAAAGAACCACCGTCACAGGCACCGCTTGTAGTATCAGGTCATTCTATAGCCATTATGCTCGTATTCAAATCTGAAATGTCTTTATACATTTGCTGTACCAAAGCCTGCAGCTCCACCAGCAGTTCAGCTCTGGTTTTTAAAATTTCCAAAGAAAGTTTCTTCTCTGGTGGTGAAACTCCGATCAGCATATCGATGGTTTCTTTCGACTTTCCATCTTTGTTGCCCAGCCCGCGATACGACTGCCAGTTTTTCAGGAGCGTCTGAATTCGGGTCTCGTTGGTCTTAGAGTCTGCCGGAACTGCTTTCAAATAATCCCAGACGATTGGATCGTATCCAGGACCGGAGTATTCGCGCCCGAAGATTGGGGCGAGCACGTTGCCTGATTTATCTTCTGTTGAATGTTTAGGAACTTTGTATTTCGGTGGAAGCAGTCCAAGCATCGGAATGGCGACCGCCAGTGCATTTCCAGTGGCTCCCAAAACGTTGGGGGTAATGTTGGCTCCAGTGAAACTCGTGCTGTTGCTGAGCGCTCCCAACCCTCCTGAGCTGGTGAAGGCCGCGATGTTATTGAGCATTACAGCGCGATCGTGTTTTGCGGAGAAAAACGCGTACTGCATGTTGGCAATGCCGAGGTCGGCTTCTATGTTCGCCAACGCTTCTTCAAGTTCTAACGCTGCGTATTGAATTGCTCGACTGAGCTTTTCTCTTAGGAGCATGAGATCAATCAAATCATCTCGGCTCTTGGTCGATGCTGAAGATTTCGCTTTCAGCTCCTCCATGACGTCGACAATATGTAGCATCTGCGCAAGTTGAAGTGCGTTAGGCGTAAGTTGGCGTTCTTCAATCGGTTTGTGTTGCTTGTCGAGGAGGTCTTTATCACTCGCTGGAGATGCCGACGCAGCAATCTGCGGACGAAGTTGTTGTAAGCGGATTGGTGCAGTATCTTGCTGTTCGGTCGAGGTCGACTGGTCGACGGCATAGGCCGGGTTGGTTGAAAGAAACGAAAGCAGGACGACAGCTAGATGCACCAGGGGCGATGGCAATGTAAATTTGATTGACTGCATCAGACTTATGAGTACAGAATTTGATAACGTGCCGTTATCCGAAGATTGCGGTCGACCGGAAATCATTTATGGTTTCGTATTCCACGATTGAAAACCGAATCATATCATCTCGGCAAATGACTAACCAAGCGGCCTGGTACATGCTCTTGGCGAATATTATGCAACGGTAGTGTGTGAGGTATTCGATCGATATCGAATCGGCGATTTGATGTGATCAGGGCATGTTCATGCTCGTTGAATATCTACAGTGAGAGGCGATATTCATCCGGCAAGTGGTCTTACTGGACGCCTGCTTGTGCAGCCGACAGTCGGCGAAGGACGGGGATTAGCTGCGCTGCGGAACGGTATCGATCCTCGACTTCCATTTGCGTGCAAGACTCTACCAACTCGCAAATCTCTGACGACAAATCCTCTCTTGCTTCTTTCGGCGAGGACGTGGAGAGCGCCTCCGGCTCTGTTCCGACGAGCATATAGTACAGCGTGCAACCGAATGCGTATATGTCGCTTTCTACTACCGCTTTTCCTCTGAACTGTTCTGGCGCAATATAAGCTTGTTTGCCGACCAGAGTTCCTGTCGCTTGACCGATGAACTCGTTGGCGGCGCCGAAGTCGATGACAACGATGCTACCGTCCTTGGTGATGACGAGATTGTCTGGCGTAAGGTCGCGGTGAATGATAGGCGGATCTTGTTCGTGCAGGTACTTCAGGATGTTGGCTATTTTGATCGCCCAATCGATGACGATGTGTTCTTGTTGTGGTCCGTTTTGTTTGATGAACTGCCTGATGTCTTGTCCGTTTAAGTACTGCAACATCAAGTAGTTTCGACCACCCTCAACGAAGTAATCGAGGACTTTTACGATGCCTGGATGGTCAAGCTTCATGAGAAATTGTGCTTCTCTTTCGAACATCTCTTTCGCTTTTGCTTTGACGCTAGTTTGCGCATCGTCAGGAATGACAGCTTCTTTGATGACGACAAGCTCGGCGCCGTCGTCTCTATCGGCAAGGTAGACGGCTGCCAGTCCGCCAAGTGCGAGATGCCTCACGATTTTGATTGTTCCGTTATTGAGAGTTCGACCCGGCTCTAATGGGACGAAATTCGTCGGACAGTAGCGGCGACGCAGCTCTTCTTCCCACATGTCGGTGTAACTCAAATCGTTGTTTCCAGACGCGATTTGTTTTATGTCGGACCGCAAGGCTGCTACGTTTTCGCCCATATGGCAGCCATTGCTCCAGAGTTCGATCGCCAGAATAACCTGCTCCGTTTCGTCAGGCGTAAGTTTGTCTAGGCTGAGTTTGATCGGCGGTTGTTGCCTCGTCGTGAAGAGACACAATTCCCTTTGTTTCCAATCTTTTTCTGCGAACGAAACGTCGACGCGTTTGAGCTGAGACCAACTGTAATAGCTGGTTGACGCCCCGGGTTGATCGAGCAGAATCGGCATTCTAATACCACTTTTGTCGACAATTAGTTCAGTCTTTCCGAACTGTCGCGTGGTGGTCAAGCCAACCATAGCCACAGCAAGGCAGCTCATAATCCCTGCCACGAGCTTGTAGATCTCCGTCATCTGCGTAGCCTGGATGGTGTGGTATACACCGAATGCGAAGAAACCAATAATCGTTCCAATGATTGCAACGATTGGACAGACTATTCCCCAAACTGGAAATGTCGCCTTTAAAAATGCGCGGACTGCCGGCACTCCGGCGGATTCGTATTTCGCTCTAACAGCCAGTTCTGCCATCGCTAGTCACTCTCCTGTCTGACAAGATCTTCTTCCAGTTTGATAGTGCCGCCAGTTGGTACAGCGATCTTTTCGGACTCTTTTGCGATACTAATTGTGGTGCCTTCGTCTGTTGAGCCCGCGTTGCCCCCGTCGGTTAAAGCCGCCTGGAGATCCGCTCTTAAGGTGGCTGCATCCTGGTATCGCTGTTCGGCTTTCATGGCTGTGCACTTCTGGATAATGGCATCAAGTGCGGTGCTAATGTCGTCGCGTTTCTTGTGAATTTTTGATTGCGTAATGGGCTCAGGGTCGCAACCCGAGAGGAGAAAATAGAGTGTGCAACCCATCGCGTAAATGTCGCTGCCGTGGACAGGTTTGCCGCGAAACTGTTCCGGTGGCACGTAGGCATGTTTTCCAACCACTGTACCAGTCATGCCTGAAGCATGTGTCTGAGCCACATTGAAGTCGATTAGTTTTACCGTACCGGTGTGTTCCAGCATGAGATTGTCCGGCGTAAAGTCGCGATGTATGACGTTGCGCTCGTGCAAATATTCGAGCATGTCACACATTTGCAACGCCAGTTCGATTACCTCTTTCTCGCTCATCGGCTTGCCTAGCGCGTGATCGCGCAGATTGGTCCCATCGATGTGTTCGAGCACGAGATATCCTCTGTGATCTTCCACGAAGTAATCGAGCAGTTTGACGATTCGATCATGTGATAGCAGATTGAGCGTTCTTGCCTCATGTTCAAACCGTTCCAGAGATTGACGGCGGATCGCATCTTCCACAAAAATCGGAAAGATTGTTTCCTTGAGAACGACCTCTTCGCACTTATTTCGATCGATACTGGAGTTCAACCTGCTCAGATAGGCTGCTCCCTGACCGCCAACTCCGAGTTTCATAATTACTTCGTAGCGTGATTCATTTAATGTATTACCCGGCTCAAGCGGATCGAGTTTTTCACGATCGGGAGAACTGGATAGTGACTGCAACCAGAGTTCCGTGTAACTCGTTTGCTGCTGCGGCATAAGCGCTTCTGCCAGTGTTGGCGTGATCAGGCAACCTGGTGCATAGTGCTTCAAACGATCGTAAAAGTCGGCTCGTCCACGGGGTTCAAAGGCACTGTATTCTAGAACTTTTAGAACGTTGCCGCTTCGCCCTTTCAACACGATCTTCCATTGATCAGGTTGCGATGTTTCTGAGGAACGCTCCATATCAGCACTTCCAAGGTCGGACCAGGCTATCGACGAGAGTCGGTAACGGACCATTTTGTAGCCTTGCAAGAAGTTGATTCCGCTGTCGTCGAGAATAATTGTCGTTGGTTGATTCAATTTGCGCACGAATGCGATCATTAGATACGCAGTCAGCATTGCTGCAAAGAGTCCGACAATCGGGTTGGAAGCCACGTCAGCCGCACTGCTGATTCCTTTTCCAAGCAGTGTGCCGCCAGCGTTCAAAATCCCACCAATTGTTGTTGAAGCCCTCTGTGCAAGGGTTTGCGCATTCCACATGCCGGAGCTGTTGGACATGACGTAGACCATCCATGTCGCGCTGATCCAGATTGCGGAGCAGAGAACCCAGACAATTAGCGGTCCAATACGGGACCAGCTGCCGAGGGAGTTCATAAAACCTCGGTAGGTCTCGGTCAGTACTCTATGTGCGTGATACGGGATTTCGATTTGCGGACTGAGTGAACTCAACATCTGCGGACTGAGTTCCTGACAGCGAGCCAGAGTTCGCAAGGTCGGATCGATGTTGCAGTGGGGATAGTGTTTGTCGACGTATTTGACCAGGTATTGAACATCTTTGGCATCGAGGCGCGTAAGCTCAAAAGGCCAGATGTAGCCGTTTTGAAAAGTCAATACGATGTCCTTTGGTATCAGTTTGTCGGTTTCGTAGTTAACCGAAAATGTGGACAGTTTTGCAAGAGGTCGGCTCACGTACCCGTGAAAGAGTATTCCATCTGCGACTTTGATCTTCCGCTTTAAGATGTCTGAGAAGAAATAGGCCATCCCTGAAAAAATGACGAACAGAAATCCTATCTCCGTGCACATAGGACCGCATCTCGTCATCACCGCGCCAACCAATGCGGCGACCACCCAACCCCACAGGGGTAGCAGGAAGATCACTTTCCACCACAGCGCCAGCATCGACACGTTGTCGCTGTAGCGCATTATTCGTTCGTCTTTCAGTTCGCGTCTGGATTTCATAATAAAGCGATCTCTATAAGGCGAAATCGCCGGAAATATCCACCTGTGATTGCTTTCTCATTATGCCCAACCATTAGATCTATTCTCCAGACACTTTCTTGACCCCGATTGGGTTTTTCCAGACACGACCCTGACAGTAGCTGATTTATAACGATGGAACACCAAACGGTGAGAGGTAGCAATATGAACCATTTAAACACAGAGTCAGAAATTGTCCGCAGTTTGCGCCATGCTCTGGACACTAGCGTGGAAATCGCCAATATCATGCACATTTCGGAGGCAGAACTGAAAACGCTTCTGGAAGAACGCTGGAACGATTCCAGTCACCAGCATGACCTGCCGCCCTCAGCTCATTCTTGCGCCGAGCGACTAGAAGAAAGATATTTCAACGGACTAGCAGGTCCGTAGGGTATCTGCGAACGGTAGACACTGCGATTGGCAATGTAACTAGATGGCGCAGAGTACTCTTCGAGAAATTAGTCGCCGAAAAATCTCTTGATTCTCGTTCTAAAATCAGATGTGAGATAGCTGCTAACTACCACGGTCTCATGCTGAGGAAGAAGTCCACCACGTGCGCCTTCCGACATAGCACGTCTGACGGAACGCTTCGATTCAATTATCGAGGCGTATCCGTTTTCAATTATCTTCTTCGCGATTTTTTCAACAGTGGTGCGCAGTGAAGTTTTATCCTCGACCTTATTGATAAGCCCGATGGACAGCGCTTCTTGCGCAGTAATCG
The DNA here is from genome assembly GCA_044225915.1 of Obscuribacteraceae bacterium (SeqCode). GTDB lineage: Bacteria > Cyanobacteriota > Vampirovibrionia > Obscuribacterales > Obscuribacteraceae > JADYXR01. The sequence continues at coordinate 66,937 of JBGAHZ010000019.1, forward strand.
CGTCGCCGGTAAACAGCATCTCCTTAGCAAAAGCTGGTCCGACCAGATAAGTCAGTCGGGCGATGTTCTCATCGTCCAGCACGATGCCCAGACGCGCGACAGGAACCCCGAAAGTGGCATCATTGCTCGCATATCTCATATCGCATGCAATGGAAAGCAGCAAGCCGCCACCGATACATGCGCCATCAATCATCGCAATGATTGGAATTTCAAAACCATACAAATAATCTACCGCTTCACTCAAAGCGTGCCAAAAATGTTGCGCCCGCGCATAGTTGTCGATTTGCTCCAACTCTTCGAGATCGGCTCCAGATGCGAAATTTCCTCCAGCTCCAGTGATTACGATCACCTTTGCACCAGCGTCATGCATCTGCGAAAGTTTTTCCGGAATCGCCCGCCACATCTCTTGTGATATTGCATTGCGATAGCCGGGACGGTTGAGTGTTAGCCAACCAATTTGATCTACGATTTCTGTTTGAATTACATCGAACTTGTCTGACATGGGTCTCTCGAGCGAAGTACTTTTAAAAGTCAAATTTGACGGTGTCACCTTGTTTGATACCGTGTTTCTTACAATATCCTGCATTTACTTCAATCACCTCGGTCACTGTCACAGATGCATCGGACGGGTAAGTCGGGCACTTCGTCGGATCCTGCGATTTGCATGGTGGCACATCTTCGCAGATCCGCATTATCTTGCCATCTTTTATAAAAAGCATATCCAGAGAAATGAAACAGTTGTACATCCAAAATCTGGTTTCTGATGCTGGTTTAAACAGGAAAACCATTCCGGAATCCTTATCCAATGCAGTTCGACCCATTAAGCCATGCTGAATTTCCTGGGGCGTCTGGGCCACTTCCAGTTTAATCACGTTGCTGCCAATAGTTGCAGTCGGCATCTTTCCGAGGGCCTCATCTAGAAACATCGAGCTCGTAGCTAATGCCGCGACCACGACTGCTGTCAGCATAGACCGATTTAGTCCAAATCGAGTAGTCAATATCTTCACAACCACCACATTTTGTTATAAGGAGTTCTGTCGTACAGGAATTGTATCGTGTTGAGAAGCACACCTCTCTGTCCGGGCAAACTCATGCCATTAATCATTCCTGTCGGGTCTATGACCGCAGAGATCCCCGTATTGGCGGCTAAAACAAGGTAGCGCTCGTTTTCCACCGATCGAAAAACCGCGGCAGCCAGCAATTGGCGATTGACTGACGCATTGTGAAACCATGCCAGGTTAGAAACATTTACGAGAAGCGAGGCGCCGTTTCGAACTTCGTTAGCGATTAATTTTGGATATATCAATTCGATATAGATCGACATTCCAACCTTGCCCCACTGACTCTTGGCGAGCTGCGAGGAATGCGCATTTAAGAAACTTTCGCGCGTGGCTGGAATACGCTCTCTCAGCGGTGCTGGAATTTTATCGCCATGAATGAATTCAGGCATAAATTCAGTGATTGGAACGAGACGCTGCTTCAGATACAAGTCCCGCCCGTTCTTCGCCGGCGTAATTAGTACGCCCGCGTTCGCCAGCCCGTTCTGCAATGTCTCAATCGATCCGACAATCACCTCTTTCTTTTGCTTGGTGACGATGTTCTTGAGAATACTGAGCAAGCATCCGGGTTGCATCTGCGCCGCGTTCACAGCGCCCTCTGGGAGGCAGAGTATTGACGATCCGAGATTGGCGCAAAGTGCCGAGTAGCGTTTGGCAATTTCTTTTGGTTTGGAGACGTTTAAACGCTCCTCTTCAATTGTGACGTTGCCTTGAACGACTGCAACCGAAACCGGTGGCGATTGAGAATCGACGATCATTGCGGTCGCTGCATCTATGCGCTTGTTTATATTCGCAATGCGAGCGGAACCCCAACTGCATAGTCCAAAGATGATCACGGCGGTGACTGCCATGTCGAAACCACTGCCGAATCTCGTCGAAAATTGATCCGTTCGTTGCCCCAGTCTGCGTGCGGTTCTACTGAGTTCCAGAAACACGTTTGCCAGAGTGGCATTAAACAGGACGATCAGAAAATCGAGACTGCCGCTGCCTCCAATCGATGCAATTTGAATAAGCGGCAATTGTTTGTACTGCGAGTAAGCAAGCTGGTTGATCGGCATGCCGATAAATATTTCTGATGGTGCGATCATCCATTGGAGAAACACCCAAATCAAAGGCACCGAAATTAGGTATGGAAAGAAAGGACGTTCAATATTCGGTAGAAAACCGGCCCGCAATGGGAGGCAGTAAACCAACAACGCAAACGCACTCATAAGAATTGACTGGTGAAACGACTCAAACAGCCAGATCAAAATACTGACTTGGTAGCCGACAATCTCGTGGAATCCCAGCCAGGTCAGCGGTGCCAAACCCAGATACCAGCTGAGAGATATGCTGTGGTAACCCAGTCCGAATGCCAGCCCGACCAGTGCTGCTTCTACTTTTGAGTTGACGCCCCGCAGTAATACCAGTAGTGGTGCCAGCCCAACCCACGCCAACCACCAGACCTCGAAGCCCGCGCTGGATAGCCCGAATATCAAGCCGAAGAAAAACGCAATCGGCAACTTATACGTCACCGCGAGACGTTGCAGCGCTGTCGGTCGCCCGAACAACTCTGTTGTTTCTCTTACTACTTGCTTGCTGTACACTTCTCAGCTACTCTCAATTAGGTAATGGTACACGGTCTTGAGCTTGCTGTGTTTGAGAGTTATTTGAGGGATATCGATTGTCGGGCTATCGAATATTAGGAATCGACCCAGGGACAGCCACCGTGGGCTTCGGCATGATCGAAAAGTTCGAAGGCGACCGGTATCGATATATATCTTCGGGAGTCATTTCGACTCCAAAAACCATGGCAGCCGCCGCGCGTTTATCCATGATCCGCCGGGACATGGTGACCATTTTGGAAGAATTTAAACCGCATGTGGTCGCAGTCGAATCGATATTCTTTTTTAAGAACGCGAAGACTCTGGTGCCGGTCTCTCAAGCTCGTGGAGTGATTCTGGAATCAGCAAGCACTCACGGCTTCGACACGGCGGAGTACACGCCTATGCAAGTGAAAATGTGCGTCACCGGATTCGGTCGTGCCGAAAAGAGTTTCGTGCAAATCGCAGTGGCGAAACTTTTAAATCTAGATCAGATTGTAAAACCGGACGACGCTTCAGATGCTCTGGCGATTGCAATCACGCACGCGCGTATGAGCGTTTCATCGGCAGTAAGTGTGGCTCTCAGAGGACATACTGAAATCATCATGGAACTTTAGTTCAACCGGTAGCGCGTTGACTTGTGAAGTGATTGTATTCTAATCTGCATCGTCGCTCGTCTTATGGAAACCGTTCTCCTTGCGATTGTTGACGATCAGATAGATGCAAGGAAGCACAAGCAGAGTCATCGATGTTGCCGTGAGCAGACCACCGAAAACAACTGTGGCTAACGGTCTCTGAATTTCGGCGCCGGTACCGTCCGAAAATAGTTTTGGCAAAAGACCCATCATCGCGACCAACGCAGTCATAATCACAGGGCGCAGCCTTACTGCCGCACCCTCTCGTATGGCATTCAGCGATGAGACTCCCTGATGCTCCAACTGCGAAATATAGCTAATGAGAATGACACCATTTTGGACAGCGACCCCAAATAGTGCAATAAAACCAATGATCGCAGGAACCGAGACCGGTTGCTGCGATAAGAATAAAGCGATGATACCGCCTATGGTTGCAAATGGCACGTTGAGCATAATGATTGCCGCATTGTTGAAAGAGTGAAATGTGAAAAACAACAAGATAAAAATGATGAACAGCACTATTGGTACAACCACTGCAAGTCGCGCCATCGCGCGTTGTTGGTTGTCGAATTGACCACCCCAAACAATCGAGTAACCAGGAGGCAGCGGTACCTTCTTCGCCACCACTGCTTGCGCGTCGCCAACCCAACTTCCCAGATCGCGACCGCGAATATTCACCATAACAGCGCCACGTCGTTGACCGTCTTCTCGGCTGATCAACAACGCACCTCTTTCCATGGAAATGTCGGCGATTCTCTCCAGCGACAGTTGAACACCATCAGGTGCATCCAGAACAATGTTTTTGACATCGTTTTCCGTTTGCCGATATTCTTTGGGAAAGCGCACCAGTACTCCAAATCTGCGGCTGCCTTCAATCACTTCTGTCACGACCTTTCCGGCAAGTGCAGTCTGCAAAATATTTTGAACTTCTCCGATTTGCAATCCATGACGCGCCAGTTCTTGTCGGCGAAATTCGATTTTTAACTGCGGCGCTCCGATAATCGGCTCTCTGGTGACATCGCCTGTACCTCGCACTTTCTGAACGGCGACGCGGACCTGGTCGGTCAATTTGCTAATCGTCTCTAGATCATCGCCGAATATTTTGATGCCAACGTCTGCTTTTACACCGGTGATCAGGTCATCGATCATATCGGCAATTGGCTGAGAAAAGCTGTACATCATGCCTGGAACCTGCGCGCATTCAGCAGCCATTCTGTCGACTAGTTTTTGTTTGTCCCGATCTCGCCATTCGGATTTTGGTTTCAGTCCAATATAAATGTCAGCCGCGTCAACGCCCTCGATGTCTGACCCCATGCCAGACCTCCCGATTCTAGTTGCTACCACTGATACCTCGGGGAATTTGGTCATCATTTTTTCGACAGTGTCTGTAAACTGAATCGTCCGAGTGTGAGAAATACTAGGAGGCATGCGTAGTCGCAGCCAGATGCTACCTTCATCAAGACTGGGCATAAACTCCGAACCAAGAAATGGTATCAAGCACCCGGTGCCGGCTAGTATCACCGTCGATACCACAAGAATTGGTTTTGGATTTTTCAGCAAACGATCGAGCAGTGGCAGATATCCAGCTTTCGTCCATTCCACGACAGGGCTGTGTTTCTCGATTATGCGAGTTTTAAGAAACCAAAAACATGAGGCGGGAATAATCAGAAGCGCGACAGCCAGTGCGCCAACCAGTGCATAAATGAAGGTGAGTGCCAGTGGATGAAACATTTTGCCCTCGATCCCCTCGAGTGCAAAGAGCGGCAAGTAAACTGCCACGATAATAGTCATTGCAAAAGTAATTGGACGCCCTACCTCTTTCGCCGCGATCAGAATGATAGGCAGAGTGTCTATTCGTTTTGATTCGGGCGCGCGCTGATATGCAATGGATAATTTGCGGAAGATATTCTCAACCATGACGACGCCGGCATCGACTACGACTCCGAAATCTACCGCCCCGAGTGTCATGAGGTTGGCCGATAGTCCTGTGAATTTCATCATTGCAAAACTAAACAGCAGCGAAAGCGGTATCACTACAGCAACAATCAGAGAAACTGGAATGTTCATCAAGATTGCTGAGAGGACAACGATTACGAGACCGCCGCTGAACAGCAAAATTTCCTTCACTGTATCCGTTGTCTTGTCTACGAGGTCTTTTTGATTATAAAAACTCTCTACCTTTACGCCGTCAGGCAAGCTCTTCTCGATTTTTTTCAATCGAGCTTCGATCTTTTCCACCACATCTTTTGTGTTTGCCCCTTTGCGCGATAGAACGATTCCAATAATAGCCTCGCCCTTTCCGTTCATCGACGCAGAACCGCGTCTAAATGCTGGACCAATGCCGACCTTCGCTACCTGTTTCAAAAGAATGGGAGAGCCATTCTGCTCTCTAAGTACAATGTTGGCGATGTCGTCGAGTTTTTTTATTCGGCCTAAACCGCGAATAATTACTTCCTCGTCGCCTACTTCAATGAAGTTGCCTCCAGCGTTTACGTTGCTGTTTGCGACTATATCGAGTACTTCTTGCACTCGAATTTTGTACGCCCGCAATTTGTATTGATCGATCATGATCTGGTACTGCTTAACCCAACCGCCGTAAGTTACGACATTACCGACGCCGCTGACGGCAAGCAGTCGTTTGGCAATCTGCCAATCTTGAATCGTTCGAAGTTCGGTCAAGTCATGTCTATCGCTCGAGACTTGATACATGTAGACCTGGCTGAAGCTAGAAATCAATGGACCAAGTTGCGGGCGTGGGACGTCATCTGCCAGATTGATGTTGGCCAGTCTCTGTTGCACCAATTGTCTGGCGAAATAAACATCGCAGGAGTCATCGAAGATTGCAGTCACAACAGACAATCCGAATTCAGAACTGGACCGGACTTTCTGGATGTAAGGCAGACCGTTCAACGCGTATTCAATCGGAATCGTGACCAGCGATTCGACTTCTTCCGCGGCCATACTTTCCGGTTCCGTCACGATTTGAACCTGAACGTTGCTGACGTCAGGAAATGAATCAGTCGGTATAGTGAATATCGAGTAAACGCCTAACACGATGACCGCTACTACGAGCATCAAAGTTACCGCACGTTGTGTCAGTGCAAGCTCAATTAATTTATCAATCATAGATTCCACAAAAGAACGCAAAAATAGATGTGCGAGAAAGAGATTCGCTCTTCCTGCATGACGGGCATTTTTGTAGAAATTGTTAGCTCAAAATTACTCGGTTGACGAGCCAGAGACCTTTATCATGCATCAGCGCTACTGTTTGATTGCGTTCGAAAAACGCCGTTTCAACAGGAATTGGCAGATCGAATGAAATTGACCAACCGCGTATCGTAATTGATAGCAGTGGTTCACCTTGCGAAATTGGCAAGGTCTGTGAAATTTTGAAAGTGCTTCCGGATAGAAAAGGATCCAACGGCACAACATCTTCCAGGCTGATGTCATCGATGCTGTCGAAGTCTGTCGGGCACGCGATCATTTGCAGTCCGCAATACATGGATATAAACTGCGTGAACAGAAAAATGAGCAATACGGAACTATTGATTAGATTTCGGTGCATTTTGACGTGACAGGATGGATTCCAGCTTTTAAACTTACCATACCATCCCGTGAAAACAAAGGTTGTTAGATCAAATAGTTGTCGGTGCTGACGTTTCCAAAACGTTCAGAAGCTCTGAATACTTGTGGAATACGAAGTGCGGCTCGTGTGTTCGCAGTTGGACGAAATCGTAATAAATGACGTGCTCGTCAGGCAAAAACAGCGCTTTGTCCATTCCGGCATTTGCTGCTGCCATCATGTCTGCTGATGAATCACCTACGAATAAACTTGTTGCGACCTCGCTGCCAATTTCTTCGAGAGCTTTGAATACAGGCTCGGGGTGCGGTTTAAAGTTGGTGATATCGTTTGCTGTGATTACAGTTCCGAACAATCCTTCCATGTTGTTTTCGCTCAGGAACTTTTTCACTACGGATTTGGTTGAGGAAGTAACGATACCGAGTTTGATACCACGGTGCCTGCAGCTTTCTAGAACGTGCATGACGTCGTCGAACAAAATCGCCTCAGGCATGGCGGCTTCCAGTCCGGTATGAACGTGGGCGCTGAAGTCCACGATGGACGGAAGTTCGAAATCTTTGACCAGGTCTTCCCAGGGGCGATAGAAACATTTTTCAATCACGCGATCCGAAGGAAGATCGATTCCGTATTGCGATAGGGCAAACTGATAGGCTCGCATCCACAAAGGCAGAGAGTGTGTGAGCGTACCGTCGAAGTCAAAGAGAATTGTTGAATAACGCAAGGTGAGTTCCTTTCGAGCGGACCTGAGGTGGTCGGCGCTTTATAACTTATATCAGAACCGCATTTGTATGTCGATGTTCGTGTCAATGGTTTCGCCTGGACGCTTTGAACAGGCGCCTTGAGCGGCGCCTTGCGTAAGGCTTTGCGTGGGCTCTTTGTAAGCGCCCATGCCCGTTCACTACTAGTGGCCGACGGGGTAGCTGATCCAGCCGATGCCCTGGTGGCTGAAAGAGAAGGTTTCGGGATGAATAATTTCGGCCATCATCTCTAGCGATTCGACAACGCGAGGACCGGGACGGTTGAAGTATTGATTGCCGTCCGCGACGTAGACGCGATTGGATTTTACGGCTTTTAAATTTGAGTAGCCAGGTTGATTCGCGATTAAGTGCATTTCCTGCAAGGTTCGTGCATTATCAAAACCGCATGGTGTAACGATAATCACATCCGGGTCTTTGTCGACTACTTCGTCCCATTTCATCCACGGAGAATGTTTTCCCGCAACACCGAAAAGATTTTCTCCGCCTGCAAGTTCAACCAGTTCCGGCATCCAGTTACCGGCTGCCATCAAAGGTTCTATCCATTCGATTACGGCAACGGTCGGTTTCTTCTTTGCGTGTGAAACTGCATCCGTCGAGGTTGTCTTGATGTCCTCGATTCGCTGTTTTAAACCGTTGATCACGTCTTCCGCTCGTCCGGAAATGTTCAAAGCATCGCCCACTTTTCGGATGTCTGTCCAAATATCTTCAAGGCAATCCGGTTGTAGTGAAACGATTTTCGGTTGTGATGAAATTAGGTGGCAGGCAGCATCTTCGACGTCTTTGAGACTGACTGCGCAAACTTCGCACTGGGCTTGAGTGATAATGTGCGACGGTTTCAACTCTTCTAAAACTTCGGCGTACACTTTGTAGACGGAGAGCGATTCCTGGACGATTGCTTTTACTCGCTGATCGATTTCGTAACTGCTGCCATCTGTTTGAAACTTCGGACCAGTGCAGACCGGGAGGTGTTTAATGGAGGCGGGATAATCGCATTCGTGCGAACGACCAACCATGTACTCGCCCATTCCAAGAGCGTGGACGATTTCAGTCGAACTGGCGATTAATGATACTATCCGTGGTGCAGCATTAGCTGGCATGGCTTTTTTACTCTTTGAGTAGGTCTTTGGTAACGTTGCCGACGTCAGGATATCCCGACAGCGTAAGTGCGTTTTTCAATTCGTCTTTTAGCGTTTCAAGCACCCTAAATACGCCCTCTTCGCCGTCGATTGCCAGACCCCAGAGGCACGGTCGGCCCATTAGAACAGCGTCAGCTCCCAGCGCTAAGGCTTTGAGTATGTCAGTTCCTCTGCGGATGCCACCGTCGATAAGAACCGGCACTTTACCTTCGGATGCTCGCACCACTTCAGGCAAGGCGTCGATGGTGGCAATCGTCGAATCAAGTTGACGCCCGCCATGATTGGATACGACAATTCCGCTGGCGCCGCTTTCTATCGCTTGTCTCGCGTCATCTTCGCGAAGCACGCCTTTGACGAGTACCGGAAGATCAGTCAGTCCGGCAATCCATTCCAGATCTTTCCATGTTAATGATTGGTCGTAGAGCGAGGCGATGTAGTCTGCCAGAGCCGATCCTGATGACTGCTCAGGAATATCCTGCTTATCGGTGGATAGATTTCCCATCTTCAAGTGACTGGGCAAATGGAATAAGTTTTTCAAATCGCGATGACGTCGTCCGAGCACCGGCGAATCTACAGTTACGACGATTGCCTTATATCCTGCGGCTTTTGCTCGATTGACAAGGTCAATAGTGATCTGACGATCTCTATAAACGTAGAGCTGAAACCACAACGGTCCGTTGCCGGCTTCAGCAATTTCCTCAAGCGAAGCTGTGGCAAGAGTACTGACTACCATTATCGTTTTGGCTCTGGCTGCGGCTTTCGCCATGGCAACTTCGCCTTCATCATGAGCCAGTTTGTGAAATGCCATCGGCGCAATTAAAACTGGCGTATCGATCTTCGTGCCGAACAGGCTGACCGACATGTTGAGATCGCTTACATCAACCAGCATTTTCGGACGCAGGCGTATGCGATCGAAAGCTTCGATGTTGTCGCGCAGCGTGATCTCATCGCCTGCACCGCCGGCGTAATAATCAAACGTCATTTGCTGCAGCTTGTCGCCCGCAAAGCTTTCCAGTTCACGCAAGTTGATGTAGCGATTTTGAGTCGTTTTCAATTTCAGTCAGCCAAAATTGGAATGATTTTTTCTTGAATAGGTTGACCGGCAACCACGACCTTGCCTTTCTCGATATAGACATCGATTTCGCTGCGTACGCCGAATTCGTCGAGATAAATTCCAGGTTCGATGGAGAAACCATGGTTGTAAATCAAAACACGATCGTCTCTGGTTTCTAAATTATCGAGATTGGCGCCGTTGCCGTGTACTTCAGTGCCGATGGAGTGACCGGTTCGGTGGATGAAGTAATCGACATACCCGCGTTCGCGAATGTAATCGCGTGCAACATCATCTACTTTCCATCCGTGGAGAACTTCGCCCTTCTCCACCGCATCTTCGACGTACTTGAGAGCAGCATCCCGGGCACCACGCACGATATCGAATATCTTCACGTACTTGGTCGGTACTTCTGTTCCGACATAACCAGTCCAGGTGATGTCACCATATATGGCATCACGAACATCTCGTTTTTTCGCCCAGATGTCGAGCAAAAGAAAATCATCTTTTTTGATAGGTGAGTGAATTTTTTCACTTGGCTGATAGTGGGGTTTGCCGCTGTTTGAGTTGACTGCGACAATCGGTGGTGAGTAGGTCGTCATCTCATAATGATCGAACCTACTCATAATGAATTGTTGAATGTCGTACTCGGTGACCGACTCGCCGCCATTAATCAGCTTCTTCACACGGGCGAATGCTTCGAAGACACACTTTCTCAACATCTCCACTGCGTAAACGTGTGTACTCAGTTGCGATTGCGACCAGCGCGCTTCAAACGCCTGCACTAGATTTCCCGACGAAACCACGTTTTTGCCAATTCCACGGAGTAATTCCACAGTTCCGGCATCAACTCGCGATACATAAGGAACAGCGTTTTTCGGCGAATACTGCATCGCGATGTTTTTTCCATCGCCGATCACGTCGCCCAGTTTTTGCTCCAGCTGTTTCCAACCTAAATATGCTTCTTTGTCACCGGGCAAACTATCGAGGACGTCCAATTCGATTCGATGAACGAGTTTGACAGGCTGACCTTTTGCAGGAACGTAGTAGAACCAGCGGCGCGTCATGTGCCCTTCGGTCAATCCCAAAATGCTCAGAGAGATCGGATCGTTGTTTTTAAAGTAGTAAAACAACCATCCATCGATCGACTCAGCCTGCAGCTGTTCTTGAATGCGGTCGATCAAACTGTTGGTAGTTGGGGTGATTGTTGCTGACATTTTCGACCTCGTTTGTGGGCACGAAATTTTTTGCAAGCCCATGGCTGCATCGATTTCGAAGGTGCTGTTATTTTAACAACTCAAATGTGATTGAGAGCGAGTTGCAGCGCGAAAAAGATTGGATCCAAGGGAATATCTTTAGGAGAGCTTTCAAGTAGTATCCCGCAGAATCCACGGAAACCCCAGTATATGCACAGTTCTTCCAGTTATCCGCGCAGGACAACTCAACCACCGGACACGCCGTCATTCGGCGAACGATATGAGTTAATCCGGAAGCTGGGCGCTGGCGGAATGGGCGCAGTATACCAAGCTGTTGACTCCGCGCTGGAGAAAAACGTCGCCGTCAAAATTTTGTTGCCCGGCTTGTCCGCTGACACGATAATTCGTTTTCAGCAAGAAGCGAGAGCGACAGCCCGGCTTGATCATCCGAATATCGTCAAAGTGCTGGACTTTGGACAGACACCGAACGGCGATTTGTTTTTAATCATGGATTACGTAGGTAAGAGCAGTCTCGAAGACTTGATAAAGCGCGAGAAGCGAATACCTATCGAAAAAGCCTTACCGATTTTTATTCAAATCGCATCCGGACTAACGCACGCGCACAAAAATGGAATTTTGCACCGTGATGTCAAACCATCAAACATCATGTTGTCTGAAACACAGGACGGCAACGTTCAACTCGTCGATTTCGGTTTGGCAAAACTTGAAGAAGGCAATCAAAAACTGACGACAACGGGCATCCATGTGGGCAGTCCTTTGTATATGAGTCCTGAGCAGGTGAGCGGTATAGACGTCGATGTCCGATCTGACATTTACTCACTCGGATGTTTGATGTTTAAAACACTGACTGGAAAACCGCCACTGCAGGGAAAAACTGCAATTGACACGATCATGATGCAACGGGAGCAAATCCCACCTCTGCTGAGTGAAACGGACTGTGGACTGGAGTTTTCTTCGGAGATCGAAGACATCGTCGCTAAGACGCTTGAAAAAGATCCTGCTGATAGATTCCAATCTGCCGAAGAATTGAAGCAGGCGCTGGAAGGTTTTAGAGATCTGCATAAAGCCAGACAGGCTCTGGCTGCCAGTTTTGCTCACAATTTTGATGAGCGTCTCAATCCCAGTAACAAAAAACAGACCGTATCAATAGACGAGGTCATTCGGTCCTCGCGCGCAATGCTCGTCAAACATCGCATAGGCATTCTCGTATCCGCGATTGTTTTGGTTTCTGCCGGCTATTTAATGCACTATCAATTCATGAGAATGAGCTCCTCGCACGCGGTTGCTACCAAGATCAGCGAACATACCGCGCATGAACTGATGAATGTTGCTTCTGCTCAAGTTATCGAAAGAGGACGAGCGCCTGGCGAAAAAATCAACAAGGCCAGTGGTTTTGGTCAGTCCTTCGGCGAAATACCGCATAAGAAGAATTGGGATGAAGTACCACAATACTCGAAGCAACATGCTCGGCAGATGTTGGATGAGATTCAGAGCACTCCGTCTCTTTCCCATTTTGCAAAAGATCCGGCTTTGCGTCACGCGATTTTGTCCGGCAAACTCCACAGACTTTGGCATACTCATTCGATGAGTGGTTTATTGCACGGCAAGCTGATGGAAGAACTGATGCCTTCAATGCAAGCAGTTTGGTCCGAACCAAAGTACGCTCTTTGCTGGCAAGATCCGGTCGTACAGGAATTTTTGAGAACACCCAAACTTTGGAAATTGTCGACCAAGGAAAAGCAATCGCCTGCACTCAGTAAGTTTTCGAACAGCCAGAATCTGGCTGCGCTGATGGCTGATGAGCGATTTTTAGCCATGCTGAGAAATCCGAAGTTTATGAAGCTGATGTTGGACAAACGATTTCAGATCTTGCTGTCTGATCCGGTCAACATGAAAATGATGCAGTGCATGGAAGCCTATCGCGATCAAATGAAGAATGATGTTGCCGACGTGATCTTTCCGCTTCAGGACGATCTGGCGCAATCGAAATGATCTAAATGCACCGCATATGGTGGCAGTCGCTGGCTCTCTTTGCGTTGGAAAAGAAAAGTTGTGATAAGCGAACGCAAATAAACGTTGGCACCGTCATAGGAATGCACACGTTTCGGTCCTGCGGCTCTGATATTAGAATACTGCCAAGTTACTGCGAAGCGCTGTTGCTAACCGGCGCTGTCAACTCGATCTAATAGCTTGATGAACTCGTTTCGGAACGTCGCGATGATGCGTTTTAACTCTGTCTTGGGGCAGGCACACACGACGCCGCCGCCGCCTGACTTTGCGATGAAACTTCCAAATTCCGCCAGTTCGACAAGAGATTCATCACCTTGCAGATTGGAAAATTCTTCAATCCAGCTGATTGGTGCTCCGAGGAAGAATTTTTCTCTGCTGGCGTAGGGATGGTTTAAAGGTTCGAATGAACCGTCCGGACGAATGATATAGAGCGCGCCGGGCACTGCCCGATAGATTGGTAAACCGTGATTGGGAGATTGGTAAAAGGTCAACGCGTCGGAATATCCCTGGAGTTCGCTGGATAACCAGAGCAAGTTATCGTCGGTAACTCTGCCGCGGAGTTTTGGAAGCGCCTCGGGGAGTGCCTGTGAGAAGGAAATTTGTCCAGAAAGAAGCCGTTGTTTTAAATCCTCAAACACTCGCGTGATCTCCGTGTCGCTTTCGCCGATGAATATACTACCAATCTGAGAGCCTGATCATGTCTTGCCATCTCCAGGCACATCCCAAACCAGGAAATTGCACGTTGAATGAATCGCGTCTAATTCTCTCGGCAGTTTCTCTTGTACTTTGATTGAGATTAGAGGCTAAAACATTGACGCGACATGCCTAATATGGAAAGCTAAGTTATCTATCTTTGACAACTCGCAAAGGGTTATGAAGTCAGCATCCGGTCACCCATCTGCAACTATTGCAGGAACAACATCTTTGGCATCAATGTTCGATCTCGTGAACGACGAGATGGCGCTTGTTGAAGACTGGCTCAAATCAAATCTTATTGATGACAATACTTTCGTTGAAGAGCTGCTGAAGCAAATCTTCTGCGCCGGCGGAAAACGCATCAGACCGCTGATCGTTTTGCTCTCATCGAAAGCGACTGCTCGTGAAGTCGGCAAACTCAGCCGACTGCATATCATTCTTGCCGTCCTAACAGAATTGATTCACACAGCCAGCCTCGTCCACGACGACGTCATCGACAAAGCGTCGATGCGACGTGGACAAGAAACGATCAACAAGAAGTGGAATGACAGAATCGCAGTCCTGATGGGCGATTTGTTATTTGCGCAAGCGTCTATCTGTCTTGCTCGAATCATGAACCCTGTTGTCGTAGGAATCTATGGTCAGGTACTCGGTGATTTGTGCTCAGGCGAGATCAAGCAAATGCGCCAGCAATTCAACACGACAGTTGATTGGCAAGCTTATATCGATAAATCAATTTCGAAAACAGCATCGTTGTTTGGAGCCGGCAGTCACAGCGGCGCTATTTTGAACGGTTGCTCCAACGAAACGATTCAATCACTGAAAGAGTACGGTATTAACCTCGGCATCTGTTTCCAAATCGTTGATGACCTGCTCGATATAACAGGTTCGACGCAAGAAACCGGTAAGGCTGTCGGAAGCGATTTGCGCAATGGCGTAGTCACTGCACCGGCGATGTTCGTGCTCGAGAAAAACAATGAAGCTTCAGCGCGCCTGAAAAAATTGATCGATTCGCGCGACATCACGACTGATGCGGGTGCTGAAGAAGCGCTCACAATTATTCGAGATAACGGCGGCGTAGAAGACACTGTCGCTCTGGCTCGACGGTACGCAAATGACAGTATCGCCTCGTTGCATGTATTGAAAGATTCGCCTTATAAAACGGCTCTGGCGTCGCTGGCTGATTATGTGATGACAAGAACAACCTGATATAAGTGAATTTGAGCGACACGAAATTTTCGGAATTAGTTTGGCCAGTGGTGTTAGTCGAGGAAATCAAGCAAACAGATGACTGACGAGAAACCCACCAGCAAGAACCAAATCTCGTTTTTCGCCAGTCTGGAACTCGCGATCACTCTAATGTCTCTTACCGCGCTGACCGTTTTGATCGGAGCCTGGTGCCCACAAGAATCGCAAGTCGGTCGAGATAAAGTGTTTGACACTTTCGGATTGGAGATGGGTAAAAACCTGATTCAATGGGGTGTTTCCGACATCTTCCACAGTCCGTGGTTTCTCTTCCTGATTGCCATGCTGACAGTGAATATGGTGGCAGTCAGTTTCCAGCGAGTGTTTCCGAAAGCTCGATTGATCACGCTGCTGATGCCGTTTTTGCAAGGCAAGGCGATTCAAAAGATGCCTGTCACCAAAACCATTCAACTGGACAAATCCGCATCACCTGCCGCGGTTCTCTCGTCTGTTGTGAACGAGCTGAACAAGCGGGGCTTCACGGTTAGAGTGCAAAACAATTCCATCGCTGCCGAATACGGCAAGTATGGAAGACTGGCTGCCACAATCACTCACATCGGTTTACTCTCGCTGTTGGCTGGCGTCACCATCACATCATGGACCGGCTTCTCCGGTTTTCAACCCGTGCGAATGGGCGACACTATGTCGCTTTCCAAGTCGGAGCACAGCAAACTTTGGATCGGCAAATTGCCGACCTGGAGTGTTCGAGTAGACGATACCCGCAGAGAAAACTATGAAAGCGGCGAAGCCAAACAATGGTATTCGAATCTCTCTGTGCTCGATGAGAAAGGCAATGTTCTGAAGAAAGGCGAGATTTCCGTCAATAATCCGCTTACTTATGAAGGCGTTGATATCTATCAATCGAGTTGGGGACTGGATGTTGTCGACGTCAGCTTCAACGGCAACGATCAGCGACTGGCGCTGCAGCCCATGGGGAAAAAATATGCATCGTTTCTGCCGCTCGATCAACAAACTGTGTTGATCTTCAGTCTTTTGGATCAATCCTCACCGCTCAAGATGTTCGCGAAGCGCCCGGAGTGGGAGGCGCCGAAGTTTATAACCGACATCAAACAGGCAGAAACTGCTCGATTAGGATCAGTTGAAGTCACCTATAAAAAGGTCTTTCCAATTTCGGGTCTGCAGTACAAATGCGATCCGGGGTTGCCGATTGTGTACACCGCATTTGGTTTCATCATTCTGGGAGTGCTGCTGGCTGCCATCCCTCATAGACATGTTTGGGCCAGCGTTGATGAGGATGAACTGCAACCGGGACGATTTGTTCTTTCAATCGGTGGCAAATCGATCAAGGCGCGCACAGGATTCGAGAAACTAATGAACAAGCTGGTTGCGCAACTGGACCAGTTTAGAGATCCGAATAGCATCGGCGAATCATCGGACAAGAACGAGCGCGAGTGGGATGAGGTCGCGCCGGCTGCAAGTTTAAACGTATCAGCGGAAAACGTGATGGATAGCGAATCTGTCACGGTTGCTCCTGGTGAAGAAAACGCGGAAGCGAAAGAATTGTTGGACAGGAAATTGCAATCAGCACCAGACGAGCAGCAAGCGAAAGTGGCTGCCACTGCCGGTGCATCAGTCAGTTCGGGAGACGCGTAAATGTCGGATCTGCAGATAGCTTTAACTAATACTGCCGGAATTTCATCAGTGATGTCTTTCTGGGTATTTGTCGCTTCAAACGGGATGCGCCGCTGGCGCGACCTGATGATCAAAATTGCATCGGGAGTTCTCGTCGTCGGATTCATCGCTCTGACGGTTGCGATAGTGGCGCGCGGCATCGAAGCGCAACGCTTTCCGCTAGCCAATCTATACGAATCACTGCTGTGGTTTGCCTGGGCAACGATGGGTGGATATCTTTACGTTTCGCAAGCTTATGGCATCAAACAATTGGGATGGTTAGCCAGTCTTACTGCTGCAACATTCTTTCTCTATGGCAGTTGGTTGCCGCAGAATCAGCACGACATTACTCCATTGGTTCCTGCGTTGGTGAGCTATTGGAGACAGATTCACGTTCCGCCGTTGATTGTCTCCTACGCGATGTTTTTCCTCTCAGGGCTCTCCGGTTTGCTTCAGCTTTTCGCTGCCGGACGGAGAAAAGCTCTTGTCGCGGCGACCGTCACTATTCTTCTTGCTGTTAGTGCAATCGCGCTTGGAACGTTTACGAGCGTGAGTGTGCTCTGGCTTCAACTGCTCTTTGTTGGCGGAAGCATTGTCGGCGTGATTGTCGCCTTCAAGCTGCTCGGCATGATCAACGAAGCGCGGGTCAATGCAAAAATGGCTGAAACTTACGATGACGTCAGCTATAGATGTATCGCGATTGGGTTTCCGCTTTTGACCATAGGCATCATCACAGGCGGACTCTGGGCCAATCACGCCTGGGGCAGCTACTGGTCGTGGGATCCGAAAGAGTCAATGGCGCTGGTTACCTGGTTGAGCTACGCCGCTTACATCCATTTGAGAGTGTACAGAGATTTGAAAGCTGAAAACCTGGCTCTGGTTTCGGTGATCGGCTTGTTGCTTACGCTGCTCACCTACCTCGGATTCAACACTCTTGGATTCGGTGGATTGCACAGCTACGGGCAGTTTAAACCGGGCGCGTAGGTTCGGAAATTGACAGCCGGGGCGGCTCTCGGGCTGTGCTGTTGAAAGAGCGCTTTGTAAGCGCCCACGGCTGTTAGTAACTGTGCGTATCGTGACTTGAACGGAATGGGCGCCTACAATGCGTCCCTACGCGTAGCCTGTTTACGCAGAGAAACTACGGTCAGCCTTCTGTTTGTGGGCCGGGCGGCATGGGTTGTTACGCAGGTTCACACGACACGAATTTCCGGTTGGGACAGGGAATATAAGGAATATCCCGGGCGCATAGGCTCGTGCAGATCACGTTCAGTAAATGAACTGTTTTTGTGCACTCCGCCTGTATTTCCGTTGGTGCTAATTTCAACCAATAAAGGCTGAAATCGGATGAGACACCAGTGTGTTGGACGAATTCGAAGTAGCTCGCGAAAAGCAGTCCGGCACTGCGTCTTCAGCCTCAGGGCTTGGAGCCGATCACAAAGGTAACATGCAGCAACTTAGATCTAGGGAAAACCCGGTTATCAAGCACCATGTTGGAACATTTTAATAAGGAGGGCGTCACCCCAATCTATGGGTTCGGACAAAATGAGTTAACCGGCTTTTAACAAAGGCGGAAGATTCTTGTCCTGTCCCCTGCAAGGACGTTTCTCTCACCCCTAAAAAGTAGTTAGAAACTACAAACGGACACTGTAATGGCAAGAAGAGCAACTCAAAATTATAGTCCTATGACTGATGACCTCGGTCTGGATGATTTCATGCCCTCATTCGTTGGCGCAGATTTTGCTGCCAGTTCGTCCGATGACGACGAATCTTTTGACGATGATGGAGCTGAAGACGTAATCACTGTCAGAACTCGTCGTCGTGCAGGCGCACCATCACCCGCGACCGCCGAGGATCCTGTTCAATTCTATTTGCGTTCGATCGGACGAGTCAAACTATTGACCGCGCCGGAGGAAATTGAGCTGGCGAGACGGGTCGCTGACGGCGATGAGATGGCTAAGAAGAAGTTGGTGCAAGCTAACTTGCGACTCGTGGTCAGCGTCGCGAAGAAATATCAGAATCGTGGTCTTCCATTTCTCGATCTAATTCAGGAAGGTAATCTTGGTTTGATTCGTGCGGCCGAAAAGTTTGATCCCGAACGTGGATACAAATTCTCGACGTACGCAACCTGGTGGATCAGACAGGGCATCACACGCGCGCTTGCCGATAAGTCAAGAACGATCAGAGTGCCCGTGCATATGGTTGAAACGATCAACAATCTTCGAAAAGCAACTCGTAAGTTGTCGCAGAAATTCGATCGCAGACCGACTATGGAAGAGCTGGCAAAAGAGATGGGGATTTCACTTGCGAAAGTGAAAGACATCCTTGCTGCCAACCGTTCTCCATTGTCGCTCGACACACCTTATGGTGAGGACGACGACAACACGCTTGCCGAACTCGTCGAGGACGAGTCTGGAAAAACTCCGGAAGATTCGACTGCGCTTCGTCTGATGTCTGATGATGTGCGTAAGGTTCTTTCTGTGCTGACACCACGTGAGCGTGAAGTATTGATCCTTCGTTTCGGTTTGAATGACGGAAAGCCGCGCACTCTCGAACAAGTTGGAAGACTTGTCGGTATCACGCGCGAACGTACGCGACAGATTGAATTGAAGGCGCTTAGATTCTTGAGACAATCGCAAGCAAGTGATCAGTTGAAAGATTATCTCGAAGAATAGTCGATGCGAATGTGAAAGCAGCCCGGGCGGCTCGCGAGCCGCCCCTACAATTAGCGTAGACGCGGGGCGATGCAGACCGCCGAGTCGATGCACGACCGCGTCGATGCAGACCGAGTCGATGCAGACGCGAGGCTGCTGTTTCGAAGTTCGGTGATGAAGAAAAGAAGAGGCGGGTCCAGTGGATCCGCCTCTTTTTTAGATTCTGATTTCTTGGATGATTCCGTCTTTGACGAGAATTTCGCCGCCTTCGAGGCGCTGGAAGATATTTTCGCCGATTCGCACTTCGACTGGATTTTCTACAGTGAATTGCGTGACTACGCTGCCTATTGGGAGTTCAGTCAAAGCCTGGTTTTGTCCCATCATTTCTTCTTTCAATTGCAGAAGACGCATCTTTTCCTGTTCAACTTGACCACGAATGGTTTCAATCTGAACACGAGCGTCTGCTGTGATGGCGCCCTGGGCACGTTTTTCGATTTCCGAAATGGCGCGCTTGCCCTTGAATTCGAGCTGCTGCAATTCAGCGTCGATTTGCTGAAGGTTGCGCTGGATCTCGTTGCTGACCTGGTTTTTGAAATTTTCAGTGACTATTGCCCGAACCGCAATCTGTCGGATGAGCTGTATCGACTCAACCATCTATGCCTCCCACCAGGTTTTCTCCGAAATCGGTCAGTCTAGTAAACGAACGAAATCCGTATGTAGTTTAGCAGAACGGTTAGTTTGCAGGGGATGTCAGGCGTCTTCGGTAACGATTGTCGAGGGATCGTATCTACTGATAACCGCCGATCTCGACCCGACGCAGGTCGAACTGCAATCAGTTCGAGCGAAAACCACCGCTGATACCATATACGGTGCACCGGTTTCTTTAGTCGGCTAGCCGACGATTAGTAGCGTTCGCAGACGGACTTGCCTTGCATGAAAAGGAGCAAATAATCTTTGCCACCAGCCTTGGAGTCAGTGCCGCTCATGTTGAATCCGCCGAAAGGATGCACTCCGACGAGAGCGCCGGTGCATTTTCGGTTTAAATACAAGTTGCCGACATGGAAATCGCGGCGAGCTTGTTCGATGTGAGCTCTGTTTTTCGAGTAAACAGCACCAGTCAAACCGAATTCGGTATTATTGGCGATATCAAGCGCATCGGTCCAATCCTTTGCTTTGATAATCGCAAGAACGGGTCCGAAAATTTCTTCTTGAGAAATTCTGGCATCCGGTTTTACATCAGCGATTACGGTTGGCTTGATGAAAAAACCATCTTTACCTTCGACGGCTCCACCACCGCAAGTTAGTTTGCCTTCGGTTTTGCCGATCTCGATGTACGAAAGAATGCTTTCGTAGGCTGATTTCGACGCGACCGGACCGAGATTGATATCGCGATCGTCGCAGGCACCAACCACTAGTTTGTCGGTGCGCTCTTTGATTTTCTTCACCATTTCGTCATAGACGTCAGCAACGATGATTGCTCTGGAACATGCGCTGCATTTTTGTCCCTGGAATCCGAATGCTGCAGCGACGATACCATCGGCGGCGCTATCGAGATCTGCTTCTTTATCGACGACGATTGAATCCTTGCCGCCCATTTCGGCAACAACGCGTTTGATCCACAGTTGACCTTTTTGTGGTTTTGCAGCTAATTCATTGATTCGCAGTCCAACTTCCTTGCTGCCTGTGAATGCGATGAAGCGAGTGTTTTTGTGCATGACGAGATAATCGCCGACCGATGATCCAGGACCAGGTACGAAGTTCAAAACACCTGGAGGCAAGCCGGCTTCTTCCATAATCTTGCAGAAGGTGTATGCGATCATCGGTGTTTCACTCGATGGTTTTACGAGCACACTGTTACCGGAGACGATCGCTGCCGTCGTCATACCTACGAGAATAGCCAGAGGGAAGTTCCATGGTGGAATGATCAAACCGATACCCATTGGAATGTAGGTCAGTTCATTTTCTTCACCGGAGCTTGCGGTCAATGGTTGAGGCTGGCTCAGTCTCATCATTTCGCGACCATAGAATTCGCAGAAATCGATTGCTTCTGCCGTGTCGCCATCAGCTTCAGCCCAGTTTTTTCCGATCTCTAAACAAAGCAATGCGGAAAGCTCATGCTTGCGGCGTCTCATGATGGCAGCCGCTTTAAATAAGTATCGAGCGCGTTCAGCCGGCGCTACATTCTTCCATGATTCGAATGCTTTGCCTGCGGCTTCCATTGCCTGCTCAGCTTCTTTCACCGATGCTTTCGAAAATTTTCCAACCACTTCATTGGGATCGCCAGGATTTGTGGAGACCATCAAGTCGTCAGTCTTGATTTCCTTGCCGTCGATGATTAGCGGATAAGTTTTGCCAAATTCCGATCTGACTTTCTTGATAGCTGCTCTCATGGCATCTTCATTTGCCTTTTGGCTGTAGTCAGTAAATGGTTCATTGCGAAACTCTGTCAGCATTTCGTGATCTCCAATATCAATAAGATGGCGTTCGATAATGGACAAAGCTTACTCGGCATTTGGCTCGAACTCGATTTTGCTCATCGTAGATTTATAGTTTTAGTAAACGATGTAACGACGCTGTACTGCTGGAATTTTTGAGAGGAAGGATATTTGAAACCGTCATGTCAAGGGTTTGTGAATAGCCATCGACTTTAGATGTCGACTTTTTCTTCCGACGTGTTATCCTCATAAGGTAAAGAAAACGCGGTCGCTATGCGGCTTTCAATAAGCCTGATCGATTTCTGACAGACGTATTTCAGGAGATGCTGAGGTTCATTAAATGAAGCAGTACCTAGATCTCGTTCGATATATTTTGGAAAACGGCGAGCGTCGAGAAGACAGAACCGGCACCGGTACTATCTCGATGTTTGGCTTGCAAGCGAAGTACGATCTTAGAGAAGGGTTTCCTCTCTTAACGACGAAGAAAGTAAAGTTCGACGGCGTATTGCGAGAGCTGCTCTGGTTTTTACGAGGCTCGACCAACATCAATGATGATCTGGTGCAATACACACCGATCTGGAATGCGTGGGCCGATGAGAATGGTGAACTCGGACCTATATATGGATATCAGTGGCGAAAGTGGCCGAAGTTCGAATGGGATCCAAAAACTGAATCATATAAAAAAGGACACATCGATCAAATTCAAAATGTGATCGATCAGATCAAAAACAATCCTGACTCACGAAGATTGATCGTCTCCGCCTGGAACGTGTCGGACATCGACAAGATGGCATTGCCGCCCTGTCACATGATGTTTCACTTCTACGTTTCGCAAACAGGCCGTCTCGATTTGCAGCTCTATCAAAGATCAGCAGATATGGCACTCGGTGTTCCATTCAACATCGCAAGTTATGCGTTGTTGTTGATGATGGTTGCAAATGAATGCAATCTCACTCCCGGAATTTTTACGCATACCTTTGGCGATGCGCATATTTATCTCGATCATCTGGATGGTTTGCAAAAACAATTGCTTCGTACTCCAGGTCCTCTGCCGCAAGTGACAATCGCGGACAAGCCGCTCTTCGAGCTGCAATACGAAGATTTTCAATTGCATGATTATGTTCACCAAGGATTCATTAAGTTCCCTGTATCCGTTTGACACTCTGACATCAATGCAAGGTGACGCGATCGGCTAGAATACTCGCTGATTCGTCTCGGAATTTTTCAATCTGATGAATGATAGATTTGATCTGGTCGTTGCCTGCGATCTCAATCGCGGTATCGGAAAAAATAATCAACTACCCTGGCGGATCTCCCAGGATCTCAAATACTTCAAGCGCATCACCACGACTGCCAATGTCGAAGGTCTGTACAACGCGGTGTTGATGGGACGAAAAACGTGGGAATCGATTCCTGCCAATCATCGTCCATTGGCCGGTCGCTACAACGTGGTGCTGACACGCAATCGTGATTATGTCGTGCCTGAAGGTGTGTTCAAGTGCGGATCGATCGATGAGGCTTTCGAGATCTTGCAGCAAGGTCCTGTCGATCGCGTATTCATCATTGGTGGTGCTGAGATTTATAATCAGGCGCTGCAACACGAGCGCATCGGACTTTTGTATTTGACGGAAATTAGACACCGTTATGATTGCGATGCCTTTTTTCCGGAATACAAACAATACTTTCAACTGGTTTCGTCATCGGAGATCGAAAGCGAGAACGGAATTGAATTCACTTTCAAGGTTTACAAACCGAACTTGCTGTCCTGAATCATTTTGGTGTGAGTAAACTCAGTTTGCCGGGTGTGAGCACTACTTCTGGTCCGATCTTTACGCGATCGATTTACCAGGACCTTCGTCTCAGTGCAAACTTCGGCGATTTTCGCTAAGATGTCGGACATGAACAGGACAACACTGACCAGTCTAATTTTGTTTGTTGCTATCGCGCTTTTCGCGGCTCCGTGTCTGTCGACAGATTCCGGCGACGCGAAGCGAGGTCAGGAGATTTTCGAGTCGCTGACCTGCGTTGATTGCCACAAGGGTGGACTCAACTCAGTGCACCCTAGTAAGCCGCTCAGAGGCGAATCATTCGCGAAAAAGTATCCTAAGGATTCCCAGATAGAGAGGGTGATCCGCAAGGGCGTCGCAGGGACAAGTATGGCTGGTTTCAACGTCGACGTGATTAGCGAGTCGCAAATGAAAGATTTGATCGCCTACCTTCGCAGTCTCACCCCTCCGAATGAAACCAAGAGCAAAAGCAAGTCTTCACAAAAACAGAAAGTGGGTAAGTGAAGTAAGTCTGGACAGATCGACCGACGATCTTTGAAGTGAGTCGAGGGACTGAGCTACAAGACTGGATTGCGAATCGAATTCAACGCCTTGAAAAAAATTGCTGAATTTTTTCGAACCCTTCTCAAGCAATTGACGCTAATGAATCAACCGTTTACTCCTCAGCTTGTGATTGCTGCATACACGCAGGCGATCTTTCCAATGGGAAATGACGACGGAACGATCAATTGGTACTCTCCTGATCCACGATGCATTATCGATCTCGATGAGTTTCACGCGTCTAAACGTTTGATGCGCACATACCGCTCAGGCAAGTTCGAAATGAAAGTGAACACGGCCTGGGATCAAGTAATCCGTCTTTGCGGCACCGAGCGCGAGAGCACCTGGATCTCGGATGACATCATCGATGTCTATACACAGCTTCACGAAATGGGATTTGCACATTCGGTGGAAGCTTATTACAACGGCGAGCTTGCCGGTGGACTTTATGGAGTCGCCATCGGCGGTGCCTTCATGGGCGAGAGTATGTTTCATCTCGTCACTGATGCATCCAAAGTCAGTCTCGTCTATCTCGTCGAAAGGATGAGAGAAAGAAAATTCATTCTGCTGGATTCTCAGTACATGACAGATCACCTTGGAACGTTCAGCGCGAAAAATATTCCACGAAGTGCATACATACGTAAGTTGAATGAGGCGATCCATTTGCCATGCAAATTCGACGACTGAGTGGTGCGCAGGCTTAATAGCTGCTTCCCGCAAGTTATGGCGTTGAACTAAGGATTAGCAAGAGATCGATGCAACCTCTTACTCGTCCACGATTCGATCGCGAAGTTTAAACTAGAACGTCAGAAGAATTGTTTGACGAAAGTTTTAAAAACCACTATCAGGGATCTCTTCCGCCGTTGGTGGAACGTAAGGCACGATTGGTTCATTCCGTGGTCTCTGTCTTGTGCGACCGCCACCATTTTGATTGGGAGTTCCACCACCCTGTGGTTGTGGCATCTGAGTGATCGTCGCTGATTGAATTACGTCACCTCTGCGCATGTTCATAACAGCATCCATTCCGCTGAGCACTCGTCCGAAGATCGCGTACTTTCCATCAAGTTGATTCATCGGACATTTCAAAATGTAAAACTGACAGCTCGCTGAATTTTCACTTGGTCCGCGAGCCATTGCTACGACACCACCAGCGGAGTGCCTCAAACTTCGATTGATCTCCAATGGAATTGTTCGCACTTGTCCAGTGCTCGGATCCACGAAATTAGTAGTGCCACTGCCTGTTGCGTCGCCGCCTTGAATACACCAATTTTCGATTCGATGGAAAATCTTGCCGCTGTAAAATCCTGTGGACACAATGTACAGAAAATTGTTTGCAGTGGTCGGGACCATGCCTCGAAAAACGCGAATGAAAATCGTGCCCTTGGTTGTGTCCAACCTGACGACAGGATCTCCATCGGCAAATACATCGACGGCATGCAGACCGGAGAAACAAAATGCAACAAGCAAACAGATTGAAAGTTTGCTCGTGACATTTTTCAGCATCGAAAGTCGCATCGCGTGTCTATGTCCGTCTTTGAGTGCTTATTGAGTTTGACGCTGCGTTGTTCTCACGCCGCTAGAAATTGGTAATTTGAGCAGTCTGAATATGGTCTGATAACTCGACTTGAGTTACTTGATATATATCGTACCCAGTCATGACAAAAACGTTGTTAGTGAGTGCGTAACTCAATACTGGGCACATTGTGTTACGGTACCTGCACGTCCGGATTGGACGATACCTGCATTTGAGTGTTCAAAAGTAGTGCACGCGGGGATAACTACTTTGGAGACTGAGGAGATCGAGTAATGGCATTGTATGCAGATTTGCACAGACATTTAGGCGGCGCGTTACATCCTCGTATCATCTACAAATTTTTGCAGAAGAACGATCATGCAATCCTGAGCTATTTTCCTGACTACGATGGTTTCTACAGTTGGTTCACGCGACCATGCAGAACGCTCGAGGAGTTCGTGAAGATTCACTCACTCGTCGAAGAATTGCAGAGTGTCGAACACCTGCCGTATTTCTGTTTACGTTTGTGCCGCGGAGCATACACGTTCGAAAACTTGCAGTACATGGAATTGAGGTACAACCCGTATTTCAGAACCAATCACAATGACTCCGTGGAGAAACGACTCGGTCAGATGAATGAAGTCGTGGAAACAATCAGCGCGAATGTTCGACCAGCTGATTATCCAATTGTGGTGAAACAAATTCTTTGTCTCGATCGACGACTGCCGAAAGAACTCAACGAAGCGATCTTAAAATGTGCAGAAGATAACTTGGGTCCTGTAGTCGGGATCGATCTGGCCGGCCCTGAAATCAATAACGAGAAGTTTGAAGAATGGGTAGCATTGCTTGGAAAAGCGCGTGCTAGTGGGCTTAAGACGACATGCCATCTTGGTGAGACAGGGATCGAAAATGTTTATCCGCAATACTTCAATGTGCTCGATCGGATCGGTCACGGCATTCATATCCCGTTAGTGAAACCCGAAATGTTGAAAGAGCTTGCTCGTAAACAGATCACACTCGAAGTTTGTCCTACGAGTTATCGACAAACCGGAGTGCTCAAAAATTTCTCCGATCTGAGACTAGTGTTTGAACGATGTCGTGAGGCTGGTGTCGCAATCGCAGTCTGCACGGACAATCCGGGACGCAATCCATCGCCGTGCACTTTGCCTGGAGAGTATGAACGATTGATCGATGCAGACGTGATCGATTTCAGTGAACTCAAACAAATTCAAAATGAGTCGTTCCGATCCGCATTTGGTTTTGTTGGTGGTGCATGGACGGCCATATGAGTTTACAAATCACAGCTCGATGATCGATCTCGATCGATCGCGAGATCGATCAAAGATTGTGATTCGCGATCGATCGATGAGTCTGTAAATACTTGATGGGTAAGCGCTTTCGGGTTCTCAGCGGTGAGCAGTAGTAGGTCAGTGTGATGATCGATCTCGAGATTCGACACTGAGAAACTTTTTGAATTCGAAATTTGATCTTGCGATCTGATCGATCTATATATTGCAATTTTTTTCAAATGAAAGTAATGTATCAACGTGTGGTGTGATTGATAGAGCAAAAAAATTGCTCGAATCGAAAATGGTGGCAAAAGCGATAACGATTGTTTTCTTGCATTGCAGTACGTCTGAAGTGTTTTTACCAATTGTTTTTGACTCCACCAAGCAATACCGGGAGGAAAAAAAAAGATGGCAACTAAAGAAAAAGGTAGCGAAGAGCCTAAACAACCAGGCACCGCTCCCTCTACTAGCGTAGAAAAAGCAGCTGGCGCAGCTCCAAAACGAGCCGCTACATCTGGTGGCGACAAGCCAGCAGCGAAGAAACCAGCGAAGAAGAAAGCTGCGAAGAAAAAGACTGCAGCCAAAAAGCCAGCAGCTAAGAAAGCCGCAGCTAAAAAGCCAGCAGCCAAAAAGCCAGCGGCTAAAAAGCCAGCAGCTAAGAAAGCAGCTCCAAAGAAAAAAGCAGCAGCTAAGAAGCCAGCCGCCAAAAAGGCAGCAGCTAAAAAGCCAGCAGCTAAGAAAGCAGCTCCTAAGAAAAAAGCAGCAGCTAAGAAGCCAGCGGCTAAGAAAGCAGCTCCTAAGAAAAAAGCAGCAGCCAAAAAGCCAGCAGCTAAGAAAGCAGCTCCTAAGAAAAAAGCAGCAGCTAAAAAGCCAGCAGCTACCAAAAAGAAAGCTACTGCTAAGAAGTCTGCCGTTAAGAAGCCAGCCGCAAAAAAGAGCGGAGCTAAGAAGCGCAAAGCAGCACCAGCAGTGGTTGCGCCAGCCAGCGAGAACAGCGGTTCCTAATTTCAATCCATTAGGTAACTCAAAGAGACCTCGGAGAAATCCGAGGTCTCTTTCTTTGTGATCGTTGGTTTATTTCTTACGTTGAGTTTATTTCTCTCAGCGAAATTGTGGATATGACAACTGCGTTGAGATCTCTAAGATGCGCGTTCGATGATCGAATGGTGTTGAAGAAACTCCAGCGATGCTTTCCAGATCTCTGGTAACGAGGTCACAAGCTCGTGTCCGTCATCGAATTCGATCAACGTCGCATACTCGGAATTTCGATCTGCGAAATTCCTGCTTTCACTTACAGGTACTACATTGTCATTGCTGCCATGCAAAATTAGAGTCGGAATAGTCACGTGAATGTTTCGCGTCGAATACGATTCCAGATCTTCGACGAATTGATAACTCAATGGTTCGTTTCGTTCACTCGCGTAATGAAATACATCTATCACTCCTGCATCTTTCCAAACGCTGCGTCTATCAGGATCTACGAGATCCATCCAACGTTTTTCGATTCCAAAACCAGGCGCCAATAAAATCAACGCACTGATCGACGAGAAGCGAGTAGCAGACAATGTTGCCACCAATCCACCCATGCTAGATCCGATCGCGATGCATTTTTTATTTTCGTCGAGATGCGATCCAATCAGATCGATTTGATTCGTTAGAGTCATTTCTCGAAACGATGGTGTGTTTAAATCTGGAATCGCAGCAGTGATACCACATTCGCGCAATCGCTCATCGAAGTATCGAGCTTTTGTTGATTTCGGTGATGAGGCAAAACCGTGAAGATAGATAAAGTCAAAATCGTTCATGTGTTTTTAGTTCTATTCATAGCTGACTAGTTTGTTTTCGATGCTCACAAATAGATGAGAGAGAAACCATTTTGCATCGCTCGATCAATCGGAACGCGAATTAAAATACACCTGCCGTGCGAACGTGCAAACGCGCTCTATGACTCGAGTTTCGCAGGCAATTGTCAGTCGCACAATCGCTTGCTAAAAAAATTACTGCGCGCTCGCGATCCAGCTATACCAGGGACTCGAATGCACTGCAGAAGTAATCTGCAAGCCTAGTGTGTTGCGTCCACCTGCATCACCTTTCGAGATCAAGATCCAATCACCGGCACCATAGAAGGTGTAGATCCAAATCTTCTCCTGCATATCAACGCAGGCGACCCATTGATCGTAGTAGGGGAGATGAACGGGATAGTATGCAAATGCTGCGGTTTCACCAATATCGAAAAAGTCCGGAAGAGTTTTTTTCCAATCCTCTTTGCTCGCGAGGATCAATGTCTGTCGAACACGTGATCCTTCTAAAACTTGTGCGACATTACTCTGCTTCATGTCACTCGTCCACTTCGTTGGCAGATACAAATACATCGTGCCTTCGATCACGTCTGGAAATTCAAATGGCGATTGATTCCAATCGGCTGATTCGCCGGGTTGCGCGTACGATTTAAACGAGAACGCTTTTGGGTCAACTCCAAGTTTTTCACAGAAGAGTGGATGGGACATCTCCACCACATCGGGCGGCGCCATGTCCATGTGGGCCCAGTTGTTGAGACTTTCCTTGAAAATGGAATTTACGTCGTCGCTCATTTATGTGGACCGTTTCCCTCTGTTGCCGATGACTGAAGCTGTGTCGGTACACAGTTTACTTTTGTTGGGCAATTGATTCCGAACTTTTTGGTAGAGACCGATAAATAAAGTTCGCTCACATCTCCCTAAGCTTTATACCTATATATAAGGAGGGGAAACGTGTTTTCGCTTTGCAACACTCAACGTTTTTTAAATCATAAGCATAACCTGGCATACGTCCTGCTTGACGTTTGGATGTCACGAGATAGATTTTACATGCCCATAACCTTCGTATGGGTTTTTGTTAATCAAGGTGGCATAACATGAACACTATCTTCCTACTCAACGTACGGGTAGGGGGATTGGGCCCCACAAAGGGCCGTTAACCATCACACCTATTAGGAGGTCAACGATGCAAAAAGTACAGCTAGCAGCAGCATTGGTTGCTGTTCTGGGATTTGCAATTCAGGGCCAAGCAGGCGCCGCAGATAAGTCCAGCGAACTTTCCGTCAAGGAAAAATCTTCTCCTTCCGAAATCAGCAAGAAAGTAAATCTCGCTGACGAAACAACCACCGAGAAGAAAGAAGAGAAGAAGACCACCAAAAAGGTCAAGAAAGAAAAGGGCAAAGAAGGCTCCTGCAAGGGCAAAGAAGGCTCCTGCAAAGCTAAGGACGAAGCCAAGGGCAAAGATTCTTCCTGCAAAGGCAAAGAAGGCTCCTGCAAGACCGAAGAGAAGAAAGACTAGTTATTGGGCTGGTTTCCGCCAGCCTTTTTTGCGCGTTGGTGAATTTCCAGGTGACGAAATGACTTTCGACTTCCATACAACGAAGAAGAAACTTCCAGTGCTCGGCATTGGACTCGGTTTGCGCCGAGAGTTAGCACATGTGACATTCGAAAACCGCGACAAAATTGACTGGCTGGAAATCGTTCCTGAGAACTACATGGATCTCGGGGGGACGGCTAGGGAACGGCTTGAAAAAGCCTATCCTGCTTTCCCCCTTGTGACCCATGGTGTCAATCTCTCGATTGGCAGTACTGATCCGCTCAACCAGGATTATTTGAAATCGCTGAAGCGTTTGCTTGATACCATAGACGCACCATGGTTCAGCGATCATTTGTGTTTTACATCGGTCGGTGGTCATTATCTCCACGACCTTTTGCCTTTGCCGTATTCGCGTGAAGCGGTAAGCCACGTAGTGAAGCGCATAAAAGCTGTTCAAGACTTTATTCAACGACCGTTTTTGCTCGAAAACATTTCCTTTTACATGGACCTGCCCGGTGCAGAAATGACCGAAGTGCAATTTCTCGCAGAAGTACTCGAGAAAGCTGATTGCGGTTTGCTGCTCGACGTCAACAATGTCTATGTCAATTCAATCAACCATAATTTTGATCCGTACAAATATATGAATGCGTTGCCACTCGAACGCACGGTGCAGATGCATGTCGCTGGTCATACGCATGGCGAAGAGATGATCATCGACACTCATGGAAATCCAGTAATTGAGCCTGTCTTCGAGCTCCTGGATTATATTTTAGCCCGCATTCCCGTCAATGGTGTAATGCTGGAACGCGATCAAAACTATCCCGCATTTTCTGAAATTCTTGACGAACTGCATCAGATTCGAAAAATCGCAAGTAACTATCAACCTGGTCTGGCGAAAATGAAACCGGCTGATACGCAAGCAGACGAAACAGATCCGTCGGAATCAAGCATCAATGATTCTTCGGTGTTTCGCATTCCAGCCGAATCACGAAGAGGCGCGAGTGCGTAGGACCCACGATGACGACAACACTTCACGACATTGAAAAATCCCTGGCAGCATTGTGGACTCAGAATCAGCCGAGAACGCAGTTTCTATCTGAGAAGAAAGCTGAAGGTATAGACGATCAAATTTCTGCAGCGATCGATCCGCGTGGTGTTCGTCTTTATGCGAGCTTGATCAGAACCGGCAGACAGGATCTAATGAGTTCGATTTATCCGGGCTGTCAGAAAATTTTGTCGAGAACCTGGACGCGGTTGGTCGATCAGTATATGGAGACCTGCCCGCCGGAGCATTACAATTTGAACAGAGCGGCTCAAGGATTTTCAGAGTTTTTGAAAAACCATACGCCGGAGCTCGTTGCTCGTCATGGTTTTCTGCCGGAACTGGCGGACTATGAGTGGGTTGAACTCGAGATTATGGAAAGCGCCACGACTGCTCGTCGTGGACTGGATATTCAACTCGATAGTCCCGAGAAGTTTCAGCAGTATGGACCGATACTAAATTCGGTGCTGGTAGTTCGCAATTACAATTACCCAATCGCTAAGTTGGTCGATTGGCTACGCGATGATGTTCGCTTGCCGCGGCGAATCAAGAAAGACAAAACCAATCTGGCGATTTATCGTGATCCCGAAGAGTTGAATGCAAGATTCCTCGAGTTAGGCGAGTTGGCCGCTAAGATGATCGAAAAGATTGGTCAAGGACCAGTCAGCTACGCTGATTTGATTGCATTTGCTGTGACCGAGTGTCAATCGAAGGATCCTCAAGCCACTGTTGTCAAAACGCTTGAACTCTTCGAAGAGTTGGATCAGTTGCAAGTATTTCTAGGCAGTCAAAAACTCGACGCTTGAGTGCTCCACAGATCGTTCTATTCTCGCTGGCAGGGCTTCGTAAGATTAGCAGTCTGAGCGGCTCTCAAGCCAATCCACAATGAACTGGAACTTGCTTTGTGTTCGATTATTCTTCGTCGCATTCGGTGATGTCGGCGTTCATTGTCTCAATTGCAGTTTCTGCGATTCTGTCCAACCTTTCCAGGGGCAGTGCCGCCGATGGTGTGGCAGTCGATCGCGTTAGCAACATGAGATATTCGATGTTTCCTTTTGGACCCTTGATCGGTGAAAACGTACAGGCGATGAGTTCAAGATTGAGGTTGGAAACGAAGTTCGCGATTCTGTGCAAGACATCAGTGTGAGTCTTGAGGTTTTTTACCACGCCCTTTTTCACCGCATCTTTTCCAGCCTCGAATTGAGGTTTTACCAGGCAAACAATTTCGCTTCGAGCCGGGTTTAAAAGATCTTTGACCGCTGGAAGAATCTTCTCAAGCGAAATGAAGGAGCAGTCGATCACGGCAAGATCGGCTATTTGAGCCATCTCGCCTGTTTCTTTGTCGCCGTATAATTCCTCGCGAGTCAGGTATCGTGCGTTGACTCGTTCTCTTACTATGACTTTCGGATTTGTCCTCAAGCTCCAATCCAGTTGACCGTAACCAACGTCGATGGCGTAGACTTTAGCCGCGCCGTTTTTCAACAGACAATCTGTAAATCCGCCTGTTGATGCTCCGACATCCAAACAGATCCTGTCTTTTGCGTCGACATTGAATTCTGCAATCGCCTTTTCAAGTTTCAAGCCACCACGACTTACGTATTTCTGTTTCACGAATCCTGGTCTTAGTTCGATTGAATCGAGATTTGAAACATTGGTACCGGATTTGGTGCACTTTACTTTATTGACGATCACTGCACCATCCATGATGGCTGTTTGTGCTTCTTGACGTGAATCAAACAATCCCCGCTCCACGAGAGCTAGGTCAAGGCGTATTTTCTTCTTATTGTCCGAGCTGGATGCGGGCATTGGATAATTTCGGCTTTCAGGAATCAAAGTTCATTCATACTACGTCTTGAAAATTCATAACATACCTTTTCTTGGCATCATTTTATAGAGTATATTGCAACGTAATGGAGTAGACCTGGCTGGATGAAGACACCGCCTTGAAAGCGGCTGCCCGAAAGGGTTGGGGGTTCGAGTCCCTCCTACTCCGCCACTTTTCAAACTTAGATTACCTTCTCGGACGTGGGCTGATTGTCTGAATGCTGGTTGCCGTAGGTCTCACGACCACAGATCTGAAGACATTAGACCATAACGAAGTGGTCGTCACTTCATCGGGTTCGATGGAAGTGTTTCTCGTGCGCCTTTTCACAAACAGCGTGGGTGCAGTCACACTCGCTAAGGCTCTGGGTGGACCTTCCGCGGTGGTTGCTGCCGGAGAGAAATTTAAGGTCAAAGGAATCAAAGAGGCAAGTTCAAGGCTTCTTACCCTTCAGGCATCGGATGGTCAAACGGTTGATGAGAATGGCTGTTTTGTGATTCGTGGGCAGCATTCGATCAACGTGCTTTCCCTCAAGCGTCCCGGTGCCTCGGGAACTACCGGTGCAAAGTACAACGGAACCATTGTTGTATTCGGTAAGAACGGACGAGTTAGAGTCGCTCTGGTACTCGATCTTGATAAGTATTTGAACGGCGTTCTTCACTCCGAGATTCCTGCATCGTATCATCTGGAAGCCGTCAAAGCCCAGGCCGTCGCGGCCAGAACGTATGGATTGAATCCACGCATCGATCATTTGAAAGATGGAGTGAACGTTTGTGATTCTTGGCTGTGCTGCCAATATTTCGGCGGTTTGACTACGGTATCCTCACCCACGCATGAACGGGCTATACACGAGACTCTCGGCGAAATTTTGACCTATCAGGATAAACCAATTTTGGCTTTGTTCAGTTCTTGTGCCGGAGGGCATACGGAGAACTACAATAATTGTTTTTCTGATCCGATTACAGGGCAGTTTCCACCGCCGGCATTGCCCTATTTGACCGGGGTTGCAGAAACGAGAAACAAAACCAATTTGAAATTATCTGATGAGGCCAACTTTCGCAAATTTTATGCAGCTGCACCATATACGGTGGACGCCTCGGCCAGTAATTTTAAATGGAAAGTGCAATTAACCTCGGATGAACTGGAATCGCACATGCACGCGACTATCGACGCGATGCTGAAGGATGATCGTGCACCATTCGTAGTGGCACCACCGTCTTCCAAATTCGGTCACATTGAATCATTTCGCGTCGTGAAACGTGGCGTCTCCGGCTGTGCTATCGAGATTGAAGTAAAGACTTCGACCGGGACATGGCGAGTGATGAAGGAGCTTGTCATTCGTGACCTGTTTAAAACTCCTGAGAAGAAACTGGCTCGGCTAAAGAGTGCGAGAATTTTCTTTGACCAAGACCATGACAAGCTCGGACATTTAGCCTCCCTCTCAATATCCGGAATGGGCTGGGGGCATGGTGTCGGATTGCAGCAAACTGGTGCGCAGGGCTGGGCTAAGGAAGGCTCCAAGTACCAGTCGATACTCACCCATTACTTCCCTGGCAGTAAAATCCAAAAAGTTTGACAACCAGAATTGCGTGACATCTTCCGTACACCAGAGCCTCAGGTATGGTGTGACGCTCAAGGAAATGATAACTTTGTACTGACTTGCGACGGGAGAAAGGTGAATGCGCGGCATGTCATTTTCATTCAGAAAAATCGTTCCACTCATAATCGTTGCTGTCGCGCTGACCTCATGCGGTGACGTTAGTAGGCCTGATTTTGGTAGCCTTACTGGCGGCGGTGGTCCTAAGAAATTCGAAGACCTGGTTGCATCGGCTAAAACTGCTCGTGATGCGGGTAACACTGCCGAAGCAGAAAAGCTGTACAACGAAGCTATTGACGTTTGTAAGAAAAAATACGGTGAGAATGCGGCTCAGACCGGCACATGTGTTGGTTATCTCGCTGAGCTCTATATGGCTAAGCAAGATTGGAAGCTCGCTTACACTAACTACAAACGCTGGCAAGCGATCATGCAGGAAGTTGATCCAGGTGGAGAGCAGCTCAAAATCATTCAAACCAACCTGCGAAAGATAAAAGAAAAACTGATTCAATACAATCTTGTACCGGATGAGGTATTGAAGAAGCGTGCAGAGCGAAGAGCCGGTGAAGATAAAAAGAAATCCGATGATGCAAAAGAAGACAAAGACGACAAGTAATAGTTCATCACGCCTTGATCGTACGAAGTCCTATCGGCATCTATCGATTTCTTTGATCGTCGTTCTGATGTCTGTTTCCGTTGGCGTAAGCGGATGCTTCAAAGAATGGAAAGCTGAAGAAGTCGAAAGCTGGTATGAAGAGAAGCCACAAAACTTCGATGACTACATGCGTATTGCGCGTGGCTACATTCAAAAAGGTCAGACTGAGAAAGGCATTCAACTCTACAAGGATTCTATAAAGGATCTGGACGCACAGTATGGCGAGAACGGCGACATTCGAGTTGCCACAGCTGCTGAGGAATTGGGCGAACTGCAGGAGAAACTCGGTCGTCACTCCGACGCTGAGGCGAGCTTCCGCAAAGCGCTTGCTGCGCGAAACAAGGGGCTTCCGCCGACCCACAATGACGTGAAGCGCAGCCGGCAGAAATTAGCAAGTGTGCTGCGAAAATTGGGACAAAACGACGAAGCGAAGGATGTTCTTGCAGGCACCACGACAGTGAAGAAAGTCGAGTCGACAAACGCCACAAGCACGCCTGCGAAAGTCGAACGAGTTCGTCGTCATAAGAAGATCGCCGACGATTAGCGGCGCGGGCGCTTACAAAGCGCCCCTACAATTAATTTTGATGCGGACCTCATCTGCCAGATTATTACGGTGCCAAACGAATGCGGCGCTCCGAACGTGCAGCACTTCGAACAAATGCGGCGCTTTGAACAAATGCGGCGCTCCTAGCGAATACGGCGCTTTGAACAAATGCGGAGCTTCGAACGAATACGGCGATCCGTAGGGGCGCTTTGTAAGCGCCCGGGCTGCTGGTTTTCGATGCTTCGAGACTAGAGCTTCTGAATGAAGATCTCTTTGCCTTGCAGTCTTACTTTGAACTGATATTCAGGCTTCTTAGTGACTGGAGGATTCTCGAACTTCGCAACTTTTTGAACTGCTTTTTCCAGTGTATGGTTGAGAACTTCGGCTTTCGGATCAGTAGAGAGAAGTTCTATTCGTTTGACGTTGCCCTCGGCATCGATGCCGACGAGCAGTCCGCCTTCTTTCCATTTCTTCGGCTTTTTGTTCTCAGCTTCATATGCGTCTGCTTGTTCTACCAGATTTTCCGGCAAATCAAGCGCTTCTTGGAGCGTCGTCTGAGCGTCGCTTATGAACTTATCGATCTCTTCATCTGTTGATTCAGTGCTCGATTTCTTCGTTGTCGCGCCATCCTCAGACTCGTCGAAATCTTCGTCTTCATCTTCCTTCGCCGATGGAAGTTTTTCATTGGCTGGAGCTGATGAAATCGTTTTTTCGTTTTCCGCCGCAGTCAATTCACTGGCAATCTCATCGAGAATGAAGAGAGTGGTTTTATGATTGTACGCGCGCTTCTTCGGATCATAAGCTTGTGCAACAACGAGGATTGATTTTCCTGGTTTTACAGCGGCGAATGATGCCAGCATGATCTGAATCGAGTCTTCCGAACCGGGCTTCGTGTACCGTCCGAGAATCCACTTCATTTTTCCGGCGCCGAGAATTTGTTCGCTGCTGTCCACCACGTTGGTCTTGGATGGATCTGCACCGATTCTATCCACCTCGGTGAAAGGCGGCTTGCCGACGAAGTTATTGAGCGATTGCACTGGTGCTAAATCGTCGTAAACGATGAATAGAATTTTTTGGTTTGCTTGTTCTGATTCCAAGCCGAATGACGGTGTCGGCGAAGTGATGTCGCTTGTGTCCGTGTAGTTGTACATCGGCGGAACAGTAGCTGAGAAGCCGGCTTCGTCCACTGCAAGTTGTACAGCTTTTTTGTCGGATGGTTTTGTTCTCGTGATTGCTGGTCCGGGTTTGACGTCCGTTGCTTCCGGTGGCGGTGGTGCCTTCGGAATACACATTGTCAGAAGAATCAATGGAATAAGCGCCATTCCGCCTATGGCGATCTTGGCTTGCGTATCGGTCATTTTTAGCTGTTTTTGAACTTTCTTGAGTTCTTGAACAGGTTTCGAAGCCATCAACTTGTTGGATGGTTCCGGCTCTTCCGGTGGTGCTTCAATGTTGGCACCGCAGGTCGTACAAGTTCCATAATCAGCGTTGACTGCAAAACATGTCGGGCATTGAATTTTGACTTTGTTTTTCTCTTGCTCCATCGCCGCTTCGTCAGAAAGCGCATCGAGCGATGACCGAAGAGTACCCACACCGCCCTCTTCTTCACCGCCTTCACCAGGCGATCGAACTTTGCGCGTGCTGAGGTCGAGCAGTGCACCCATCCACATGAATTGATAGCACTTCACCGGTGGTGCCGGTTGTCCTGGTTTCAATTCTTGCGCACCAATGTGCAAACCGATCAGTTTATAGTCTTTCAGAATCAAGGCGCCACGCGCCTCTGGTGGTACTGCAATTGTGTGCAGCATATTTTTCGGTTGCAGCGAATTGGCTACACCGAAGAAGTTTCCTTCCATCCATGTAGGCTTGCCTGCAATCGGATCGAGAAAGAAAGCTTGCAGCGGATCCCACGGATGCACTTCGAAGTCTGTGTGCGAAATCAGTGGTGTGCCCATCTGTCCTGTGCAAGGAAACGGGCTGATGCGGTTGATTTGCGATGCGACTCCGCGGTTTACCAACTCACGAATCGCGATCAAAATTGTGTAGGTATCGACTCCGACTCTTCTGCCCAGTTTATCGAGCGAAGTGTAGCCATCGAGCGATTGCCATAGTGGTCCGACCATCCAACGAATCTCTTCGCTGGCTGCTTCCGGATCGAAATTTTGCACCACTTGTTGGTAGCGTGCTTCCGGTCCACCAAGTTGCTGAAGCAATTTGGGAATTTCAGTGGCACGTCTTTGCGCTTCCCAAACCAGGCGGTCTGGAGACCAGACGGTCTGGAGGTGTTTGAACATCTGGGACATCGCCCCAGTTGATATCGAGACCGGGTTTAAACGCAAAGCCTGATGCGGGCTGACGATAGACAAGCTCGCAGAAAGCCATTTCCGAAGACATGACTTGTTGGTGATAAACCTTGAGAATGCCGCCTCTAGCGATTGCGATGTGCGCGATCGGAATGTTGCGCGAATCGAACAGTGTAAGCAGACCTTCGCGACCGGCTTCCAGAGCGGTGTTGATGATTTGAACGAATTCAGTGCCGCGCAAATTGCCTGATGCTTCGACGCCTTCTCCTGAGAAAGGCAGCGACAATGCACGGTTCAACTCTGCGATTCGGTCTTGCGGAACGTCTGGTGGCTGCGGATCCATGATCAAAACAGCAATGTCGTTCATCTGAACATGGTGCGTGTTTTCAACCGGAACGCCGGTCTGAGCGAGGTACAACGCACGTGCCTGGACTTTGTCGAAATCGTTGTGCAGGTTGACAGCTTTGATTTGTACGCTGACGTCCGGAAACGGGAATTTGACGGTTAGTGCCCATGGGGCTTCAAGATAATGGAAAACGCTTGATGCGTTGGTGACCATCCGCGTTTTTGAGACCAGAAATGCTTGGCCCAAAACCTTAGGCGGATCGACGGTTGTGTCCAAGACGACGCCAATCGCGTTTGAAAAATCGTACTCGAGTTGCTGCATTCTATTAAAGGCCCTAAAAACACCCTGGAGTCGTTATACCATCCTTTGGCATTCTTTATCTATAGATCTTTAGTTAGTACTGTCTATGTCCCGTTTCACGTGAAAATCCGTTGATAACAAATGTTTTTTTCAGTCACTCGAAACGCTGTCATCCTCAGCCTACTTTACTTCTCAGACGACTTCGTCGTTGGCTGATCCGAGTCACTGTTCGTGGTCTTCAAACTGAAAGATTCAGGGTCTACGGGAATTCGCAACTGCTGTCCGGAATTGGCGCGTTCTTTTGTCGCATCCGAGCTAGCGTGTTCGAGGGTGGAGTCAGCGCCGGCAGGTTGAGGGCTTGAACCTGGGAGAGCCAGCATGGCGCCGGCTTCTAGACCCTGCGAGGTGGCGCTGTCTACTGATTGCGGGCTAACGATTTTTGAGTCTACTGACTTCCAGTCGGGTGGCAGGCAATACCTGCAAGGTTTTTGCCCGGCATCGACAGCTTGCTTTCTGTACTGAAAACGAATCACATGCTCTCTCCACATCGCCCTGGCAAATTTGCAAGACGGTCGGTGGAACTTCAGTGAGAATAAATTGCCCGTGTATTTGTAAACCGGCTGTTCATCAGTCTTATCCTCGGCCATGGCAGGCGAGAGCACAAAGCCCACCGCCGCCAAAAAAGTTAGAGCAACCTCGCAACCCGCGCGTTTCGCTCGATTGCGCCTGTTAGTAAAGGT
Source organism: Obscuribacteraceae bacterium (SeqCode) (assembly GCA_044225915.1). Taxonomy (GTDB): domain Bacteria; phylum Cyanobacteriota; class Vampirovibrionia; order Obscuribacterales; family Obscuribacteraceae; genus JADYXR01. The sequence goes on from JBGAHZ010000019.1 coordinate 106,432, forward strand.
CATATTTTTAAATGCAATCAGCAGGAAATCTGCGGAGCCCACTAGAACGCCAAGCACACTCGCGGCATGCTACATTTATCACTCATTTCCCGTGAGGCTTCAAGCGTATGGTATTACCGCCAAACTCGCAAAACATGCAAGCACCAGTTTTGTTGACTGACCTATACCAACTGACGATGGCTTATGCCTACTGGAAATCAGGATACGCTGAAAAGGAAGCGGCATTCACACTTTATTTCCGTCGCAATCCTTTTAACGGCGGCTTTGCCGTGTTTAGCGGTTTAAAACAGATCATCGATTATGTTCGCGAACTCAAATTCTACGAAGATGATTTGACGTATTTGTCATCGCTCAAAGCTCATGATGGCTCGCCTTTATTCGACAAAGGCTTCATCGATTATCTGGCAAAGCTTGATTTCAACGTAGACATTCACGCGGTTGCAGACGGCACGGTGGTCTTCGCGCATGAGCCTCTGGTGCGGGTTGTTGGTCCAATCATCCCGGCACAAATTCTGGAAACTGCGTTACTAAACCTTGTATGTTTTTCCACTCTGATTTCAACGAAAGCAACGCGCATAAAGCTTGCCGCTGGAGGACAGAAAGTTTACGAGTTTGGATTGCGGCGCGCGCAAGGTATGGATGGCGGCATTACTGCCAGTCTGGCTGCCTATCTGGGCGGATGCGATGGCACATCCAATGTTTTAGCTGGAAAATTGTTCGGCATTCCGGTGAAAGGTACGCATGCGCACAGTTGGATCATGGCGCACGAAAATGAGCGCGAGGCGTTTGCTGATTATGCAGAAGCCATGCCGAACAACTGCGTTTTCCTTGTCGATACCTTTGACACTCTCATGGGTGTTAAACATGCAATCGAGATCAGCAATAAGATGAAAGCCGATGGGCACAAACTGCTCGGCATCAGACTCGATTCAGGCGACCTTGCCTATCTCAGTATCAACGCTCGCAAGATGCTCGACGAAGCCGGATTTCCCGATGCCGGCATTATGGCAAGCAATGATTTGGACGAGACATTGATCACATCGTTGAAAAACCAGGGTGCTGCAATTGACACCTGGGCTGTGGGAACCAAGCTGGTTACGGGAAACGACCAGCCTTCGCTTGGTGGCGTTTATAAACTCTCGGCTGTGCGATCGCCTGGTCGAAACTGGCGTCATGTGATCAAGCTTTCGGAACAGACAATCAAGGTCTCGACCCCAGGACTTTTGCAATGTAGACGTTTCATCTCAGAGGACCGCCCAGAGCGATTCGTCGCCGACATGATATTCGATGAGACCATCGATCTTGGTGGCAAATTTGTGATCATCGATCCGCTCGATTTCACGCGACGCAAAATCATTCCGCAAAACACTCACTATATCGATTTGCTGAAGCCTATCTTTAAGGCTGGCAAGCTCGTTTACGAGTATCCGGGTTTCGATGCGACTCGCGCATTCGTGTTCGATCAATTGACCGGTTTTCACCCCGCCATCAAACGATTCGTCAATCCGCACCAATATCCCGCCGGACTCGAAGCCGGTCTGCACACACTGAAGACCGATCTGATTTTGAAAGAACGCGGACTGATCGACGAAGAACGCATCGAAATGGTCATGTAATCCACGACGCAATCTTTAGTCGTAGAGACGCCTCATGTTTTAAATGTTTAATCGTTGGCACGCCTAAACGTTTAATCGTAGGGCGGCTCGCGAGCCGCCCGTGCCGTCCAGTGTGAGCGAGCTGTTTGAAAACTGACCAGTTGCTACACAACGTTTTAATTGTCGCTCACAGTTCAGATCTTTCTTCGCGTATGCTCAACCCTGGCTATTAACGCAAACGTCCGCGGAATGGCACCAGTCTCAGTTCGCTGGAAGACGACGACGTCATTCTCTTCTCGATTCCGGCCACCCAATTTTTCAACTGGGCGAGATGTTCGAGTCCACGATCTCCAAGTCGGTCTTCGTGAGCCTTTAGTTGACGATAGTATTTCAACAGTGTTGTGAATAAACGGAAAACCGCTTCGCTTTCCGATACACCATAACAGTGAAGACCGAGTTCCGGAACGCCGACTACTGTTCGGTCTCCGGATTTCCAAAGTCTAGCGGATAATAGCCCGTCGCTGAATGGAAGTGAAACTTCCCGAATGCTTGCCGTATCAATTACTCTCTTCATGCGCCTGCCGCCGTTACTAGAGACTCGCTTACAGAAAATACTGAAAAGAAACTCGAGATCTTTGCGTTTAAGTCTTAGCTCGAACCGCTACTGAAGAGGCGTTAAGACTTTTACCAGTATATCCCTAAACTTTGAAACGTCTAGTCCTATATGCGATATTTTCTTCGAGTGATGCCAGGAAACGTAATTAAGATTACAGTTCTACAATCAATTGTAGCACCGATTGTAATTGTAGAACGAGTCTACAAGCCGTTCTTAACGAGTGCGCATCCGATCTTCGAGTGTGCTCAACACGTCATCGAAAAGTTGTTTACTTTTGTCTACGAAGAACCAGTTGGTGTCTGCATTTGATCGAAACCACATTATTTGCTTGCGTGCCAACTGATAGCTACGCAAAATACAATCCTCTTTGGCCTGCTCTAATGACCAATTCTCAGTGAGATAACCAATCGCTTGTCGATAGCAAACGGCATTCAAAATCGGCTGTGTGAGACCGTATTTGTCTAAGAGAAACCGGGTTTCTTCAATCATTCCATCCTTGATTTGCTGATCGAATCTGATCGCGATGCGGTCTTTTAGAATAGACCGGTCGTCGAAATTCAGGCCGATCCAGATCACGTTGAAGGGCACTTCCGTTTTTCCCGTGACCTCTGAAAACGGGCGCCCCAGGGTCATAGTTACTTCCAGTGCTCTGATTATTCGAAAGCGATCGTTGGCCGCAATCTTTTCCGCTGATGGCGGATCGAGTTCCTTCAATTTAGCAAACAGAACTTGATTGCCTTGTTCGTCGGCGAGTGCCTTCAGTGATTCCCGTAACTCTTCCTGGGGCTCGACTTCGGGGATCTTCAAACCTTCGAGCAAGGCACGCGCATACAACCCGGTACCACCACAAACGATTGGCAGTTTTCCTTTTGCCATTATCGATTCGAGTGCCGCGTTGCCCTCGCGCTGGAATTCGGCGACGGTGTAAACCCTGTCAGGTTCAACCACATCGAGCATATGATGTGGTATACCCTGGCGCTCGTCCATGGTCGGTTTTGCTGATCCCACATCCATATATTGATATACGGTTCGTGAATCGCACGCGATTATCTCGCCACCAAATTTCTTTGCCAGGTCAATGGCCAGCGCAGTCTTGCCTGACGCGGTCGGACCGACAACCGCGATCACAATTGGTTTTGATCTCGTCACATTACTATTTTGCGAATGCACCGATCAATTCCGCGAGCATCATATAAAAGGATAAGCCGGTCCAGAAGATGTAAACCATGAATAATACTGGCGGAACGACGAGAAGTAATACCAATAGTTTTCTAGCAGATATACCGAGTGCAATTTGGTAGGCGGAGAAGAGTAAAAACAGGGACCACCATGTTGGTACTGATAGAAGTGGTAGAACCATTGCGCCAAGCGCGTTTTTCAGACAGATCAGTGGAGCGAAAAACATGATCGGGACAAAACTCCAGCCAGTTAAAACCAGAGCCTTTTTCCACTTCGTCGGACGAGCTCCGGAGATAATAGCTGAGAGCAGCGACAGGAGGGCAGCGGCGGTGACCCAAAGGACCATTTCATTGGTCAATGCGGAGAACAAATCAAAGATTACTGAGAAAATATCAGTGGGTGTTATTCGCGCCAGACCCAATATGCATGATGTGAGGAATACCGTGTTGAACGCTTGAGTGCAGAGCTTATAGATAGGTTGGGATTCGCTTGCTTCATCCAGATATTTCAAGGTGGCAATTGGGCGCGTAAGAATTCCGTAGAATACATCAGCCCATCCTGATGGCTGATCGTTTACTGACGGAGTTGATTCCGGATTCGTTATTGCGGCGTCCACAAGTGCTCCATAGGTCGGTCTGCAGGTATATCGGAACGGCTTGCCTTCAGTGCGATTTCAAAACTATTGCATCAACCACAGAGGTTGTTTGTAATACCGTGCCTGCATCGAGACAGGTAGTAACTCACGCATGATATTGGCTTCCATGCTGCTGCTCTGCGGCGTTAGTGGCGGAAGCAAGGATGAAGATTGTTGGGAATCGAAGAGAGTCTCGAAAACACCAGATGTTGATTTGTCATCAACCGGCAGATCATCATTCAGTCCATATTTCTTTTTGCAGGTGGCTTGCAGCTCGTCGAGCGCGTCCTGGTAAGAACCAAGTTCATCGACCAGTCCATTTTTCTTGGCTTGTCTGCCTGAGTAAATTCGACCATCAGCAATTTTTTTGACATCATCGACCTTCATTTTTCGTCCCGTCGCGACGGCGTTGACGAATTGATCGTAGGAGTCGTCAATCAGACCCTGAAGGATTTTACGCTCGTCATCGGTCATAGCGCGGTAAGGCGAAGCGATGTCCTTGAACAAACCGGACTTCACCACCTGTGGTTGCACTCCAAGTTTGTCTGCTAAACCTTTGAAATTCATGCCGTTCAGGATCACGCCGATAGAACCGGTCAGTGTGCCTGGATTGGCGTATATCTTGTCGGTGGCACAAGCGACGTAGTAGCCTCCCGACGCACAGATGTCACCCATGCTGGTGAACACCGGCTTCTTCTCTTTCAATTTTGTCACTGCCTGGTTGAGTTCTTGCGATGTCGCGACTGTTCCACCCGGAGAATTTATGCGGATTAGAACGGCTTTGATCTTCGGATTCTCAGCAGCTTTGCGAAGCTTTTTGATTGTCGACGATGTCGTGTCGGTGATGGAGAACACACTTTTCTCATCGCTGTCCATGATCATGCCGCTCAGATTGATTACCTTGATGCGGTCTCTAAAGGCCATGCTCCAGGCACTATCTGTGGTGGCATCGCTGGTTTCAGCTTTCTTTGTCTGTTTTCCAAAAATACCGACTGGCACTGCAAGAACGCATAGCCCGATAATCAGCCACACGATCCAGTTATTCTTCTTTTCTTGAGACATTTTTCCCGGTTAAGTTCTACATCTGCGGTAATTTGAAATGATTCTTCGACTCTTTGTCGCCTTCTTTGGCTGCTACTTGTGGGTTAGCTGGCGCGCTTGATTGAGGTTCTGCAGTTGGTTGGACTGCGGGCGCTTCTTGCTCGCCTGCAACTACAGCAGGAGCCAACTCGGGATGGATTCTTCTGAACTCATCATCGATGCTGCCATCGAGTTTTGCTACAGCATCGTTACCGGCTAGATCCAGCAGATCTTGACGGGTTTTGTTGAGTTCGCTGCCGAGATATTCAATATCGCGATGTTGTTTTTTCAGAGTGTATTGAATTTCGAATTCTTTAGCACCGTCTTTCAGGGCGGCAGGCGCTAGAGCTTTCAAATCTTCCAGATCTGCGTTAGCTCTATACAAGGATTTGTGTTGAGCCTTGTAAGTACGGTAAGAAGACGAGAGTTTATCTGCTTGCGCTCTGATCATATTGTAGAGCTGGATTTGCTCGGTCTGCGTGACCTTGGCGTTCTTAGCCGCTTTGCTGTCCGTGATGTTGAGCAGCTGTTGCATGACTGACATGCCACCACTCTGAATCATGTAGCCGCCGCTTCCGGGCATGATCATACCTGCTGCACCCAGTCCGCCCATGGCGGCTGTGGAAAGAAGGCGCATGAGAACAGTAGTCGTTTTAGAAGGATCGGAATTCGGCATCAGCTTCTGAAGGACGAAATTGATGTCGGGCGAACGCGTCAATGTGGCTTCCCAAAGTGCGGTAAGTTGCTCGCGCTCGGCTTCTTGTGTTTCATCGAATTTGCGTTCGACTTCATTGCTCGACTCGATTAATGCAAGTGGTGCAACGTTGATAGATTTTGCTGTTTCTGAAAGATTACCGCTGCCGAGTTTGCTGAGCTTGCTGCCCTTCACGCTGGTTGGCGCGAGCAGTTCTTTGTTTTCACCTTCCAGTGGACCTTTCGGTGCTAACGCATTCTGGGTGACGGCGGCGTTGAGGGTTCCATCTTTATCCGGGATGGTGGCGCCAGTGGTGGCGTTAGTCGCGTTGGTCTTAGTATCGGTCAAACTCAACGGTGCCAGGTCCGGATTGTTGGCGGCGGGAGCTTGCGTTTGTGCGGCATCACCGGCGGTGTCGCCATCAATACTGTCTGCCAAGGGCAGATCAAACGAAGAAGACTTCTTGGAGCCGCCAATCGAAATCGAATATGCCGGCGGTATGCTCGTACTGGCGAGCAGAGTTACTCCAAAACCAAGGAGCAGAACACGGCGTGCCGTGATTTTTGGATTCCTCATTCAAATGTACCTGTGTAGTGGCTGACGACTTCATTCAGCGAGGCGCTGCAATAAGGATCTGAAGAGTCAGCACATGATAGAAAGGTTCCTCAGAACTCGGCAACTATAGCACGCGATTATCTCTTTGAAAGTTACCTTTTGCCAATCTGCACAGCCTTGAAGGACCAGTCACAGAACTGCTGGTTAAAAAGTACTCACCTATTTCTTCATAGAACTTAGCGCCAAAACTATCAGACCGACCAGGGCGATTCCGCTAAATACTTGCTCCACGATGAAGTCAGGCATTTGAGCGAGATTCCACATTCCGGCAACATGAATGAAGTACCAAATTTTGAAGCCGAGAGCCAGTGCACCCAGACCAAACATTATCTTGGCCAGCCCCGCATTTGCTGCAGGTTGAGCATTTGTCCGCCCGATAGAGTAATCGTCATCATCACTATATGAAGGTGCTGAACCTTTCTCATCGAGCAGGCTGGAAAACCGTCTGTCTGAGCCGGAGCGGCGTCTATCGACACGCGCACGTCTTTCAGGTTTGGGCTCGACCAATTCGAGTTCTCCGGGCACCGGTTCGGCCGCTTTTTTAAACGGCGCCGATAGTGGTGCTGATTGTGCCGGCGATTGAGGTGGTACCGGGCGCGGTAGTTCCGCTCCGGATGCCTGATTAGAAGGTATCGGAATGCTGGGCTCCGAAATATCCAATTGAAATTCTTCGTTGTCGTCAACAATCGGCGGCACTTCGTGCGCGGCCCCGGCCGAGCGTAAAACGCCTACGGCTGGGTGTTCCGGCATTGGTTGTTGCCATGGAGGCGTGCCCGGTGATGACCCCGCCGGTAGTGGCGGTCCCGTTTGTGGACCTCCCGGATGCGGCATATTTTGAGGATGTTGTGGCTGCATATTTTGAGGCGGCCAGGGCTGTCCCGGCTGAGGCTGAGCATCTGCCGGCCATCCAGGCAACGGCGGAGCTGCTCCTGGAAGAGGTGGAGCTCCAGGGTTGCCCTGCCATGGCGGCTGAGGTTCACTAGGTCCGGGGAACTGTGGCGCACCTTGAGGCTGACCTTGATAAGGCTGTTGTTGACCGGAGAATTGCTGCTGTGGCGCCGGATGCGCAGGTGGCTGATGCTCGCCAGGTCGGTGAATCTGCACACCTGGTGGATTGTCTTGATTCCCGAAAACACCTGCTGACGGGGCTTGAGTTGCTACAGGCTCGGCTGGTTTGGGTGGACGTTTTTTGCGTTTGGCTGCCAAAAGTGGGGACCTGAGGACGTCCGGATTGTCGTCATCGTCTTCGTCCCAGTCGTCGTCCAAGTCGTCATCATCGTCGTAGCCGCCGCCTCCGAGCAGTGCTGAGCGGAGTTTGGGCTTGCCGCCTGGTCCGGTCTGTTGACCGCGTCGTGGCGGGCTGGGCTCGTCGTCATCGTCATAATCATCAGCATCCCCCAACAACGGGGAGTGCAATCCTCCTCGATGTCGCGGTCCGGAGTGTTCTCCGCCACCGCCACCACCACCGAGCATGGGCGATCGTAATTTCTTCGTCGGTCGAGGCTCATCCTCATCATCGTCGAAGTCGTCAGAGCCTCCTAAGAGAGGCGATCGCAAAGAACCTTTCTTTCCGCTGCCGCTTCGTGAAACAGTGTCTTCGTCGCTATCGCCGAGGAGCGGAGAACGCAAAGATTTTTTTCCACTCTTGGGAGCGGGCTCCGGCGCAAAGTCTTCATCACTGTCGTCATCGTCATCTTCGCCCAACAGAGGTGAGCGCAAACGTTTTTTTCTTTGCACAGTGTTTTCCTGATCGGCTGAGCCGGAGGAAGAACCGCCTCTAGACCTGCTCCGCGATGATGGACTTGGTCTGTCGTCTTCATCGTCATAGCTGTCATCTCCGCCCAATAGCGGAGACCGCAGATGTTTCTTCGTACCGGGTCCTTTCGCTTCTCCTTCGGGACGTGCTCCACCTGTGCCTCGGAGCTTATTCATCTGAGGTTTTTCATAGCCGTCGATATCGTCATCATCGCCGCCTCCCCCGAGTATCGGCGACCGGAGCTTTGGTTTAGGGCGACTCGGTTCAACATCGGCTGGTAAGGTTTCGTTCTGTGAAGGCAACTGTGGGGTAAACTGCGGTGGTTGCTGTTGTGCCGGCGGTTGCGGCGCAGAACTGGTGGGCGAGAATCTCTGACCGCATTCAGCGCAAAAGAGCGAACCGTCTTCGTTCAGCACCTGACAGATTGGGCATTGGATCACTTGCAGTACCTCATACGCGACCTCTTCTTGGCGTCGCTCCCCTTACACTGTATTTAGTTTAATTCACTATATTGGGATTCGCTAACCGGGATCACAAATCAATATCTAGCGTCTGTCAGCTGAAGCCTCCAATCAGCTTGAAGGCTTCTCTACGTATCGCAACATTGGAGACCCCGTTTTTTCCAGCCCTCTGGCAGTTTCAAAGAATTACTAGCAATCGCTAATTTCGGTTCCATACGAGCGTGATAGACTGCATGTTCCACTTGACTGCTCGCGATGACCTGGACAGTCTATGAGCGGTGTGGAGATTTCAAAATCCTTATCAGGTACTCGTTCGAAAGCCCCATGGAGAATCACAATGTCTCGGACCGGTAACTCTCTCATCGCTGTGTCGCTCTCGCTGCTTATGATGGCAGGGACCGTTACACCCGCTTTTGCTGCAGACGAGCCTCAGCTCAACTTCAAGATTTACAATCCGGAAGCTTCATCAGCTAAAGAGCCTTCCGATGAAGCGCCGTCAATGGATGAATCGTCCACTTCATCCGATAATCATTTTTCTGTTCCGATAACACCGTCGTTGCAATCGGAAAGTCCTCAACTGGATGACAGCAAGCCGGCAGCAGCCAAAGCCGAGACACCGGCCGCCGCCACCGAAGGTGATGCCACCACCAGTGACGCGTCGAGCGCTACTACCGGCGGTGCCGATGAAAAGACGACCGCGTCAAACAAAGTATTAAAAGGTTATGTCAAAGTCGTTCCAACCGGTACCAAAATTCCAATCATTATGGATACCGCAGTTGATTCCGATACCAGTCAGGAAGGTGATGAATTCGCCGCTCGGACGTCGGAAGATTTGAGCATCGATGGTTCGACCGTGGTGCCTGCTGGTTCGATCATCAAGGGAAGAATTGCCCAACTTAACGCTCCGAAGGCGCTCAACCGTTCCGGTTCCGTCGGAATGAAATTTGACTCGATCACCACTCCCGATCAGCGCTCGATTCCGATCGTCGCCAATCTGGTGGCACGTGGTGGTGTAGTGCACGCCAAGCGTGGTCTGAAGGACGTAGCTTTCGACACTGGTGCAGTTTCACTGCCTGTGTTAGCTGGTCTCGGTATCGGCTTCCTGGCTGGTGGTTCTTCCAACAACTCCAGTACGAGTGGTGGCACAAACAACAACAGCAGCAGCAAAATTGGTCGAGGCGGTGGCGCTTTGATCGGTGCCGGTGTCGGTATCGCCGTTGGTGTTGCAATTCTTCTGGCGAAGAAAGGCAAAAAAGTTGAAGTGCGACCAGGCGACGAACTTAAAATCGAATTGGCTGAAGAACTTCGCATGCCTGAAACCAGCATGTAGTGCTGGAATAGGCTCGGTCTCATTCAGACTCAAAAAAGTCAGCGTTCACGGGATAGCCGGGCGCCTCGCTATGCGCGCATAGGATTAAACTGTGATTCGGCGGTCTGTTGAAACGCGGTGGGATCGCGCCACGAGGTCAGACTGAAATTCGCACCACTATTCGATTTGCATCAGGTTTAACTCTCGGAGATAAGCCGGGAATGCAGTAATAGCTAGAAAGTCAGGGTAAACCCCAGGATTCTGTTCGGGGATATACTGATGATTTAGTGCGCCAAAGTGCCGTAGCGGCGAGTTACGGTTCACTATATAGTGAGATTATTCCAGTCGCGGCCATGCTTTTGGGCATTGCAAACCCGACGCAATAGTTATCAACTGGAACCCTCTTGAATCCTGGCTTTGAGCGGGTTTAAACTACGTAGGGAGTGTTATACTGAACTTTCGTTAATAAAAATGCGATCGCGAAGTGTGCCAATCGACCACGCAGCGGACCTACCTATATTGATTAAGACATTTAATTAGTGGGTTCAATGCCTTCAAGCCTCAGAAACATTTTTATTTGTTTTTGGTCGTATCTAAAATAGTTCGTTGTGATTTTAGGCTCCTCAGACCTCACTTTACTACTAAGGCGGAAACCTACCTCCATGGCTACTTACGCAAAAGCCAACGATCGACCCCAAAAAGACCCGACTATGGCCGGCATGTTGTCGTTGCTGCCCGGACTAGGTCAGTTTTACAACGGCGAATCCCGAAAAGGCATGTTGTTTCTCGCGGTCGGCGTGATCAACTTCTTCGTTTTTCTCGGATTGGTTTTCAACGAATCGCTCTTGCAGAGCCTCTACAACTTCGGGCTCGGTTTCAACATGGAACCGAACAAGCAGTTGATTGCTTCGATGATGAACTTCCGACTTGGCAATCCAGCATCACTTGTATTGATCGGATTGTTCCTCTCGTTTACGGCATTCACTATGCGTGATGCGTACGATCATGCGGCAGTCGTACAGCGTAAGCAGATATATGCCGATGCTGTAATGGATATGCCGGAAGCGTCCAGTGGATCTTATTTGGTTCACGTCGCTTTGATGATTACATGCTTGATTCTGGCTTTCTTCTTCTTGATTCCGCCGCCACCAAAAGTGCAGGTGACGGACATTGAATTTATTCAAAACCAACCGGAAGTTAAGAAGCAGATTCGTTCGAAACGCAAAGCAGAAAAGAATTCCGAAGATCGCGGCAAACATGATCCGCAGAAAAAAGTAACACCACCGTCTCCGCAACCGAAGGCGCCGAGCCAATCGAAGCCGGCTGCAAAGCCGACGCCGAAAGCTCCGGAAGCAAAACCAGTGCCGAAGCCGATGGAACAGAGCCATGCTCCGACGCCGACACCAACACCTAAGCCGGCCGCTGCACCTTCGCCGCGCCCGACTCCAAGACCATCACCATCGGCTGCGCCTACACCTACGCCATCACCTCGCCCGACGCCTTCACCGGCTCCTATGGCGGCTCCATCACCTACTCCAAGTCCAACGCCATCACCGAGCAAGATGCCGATGGCTTTACCTAATCCTTTTGCTGCTCCGGCTGCATCGCCGAGAGCCAATGCGACACCTGTTCCAGCTCCAGTTGCTATCGGCAAAGTAGGAGCACCGGCTGCACCATCACCAGCTCTGGCAATGTTGCCTAGCAGCTCGTCCGGCACCATGCCTGCTCCGATCGCTTCGATCAGCACGCGTGGAACATCCGGCGGCGGCGGTGCCCGCTCTCCTGTTCCGGTCATGGCTGGTGGCGGAGGCGGGTCCACTTCAAGAGGTGGACATGGTAGCGGACCAGCAGCGGCTCCAGCACCATCGCGAGCCGGCAGCGGCTCAGGCGCAGGCGCTGGTGACGGCGGCGGACCATCGATGGCTGTGGCTCCAAGTGTCCCACGTCCATCCGGCGGTAGCGGCGGTAGCCCAGGCGGCGCTGGTGGAGAAGGCTCCGAAGGCAATCCCGACAAGGGAGCCAAACCAGGTCGTCCATCATTGTCCGCACAGAAAGATGTTGATTTCGGCCCTTACATGGCAGACCTCCAGAGACGAATCAAACGAGCCTGGTATCCACCGAAAGGTAACGAAAGTAAACGTGTTCAAGTGGTCTTCAAAGTCCACTCAAATGGCACCATGTCTAACCTCCGCATTATTGGTTCTTCAGGCATGGCGATAGCCGACCAGGCTGCCCTAAAAGCAGTGCAGAACGCAGCACCATTCAGACCATTGCCAGACGGCGCTCCGCCGGATGTAGATATCCAATTTACATTCGACTACAACGTCTTCAAGGGTACTGGGGGTGGTGGCGTATTCCGCCGATTCTGATAGACTCATACGGCTGGGAGTGATCTCGTTCAGGGAGAGTGATCTCACTTAGGAGTACATTAATGGAAAACAAGTTCCTAACTTATTTTATCGAGTTCATGATGCAGGATTGGTTCGCATCGATTCCGATCACGCTCTGCTCGGTAGCCACGCTTGCCGTAATTGTGGAGCGCTATCTTTACTATCAACAAAATCGTAGAGATGTGACAGCGTTCATCCATCAACTGCAACGTGAACTGGAAAACAATAACCTTCAAAAAGCGCAGCAGACCTGCAGCCGCCTGGGCGGTGTAATCGGTGAAGTTGCCGAAGAAGGTGTAAGACTTTTGGCAGAACAAAAAGAAGACTTCTCAAAAGCATTCGACATCACCGTCGGACTGGTTTCCAGAAAGCTCGAAAAGCATCTTGCCATCCTTGGTACAATCGGCGCTACCTGTCCGTTCTTGGGTCTGTTCGGCACCGTGGTTGGTGTCGTATTCACGCTGGACGAACTTGGTGCATCCGGTGGTGGTACTCAGACAGTAGTTATCGGGGTAGCAAAAGCGCTGATCGCTACAGGTTATGGTCTGATCGTTTCCATCCTCGCCGTTGTGTTCAACAACTGGTACACCAACACAGTTAAGCGTTTCAACGACGACTTCCAACTTTTGAAACTGCTCTTCCTCAGCTTTGCTGCCAGTGAAGAAAGCGTTAGATAGTCTGGGTCTGGTCCGATAGTAGATAGTTTCGTTCGAGTTGATTTAGAGGGGGTGATTGCGTATGTCCATGGGCTCTGGAGGTCAGGAGGTCTTTACAGACATCAACATCACGCCCCTGACAGACGTATTCCTGGTGCTCCTCGTAATCATGATCTTGATCGCACCCCTGATTGATAAGTCAGAACTGAAGATCAAACCGCCTGAGACTTATCATGCGAAGAAAGAGAACTCACGAACGAAGTCGATCATGATCGACGTCTCCAAAGATGGCGAGATCGCTATTAATGGAAAGAAGCTGCCGGACACGTCTCCCGAGGCTATTACCGCTAAGGTTCAAGAAGTCGTTAAGTCCATCGGTATCTCCGACGTTCCGGTCACGGTCAACGCCGATGGTGATTGCAAGCAGAAAGACGTGGTTCACATCATGACTGCTTGCTCCGCATCTGGTATCACCAAGATGCGTGTTGCCACCGTTCAAACCAAACAGTACTAGAGAAGCCGTGCCGGAGTATTTCCAACTCGGGTTGATCGGACATCCAGTAAAACATTCATTGTCGCCGCTTCTTCATGAGGCGGCGCTTTTGTATCTCGGGCTCAAAGGTGAGTACCGTCTCTTCGATATCGATCCGATAGATCTCGAGCCGAAACTTTTAGAACTCGGGAAGCGCGGATTGCGCGGAGTTAATGTCACGATACCTCACAAGCAAGCTGTCATGCCGTTTTTGACGGAGCTTACTGACGAGGCTAAGTATGTTGGTGCAGTCAACACGATCGTTTTTGACGATGGTGGAAAGCGTTTGACCGGACATAACACTGATGTGTACGGCTTTTCCAAGTCATTGACCGAAGCGCTGGATCGGGAGCATGTCGATCGCGAGTGGTCGAAGTCCGTTTTAGTAATCGGATGTGGGGGCGCTGCGCGGGCTGTGGTCGCTGCTTTATGCGACCTGGGGTATTACGACATAGCTGTATATGGAAGGGATACTCAGAAGGCGCATGCGTTTGTTTCCAGCCTTGCAAAATCATTTGGCTCCAAGGGCGATCTGCTTTTGCAGTCAAATTTGCTTAGAGTGATTGAGAATCTTGAAGACGAAATTGAGATTCGCAATAAATTTTTATTGGTAAATGCGACGCCCATGGGTCAAGATGCAAAACCGCTGCCGGACTGGTTTTCGTCGTGTGTGGAAAGACTTGATCGACGCGCGTTTATCTACGATTTAGTTTATTCCAAAATGGATATGGCGACGCCGTTGGAAGACCTTGCGCAGTCGAAAGGATATGCATCGATCGATGGATTGGACATGCTCATTTACCAAGCCGCGCGCGCATTCGAAATCTGGACCGGTCGCGCCGTTCCAGCCGAGTGCATGCGAAACGCATTGGAGCAACTCGGTCGCCTGTAGGTCGGGTGTGCGCCTTTGACCGCAAATTGTATTGACACCGTCGGTGGTGCTTAAAAAATGGCAAAAAAACAGGAACCGTTGCCGGTTCCTTAAAAACGCTTGCCAGGGCTTTCGCTCGGCAGTTCAATGGCATACTAGCACTATGACTGATTCGGAAACTCGTCAAAAATTTAAAGATGAGCCGAATCCACCGATATTGCTATAGCAGGATTCTGTGAACTTTAAATAAAGGGTGCTTGCCCTTCGAAGAAGATTGGAACCAGCTGCATCGCCAGACCAAGCTCACCGTCGATGGCGAGGATGCCGGAAAGAGCGGCTGTCATTGCAGTCATCTGTCCGGTCATGATGAATTCTAAATCTTCAGCATTGATTGCGATCGAGCAATCGGCTCTCGCCGACTCAGGATCATCCTGCTTGATGAATTCGCAGTTGCCTTCGTTGATCTTTGTGAGCCAGGAACCGCCGCCTTCTCCGCGGATGGTTATCATATATGTGGCTGAAAGATTGCGCGCGTTTTCCGGCTTGAATCTGCGCTGAAGTTCTTCAATAGTATTTTGAGCTACCACGGGTGACCTCATCCAACCTCCACGCCAATGACTGTCTTGCCCGCCCCTAAGGCGAGTCCGCAGATTATAACTCAGGTCAGGCAGCCGATGCGCGTAGATCGGGCTGATTATGAGGAAATTTTCCTGATAGCTACAGGCATCGCAAGATGCTTCTATAATGTTCACTTCGCTAAACGCCGCGCGGTAAGCGCCTTGAGGAGCATGCGTCAGATGACGGACGACGAGATTGTCAATGCCAGAAGACCTAACAATGGCTACCGCTCTCGGAGTTCCATGACTGATGTTTCGACGGTACTCAGCAAGGTAATTTCCAAATTCGGGTTGGAGCAGCGTATGAAGGAGCACGCCTTCATGTCGCTCTGGCCGGATATTGTGGATGATCCGTTTAAGAAATTGACACGACCGCTATTCATAGATAACGAAGGGAATCTGGTCGTTTCCGTAAAAGATTCTTCAGTTGCGCAGGAGCTGTCTTTCCAGCGAGGACCGCTTCTGAAAAGGCTTGCGCCATTTGCCCGTGGTGTCGGTTTAAAAATAAGTGGAATTCGATTTGATTTGAAACACTTTAGAGAAGGCGAGGATAGCGATTATCTGGAGAAAGCTCTGCAATCTCACAAGCGTGAGGAAGCTCGCGCAGCCTCGTTTGTCGCGACAGATGCAGACCTGGCAATGGTTCAACTCTCAGAAGAGAATCAAAACGAATTAAATACACTGAAGGAAAGTTTGCGCAGAACTGAGGGCGGAAGCGAGTTCGAGCGCGGCATTTCAGAGCGGATGCTCAAGATGTATGAGCGAGAGTTAAGACTCAAGCTCTGGCGAGAGGGAAAAGGATTGACTGCGTGCAGCCAATGCGGGTTCGTTGATACGCGCTTGTATGGCGCTTTGGCGATGTGTCGACTCTGTCATGTTTGGAACTTAATAAATGGCAAGAGTTAACAAAGTAGAAGATTGAACTTATTCAAGGCTTCCTGCTGACTACTATGTTATGATTCCCGCCTGTCGGACTTCCTGTGTTTTTAACACCCATTCGGAACCAGTCCGCACTGCAAAAATATTCGTCGCAGATCGCGAGAAATTTCGGCATCCCCTCAGGTTGACACAATAAATGATTCGACTTCAGCATGTATCGAAGAGCTACGGTGGGCGTCCGGCTTTGAAGGACATCAACCTGCACGTGGCACTCGGCGAATTTGCCTTTCTCGTAGGACCTTCCGGCGCAGGCAAGTCTACGATGATGCGTTTGCTTTATCGCGAAGAAGTGCCAAGCACGGGAAGTGTTTTCATCGGTGGAGTTAACCTCAACCGCCTCAGCGCACGCCAGATTCCGCTGTTGCGTCGTCGCCTCGGCATTGTCTTTCAAGACTACAAACTTTTGTCCAAAACGACCGCTTTCGACAACGTCGCATATATCTTGCGAGCACTCGGCGTTGATGAAAAGGACGTTCGCAAGCGCGTTTCCAGCGCACTAAACGTCGTTAACCTCGAAGAAAAAGCGAATGCTTATCCGGAAGAACTTTCCGGTGGTGAGCAACAACGTGTCGGTATCGCTAGAGCGATCGTCAACGGTCCGCCCGTCCTGCTTGCCGACGAACCCACAGGCAACCTTGATCCAGCGACTTCTCTAGAAATCGTTCAATTGCTTTCGAGGATTTCTGAGCGTGGTACCACTGTCTTGATCTCAACGCACGATCACACGATCGTTGATGCGATGAGACGACGAGTTATTGCGCTCAAAGGCGGCGAGCTTGTCTCCGATGTGGACAGCGGCGTTTATAACACGCACATGGATCTCGATTTGCAAACCTCACTGATTTAATTTGGAGTCGATGTAATGCGGCACTTGAGAATACTTGGAAGAGTCTTTGTTGAAACCTTTCTTGGGATCAGAAGAAGCGGCTGGTCGAACTGGCTGGTCATCAGTATTCTTGCCATCGCGTTGACGATCTTCGGAAGCGTGCTTCAGCTTACGATGTCGCTGAAAAATTTGGTGAATCTCTGGGGATCGCAGATGGTTATTTCTGCGTTCTTGAGCGATAAATATGAACCGCGCGAAGTGGCTCGGGATGTCAGCCAATACAAAGAAGTTCGTCTCGTTGAAGTGATCACGAAAGACGTTGCTTGGGAAGACATGAAGAAGTCTCTCAACGTTGCGTCGATTTCTAACCCGCTTCCCAACACACTGCACGTGACTGTGAATCGAGCCGATCAAGTCGAGGCGCTCGCTCCGAAGTTGAAGTTGTTGCCGGCCATTGAAGCGGTTCGCTATCCGATGATGGTTGTTAAACGCATCAACGAATTCAGACACTTCATTGAAATTGCTGGTGTTGTCGTAACCGGCGCGCTGACTGCAGCGACGCTGACTGTTATTGGGAACACCATCCACCTTGTTATTCAATCGCGCCAGAAAGAAATCGAAATTCTCAGCTTGATGGGGGTTGGACATTTCTATATCAAATGTCCGTTCGTATTCCAGGGCGCATTCTATGGATTCGTCTCGGCTACGCTCGCCATGCTGGTCTTGCTGACTATGCACTTGTATGTCATTCAGCCGTATCTGCATCAAGAACTCGCCAGTCTGGCTGCGTTTGTACCGGCTAACGTTGGCTACAACATTGCCCAGACGTTCCTTATCATGCTCGTCCTTGGCGTCGCAGTCGGTGCCGGTGGTGGTGCGTGGACCTCGGGACGCTACATCAAGATTTAGATTCGAAAAAAAAACAGGAGAAGGATTCCTTCTCCTGTTCGTATGCTTTGACTCGAGTTCTGGCTTATGCGTGAACTGATTCGCCGACTTTGACGCTCAGCATCTTGTCGCCTCTGCGAAGTTGATCGAGTACATCCATGCCTTCAATCAACTTTCCGAAGATTGCATAGTTGCCATCGAGGAAGCTGGCGTCGCCGAGGGTGAAGTAGAATTGCGAGCTGGCTGAGTTCGGGTCGTCGGCTCTTGCCATAGCCAGTGTGCCTTTTACTTTGTGTGAATGTTTCTTGGTGATTTCTAGTGGGATGTTTTTATCAGAGCCACCAGTGCCGGTGCCTTTTGGGCAACCGCCTTGAAGGCAAAATCCGGGCTCGTAGCGGTGGAAATTCAGACCGTTGTAGAAGCCGCGATTTACCAGGTCCAGGAAGTTTTGCGCGGTGATAGGCGCGTCATTCAGAAAAATTTGCGCTTTGATTGTACCTTTGTTCGTTTCAATCAATACGACTGGGTCGTTAGCCATTTCAGTTCCTCTCTTTGTTGGTTGGATGATAGTGATCGACTAACGACCACTAAGTACCTTTTTTCGACTCTTTCTTAGGTTCCTTTTTGGGCTCCTTCTCTTTCTTCGAGCCCTCTAGATAAAGACTGTCCATGGTGTCGTCCTTGCGAAGGGCAAACACTATATCCAGTCCCTCGGTCACTTTTCCAAAAACAGCGTAATCGTTGTCGAGTCCGCTTTGTGGTCCAAGAATTATGTAAAACTGCGAACTGGCTGAGTCTTTGTCTTTGCCCCTGGCCATGCCGACCATGCCGGCTTCGCTATGTTTTAATTGTTTGTTGATTTCCAACGGAATTGTTTTTCCGGTGCCACCACGCCCGGTGCCTGTCGGATCGCCGCCCTGAATGCAGAACTTCGGCTCGTAGCGATGAAATTTGGTTCCATCGTACGTGTGATTTTTTACGAGTTCGAGAAAATTTTCCGCAGTGGTTGGAACTTCGTTTCGATAGACCACCATTTTAAACGGACCCTTCGAAGTCTCTACAACGATGACTGGGTCTGCTTTCGGTTTGTCACCGCCCAACAAATTCAGTGATGCTTTTGCATCAGCCGAACAAAAGTTTGGCATCACCCAGAACAGAATTCCGGTGAGAACTGCTATAGAGGCTGGTGATCGAAAGAGTTTCAAAATTTTGCAGCAACCGTGTCAGCGAGTCGGCGCAGTTCGAACAGCTTCGGACTACTTCGGAAGCTCGGAGAGTTCAAATTGTATCAAACTCGGCTGGTCGGTTTCGTTTGAACCAAACCTTCGTGAATCCGTTCAATTGCAGGATTGTCAATTTAATGGAGTTTGTCAGGCGGTGGAGGTGGTTGGCTGCCCTGGGTTACAGGCACTGCCAGAGTGGCGGAAACTGAGCTGTAGGGCGGAAACATCACAGGCACTTTTAAAGTGGTTTGCTGGCGAATTTCGGCGTTGTCTTCAAAGGCGACCCAGCCATTGGTGTCGTCTCCGGGCATGATCAAGCGGGTTCCGAGGTTTTCCGACTCAACCTCATGGCGACCGCGATCGCGTCCCAATGCGATACCGAGACTGCGATGTTTGTTTTCTGATGGAGTCATGTGTTCGTAAAAAATTGAGCTGGCTAAGCCTGCGGTTCCGACGCCCACTGCGCCAACGAGGACCTTCTCTTTGGGCGTGAGCAAGGTGTTGTCGTGTTTCTCCAGGGTAGCCGCTCTGATCGTCTTCACGGTCGCCGAGGGCATCACAAACTGAGCGTCTCTGCCGAGGACCAGGACCGGTGTAGCTCCGGAGTTTTTAATGTATACCTTGTAAAAAACGATGCTGTCGCCGCGATATCGGCTAAGTGGATTGTTGGCGATTAGTTCTGCTTGGGAACTGAGATTTACTGCTGGTCCGGTGGCGTTGGCAGAACCTTTTAGGGACGCGGCGTCTACGTCAATCGTCGTGGACTTTGTCACATCTTCCGGCTTATCTGGAAGTGTATGCTCCGGGGCTGGAACGATTGCAGGGCGCAGTTTCGGGTCGGAAAATTCATCGCCGGCGACATTGTCATTGTCCAAAGTTTCGCGTGCGTCAGCGGGCTCGATGCATCCCATCAGTATGATGAGAGAAACTAAGTATCTCGACAATTTATCCACTCGCGGACGTGATTTCCTGAACAACATTTTGATCTCACTTCAATTGGATTCCAGCTAGATGATAGCTCAAGACTGGCGCTTCAACATGGAGCCAGCTGTAAGTAATATCTTAGCGAAGCTGGAATGCTGTCTGCATCGTCGTTTCGACCCGCGAACAATTGTTGAGGGCGCAATCGTTCAACACGCTTGATCGTTCGAGACGCTTGATCTTCAATACGCTTGATCATTCACGACACTTATTCGTTCACGAGACTCAATCGTTCCACGGGTTCTATATGGCGTTCAAACGCGGAACGGAAATTGTCCGCCTAGCGGCATGGGCGCTTGCAAAGCGCCCCTACAATTAAGCGTCGTGAACGATGAGTGCAATGTCTAACTGGCTGCAGACGCGAGGTGGGGAGCAGCCTGGACGCTTACGAAGCGCCCCAACAACAGCCAAAAACAGCCAACAACAGCCAACAACAGCCAACAACAGCCAACAACAGCCAACAACAGCCAAGAACGGCCAACAACAGCTACCTCGACTTTGTGCCACTAATAGTGGTGCGTCTTGAACAGGAACTGTTTTTGCGGCGGTACGAATTTATCTGCGTCGGCCCATGAGTTGGTAGGTAACTTTGGCGCGGGGACCGGGTTCGCCTTGTTTGACGATCGAGATTCTTTCCAGTCCTTTGAATTGCGCTCCACCTGGAGCAATCTGCATAACGATTGCTTCTTGCGCCATCGTGTTTTTGATTGGGTGCTGATACCTGATGAATGCTGTGTCTCCTTGAACTTTATCTACGAAAATCGACGTTCTCACGCCGGCTTCGTTGGCGAAGGCATAGCCGCTGTTTGGATTCCCGCTGATGGTCCAGACGTCTTGAGTCTGACCTTGAAAAATGGTTGGGATGGCAGCCTGGTATTGTGGCTGAGCTTCTATGTTTTGTCTCAGACCACTGACGACCCAGGCGCCCATGAATCCTGGCGGAAGCTGCACGCTCTGTTGAATGCCTACCTGCATCGGACGTTGTACCGGCGCTTGTTCAATTTGTCCCTGTAGTGGCTTCTTTGGTGGCTGTGGTTTTGGTTTCTTTTGTTTATGCGATTGATCGACGCTGCCATTGAGCGGTTGACCAGTAGGCACCATTTCCGGCATTGGATACTCTGGTCCGCCACCATTCGGGTTTTGAATGTATCCGCGTTCTTCCACACCAAGTTTGAAAGGGTCCGCGCTGGCAGAGTTTTGCGTCAGTCCTACAGCCAGTAGAGCAACAAGAATGGAACCGGCAAGGCGTCCGCGTTGAATCTTCATTATCAGTCTTCTCCTGTTCGCGGCTCTGGTGTTAAGAGCCACTGGATTGAGTTTTTTAGCCCGAATCTTTTATTTTAAACCGTTCTCATTATTTAAGCCCTTTTTAGCCGCGTACACAACCCTGATCTTACGTATGAGGGTGAAACGTTTGGCGATGCGAGGGGGGCAGCAGCCAGGGCACTCACAACGCGCCCCTGCAGCGACCACCTGTAAGAAACCCGCACAAGACCGCGGTTACGAGAAAGCGATACAAGAACGCCCTACAAGAACCGCCGTTCAAGACCCTCTGGAGTGCGGCTGGTTAGTGTTTGCCGGCGGCTTTCTCGGCTAGTTCCACGTTGCTTGCTTGTTCGGAGAAGCCCATGTCGACGAGGCGTTTATAGGCTTCTTGTCCGGTCGCTGTCGTTGGTTCTGTCGTTACGATTTCGACCAGTGGACCGAGAGCTTCGGGATACCGATTTTGCTTGATGAACAGGTCTGCTTTGAGCAGTTTTGCTCGGTTTTTCAACGCGCTAAACTTCAGACCGATTTCTTTCTCTTTGGCAGCTTGAGCCTTGCAGGCGTCGAGTTTTTCAAAGGTTTTAAACATCTTCCAGTGTGCATCGGCGACATCCTGGAGCCACTCGGAAAGTGCGTAGATAGCGTCTTTAAGCTCATCAGGACGAGACACTGCCAGTCGATTGCTCAGGTCTTCAAGACGGATTTTGGCTTCTTCAGCATTCAACGGAAGCGAGGCGTAGATGCTCTTTCCTCCGAGTGCTGGGTGCGCAGAGTGGGTCGCCACTGGAGCGGCATAAGAGGCAGGCGTGCCTCCCGGAAGTGGCGCGGAGGAACCGAACGAGCTCTCGGTCGGTTGAGCGCTGCGGGCAGCGCTGCCTCCGGGAATCGGCGAACCTTGCGCGAAGACTTGTGATTGAAGCGTGACAGCCAGAGTCGTTGCTACAAGTATCGAGCGTTTCAAGTTGCTCGCCATCTTTTCTTGACTACGATCGGACGACGCGGAACGGGCTTCTTTAGAGGGTTTCGAAACGGCGCGCACGGTTTGCATTTGATCAACCACCAGATTGGGAACTAGTTCGAGCGACAAAAGTTCTTGCCAAGCTCTCTGACGACGATGATTTTAGCAAAATCCTGGCGCTTTCCCTTGAAAGGGTTCTCTGCTAGGATGAATAGCCCGCCGCGCGCGGAGTCGTTGTAATCAGCTCTCGCCTGGTTTCGAGCTGTCAACGGTGATTTTGGTATCTTTTTTCATAAGGCATCTGCTGCTGTGCGGATTCTCATACTTGGTTTTGTATTACTGCTGTCGTTCTTAACAGCCATTATTCCTGTTCGGGCTGCTTCAACCGATTCGGAATACTTCAATCCCGATGACAGCGAGTTCGTCAAAAAGTATTTAAAGCCCGGGACATTCATGCGCGCTTCGGAAGTGAAGACGGGCATGGAAGGCTACGGTCTCAGTGTCTTTCACGGAACGAAAATCGAACGATTCAACTTCCGCGTGATTGGCGTGATGAAGCGTGTCAACAATGGAAAAGATGCAATTTTGGCGCGTCTCTCCGGACCAGCACTGGGAAAGAATAACGTCATAAGAGGAATGTCCGGCAGCCCTCTCTATATTAACGATAAACTTATCGGTGCCGTTTCCTACGGTTTTGATTTTTCTACTGAACCGATTGCAGGCATCACTCCAATCGTCGATATGCTCGATGCAATGGCAAGACCGGAAACGCCGCCTGCGATTGGCTCTCGGATTCCTCTGGGCAATAAGAGTTTAAACCTCTCACCGCAGGTGGTATCGGCTGGTGAAACCGATATAGGCAAATTTAAGAAACTAATGGTTGGTTCTGCTGCACCGCATATGGTGCCGCTTATGTCACCTGTGTCACTGAGTGGTTTCTCTTCGCGGGCGCAGCAGTTCTTGCGGACGAGGTTTGAAACAGTAGGACTGTCTGTCAGCGAGGGCGCAGCCGGCTCTACTGACGCCAACCACAGTCCCGAAGATGTGAAGGAAGCTAATGCGTTGAAACCTGGTAGCGCGGTTGGTGTGATGCTCACCACCGGCGACTTTGAATCTGCCTCGACCGGAACTGTAACTGCTAATTTTGACGGCAAGATTGTCGGATTCGGTCACCCCTTCGTTCAGGCAGGATTCGTCGACTTTCCGATGTCCTCTGCTTATATTCACGAGGTTTTGCCGAGCTTATCCATCTCGTTTAAGCTCTCGTCACCAATAGCGGTGCTCGGCACAATCTTCTCCGATCGTCCATGGTCTATCGGTGGTCGAATCGGTCCGCAAGCTAAGATGGTTCCAGTGTCGGTCGAAGTGACGGATTCAGCCCGCCACATTCGCAAGACGTTCAATTCTCGAGTGATCGACCATGAGGACCTGACACCAGATCTGATTGCTGCTTGCGCGATGTCCTCAATGGATGCCACCTACCAATCGTCGGCACCATATGTGGCGCGAGTAGATACTGAGGTCGAAATCGAAAATCAACCCGGTATAAAACGCTTCGATTGTCTGACAAACAGCTTCGGCAGCTCTTCTTCCAGTTCGGTTTTCAAACCGTTTTTCTCTGATCCGGTATCGGGAAATGTTCATTCGATTGCCTCGCGCATTCTGAGCAATCGATATAAGAAAGTACACCTGAAGGCGGTGAAGCTGAAAATCAATCTCGAATCCGGTCGCGATTTGACTCGCATTGTCAGAGTTTCCACTGACCGACCTGTGGTGAAGCCTGGTGAGAAGGTCAATTTGACCTGTTTACTGGAGCCTTACAATGGCGAGAGTTACACAGAAAAAATCGAAGTGACGATCCCTCGTGATGCACCGGATGGAGAACTCGCTCTTGGAGTGAGTGGCGGATCGCAATTAGAAGACTTGCGAAAGCGAATGAATCTAATTGATCCACCGACCAACACGTTAGAGCAAATTGTGCGACGCATTCAGGAACGTCCGCGCGGCGACCGCCTGTTCGCCATTCTGGCATTACCGAATCAGTCGATTCATGTTGACGGCGAAGTTTTGGAAAGTCCGCCAGGCCATTGGAATAAACTGTTTTTCTCAAACCGTTATACGCATGGTCCTTCGCTGGTCAATGGTGAGAGGCGGGTCAACAAAGAGATTCCCGCGCTGGTTGAGGGCACTCATATTCTCGCTGTGACGGTTAAGCGACCTGACCCTTACATGGAGCGTGCTCCCTGGTATATCGCGACGCCAGGCGGGTCTGGCAAGCCAGCTATGGGTGCATACGTGACGGCTCAAGCCCAGAAGGCGATCGACTCGTTAAACAAAACGGACAGCAAGGCTAAGATTGCTGACGCTGCCGGTGCAGCGCCAGCAGACCCAAATGCAGCTAATGTAAACAAGTCTGCTCAGAGCGGTGGGCTGAGCCTATGGTCTCCTTCAGCAGAGGATACCCATGTTCGACCGGTTCAAGTCTGGAATCAAACCGATGACGGTGCGTTTAAAGGCGGCACCAGAGATGGTGTCATCATCGATAGCTGGGGGCGCATGTTCCCGGGGTACAAACAAATCAGCGTCACGCCTATCACAGATGCTTTGAGGGCATGGTCTGCGGTCTGGTCGAATGGTGCGATTTACGTCGGCTCATCCAATCGAATCTATAAATGGTCTCCCTCTCAGGGCGGAGCGCAAGAGATTGCCAAGTTTAACTGCGCGGCTATTCCCGCACTAGCTGCCGATTCGAAGGGGCACGTCTACGCATCGTTGGCGCCGGAAGGACGAATCGTTCGAATTGATTCGACAACAGGTCAGAGAAACGCGACTGTAACCGACTTTGCAAAACTCAGTGAATCTCTGGTCACCAGTCTGGCAGTTGATGACGAAGACAATCTATATGCGGGTGTGGCCGGGACTGGAAAGGTTTACAAAATCACCACAGGCGGTGCGGCTTCTGTGCTGGTCGATACAGGTGATGCTCATGTTCTTTGTATGTTCTATGACAGAGCTTCGCGAAGGCTCTACCTGGGCTGCGGCGAGCAGGGCAATGTCTATAGTGTCAGTAAGGATGGCGCTATACGCGCGGAGTTTCATTCCGACGATCATTTGATTACTGGTATTTGCCGAACCAAGAAAGGTGATTTGTTTATTACAACCGCAGGAACCGGTCACTTAATCCGAGTTGCGCCTTCTGGTGAAACTTATGATCTGGCTACCAGTGAGGCTTTTTACACACTTTTCTATCATGAGTCAACCGATTCGATTTTAGCCGGTGATGCCGAAGGTGATATCACTCAAATTCAGGAAGAACCGCTGACCGGTCAGTCATTCTTCGTGCCTGTGAAACATACAGAACAAGAAGCAGTGATTGCGCTTTGTTCTGATGGTGGCAATCATGTTTATGCGATAAGCAGTAACCTGCCTTCAATTTTGGAGTTCTCCGTCAAGGCGGAGGATGCCTCGTTTACGTCTCCGGTGAAGGATGCCGGCAGACCTTCCGAATGGTCGTTGTTGAGGGTTTACGGTTCCTTTAACGAAATAAGCCCCGATCTCGAAAAATCATTGAAGGTTGAAACGCGCACTGGAGCTACTCTTCGACCGGACTCCACCTGGTCGGCCTGGACCCCGACGGTTCTTTCATCCGAGGGTTTGCAAGTCAAATCAAGAGCTGACAGATACTTTCAGTATCGGCTTACCTGGTTGACCACAGCGGTTAAGGGCGACAGCCCACGCGTATTTCCGCAAGGAAGAGACAGCGTCGTTGGTCGCATCGCAGTTACATTTTTGCCTTCCAATAGTCGTCCTCGTTTCGGTAGTGTGTCATTGCGAGCGGGCAGCTACATCTCAGATAGCGAAGAAGTAGTCGTCGTCGGTTCTGATCCCGACGGGGATAGTCTAAGTTTGACCGTTGATTTATCGAGTGATGACGGGAAAACGTATTCGAACATAAAGAGCGATTTGCGAGCCGATCGAACGACGAAGAAAGACACGAAGACTGAAGAGAAAACCGAGAAGAAAGACGGCAAGAAGACTGGCGCTGAATCAAAAGCGGAAACCACGGATGCGAAAAATGACCCCGACAAAAAGGGTTCTGACTCGGAAACACCTATTGATCGGGAGAGTCCATCGGATTCGGACACTCCATCAGAGTCGGAAGGGGATAAGCCTGCCGACAAAGAGGATAAGCCTGGCGAATCGGAAAAGCCGATCGAACGGGACAACAGCGAACCAGGAAAGCAAAGCACCGCCGCCGGTTTTCCGTTTTGGAATCTCGCAGGTAGAACCGAGCTAGAGGATGAAAATAAGCCTGACGGTAAGAAGAAACCATCCGATAAGTTTAAGCCGGACATCAAAAACCCGCCTGAAGACAAGGAAAATCCGGAAGAGAAAATAAATCCCGAAGATAGAAATGATCCGGACAAGGATAAGTTTCCGGATGATAAAGATGTTCCGGACGAAAAGAATAATCCTGAGAATAAGAAGGGACCTGGCGAAGGCGATAAGCCAGATTCCGAGAAGAAGCCCGACGACAAATCGAAGCCTGCAGAAAAACCAAAACCAGAAAGTCCGATTAAGTTAGATGACAAAACCAGCGTGAAGAAACCGCCAACAAAAAAAGGCGACAAAACTGCGAAAGCAGCACCGAAAGAAGCGGCCAAGGCCAAGAAACCCAGTGAAGATAATCAGCCGGATAAATTTACCTGGACGTTGACTGCGAATAAGTTCAAAGAAGGTCATCACATATTGAGATTCACGCTGTCGGATGCGCCATCAAATATGGTGCACCCGACCGATATGACGTGTTACCGATACGTCGTGATAGACACGGTTAAGCCAACTATTAGCGAACCGAAGATTGATGTAAACGCCGATCGTCTGCTCAATTGCCAATTGACTGCGACAGACGCGACATCGCCCATCTCAAATGCGACCTTCCAAATCGATTCGGAAGAACCTCGCGCCTTCGCCGTTGTCGGCGGACTTGCCGATAAACGTGAAATCCAACTGATGGCATCCAACGTACCGGTCAAAAAAGGCGCGCACAAAATAGAAATTGAAGTTGTGGATAGAGCAGGAAACAAGGCGACCAAGACCGTGAAGCTGCCGGTTAGATGACCGGCGTTGAATATCTGGATGGAGCGAAATGAACGATTTCCTTACTAAAGTCATGAGAACCAAGCCGCCCCGATTGCTGATCGATGAGGCTTACGAACCAGAACGGCAAATGAAAAAGACGCTCACCGCGCGGGACTTGATAGCCTTTGGAGTTGGAGCAACAATCGGTTCTGGAATTTTTGCACTGACGGGAACTGCCGCCGCAGGCAGTGGCAGTGTTGCCGCCCGCAATTGGATCGACACGCCGCTTATAAACTTCGTCCTTGGCGCAGACCTCGGCAGAGAAGGCGCCGGACCGGCTATCGTGCTCTCATTTCTAATCGCGGCGATAGCCTGCGGATTTGCCGCAATGTGTTATGCGGAACTTGCCGCAATGATCCCGGTATCAGGTTCTGCCTATACGTTCGCTTACGCATCCCTGGGCGAGCTCATCGCCTGGATCATTGGGTGGGATTTGATTCTTGAATATGCGGTCGGCAACATTGCAGTAGCTGTAAGTTGGTCCGATCACTTTTTGCACTTTGCTCATGGAATTTTTGGAATAAAACTGCCGCTCTGGCTCACGACCGACACGATTACTGCGTTAACACGACTGGACACCTTGCCCAAAGACAGCCCGCAGTGGACGTTTTACTCAAGTGTTGATCTTCCGTATATATTCGGACATCAGTTTGCGATGAACGTTCCTGCCTTTGTAATCGTGGCTCTGGTAACCTGGGTTCTCGTCGTCGGCATTTCGGAGAGCGCATTCGTCAACACTATTGCGGTGTTCATCAAAGTCGCGGTTGTGCTATTTGTCATCATTTACGGCGCTGGGTTCGTACATCCGGAAAATTGGGTTCCATTTGCTCCCAGTGGATTAGCCGGTGTCATGGGCGGTGCGGCAATCGTTTTCTTCAGCTTTATAGGATTCGACGCAGTTAGTTCCACTGCCGAGGAAACGAAGAATCCGCAGAAGGACATGCCGATTGGAATGATTGGTAGCTTGATTGTTTGTACGATTTTGTACGCCGGTGTCTCTCTCGTATTGACCGGAATCATGCCTTACACGAAGTATGTTAATGATGCGGCACCAGTTGCAACTGCTCTTGCTTCAACAGGGCAGGCATGGGCGCACGGGCTGGTCAGTATCGGTGCGTTGGCAGGTATGACCTCTGTTCTGTTGGTTTTCCAATTGGGTCAGCCACGAATTTTTATGGCGATGTCTCGCGATGGATTGCTGCCGAAAATTTTCGGGATACTGCATCCGAAATATAAAACTCCTCTGGTGCCGACCATTCTCACTGGAGTTCTGGTTGGTCTAGCATCACTGTTCATCGACATCGGGCAGGCTGCAGAACTTACAAATATTGGAACGCTAGCAGCCTTCATCATCGTCTGTGGTGGCGTGATCGTCTTGCGCAAAACCAGCAAAGATCACGAGCGCCCGTTCAAATGTCCATTCGTTCCAGTTGTTCCAATACTCGGAATCATCTTCTGCTTCATTCTAATGCTCAGTCTACCGATCGTGACCTGGATCCGTTTTGTCGTCTGGATGGCCGCAGGCGCTGCCATCTACTTCTGGTATGGCTTCCGCAAATCCAGACTGAATAACATCTAAAAGCGAATCAGACTTCATTGGGACGCCATCACGCTTCAGGGCGAAGCATGGCTTGGCCTCGATAGTCGATCGAACAGATCGCGACGTCTATCATGCAATTCGAACATGCAACTCAACATAAGAAAAAAGCTGCGTTGCCGCAGCTTCTTTCCCGTCTTCAGTAAGTCTGAATCGACTACTTAACCGAGACCTTGCGGGACTCGCTCTTGTGCATGCGCGTGGTGCTTTCGAGCATGTGTTGCTCGATGCTGCCGTGCGACACTGGAATTCTCATCGCTACTTCTTCTTTCGGAATGCTGATGAAGAGAATGCCGCGATCGAGACGAGCTTCGATTTCATCTACAGCGATTTCTTCTTCGAATTCGAATTCGCGTACAAGGTAGTGAGAAGGAAGTTCTTTTCTCAAATAGATTGCTCTTTCCTCGAACATGTTTGGTGTTCGTTTAGCCATAAGGGTCATGTAGTTGCCTTCGGCTTTCAACTCGACATCATCGAGCACTACTCCTGGGAGTGACACTTCGAGAATGAAACGATCGTCGAGTTCTAGAATGTCAGTTTCTGGGGCGCTGTAGGATACATGGCTGTCCCACTGACGATTCATCATTTGCTCATATGGTCTCTCATATGATCTTTCAAACGATTCATAGCGTGGACGGTCATAACCCATTGGGAAACCACGATGGAGTCTTTCTCTTTGTTCGAGACGGTACTCTCTTGAGGTTCGGTGCAGCATAGGATTTCTCCTCCTTGAAATTGTAATTAGCCCAACAGCTCAAGCGAAACAGGCGCCCAAATCAAGATTTGGTGCGGCTTTCAAGCTGGTCTGTCGGTTTCGTTGCTTAGAATGTTAGCGCAAAAACGGCATGAGAACTTGATTTTCACCAAGCGTTCGCGTTTTCGCTTGTCAACCCGAGAGTGGGCAATTAGATTTCGATTTGGGATATAGCGAATACATTCGATCTGTGAACAATCTCATCAAAAGCCGAATTTGAAATTAGGGGTAGGCGAGAATCGTTGGAGATTAAGGCGGTGGTTATGCGGGTTTGATTGATTCCGTGATCCGCTTAATTTATTAATTCAAACTCATCTCGTGTTGGGAGTATTCGACGATCGCAAAATGAACCTGGAAACGTCCCGTCCTTGCGGAGTTCGAAGCAGGCTGGAAGCCTGCGCTCCCAGGACGGAGTTCGAAGCAGGCTGGAAGCCTGCGCTCCCAGGACGGAGTTCGAAGCAGGCTGGAAGCCTGCGCTCCCAGGACGGAGTTCGAAGCGGGCTGGAAGCCTGCGTTCCCAGGACGCATTGCGCAGCGACGGTGATTGAAGTGAACGGTCCCGAGAACGTTACTATCAGCGGGTTTTGCTCTTTTTGCTGGAGACTTTGAATGGTTGCTTTGCGGTTTCCATCGAGGTTATTCGCTCTTTCACTTGTCCGAGAACCCGTTGGATTTCGCTAACCTTTATATGCGTTTGCTCGGTATCGCGAACCGCTCTTTCCGCCTCGTCCTTCGCCGTTTCCAATTCGCGGCGACTGACTACACCTTCTTCGTAGAGTTCGACAAATCGTTTTGCGCGTTCTTGCTTCTCGTTGTTGCTGCGTTTTTGATCCTTGTCATCGAGCTGCGCAGCTTCTAGTTTTTTCTCGAGCGTTTTTCGTTGAAATTTCAAATCATCCAGTGACATGAAGTTGACGGATAAGCCCAGATCAAAGCTGCCTGCAATCGGCGCTTCGGAGTTTAAATAAGTCGGCATTGTTGGCGGAGGTGGCGGCACGAGTGTGATCGCTTTCCGCGATTTCTTCGTCTTGGAGGTGGCTGTTTTCTTCGCTTCGCCCTCAGTAACCGCAACATTTTTCTCATTCGTCTTTTTAGTTGCGGCTGCCGATGTTGTTGAACTTTTGGTCGACGATGTTTCTGATGCTGCGGCTTTATTAGAAGACGTTTTACTTGCTTGCGATGCTTCTGTTGCGGGTTTTGACGTGCTTGTATTGATAGTTGTTTTTAAGGTTGTCGATGATTTTGAACTCGTTGTACCGGTTTTTGTAGTACTCGGGGCTGCCGTTTTTGCCGTCGTCACAATCTTTGAGCTGGCTGAACCTTTGGCCGTTGGCGCCGTTTTGTTCTTCACTTCAGTTGCGACGTTTGCTTGAGTAGCGGGTTTTGTCTTCGGGTCTAAAGTGAGCGAGTGCGCCTGAGCTTCTAGTTCTACAGCAGCAGGTTTCGCCGATGTTGATTTCGGCTTTTCAACTTCCACAGCAAAAGATACATTTTGAAAAGCTGAAATGCATGCGAAAGCAAGCGCCAACGAGCTCGCTTGTTTCCAATTTCTCACGCTACAGAACATTTATGGGCCTCAACGTAACCTTTCGGGTATTCTCTATCGAATGGGCAGAAACAGCAACTTCAGCATTCTTTTCCTCGGGGACGTGATCGGTAGACCCGGGCGGTTGCTTGTTGCTAAGTATGTCACAGAACAATTGGCTTCGACTAATCCTCCTGACCTAGTGATAGCAAACGTTGAGAATGCCGCGCATGGTTATGGTGTCACTCAGAAGGTAATGCACGAGATGCAAAACGCCGGCGTCGGCATCTTTTCAGGCGGCAATCATACGTTTGATAAAAAAGAAATTTTCGAGATCATGGATCGTTACCCAACGCTTTTGCGGCCGGCGAATTATCCGCCTGGAACGCCCGGACGAGGAAGCTGCGTCGTCGACATTAATGGTTTCAAACTAGGGTTTTTAAATCTGCTTGGACGTGTTTTTATGGAGCCGCTTCAGTCGCCGTTCGTAACGGTTGATGACATGCTGCCGGGTTTAATCGCAGAATCGGATGCGGTGATGGTTGACATGCACGCCGAGGCAACCGCCGAGAAGGTGGCGATGGGAATGTATCTGGATGGCAGAGTGGCTGCCGTTGTTGGAACTCACACGCACGTTCAAACGGCCGACGATCGCATCTTGCCGAATGGAACGGCGTACATAACCGATGTTGGATGCTGCGGTCCAGTCAACAGCGTCATTGGTATGGACACGCAGGGCGTCTTCCGTCGCATGGTGCAACAACTTCCGACTCGATTGGAAATTGCCAGCGGACCAGCGCAGTTAAATGGAGTCCGAATTGAAATAGATCGAGTAACGAAAAAAGCCGCGAGTATCTCGCGAATTCTTGTTAACGATGAAGCATACGTTATGGCTGGCGAAGATTGATTTCTAGAGCCATGAAGATCGATCTTCACTTACATTCAAAACACTCTGACGGCAATTGACGCCATCAGAATTGGTGGCACATGCAATAAAAATTGGTATGTCCGTAATCGCGCTGACGGATCATGATACTGTCAGTGGTATCGATGAGGCTCTTGCTGCGGCGTCCGGCAGCCTCGAAGTTATCCCAGCGGTGGAGATAAACACCGTCTGGAACGACGACGCCGGAGTTTCTCAAGACGTGCATATACTCGGCTATTTCATCGATCGGGAGAACAAATTTCTACTCGATTTGTTGGCGCAGCAAATTACTGCGCGAAACAATCAGGTCGAGAAATTGGTTCAAATTCTCGTCGATGATGGATTGCAGATTTCAATCGAGAGGATTCTAGAACTCGCAGATGGTAGCCCCATAGGCAAGGTTCACGTCACTCAGGCAATCGTTGCGTGCGGCGGCGCCATTGACGTTAACGAGGCGTACAAGAAGTACTACGATCGCAAATCAAAATTTCTCGTCAAGCGAGAGAGCGCTTCTCCCTTCGATGCGATTCGAGCAATTAGAGCTGCCGGCGGCGTTACGTCAATTGCTCATCCTCGCTATTCATCAGACCTGACTCCACTCATCGTGGAACTGAAAAATCACGGACTAGATGCAATCGAGGTCTATCACAGCGCACACGACAAAGAGCAGGAAGCGGACCTGATCAGAATTGCGCGCGAGTTAGATCTCGCCATCAGCGGTGGGTCCGATTGCCACGGACCATGGGGCGAATATCCATCCATGATGGGCACCGTTCAAGTTCCGTCCGACGTTCTTACGGAATTGATAAACCGGCGAAACGGTCTGTTTGCAACATAGTCGGTCAAAAAACGGAAATTACCGCTCAATGAAAATCGAGACAAAATACTAATTACTTAAGTTGTGATTCGACTTCTTTAGCGACGTCGCCTTCGGCCACTTCACCGGATTTTGACCACGTGGAGTTGCCGGAACTGTCGAGAAGAACCTGGCATGGAATGTAGCCTTTGTAGTGCTTTTTGATAAGATCGGTAGCTTGCGCATTTGCGGCATGATCGACGTCAATGACGATGAACTTGATGTTTTTGGTTTTAAACTTGTTGTAAACGCCGACCAATCTTTTAGCTTGTCGGTTAGTATTTAAATCGCCGGACGCACCGAAAAAGATAAGGTTTGGCTTGCCACTACTGACAGTGGCATCATCAATTTTCTCTGCGATGATCGGAAATCCCGTGTCCTTGTCATCGTTGAATGAGACGCCCTTACGCAGGGTCAAGTTCTCCGCGGCGATTGCTGCCATCGGTGCGACCGAAGACGCTAGCACCACTGCGATTATTGCCAACCGATTCCAATTAGTTTTCTTCATGCTGGACATCGTAATGCGTTTCCGAACCAAATTTCTACAGTTAATAATGCACTCGGCAATATTCTCAAGGACAGAATTTTGACAATTTAGTTCCCTGCAAGAGTTCTACTCTGTCGCTAATTGAAAACATGCGACTAGTCGAAGTTGTCGTCCAGTTTGTCCAGTTTGGGCGCGTCAATTCCAGAGAAATCGCTCGCCTTGATATTGTGAATCCAGCGAGCCCATTTTTGTTGTTCGTAACTTTGACCGTAGGTTTTTAAACTGTTTAGTAAGCGTTCGCCCGACTTGGAGCTGCCTTTGAAAACAAAAGAGGCGTCGGCTTGGTAAAGGTCATTTTCAATTTGCGGAATAAAGATGTCGCATTCTGTGGTGATGTCATCACCTTCGGTAGGCTCTTCTTTCCGACAGATAATGATTTCACAGCGTATTACGCGATCGACATTGCATTGCGGCGGCATGCTCAACTTTTCCCAGAGCCATCGCGACAAGACTTCCGTCGACGGAATTGCCTGGTCGGACTCATGCAAGTATTTTGAAAACGCCTCCAGAATCACAAATCAATCCTTCTTAAATTGCCCAGACCTCGAGTTTTTATAGACCTCTCAATTGCGAATATATCACGGTAGTCAAGCAATCTACGGTTCCATCATCGTTAAATTCCCAGACTTTCCCATTTAGAGTCGACGTGTTTACTCCGGTCGCCGCTCTGGCTCTCGCGGAGCGATTGAAAGTTTCTTCCATGTAGATTCGGTCCAATAATTCAAGCGCCGGACTCGGTTGCGATTGAGACGACCAGTAGTCGGGAACGTATAAACGTGATCTTTAAAGCAAATGTTTCCTTACGTGACGAGGAAGAATTCTCCAAACACCGCATCACGTCAGGAAAACTGCATGTACAAGCATATTAAACTTTCTCAAGATCTATTCAATATGAAAAACCGTAGCCCGCTAGGGTTATAATAAAGTCACTTGAGTACCGCCTGGCGGCTCAAGAAAGCTGTAGTCAATTTTTGAATATCTCTCCTGTGCCCTCCGCGAGCTTGCTCCGGGAGGCGAGATCCCAGGATCATCCAGGGTGATTACAGGCTATTCGGCCGGAGCCATGACGGCATCTTGCGAATTTAAGAGCGTTTGCTCTTTGGAGCATGCCTAGAGTCATTCTCGAAGCTGTTTCGATCATCTCTCAGTTTCCACCTGCATCTCAACGCAGTGCTCGCACTGGCTTGAAGGCAGTGACCAAAGTGAACTCAAAAGAATTTTCCACCACCTTAACTGAAGATCTTCTCCATCGGGTCCACAAGCCCGGTCAGTATCTTGGCAATGAATGGGGCGCGTTGCGCAAATCATTCGATCAAGCCTCGGTGCGACTGGTGTTGGCTTTTCCCGACACTTACGAACTTGGCATGTCCAACTTCGGACTGAAGATTTTGTACAAAGTTATAAACGGCCATGACGGCTTGATGGTCGACCGCACTTACGCGCCGGCTACCGACATGGAAACTCTTCTGCGCGAGCGCAACCTGCCGCTCTGGGCTTGGGAGACCCGACGACCGGTCAAAGACTTCGAGTTGATCGGCTTCTCGCTTCAGTATGAACTGACCTACACCAATGTCTTGAATCTGCTCGAGCTTGCTCAGATCCCGGTCGAGGCAAAAGATCGGACGAGTATTTTTCCCCTTGCTTTCGGTGGCGGACCTTCTGCCGTCAATCCGGAGCCGATGTCCAGGTTTATGGACTTATTCATGATAGGCGACGGCGAGGACATGGTTCCTCATGCCATGCGTGAAATCGAGAAGTTCAAAAAGGCGATTGAGGGAGAAACCCTCGATGCCTCGACTGCACTAAAGGCCAGGAAGCGGTTGCTATATGCTCTGGCAGTCAACGTCCCTGGTGTCTACGTGCCGGCTCTGTATGAACTGAAGCCAGGCGAAAATTGTGTTTCTAAATTCAACTTCGATCAACTCAAGGAATATCTGGGTGACACCGCCGGTAATACCGTGCTGGAACGCATCGAGTCAGTACTTGGA
This sequence comes from Obscuribacteraceae bacterium (SeqCode), assembly GCA_044225915.1. Classification (GTDB taxonomy): domain Bacteria; phylum Cyanobacteriota; class Vampirovibrionia; order Obscuribacterales; family Obscuribacteraceae; genus JADYXR01. Next base: position 141,852 of record JBGAHZ010000019.1, read on the forward strand.
TTGGATTATTTGAAGTCGGAAACCACTGGACTGCCATCCAGAGTTTATCGCCAGGTGGCTGCATTGACTGATGACAATCAGCCTGTCAACTCGCTGGTTCCTTACCTCTCATTGATTCACGATCGCGAAGTCCTTGAAGTCAGACGCGGATGCGATCGCGGATGTCGTTTCTGTCAGCCGGGATATACATTCCTTCCTGTGAGAGAGCGCTCTGCAAGCGACATCGTTGACCTTTCTAAAAAGGCATTATCGAACAGCGGTTATGACGAATACTCGCTGCTTTCATTGTGCGTTTCCGACTACACGAGTTTGTACGACGCTGCTCGAACGTTAAACCGAGAACACAGCGCAGCGCGGTCTTCACTGTCATTCCCGAGCCAACGTGCAGACAGAATGAACATGGACATCGCGGAAGAACTGGCAACCGTTCGCAGAAGTGGTATCACTCTTGCGCCGGAAGCCGGAACCGAAAGAATGCGCATGGTGATCAACAAAGGCTTGAAGCACGAACAGATTTTGTCCGCCATCGAGTCTGCTTACAAATCAGGATGGACCTCCGTCAAGCTCTACTTCATGTGCTGCATGCCGACTGAGCGGGACGAAGATCTGGTCGGCATCATCAACATTTTGAAAGAAGCGACCATGATGTGTCGTGCGATTCGCAAGACCGACACCGAAAAATATAAGAAGGGCATGGAGTTCACTTGTACGATTTCGAACTTCGTTCCTAAACCATTCACACCATTCCAATGGTTCGGATTAGTCACGCGTGAAGAGACAAAACGCAAACATGAAGTTCTCCATGCGGCGCTCAGAGACTCGGGTCTAGGTAATGTTCAGTTGAACAAAACCGATACCGAAATCACGTTGCTTGAATCAGTAATATCTCGCGGCGGACGCGAGATGGGTGAAATTATCTATCGTGCCTGGAAGAAAGGCTGCACATTCGATGCATGGGATGACCGCTTCCAGCCACAGATCTGGCATGAGGTCGCGGAGGAGTTAGGCACTACTCTTGAAGAAATCGCGTGCACCGATCGCGAAGTCGGCTCCGCGCAGCCATGGGATATAGTGCATATCGGCTTGCATACCTGGTGGCTTGTTAAGGAATGGGAAAAAGCCATTGCTCAACAAGAGACGCCTAATTGCACCGAGAACACATGTCACGCCTGCGGAGTTTGCACCGAACTCGATACCGAGCATCATCTTGCAGAACCAAGTCCTGACGTGATGAAAAAGAATCGATTCGTCAAGGAAATTCCATTCGTTCAAGAACTGAATGCTAATCCTGATGAGGACTCACATCCTTCCTTATTTGTTCAACAAAAACCGGAAGCGCCTTCGAATGAAACGTTGACGCGACTGCGTTTTCTATTCACCAAACGTGGTGACCTGCGATTCGTAGGGCACCTGGATATGCAATCGCTGCTCGTCCGAGCGGCCAGACGTGCCGGTTTAAAACTGGCATATTCACAAGGTTTTAACCCACAACCCAAGCTCTCGCTTGCCAGTCCCCTTCCTCTTTATTTCGAAGGAGAAGGAGAGATTGCGGAGATGGAGCTTGCCGAATCCCTCACATCCGAGGAATTCAAAAGCAGAATCAACAAGCAATTGCCTCCTGAAGTGCAAATTCAAGAAGTGACTTGCTTAACCGAAAGACCGGCGCATTCATTGTCGGCGGTTCTTAATTCGGCCGTATACAGCGCGGTGCTTGCCGACTCCGATGGAGACGACTCACCGAATGCTGTTGAGTTAGACAGGCTCAAGACGCGGGTCTCAGAGCTTCTCGCCCAAGAATCGATTTTAGTGAAAGCTCCGGATAATTCTAAACGGAAGAGCCAAAACAAGCGAAACCGTAAAGAAGCTCCGGAACATCGTGACATCAGGGATGGTATCAAGTCCCTAAGAGTCAAAGATGGACTGCCGGTGACGCTTGAGATGGAGCTAGCCTGCAGTTCGCAATTACATGTAAAACCTCTCGAGGTTTTAGAAAGCATTGATACGCAGTTACGCTGGAAGCTCACCAGGCTCGCGCTGAAAGCAGCCGACGGAGCTCCGTTACTTAGTTACGACCAGCCGAGTCGATCTGCAGAAGATTTGAAAATTCTGCAGACCACATAACTCGGAAATATTAGTTTGTATAACTAGTTTGAGGACCTTATGAGAAAGTCACTTGTAATTTCAGAACAAGACAACATCGCCGCATTACTCGAGAACGACAGAGTATGCGAGTTCTTCGTCAATCGCGGCGAATTGCTCCTCGGTGATATCTATACATGTACCGTTGAAAATATTCTTCCCGGCATCGACGCCGCATTCGTCAACCTTGGCAAAGACAAAATGGGCTTCTTGCATGCCAACGATGTACCTGGTCAAGGACCTCTAAAAGAGCGCCTTGTGCCGAAACAAAAACTTCTGGTTCAAATCACTAAAGAACCAACCGGTCACAAAGGACCACGCGTATCGACCGCGATCAGCTTGCCGGGACGCTTTCTGGTTCTCGTGCCGGAAGAGCGCGGAGTCTCAATCTCGAGACGGATTTCCGAATCCCGCGAGCGCGCCAGACTGAAAGCTGTAGTCAACTTGATGAAGCCTCCTGGTGTCGGTCTAATCATTAGAACCGAAGCCAAGGGTCAAGGAGACGACGAACTCTTCGAAGACTTCCAACAACTTTGGGACACCTGGCAGACAGTAGTTTCTGAAGCTGAAGCTTCAATCGGACCTCTTCTTATATATCGCGATCAAGATTTGCTTTATCGTGTCATCCGCGACGCCTATTCCCATGAAGTCACCGATATCATCGTTGACAGCCCGGAAGGACAGAAACGCGCACAAGATTATTTGTCAGGTTGGGCAAGCAAAAACACCAAAGTTTCGTTCCATACCGATCAAGAATCGATTCTCGTGGCAAAAGGCATCGATCACGAAATCGAAGCCGCATTGACCGACAGAGCAGAACTTCCAAGTGGCGGACACTTGAATATTCAACCGACGGAAGCTCTTACTGTAATCGACGTCAACTCCGGTCGTTTCACCAGCTCGCGTACTCAGGCGGAGACAGTCAGACGAACAAACCTCGAAGCTGCTCAAGAAATTCCTCGCCAGCTAAGATTGCGCAATATCGGCGGCATGGTGATTGTCGATTTCATCGACATGGAAAGCCGCAAAGATCAGCAGCAAGTATTGGAGCAATTCCAACGCGCATTGGAAGATGACCGCGCTAAGCCACAAGTTGGACAACTGTCCGATCTTGGATTGGTTGAACTGACCAGACGCCGTCAGGGTCAAAGCTTGAGAGAACTCTTCACTCAAGAGTGCTCGCATTGTACAGGTCAAGGCGTCCTTGCCATGTTGGAAGTCGGTTCTGGTGATACCAGAAAAGTGATCGGCATGCGTCAGGACGAAGAAGCTCCGCCGAAAAAACGAGGCGGATCGCGCGCAGGTTCCGTACTCAAATCAGCCAGCGCCTCTGGTGGACGAATCACGCAGACCGTGACCAATGGCGAAGAGAACCTTGATGTGCCGGAAGAAATTCTTGCGCAAATGCCGGAAGAACTTCTCGATTCACGCGATCGTAGCCGTGGACGCACTCGGACAGAGGCGGACTTCGGAGACGAAGAGGATGATGATGAATCCGAGGACGGACTTGACGACGCCACTGTAGAAGTTGAAAAAGAAGAAGGCATCGCTAAAGTCTCCCGTTATGACGATCTCGCAGAAGATGATGACGCGCCATCGCGCGAATTGTCTAACAGCATTTCTGCTGTAGAGGAAGTTTTTCAGGAAATCGGTGTAGGCACTCCGCCTCCATCTCCGCCATCTTATGAATCTCCTTCATCCAATTATTCGTCCACTCCATCCACGTCGTCTTATCGCGATCTGGTAATTGAAGAGTACAACCCGGTAACTCAATCACCTGGTGTTTCGGACGACGAAGATGATGCCGATGAAATAACCGGTGAGAATGAAGTTGTCGATGCGGAGGTCGACTGGACGCCAGAACTGACGCCCAGCCCCTACGAAGCCGTCGAGAGCGGAGTAAGCGGAGTGTTCACCCTCGCAAAAAAGCCTGAGCAAGAGGAAGGTGATAGTGATACCACTTCATCCGAGTCCTCATCCGCCAGCTGGTCGAGTGAAGATTCTCACTCTCACGACCATAATGAACATGACCACAGCCATGACCACTCACACGATCACGGTCACGACACTCATGGTCACAGCCACGAGCAGAGCAATGAGAGCCAAGACGAGCCCATTCGTCAGAACTTCCAACTTCTGAGTCAGCCCTCTACTGATGATTCGTATCAGTCAGACGAGCAGTCATCTGATAGCACCACTCACGGTGCTGATGAAGAAGCCGAACAGCTCAAAATCGGCGCTTTCTCCCATGCTGACTCCAGCAGCGAAGGCTCCTCCGAAGAACATCACGACGAAGAGTAATCGAG
>JBGAHZ010000020.1:0-143919 GCA_044225915.1 Obscuribacteraceae bacterium (SeqCode)
CGACAGACAAGGCGCCGACGACGTCAGAACCCATGCTGTCGCCAACCATGATGCAGTCGGCGGGAGTGACGCCGAAACGCTGGCAGGCGTGCTGGAAGATGCGACTATCGGGCTTGCGGATGCCGACTTCGAACGAGTAGATCATGTGTTCGAAGTACGCACCCAGACCCATTTCCGTGAAGACACGCTGCACAGGAAACGGCCACAGATTCGAGATCAGTCCGATGCGAGCACCGCGCGCTTTGAGCTCGGTCAAAACGGCGAGCGTCTCCGGATACAGCGTCACTTTCTGACGCTCTGATGCCAGCAGTTCGCCGAACAACCGGTAGTGTTTCTTGTTGAGCCTGACGCCGAATTGCCGCCCGACTTGCCGGAGAAATTGGCGTTGGTCGGGGATATTTGTGGTCAGGCAGGTGCCGAGGAAACGGTCGTTGAGCGCGGTGCTCTCCCCCTCGCGGACTCCGAATCCGAGCTGTTCTTGCAGCGTCAGAATCGGATCTGTGGTGAGACCGAAAACCAGGGTCATCCACAGGTCAAACAGGTATACCTTTGGTGTCATGCGCTTTTCCTTGCTTACGGCTAAGCGTGTCGAAAGCAGGTGGGAGCCTGCTCGACGCGCGGTTGCGAAAAGTGTTCGTGGAACAGCACTTGTAGATTCAGGCAAACATGCGCCATTCGGCGCATGTTTCGATCATGAGGCGATACCGCCAGCGGTGACTCAGCAGGTAAATCCTTCCGGTGGTGGCGTCCACCGTTCCACACGGATAGGACCGCCCCGCCCGCAGAACACCATGCCGAGTTCCTGGCAGTCGAACTGTGAATTACGCCTCATCCGCGAAACGGCGAGTGCAATCTTGGTCGTTCGCCGATGGCAATCCTGCATCTTCTTCCCAAGCCGTTGGCTCGGGTTGTCGCGCCAGCGGGCAATTGAAGACCGCAGACGATAGAGCTCGGCTTCGACGTCCTTGAGGTCGTCGAAGTACTCGGTAGGGAGTTCGCCCGGTTTGAACTTCCGGCGCAGCGGAGTGATGATGTCGATCAGTTTGCAGAATTCGTGATACAAACCGGCCATCGAACGTTGCCTGATGCTGAACGGTTGGACCGCGTCATCATTCGGCAGGCGCGAGAACAGGTCTACCAGGCTGCGCGCCTCGGCTCTGTGCCTTGCGAGACGCTCGTAATACTTGGCGTGCAGTTCGCCGCGGAAAACGTTTTGAATGTTGCCGAAGGCCTCATCGATCGTCTGAAGCGAGTGAACCAGCCGGCTGTGTGCCGCCCACATTGGATGGTGGTAGCTATTGCGAGCTACCTCCTTCAACAGCTCATCGCTTAGAATCGTATCGTGGCGAGGTGCTGTATCGACGAGGATCATACGTTCGGCAGTCGCTTCGACTTTGTTTGTGACAATTTCGAATTCACGCGGCACGCCCATCGGTCCTTGCGACAGACCAGTTGCCAGACGCAGAATCGGCGTGTTCTCCACGTTGAAGCGAGCGTTCGCTTCATGCATCCTGGTAATCCAGTCAGGTTGTTTTACTTCTTCTGTCATGGGATATTCCTTAGTCTCGGGTTTGACTGCCGGCGACATGGTATCGCCGACAGTGCCTGGCAAAAATAAAGTTTCCTGACCGGTCAACAGTCAGGTCTTACGCGGACAACAACCCCTTTGCCATCTTCATGGCAAGAAGCTGTTTGACATCAGCGTCCTTGAACAGATCGCCGTATCCGGCACCGGGACACTCGATAGCCCAGTCGTACAGCATTGCCATGCGCGAAGGATCGGCCACAAGAGGCTTCTCCTGCCGCACGGCATCAAGACCTTCGACGATTTGCGTCGACATCTTCTTGTACAGCTTTTCGATGGTCTTGCCCAGGGTGCCGGCTTTGGCGCCCTGATATTCAGCCATGCCATGCAGTTTCACGACCTTCGAGCGCGGCCAGTGTGACGCCATCAAGTTCCAAGGATCTTGTCCCTCAGCGCCTTCTCCGGAAGCCCGGAAGTCGGTGCGCAGGATGACACAGGGAACATCCAGCATCTTTGCATAGATGAACTCGACGACGGTGCCTGAGTCGAGGTTGGAACCGTCGAAGTTGAAGATCGCCATGTCGCACATCATCACGTGTTTGAGGTCGACGTTTCGGATGTCGACCGTGCGATGGACGGGTTCTTCCAGGTCTTGCGGCAGAACGCATTCGTAGCGCCCCTTCGAGACCTTTTTGATGTAGTCGCCGAGCAGGGCGTTTCCGATCAAATCCTTGTGCGTCCAGAGGTCGCCGGCAAGGTAGACCGAGAAAGTCTTCTTGTTGGTGTTGTGGGAGGAATCGTTCGCGGTGGTGTTCGAGAGCGTTTTCATGATGTTTGTACCTTTGCTTGCGCGAAGGCACTCATGAGGCGCTAAAGAAGCCCAGTCATTGCCGCGAAAATCTAGATGATAAATATCGTCCAGACTAGTCATTGCAAATAGCTCCTTGTAGCGGCAGGTTCGGTGCCTGTCGCAGGGGAATCGCTATTTGCGTCAAGGTACCGTCATCGAGCGGACATGCCGGTCGTGCAGCCTTGATACAACCAACCCATCACACGCCTGCCTTCAAAGAAGCATCAGCCCGAGCCACTATTACGTGAGCTACAAAACTGATTTGACTGCTTCTGTAAAGGACGAGGGGTGTCTTGACCTAGACTACATGTGATTTGTTGATACCTAGAATCTAGCCGTCTTTCGTTCACGTACTAAACAAAGTTTCGTAAATGAGATCGTTAAGCAACGTATCTCGATGTCTGCGACCCGCTCTAGAGCGTTTCTAGAAGCGACTTTAGCTCCCGTCGTCCGTGACGCAGTTTTTCCGCACTGTTCGCATATCAACAAATCATGGTGATCGATCTCGCGCTACACGTCACGTTCTAGTCACGTTGCCCACGGTCAGCACGGCTATTCCTGTTTATCAAAAACAATTCGTTCGTTATTTTCATGCTGACGCTCAAACTATTCTAAAGTTGATGGATTGTCGTGAATACTCAACACGGTTCGTTGAGTTTGTATCTCGCCTTATCGCTGTTGTGTATGACAAAAGATAGTAGAAGTTCAGAGTAAAACAGAACAGAGAGGCACCATGGGCGGTGTCTCCCTGTTCTGACAATCAGTCAAGCGATTTACCGAATCCGGTTACGCCGGCGTCGGGGTCGTGACCACGTAGTGGACGCCGCCGATCGTCAGCTCCTTCAATCCCTCGAGCGGGATGTTCTTGAAGCCGCCGTTGGCGCCGACTTCGTAGACGGTGATCAGACCCTGTTCGGCCTTCTGTTCGGCGGTGAACGTACCCGTTCCCTTGACGCCCTTGGTCACTGCGAACCGGGCTTGCATGCGCCGGTCTTCGCCGCCGTCACGCTTCTTGAACACGACCGAGAAGAACTTGCCGCCGCCATTGGCGCGATGATCCTTGAGCAGTTCGATTGCCTTGGCGCGGGTGATCTTCTTCGTTTTGCTGTTCGACATGGTCGTTACTTCCTTGGAGTTTTACGCGCATTTTGAGCGCGCGTTCGTTGACTGACGCACGGATAGCCGCAGAACAAGCAGCTCCCGAGCGACAAACGTGTTTCAAACTCTTCTGAAATCGGCAGGTTGTTGTCGCGATTTCAGAACAATCAAGGTTTACTTACGTTGATTGAAAACCTCCGGAGCGATTAGCTCCGAAGGTTCCCAACCTGCGATGAAGAATCGGCTGGCACCAGGAGTGATGCCAGCCGATCTTTTCCAGCCGCAGAGTTACCGCTGGATTATTACATCCACGGGCAGCTCTCGGGATCGCATGGTTCGACGATTTCCGAAATCGTGACGGTGATGTCGCCGATGTCGGGGGAGAGTCCAGTGATCGTCAGGCACGGGAAGCCGGCGCAGAACAGCGTCTTGCCGAGGTCTTCCTCGCTGATGGCGATTTGCTGTGTCTCGTACTGCTGACCGTTGATGGTGACGGTGCATTCGAGTGCAAGCTGAGCGTTTCCGAACCAGGAACGTGGGCGTACGTTCTTGACGGTCACGACCGTGTGGTAGTGACTGAGGTAGAGGTGCTGGCCGCGTCCCGTCACGAACTCCGGACCGCTGCAGAGCGGTTCGCCCGGTTCCGGCAGTTGAAGCTGCAGAATTTTTCGGGATGCCATAATTACTTCACCTCTCCTTGGGGAGCGCTTCCATCAGCGGCTCCGCCCGTTGCGTTACCACCGGCGGTATCGTCGGCGGGTTTTGCTTCGGCACCGGTAGCGGTGGCGTCCGGCTTGGGCGCGTTGGCGAACCAGATCGCGCGGAATTCGTCACCCGTCAAGGTTTCCTCTTCGTAGAGGGCCCGAGCGCAGGCTTCGATCTGGGCGGCGTGAGCTTTGATGATCACATCGGTCGCCGCTTCCGAGTCGTCGACGATCTTGCCCCAGGCAACGTTGAACTTATCGAGCAGGATTTCACCGACCTTGGAGACCGGGAAGCCATGCTGATCGAGCGGCAACGACTTGACGCCGAATTCCTTCGACATGCCGTAGACGCCGACCATCTGGCGAGCCAGACCGGAGGCGCGTTCGAAGTCGTTGCTGGCGCCGGTCGAGATCTTCTGGAGAAGGATCTTTTCAGCGGCGCGACCGGCGAGCATCATCTGCAGCCGGATGTTGAACTGGACGTCGGTCCAGTCGTAGCGCTCACCTTCCTCAGGCGAGCTGTCCATCAGACCGAGCGACTTGTCGGTCATGACGATAGTAATGCGGTTGACCGGATCGCCACCGAGCACGGTCGGAATCGTCGCGTGACCGATTTCGTGAACGGCGGTTGCCCAGCGTTCCTTGTCGGTACGGACGCGCGACTTGATCTGCGTGCCGTAAGCCATCTTGTCGACGCCTTCGTTGAGGTCGTCCATGGTGATGATCGCCTTGGACTTGTACTCCTCAACCTGCTCGTCAGTGAGGTCTTCCGTGACGTTGCCGAACTGACGTTCGACAGCGATCGTGGCACCATTCTTGATGGCACCCTCGATTTCAGCACCGGAGAAGTCGTGGCTGCGGCGAGCCAGGTCGTCGAGCATCTTGGCGTGAGCCGCCTGCTTCTCTTCCGGCGTACCGCTCGGCAGAACGATCTTGAGCTTCTTCAGGTAGACACCGTAGATCTGCGCGCGGCCCTTCTTGTCGGGCTTCGGCACTTTCACCTTGATGTCGAAACGACCCGGACGCAGAATGGCTTCGTCCAGGATATCGAGACGGTTGGTGGCGGCCATGGTCAAGACGAGACCGTGGTTGCCGAAACCGTTCATCTGCACGAGCAGCTCGTTGAGCGTCTGCTCGTATTCCTTGTCGCCGCCGCTGTCGCCAGAACCGCGCTTCTTCGCGATCGCGTCGATTTCGTCGATGAAGACGATCGAGATACGACCGCTGCGACGCGCCGCCGTGCGAGCACGGGTGTACGCTTCGCGGACGCGCTTGGCGCCTACGCCGACGTACATTTCGACGAACTGCGAGCCGGACATGGCTTCGAAGTGACCACCGATCTCGCCAGCAAGAGCGCGGGCGAGCAGGGTCTTACCGGTACCCGGAGGACCATAGAGCAGAACACCGGAGGGCACAGGGGCGCCGAAGACCTTGTAGAGCCGCGGACGGCGGATCTTCTTCTCGACGACACGCAGTTCGTCGATGGCTTCCTGGCAGCCGGCAACGTCCTCGAAGGTTTTGCGATCTTCATCGCGCACTTCGACTTCGGCCTGGTTGTAGGCCTTGTAGACGCTTCCACCGGCACCGACAGCGCGGTTGCTGCCCTTGGGCGACTCGGCGTCGCGCCATTCCTGCCAGCTATGCAGCATGTACACGCCGACGAGAATCGCGACGAGCAACAAGCTCAGGGTGAAGGTGAGACCGAGAGTGGTCAGGCTCTCGAAGTAGTTGGTATTGCGGACCGGAGCCATGGTCTTGGTTTCGACCTTTTTCTCCGTCAGCTTGCTGACGAAGGCGTCGAATGCCGCCGTGCCTTCCGCGGTCTTCGGGAAGATCACCGTGCGCTCGACCGTGTACACCTTCTTCGGGTCGGCAGGATCTGCCTTGACACCCGGAGGCGGCGTGGTCGAGTTGATGATGATGTAGGCGGTGTTGAGTTCTTTCACTGTCGTGACGCGCAAGAACTCGGACGAGCGCGTTTCCAGTTGGCGAGTGGCCTGCCAGGGCTGGACTTTGGTGACGGACGAGATCTCCGGCGGCAGTGCCATGAGATTGTTGTCGTGGAGGATGCGAGAGAAGAACACGCCGGCGTTGATCACGAGCAGCGAAGCGAGCAGCACAGCGAAAAACTTGCTGCGCTTCATCTTCGTGGACTGGATGATCTCATCCATCAGGCGCGGTGCGCCTTCGATGATGACGGTAAACCGGCTGGGCTCCTCTTTGTTCTCGCGCCGAGCGAACATGAGCCATCCGAACCATACGACGAAACCGATCACCGCGAAGGTGAACCATCCGGGCAGGAGGGTGCCGTCTTCGAGGGCGGAGGGCTGGTCGCTGACGGGGACGTTGGCGCTCTTCGCGAGTTTGCGCATCTCATCGGTGTCAGCTTGCACTACAATGCGGTCCTTTTCGAAACCATTGCCGAGCACCACGACGCTCTTGATGCCGTCGAAGAACACAAGTCCTTCAACGTCTTTGGAGCCCCCGCGCAGAGACTGCTCGAGGTCCACCGCCGGCATCACCTTGCCCTGCTCGATCAAGACCGAGTAGGTCGGGGGAACGATGTGCTGGGGGGTGCGCGTGATGATGTGGTTGCTGGTAAGGAAAGAGAAAACTGCGATTGCAGCGAAGAATACGCCGAAGTTAATCAGAGTCTTGCGGAAAAGCATGCTTTGCCACAGCCTCACGACGTAGTCGAGAATTTTCTTCATTGTTAGATTCCTGGAACTACTAGGTGGTTTTGCATCAAAGGCAAAACGGAGGAAAGCTGCGCGACTGATCAGGCAGTCGATGCAGTAGGCTGCGAGTCACGTGAGTTCTTTACGCGACTCGACTTTTTGAGAATTCCCTCCAGCCGAACGCGCTCTCAATGACAGTCTGCATCAGGTTTCCACACGACTGAACGAAATCGTCCGCGCTGGAGTTAGTGCAGTGACTGGATGACATTGAGGTCTGGGAGCGGCTAGAAGTACTTCTTCCTGTAGAGGTAAGGGGATTTGAAAAACAAATGGGCCTCTTAACTATCAAACTCCGGAGTATTTCTTCATCTGCATTTAGTTAAAGAGTTTTTCTACTGTTTTAGAAACTTTTGAATGCTGCTCCAGACGATACTTCCTCGAGTGCCACTTTACTTCTTTGGTGTTGCGCTTGACAGCTTGTCCCAACTGTTACTGGTATGGATTCTGTTCAATATCACCGGTTTTAAAGAGGAGAGGTGTGTGAGAGGTTCTTGCCAAGAGTCTCTCTGTTACTACGTTTAGCGCGGCTCGCGCACGAAGCGAAATCCGCAAGTTGCGCGAGCGCCTCAAGTCAAAATTTGTCGTACGACCCCGCACCGTTCATAGTGGCAGATGATTTTTAACCGCGACCGCGGTTGTAATAGTACAAGAGGTAGTAGAAAGCGATACTGAAGAATGCGGTCAGAATTCCTCAACCGGTGAAGGTTTTGGAATCTGACCGCATCGCGAGTTTATCCCCAGTGCGAGCGTGCTAAGTTCTGCGCTCGGTATCAGCGCGAAGCCGAATTGTTGTTACCGATCCTTGTCGGCCTGGTCGTTCTGTGAGGCTCCGCAGTTGGGGCAGATCGTGATGCCGGCTTTGAGGGCGACCCCGCAGTTCCAGCAGTCCTGCGCGGTTTCTGGACTGCGGGCGTCGGTGGTGAACTTGGACGGCGTCCTGACTCCTTCCACGAGGTCGAAGTGCGCGCGGTGGGTTGCGTAGAACGCGGCCGCTTCAAGCAAGTGGAACTTGTAAAACGCCACGATGTGGTCGTGCTCTCCGCCATCACGAAAAACTACCGTGAACGTTCGGGCCGGGCGCTCGACAGAGTCGTGCTCCAGGTGAATCGCTTTCAGCAGTTCGTGAATTCGAGTGTCCTTCGACTTGCGGGTCAGAAGGCTCTGCAACTCGAAGTGCTTCGCTTCCGGAGTCACCTCTGCAGCCAGGACGACTTCCTCATCGACCATTACCTGCATAAATGCGGGGCGGTCGACAGAAACCGCGAGAACCGAGTTGGACTCATCCGGGACGCAGACAAAGCGATCGGTCGCCTGGATGAAAATCTCTGCCGGCTCCCGCTCGGGACCGGTTAATACAGTGCAGTAGATCATGGATTTCTACCTCTATGGTTGCTATTTGCGTTCAATTAGCGAACAGATAAGCGCGGAAGCGGCAGGTCGTACTGCCGCTTCCGTTGGACTTAACGGATTACGACGCGGTCACTTTCGCCGGCAGCTTGATGGGCTTGACGCCGACCTCGTCCGCCGCGAAATACGCGATCTCGAGAGCAAGGTAAACCAGTGCCAGAACCTGGAACTCGAACGTTCGGGACTGGTTGGTCTCTGCTCGGAAGCAGCTCAAACCGGCCTGCACGTAGCTGGAGCTGCCGAGCTTGGTGCTTTCGGTGCCGCCGAGTGCGACCTCTGCGCCGCCGGGCAAGATCTCCTCCAGGTGCTCGGTCGCGCGTGTGTTCGCGTGCACGTGGAAGGATCCGGCGTGCTCGCTCAGGTAGATCACGTCGTCGCGCATCTTGTCGAGCAGGGAGGAGACGCCCTCGGAATCCCGAGCACTTGCTTTCTTGACGATTGTCTCCGCCCTCGACGCCAGGCGCCGTGCGAAGTAGAGGATGTTGACCGTTTCGGGGTCAGCACCCAGATCGATGCCCGCCTGATGTTCGCAGTCGAGCGTCTTGATGGCGTCGACCTGGCTGGCGAGCGCCTTCAACTGGTGCTTGATCGTGGAGACGCGGATGGACTGAAGAGAGGTGTTTTTCTTGGACATGGTCATGCTCCTTGAAGTTCAGGCGATTTTGGGATGACTGCACGAATGGCAAAGCTGTTGTGCGACTGCCAATCCATCGGCAATCAGGCGCTGAGCCTGAGGTGTGCAGAGAAACTCGATTTCCTTGAGGCTGCCCAATCCATCGGGCGAACCGGCGAACTGTGCGGCTCGGCAGCGAATTACCGCCAGCGTGCCCGCGATGCTGATCTCGTCCAATCGTCCGGGAAAAATTGGCAGCGTCACTTTCTTAGCGCCCAGGCGCATCGCGGTTTCGAACACGAAGCAAATGAAACCGCATAGTGTAGATCGGCTGAATTGACCGGATTTGCCCACGCCGACGACCAGGACGTTGCCGATGTCTGCCGATGGACGTTCGACGAGGACAGAGTCGCCCAGCGTGCCGGCGAACTGATGTGCTTCGATGGCACGACCGATGGCGCCACCGAGGACGGTGTCGATGTCCTTGGGACCGCCACCGAGCCGCATGTGCTCGTGCAAATCCAGGACAAGCAGATCCGTGGCAAGCGCGTCCAGACCGCTCTTTCTTTTGCCGAACATCGGATTGACAAGGAAAGTAACGGGTAAACCTTCGAACTCAAATTTGTTTTTCTGTTTATTCGTAGACATGTTTCGCCTCCTTCGAGACTTCGGTAGTGGTATTGCGGGTGATGTTAAACATCTGTCGCTCGGCTGCAGAATGAGCAGCGGGGCCGCGTCGAACGCGACCCAGCGACTTGCCGCAACGTTGCAGTTAACCGGTAGAATTAGAGGTTAGGTTCTGAGCAGATTCGGCAGACCGATTGGCTTGCGCTGAAGCTTGCTTCGACCCTTTCACTCACCTCGGGTGCGACGACCAGGCGAATCTTCTTGAGGCGACCGTGCTCGGCGTAGGTGGACAGGTGATGCGCAACCCGGCAGGAGAGCACCTTTGCGAACCCCTCTTCCGAGACTCGATTCGTTTGATCGTGCAAATCGTTGAGCAAGAGAATCACTTGCTCCGATTCGAGATTGATGGATTCCTCGATCACTCGGCCGATCAATCCGCAGTAGACGAACTGTCCATAAAGCGCGGGGTCTCCGAGCCCTACGATCAGGATGCGGCGTGCGTTGCCGGAGCCCAGTCCGCGCGATTCCAGTTCGAAAACCATCGATTCACCCTGTCGAGCCTGGAACCCGGAATCTTCGACCGCCTGTTGTAGTGTGCCTTTCAGCTTCTTGTCGATTGCCGAGGCGATCGGACCGAAGGGGCGACCCTGGAAGCGAGTCACGACCAGCAAGTCTTTGTATGAAACGGAAATCGCCCGTTCGTTGCCTACTGCCGGCTGAAACTTCTTGCCGGCGCGCCGCGCCTTGATGAGGTCGGAGTAACTTTCCGTCGCGAGGGCTTCGACGGAAATCGAGATAGAGTTTGAGCCTGCGCTCACGATATGGTCTTGCATGTTTGTTCTCCTGAAGTTCGAGCTGCAAAAACAGAAGCCTGCGCGAGCCGCATGAGGAGCGGTTCGCGAAGCTAGCAAAAGGAAAAATCATTGGTACGACAAAACGCCAGTCGCAAGTTGCGAGTAATGGGAGCGTTTGTTTTGGGTTTGCGGGGTCTGGAAGAGGGGTTGCTGCCTTGAGTGCGGGGTGGAACGGGAAGAATGGCTAAACGTTAGATGTGCGGGCGATTTCAAATCAACCGGTCGCGAGGCTGGAAGCTCGTCGCGGCTACCCCAAAAATCGAAAGGATGAGGATGTCGGAAGGAGCTTAGAAGCAAAGCGGGTCGCTGGGCCTCGCATACTGCGCGGCTTTAGAGTCACATACGTCGTCCGAACATCGTCCTTTAGGATGATTTGCGAGCCGCGCCATACCTAGTCAGGTTGATTTTCGATAGTTGCACGCCGACTCCTGGCTCTTTGCAAATCATGAACGGAAGTGCGGAAAAGTTGATGGACGAATTGCTAAATGCAGATTTCGCTAAATGTTCATTGATAGACTTCAGAGACCCGCAATAGATGAGGTTAAACGGGAGGAGCGATTTGTTAGCGCCCCCTACCGCAATCAAAGACAGTAAATGCGCAACGTCCAGCGCCGACGATTTACTATTTCGCGTTTGGGGTGCGACATAGAGTAGTAGAGAAATTTCGAAATCGAAAGGGGTTCAACCATGAACGTCCTTTCGAACCTTAAGGCACTACCAATCCGTGGTATCACGCCTGGTGTCACAGCATCGGCGGCTCCCGTGAGGAGATGTCGATGATGCACTTAAGGATTTGGTTGGCGCGCTCAGAGAGCTGCCGGTTTTTTTTCAGCCATATGTGGCTTGGCTATCAGCTTATGCGGCTGCCGCGCAACCAACATGGCTGGGCGCTCCGCCTTAAGGCTTCTGCGGCTTCGGCTGTTGCGCCTGCTGGGCCTTGTCGAACTTGTCGACTTCGCCCTGGATCCAGGTGCGCAGGTCTTCGATCCGCTTATTGCCGATTGAGGTGGAGACCTCCTTGCCGCCCGGCTCGAAGAGCTTGACGGTGGGGAACGCGTTGACGTTGTACGTGGCTTCCAGTCCGGTTCCGACGGTCTGCTCGACCTTCAGGAACAGAACCTTGCCCTTGAACTCCTGAGCCAGCGCCTCGATCTTGGGTTTGAGTCCCTGGCAGGGACCACACCAGGCGGCAGTGAAGTCGACGAGGACGAGCGTCTTCGAGGCCTTCATTTCGGCGTCGAACGCCTTGGCGCTGTCGACTTGTTTGACTTCGACCTTCTTCTCCACTTGCGGAGTGATGGTCTGGGCGAAGCTGATGGCGGGGGTGAACGCCAGGCCTAAGGCCAGGGCGCACAACGTTGCGAATTTTTTCGGGCTTTTCATTATCATTCTCTTTGTCCTGCGCAGCTGCATTACTTTCCGAAGTGTCCCTCCGTGAAATCATTTGCGGCTGCGCGTGATGCTGGTTTCCTACAGTGCGTGTAAGCACCGTTGTTGCATCAACAGTTCGCGGAGTGCCTACACGGCGACTCCTGATACACAGGCTCCGGACGCCTGCGTGTAAGATGACGCGCGCTTCCGATGAAGCGAAGTAATTCGTCACCAGACGCGTCCAGGCTGCCCGGAGTTTTGTTTTCTACTGGCGGCTGGAATGTTATGGGCGCGATGCCTGTTCCAGCGCATCCAGGACCATCTGAGTGGTCAGTAGCGTCGGCAGAACAATGGGCTCGGTCGGGCGATGCGGACTGAATACGACATAGAGCGGCACGCCGGCTCGACCGAACTTGGCGAGCAGTTGCGTGATCTCATTGTCGCTGTTGGTCCAGTCGGCTTTTAGAGCGACCACATTCTTTGCCTTGATGGCATCAGCGACAGTCGTGCTGGAAAGCACGGTCGCCTCGTTGAACTTGCAGGTTTGGCACCATTCGGCAGTGAAGTCGATAAACACGACCTTGCCGTCATTAAGTGCCTTGTCGACTGCCGACTTGGAGAACTTCTCCCAGGTGACGCCACCGCTTTGTGTGGTGTTGTTCGAGACCCAGTTTCCGCCCTTGACGGCGGGGTAGGTCAAGAAGTACATCGTGCTGCCGGCGACGGCGAGTGCCACCGCGGCCAGTACCGCCTTGCGTGTCTTCGATGCGTCGAATCCGCCCAGTGCGTTGTAGAGCCATGTGCCGAACGAAGCGGCCAGGAGAAACGCCACCGTACCGGCGACGCCATCCGGACCGACCTGCCGACCGAGCACATAGAGCATCCAGATCACGCTGCCCATGAGCACGAAGCCCATGCCCTGCTTGAAGTGTTCCATCCACATGCCCGGCTTCGGCAGAAGCTTCATCCAGGCTGGATTGAGGCACAGAATCAGGTAGGGAAACGCCAGGCCGGCGCCCACGGAGAAGAAGATCGACAGAATCGCCCACCAGGGCTGCGAAAACGCGTAGCCGATCGCCGTTCCGAGGAATGGTGCCGTGCAAGGCGTCGACAGGATGGTGGCGACTACACCAGTGAAGAACGCACCGGCCAGACCTTTGCGGTTGGCGAGCTTGTTGAGACCGTCACCGCTGTTGACCTGCAGGAAGAACACGCCGAACAGACCGAGCGACATCACTGTCAGCAAAGTCGTCATGGCGACTAGGAAGAGCGGCTCCTGGAATTGGAACCCCCAGCCGACGCTGTAACCGAGCGCTTTGGCCGCAATCACTGCCAGGGCGAGCGCGACACAAGTCGACACTGTGCCCACGGCGTAGGCGATTCCGAGACTTGCAATCTTCGACCGGCTCTCACCCGACTCCTGGACGAAGCGCATGACCTTGAGCGAGATTACCGGCAAAACGCACGGCATCAAGTTGAGAATCATGCCACCGATGAAGGCAAACAGCAGATTGATCCAGAACCCCCCGCTCTCGTTGCCGGCGCCATTTGGCTTCAGATCCTGATCCAGAGCCGACTTGCCATCCAGAGTTTTGACATCGCCGGTAAAACCGACTTTGGCAAAACTGGTCTGATTGTCAGCCGAGGCAGCGACGGCAGTAGATGCCACGGGCAGTGCGATACTGCCCGTAGTGCCGCCCGGAATGCAGCTGTCCTTGCAGGCCAGCCATGAAATCTTCGCGTCAAACGCGATGGGGTCGCTCGATGGCAGAGCAGTCGGAGGCATCACGGTGACGGAGATTACGGTTTTGTCCGTGTACCCGTAAGTGATGAGACCTTCTGCCTCGAAGCGAGTGGGTTTTTCCCATTCCACTTTGACCACCGTGAAGCCTTCCGGCAACTTGATGTCGACCTTCGTCGGCATGCCGGAGTCGCCAGGCTCGCGGTAGTAAACGTGCCAACCGGGCTGCAGCGAGATTTCGGCGCCGATGCGAAACGGCTTGCCGGGCTCGATGGCGGTGGTGTCGGCAATCAACTTCACAGTAACAGCTTGAGTAGCTGGGCTGACCGCGGCGGGCTGAACATCAGCTCCGATTGAGGGCGCGGGCAGTGTCTGAGCGAAGACGCCTGGTGCGGCTCCGAACAGCAGAAGCAAAGCAACAAGCAGAATCTTGTTCATAGTGTTACCTCTACGAATAGCCTTGACTGAACGGTTTCCTGCGAGGAGTTTTTGGGCTCAAACGCGACAGAGACGGAAACGGCAAGGCGAGGGGGTTAATGGTCCAGCCGTCACCTGACGGCACAACAGTCACCGCAGACGGTGGCATGGCTTTCACTGTGCAAAACTGATCTACTCGCGGTAGATTGGCTCGAGTTCCGGTAACCCGGAGGACAGTATGGTTTGACTGAAGACTCCTCGAAAAAACACATGTGAAAGACCATTAGACTCTCTCAAGATGAAGCCTCTGAAATCTACGTGAGAATTTCGGCTTTTAATTAGTCTTCTTCAATGCAGTCGCCAAGCAGGTTTTGAGATTGTGTTATCTTGACAATACTGTACTTGCCGAAATCAGACCATGCGCAAAGGTTTGCACGGTCGCTCAATTTCTCGTTACACGTAATATCACAATGCGATACTCGGCCACATATTGCGCGGATCTGTCAGCGTTTTTGTGAGTAACCTATAACGTACGACTTGTCCACCCAACCAATCCGACCCTTGTGTTCGCCCGATTGAACCTTGATTCGCAATGCAATATCGCTCTCCTCGAGCACTACAACCTCTTCCTCTCCGGGAATTTTGATCACGTTGTTGGGCAGACTGCTCATCGATTTGTCGACAAGCTGATGAACTTTCGGTTCTTCGCGAAACAATGGAATGATGCCTTCCTCGCTCCTTATCTTGGTTTCGCGAAGATTGTCTGTTGCTTGAGCAGCTGGAAAAAACAACTTTCGGAACAGGAGAAACGCAGCCAGTCCGCACAAAATAATTCCGATCAGCGACGCGAGCAAAAAGACCAGTTTAAGCGCAAACGCGAAGACCGCGATCAACACACAGAAGGCAACGACGAGGATGATTATTCTGAGAACAATTGCAGAGGGTGACACGTTCGATCTCCAGACAAATTCTCGCCGGCGTGTTTTCTGAATAATATCAGAGGACGGTGGCGATCGCCGCAGAATCAGACAGGTCGCGATAACCTCGCGAGGTTAATTGCTATTTGGAATTTCTCCAGGATTTAGTATTAAACCGATTGAATGTTTGAAAGCCGATATCGTCTAAAGCCGCTTACAGAGCCAACTGTGCTAGTCCGAAGCAGGCGTTTCGAGAATTTTGGTCTTTGGGCGATGGTGGCTAGGTTTTGGTTGTTCTATCAACAGTTTTTCACGAGGTTTGTCTGCACACCGTCAGTTTCTTTGCTTGTAATTACGTGCCGTTCGATTCTTCAGGTGCCGCCAATGGTGGCTCTCGAGAGACCGTCAGGATGCGGATAACCGAGTATCGAACACATGCACTTTTCGTTTCCAATCAAACACCAGAGGTAACGCCCATGGAATGGTTTCTTATAAACATCCTTTCGCCGCTGCTATTGCCGATCTTCCTGATCGCAGTCATCGGATTACTTTGCGATATCAAACCTGACGCATTTATCAAAATCTATATCGACATCTTGCAAACCGCAGTGCTCGCAGTGTTTCGCTGTCTCCTTCAGGTCTCAAAAATTTGTTTCGACTTCCTTTGCCGATTTTTCAAATGTCTCGTCCAGTGCTTGTGTTGCGCTGCGCAAGCGAAAAGCGACACTGCCGGCCGCTGCAAACCGTGCCCTCCGGAAAAACCGTCAGACCCGGATAGCGAAGGCACAACGCCCCCAAAAAAGCGCGCACCTAGGAAGCCGAAAGAATCGCACGCACGTAGTAACGAAACACCTTTGCACTGACTAAAACGTGCGAATGCTTGGGAACCAAAACGTTTGCAAGCCAGCAATACATTGGTGCACGCGAATCGCAAGTCGTTGCGTCGGCCAAAACGAACGTAAGTGCTTCGTATTTAACTGCGCCCCATAATTGCACGTGTTGAGAAACATTGACATTGCAACACAAATGTAAACTCTCTTGATTCGTCTCAATCAAGACTGCCACGGTTAAGTGTTCTTCCCATTTTCTCTTACAGGAGCTTTCAACACCCGAGACGCTGTGCCCAGACACATGAACAAGTCAATGCATAGCTGCTCAGTTGGTTGGGTGTGGCACGACGTGCTACATCGCTCTTGTGAGTGAAGCGGAGGAAGCCTGCAAAGTTCAGCAAGGATCGGGCTCTGTGCACGATCGGTTGTATTTTGTCTCGAAAAGGATACCAACCACCATGATTCCGTTTGTTGACGTCCCGCTACCTGGCGAGCAAGAAGCCATCCAGGCCATTGTCGAAGCGACGCTGGAAAAGCAACGCAAGACCCACAAGCCTGGTGACACTGCTCGCCGAGACGTTCACACGAAGTCGCACGGCACTGTCGCCGGCAAGTTTCGCGTGTACGACAAGCTGCCTGCGTCTTGCAAAGTCGGTCTGTTCGCAGAACCGGCGACGTACGATGCTCAGTTGCGTTTCTCCAACGGAGCCGGCGGTACCACAGGTGCCGACGCACTCCCCAACATTCGCGGCGCGGCTATCAAGCTCAGCGGCGTGTCCGGCAAGAAGGCGCTCGTGGGCGAAGAAGACTCCACCGAGCATGACTTCCTTCTCGCCAACGATCGCGGCTTCTTCGTGAAAGATATCGAAGACATGCTGCTCCTGGCTCAGGGCAAGATGAAGGTGCTGGCTCGCCGGCGTCCTTCGGTGCTCTGGAACCTGCTCGGCGCGAAGCGGCTTGCCACTGGGCGCTTCTGCCAGTGCAGCAGGACTCGTTCTTCTCGCTGCCGAATTTCTTCGACCGCGACTTCTTGCGCCACGCAGTGGAACGCACGCTCCGCAAGGGCGACTCGAAGTTCATCTTCGCTGTGCAATTCCAGCGCGAGGGCGAATCGATCTCGGACTCCACCAGGGTCTGGAAGGGTCGGTTCATTCCGCTGGCTGAGCTCACCATTTCGCAGACCACGAAACCGGTGCTCGAGTCGGATGGCGAGGCGCTATCGTTCAATCCGTTCCGCGCGCTCGTGGCTCACAAGCCGCTTGGCTGGCCCGGACGCACTCGCGAAGCCGTCTATGTCGCCGACTTCAATTGGCGCACGGAGACCAACCGCGCTGGTTAGATCTAAACCTGACGATCGTGAAGAGCCTCTCAATCAGTCAGGTTCCTCGCGGAGACTCATGAGACAACCTCAAAGGGGATTTCCGGTGCGCCGCATCGTACGCCAGTAAACAGGCGTCGAACCTGGCGGCGCTCCCGGCGTTCTCTTCTGTAACACCTCCTGCCTGACAGGGTTCGCAATGCGAATTTTGTCAGGCAGGTTGCTGTGCCTTTTATGTTTTGTTGTTTGTGATTGGAAAACGACATGATTTAGTAGAAAAATTTGGAAAAGGACAAAACGAATGAGATGCACCGGAATGGAACGTCAGTCCCAAAGCCGGTGCATCTCAAATACGCTGGCAGATGGAACTTTAACCGCCGGGGTTAAAGTCACATCCTTCAGCGTATGCTGAGTAAAACTCATTCGTTTGTCCAGTACTGAAACGAGTGCATCGGGCGAACCGTTCAGCACGGGTCGATCTGTTGCGGTCTTGTTCAGTTTTTCTTCTCTTCGTTATTCGCGGGCACTGCATGTGGTGCCGGAGCCACTGGTGCATCCGTCACTTTTGTGTCTGCTGGTGCAGGGCTCACATTCGCGGGTTCCGGCGCCGTGATGTCCTTAGTCTCAGGCTCTGCGACCTTCGCGTCCGGGGCCTTGTCCGAACTCGCAGGTTCTGTGACGTTCGTAGCCGCCGAGACATCGACCACCGTCGTACTGTCTGCCGACACCACCGGCTGTACAGCAACATCTGCTACTGTTGCACCGGCTGTATCGTGCGCTGCGGCCGCATCGGTCGTCACCGACGCCGTGAGATCTTCCGGCAGTTCGCACGCGGCCACGTCGCCGGTGATAACCGGGACGTTAATCACGCGCGTGTCGGTCTCGTTGAGCAGATACGCCTTGACGTAGATTTCCTTGACGATCCCTGCAACGGCGTCGCAGGTGAGCGTTCCGGTGTTGAAGTCGAGCCAAATCAGATCGCCTTCCTCATCCGGAATACCTGGATCGTAGCTGGGAATCGTGTACTTGGCGTTGTACCGCTTGAATCCCAGACGATGATAGAAAGCCAGTCGGCGCTTCCTGTGCTTGCGCTCTTCCTCGGAGATGCCCTTCTCGCGCGTCGATTCGATCTCGGCAAACATGCCCAGCAAATGCGGGTGGTCTTGCCGAATCTCAGCGATCAGCGCCTTCATGTGCTTAGAGCCGATGCCGCTCGAACGCTTGTTGGGGTCGGTAGCGAGATACGCCAGCAGCGCCACCGTGGGAAGAATGTTCGTAACAGAGAAACAGAGAAGTCCTTCGCCACCGGAACTTCTGTGGAGTAATAGCTGCCCAGTCTTGAGACCATCGTGGAGTTGGCTGAGCGGCGTACGCTGATCCGGACGGAAAGCGACCTCGTAGATCTTTTCCCAGTCCGTGTCAGTAAAACTAGATTTGCGGCAGTAGATTGTTTCTGCCATAAGTCACCCTGTAGGTTCGCGTCCCGCTGATCCCAAGCTCACGTCCTTGACATGAGTTTGTTGAACGTGCCCCGGTCAAGAATTGCGTCGAAGGACATCGATACACACGGCGCGATGCTGTGTGCAGGCGAGTCTCAACGGCGGTAAAGAAACCGGGTTGATCGTTCTGGCTGCGGGTCGTAATTAGACTGTTCTTGGGTGGACGAACTCAATTTTTGGTTCGAAAAAAAATAGCAATCTCAAGTTACATAGTTATTAGAGCGATAGAAAGCTTTACAGCTTCTGACTTTTCTTTGTAGCCAAGCACTGGCGGTGTAGTGGGGGTGAGAGGTTGCTGTCTTTTGGTATTGCCAAGGGTAGATTGGTGGGCGATAAACTTCTGATCAGGAATTGGCAATCTCTAGCGCAAGCGCGTGAACCGCCAGCGGTGGCGCGCTGTATCGAGTTGACAAGATGTCGCGATAGCTGCGCGCATGTCTAGCGCTTTGGAGGCTGCTCTTGAGCGCAATATTGATCTTCGCTGCGCAAACTGTTCCATCCGCCTTTGTCGTTTAGCGCTTCGTCGACTTGTCAGTAAATTTCGAATCATGTCATTAGTGATTTCGATTCGTAAATATCGTCCAAAGGCCTTGAGGATCAATATCCCAGTTAGACAGTGTTTGGCGTCATTTCTTTTTCTTCGTGAGGCACTTTTCGGCCATTTCTTTTCTTTCTGCCAGGCTATCTTGCTTGCAATACACGCGTCTCCTGACTGCTGAAGCGTACATCGCGTCAGTGTTTAGGACCGTGAACCAGGGTTGAAATCGCATGGCGAGAAAATCAGCAAAGATTTTGACAAAGCCCGCTAACCACCGACAGAATAGTAATAACACGCGCGACCGGCAGGGTATCGTGTGGTCACCGTCCGTCGGGAGTGTTGAGAGCGTGGTATCACTGGCGACACCATGGGGCATCGATGTTAGCCATCATCAGGGCGACATTGATTGGGCTATGGTGCGTCAGCAAGGTGTAAACTTCGCTTTCATGAAGGCGACGGAGGGCGGGACCTACGTCGACCCGAAGTTTAAGCTTAACTGGAAAGAAGCGAAGGCGCACGGTATCCGCCGCGGCGCGTATCACTTCTTCCGTCCGAAGAGCGACCTGGTTGCCCAGATCGACAACTTCTCTCGTGTTCTCGGCGGTGTCGAAGTCGGCGATCTTCCGCCGGTAATAGACACCGAAGTTCCCGCCGATTGGTCGCGTTTAAACAGCAAACAGAGTGTCGACTTGATCGTCGGTTTCATCGATGGAATCAGGAAAAACCTCGGTGCCAACGTGCATCCGATCGTTTATCTGAGCCCGTCTTTCGCCGATGATGTGCTGAAGAACGACTCGCGTCTCAAGGAGTATCCGCTCTGGGTCGCGCACTACACGGCCGCCGATCGACCGCGCGTTCCCAAGCCGTGGGACTTCTGGACGTTCTGGCAGTTTACGGAAAACGGCACTGTCGCCGGCATCAAGGGCAACGTCGACATCAATCGCTTCAACGGTCAAGCTGATCGTCTGGAAGCGCTTCTGGTGAAATAGCCTTTCGCTAGTCTGTTCTGCGCACCAGCACAGAACTCAGACCATCACTGCACATCTTTCCTGCAACTAGTATCGAACCGGTGGCACCGAAGGCGGTGCACCTCGTTTAAACAAATCAAGAGAATCAGCAATGAAACTCAAATGGCCCTCGAACGTTCGCCCCATCGAAGCATTGATGGTGGGCTGGACCGCTCTCGCTTTCGTCGCTATCCCCCTGTGGAAAAGCACATGGACGATGCCGACGATGGTCGTTCTTCTTTTCGCTGCTCTTATTGTCGGCTATTTGCTCGAGCCGCGTTAGAGCGTCCCTCCTCGAATCTTATTCGTTACGCTCGCAGAGCGAACGAACGATGCACCGCGTTTTGCAACGTCGTTTCTCGCTCCAACGTGTTCTGACAGGGCGCCAATTATGGTGTCCTGTCGGAACTTCTTCAGTATTTTTTTTCTTTGCTGTCCTGCTACGACAAGAGGTAGTATGTACGTTCGGTATGCCGAACGGCAAAAGAGGAATGGCTTTCCATCCCTCTTTTGCCGTTCAGTTCAACGTTCAGCTGACCTAGCTATCACATGACTTTCCTGTTGCTACGGTTTTGGCGCCGCTGGTGGTGGTTGCCCCGTCGTCGGTTGCGCCGCTAGTTGTACTGCGGGTTGCGCGATCGTCGTTGCTTGCGATATGACGCGCAAGAACTCGGTCTGGTAAAGGAAGCGTGCCGCTTCCGCCAGGCGATAGAGCGTGGCGCTGGCCTCTTCGACGCTGTCGCAGGCGGACATCTGTTGCCAGATCGCCATCGCCTCGAGGGTCAGCGGTTTGTCCTTGACGAGCTTAGATTCAAGTTCGCTCTTGCGCCCGCGAGCGATTCCGTTGAGCTCGTCCTGAATTATCGCTGCCAGGTCTTGAACTCCCGCGTCCGCGCGCTTCGCCAGCTCCGGTCCGAACAGATGTCCGGGGTCGAAGTCCTTGTACACCGTCAGCTTGGACAGGTCGGCGGTGGTCAGCGGTTTGGCGATCAGAGCGCAGACTTCGCTCACTTCGTCCTTCATCTCGGTCAGTCGGGTGCGAGCCCGGCGAGCCGGTGCGCCCACGATTCCGGCGATCTCCAGAATCTGTTCCAGCCATCGATCCAGTGCGTCGAACTGTTGCAAGAACGTGCTCACGAACGGCGTTTGCGAAACGTTCTCAGCCATTGTTTCTCCTCGGTAAGATGAAAATTGTATGCTGTCCAATTGCCCCACTCCTCGCTTCGCAGATCTTCTCGCTCTCGACCCGACAATCTTCGTCGCCATTGCTGGTGACTGATTGCGCGGATTAAGGTCAAGTAAAATGCTGTGGAGAAGCGATGACCGGTAGGAAGTGAAAGGACAGACGGCATTACTTTGGCATGGCGATAGTTCTGAATTCACCTTGTCTATTATCGAAGCCTCGCTTCTGTATCGCGCACCAATAGCTTGTTTATAGCTCCAAGGAAAATTCACACTGAATAAATTAGGTGAAATCTCGCTGATGTTTTTCGGCAAAGGGTAATTCGATAGTGATGCTCACGCCTTTGATATTGCAAGGCATGCTCCTGGTCTTCGCCTGACATCACGGCTGCGTTGCTGCATCTCGTTGCCGTGCCGATTCGGAGTCACCCGCGTTCTGAAGTCAACAGTCTGGGCGCAATCACAATTAATAAAGCGCGGCCCGCATTTTAAAACCAGTAACGCTCAGGTATCATGAACGATACCAACGGATCGCAGCAATGGATATTTGGGACGAAATCTTTTACGCAGTTCTCGACAACGAAGTCGATTACTCCAGTTCTTCGGAGTACACGTCGGCAACCGCGTCTTCGCAACCCACACCCTCTCAATTCGTTCACGACTTGTTCATGTCTGCGGCGAAAGACACCGCGCTACCTGATCTTTTGACTGCGATTGTGAAATCGGATTGGTCTGTCCCCCTGGATTCAAAGGGATGTCTGCAGTGTTTAAACGCGCAGCCGGGCGAGTTTCGTTTGATTTTGGAAAATGAGATCGGAAGTACTAGTCAGAAAAAGAACAAAAAGGCAAAACGCAGAAGTGGTGGCGGTAGTGGTGGCAATTTGGTGCCACTATATCCGGTGTCCGAACCCGATGAAAAATCGGGGAGTGGCATGCCTGGCGCGGTGAAGTTTGTCAATGGGCGCGATCTCCTCCGCATTATACCTGCTGGCATTGACGGTTTGCTCGTGCACTTTAAAAAGCAAACGCCGTTCGAAGTCAGATCTGAACATTTCAATCTCATGCGAACAATTGCGGGCGAATGCGATCTCGAAGAAATAATCACTTCGCCGCAACCAGGTCAACTAGACAGATTGCTACAGGCAAAGTGGTGGGTTGAAGTCGATGATAAGGGAGAACCAGAGCCCAAACGCATGATCAATAACAAGCGTGTGGTTTATGCGCGAGTGCAGGAAGATCGATTAGGGCTTAGCTTTACGAAACGAGAACAAATGACCGGCGAACAACTGTTTCGCTCCGTTGTTCGCAACGAAAAGGCGCACGGGTTAGTGATTGACGGAAAGCTTGGAAGTCCACCTAACGATCTGTTCGATCCGGTTTTTTCAATCGAATGCCTGGAAAACATGCTCAACGGAAACGATATCCGAGTCGGCGTTAGACCGCTGCCAGCGCGCTCTCTCGAGGAGATTGAGTTGTGGTTGAACCTGCGAAGATTTCCGGGCAGTAACCGTCGCGTCCTCGATGCGTCGCATGATGGAGAGACGCTAGTCCGGGTGATGGTGCCGGACGGGCAGAAGTGGAACATGACGGAGAGTTTAGGAAATCAATGTTTTCGCAGCATGGTTTGGAGTCCGGTATTTTCGTTGCCGTCGCCGGAAGCTAAGAATATATCAGGGTTCGGAGAGGGTGTCTCGAAAATTCTCTGTCCCGGTTTACTGGCCTGGGAATTAAATGCCGGCGCATTCCAGAATGGAGCAGATGCCGAAAAATATTGGAGAGTAGGGCGCAATCTGCTGCTCGGAAGGCTTCTCGATGAAATGGATATATCCATGTCGAAGAAAAGACTCAAGATTGCCCGCGAACTGCAAAAACTAATTCCCGAAGGTATGAACACCATACCTCGTTCGCGAATGAGAACAGTAGAAGGCGCTGCGTTTATCGAGGAGCATCCGCACGGCGCTACGAGAGACTGGATCGAAGAAACGGTGAGACAGGCTGAGCGATTTACCAAAACTTGGGTGCCAAACTAAACAGAAGCCTCGCTATTTCGCTGCGATGGTTTTGAGTTCCCCTTCGGCGCGCTTCTCAAGTTTTGTTCGGAAGCTCATAGCGGGCATGCCGAGCGTATCGCTGGTGGTCGTCGCCGAGCCGCGCAATATTACTGTTCATCCAAAGGCAATATCGGTGTGACGTCATCCATCACAACGATACGGTCAGCTTTTATCTCACGTTTTGCGATCCGCCCAGGCATGACGGACAGTGTTCTGAGAGCATCAGGCGGAGTCTTGATCTCGGCTAGTTTGCGCTCTTCGAAGTCGCTTGCTTGAATAAGTGTACCTTTGTGGACATCGTTCTTTGCGAAGACAACGGAGTTTAACCGGTTGGGATCGAACTGTTGAGTGTCAGGGCTTGCCTGGAGTTTTGCTTCTTTGCAAAACACATGCTCGTCCGAATTGCTTGCAAGTTGAATCCATATGCTACCGCAGATGGTGCTTGCAATGATTGCGGCGATAGCTAGTCTTGTCGTAGAAATTTTTGTCGTTTTCATCGGAGGGTGAACTGGGGGGGGCGTGTAGTTCCAGTGTATTTCGAGTGCTTGAAATCTCCGACGATCTTCGTTTTGTTTTCATATGTCATGTTGTGCTGGGCTGTGCAGTATTAGTCCAAGCATAGTTCATTGAGGTCTTGCCTCTAACGGTTTAGGAAACGAGTCTATATAGTAGACTAGGCGTGGAAAACATCGGAGAACGGAAGAGTTTGAAGACTCTTGCGTTCTGCCGATGGGGAGCGCTGTTGTGACGTTAGTCGGGGGCAACGTTCAGTGGCAGCGCCCGCGGAACACTGAGGGCTGCAACGACCAGGCTTGCGGCGTGGTCGTTGCAGGTCAGTTTTGTTGCTTCGCTATTCAGAGCGAGCTTACTTCGGGTCACTCGGACCGGCGACTTTGGCGGTGTCGGCTTCGAGGTACTTTGCGCCCCAGAGCCAGAAGAGACCGCCGATGGCCATGACTGCGGTCATGCCGAGGAATGCCACGTTCATGTTCTTATCGTAGGCATCGGTCACGGCGCCAATCACCAGGGGCGAGATCACATCGCCGAGCGCGTGAATCACCAGGATGTTCAACGCAAACGCGCTTGCCCGAATGCCAGGCTCAGTCACGTTCGCGAGGATGGTGTTGGTTGGACCGGTGTTGAAGAACAGGCAGAAGCAGGCCACGAACAAGCAAATCCACGCATAGGGGAACGGCATGTACAGCGTCGCCAGGAAGAACGGCATTCCGATCAGGATTGCCAGTCCGGACACGCTGAAGTACGAACCCTTGAAGCGAGCGCGCAGCTTGTCGGCCATGTAGGTGCCTGCAAGAGTGGCTGACAGACCGGCGACGACGAGGATGACACCGAAGATCAGATTGACCTGAGCGAGGTTGCCCACGCCGCGGAACTCACTGATGTAGGATGGCATCCAGAACGCCATACCGCCGATTGCAAATGTCATTGCTGCCATGCCGAGCGTGTTGAGCACGTACGACTTGTTCTTGGCGAGCGAGACGTAGTCGGCGCGCGTCAGTTTCTTTTTGCCTGTCTGCGGACCGCCGATGTCGAACTGTCCGTGTGCCGGTTCCTTCTTCCACATAGCCAGGGCAGCCAGGATCAGACCAGGCGGCACGACCAGGTAGAACGCCCAGCGCCAGCCCAACCAGGCTGCCACCAGACCGCCGAAAATGAAGCCGATGGCGCTCCCGACCGGGATGGCGAGGTAGAACCATGACAGCATCTTGCCGCGCTCTTTGAGCGGATACATGTCGGCGATCAGTGTCGGTGCAATCGGACCGTAGGCGGCCTCGCCGATGCCGACGAAGCAGCGGGTCAAAAGCAAGGCACCGAAGGTGGTGGCGAAACCGGATGCGCCTGATGCCAGGCTCCAGCATGCCACGCCGGCAGCGACAATCCACCAGCGTTTCAGCCGGAGCAGACCGAAGATGGGAGCGGCAAGCATGTAGGTGACCATGAAGGCCATCGCCGTCAAACCAATCATCGCGTTCTCGGGGTTGGAACCGAGAATGGCTTCCAGCCAGCCGAGCAGCGTGCCGACGACGGGACCGGGAGTCTTGTCGGGACCGAAGTATTCCGTCCGAATCATCGGAACTACAGCCGACAAAATCTGCCTGTCGACGTAGTTGAAAATGTTGATAGCGAGCAGCAGAAGCAGAGCCCGATTGGCTCCGGGGAAGCGCCCGGGAGTCGGGGGCTGATTGCCTTCATTACTCATATTTTGTCCAAGCCTCGATAGAGTTGTGTTGATGGACGCTACGAAGTGTTGGCGTCCAGGTGAGCAAGAGCTCAACCGCTTGGTGCGATGCATTGACCGTGATTCAAGTTTTGTTCGAGTCAGAACAAAAACCAGAGTCGGCGGCAAATAGCCGGCTGACTGACTGGAGCCATTCCAGCCAGTCAAGCCGGCACTCGCGAAATTCTGTTTAGACGGGCAGGACGCCCATCACTCGCAGAGTGAAGACCAGGGCGACAGTGACGCCGGCGATGATGGCGAGCGTCTTGCCGAATTTCACGTCGCTGATGAAGCGACCCATTCCAATGCAGCACATGCTGGAGAAGAACAGGGTGTAGGCGCCCCAGATGGCATGGTCGATGGGTTTGACCGGGTGACCGGTAGCGATGAAAAAACCGGCGAAGAACAGACCGAGGATGATTCCCCAGCTGCCCATGAAGAATGCTGCGACAGCGCGCATTTGTTTTGCTTTCCGATTCGAGTATGGCGAGTGACTTTCGAGCACTTCGTCCATTTGCACTATGCGCACGCGAGCGCCAGAATTGGTCGCCGCGTGATACCCCACCAAGAACATCACCAGTGCGTTTCGCGAAACGCACTGGCTTCGAGTCGAATGCAAACGGTTCGCGAACCGCTTACCGAGCGACTTAGCTGAGCTTCTCGAACTCGGCGAGGTAGTCGTTGAACGCGTCGAAGGCGCCCTGCACCGCGTCGTTCGTCGTCATGTCGACGCCGGCCGCGCGCAGCAGTTCGATGCTGGACATCGAGCTGCCCGAGGACAGGAACTTCAGGTACCGCTCCACTGCCGGCTTGCCTTCCGCGATGATCTTGCGAGCAAGAGTCAGCGCAGCGGAGATGCCGGTGCAGTATTGGTACACGTAGAAGCTGTTGTAGAAGTGCGGGATGCGCGCCCACTCGATGCCGATGCGGTCGTCGATGGCGACCACGGCACCGTAGTACTTCTCGTTGAGACCCTTGTGGATGCCGCACAGGACATCCGGGGTGAGCGGCTTGCCGGCTTCGGCGGTCGCGTGAGCGATCGACTCGAATTCGGCGAACATGCCCTGGCGAACCAGAGTGCTGCGGATGCTCTCCAACTGCTTGTTGAGCACGTAGCGCTTCATGTTCTTGTCGTCGGTCTCGTTGAGCAGGTAGTGGGCCAGGAGCGCTTCGTTGAGCGTCGAGGCCACTTCGGCGACGAACAGCGTGTAGCCGCTGTACGTGTAGGGCTGATGCGTGCGCGAGTGCCACGAGTGCATGGAGTGACCAGCCTCGTGCGCCAGCGTGAACATCGACTCCATCGTGTCATGCCAGTTCATCAGCATGTAGGGCGCCGTGCCGTACGAGCCGGAGCTGTACGCGCCCGAGCGCTTGCCTTCGTTCTCCACCACGTCGACCCAGCGCGAGTTGAAACCGTCGCGCAGAGTGTTGACGTAGGCTTCGCCCAGAGGCGCCACGGCCTGGAGGATCTTGGCCTGCGCGTCTGTGTAGCTGATCTTGTAATCGAGCTCACCGACGAGAGGCACGTACATGTCGTACCAGGCGAGCTGGTCGACGCCCAGCATCTTCTGGCGCACCTTCAGGTAGCGGTGCACGCGGTCGAGGTTGCTGTGGATGGTCTCGATCAGCGAGTCGTACACACCTTCCGGCACGTCGATGCTGTCGAGCGCCATGTTGCGGCAGCTCGGGTAGTTGCGCGACTTGGCCCGGAAGATGTCGCTCTTGACGCGAGCGGCATAGTTGGCGGCGATCGTGTTGCGCCAGCTCATCCAGGTGTCGAACAGGGCTTCGTAGGCGCGCTTGCGCACGTCGCGGTTGGGGTTGATCAACCACTTGGAGCCCCAGTTGCCGTTGGTGATGCGAACCAGCTTGCCGGTTTCGTCGGCCACTTCGGGCATCTTCAGGTCGGCGTTGTTGAACATGCCGAACACAGCGGACGGGCCGCCGTGCACCTGCGAGGCGAGCGAGAGCAGCTCCTCGACTTCGGGGCTGCGGTAGTGCGAGCGCTCGCGGTTCATCTCGGCGAACTCGCGGCGGTAGAGCTCGAGACCGGGGTTCTTCGCGATGAAGGCCTCGATGCGCTCGGGCTTGATGGCGAGCAGCTCGGGGCTGACCCACGAGCAGGCGGTGCCCATGCGGTTGTTGAGGTCCAGCACGCGGCTGTTCATCGACTGGTAATGGCTGACGGCGGTGTCGGCGTCGGCGTGCAGGTGTGCATAGGTGTGCAGCTTGCCGACGATCTGATCGACGGACTCGCTCAGCTTCTTGAACTCGAGGAGGATGCGACCGGAGCGGCGCAGGCGGCCCTTGTAGGACGCGAGGACGGGGATCTGGGACTCGACGAACGCGAAGTCCTTCTCCCAGTCAGCTTCGTTGGCGTAAATCTTGGTGAGGTCCCAGGTCAGCTCGACCGGAACTTCGTTTCTTTTGGGAAGAGTGCTCATTTTCGTAACCTTTTCCAATTGACAATGGACAATTTCGAGGGAAAGCGCGCCGGCAGCCTATAGCTGCAAGTGCGCTCGTGAAACAGACACTCCTTCGGCACCATCGGTGGTGCCGAAGGAGCATGCGACGAACAAGACATCGAGCGCACTTGCGCAGCAAAATCCATTCGCCGCCGTTCGAGTACTGATTGACCGAATACGGCTTGGAGTCGACCTCTCGGCGTGACTCAGGTAGTGCTAAAACAGACAGCTACGCCGCCTTAACACCAATCTCTGTTTGGGCAGGATCCAGGGCGATGATCGCCTGTTTCAACTGCTCCGTTGCCAGGGCGTCGTCTTCCGAGAACTGAGTGATGGGAATCGGCTTGCCGACCACCATCGTCAGTCCGCGACGATAGACGAGAAACAACGCAAAGACAAGCGCGTATTCAATCGGAGGTGGCAGCTTGGTGATCCAACTGCCGGGATACTTGCCGTAGCGCAGGTTGACGGGCACGACGAAAGTCGTCTCGCCCAGCCGCTTGGACGCCTCTCGTGCGATGCGTACGGCGCCCTTCTTGAAGGGACCGAGCTTGCCGTCGAGATACGCCCATCCTTCCGGAAACATGACCAGGCGCTGACGGGAGGTCAGAACCTTGATCCCTGCTTCCAGGGCTGGAAAGCCACGACCCTTCGTGAGGTCAGCGCAGAAGGCGCCGACCGGTGCGACCAGGAGTGCACCGAGCCCGCCTGCGAACGTGAACACACCCTGCGCCGCCATGTAGCGCGCCGGGCCATCCACCAGAATCGGCAACACGGCGACGTCCACCCAGTGCGGATGATTCGGCGTGATGACGTGTGGACCGGGAATGTTTTCGAGGTTTTCCCGACCCACGACTTTGATTTTGCCGACCTGGATAAACGCCAACCCCTTCGCCCACCGCAACAGACGGCGCACCGCCTGTGGTGTCGGAGGAGGAGCCAGGAATCCGCAGGTCGAAACCTCACGGATATACTTGCGAGTCCTTTCTCGCATTGGCTTCGAGTAGCGCCAGGCTACCCAGATGGCGAACAGTGCGAAGATCGCAATCGCCAACGTTGGTAAGCTTAATGACATGACATATCCTGAATGCCCGCTAAGGGCATGGGTTTTTGTAAGAGCATTTCGTCGCAGAGCAATTCCTGACGTCCGAACTTTTCAGTCCATCAGTCCGCGGTCTGGACGACGCTGACAGCCGAGCCGGAGCCTATTCCCCAGCCTCGGTCAAGAGAAAATTGAATCCGGCACCATCGCACGCCACTCGACGGAGCATCGGCTTGGTGTCTTAACACCTGATGCCGACAGTCCGTGAGTGGTATCGAATCCGGTGCCGGTTGAGCGCCGCGCAATTCGCAATTGAATTGCGCGGATGGTCAAGACACGCCTGACGCGACAGCTTCTGGCAGCCGCTTCAAGCAGTCTCCTAGAGTAGCCACCGAAAGTAGCCACCGAAAGTAGCCACCTCAAGCAGCCACCTCAAGCAGGCAGCGAGAGTAGCCACCGAGAGTAGCCACCTAAAGTAGCCACCTCAAGCAGCCACCTCGAGTAGCCACATCCAGTATCAACCCGAACCTCAAGCAGCCACCGATCTTTCGGCAGCAGAGCTTGATGCGCTGATGCGAATTGCCGAGGCGAGATCGGTTACTTGATACGCGACTCAGCCCAGGACTTGCCTTCGCTGAGCAGACCGTCGATGATCTTGGCGATGTGGTTGATCGCCGCGCGCGGGTCCTCGGGCAGGTCCGACATCGGGATCGGTTCGCCGATCACGACGACGGCGCCGTAGTTCTGCGTGGTCTGGTCGAACATCTTGAACGACCGGAACGTCTTCCAGCCCAGGCAGTTGATCAGCCTGTGCATGTAAGTTCGCTGACGGGGGTCGCGCAGATAGTGAACAGCCATTGGCAGAACGCCGATTTCGTTCTTCTTGACGCCGTGCTGCTCGATGGCGACGTAGCAGGCGCGGATCGGGCCAGTACGGAAATCCTCCTGGTTGATCACATTGCCTTCCACCAGCGTGCCCTGCGGGAAGGTGAGCACGCGGCTGCGCGGGTGACGCGCGAGCGCGAGGCCCATCGCGTTGACCGCCTTCTCGCCGCCGCCCTTTTCAGTCGCCTTGCCGCGCTCGGTCTTGATGGCGAAGAAACCGCAGAACGCGGCGAGCGTGCCGCGCAGAGCGCCCTTCATCTGACCGGCGGTGCCGAGGTGACGGAAACCGTAAGGCAGAGATTTGCCGACAACCGTGAAGTCGAGCGGAAACTGGTGGTTGGGCAGGATGTGCAACCGCCCATTGAACTTGCTGGCGTTTTCGCGATGGATCACCTTCACCGGACCGACGAACAGCCGGGTGGCAATCTTGGAGATGATTCGGAGAAACCACTGACCGACGAACGTCGGGTGCGGCGGCAGGTAGCCGTCGATTTGAAGTTTCTGTCCTTCGCGGTAGTAGTGGACACCGCGCCAGATAAGGGCGATGACGGCGAGGACAGCGAGTCCGCTGACGATTGAGAATTGAGTCATTGTCGTCTCTAGCTCCATGTTCGGAAGCTTCATGTTGATTTTTAGAACCAGTCGACATCGAAGAATCGCTCCAGGACTGTTTCGCCCGGCGTACGTATCCATCGAAATCAACGGCTCCAGCGAGCAGTAAAGTGACTCCGAGCCCTCGCGGGCTCGGATCACATCAGGTCTGTAGGTACGTCCCGATCGACGATCCTGTCCACGTCCATAACAGACGCAGGCACGGACGCCGCATTCACCTGAACTCGAACGTTCAAGTTAACGCGGGACGTTGCGCCGCCTGAATTCGACTGTAGGGACGATGCATGCATCGTCCGGAAGACGCAGCGCGTCTCGACTACAGCGAACACAAGCGACGCACCACAGGTCAGATCAAAACCATCCGTACCGCGCCGGGCACGACCTTGAGAGACAGTTCGGTCGTAGGCGGGCTGGCGTCGCCATCCACGTTGGGAGTGACGGGCCGGTCGGTCTTGATCTTGAGGCTGCCGGTGCGCACGCGACCATAGAAGCGTGAGCGTTCCGGGCAGCCGAATGGCAGGTACGCAGCCGACGGGATGAGGTCGAGCACGTTGCGCGCTGCCAGATAGGCGGTGTCCATCATGCCGTCGGACGCGTTGCATCCGCGGCTGAAGAGGGACATGTTAGGAGGCAGAACGTTGGCGATCACGAGGACCGCCGCTTGCACTGTACGATCCCGCTCGACACCCTGGTCGTCGAGCCGAAGCTCGAAGTTGACGGGCTTGAGCGCGAGGGCGGCCTTGCCGACGCCGAAGACGTAGGCGAGTTTGCCGAAGATGCGTTTGACGTTCTGGCTGATCAGAGTCGCGTCGGACAACGGTCCGAAGCCGAGCGCGGTCATGAACAGTCGGTTGTGCGCGACGCCGTGGATGTCCACATAGTCGAGCCGAATCATATCGACGCCCTGCGGGGTGCCGTCGAGAACCATGCGGACGAAGAGTTCGGGCGCGAGCCGCGAGTAATACGTCCGCGCGAACAGATTGCCTGTGCCCGCCGGATAGGCGGCCATGACGGTGTCTGTTCCGATCAGTCCCTCTGCCACCTGGCAGACCGTGCCGTCGCCGCCGAAAGCGACAACGATTTTCGCTCTTCCTGCCACGGCCTGACGAGCCAGTTTCGTTGCTGAGCCCGGTTCGGCAGTGGTGGCTAGGATTGTGACTGTGCGTCCGCGCTTCGAGAAGTGCGTGCATAGTCCGTCGACGGTGGTCTTGTTTGCAGAGCCACCTTTGAGATTAGCGATGATAGCTACGTCGTATGAGTTCATTTATGCTCCGGAAAAAGTTTCCGAGTTACGGGATGGTCATCAGTCTCCGGGGCGGTCGAGTATCTCGACAGCGACGACATCGTCGTTGTGAATCAACGACGCGATCACGCCATCAAGCTCGTTGTGCGACAGCGAAGTGTGGATTTGCACTTCGACCAACTGTCCGGACTTGTTGACCACGCGGTCCGCATGCGCCTTGGGACCGAACAGTTTGCGGATTTCCGTAAACTTGTCGACCCGGCAGACGACACGCAATGTGTTGCCCCCTTCGTCGTAGGAGGGGAAGATTTTGTAACTGAGGTAGAGCGAAAAGATTGTGAGCAGCACGGTCGCAGTCGCAACCAGAGCCAGACCCAATCCGCAGGCTATGCCTACGCCGACCGAAAACAGAATCGTTGCCGATGTCGTCAAACCGGTAGTGTTGGTACCGCGCTTGAAGATGACACCAGCGCCGACAAACCCGACACCAGCAAGTACGCCATGCGCGAGACGAGCAGGGTCACCGCTCTTCGTGATGTCGTACAAGTAAACGCCGCACACAGCGACCAAGCACGCCGCAGCCGACAGCACCATGTGCGTCCGGATGCCTGCTTGCTTGCCGCGAATGCGACGTTCCCAACCGAGCAAACCACCGAGGAAGACTGCAATGCAGATCTTCGGCATGTAGGTGCTGATCAGGTCCAAATCCAATGTCGAGAAGAAACTTCCGAGCCAGGCCACGATGTCGGCCGGCGCGGAACTTGCAAGGACTGTATCCATGCTGTTCTCCTTAATTTAAAAGACAACGCCGGGAATTCCGACGCGCTACTTCGAGCGTGACCAACCAGCCTTCGCGATGCAGGTGTTTGTTGGTTTTCTTTGGTAGCAGGTTAAAAGGGGTGGGAGGATTCGCGAGATAAGAGAAAGAAACACTTTGGAACTCATGATATGACTCCCCGCTATATGGCTCTCAAGTGATTGTGAGCCCAAGATTATCCTGGCAAGACGACCTTAAGGCATATCTCACCTGTGCGAGATATAGAAGAAACAGTACAGTGAGGCCTTTTGGTCAAGATTAGAGATCTAGAAGACATTCTGGTTTAGATCTGTGAGAGGAATTTATGTTAGCGATGCTGAGCTACTATACTTGTCAAGTAGCGCAAATCAAACCAGGTTAATCAAAAACCGCTGCCGAGAGGCGTTTTCAGTACCGGTAGTCAAGCGCTTTGCGAGCTTGCTCAATCACTACGCTGCCACTACAAATGGTGCCGCGAAATTACCTCCTGATGGAGAGCCTTGAATAGTGCCGCGAAAATTTCTCCGAACGGAGAGTCTCGAATAGTGCCGCGAAAATTCCTCCGAACGCGAATAGTGCCGCGAAAATTCCACCGAACGGAGAGCCTCGAATAGTGCCGCGAAAATTCCACCGAACGGAGAGCCTCGAATAGTGCCGCGAAAATTCCACCGAACGGAGAGCCTCGAATAGTGCCGCGAAAATTCCTCCGAATGGAGAGCCTCGAGTAGTGCCGCGAAAATTCCTCCGAATGGAGAGCCTCGAATAGTGAGGCGAAAATTCCTCCGAATGGAGCGACTCGAGTAGTGTCTCGAAAATTCCTCCGAATGCAGAACACTGCGACGCTTATTTTGCCTTATATCGTTTCAACAAAATGTTGAAAACACTCGATTATGTTTGTCGTTCGTAGAACGACTCATCGCAAGGGTTCCGACGGTTCCGATTCAAAAAGTATTTTTTCAACGTATCGTTGAAACGGCCTAAGCGAGAAAAATGTTGATTGTGAGCGCATCGAAAATTTCGGTCCTGGCAGATGATCTCAAGCAGTAATAGAGCAGCCCGACACCTGCAAAAACGCTGGCTCCCAGTTCACAGTTCAGAGGCACCTAACGCAGACCAACTACATCCCGTCCAGACCAAACACATCAAACGCAGACCAACCACACCTAACGCAGACCAGCCCACACCTAACGCAGACCAACCACATCAAACGCAGACCAACTAAATCCAATCCAGACCAATTACATCAAACGCAGATCAACTGTAGGCATCGCAAAAAAGAAGACCCGGTAAAAACCGAGCCTTCCTAAGAGTTGAGTTGAAATGATCTTTTTTAACTAATCCACAAACGGTCATTTGAAAAAAAGTCGCAGCCCATGCGAGCTGCGACCTATCTTCGATTATCTTTTCTTGCCGCCTTTTTTGACAGCTTTTTTGGCTGGCTTAGCAGCTTTTTTAGCGGCTGGCTTAGCAGCTTTCGCTTTAGCAGCTGGCTTAGCAGCTTTAGCTTTAGCGAGTTTGAGAATTGGCTGCTTCGAGCGGCCATTTACGATGTCCTTGAGTTCTTTACCAGCGCGGAACGCAGGTACTCTTGCTGCTGCAATTTTCAAAGGAGCGAGAGTTCTTGGGTTACGTCCGGTGCGAGCTTTGCGGTTACGGCGCTCGAAAGTACCGAAGCCAACGAGAGTTACTTTATCGCCTTTAGACAGGGCGCCTGTGATTGAGTGAAGCATTGCAGAGAGAGTACGGGTCACTTCGGACTTCGGAGTGCCTGTAGCCTTTGCTACTTGCTCGACGAGCTCAGCTCGGTTCATGTGATTTCCTCCTATGGAAACACTCATTCCAACTCACAAGGCGGAATGATATCACCCCAATTTTGAATAAACAATAGATTCCGTCTGCAATTCCAAAAAAAACTTTTTTGCACTCGCGTTGAAACTTTGATGGTAAGGCACTCCTATCAAAACGCAAAAAGCCCGAGTCGCTGAAGCTACCTATTGTTCGGGGTTTGAACTTCGTGTCGACCGGATTGAAATCGTAGAATGACAGCATGTCTATTTTTGCGATATATTGCGTGTGTGCGCTGGATATACAACACGCATAGGTAAAGACGTTTATCAACTGAACGATTGTGGTAGCTCTGTCGATCATCCGAAAACTCTGATGCAATCTTGATCGCCGCCAGTCGAAAAAAGGACCGATAAAACTGATCTCGATCAAAATGGCATGGCAGCGTTGTATCAAACGTATGTGTTCGGCCTCTCGTTCTTCATTTATGCCCTCGCCCTGAAAAGCTCATATCATCAATGTTTCAAGACATTTGAATCCGGAGCGATCCAAAGTTGACCATGGTTCAAAAATTTTGATCGGCTTCGATCGTAGAGCGGAGTTCAATTCTCATAACGCAGTCAGATCGATTTTAGGTTAAAACCCAAAACACTGAGTTACATTAGGTTGCGGGCATCCGGTAAACATCCGGTGTTTCGATTTGCCCAAATGTTCTTACACAACAATTTTTTGTTTTTTGCTTTTCGAGAAAAATTTGGAGGCTCTCGAAAAGGTTGATAGTCACAGAGTTTTTCAAGACAAGATCCAGCCTCAAAAAAATTTGGAACGAATTTGAATGTGCAATCGATATAGATTTGCGAGACGATCGCGAATATTTTGTCCCGGAATCAGCAAGTTTCGTGTTTAGCAAGATGCTTGCAAATCCAGTCAATTTGCCACATTAAACAGTCGGAGCTTCTATAATTCACACTTACTAAGTAAATAGATCCTGGAAAAAGGCGAACACTTGTCATGAAGCAAAGTTTGAAAAATCAACTGACGACACTTAGATTGTTGGCTCTGACCGCGGGCGTTTCGACCGCCTTATCATTGGGTGTGTCGAGCGGTGATGTTTTCGCTCAAGAAAAATCGAGTCCCGTGCCCGGTGGAAAAACGGCTTCTGCGAGCAGCCAAACCTCCAATGCTTCCAGTTCGAAAACAACCACCGCGACAAAAGGGACGACTTCGGGTGGTTCAGAAGCCACATCTAAAACGAGCTCTGCGAAAACGACAACCGGCGGCTCAAAAACTTCGACCACAGCTGAAACAAAGGTGACGGTAACCGCAGCCGGTGCAACAGCTACTAAGAAGGGAGCGACCGGTGCGGCCGTTCCCGGAGCGCCTAGCGGTTCAAAACCAGCAACAACAGGCAATGCTGAACCGGTCACCGGCATTCCTCCAGCCGATGGTAGAACAATGCCTTTAACCGGCAATGCAGTTCACAATACCGAAGGCGTCGAAGCGCCTAACAAGGAAAAGCTTCTTCAGGGCACGACATCGATGCTCTCAAGTTTTCAGGGCAGCTGGAAATGCTTCTTGCAGAATCCATGCCGCACTGCCAATTACAATGTGGGCTCGCAATTCTTCCCTACTGGAAAATTGAAATGGACCTTCCCTGCTGAAGGACCGATCGACTCATCGCCAGCCATATATAAGGGAGTGGTTTATGTCGGAAGCGACGACTTCTATTTGTATGCACTCGATGAACGAAACGGTCGCATGTTGTGGCGAACACAGTTTCAAGGCAAGGTAAAATCCTCTCCTGCTGTCACGGATGGAATGCTTGTCGTTGGCTGTGAGGACAAAAACGTTTATGGCGTCGATACCGCCACTGGTGCCATCAAATGGACTTTGAATACCAAGGATCGCGTTTCCGGGTCGCCCGCAATCCTGGACGGCGTCGCGTACATCGGCGGCTGGGACGGACAAGTTTATGCGCTGAATGTGAACACCGGTGCTAAAGTATGGACGTATCCTAAAATTGATCCGGCTGCTGCAGACGCACCACCTGTCGTTCCTGTAGCCACGCCATCAAATCCGTCAGCACTGCCGCTCGACAAAGACTTCATCAAAGGCATCGGTCGAATGACCGGTAGCCCCGCGCTAGCTCCAGGCATGGTCGTGGTCGCCACTCACCTGGGATTCGTTCATGCGCTCAACATTCATGATGGTTCTTTGATCTGGAAATATAAAACCAACGGCAAGATTCTCGGCTCTCCGATGATTATGAATGGCTTGGTTTACTTCGGCAGTTGGGACCGATACTTCTACGCCGTCGACCTCGCAAACGGTCACCTGCGTTGGAGATATGCCGCATCCGAGTCATTCTCAATCGCTCCGTCCGGCGCCAAAGACCGCGTTTTCGTCGGCAGTGACGACAAGATGATGTACTGCCTCGGCGCAGAAACCGGAAAACTGCTTTGGAAGACAGCCATCATATCCCCCGTTCCGTTGCTCTCATCCACCCCAGCCGTGGCCGGCAACATGATCTACTGCGGCAGCCCCGATACAAATCTCTGGGCGATCGATTCGCGCAACGGCGCGGTAAAATGGAAATTCAAATCGCAGCGCCCAATCATTTGCTCCCCCGCAATATCATCAAGCGGCATCTGCGTAGGCAGCCAGGACGGCAACCTCTACATGGTGGATTGAGTGATGCTTTCAATCGGTTTTGTATTACTAGTCACAATACTATTTCGATTGTTTGTCAGTGTCGTCATTCTCGACTTCCTGCACTCTGCCTTGGAGCGCAGCTGCACCAGCGTCGCCGGGTTTTAAAATCGCGCTCCATGACAGAGCGCGGACGGTTGATTGTTCGAAAAATTAGCGGATGTCGTACGACGCAGTGATTTTGTGTGCAGCTGCGTGTTCAGGATCTGTAGAGATTGAATCGAAGACTTCAACGTAAGAGACGCACTCCTCGTTTTGTTTTACTTTCGTGGTGTCGGCAGCGTTGTTCTCATCGATCGCGGCTTGAATCTCTTTGGCTCTCGCTTCTTTGTAGTCTGAGAAGTTGATTGCATCCTCATGCGCGAAAGAGTGACCTTGCATTGGCGCTAAAACAGCCATCGAACAGAGCACTAAACCAGCAACCAAAACCTTCGTACGCATAACCTGTAAATCTCCTGAATGAATCCCGACAGTGTCTCAACGGAGGGCAGGATATTTTTAGGGGAGATTAGTTGCGATTAAACTGGGCGCCACAATCAGGAGATCCAATACTGGTTCCATAACGGTGTAATTGTGGCTCAATAATTGTCGGGGTAGCTCGGATGCCGCCCAGGCTGCTGATTTCACTCATCGGACGCCTGTCGAAGTTTACGATGATTGTTTTTGCGAGTCGTAACTGTCGATTTCGTTGATGCGCCGTTGGAAAGTGGCGGCTTCAGCAACCTTGCCCTGATGTTTCAAAATGTCGATCAGCGGCTCGATGATATTGCCGAGATCTTTGTGCGTTTTTCCAAGCTGCTTTTCTTTAATCGCGAGGGCGCGTTTGTAGAACTCTTCGGCTTTCGGTAGTTTTTCCTGCCAATGGTACGCGGCAGCCAAACAGTAGCATGTGTAGCCGATTTCGGGATGTGTGGTTCCCAGTGTTTGTTCTAAACGGAGGAGGGCGGCAGTGAAGTATTCTTCGGCGACGGCGAATTCCTTTTTTTCGATTGCCATTTCGCCGAAGCGTTGCAGCAGTGTGCAGGTCTTCGGATGCTGCGGGCCAAGCGTGTTTTCGAGAAGCTTCAATGCTTGTTTGTAGAGCTCTTCGGCTTCGTTGAAACGTGAATCTTTGCGATGGATGTCCGCGACGAAGCAGATGTAGTCAGAGACCTCGCTGTTTTCCGGACCGAAAATACTTTTCGCGATACTCAACGCAAGTTGGTATTGTCCGATCGCCTCATGATTTTTGCGCTGTGCTTCAAACAATTCGCCGAGGTTGCGATGCGTCTCGGCCATTTGAACTTGCAGCTGACCGTTGTTCTTCTCGTGATGCGCAAGAATCTTCAAGAACATCGCTTCCGCTTCTTCGAACTTCTTTTGCTGCGTCAAAATGATGCCGAGGTTGCGATAATTCTCAGCGCCGACAAATGACGTGAAGAAGTGATGATGTTTTTCGATCAGCTCGATCGCCTTGCGGTATGTCGCTTCCGCTTCGTCGATTTTTCTGTTGGAAAAATATGCGCTGCCGAGAATTGAGAGACACATTGCGGTTTCAATGTGCTCTTCGCCTTTCATTTCTTCAGTGAGCGCGAGCGCGCGTTTGCACAAGACCTCGGCCTCATCGTATTGTCCGAGTTCGACTTTTAAACGCGCCACGTCCGACAGCAGAGTGGCTTTGATGTAGTTATCTTCGAGGCTTTCGAGGATGTCGTTAGCGCGATTCAGTAAAACTTCCGCTTCCGAATATCGCGATTGTTCGACAAGAATATCGACGAGTGTTCTCAGGCAGTCAATGCGAAGTTCACTTCCGGCCTCGCCCATCATCTCTACCAGTCGGTGGTAACGTTGTGCGTGAACCTCTGCCTCTCCGAGATCTCCATAAGCGGCATTTGCAATAGCAAGAGATGCGATGGCGCGCTTCAGAAGCGGATGTTCGCGCGATGTCTTCGCTTCGCGTTCTTCGATTTCTTTGTTTAAAAACGCAATTGCATCCGTGAATCGACTTTGCGAAATCAGCAACGTCGTATAGCCGAAACACACGTCTTGAAATGAGCGAGAGTAAGTTTCGTTTCGAACTGTCTCTAAACCCTTTAGAAATGCTTCCTCTGCCTCTTCGACAGAGCCGCCCAGATGCAAGAGAAGACCTTTGAAAAGTAATGCGGAACATGCGGCATCGCCTGACTCGATACCATGGG
Organism: Obscuribacteraceae bacterium (SeqCode); assembly: GCA_044225915.1. GTDB lineage: Bacteria > Cyanobacteriota > Vampirovibrionia > Obscuribacterales > Obscuribacteraceae > JADYXR01. The sequence goes on from JBGAHZ010000020.1 coordinate 39,238, forward strand.
TGGTGCACAACTCCATGCATTGCTCGACTAGCGGCCCGGCGTTTTCAAACTGCTCCAAAGCCAGGTGGCTGGCGGCTCTTGTGGTCAAAGCTTGAATGTATTTCCCGTTTTTGTGGTTCTCCGGGGTGTTGGCGAGTTGTATGGCACGTTCAATATACGGCTCGGCTTCGTTGAAGTCGTCACACATGGAGAGCGCGTCGATGTAGGAAAGGCAGGCGTCCAGTAAGTGATCGTTTTCTTCAGGAAAGTTGTAGTCGATGATGTCGATGGCGTCTTGCAGAATCGCGCGACTGTCCATTTTGCGTTCTTTCAAAATGAAAAGTTCGGCTAACTCGAGCATAAGCGGAATGTACTTGCGGTCAATCAGCACGCCTTCCTCGTTCATCGCCATTTCCATAGCAGCGATGTACGCTTCCTCTGACGCTTTCCAGTTGCCGTCCAGGAAATGCTGTTTGCCTGCTTGCCAGCTCTTCTCGATTGTCTCAGGAACGGTCATCATTCGATTATTTCTTTCGATCCTTGAGGAGAATGGCTTCTTTACCTGTGTTCAATGCTGCACCTTGTTCGTTCTAACTGTCGGAATCCTTTTCCTTCTCGCTGTCGCCGTCATCAGGCAAGTCTTCGCTATCGCTGTCGACGGGCTTTTCATCAGGTTTTTGCATACGCTTCAGGTTGTATTGCATCTGCGCCTGCGCCCGCGCAGAACGCAATGCGCCAAGATAGCCGGGCACTTGTTTCAGAAAATCGAGCGGTTCGATGTACTCGCCGCTGTCGTTTTTAATCACCGTGTAGTGTAAGTGCACGCCGGTGGAACGCCCGGTGGAGCCTGCGTAGCCGATCACTCGTCCGCGTTGCACCCACATGCCGGGCAGCACGCTGTAAGCATTTAAGTGACCATTGATAGTTTTGACATTAGGATATGGATGATAAACCTCGACTGCCACACCAAGATTTCCGCGCCATCCGACACGAGTTACAACGCCGTCGAGTAAGTTATAGACTTTGTCATTGAGCTTCGCGGACAAGTCGACGCCGCTGTGGAAGCTATGTTTACCAGTCACCGGGTGTCTGCGAAAGCCCGCCCCTGATGTTATCCGCCCCACGCCGACAGGCGAATAAACAATGTCCTCCCGCAACGGCGAAACCAGCACCGTCGGGGCAAAATAACCTTTGAAATCGTAAACCAACCCCGGCTGCAAAAACGCGCCATCGACAAGCAAGAACGCGAGGCCCAAGCCCAAAGCAACCCCGAGTCGCCTGTTTGTTTTGCCGAAACCGAACATTAACCCTACGCAGAGAGCAGGTAACCTTATAGTCATACCACTCTTTCCGTTTTTTCCTCTGCCTCTAGTGGATTTAGTCCGCTAGCTGACTACGAGGACTGATTAAACTTGAGAATCTTTGTTTTTTTGGACTATGCCAGAGGCTGCTGAAGCAGCGGATTTATCGGAACCGAAGCCCCGGCGGGGTTTTCGATGAGATATTGATAGGCTCTGCGGAAAGCTAATTCGAGTCAGTTTTGTTATTGATCGACTGGCTGTCTGCCCTGTTCTTTACGAGCGAGCATGAACCATTTGAGATTTTCGGTAGGCTGCGTGCCGTCCAGTCTTTCCATGGCTTTCATTGTGGCTTCTGCGTCAAACTTGCCCAGTCCGCCTACGACTTTTTGAAGCGCTTCTTTGTAGTTCTTCTGGGCGGTGTCTACTTGTTGTTCGAACGGGACACCGAATGGAATTTCTTGCTTTTTAACTCCAAGGCTTTCGGAGAAAGTGACGCTTTCAACTTTTCCGGAAGCATCTTTGTTGACCACTACGTGCGGTTTCCCATTGAATGGGTTTGCGAGGTAGGTGCCGTCATCAACCATTTTCTTCAGTACTTTTTCTTGGAAATCTTTGTTTGGTTCTTGCGAGAGTTTCGCTACTTCTTTTCTCAAGTCGAGCTTGGCTTGCTCATCTCCACCGATTGCGAGCTTGGCGAGGTTTTCGATTTTTGCGGCTGGTCGTTCTGGGTGTTCCAGGCGCTCGACTTCGCGAGGGTTAACTTCGTTGGAGCGCTCGTTGCTTCTGCTGCTGCGATCGACTTGTCGTGCGCGTTCTGGCGCGGTGTGTTGTGGGCGCGCGACGTCTTGCGGTGCGCATTTTGCATTTTCGTTTCCGTCACGAGAAACCAGATGACGACCATTGCTGTCGAATGAAATTGTCAGATCGGGAACTTTGTCAGTCGGATCTTGGATCTTGTTGAGTTCTCTGTAAGCCTCAAGCTGACGTTCTTTCGGCCATTGTTGAAACAAACAATCAGCGCTGAATCCTTGAGTCTGGCGGTCTAGTAAAGCGTGCGCGTCTTTCGACGCCTGCGGCAGTTGTGCCGCGTCGTTATTCTGACCCATGCAGGGCCTCCGGGTAAATCAGTGAGTAACGAGTAAGTGCGAGTAAGGTGCGAGCGCGAAAGACATCTGGTCTCTTTATGTTTCCAATATAGCCGGTGTTTGTGTCATAGATGTGGAATGGTTTGACCGCCCGGCAAAAATTTTGAAATGTTCTATATAGTGTCATTTGGAGCCATGTTCGTGCCACTATATGGAACATTTCCCATCTAGGGACGTTCCAATTGCTCAGGCGCTCGAATAAGCAATCAAGGCTGCCGCACCGCCGCCGCTCCACTTCGGCTGCTAATCGCTGGAGTTGCTATCGAACGGTTCCGCGAGCGGGGTCGTAGATGATGCCATCTACGAGCTGTTCCAGGTGTTCGTCTACTTGGTCAAATGTTTCGGTGTGATCGAGAAACAGGTCGGATAACTCATCCGGAAAAACGCCGCCGATTTCGAAGCGAGCGTCGCAACTGGCGAGCTTTGCCAGGATTTGCTCTTCCGGCGTATTGATCGCTGTAATGAGCAAAAGCTGCTGAGCAAGCGCCTCAGCCTCTTGAATCACATGTGGTTCCGCAGTCATTCCGACTAGCATCGAGAACGCACCGTCGTCGATTAAGATGGTCTCCCCGACTGTGTATTGGGTCTCATTGTCCTTGTACAGCAGGTTGTATTTATCATCGATTGAAACGCGCAGGTCTTCTTGTTTCGACAGCGCGCGGACGACCTGGTCGATGGTCGGCATTTTGTTGGATTTGAAATAAATCAGTCGACTGTATTCCATCGGTTAAAACGTGGTCGGCTCCGTGTGGGTTTCTACTGCAGGATTCCAGGACGTGAATTCGATGGTCGGTTGCGTTTCGGCAGAGCTAATCTTAATAGGTTTCCAAAACAATTTGAAGGATAGACGCTAATGCATCTATCCAATTCCGCGTTTAAGTAGACTCAGGTGTTGGAAGAAGTTCGTCCAAAATCTTGTTCGTCACTTCTGGATTGGCTTTCCCTTTCGAGATCTTCATGACCTCGCCGAAGAAAAACTGGCGAATCTTTGTTTTGCCGCTTCTGTATTGTTCGACTTGCGCTTGTGATTTTGCCAGAACATCTTCCACCATCGTGCGAAGCTCGCCTTCGTTGCTGAGCTGGGCAAGCCCTTTTTCGTCGATCAATTTGTCGACGTCTCCACCGGTAGCGAGCAAATCGAGAAGCAATTTTTTCGCGTTTGTGGAACCGAGTTTGCCGGAATCGATTGCGGCAATGAGAGCCGTAAGATTCTGTGGGGTTAGTTTTGTATCGGTTATCAACTCAAGTTTATTGTCGTTGATGTAAGCCGTGGCTGGTCCGATGAGCCAGTTCGCAGCGGCTTTCGCATTGGCGCCCAATTTCAACGCCTCGTCGAAGAAGTCAGCAAGGTTTTTCGATTCTGCCAGCACGGCAGCATCATCCAGTGACAATCCATGCGAATTGACGTAGCGCTGACGTTTCTCCTCCGGCAATTCCGGTAGGGTGGCGCGCACTTTTGCAATCCATTCGCTCTCGATCGCTAGCGGCACCAAATCCGGATCTGGGAAATATCTGTAATCGTGCGCCTCTTCTTTCGAGCGCATCGAATGTGTTTTGCCATCGGCTTCGTTCCAGAGCCTGGATTCTTGAACGACTCTGCCGCCCTCATCCAGAATCTGGGACTGTCGTTCAATCTCGGATTGAATGGCTCGCTGTACTGCTCTAAAACTGTTGACGTTTTTGATCTCGGCTTTAGTGCCCAATTCTTTTTGACCCACTGGTCGCAAGGAAACGTTGGCGTCACAGCGGAAACTTCCTTCCTCGAGGTTGCCGTCGCAAACATCTATATAACGAAGGATGTTGCGCAACTCGGTCAGGTAATTTTTCGCTTCTTCGGGGCTGGTGATGTCCGGCTCGCTGACGATTTCGAGCAGCGGCACGCCGGAGCGGTTGTAATCGACCAAACTGTAGTCCGATCCGTGGAGACCGGCAGCGCCTGCGTGCACCAGTTTGCCTGCATCCTCTTCCAGGTGGGCGCGGTGGATGCGAATCTTCTTGCCGTCGATCATTAGATGCCCGCTCATGCAGACAGGCATGTCGTACTGCGAGATTTGGTACCCCTTGGGCAGGTCGGGATAGAAGTAGTTCTTGCGGTCAAACTTGGTTGTCTTCGCGATTTCGCAGTTGAGCGCAAGCCCGGCTTTGATGGCGTGTTCCACTGCCTGCTTATTAAGTACTGGCAGCACGCCAGGCATCCCCACGCAAATCTGACAGACCTGGTCATTTGGTGCCGCGCCGAATTCGGTCGGGCAACTGCAGAAGATCTTGGTCTTGGTCTTCAGTTGTGCGTGGACTTCGAGGCCGATGACTGTTTCGTATTTCATGGTATTTCCGCGGTGTGCTGCGTCTCTGTGAGCGCCGGCATCCTGCCGGCTTCGTGGTGGGAACCTACGAACTTACGACAGGCGCCAAATGCATATGTTAGATCGAATTTCCGGTCAGGTGGTCATGGGCAGGACAATAGTTCAGGAAAAGTTCAAATTTGTTTTGGTAAATTGATTTTACGTTCAAATCGGTCACGTTGATGTAACGGACGACTTGTATCTTGTACTCATGGAACACGAAGGGAAACGAAACGCAAATGACCGTCGCTGCTAAAGATGTAACAACTCAACAAGCAAGAGTGACGGAAGTCCGCCCCTCCTCGACGACCCAAAACGTCTCCGACAGTGTTCAGTTCTCAATACGCAATCCAATCGATTCGTATGTGTTTGCCATCACCGGTAGTGCAGGTGCTAACCGTCCGATTATCAGTGATGAAAATTTGATCCACAACCAACGTCAGGAATTGGCTCTGGCTGCCGAAGTTACATTGAAAACCGTTCAATACTTCATGGCAGATTACCCGGACCCATTCGACGCTCCAGTGAAGGAACTGACTCAGCTCAGTAACTACCTGAACGCAGGGATGAGTTTGCCCTACGCAGCCCGTGTTGACTTCGGACCGTACAACAACTATTCGAGTCCACAACCGGATGTGATCTTTCCGCCAAGAAAAGGCGGCAGCTACAAACTCGAGAAAGGCAAGCTGATGATTGCCGACACCCAGGGTGGATTCGTCCCCATGTCGACGCTGATTGCGTGCTTACGTAGTCAACACTAAAACCCAGTACAGACTAGCTTTTACAGTGCAGCGCGAAGGACCGACCCCAAAAGGGTCGGTGACTTCGTTGTAGGCATATTTTTTTTTCTGGAGTCTTTGACGGGCGCGGCTGCTAGAACCAGCTCAACGTGGAGATTCGAAAAATGTGCGGGAAGATAATTCTTTGACGCTCTGTCACGGCGTAATGACTACTTTGACTTAGTGTTAATTTGATTGCGCTTTGAGCAATCGAATTTACTACTGCATCCGCAATTTTGGATGGCAAAGGAATAGTGGAATAGCCATGGCAGAATTTGAAATTGGTGGCTCAACATCGAGCCCTCATCGTCAGGTAGCTGAATCGCAGCCCGCAGTGCGCAACGAACAACCATTCAATCTCAACAATCGCGAAATTCTCTTTCCCGCGCAATTTAAAACCGAATCCGATCGCGCCCGAACAGAACTTTCGAATGACGCATGGAGACCGACTCTCGAAGTGAAGAATGGTGAGAGCATACAACGTGCGATCGACCGCGCTCCTGATGGTTCTGTCATACACGTTCAGCCTGGAACCTACCGAGAACGGCTGGTAATCAATCGCGACAACATCACATTAAAAGGCGACGGCAAGGCCGTGTTAGATCTGGACGGAAAAAATATTTCCGGTGCAGCAATTCAATTAAGCGATCGGAAAAATGTCACTATTGCTGGTTTTGAAATTAAGAACGTGCGAGGTGGCGAAACGCCGACAGGTATACGTGTTGATGGGGCGAGTAAAAATATTGCGCTGTTAAACAACAACATCCATCACGTCGAGAGCGACGATAATGCGCATGGCATTGCCGTTTTTGGAACAAAGGCGACTCCACTGTCGAACGTCAGAATAGAAGGCAATCGATTGCATGATCTGAAATTGGGTCAAAGCGAAACGTTAGTCGTAAACGGAAACGTTGATGGATTCCGAATCGTAGGAAACCGGGTCCACGATAACGACAACATCGGCATCGATATCATCGGAGGGGAAGGTGTATCAAAAGGCGGACTGGATCGTGCTAGAAACGGATTGATTGCCAACAATCAGGTTTACAACATAGATTCGCTGAAGAATCCGACGTATCGATCGCGCTCTGCCGCCGGGATTTACGTCGATGGTGGTTCCGACATAACCATCCGCGAAAACGACATCTTTAATTCCAACTACGGAATAGAACTCGCCTCAGAACGACGAGGCTGGAATACCGAGCGCATAAGAGTTCAGAACAATCGCATTTCCGGAAGCCATCTTGCAGGCATCACCCTTGGTGGCGGGAGCCCCGGCAATGGTGGCGTATCCGACTCCGTTGTCGAAAACAACGATCTGCGCGGCAACGCCAAACCGATCTGGCGCCAGAACAACGTCAAAGACGACGTCTACATCCGCAACAATAAATAATGAATTAGCCTCTAAGGCGACGCACTCTGTCCATCATGCGTTGTTGAAAGCCGCGGTCTGTATCAGCCGACGCCATGCGTCTGCGACGTTGACTGTCAGCATACTGCTGGTCATCACGCTCGCGTTGCTCGTATCCCGGGGGCGGTTGAGTAGATCTGTCTTCGCGTGGCTGGAAGCGATCTTGATCGCTAAGACCGGCAGTGTATGTGATGCCTCTATCATTCGGTCTATCACGATATCCGCGCGGGCGCTCGCCTTGATTCGTTGCTTGATAGGTCGGTTGTTCTTGCGCGGAGGCAGTCCAATACCGCGGTGTTGGCGCGATTTGCGCAGATGGTTCTGGGTTGCACTCGAAAAATAGTTTTGGATCTATTGAATGTTTGCCGCCACCTGGTGGCTTGAGGACAAACATCTCCCCGCCGCGACCGAATCTGGCTTGTAGATTGTCTTTCACCCATTGTCCACGGCTGGAGCTATTGTGATAGACGGTACCATTTTCTCCAACAATGCCAACGTGCGCACTGCCGCCTCCGGCTCGCCAGCCGGGGGATCTGCCTACCATGACTACGTCTTCCGGTTCTGCCTGACTTAGTGGAGCTTTAGTCCAGCCGTTTCTCATCAGCTGTCCTTCAAGTCCGCCTACTCCGGCGCTATTTGCGTAGTTATAACCCGACCGCTGAAGTACTTCGGAAACTGAAGCTGCGCAGCCAAGTCTTCCATTATTTACTGAATTTCTGAACGGTGTCAGTGCCCAAAGCGCCTGACCAACACCTTCTACGGCATTCGCTAAAATGTTAAAAGCGCCTCGAGCGGCATCAGTGAATTGTTGAACACTGAAGCTTGTCGCTCGCACTGTCGCATCGCTGTATTTAACGACCGCTGGTCCTTGCCCGTCGCCCAAGTCGTAGGTAACGTTTTGTCCGCTGTCATAAACGGTTCTGTCTCCGGCTCGCGGTGGCGGAGCGGCTTGTGCCAACATTCTGGTGTCACCTTGACCAGCGCCGAGGTCGGTCCATTTTCGCCCAGCTACGTCGAGAGTAGGTCCCTGGAAAGGATTTGACATTTCAATGAAATTGGCATTGGTGGCGCGGGCGGTGCCGTCATTTTGCCACCCCTGTACTTTGAGGGGCGGGACCTCAATATTGTCCCCCTGCATCTTCAGCTGCGGCTGCTCCGTCTTTTGAAATGCCGGAAAGGCATCCTGCGGAGATTGAATCAGAGGCGCGTGTTTAACCGAACCTTCTGTAGATTGCTCGGGTTTGATGGAGGGTTGTTCTAATGGTCCGGTCATTGGGTAACCTTGTAGACGTAAACAGGATCAGTCTTCACTGATGGGCTATATGTCACTTCCGAGACTAATTTCTGTGCGTGACCGGAACGTGACATAGGTGAACAAGAAGCGCTCGGCGCTTCGTATTTCCACCATGATGCCGCAAACTTCTTGAAAAAGTCCTGAACTCTTGATGCTCGAATCAATAACTAACGCGATACACGATTACGTTCTTATTTTCGAAGATTACGCGCAGTGCGTTCATCTCGCGAAGTTTCGACAATCTGGGATACGCTGGTGAAAACGTCCAATAGTCCGGTGGAATCTGGCTCACCAGAAGGTATTTGATTTTGAATTTTGCAAGAAACTCCAGCATGTGTCCTTCGGATCGCGTGCTGTAAAGGAAATCGCCCCATCGCCCCGGACCAAAATCGCTGCCGACAAACGTTCCATTCGTATAGTAGAAATTCATTCGGTCATCAAAGAGCGCGTATAAATTGCCGGACTCCTGACCATTTAAGAACTCGTATGCCGCGTAGGTCGGCAGCGCCTTTCGCAAAAACTTGTCCTCGTCGAACTTTCGCGCACACAGCACGACTTCGCGATCGAGCCTGAGGGGACCCTTGGTAATTCCTAGGGCGAAAATCAGAACTAGTCCGATGGCAGCGAGCGGCTTGCCGATTCGAAGCCTAGAAATTGCTTCCCATATGGTATGAGTCGCCCAGGCGCCTGCAAGCGCTATTACGGGGAGGACAGGCACCGCATAGCGTACGTTCTGGCAGGTTGTAAACCACCAGATAAGAAACGCCTCCGCAATCACCATTAAAATGATCAGCATTCGATCTCTTTTAATGACGATCGCGACCAGTGTGCAGGCAAGTGCATAGTGAGCCAGTCTGCTGAACGTAGAGTCTCGAAACCGGTAGCATTCGAATGAGAGATACCACGGTAGGTTGAATATGTTTTCCAGGTTCACCGGCATAACGCAACGCGATTTCCACATCAGCCATTGGAATTTCAGGTCATCCGTGTTCCATAGCCCTCCCAAACCAAACACGCTGGAGCAAAATGGAAATACCGGATTACCTGAGCAAGCGAAGTTTCTGATGAACCAGGGTGCGCTCACAAGTATCGCCGGGGTGAGAAGGTACAACAGATCTCGAAGTTTCAATGTCCGCCTGATTAGTTCGGGTACAGCCCAGACGGCAAGAGTCATTGCGATTATGACACCGGCAGTGTACTTGGTAGCAACCGCGCATCCGGCACATATGCCGGCTAGCGTCAGCATCGCGCGGCGATCGTCAGGAGAAATTTTGATCAGCGCGATTAAAAATCCAGTTATAAACAGCGTCAGTGTTGTTTCTACATACGCGGTGAAAGAGGCTTCAGCAAGGACTTTTGACGAGCACAAGATAAGCGCGCCAATCGCACCTGTGTATGGTCCGAATTTTTCTCGCAGGAAGGCATAGATTCCAATCAAAGTGAGAATTCCCGAGTTCCAAGCCACAAGCTGCGCGCCGCGAGCATCGACGAGTATATAGGCAGCGGTAAAAAGCATCTCGGCTGCTTGGTTCATTACAGGAAAGCGCAGAAGCTTTCCGACTACGAGAGCATGCGAATCCGCATATAGTCTGGCAAACGGTAAGTGGTAGGAAATATCATCCCAAATATGTGGTGGTTCTAGCGCGATTAAAAACAGCGTTGTCGAATAGGCCAGGAAGAGAATAATAAACAGTGAATCGGCCCTGCGAAGGGGTTTACGATCCGGCATTCCATAATCGGTGGCGTGGGTGTCCGGAGGTTTTGTGGGCGATTCTGCGGGAATTTCTGTGGTGGCGCCAGCAGTGGCGTGAGTGGAGTCATCGGTCGTCTGGTCGGGCGAATCTGTTTGAGAGGAAACAGAGTCTCCGATTGAGGACGTGTCGTCTGTATGCTTATTGGAACGCTCAGTCTGAGCTAATCTTGCAGATCTGACAGAAAGCCAAATCAAAGCGATCTCGCAGACGATCGAGCCAGAAAAAATTAGCCACAGAGGGGCCGGATAAAGTAGCCGTGTAATTCCGAGAAAGAAAACGATGTATGACCAAATCGCGATGCCCAGTAAGGTTTGGTAGAAAAATAGAAGTAACGGATCCGCTATCAGTACCTTCGCTCGCACTGTTGTCTTGATAGCGGTAACAACCAGTTGTCCCAAAGCATGAGCGGAACCTAACATGCCGAGTGCCACCAGTAAGTACTTCAAACAGAATAGGAGTTGAATGTTGGTCATGCTTAAATGGCTCAACCACCAGCTCCGTTATTGCCAGTAACCTTGTCCGTGCGCGTATGCCTGTCGGACTGCGATGGAATATTAATCGTCTCGTTGTGGATGTTGCCTTTAAACCAAGTCATGAAGATTGTTCTGGCATAAGCAAATCCGTAGTAAATGTTGTTTCCCTTCTTCGATTTTCCGGACCTGCGCTTGAGCATCATGATTGGTGCTTCGCCGATTCGCGCTCCGGCTCTAGCCAGTTCCAGAAGCACTTCGCCGGTTTGATACTGCGGCTGCACGAGCCGGTTGACGAGTGTTTTTAAATACGTGGATCGGATCGCTCTATATCCACTCGAGCTGTCTGTGATGTTCAAACCCAGTAAAAGACTGAATAATCGCGCGTAGAAGTGAACACCGAGCAGTCGAAAGTCATCGTCTTTTTCAAATCCACCCAATATTCGCGATCCGATTACAAAATCGTATTCGCCTGCGACAACTGGCGCAAGAACTGTTTCGATTTCTTCCGGTTGGTATTGTCCGTCACCATCTATGGTTACGACAACTTGGGCGCCGCCGGCTAGTGCTAGCGCATAACCAAGTCGAAGGGCGGCTCCCTGCCCGCGTTTTACATCGGTAGAGACCACGGCAACGTTGTGGTGCTGTGGAAGATCGACGGTGTGATCGCTGCTGCCGTCGTCGAGTATCAGAACACCCAGCTCCTGTCCGCATGCGGTTTTTGGAATGCGCGGAAGCAATTCGCAAAGGTTGGAATATTCATTGTGGCTTGGTATGAGAACAGTAGTGTATTTGATTTTGTCAAAACCGTTGGTCTGCGAAAAGCGCTTCACCGCTTGCTCTACCAGTCGCGCGTCTGCTTGTCTTCTTTGTGCCATGGATCTTTGTCTGCGCGCATATAGCCCGGCGAGTACCAGAGAACAGGCGGTGAAAGTCAGCAGCTTGCCTGCGTTTTTAAACACGAGCCCACCTCACGCGTGGCATGATCAAATCCTTGTTGATCTGATCGGCATGGTCGAGCGAATACTTTATCATCTCGTGCAAGACTGGCTCGGTTAGCAATGTCGGCTTCAATCCAAGTTCCTTTAAGCCCTGGCAAGTTGGATTGTAGTAGTGTTCTTCCTCTTCGATTCTTGGATTTTTCAGATGCGCTACTTCTACTTTTACGCCCAGTTCTGATGCAGCTTTCTGCATCATGTACGCCAATTCTAAAATGGTAAACTTCTCGGTAAATTGATTCAAGATGCGCATCTCACCCGGTTTTGCAGGATGCTCTGCGACCAGCCTCAATGCTTGCAGAGTGTCGCGAAGATTTAGAAATCCTCGAGTTTGACCGCCCTTGCCATAAACAGTCAGAGGAGTGGAAACCGCACACTGCGCCGCGAAGCGATTGATCACGGTTCCGAAAATATCGTCATAGTCGAATACAGGAAGTAACTGGGATTCCTCCGGAACCTCATCGGTAAAAATTCCGTATACCGGACCCTGCATCAAATCAGTAACGCGCAATCCGGCCATCCGAACATAAAACCACAGCATGTCAGTGTCGTTTATTTTGGTCGTGTGATAGAGCGAACTTCCCTGGCGCGGATACAAAAATTTCTGCGTGCGCCCATTGTGTTCAACGTCTATCCAGCCTTCTTCAATGTCGATGTTTGGAGTTCCATATTCACCCATCGTGCCAAGTTTGATGATGTGAGAATTTGGAGATTCGTTCATCACCACCCAAGTTAGTGTCAGGGTCGTGCTGAGATTGTTCAATAAAGTTAGTTGTGCTTCTTTAAACCCTTTCATTGAGAACGGCGCGGAGCGCTGCTCGGCGTAATGAATGATCGAATCGGGTGCGAATTCGCGCACTACTTGAGACAGAAAATCATAGTCGGCAACGTCGCCGATCGCATGTTTAATCTCAAGCCCTGTAGCAACTTTCCACAGGTTGCAGCGTTCCGGAAGTAGAGGTGGTGTTACCAGCGGCATTGCGTCATGTTCTTTCGACAGCTCGCGACGCATATAATTGTCAACGACCATAACGTCATGACCGCACTTGTTGAGGTGCATGGCAGTTGGCCAGCCGAGATATCCGTCACCACCTAAGATTAGAACGCGCATCAGTCACATAATTTTTCTAGGTTTCTTACTAGATGTACTTACACTGTGCGCGGGCTGATTAACCCTATTGGCGGAGATTTGGTTGGGACTCGTCTGGTGTTGACGGTGTTTCTGTTGCTGGAGCTTTTGAATCGGTCGGAGGCGCTTCAGTTGTCGTTTTTGTAGTTTCGGTCTTGGTCTCTGTTTTGCCGTCGGCGCCTTTTGTTTCAGTCTTAGTTGTCTTGGTCTCTTTGACTTTTCCTGGTTGACCGAACATCAATTTCCAGAGTGGGCGCTTTTGACCGAGAACCTGGTGCATTTGCTGAGCCGCGATGTCGACGTTGCCGGCAGCGCTTTCAACTTTCTTGATCGTCTTGCGCAGGTCGGTTTTGAACTCCGGTTCCGATACGATGTTTTCGACTTTGGTGACGGCATCCTTTGCATTGCTGACGATCTGTTTGATGTCGTCGCGCAGGACTCCATTATTTGAGATGGCGCCAAACTCCTGCATCGATTTGGATATGTCGGTCGTCGATTTGTTAATGCGGTCCAGGATGTTTGTGATGTCTGTGCGAAGGTCTTTATCCTTGAGTGTGCCGTTAAGTTCGCGCATGGTTTCGCGAATCGTCTCTGCGGTTTGCTTGGCGGAGTTGATAGTCTCTTTGATGTCACCGCTCATGTTGGGATCGTCGAGCAGTGTGTTGACTTTGCGCGATGTCTTGCGGAGATCGGTGCTCAAGTCCGAGTAATGAGACAGCGTGCTCTTTCCTGCGACGAAGAAACCATCAGCACTTTGAGCGACTCGGCCGAAGCGATCCGAAGTGTTTTTCACGCTGGTCGTGACGTCGCTGATTTTGTCCATGTTCTTGTTGAGTTTGGTGGCGGCTTCGTTGATGTTTTTAATCGTCTCGCCGGAGTGTTGCAGTGCGTCTGCCAGACCCGATTGTGTTGCATCGCTGCCCAGTCGGCCGATCATGCGATTCAGATTGGTCGCTATTTTATTGATCACCAACTCAACGCGCACTGGATCTTCGCCGACGACTACGGTCTCTGAGTCAATTGGTGGACGTGGTTCTTCACCGGGCGTCTCTTCCGGCAGTGAAATTTCGATGTACTTGGCGCCCACCATACCTAAAGTTTGAATAGTGAACGTCGAACCTTGAGGAACGGTGGCTTCTTCCGTTTTGATCTTCAAGTGGGCAAGGACGCGCCCTTTGTCTTCCAGTTGTATTTTTTCCACTGTGCCTACACGGACGCCGTTGATGTTAACAGGTGCATTGTTAGCCAATCCTGCAGCATCGTGGAATTGAACTGTGATTTTTTGCGGCGGGTGCAAAATTGAAAACTGCTTGAGCCATGCCTGTCCATACATAAACAGCATGAAAGCGAAAAGGGTAAATAATCCAACGCGAACCTCGAAGTTCGGCTTGTCGACAGGTCTGTTGACAGAAGCCGGTGCTTCTTGCTTCGATGATTTTTCAGGGGCTGCGGTCACAGTTTTCATCCTACGGTCACCTTACGATTTTACAAGAGTCCGGAAAGCATTGGTCCTTCTCTCGTAGCATGAGCGAATTGCTTCATGTACGGATTGTCAGAAACGACGGCTTCGCCTGCGGAGCCTTCCCAGACAGCCTTGCCGGCATGCATGAGAAGAATTCTGGAGGCGCAGCGCGTCCAGGTTGAATATTGGTGGGTTACGACGATTGACGCCGCATCCAGCTGGCCGCTGAGCTCCAGCATGTAATCTTCTATGACTGTTGACATCACCGGATCGAGCCCGGTTGTTGGCTCATCGTAAAGGATTATTTTTGGGTCATTTACGATCGCCCGGGCGAAACTGGTTCGTTTTTGCTGGCCGCCCGAAAGTTGCGATGGGTACGCTTCGCCGTAACCTGCCAGACCCACGAGCTTTAGTTTGTCATCGATGATTTGATTTTCTTCGGACTTCTTCAGTTTGCGCCGATTCAGTGCTAGAGCCAGATTCTCGCGGACAGTGTAAGAGTTGAGCAAGGCTGAGCCTTGAAACACAAGCCCGATTTCGTCTGACCACCGGATGACTTCGCCTCCGTCAGGCGTAAGTAAATCGCAGATCAACTTGAGAATCGTCGATTTCCCGCAGCCGGACGGGCCAATCAATCCGAGCATCTCGCCTTTGTAGACCTTGAAGCTGATACCCTTCAGAATCTGGCGTTCGCCGAAGGATTTTTGCAGATTTACGATTTCGAGCATTGGCGGCATCGCCATCGGCAAGTCCTCCAATTAGCGTGGTGCGTACGTCAGAGACGTTACGATGTAGTTGAAAACGAAAATGAGCGTCATCGTCCAAACGATAGTTCTGGTGGTCGCGATACCGACGTCTTCCGCGCCGCCCCTGGTGTGGAGCCCAATTGCGCAGGAGAACATGACGATGATTGTGGCGTTGATTTCGGATTTTATGAAGTGGGTGACGAAATCGCGATCGAGTATGGTTTGATGCACTGAGTCCAGAAACGTTGCAGCAGGCAGGTTAGCGGCGATGCTGGCGATCCAGATCCCGGCGAGCAGTCCGGTTGCCATAGCGTAGACGGAAAGAACCAGAGTCATCGTCAAGCCGGCTATATAGCGCGGGACGACGAGAAATTTAACAGGGTCGACGCGCATAACTTTGAGCGCATCGATCTGTTCCGTAATGACCATGGTTGCAAGTTCGGCTGCTACAGAGGATCCTACCCGACCAGCGACCATCACCCCGGCGGTGATTGGACCAATCTCGCGCACGAGTGCGAGTGATACCACTCCGCCAATCGCTGTATCGGCGCCGAAAAGAACGAGTTCGCGCGAAATCTGTAACGACATCGCAAATCCGGTACAGAGAGCCGTGATTGCAACGACTACGAAGGACTTCACGCCTATCATGTAGGACTGGCGCCAGGTCTCTTTCTTGTCGAAGTCGCCACGGATAATGTAGCCCATGGTTTTAATCCACATGGCCACGACCTGTCCGATCAGTTCGACAGCGTCGGTTACCTGCTTTTCAATGAATCGCAGCGGTGTTAATAAGGTTCTTTTTTCGCGTGTTTTAAGCGTTGACGTCATACGCTGTATTTTATTGTGTTGGAGACTTCCAACCATGAGTATAAGAAAAGGTTTGTCGAAACAGCGCTGGAATCAACGGTTTGAGAACTGTTGGGTGTTCGCGATGTCAAGAAATTTGTATATCCACTGCATAGCACGACAGCGCCCCACTGGCGCCGGTGTGGAAGTTTCAAACAGCCCTGGCCCGTTGGGATGCGGCTCTCGTTAACTTTGTGAAGAGTTGCAGGACGATGAAACACGGTGCCCGCTAGAACTGCGTCTCGGGCGTCACTGTCAATATCAAACGTGCTGGTTCATTAACTGCGTTGCTAAAACTTAAGTGGAGCGCCGATTGCCGTTTCCAGATCAGCCCAGGCATTTTGGTATGCGACGACGGTGTTGAAATACGCCTGCATTGTGTCGAGATATTGTCGTTGACCGACCACAGCATCACCGATGTCAGTATCTTTGCTCTCGTATCGTTGCCGCGCAACTCGTGCCACTTCTTTTGCGTCCGGCAGTAAGTGCGTTTGATATAGAAGAATATTGTGCCTGGTCGATGACAACGATGCATACGCGAGATAAACATCTCGTTTGATGGACATTCGCGTGGTGTCAATCGAGCGTTGAGACTGTTCGTAAGCCGACTTCGCCGCGGCGATTTCGCCCTGGTGGCGGTAGAAAATCGGCACATCGACGTTGACGTTCAAGTAGGCACCGTATTGCTGAGGTACCTGAACGGGTGTTTGCTTGTAGGTAGAATATGCGAAACCCGAGCCAAGAAGCACATCCGGAATGGCCTGGCGCTTATGCAAACTGAGAGCGGATTTGTTGGCAGCGTTCTGTTGTTTTGCCACAGCCCAATCCGGACGATGCTCGTATGCGCTGTCAACCAGCTCTTTGAGCGTAGGCAGCGGCGCATCGGGAGCCGGAACGAGTTCTGTTTTCGTTGCAGCTAATTGAAATAGTCCATTGTTTTCGACATCAATGTCCTGCTCGAGGGGCATGCCGAGAAGATAATCGAGTTTGATGCAGGCGCGTCTGAGATTAGCGTATGCTTCATTCTCGTCGGCATGAAATCTATCGAGTGCTAGTTTGACTTGCTGTTCTTCGCCCAGGGCCGCAATCTTTGCTTGAACGCGATATTCAGCGATCTCGAAAAACTTTTCAATAACATCGCGTTGATCTTCAATCAGGAGTACGGAAGCTTCTGCCGCTGCCGCTTCCGCGTAAGCCCTTCGCACTTGTGAGCGAACGTCGTAGCGCAAATCTGCCAATTGTTTGCTCGTCAGATCATACAGGTCTTTTGCGTATTTAAGTCTCGCTGCGCGTTTTCCTCCCATCTCAACAAGTTGGTTGACACCGATCTGTTGTGTGTTGCCCGCGATCACTCCGGTGTACGCGGGTCCGAAACCAAGTTGGGCTGCGAATTGCGGATTGGGGCGTGCACCCGCAGTGATTACATTTGCTCTGGCGATATCAAGATTTTTGAGTGCGACGACGATTTCCGGATGCTTGTTGCTTGCCACTTCGAAGGCGGAGGAAAGCGATAGTTGAAAGCGATCGGCAGAGCGATTTGGCCGGTCGGAAGTTTTCGGTTGCGAGAAAGTGGTTCGGTCATCCGTCGTCGGTGCTTGTAT
Organism: Obscuribacteraceae bacterium (SeqCode); assembly: GCA_044225915.1. Classification (GTDB taxonomy): domain Bacteria; phylum Cyanobacteriota; class Vampirovibrionia; order Obscuribacterales; family Obscuribacteraceae; genus JADYXR01. The sequence continues at coordinate 56,495 of JBGAHZ010000020.1, forward strand.
AAGATCTTGATTTTGGGCATGGCAAGACGAATTCGACGTCGTCGACGAGGCAGTAAGGATTGCGGAAGCGCATGAGAGAGCTAGTAATTTGCGATTTATATTCGTAACTCGCGTGGGTGCCCTCTGGCGTTTTACCACGCTGATGTGATGGCGTTGTGTGCGGAATGGTTGTCGAGTGCTTTTGGTGGTTTAGATCCAGTTAAACCCTGTTGATTCGCCGGGTGTCGTTGTCAGCGCGAAAATAGCTGACATACACGGATGCCGCCGTCGGCATCATATGCGATACCAATTCCGCATTGTGTGACAGTGGTATTAAGTATGGTGGCGCGGTGCGGCGGCGAGTTCATCAAGTTGACGTCGGCCATCTCGGTAGGTCGCATTCCTGGTCCGCGAAGAGTGGTGAAGGCAATGTTCTCCATTACGCCGCCGCCGTATCCGGCTGCCTTGGCGCGATCTTGGGGGTCGTGACCATCCGGATTTACGTGATTGAAGAAGTTTCGTTTTGCCATGTCCTGCGCGTGGGCACGTGCGATACTGCCCAGCGCCGAGTTGGAGCTGACTGAGCCTAGCCCGGCTTCTTGTCGATGTTTGTTGACCAGAGTGAGCATATAACTTTCCATCTCCGAGTCTGAGGCCACCGGACCGCCCCTAGCCGAGCCGGTTGAACCGCCCTTACCGCCACTGCTCGATCCCGAAGATGAGCCGCTGACCGCATAATAGCCTGGAGGGCGAACTTTCAATGACTTGAGATTGTTGACCTGTTGCGCGAGTGCGGTGATCAGGCTGGAAACTTGTCTCTGGATATCGGCTTCCGGCGCTCCGGATTTGACGTCGTTTTCGATTCGTTCGAGTGCATCGCTGTAGGGTTTCGTTCCAATTCCTGCTTTTCGAGCTTTGTCGAGGTAAACCTGAACTTGCTTGCGCTTGTCGAGACATGGGCCCGGGGCGAGGACATATTCGTCAGCCCTGGCCGGCGACAGTGCGAAAATTGTCATGAATAGTGCGCCCAGCGCGCGGCTTCGAGATTTCATGGTTCTTGTCCTGACAGCCCAATCGGCGGTTTTCACGAAGGCGCGAGTGGCTGTTAGTAGTAGTTCCCCCATCGACATCGGACTGCCCTCATCGTACGGTATAACGGTGATTCGTGCGCCGGACTGTTAAGCGGTGCAACCCTCATCCAATCACGGCGTATGGAAGGCTATTGTGCGAGCCCTGGACGGATTTAGCGAGCGAGTGATGCGAGATACTGGTGGTGATAAAACCGCCGGGCAGCAGCTTGCTAAAGAGGCGCTCAAAATCGAGAGTCAGCAACTCGAAAACGGCAAAGAGCAGCCGAAGAATCAGATTCAAGATCAACTCAAGGTAAACCAGGAACGGCTCACGGAGCAAGCCAAGGTTCGCGAATTGCGTACGGTCAACGACCGGGTTCGTCCTGAGGATGGCAATGGTAGTCGCGGTAAGGTCGAATGGAAGAAGTCGAACGATGGAAGAGTTGTCGAATCCAGTGAATCTTCCGCCAGAGTTGAACCGAACAAGAATATAGATACTCGTCGTACCGCAGAGCGTGAGGGTGGGCGGTCGAGTGAAGTACGCAAAGGGGCAGAACGCAGCGAAGGTCGATTAAACGAAGCCCGTCGCACGGTGGAGCGCAATGAAGCTCGCAGAAACGAAATCAACGAATCGCGTCGAGCTGCCGAGCGTAACGATGCACGTCTGGCTGAGGCGCGCCGCACCGTAGAACGCAATGAAGCTCGTCGTAATGAGATGAATGAGTCTCGTCGCACAGCGGAGCGTGAAGCGCGCCGCACGGAGATGAATGAATCTCGCCGCACTTCTGAGCGCAACGAAGCCAGGCGCACAGCTGAGCGCAATGAGGCGCGCAAAGCGGAGCTGGAAACTCGACGAGTTGCGGAAGCTAAAGAAGTACGTCGCGTCGCCGAAGCGAAAGAAGCGCGACGGGTCGCAGAAACGAAAAATACCAGAGGTGATGTTCCAGACGCTCCGAGTATGCTGGACGGCCGTAAGTGGCAGAAGGACGGGTCCGGCAACTTTGTCGCCAAAGATAAGAACGGCAGGCTGATCACCCAGGACGCCAAAGGCAAAATTGTCGATTATCAATCGCACGTGAATCAGAAGCACATGGCTAACCAGGATCAGATGGCGTTTATGTCCATACTGTTCTGCAATCCGCTCATGATGATGGGAATGGGCGCAACGCTCGCAGTTATGGATCAGAGCCACGCCGCAAAAACCGCGAAACTGGCTGAAGGTCTGGGTCCGAAGTTTGACGGTAGACAAGCCAACAAATCCGCTAATCAAACCGGATACGCCGGTGAGATGTCGCGCAAAGCGATGTTGATGGCGCAATATAACAAACCGATGGAATCACCGGAACCGAGTCAGATCAACGGTCTTGCCGGAGCCAGAGCCGCATCCATCGGCGACCGCGAAGTGCAACGCAAACAGGAACTGAAGCAAAAACAAACTCTCGCCGACAAAGCAAAACAGGCGCCCACAAAGGCTTCCATGCCAACCGATCGTTACTCGATGTCGACCAAGAAACTTCTGAAAACCAAACGCCTACTCGAAGAAGAAATCGAAAGAGTGCGTGGTAAAGCCACGCTCGAAGAAGTCTCACGCCTGCATTCCCAGGTCGAAGTCCTCGATAAAGCACTGAAGCGCCTCGAAAATTTCTAATCTCAATGTGAGCGGTGTTTAAGTCGGCGCAATATCAGAAAACTTAGCTTGATTAGCTTATCTTGATAACAAGTCTCGAAAATACGGATTCTTAGACGATCTGATTAATTACTTATGTTTCTTCTTGTCTACAAGACCGTGATTCATTTGAACGGTCCAATTCCGTTTTAGTAGAAGTTGACGTCCTGTTTTTTTTCACACTCACTTCGTAAGACTCAACTTCCCAAAGCACATCCGAGCTAGCTTTTGACGCTACCATCCAGTCATCGATTGGCTGTTTGGATCCGTTTGTGAGTGGACGGTTATTCGCGTCTAACAATTGGCTCCGGCTGTCGCTTTACCCCAAATCAAAGTGACTTATGCTCAAACGAATTCTTTGTGCCCTCGCCGTGATGCTCATGGTGATGACGTTCTCGGCTGGCTCGGCTTACGCCGATGACATGCCGTACGGCTACTCCGTGGTCGACGAAACTCCGGGAAAGGGCGAGACGTCGCGGTCCAAGATCCTCAACAAGGAGAAGGAGCTGGTCGGTCGGAAGATCGTGCGCGCTGACGGCACCAACGAGATGCAGTCTTTTAAGAACACTGTTCTCACGCAGAAGATCGTCTACGCGAAGGATGGCAGCCGGCTCGGCGAGTTTTATTACTACCCGGACGGCAAGCTCAAGCGCGAATTGGAGAAGGGCGTGCTGCGCTTCGAGCGCCGCAAGTTGGCGGACGGTACCTTCGAGGCCATTCGCTACAAAACGGACGGCAAGAGTCCGCAGATGCGGCGCCGAGTCGGTGCTGACGGTGCGTTCGAACTGACGCACTACCGCACTGGCAAAAGCAACTCGGTCTACTTCAGCGCCACGATCAAGGGCGCCAGCGGTAACTTCGAGTGGCAGTACTTCGCCGAAGACGGCAGCCACCTGCGCCGTGTGGTCGGTGACAAGGAGATGGTCGTCACTGTCTACGACAAGGTCGGCAACTTCAAGCTGGAGCAGGTCTGGACGAAGAACACCGACGGCACGTACGCCATCAAGTCGGTCGCGTCGCCGAGTAACACTGGTTGCCGGCGCTACAACGTCGACGCTAAGGGTGTGGTGACCAATGTCGAAGACATCGACTCGGACGGGAGTGTCACTCACACGTGGACCGCTGCGCAAGTCGACAAGCCCGATGCGAGCCTGCTCAAGGAGCAGTTCGAAGACGACGACCCGACCATCCCGGATGGCGAGCAGTAATCAGTGCAGGGACAGCGTGGTACGAAGCACGCTGGGTGACTACAGATTGACTACTGCGGAGGTTCCGAACACGACGGGCGCCTCTTGTGCTGCCCGTGCGTAGTGATTAATTTCGAACACGAGGGGCACCGCTAATGGTGCCCCTCGATGTTTTCCGTAGAGGAGAACTATGAATCAAACAGAAGGACTGGGTCATAACGTGACCTGCCGCTTTCGTGGGTTGTGGAAAATTGCCAAACACACCTACCACGATGTCCTCGCGAACGAACTTTTGACACGAGCGTCCGGCATCGCATTCGGTGCGATGATGGCTGCCGTGCCGTTTCTCGCGCTGGTCATCACAATTTCGGCGTTGGTTTTGCCGGCTGCCGGGGTCGATGGCAAAGACCTGCTGCACTCGCTCGAAGCGCTTCTGGGAACAGTCTTCCCGGAGGAAGCGCATCTCGTGATTGAAGAACAGATTGCTCGGCTGCAGAGCAACCAGCCTATTGCGGTCATGTCGATCAGTCTTGCAATCACCTTGTGGCTCGCGTCCGGTCTTTTCGCTGCTGTGATTGACGGACTCAATCGCATTTACGGCGTCAAGGACACGCGACCATACTGGAAGTTTCGGCTCACCGCCATGTGGATCACAATTGTGCAATCAGTGATTCTGCTTGGCGCCGTTGTTGCAATCTTCGCGTTTCCGCTGCTGGTCGATTGGATCGGCGTGACGTTCAACGTTCCTGGAATGGCCACGTACGTCACCTGGTTCATCATCTTCATGATGGTGCTGGCGTCGTTTGCGCTGTTATTTGCAGCAGGGCCGGACGTGAAACAAGCGCACAGGTGGGTCACCCCTGGTAGCGTATTTGGTGCCGCGATCTTCCTGCTCACGACGTACGGTTTTCAACTGTACGTGAAGAATCTCGCGCACTACGACGTCACCTACGGTTCTCTCGGTGGCGTGATGATGCTGATGTTCTGGTTGTACATCTCGAGCCTGGTCCTGCTCGTCGCAGGTCAGGTCAACAAGATCTTCTACAAGGCTCGGGAATGGGGCAGCTGTGATGATGCTGGTATCACGCCCGGTGCCAAAAACGATGCCGCGGCAGTGGCATCAAGTCCCGATTCTAAAGGAAACTCTATGCGCAGGAACTGGAAATTCTGTCCTCAGTGCGGCTCCGGGCTGGCTGAGATGACCCAGGAAGGTCAAGAGCTTCACGGTTGCACCGCCTGCAACTTCGTGGATTACAACAACCCCGTTCCGGTCGTTGCCGCGCTGATCGTCGAGGACGGCAAGGTCGTCCTGGTCAAGCGCAAGGTGGCGCCGTTCGTCGGTCGCTGGTGCTTGCCGCGCGGATTCCTCAAGACCGATGAGAATCCCAAGGGCGCTGTTGTTCGGGAGGTCTTTGAGGAGACGGGGCTCCACATCCTGCTCAAGCGGATGTTGAATGCCTGCAATCCGAGCCCGAAGAACTTCCCGCTCAACCAGCTCACCATGTTCTATCTCGCCACCGTCGTCGGTGGTGCGATGCAACACGGTGACGACGCTGACGAGGTCGGACTGTTCGCGCCCGACGCCCTGCCGGACATCTGTTTCGGGACCGACACGCGCATCATCGCCGACTGGTTTGCGGGCATCCACGGGACTGTTGACACCCCCGTCAACTACTCTCCGCCCGAATCGTCGCGGGAGCGGGATGCCCTGCGCCCCAACGGAGGTGCAGATTCTCCCAATGGGAAACCGGACGACGAGCCGCCGTCTCGACCCTGGGAACCCATGGGACCGACCGGCTACGGCTGCTGATGAAACGCTGAGAGCATGATTGACCAGGGTGACAGGTGGCGCAAGCCGCGTGTCACCCTGGGTTTTTCAAGGTTTGATACTATAGCGTGTAGGATAACTGTCTGGTCGCAATACGCCTGGTTTGGTGAGCTCGGACTAACCGCAACGGAAAATCGATATTCGCATAAAACGGAACCTCAGGTTTTGGCGCTAGTCCTTCTGAGCTTTAGTTTCCGTCGATAATAGATATCCGCGACCACGAATGGTTTTGATAAGCGAGTCGGTGCGATTCGTGTCCAATTTTTGACGCAGCATTTTGATATGAGTCTTCAGGTTGTCCGGAGTCGCTGCCGAGTCGTCGAGCCAGACGCGCTGCAGAAGGGCGTCTGTTGAGAAGGTCTGATTAGGATGGCGTAGCAGGAATTCCAATAGCGTAAATTCCTTTGGTCGCAGATGTATCTCGGCACCATCCACGGTGACTTTGCATGCCACCGTGTCCATTTCGATGTTGTCCGCGATCAGGAGGTTAGCCAACACCGTGTCCGGTCTTCTCAGCAGGGCTCGTACGCGAGCAGCGAGTTCGCGCTGATCGAACGGTTTAGTCAAATAATCGTCAACACCAACGTCGAGACCGAGTTCTTTGTCCTCGATAGTTGTCTTCGCGGTAAGCATCAAGATTGGCGTCTTGCCGCCTTCGCTGCGAAAGGTTCGGCAAACTTCCAATCCGGAAATCTTCGGCATCATCCAATCAAGAATGATCAGATCAAATTTGCAGGTGCGCAGAAATGACAAACACTCGCTTCCTTCGAATGTTGGCTGAACCATATGACCGCCGGTTTGAAGTGCGAAGGTAATGACTTCGGAAAGGTCACGGTCGTCTTCTGCTAATAGAATTTTTGCCATGCTGCAATTTTATCGCTTTTGCGGACTGATTTCGTTTTTCATTGCTTTCAAACGAAAAAATCCGAGTGGTCTCATATCGGCACTAAGGTGTGATTATATAAGAAACTGGAGAAAGCGAAGAAGCAAAAGCTGGGCCAGTGGAGAGTTGAACGTCTATGTTTAGTCCGGCGGAACGATTGGAAGGAGAAACCAAAAAGTGCTCCCAGAGCCTTTCTTGCTGTCCACGCCGATCTTGCCGTCGTGCAGGTCGACTATAGTTTTTGAGATTGCCAGTCCGAGACCGCTGCCTGGTTTCGATCTGGTGTCAGACGAATCCAGTTGTTGAAACTTGACGAACAGTTTGTCGAAGTCGGCTGGGTCGATGCCGGGTCCCTGGTCCGTTACGGAGAAGCGAATCATTCGACCCTGCGGCTCTGCTTTGACTGTAACGGTGGTTTCCGGAGGCGAAAATTTGATCGCGTTGGAAACGAGATTGATCAGGATTTGCGATATGCGATCCGGATCTCCAAGAAACTGTTTCAATTCTTCCGAGCCTGCTTCCAGCTTAACGCCCGCTTGGTCGGCCTGCAGCGCGAGGGTGGACAATGCATTTGAAATTAGCTCATTGGGGTCGATGATCGTGGTGTTCAGTCTCAGAGTACCGGACTCGATCTTCTTCATATCGAGAATGTCATCGACGAGTTTTAGTAAGCGATCGGCATTTTGCAAAGCGATTCGCACCAGACGTCTCGCTTGCGGAGGCACATCGCCAGCCGAGCCGTCGTCGATCAATCCAAGTGAGGCGCGAATCGAACTCATTGGTGTGCGCAATTCATGCGACACCATGGAGTAAAACTCGGATACTCGGCGTTCAGCTTCCCGTCGGGCAGTTACGTCATTTTGAACACCGATGTAATTGATGATCTTTCCATTTTCGTCTTTGACCGGAGAAATGCTGAGTTCATTCCAAAACAACGAGCCGTTGTGTTTGTAGTTGCGAAGCGTCGCGACAAAAGGAATTCCGTGCTGCAAGGCGTGTCTTAACTCTTTTAATTCAGGCTGGTCGCGATCAGCTCCTTGAAGAAACCTGCAATTCTTGCCGAGAATGTCTTCCATCGGGTAGCCACACAGATCGAGAAATGCCTGGTTGGCATACACAATCGGGTTATCGGGAAGAGCTGGATCGGTTATAACTATGCCGTTTCTAGCTGAGTCCACCGCTTGTTCCAGAATCTTTAACCGATCCGGAGAGTTTAAAAACGAATCGAGAAATTCTTTTCCGCCGTCTTTCGACTTAGAGTTAGCAGACTGGCTTTTCATGCTGTGTCCAATTACTCCTTTAGAAAGAATCGGTGGTTGGGTTGGATGTTGTTCGGGATACTGGCTTGTGAAAACAGTTTGAAGGTCAATCCTTGATCACGTGTCGGAGTGCGCCTTCCACTTCAGGGTAAGCGAAGTGGAAACCGGCAGCCTGCAATTTCTTGGGCATGACCTTGGCGCTGGAAAGCAGCAATTCATCAGCCATTTCACCAAGCGCAAGTTTTGCTGCGAACGCCGGCATCGGAAAAATCGTCGGTCGATGGAGCACCGCCCCCAGTGCCTTAGTGAACTTGCTGTTTTGAACCGGCTCCGGTGCGGTGAGGTTGACCGGACCTGAGATGCTGTCGTTCTCAATACAAAAAACTATCGCTGCTGCTACGTCATCTATAGATATCCAGCTCATGAACTGCTTTCCATCGCCGATGTCGCCCCCGGCCCCGAGCTGGAACGGCAGCAACATCTTGCCCAGCGCTCCGCCTTTCGGTGACAAGGACACGCCTATACGACCGTTGACCACACGTATGCCGGCTTGTCGTGCCGCCGAAGTCGCCGCTTCCCAGTCTTTACACAGATCTGCGAGAAATCCACTACCAGCAGTGCTGGTTTCATCTAGTTCCTCAGAGCCGCGGTCGCCGTAGAATCCGATCGCTGATGCACAGAGGAAAACCTTCGGTCGCGGGTCGAGTTTAGCGAGAGTTTCGCTCAGAAAAGTGGTGCCTTTCAATCGACTCTCTCGAATTTCTTTTTTCTTCTCATCCGTCCATCTGCCGGACGCGATGCTCTCTCCAGCCAGGTGGATGACTCCATCGATGCCCTCTAGGTCGCCTGCTATCTCACCCTTGAGAGGGTCCCAGACGTAGTCCGACGGTCCGGCATCTTTTGCGGAGCGAACCAATCTCCGCACTTGATGACCGTTCTTCTTCAATCGCGGAATAATTTCAGATCCGATTAGCCCTCGCGAGCCACTGATTAATATGTTCATGGGAATCTCCCGTCGCACTGTTTGCGCCTAGGATACACGAATAGTACAGCGCGTGAATCTTTCTCTCGTGTCTTAAATTCGGTCTCTTCGTTCTATTATTGATTCCGGGCAGTGAATTTTGGGTGAACAATTTAGTCAATGCATTCGCGGCGTGAAGTTTTAGCCGTTTTGCTACGTGCAGTGTAGCCCCCTTTGGTGTTGGAAAATTACTTCCTATGCGCGTCCGGGTTGTCTTCCGTTGTTGCGAAAGTTTGAAGCTGGTATTAGGACACGCTGGTTTATCGTTATTATTATGTTGCCCTTCAGAAGACTAGACCATGACAATGACGATTAAAGCTGTACTGTTCGATTACGGGAATGTGCTTTGCAAGCCGCAGTCTGAAACTGACCTCAAGGAAATGGCCAGGTGTCTCGGCTCAGAACTCGAATCAGTCGAGACACTGTACTGGAAGCTGCGAGATGAGTATGACTTGGGTGAAGTGGATGGCAAGGCATACTGGTCGGTTATAGCAAAAGAACTGGGAATAAGCCCCACCGAAGAACAACTACTTCAGTTGATCGAACTGGATAATCTGAGCTGGACGAGACCGAATCACGATATGGCGAAGTGGGCAGCAAAACTTTCTGAGCATGGTATCAAAACAGCAATTCTGTCCAACATGCCGATTTCAATCAGAGAATATCTCCGCGGCGTAGAATGGCTTCCTGTCTTCGACCACTACACCTTCTCTTGCGACATCAATGCGATTAAACCGGATGTGGAGATCTACCATCACTGTTTGAGCGGTGTGAGTCACGCGCCGGAGAACAGCTTGTTTATTGACGATCGCGAGATCAATACTGGTGCGGCTGCATCACTTGGCATAAACAGTTTTGTCTTCACCAACACCGACGCGTTGCGTGCGTATGTGGAGACCGTCGGTCTGCCTGGGTTTTCTAACTAAGTTGGGGCATTATCGAAACTGACATTAATGCGAGCTCGATGAAGCGCTGCTTTCGGAGCCAGAAACGCCGCTTGGAGCAGAACTAGGTTGAATTGCTCTCGGGCTGAGTTGAGAAACAATGGTTTCGGCTACAGTCCTTCCCGATTCGAGCGCCCCATTTATAGAGCCTGTGCTCATGTGGTCTCCGCAGACGAACGTACCTGGGCGCACCTCGTAGCGTTGATTTTCGAACTGTGTCGGAACGGTCTGTCGCGGCAGCGCGTGGTCGATGCGATACGTACGCAGCCGCCTCCACTCTTTCACTCCACTGCCGAACCAGTCTTCAAGCTGCGATCGAACCGCGGTTTCAAGCGTACCGTTGTCTCTTCGAGTGCCAAGTACGGTAACCGAAATTAGTGATTGACCTTCAGGTGCGCACGCCGGAGAGACATTGCTGGGTACGCACATGTTGTTGATTGGACCGATCCCGTCGCCGTTAAGTAGGAGTATGGGTTCATCTGTAGGTGGTTTTTTTGCGGCAAAGTACAGGCAGGTAGTCGAATTTTCGGTAGGCTCTATTTCGATATCGTAGAGCAGACGGCCCAGTGATCTCTGATCGGTAGCTAGTACTATATATGGTGCCTCGAAAGTTTCGCCGGCGCTGGTCACGAGTTTGCCATCAGCGGCTGCTGATATGGCTGTGTTGAGTCGGATATTCTCCATGCCTACTTTTTCTGCCAATTGCTTGGGCAGTTCTTCCATTCCCAATTCAGGAATGGCGGTGTCTCCCGCTGAAAACATCCGGAAGAAGAAGGCAAATTTGCGGCTGGTTGTTTCCAATTTCGACTCGAGGAAGATTCCACCGAAGAATGGTCTGAAGAACTTGTCGATCATCGACTCGGAAAACCCCTGTCTCTGCAGATATTCGAGTGTAGAGAACTCAGGGCTGGTGAGGGTCTGGCGAATTGTTTGACCCATCAGAGTCAATCGCAGGCGTGCGACGTGCAATTTATCGCTGAGATTTCCGATAGGCGACATCAAGGTTTCAATAGTTTTCTCGGGCTCTCTAAATGGATCCGAGACCCGGTGAAACTTGCCATTGGATCTCACCAGAGCGCCTGGGCTGTAGTTCTTCAGCTTGAGTTTCTTGTAATCGAACAATTTTTCCGCTTCCGGATACGCGGTCAGTAAAACTTGGAAGCCGCGGTCCAGGCGGAAGCCGTCGACCTCGTCAGTTCTAATTCGTCCACCGACTCCATCGCTGCCCTCGAGGAGAAGAAATGAGATACCTTGTTTCTTTAGATGCGCTGCGCAAGCCAGCCCTGCAAGACCAGCGCCGACGATCAGCACTTGATATTTGTTATTCATCCGGTCTCCCCGCGCGTTGTTGATGGTCGCCGTTTTCGAGTCGAGTCACGAGTCGATAACTATTTTTCGATCATGGATCGTCGCGGTGAACAATAGGTGAACCCATTCATTCATCAGGCTTAAGCGATGACATGTGACAAGGAGTAGTAGGTAGTTTGGGCAAAGGAATGGAAACGGGAGCGTGAGCTCCAGTCTCCATTTAAGTTGATTGAGAAGGTGCTTGTTTCAGCACTCGTTGACGAGGAGCTGCCCGCAGCGGTCGACCATGGTCGACAGAATCGGAAGCATCTCTTCGATTTCCAGAGCGCTGGCTTCGGTGATCTCGTCGTTGGTGACGGATTCGCCGTAGCAGTGCTTATAGGCGAGCTCGTCCGCGGCTTGGTCGCGGATGAATTCGAGCTGGCTGGCATCGAGGATGGTGCCGGCGACGGTCGTCGCGGCGAGAACCCGGAGACCTTCCTCGGAATGCCCGAAGTTGATCAGCAGGCGCTTGAGCCCGTGTCCCGTATTGGTGATCAGGCGCGCGAGCATGTGCCGGCGACTGAAGGCAGCCGAATCTTTGGGCTCGGGAAAACGGCTCTGAACCGCTTCCATCGCCTGGATCCGCTCGATGAGAAACCGCAGTTGACCAGCGAGCTGGACATATTTGTCGGGTGTCATGGAAAGATTCCCTTGTGCGTGTTTCGTTGCCTCTTGCGAGGGTGATGACTGGAGGAAATTCCCGGCGAGTCCGCGACGGAACAGAAGTTCCGCGCGGCCTCTCGATTTGTTCTGACCTCCTGGTAGAAAGGAGGTCTGTCCATCTGCCACATAGAAGGCGGGTGTGCAGGCGCCATCAGTCTCCATGCGGAGGTGATGACACCTGCTCCCGTCTCCCACAAGGAAGGTGGATCAGTTCTCCTCGTCCTTCTTCAGCAAGGAATCGAGGAACTTCAGCGGGCGCCAGGTTTTGGGCTGGTATTCGGAAGCGGGATAGAGCTTCCAGCTGCCGTCGCCGGCTAGCTCCAGCACCTGCGTGTGGTACTTGGCGAGCGCGTTTCCGTTGCCGGCGCTGACGACGGTGGTACCGATGGCGGCGAGAACCGTGTAGAGCAGCTTCTCGTTTTCGGCTTCCAGTGCGGCAGACGCTTCGTCGATCACGGCGTACTTCGGCTTCAGGTTGATTACCCGAGCCAAAGCCAACCGCTGCTGCTGGCTGGGAGAGAGGATCTCGCGCCAGTTCTGCTCAGTGTCCAAGCCACCGGATTTGGTGACCAGGTCGGGCAGGTCGACGAGGTTGAGGACCTGCTTGAGACGCTCATCGTCGCACGCCTTCTCCCTGACCGGGAAACAGAGTGCTTCTCGGAGCGTCATCGGCGGCAGGTAGGGCGCCTTGTCGAGGTACATCACGTCCATGGTGCTCGGGCAGTTGAGCTTGCCGGTGCCGGCCCGCCAGATACCCGCGAGGACATGAAGCACCGCCGACTTGCCGGAACCATCGGGACCGGTGACGAGCAGGCTTTTGCCTTTACCGATGTCGACCGTGAGGTCGACAATCAGATTGCGCGAGAAATCCGAAGTCGAAATCGTCACCTTGTCGAAGGCGATCTCATTGCTTTCGGACACCTCGATGCGCTTGCCGGGCGGAATTTGCTCGACACCTGCCGCTTCGATACCTTCACGGAAGGAACCGAGACGATTGATGATCGTGGTGAAGTTGGTGATGCCACCAAACTGACCGATGAGGAACGTCGCGCCGTTGAAAACGGTCGCAAACGCCATCGTCGCCTGGGTGATGTCACCGAACTGAGCCTTTCCGGAGAAGTACAACGGCGCCATGATCGCAGGCGGGATTACCGCGACGAGCATGTTGTACGGATTGGTGAAGAACTGGATGTTGCGATTGACGTTCATGATGTTCATGAGCGTTTCGATCACCTTCCGCAAGCGCGCCTTTGCCTTTGTTCGCGCCAATTGCTCGCCGCGATAAAGTGCCACTCCGTCCGCCTCGCGTCTGACCTCAGCCAATCCGAAACGCAAGTCCGCTTCGGATTTGATCTGAGTGAAGCTCAGCGCGACGAGTCCCTTGCCGATGAGAACAACGATAAGCGATCCGATTGCCGAGTAAGCAATCACGACCAGAGTCAGGCGTCCGGACAGTGTGTACAGGACGCCCGCCATCATCACGACGTTGACGATGGCATCCAGCAGCGAGATGAACAAGCCGACCGCCGTGTTGCAGAACGAGTCAACGTCCTGTGCCATGCGCTGATCGGGATTGTCCATTTCCTTGTCTCGCGTCATCTTGAGATACGCCTGGTTGGAGAAGTATCCGTCGAAGAGCGTGGAGGAGAGCCATTCACGCCACACCAGAGCCAGCCTTGTGCGCAGCCAGCCGTAGTAAACCGAGACCGGTGCCGCGGCGAGGATGAGCCCGCCGTAGACCATCAGGTAGTAATAGAAGTCGTCGATGTGCTTCTTCTCGATCGACGTCATCCAGGCGCCCGCAGTGCGGTTGACCAGGTAGTTGACGCCGGCGTTTGCGGCGAGAAGCGCGAGCACACCGCCGAGATGAAGGAAGCCACTCATTCTGGCTTCGGAAGTCCAAAATGGCTTGCCGATCATGATCAGGCGTCGCCAGGGTAAAGCGTTCATGATTTTTTTCATGACAAAAACCTCGGCAAAACCAAAGACGACCCGCCACCTCAGTGGCAGATCGTCTTTGTGCTTCGCGTGAGAGTACAGGTCTCGCCGGGCTTATTCCCAGACGAGTGTGGTGAGCGAGTTGGGTTCGAGCGAGAGCTCGACCTTCGCATCACCGTCTTGCAGAGAAACCGTGCGGGCTGCACCAGTGTTGGTGATGACCGCAACGCGGTGTCCGTCCTTGTTCTCGAAGGCGACATGCTCGACACCGTCGATTTTAGCTTCCGAGGAGATGCGTTTGGCGCCGCGCTTGACGAACTTCGAGAAGTGCGCCAGAGCCCAGTACTGACCGCTCTTGCGGATGGACTTATCTTTCTTGTCGATGGTGACTACGCCGCCGCAGGGGAAAGGACCGATGTTCGGTTTGCCTTCCTCGTCGAGAGCGAGATTCCATGCCGTGATCGCCTCGCACCAGTTGCGCAGGGAGCTGGTGAAGCTCTTGCCCCACTTGGTCCAGTCGAGAGCGTAGTTGGGGTCGGTGATGTCCGGCCCGCCTTCGGTCCAGTACATCGGCACATCCGGGAAGGCATCATGGACGGTGCTCATCTTGTGAGCTTCACCCACGTAACCATGCCACGCGACGCCGCCTGCGTACTTGCGGAAGTTGGCGTCTTCGAGCGATGCGATTGCTCGGCCCCAGAGGTTGTAGTTGTGGTCGATGAACCAGATTTTGGTCTTCAGGCCTTCCTTCTCGAACGACGGTCCGAGCAAGTTGGCGATAAAGCCGACTTCGTACTCTTGCGGCCACGAGCATGCGGGCATGCGGCCGTCCTGGTCGGTGTCGACTTCGTTCTGAACAGTGACCGCTTGAATCGGCACACCGGCTTGATCGTAGCTCTTCAGAAATTTGACGAAGTACTGGGCGTACGCCGGCATGAAGGACTGCCGCATCGAACCGCCCAGCATCGACCCGCCTGCTTTCATCCAACCTGGAGGGCTCCAGGGCGACGCGAACAGGAACAGGTCAGGATTGATCTCGCGCGATTGTTTGAGAATCGGCAAAATGTACTTCTTGTCGTGATCGATTGAGAAGCGCTTCAGCTCCGGATCGGCATCGCCGTCGTCGTAGCTGTACAGGTGCGTAGCGTAATCGCTCGCTCCCATGCAGACGCGGCAAACGCTGAGTCCGAGCTGGTCCGGTGCGAACATCTCCTTGAGCAACTTCTCGCGCGCGTCAGCGGAGAGTTCGTTGATCATGAAGCAAGCCGCATCGGTGAAGGCGCCGCCGAAGCCCAGGATGTCCTGATACTTCTTGCTGCCGTCGATCGTGATGGTCGCATCTTCGGTCGACGTAACGGTTGCCCATGATGCCTGAGGCTTCTCGGACATGCCTTGAGTGGAGCTGGTGACGTAGACACGAACGTCGCTGCGTTTGCGCGCTTGAGACGTCGGCGAACCGGAACGACTTTGCACCTGCGCTCTTGCCGAGCCGCCGCGGAAAAACCACGCGACAAACAGCACGACCACAAGTCCAACGATTAAAACGTTTTTGAGCATTACATGTTTCCTCATCCATATGGCCGTCATGATGCCGACGACGATGGATAATGCTAACCGCTTGGCTAACATGTTTGAGTGTTGCAGGCTTAAAATTGCGACGCGCGATGATGAACTCCTGCACAGTTCAACGGCACCCAATTCAGCCTCATCGACTCAGTCATTCAAGAACACCACATCGGAACCGTCGCGTGCCGTGCTTCGTGAGAAAGCGCTGGTCGTGAGGGTCAGGGACGATGATGTGGGTGCTAGAGTGACTCAGGGGTCGGGGTGATGAATTGATAATTCAACGTATAGGTCGGGCGCGCTCACGCTCAAGAGCTTTAGGAATTCTTGGCTAAACGTTACATACTGATTACTAGAAAGATTGCTTGATCTGTAGATTCCATGCGCCTTTCTTAAAGCTCCCCGAAAATGTCTTTCTTCTTCTCTAGAAATTGTAAACGCGGCGGTCACACTTAGCGCGAGCCGACGGACCGGTTAACGTTCGCTGATTCCAAGTAGCGCAGGTCAAAGATGCCGTGGGAGCCAATGGTCTCGCTGATGCGGACGTCCAATTCGCTACGCGCTGACCGAGCACGTCAAACTCACTGCGCGCTGACTGAGCGCGTCGAACTCACTGCGCGCTGACTGAGCACGTCAAACTCACTGCGCGCTGACTACTGAGCACGTCGAACTCACTACGCGCTGACTGAGCGGATTCTGGGAGCGCAGGCTTCCAGCCTGCTCCGATTCCGTGGCTTATTTCGCCGAAGATTAACCGGGACAGTCACTTCAATGCGCGTGCGCGAGGAGTATCGTTCCGCCCAGTGTGCCAGTTTCGATTGAGTTTAAAAGTTCCGCGTATCGCGATTTAACTGCTTCGATCGTTTCTTCCGAGTATTGAGAACTGAGACTCGGATCGTCAAACCTCGCGAGGAAACTTCGATACCATTCGATGTACTTCTGATCTAGATTTTCATTCCGAAAAACATCCCACGACGCTGCCTTCGTGAATGCTTTCAATTCTTCAGGGGTGGCTGGTTTTTGCCCAAGGAAAACCTCCGGCAAAGGCTCGTTCGGTTTATACATCACGTAATCGAAGATGCAGAGGATAGCTCCAGATTTAGCCGCCTTGCGGAAACTATGAAGCGCTTCTTGTTTAAACTTAGATGCGTAGAAAACATTGAATGAGTAAAGTAAGTCGAACGCTTCTGGAAATCGCTCTCCGACTTGCTCCATGGCGCATATTTCGAACTGCAGATTCGGGTATCTCGACTGGCAGTATTCAATCGATGTCGCATCAATGTCGATGCCGACAACGTCTCCCCATCCGCGTTCTTTAACGATATGTGCGGTGCCGCCGCGGCCACATCCGATATCCAGAACTTTCCATTCCGGCGCAGCCGGGATGAGATCGAAGACAACTTCTATCGCGTCTGCTTCGCCCGCGTGTGCGAAATCGTCACCACGGACGGTGGCAAGGAATTTTTTGCCGTCGAACTCATCCATTTTCATTGAAATTTGCCTTTGGTTTTTAACTAACTTGAACGGGTTTCTGCTGGTATCACGGTGTTTTTGTAGCGGATGAAACTCAGTCGCTGCTAATTGTCGTCAATGGCTGGACGCATTGCATGAGGTCGAGCAAATCACGATCGAGCTGATAGATTTCCGAGCGCAGGTCGAACAGCATGTCGGACTGATCGTTGAAGATATCGATCGTCGCGGTTGTCGTTGGCCCGCTGTTAGTCAACGCTGCAATTCGCCTTTGGGCGACCGGTCCAACAGTCGTGTTCGGAATGACCTTGTAGCGTCTCCAGCGATCCATGAGTGCTTGCAATCTGGTTTGGGTCGTCCCTACAGGAGCGCTGTTGAGGTAATCCCAAACCACTGGAGGATACTCAGAGTCCTTGTTTGTTGCGTGATTGAACACTTTGGCGAGCATGTTCGGTTTGACGACAATTCGTTGTTTGGCACCACTCTGTTGTCTCAAAGCCCAACTACCCAGACCAATCGTTGCTGCTCCGGCCACAAGGTTGACCACATTCGCAGGAGTTTGTCCGCTCATAAACGTGCTGCCGTTAGCGATTTCGCTCATAGCACCGCTTGCACCGATATTCTCGATTGAGTTTAATTTGATTGCGCGATCTCTTCTGTCTTCGAGAAGACCCCGCAGTCTGTTGATTATCGCAAGCTCTCGCTCGATGCGTGCGGTAACGTCTCTGACCTGCAGTGTTGCGATTAGAACTGCTGTGTTGAGGTTTTGTCCTGCCTTGAGGCGCGCCAGCTCTGATTTGTCGATGCTGCCGTGTTCGAGTTTTTCAATGAGCGGCAGAACGTTTATTTGCTTTGCGATGTCTTGTGCCGTAGGAGATAGGCAGGAGTGGTCGGCGGTGGTAGTCGGTTCTGTCGGGGCAGGGAGATCAGAAGTTTTGTCGGTAACTTTCCCGGTGTCGGGATCAGTTGAGGCTGATGCTGATGCTTGTGCGAAGACCTGTTCGCCTGCTGTCTGAGCGAACAGAAACATTATTAGTATCCCGACCGAGCTGATTTTTGCCGAAAAGCGCATGATTCGCTATGTCCTGCTATTGGCCGTCGGCTATTATAGCGCTCCATTTCGCTGAGTTGATGGCGGTGTTTTTTTCTTTGATGCTTGAGAACGTGCTGCCGGGCGCTTACTGTGCGGATCCAATCTGCGGCTGCATACTTGTACCAATTGCATCGCGCTAATCGTATGGGTGTCTGCATTTGAAATCGTCAGAATTGTCGCGATTGTAACGTCCATTTCGGGATGTAAAGAGGCGGCTGAAATTGGCAGCCTGTGCGCTTCGTGCGTGTTGAGCCCGCGGGAAAGTAGTCTTCGTCCAAAATGGGACTTTTCCCTGCTCAATATTGGTAACAGCAACCTATTTCATTACCATCAGGTATCAACTATTTCACGCTGTACTTTTGGAACAATCCCAAGACCCAAACGCGACTCATATTCTTGTTGTCTGATTCTCCGCCGTCGAGCGGTTTGTCATACAACGGGTTTGGATGCGTGAGGAAAGTTGATATGGGTTCATGTTGGTGAAAGCCCCATGTTCTCAGCCTCTTATCCTATCCCTCCAGCAAAGAAAGGTGGGGACATGTCTAGCAAAAATTTGCAAATATTGGCTGCGAGCATCTCCCTGCTGGCCAATCTGTCTGTGGTATCCGCACCGCATTCAGGCACTGTGAGGGGATGGAACACCATCGTTCGCACGTTCAAGACCGGCGAAAAAGCACGGTCTGATCTTGCTGTCATCAGAGTCTCAGCAGGCGGAAGTCTGCTCTAGAGAAGACTCGCAAGTTGTTTTGGAAGGAATTCTTTATGTGCATGTATCACGAATTGCACGAAGCGTCGATGAACACTGACTATTTTCGCATCTGGAAAGGCATCGACAGGCTCGTCGCGCGCAATCAGCTCTGCTGGCGCGCGGAGTACGCTTTGACTTATGTTTTGTCTCAGACCGACGAAACTCCCTCGGCCGGCTGCAGCGCGTCTTCGGCATATGCACAGCCTCTCAGTCGCGCAAACTATCATCTCTCGCGTTCGGTCGGCGAAATCGAGATGGCTAACGAGGCTATTTCGCATCTTTTCCGTGGACAGTTGCGCCGGCGTACAAGCGGAAAACTCACTCGGCAGACCAAGATTTTGCGCGAGCTTCTTGCTCGGTTCAAAGCCGTCACGGCCGAGCTGAACGAGACGAGCGAGCCCTTCAAGGCCAAGCGCGAGGTGCTGGACACGCTCTATCGTTCCTGCGACGATTTCATCAACGTCATCGTTTCGGTACGCAAGAGTCTGATCGGCGACCCTCACTGCGCTGACCTGGCCGACCGGCTCCAGCAGCAGGAAATCAAACTGCGGTCGCTCAGGGCGCGGGCTGGTGAATGGCGTGATGATCCCAGCCGGAAGGTGGCTGAAAACTTGCGTCAGTTTCTGGCAGAATGCCAGGACGTCGATCGCGAGCTCAAGGACATCAAATTGAAGGCGCTTCAAAGTTGCCTCGATCTCGGCTTGATTGTGTTTAACAGCCGTGGTCGGATGTTGCAGGCTTCCGATTCGGAGTAAGTAAACTGTGATGCGGAGCCATAGTTCGGCTTTGCGGCTTAAGCGAGGGGTGAATACAAACATGTACCCCCTCAAGTCGCCCAGCTGATGTCGAAATTTTTTGTTCTATTTGTAAGAACGACAAAAGATAGTAGAAAGTCGATAATGGGAAAAATGGCATGGTCTCCGGGCGGAGACACATGCCACTTTTCTTTTCGCTGGGGCGACGGCGCAAGCCGACATTGTCACAGGTTTACAACGAGCGCGCGACGGAGCGAGCGAGTCGTTGGTAAGCGAATGATACCAGCTACGGTGCGTCTGAATGTTCAGAGCGCTACACTTCCTTGAAGCAGATGCCGATGGTGCACAGCATGTTGAGGAAGCCATTGATCATGAAAAACGCGAGCCACTGATTGTCGACGGCGTAGTTGGCAGCCGTAAACGAACCAATCGTGAGCACCAGGCAGATGCAACCGCGGACGCGGTCGCTGATGCTCGCGTAACCGGACGGGTCAGGTTGGAACATCGGTGTCATTGCTGGGCCCCTTTCTTGCTAACGGGTGTGATGTCGAGAACGAGATCTTTGGGATCGACCTTGGAGGGGTTCTCCGCGGCGAACGATGCGGCGCCACTCGTCATCGATTTCGTCAGCCAGTTTGGGACCGTAGTTGGACACCGGACCAGAGCCGAAGCCACGCATGGAGGGACCGCCGCGACCCACGGAGATGATGCCGACGCGCGACATTCCCCACAGTGTCACCATGCGGTATGCCATCTGGCAGCCCTGCTCGAAGTCGTTGGACGCACCGGTATCCATTTTGCCGAGCAGCACCATTTGAGCGGCGCGACCGGCCATCGCCGTGACGATGCGAGACACCAGGTGCTCGAAGTCGTGGCTGTAGGTGTCCTCGTTGGGCATGTTCTGCACATAACCCAGCGCTTTGGAGCGGTTGACCATCGTGATCTTCACGACCGGATTGGAGCCGGGCATGACGTCCGAGACGATGGCGTGACCAGCCTCGTGGACGGTGGTGTTCTTCTTGTCCTTCTCGCTCATGCCCTTCTGGCGCGACTCGTTGGTCGAACCCAGGCGCACGAAGTCGATGCCTTCGTCGAAGTCGGCCAGCTCGATGGTGGCGTTGGCAGCCACGAGGACTGCTTCGATTTGCTCATCGGTGGCGTCGTCCGGCAGGTCTTTCCCGTGACGTTCTGCTGCGACCAGAGCGGCGCGATTGCAGGCGCCCTCGATCTCAGCGCCGCTGTAGCCATAGCTGCGCTCGGCGAGGAGCGCGCAATTGACGTCGGCCGCCAACGGCTTGTTGCGGGTGTGGATGCCGAAGATCGCGGTGCGACCTTCCTTGTTGGGCAGGTCGACAGTGACCTGGCAGTCGAAACGACCCGGACGGAGCAGCGCTTCGTCGAGCATGTCGAGCCGGTTGGTGGCTGCGACGATGATCAGACCTTCGTTGTTCTTCATGCCGTCCATCTCGACGAGGATGGCATTGAGGGTCTGTTCACGCTCGGAGTTGCTGCTTTCGCCGGAACCGCCGCCGCCGCGCTTGCCGCCAATCGCATCGATTTCGTCGATGAAGATGACGTGCGGTTTGCCGGTCTTCTTGACCTTGGCGCGACCCTGCTCGAACATATCGCGAACGCGAGCAGCGCCCACGCCGACGAACATTTCGACGAAGTCCGAGCCGGAGGTGGCGTCGAAAGTGCCTTCGGTTTCACCTGCCAGAGCGCGCGCCAGGAGCGTCTTTCCGGTACCCGGAGGACCCTCGAGGATGACGCCCTTGGGCAGTTTTACACCGAAGAAGGCATAGAGCTTGCGGCGCTTCAGACCTTTGGCGATGCGCTTCAGCTCTTTGACGGCACCATCAGCACCGGCGACGTCGTTGAACGTCACCGTGCGCAGATTGGAGTCTTCGACGCTCTGGGCGCGAGACTTGCCGAAGCCGGGCTTGCCGCCGGAACCCGCCATACCATTGCGGTTGCGGTTGAAGAAGAACAGAGCGATCAGACCGATGACAATCAGCGGTCCGAAAGAGAAGGCGAATTGGCGCAGGCTGGCGGTCGAGTCATCGTCCGCTTTCCATGCCACTTTCTTCTCGATTGCAAGTTTCAGGATTTCCTGACGGCCTCCCTGTTCGGGAAGGGTCACGAAATACTTCACGCCGCCCTTGAACACATAGATGCGTTCACTGCCGTTGAGAAACGTGATCGAGCCGATCGATTCGGGTTTGCTGTTGAGCAAATCGAAAAGCTCGTTGGCTTGCATGTAGGCTGCCGGCGGACCGCCACGCGTGTTGCGAGGGGCTGGGCTCGGTGTGCCTGCGGAAACGTTCGAACTTCCACCTGGCACTGCCGGTGGTGTCACATCGGTTGCTCCGCTGCCGGTCTGGGACGCGGGCGCAGTGTTGGTGACTGTTGGTGGGGTAGCAACTTTGACAGGACCTCCTCGACCTCCCGTACGCGTGACAGGCGCGCTGGGCTTGTTCTGGAGGCTAGCAACGGGTCCTTCCGAGACGAGGACGAACCCGACAAAAGCCGCGATGAGCGGAATGCAGATCATCCAGATGATGAACTGCCTCCACTGAGGCGACAAAGAAAACTTTGGCTTGGGCTCAGGCATAGTAAATTTTCCTTGATAGCACTTGGGCGTTACCCCAAGCGTTCCGATGCCGGAAGCAGCGGACGATTTGTTGTGGACTAGATATGCCGTTTTGATTTGGAAGAATCTATGCGGCGGCGGATCAGCAACGCGTTGCGAATCTCTTGTCCCTGCAGCACACAGAGCAATCCGTTGTCTGCCTCGCATCTGAACAAAGCGTGGAAACGGAGTGGTGTGTGGGCTTACAGGTTCTGGGGGGCGAAATGTACAGCGCGGATATGTGGAAAGACGTGATTCCTAAATTTAGAAAAGCAGGAAGGCTTATTCCTAGCGATGTTTGTAAGTGTTGACAAGATATATCTTTATCTTTCCATAACAATTCGGGAAAGTTTGCGCTAGCAACGCTAGGAAGTCCGAAGCCCGAAAAGCCATATGGGTCACGGATTGGCGGTCTCGACGAATTAGTTCTAGATTAGCGTCTGCTAAAGTGCCGCGAGTGTTTTGTCGATGTCATCCAGGTGTTCCAGTCTCGCCTGAATGAGCTGCGATGGCAGCTGTTTCTTCTGTCGCAATCGGTGTTCGTAAGCCAGGCTCGTCAGCAACCATCCGGCGTTGCCTGCCAGTGACATGCTGAGGCCGACCGTGCCTGCAACGGCGCCCTTGTAGTTGAGATCGAGCTGTTTCCGCACTCGACCGGGATAGTCGTAGTATGCGACCGTTCCGAGGATGCCCTGCGTCATAAGCAGTGAACCGATGGGCGGAGCGAGAAGATTGGTTTGCAAAGCGACTTTGTCGAGGCGTCGGATCACGGTTAATTCGTTGTCGAGTTGCTTCCTGAACAATGTTTGTGAATCGGAATACATTCCCAATCGACGGGTGGCGGAGAGTGACGGCATCAAGCTCTCTTGTGCCTGGGTTAGTGTTCCTTCGAGTAGTTTGACCTTGGTGCTCAATGCGGCGGAGTCGAATGTCTTTGGAATTGGCAGTACTTTTTCCAGTTGATGTTCCGAATATTTGCGCATTAAGGCACCAGATGCGGTGGCAATCATTGGAGTGACGGTTGCCATGCCACCACTGACGATGAACAAAATATTGCTCGTCCCGGTGAATTTTGGTCGGCTGATAGCTCTATAACCCACTCCGGCTGCAGTTGCGCCAATTGCGTTGTAACCGGCGTTAAGCGCGTAAAAAGTGTTTTGCATTGTTTGCGCTCGGCGATTGTCGACGTAGAATTGCGCAAACTCATTCAAGAACGAGTCTCGCAGTTCGCAGAAGACCTCTCCTTCCGCTACAGCTCGTTCATAGGCGGGATGGTCCTTGTGGGCGTTAACTAACTGCTGACGTTGCGCGAGTAACTCGTTGATTGTTTTCAATTTTTCGACTACGAATTTTTTTGCCGAATTCGAGTCGTACCCGTGTTTTCTGCGCTCCAGTCCCATCCAGGTGTTGTTGCCCAGTTCGTATGCAGAACTGGAACCGGCGATAATCGAAGTAATCATCGTCGCTTTCAGTGCATTAGCAAATGCACGCTTATTGAAAGTCAACGGGCGCTTTCTTCCTTTACCGTATTCGTTCAGTCCAGTGATTTCAAATGCCAAACCGCCTGCAGCGCCGGCTTCCTGCGCCACGAAGTATCGCAACTTTTTCAACTTCGGCTGCTTGAGCGTTTCCAGTCTATAGTTGAGGCTGAAGCGCTCGATCTCGACCGCATTTTTCAAGATCTTTTTCGTGACTGCCGTGTATTGAGTCGAGAAGCTGTCGCCCGTAAAGGCAGCTGTCGTGTCGGGCAGGTCGGATGCTAGTGCGGGCGACCATGCGGCGAGTAGAAGGGCGATAATAATAGGGTTTCTAATGATGGTTTTCCTTGGACGATTTGAATCACTGGACGCCTTTCGTCGGACTTGCAAATCTCCAGCGGTCCAATTTTACTTCATTGGCAGCGATTGAATCCGCCCTGAGCAGTATTCAAGCAGCGACAAAAGAATTTTTTCTAGCTAAGAATTTTATTACTATGGCATATAACAGGATTAGAATGAACGACGAAGTGAGAGAAACGAACCGTTTCTCTCACCACGCGTTCTGGACAGCACACAGGCACTGGACCGTTTGAGGGTTGCCGAACCCTCGAAAGGACCGATGTCTGTGAACAATCCGGACTTAGAATTTGCGATGCGGGTTGAGCGGCGTCATCCAGAAGGTGCCCGCGCGGCCGCCTGCGCAAGCGAATTCCACCGGGTCGACGGACCAGCCGCGATCGCCGAGGATCTTCACTACGCGCTCGACGACATTGTCTTCGGGGTAGTCGTCCATGTCGATCGCGGATGCGAAGCCCGCAGTGGCGGACTTTCCGGCCTGCGGGATGCCGCTGTTGCGGAGCGAATCCCTGGCGGCCGTCATGCTGGCGTATTTGGCTTCCAGCTTGTCGGCGTAGGACTTGGCGGCTTCTTCCACCGGGTCAACGAAATTCTCGTTGACGATGACGCGCAGGTGGGGCGCGCTGGTGGGCTTTCCGATTGGGGTTTCCGTCATTGGAACAATCCTTGCTTGACGGTGGGTTTTGGCGCAGGTTGCGCCGGTGAGAAGCAAGCCACGAGGATCAGGGGCGTGCTCGTTGTTGAGCGACTCAGACATAGGCGCGTCGCCGTTTCCCGCTGGCTGCGAGAGCGACCAGGGATTAATCGGCGTCGAGCATGAGTCGACGTCGGTCTCGACCGGAGAAGAGCGTCAGAACTTGCTGTTCTTCGACGGGACTGTGCCTTTGATTACGCCAATCAGCAGCGCTTCAAAGGCCTTTGTCATCGGCGCCGGCGAGTCGGTCAGTCGATGCCAGGCGGTTTCTGCCGTTTCGGCTGCGAAGCGATACTCAGTGACCACTTCATCAGCGTACCGGTCATTAGCAGCCTGCACCTTGTTGTCGTACTGCTTGAACAGCGCGACCATCTTCCGATCCGTAAACCACGCCTTGATGTACGCGCCGATGAGCGCGATACCAAGGGCGGTGCAGGTCGAAATGTATTGCAGATCCGCTCCCGCCGTCTGCCGCTCGACCGAAGGCAGGTCGAACACGGCTCGCACAAGCAGGAAGATGAAGCCGCCCATGAGAAGAATTTTGAAACCGCCGGAGAGCAAGCCGCCGCGACGAGTGTCGCGGGTGCAGCGCTTGATGGCTTCTTCTTTCTCCTGCTTGGCGGATTCGAGGGTGTCCGCGCGAGAGCGCTTGCGACGTTCGACGCCCTGCGCGAAGCTGTTGGCGGCCAGGCGCAGCGTCGTCAGATACAGCCGTTCGCGACTGCCTCTGGCGAAGCTGTTGACGAGGTCTTCCAGCTCATGAACGGCCCGAACCGCAGAGAGTCGAGTTTCCGAATTCTCGTCGAGGACTTCGGCGAGGTAGAGGTTGTAACCCCACTCGATCGCCACGTTGGGGCTGACAGAAAGTACGCGCTGATCGATCGGCTCGACCTGTGCGTTTGGTGAAACGGATGGTGCTGTTGCAGCTGAAGCCGTCATCACTAAAAATTCCCTGTTTGACGGTGAATCTTTGACCCCTTGGCAGGTGCCAGCGAATAAAAAAACAGTCGATCTCAGGAATCGACATGGCACCAGTGGCGGTGGCGAAATTTGCCACCGTCACTGGTGTTGGTCTCAGACTGTTTCGACAAAAGCGGAGCGAGCGTTACTGCGCGAACACTGACCAATCGCCGTCCACTGAATGGTGGAACCGATCAGTCCGGCGTCCGGCAGTAACGCTCAACCCCAACTTCTGTCAACGGTCGATGACGAATTGGCTTACGCCGACTTCGCCATGTTGGCGGCCAGGGCCACGAGCGTGCGAACGCCCCAGCCCGTGCCACCCGCCGGATCGGCATCGACTTCCTTGCCGCGGAAGGACACACCGGCGATGTCCACATGGACAGCCGGCAGGTCGCGCGCCGCGGACAGGACGAAGAGCGCCGCCGTGATCGAGCCGCCCATACGGCCGCCCGAGTTCTTCATGTCGGCGATGGAGCTCTTGTTGAGAGCCTTGTACTTGTCGCCGGTCGGCATCTGGAACGCCGCTTCGCCCATGGAGTCCGCCGCAGCCAGGTACTGGCTCGCGAACGCCTGGTTGTTGCTGAATACGCCGGCGGTGATGTCGCCGAGCGCGACCAGGATGGCGCCGGTCAGGGTGGCGTAGTCGACCACGTGGGTGACCTTGCCGTGGATGCGGGCGTACGAGATCGCGTCGACGAGCGTCAGGCGACCCTCGGCGTCGGTGTTGTCGATCTCGTAGGTGCGACCGTCGAGGCCGGTGTAGACGTCGCCGGGGCGGTAGGCCTCGGAGCCGGTCATGTTCTCGGTCGCCGCACAGTACGCCTTCACGCGAATCGGCAGACCGAGACGGGCGATGGCGCGCATGGCCGCGATCACGTCGGCGCCGCCGCACATGTCGTACTTCATGTCGCGCATGCCGTCAGCCGGCTTGATGTCGAGACCGCCGGAGTCGAAGGTCACCGACTTGCCGACGAGCGCGAGCACCGGACCGTTGGGCGAGCACTGCGCCGGCGCGTAGTCCATGATGATGAACTTCGGCGGAACCTTGGAGCCCTTCGCGACGGCGAGGAACGCGTTCATGCCGAGCTTGGCGCAGTCTTCGCGCTCCAGCACGGTGGTGATGATGGTGCCGCCGGACTCGGCCGCCACCTTCTGGGCCAGTTCGGCCATGTAGGCGGGCGTGCAGACGTTGGGCGGTTCGTTGGCGGTATCGCGGGCGATGTTGACGCAGGCGCCGACGTAGCTGCCCGCTTCGATGCCCTCGATCAGCTCCTTGTGCTGCTCGGCGTCGAGGCCGGCGGCGTTGACGAAGACGTTCTTGATGGCGGGAGCTTCCACGCCTTCGGTCTTGTAGTGGTTGGCGGTGTAGAGCGTGCGAGCGATGGTCTCGGCGGTGGTGAAGCCGATCTCGTGCAGGCTCATCGTGCCGAACAGCGCCTTGGCGCCGACCAGACCGGCGGGCAGGCTCACGGCGATCGAATCGGTCTTCAGACCGCGGACCTGCTTGATGCCGCCGACCAGCGCGCTGCGCCAGGCGTCGATGCTGAACTTGCTGCGGCTGCCCAGACCGAAGGTGACGACGGTGGAACCGGCGCTCGGGGAAGCGAGGGTCTGTCCGGCGTCAGCCTTGAAACCCGACAGCTCGGCCTGGAGCGAGAGCCCCTTCGCGAGCTTGAGAGCCTTGCCTTGCGGCTCGGCGGCGAACATCGGAACGAGCGTGACCTTGCCCATGGGCGAAGCCAGCAAGCCCTTGCGGGACGGATGATTGCCGACGATGAAATTGATAGTTCTCGACATTGGTTTTGTCTCCTGTGCCCTGAGTGGAGGGCGTTAAACACGTTGTTGAGCGCACGCGGTGGATGACGATGAATCATCCGCGCCGCGCGCAGGGAACCGTCCTGAGGGGCAGCTAGCGCTGTCTCAGGGCGATACAAAATCGTTTGGACGAACACACGAAGTCGCAGACGGCGACTAGGGATCCTCGCTCAGCACCTGGACGTCGCAGACGCACAGCAATCGGACAACAGTTTTCGCTACGCGGGGCGCGCAATCGAAATCTGAAATCTGAATTGAACTGCTGGCTACTGCTGGGTGGTTCAGGGTTGGGGGGTGGGGAAACGGGGATGTTATGTTTTTAGCCAATATCTATGCTTCAACACAAGGCAGGACTATGTAACTAATAGAACTCTTATTAAACGAGGTATCGCGTAAGTAGTAAGCGTTTGATCTGTTGTAAAGAGATATCTCTGCTGTAAATTTAGTTATCAAGTGATGGTCTTACAGGGTTCGTAACCCTGGCGCGAATTGGCACGAGCTTTTTTGCGAACGAATTTGAGTGCATGGCTTCGTGCGCACACGCACCAAAAGTGGTGTCATTATGTTGCCTGCTGGCTGACAAAACAGGCGGACGCTGATAAAGTCCGCCTGTTCGAATTGTATGAAACTTGTGCGCGTTTTAAACGTGATTTAGGAGTTCATCATAACGTGCGGCGATGGCCTCGACGAATGGTGCGGCCTCGATTGGAGTTTCTGTGACCGATGGTGTGACCGGCTTTAGAGCCTGATGGACGAGTTCTTCATACTCGGCGGGTAGTTGGTGTCCGTAATGCGCCCAAACGAATCGAATGCCGCGAGAGGCTGCAACCAAGCCGTCCTTGCGCAGGCTATCGCCAATAAAAATTGTTTCGTAAGGAAAAACTCCGAAATCCCGGAGTACAAGGTCGAGACCGTTGGGGCAAGGCTTTTCGTAATCTTTAGGGATGACGTGCAGTTGCGTTTTTAAACCATCGGTCGATTTTTTTAGATCGGCAAGGCGTTGTCTGCCGTACTCCAGAGTGAGCGGTTGCCAGACTTCTTTGGTATCCGGCTCTACTGTTTCGAGTGCGTAAACGGCGTCGAGTAGTCCGTCGAATACTTGCTTGTTGCGAATCCTCGCCATGTAGTCGGGCGCGTCGCTGAGTGCCACAACTTTGATGCCGAGCCGCTTCAGCTCTTGCAGTGTTTCTACGACCTGTGGGTAAGGACGCAAATATTTGGCACGGTTCTCATCCATCGCCGCCCAAAAAGGTTTGACAAAATCTCTTATGAATTCATCCGGCTTGTCCGAGAAATGAGCCCATGCGAAGCCCGTTTCCTCCAGCAGCCATGGATACTCATGCGTGCCTCTGCGTTCCACAACTCGTCCAATATCTTCGGCGAGCTGTGCAACCGGGATGTCTAAACGTACGCTGACGTCCCGAAGAAAGTCTCGGACTGCCGGTACGAAGTAATCCCAGAATGAGGCGAGTGTGCCGTCGACGTCCGTGATAACTAATTTGGTGCGCTGGTCTACCTGGCTTGCAAGCCGGAATGCGACTGGGTCTGTTTGAATTTTTGGTTGGTACATATGGTCACCTTTATTCCTTCCTTCAATAATAGAAGGCTGAGTGCTAGATTCTATGCCGAGTTTGGTGCGGCTATTCAAAACTTAGTAAATGGAATGAGCTTTGTTAAACTCTCTATGAGCCGCATCAGTCGTGCTTCGGAATGAATATAAATTGATGTTGCTCGCTAACTTCTAACACTGACGTAACATGCCGTTGGGCATAAAAACAGCCTAAGAGCATGCTGAAGGAATGGCAATCGTTTGTTGCATATTTGATACCAACCGCTAGAAGTGGCGATATGAGAACGTTTGCGAGTGGTTGATAATTTGTTTTCTTAATTGTTTCATTAAATCTGTACTGTCTGATGTCGAAACCACGTCAGAGGTATCTAAACAAGAGCCTTTCCGTAAGTGGTCTCTTGAAGTTCCGTTATTACTAGGCGATAGAGTAGGCACCGTAGGTGGTGTTAAAAAGTTAAATACACTGCCGAAATGTAGAAAAGCGGTCTAGAGCTTTACGCCCTAGACCGCCTCCTACGTCTAATCAGTGCGAAGCGCGAAAGTCGGGCCTTTCGCGTTTGTTTTACGCTGTCCGTGCAGTCCTACTTGATCGAGAACTGCTGGACGACCGTGCCGACCGGAACTCGGAATTCCTGACGGATTGTCCGGTTGTTCACGCCGGCGCCGATCGACCACTTGTAGATAGGCGAAGTCTTGTCGGCTTCGCGAATGGTCGTGCGCCAGAAGCCGGTGTTCTTCAGTTCCGGGTCTTCGATAATTGCAACGAGACTGTCAGCAGGCACCGAGCGTGGTGACATGCTGCCGTCATCCATCTTCTGGAGGAAGTTGTAGGTGACGGAGCTGTTGATGCTGCCGGAGCCCCAGACGAACGTGCCGCTGACGCCGTCGGAGCTGCGCATGGCGACGAGCGTACCGGGGCCGTAAACGGTGTCCTTCATGGGAACGAAGTTGCTGACCACGATCAGGGCGACCATCAATCCGGCGACGGCGCCGAGGAGCGGACCGAAAATGGTGCAGCAAACCGTCTTCGCGGTCTCGCGCGATCCCGTGCGGGAAACGATGATGCCAATCAGCAAGCCGACTGCAGCCAGAGTGTAAACTGTGTACATAAGACTATCCTGGTTCGTCGTCTATAAAAGACGATTTTTTGTTGTTGGATGCATCTGGATTCGGTGATGAATGCCAGCGCAACAGCACTGCGAAACCGAGATTTTGCTACGGTTTCGCAGTGCTTGGAAGCGTTTGCGCAGCGATTATGAGTCGCATGACTCGCCTCGCCTTGCTGTTGAGAACAACGTACGCGCCGGTGATTCAGCGCGCTCGTCCTTCGCCATTCTAAAGGCGACGAAACCTAGAACGCGGGCAAGCCAACGTCTCGATTTCGTCGCCGAAATTAACCGCTAGCTTCGGGTCGCCCTGGAGATCAGCTCCATGGAGAACTTCGGCGTGCGGTCCATGTTGAGAAGGCCGTTCGCTTCCTGGTAGGTGTCCGTGAACTGCGTGTAGCAGAACCCGGCCAGGAGCGGCAGCCGGCCGACGACGTTCATGAGCCGTTCGTATGCAGCCGCCAGTTCTTCCGGCAGGCGCACGCTGGAGTAGCCCCATGAGCCCTCGTCCGGCGACAGCTTGATGCCGCCGAATTCGGTCAACATGATCGGGCGCCCCTCGACCTGCATGCCGTCGAGAGTTAGCAACCTGTCGCCCGGCCGCTCCTTCTCGATAAGGTGCTGAACGCTCGCAGCCGTGTTTGCGTAGCGATCGCGCAACACCTCGGGATCGTGGTGGTAGTCGTGCACGGCGATGATGTCCGTTTCGACCATCTCCCAACCATCGTTGCCGATCACCGGACGCGAGGGGTCGAGTGCGCGCGTCAGGCTATACAGCGAGCGCTGGAACTGGCGCTGCGCTTCGACGGATGCCAGGCTCGGCACGCCCCACGACTCGTTGATCGGCACCCATGCGATGATGCACGGATGGCTGATGTCACGGTCGAAAGCCTCCATCCACTGGCTGGTGACGCGCTGAACGGTCTTCTGGCTGAAGGTGTATGCGCTCGGCATTTCCTCCCAAACCAAGAGCCCGAGCTTGTCGGCCCAGTAGAGGAACCGCGGATCCTCGATCTTCTGGTGCATGCGCACCCCGTTGAAACCCATCTCCTTGATGAGTTCGACGTCGCGTTTGAGCGCTTCGTCATCGGGAGCGGTCATGCCGGAATGCTCCCAGTAGCCCTGGTTGAGCACCATGCGCAGCTTCACCGGTTTGTCGTTGATGACCAGCCGGTCGCGCTGAATCTGCACCTGGCGAATGGCGGTGTAGCTTGCCACCGTATCCAGTGCCACGAGATCGTCGCCGAGCAGTTTGATCTCCGCCTCGATCAGAGCCGGATTGTGTGGTGCCCAGAGCATCCGGTTGCGGATGTCTTCGATGCCGCCGTCGGGAAGGTTGATGCGACGACGCAATTCGCCGGCCTTGGCTTCGTCAGTGCTCAGTCCGTAGACGTCGTTGGCCAGCACCTTGCCAGCCCAGGTCAACTTCACCGAGACGCGCATGTTGTCGCTGAGCGGTCCGTCGAGCATCACGGCAAGGCCGATCTCCCAACGTTCCACATTGCTGGTCCAGTGAATGTTGCGAACATGCGCCGCCGGAACCGCTTCCATCCACACCGTTTGCCAGATACCCGTTGTGCGCGGATACCAGATTGAGTGGGCGTTGAGTTCCCAGTCCTGCTTGCCGCGTGGCTTGCAGAGGTCGTGCGGGTCGTCTTCGGCGCGCACGATGATTTCCTGCAGGGCACCATCGGCGGTGTCGAGGAAGTCGGTGATGTCGATAGAGAAGGGCGTGTAACCGCCCTCGTGCTGACCGGCCGTGGCGCCGTTGACCGTGACGGTCGTCTTGTAGTCGACGGCGCCGAAGTGCAGCAACAGCCGTTCGCCCGGATTGAGCTTGGGTGCTTGCACCTGGCGCTTGTAGAATACCGCCTTGTAGTAGCCGGTATCGTTAATGCCGCTGGCCTCGGTCTCCGGGGCGTACGGCACGATGATCTCGCGATCGAACTGAACGCGGGACGGATTGGTAATTTCGGCGTTGGCATCGATGGCGAATTGCCACCGGCCGTTGAGCGACGTCCACGCCGACCGAGTGAGCTGGGGGCGAGGATAGCAATGGTTCATCGCCCGCCCTTCATAACTCTGGCTCTCGCCAGTTTCATGTTTCAAGTCCATGGTAATCTCCTAAAAATTCTGGACTCCGCGTTTGGGCGCGGCAGTCTCGGTTATTGCCGAAGCGGGCGGCAGATACTCGAACGAGTATAGCCGCCCGCGACAGCTGGTGACTGAATCAGCACTTGCGGTGCCGAGTGGCGACCGAGTTGCGCGCGCTCAGGAGGAGCCGCACGCAGTGGTGTCGCCGGTTACGTGATACGGGCTCAGCCGAGCAGTGCGGTCACGTCGTCCGCGGTCAGGGTGTCGCGCTCGAGCAGAGCGTCACGCACCTTGGCGATCTTGTCCTTGTTGGCGGCGACGAGCGCGGTGCACTCGGCCTTCCAGGCGTCCAGGACTTCGGTGATCTTGGGGCCACGGTCGGGGCCGGGACCTTCGGTCACGAAGACGTAGCGCTCGGCGATCTGATGGGCGCGGATCAGTCCGACGGAGCAGCTCGTGGTCGGATTTTCGGTGCCCAGTTCCTGCAGCGCGACCAGACCGGCCATTGCGATCAGACCTTCCTGCTTGATCTCGTCGGCGGTCGGCGTGCGCTGTTCGTCCTTCGGGCGGAACTGCGTGTAGCCGAGCGCGCGCTGCGAGGGAGCGATGGTGACCGTCACGATGCGGTCGGAATTGCCCTCGATGACCGAGTGCATGACCGCGTAGCCAGCCTGCTGATAGGCGGCGGACAGACGGTGCGGGTTCGATTGAGTCATGTGATTATCCTCGATTGTTGTGCACCAGTGGCGGTGCTGAGGGAAGATTGACGTTGCGAACAGTCCATAACGCGAGGACGCGTTAGTGCGCCACTCGCGTCGTTTGAAACAGAGAGCACACCTCTTGGGTGTGTGGTCAGTTGCAAAACCGAACGATGACTGTGAAGTCATCGTCAATTCTGCCGCTGACGAGGGTGCTAGCGGTAGTAGCGACGCCAGTACTTGTCGTCGTCACCGTCGTCGTCGATGTATGCGGGAGTCGACGGTCCCGGCATGATCGTGCCTGGCGCTTTCGCGGCAGTCGAAGTGCTGATTTCGACGCGTCCTTGCAGACTGGTCGAGTCTTTGTTCTTGCGCGCTTTCCTGCGCAAGTATGCCAACGCGCCGAGCGTGATGGCGAAGAGAACGATACTGCCGATGCTCAACAAGTCCATGTTGAAACTTCCTTGTTTTGATGCGGTTGAGGGTGCTACGCCGGTGTTTCCTCGGCGGAGCGCTTGCGGCCCAGGATGTACCATGCCGTAGTTAGTGCGCACGCGAGTGCAGCACCTTCCATGGTGGCAGTCAACCCGACGTGCTCGACCAGGTAGCCCAGGGTCGGACCGCCGATGGCAAACATGCCGAAGTACGAATACATCCAGAACACGGTCGAGACGACGCCGCGCATGCGATCTTCCGTTTTGCTCTGCAAAATGGCGTGGCTGCCGATGAGCAAGATAGTCATCGAGAAGCCGACCGGTATGATGAGCAGCATGGAGAGAGGCACGAAGCGCGAGGTCGCGAATAGGGCGATGAACAACGCATAACCGAAGCCGGCAATGCCGACGAAGCGCTGCAGTCGCGCACTATGGGTGGTGCTGGCGGTGAGATAGGCGAGGAGGATCGAGCCTGCCATCGCGCCGATCTCGGAGGCAGCGATCAGCATTCCGTTGGTTGATGCGCCGCCGTGCAGCATGCCTGTGAAAACTGGCATGAGCGGGACGTAGACGCCACAGAAACTGAACACCGCGACCAGAATCAACAGCCGCCGGATCTCGCGGTTCCCGTAGGTGAAACGGAATCCCTCGATCAAGCTTGGTGCGGCTGACTTCGCGCGCGGGCTGGGCTTGATGAAGATCAGCGTGAACAGCTCGAACACGTAGGTCAAGGCGTTGATGGCGAAACAACCGGTGGCGCCGATCACCGCCAGGAACAGCGCTGCTACAGCCGGTCCCGCCACTCGTCCACCGTAGAACAGGACGCTGTCCAGGGCGAAGCCGTTGAGGATGTCCTCCTCGGCGACCAGTTGGGGGATGATGGCGAAGCGTGCCGGAATCTCGAACGCCACGATCGTGCCAAACACGGCCGAGAGCGCGTACAGATGCCAGACTTGCAACAGCCCCGTAGCGGACAGCGTGAGCCATGTCAGCGAGACGCACAGTGCCAGTACTTGCGTGATCGCGATGATGCGTTTGCGATTGAATCGATCCGCTGCCAGACCGCCCAGGATGCCGACGAGCAGCATTGGCACCTGGAAGCTGAACAATATCGAGCCGAGTACGAAGCTCGACCCGGTCATCTGGTAGGCGACCCAGGCTACGACGATCTCTTGCATCAGCGAGCCCGTCAACGACGCCAGCACTCCGATGGCATACCATCGGAAAGGTTTGTGCTTGAGCGAGCTGAAGGTGGCGCTGAAAAACCGAGATGCTGAGCCAGAGTCACCCGTTTTCGATTTCGGGGTTTCCATGAGTTCTCCGTTCAACAAGCCATCAGCGACGCTCTGATTTTCATCAGGCGCGAGACGAACTCGTGTTCTGTGAGGATGGTGGTGCGTGGGTCCTGCTTGCCCATTGTGTGGGTGATAATTGCGTCGCCGGTTGACAGAAGCAGTGCTCTGGCGCCTTCGTCCTGCGTGAACAGAGCGAGGAAAGCCTCGTCTAGCAGCAACTGGAATTCCTCCGAGTCGCGCTTGATTTCGGCTCCTTGCCAGAACAACGTCTGTTCTTTCCACCAGCGACTTTTCTTGCCTTTGAATTTCGCGGCTTTACCGACCAGAAGCATGATCTGCTTCTGTTTCTCAGGATCTCGGAACTTGAGAGCCTGTAGAAGCCCCTCCATGGAGTGGGCGATCAATCCGCGAAAGGTAAATGTGCGGGCGACGAAGTTGCTCAACTCCGCGGCTGGACTGCCTTCGGTGATGTCCATGAGGGTCTCCTTTCTAGCCGGTCAATTCACTCCAATTCGCAGCATCTGAGCAAGACCAGCTTGCTATCGAGACGCGTGCGACCCCTGCTTGCCAGGCAAGAATGTTTTTGAAGTGAAGTGCTAGCTGATTTCTTGTGTTCTGTTTGCTAGTGATATTTGTCAAGAGGGGTGATTCCACCCTAGGTGGTGTGGGCGAGTGAGGTAAAGCTGTTGCGGATTTCTAATAAGTAACAGGCGCGCACTGGTATGAACTTGATAAGCGCTTAAAACTGTGTACCGTAGCCAGATAAACGCTCTTATTCTTTTGTCCTGGAAGCTTGTCATTAGTAATAGTTACTGATTGATATTGATACGGAGTGTTAGCGGGGTTAGCGCATGCCTGTTGCTGAGTGCTGTTTAACGCGGCGGCTTTGAAAGTTTTGCGGAACGAAGTCTTGCAAAATCAACGGGACCAGTTCGCTCTTATGCTGTTCGCGTGTCGACTGCTTTGGCTTGATGCGGTTCTGACTGGTACCGCTAATGGTGTCATTGGGAGCGTCATTTCTGGGGCATAATTTGATCGCCCCCGTTTATTTGGGTCTTGCAATGGGTCGGTATCGGTGCGGAGCAGAATAGCAAGGAGCGTGAGATTGCAACCGCGCGCGGAATCCATGACTGCGTTGACGCTCTGTTGAAGCGCTTCTTCATCGTATGGTAGAACTATCGGCATTGCAATTCCTGGATGCCCGATTGTTCTAATTTGAACGCAGTGTGAGTTTAAACAGGGTGCGCACCGCCAGTAGTGGCGTTGTTATTTGGTGGCTTTCGGTGCAGAACCGTTTGGATGCGGAGGCAGCACGTTCATCTTCGTGATGTTGCAGCCAGAAGCGGCGTCCATTACGGCAACAACGTACTTCTGAAGCGCATCTTCGTCTGAGTTTAAAATCAGAGGCATTTCAACGCCAGGGTGAGCGGATTGTTCTGCTTTGAAGGCGTCCATGATCTTTGGCGTTTCCGGCGGCACGACAGGTTTTCCATTGACGGTGACTGAACCATCTGCGCCTACCTCAACGTTCAACTTAGGCTTGTCGTCTTTTTCAGGAGGCGATGTGCTGATTCCGGGCGGCGAAACTTTGAGGACCGCTTGGTTGACGAGAGGGGCAATCAAAATCATGATTACCAGAAGTACTAAGAATACGTCGGTCAGCGGAGTTACGTTGATTTCGGTAAAAACTTCGCCGGCCTTGCCACCCATTGCCATGGCTGGGTTCCTCATTGCGGTTGTCTTAGGTCATATTAACGCGGTTTGGCAATAGTTTCCACATGGATTACCCGGTGTTTGACGACAAAGAGACATTCGAGGCGTCGTCTGGTGCGCGTCGGCGATTTCCAGCAGGTCTTGTTTGGTCAGCCGCGCTAGGTATCGGTTTCCAAAGCACTTGCGTCCACCGAGGCAGGCACTGGTTTAGTGTTTTGAGTGCTTTACATGGCTCAAGGCTTGTCAATATCTCCCGTTTCTTAGGCAAGTCTAAAGTCGGCGCGTAAAGCTGAAAGCCATAAATACTTGTAGCTACTGACTCAGATAACTAGGGTCAAGGCGTATCACTTTCTTGTTCTTCATGAGTACAAACGGCTCATAAATTTCCTGAAGTCGGAAAACTAGATCTAATTTTCTCTCGCGGTCGCGATGAGGATTGGTCCGGCCTGAGCCGTTTTTAGCCAGCCAATTGTGCGGCTTTGTCTCTAATACCTCTACTAAGAATTCAACGAGAACATAACGGAGTCCGGTAATATGAGAAAACTACACACCAACGTGGGCAAGCGTAAGATGCGCTCACTGCCTAAGATCATGCTTCACGAGCACCTTGATTGCTCCCTGCGCCCGCGCACCATGCTCGAGCTGTGGGAGTCGCTTGGCTTCGAGAAGGCAAAGATCGCTTTTCCGGCTGACGTCCTCGAAACTTGGCGCCGCGCCGGCACCGAGTCTGGGACTGCGCGCCGTCGTAGCCGTGCGGCTGCTGCTGCCAGCTACCAGAAGTTTCTAGTCGGGTTCGCCAGCCAGTCGCTGGCAAACTATGTCAACGCCATCGTGGACCATGTGCTGCCTTTGATGCAGACCCCTGCCAACCTCACTCGCATCACCAAAGAGCGGGTGGACGACGCCATCGCCGATGGTATCGCCGGCATGGAGCTGCGCTTTGCGCCGCAACTGCACACCTGGGGCGGGCTGTCGCTGGAACAGGTCATGGATGCGGTCATCGCCGGCACCAAGACCTCGCCGTTCCCGCTCAAGCTCACTCTCTGCGCTCTGCGTCACGAAAACGGCGAAATGGCGCGCAAGCTCGCCGACCTCTGCGTCAAGTACCAGCGCCACGTCGGCGTGTTCGACCTGGCAGCCGATGAGAAGGCCAACCCCGGTCTTCTGAAGTGGTGGCTGAAGGCGGCGCTTTACGTCAAGCTGCTGGCGCCCAAGATGCTCATCACGATTCACCTCTGGGAGACCGACGAGCCCACCGATCAGGACATCGCTCTCCTGCGTGGATTCGAAGATCTGCTGAAGGAGTCCAACACTCGTGCGGCAAAGCTCGGTGCTCGAGCCTCTGCCGACGATTTGTGGGCGGTCGCGGACCAGGTCGTCGAGACGCTCTACCCGACGCTCTCCAGCGTCGAGGGCGATGCTGCCGACGGCGAGCTCCGCATCGGTCACGGTTTCCGTGGCAATCGCCAGGGCAATCGCTTGCTCGAGGTCTGCCCGACCTCCAACGTGGTCACCGGTCAGGTGGCTTCGTTCGGCGAGCATCCGATTGACCGGTTGTACCGCGAAGGTAAGCGCGTCACCGTCAACACCGACGGCACGCTGTTTACCGAAGTCCAGCTGTCCGACGAGTATCGGAAGCTGCAGGAGGAATTCGGCTGGACGCCGGCTGATCTCCTCGCCGTCAACCTGCACGCGCTGGAAGGGTCTTCCTTCAGCAAGCGCGACAAGTCTCGGCTCCGCGCGCTCTTGAAGCGTGCCTACTCACGGATCTGAATCCTATCGGTCTGAGCTTTCCGGCTCTGTTCGACTGATGTGATTTGTGATTCTGCTTTACGGGCGGTCATGTTGACGGTCCCGTTCTCTCTGCCATAGCAACAAGAAACTTTGGAGGAATGCACAATGAGTGGCTCCACAATCTTTTGGGTCGTCGTTCTGGTGGCCCTGTTGTTCAACGTCAAGCTCGGCGGACTGTTGCTGCTTGGGCTCCTGTTGTATCTCTTCTTCGGTAAGAAGTAGAGGTCTCGAACGGGTCCTATAGCCGACTGTTGTGACGGGCACTCGCCTGGAGTGTTCGGGACATAATAGGCGGTCTAAGGATTCATCGAGATGCAGATCATCAGCGTGTTTACGCTGGTGATTCTGCTTTTGGTTTTGATAAACTAAACATTATAGTATAGCACTATATCTGGTGCTCTCTGGCGAGGGTTCGATTAAAGTCCGCAACTATTACAGTGCTCGCTTCTTGAGTCTTCGAATAGACAGCTCGAAGGCAGTGAAAATTTTGACGTTTCCTTTACGCGCTCCAGGTGTTTGATTGGAGAGTAAGGCGCGTTTTGGAGGGCTGAACACAAATCAATACGTTCTCTCAGGAGGATTTTGATTTTTTTTTCTTCTCATCTGAACAAATATGGAGGGCAACACAATGGTCGGTATAAGAGGCAGTAGAACATTCATAGTTTCCGGCGAAATTGGCGAATACGTTACTGGGCGAGACGTTCTCGCTTTGGTATTGGGTAACAAATCAGTCGACTTCGGAAACTTGCACATTTCTTCTGCTGATGGAATTGAAGGTGACATAGCGGTATACCAGGCCACCTACGTGATTGGTGCCAAGATCGCGGGAAGTGAGGTCTCTGGCTGGGAGGCGCTCAAGCTCCTGCTAAATACGAAATCGGGCACGTTTAGTTATGTGGAACATCACCTTCAATCGCAATGCCGTCCGAAGTCTGATTTAAAAGTGCGGCTTACAGACCTGATTACCCTGTGGCCGACATATCCGGCAAGACCCGAACAAATGAAGTGCGGGCGAACATCGTTTAATCGAATCATGGCGTTTTCAGGTACGCAACAGTCAGACATGGAGCCTCACTTTATCGAGCTGACTAAGGCCAGTATTAAACGTATTTTGCAGCATTCCTAGCGATTGGTGCTTCACTCGCGAGGTTGGTGCAATAGCGATTGGTAACGATCGAGTTTGGATTGGATCGCATTGCATGGAGGATTTAGTGGTACTAAAAGTGGTGCAATACTGTATGACGTAATAGAACGTTTTAGAAAGAGAGAAGATGCAAACGTCTGACTCCGTGCCGCATTGGTTGCGAACCGGAAAAATGTCAGACGTTTGCATAAGTTATTTCCAGAGTCTCACTCATACGGCTTTTCCCAAAATCAGTTGATCGAGATGCTTCCACAGAGCCGCGACACGCTTGTCATTGGCATCGTAGAGAGCTTGCTTAAACTTCGGGTATTCCTTGCGGTTGTTGCGCATCCTCTTCTTGTTGTTGAAGGAGTATTCGACGTTGGCGATGCGGTCGCAAAGCTTGACGACAATTGCCATCCAGTCCTCTGCGATCTTCGGATACGTCTTCGCTTTGCGCTCAGCGCGATTCTCGCCGGGCTCGTCAGTGACGCGCCAGGTGACGGAAATGGAACGCTCTGGGAAGCGCGCCGTCCGCATGTCTTCGAGTGTCTTCTTGGTGTCTTCCGGAACGTCATGCGCCCAGCATGCGAGCCGGATGATGCGGTTTCGCTTGAAACCGAAGCGAATCGCAACGCCCTCGGTCTTGCCGAGGTGGAAGGGGTACGGCAGTTTGTCGTCGTACAGTTGGGCACCATGTGCTTGCGCGCACCATTGACGGGCAGCGCGAAGGGAGATGGTGCCATTGGCAATGAGTAGTTTCATGGCTAGTCTCCTCTTCTTGGTTGTGCGCTTCTAGCGGAGGCGTCGACCGATGTGGTGCGACATCCTCCGCCTTCTGCGCGGGTTGATGGAATTAAGGGTGACGCGAAGAATGCGTCGCCCTGTTCGAAGTTCGAGTTCGCTTAGGCGTGCTCGACCGCGGCGGCGACCGGCGTGAACGTGAGGTTGCTCGAGCCGTGGTAGGTCAGCTCCATCGGAACGGCGCTGTCCCAGTCGCGGAGGTTGCGCACCTTCGGCATTGCGCGGATGGTGTCACCGGGATTCATCACGACGACACGCGCGGCCATGCGGTCACGCGGGTTGTGAGGCGAAGCGCCGTGCGGGATGTCGAAGTCGTACGCGCCCGAGGGCAGCACCACGAAGGCGCGATCGTCGTCGGCGTTGTTGGCGGGGATGAAGGCGCCATTGTCACGGAACTCGCCACGCGGAATCAGCTCGAGGCCGCCGGTTGCGCGCTCCTGGAACGAGCCGACTTGAACGCGACCGGTGCGGTCGGTGGGTTCGAAGAGCGGCGAGACCGAGAGGTACGAGATGCCGATTCCGCCGACCGGGATGTAGGCCGTGCCGTCGAAACGTTGCCACTCGAGGAAGGGGACCACGACGGGGCCATTGTCACCAACTTTGACGCGGAAGAAGTTCATGATTCGCTCCTGTTTGCAAAAGCCAAACTGGGTTCAACCGCAATCTCGAACAACGCAAAGCGTGTCGAGTATCGTGATTGACCCGCCGACAGTCGTGTTTTAAGCGACTGGTTTTCATCGACCGGGCACTAAGCTCGTTGAGATCGCTCTGTTGTGGAGGCAGGTTGAGGTTCTTGGTGAACGGATCTCTTGTGCTTTGTGTAAGGTCTAGTGATGTCTATAGATAAGCAAAGAGAGATATTTTGAGTCATCAAAACTATTGTTTAGAATCTCCTCTTTACATCTGGTTACTAAATATTAGACGCGGCTCACGCGAGGGGCGGAAGTCCGAGTGGGCTCCTGTTCAGGTGGAAAACTATGTGTGCAGGAAGGGTTCCTGTTCAAATGGAAAACCATGTGCGCAGGAAAGGTTCCTGTTCAGATGGAAAACCATGTGAGCAGGAAGATTCCTGTTCGGATGGAAAACCATGTGCGCAGGAAGGGTTCCTGTTCATATGGAAAACCATGTGCGCAGGAAAGGTTCCTGTTCATATGGAAAACCATGTGCGCAGGAAGGTTCCTGTTCAGATGGAAAACCATGTGCGCAGGAAGGATTCCTGTTCAGATGGAAAACCATGTGTACAGGGAAAGGTTCCTGTTCAGATGGAAAACCAAGTGTGCAGGAAGGTTTCCTGTTCAGGTGGAAAACCACTTGCACAGGAAGAGCTGATCCTTAAACCTGCGCTAGTGCGAGTCGTTGTAAATCGCTGTGCGAACTGAGCCATCTTCGAAGATTACTCCGCGATACATTCCGACGGTGTTGTAACGCATGGCATAGTTTCCCTTGGCGTCGATTAGAATGACACCGCCATCACCGGCGGTGCGAGCCAACGTAACGTCCACAACCCGGTCAGCCGCCTGTGCTACGTTCAAGCCCAGGTGGCGAACGAGTGCGCTAACCTCGTGCCCGACTGCTCCGCGGATAAAATGTTCACCTTCGCCAGTTGCGGATAAGGCGCAGGTTTCGTCGTCTGCGTAAGTTCCAGCTCCAATAATTGGCGTGTCGCCCACGCGCCCTGGCTCTTTGCCGACTGTGCCACCGGTGGATGTTGCAGCGGCGAGGTGACTTTGTTTATCGACAGCCACGGCTCCAACTGTTCCATACTTCTTACCGAGCGGCTCCCAGTCTCCTGTGGTCAATCCTGTTGGTCGTTTGCCGCCGACTCTTTTAGCCTCAGCTTCGTCTTCGAGGAACGCTTGTAAGTTTTGCACTGCGTGTTTTGTCTTGAAATACTCCGAGTCTTCAATCTCAAGACCGGCTGTAGAAGAGAGCTTTCGCGCAAACGCATCCGCCCCTGCGCCGACCAGCAAAACGTGATGCGTATGTTCCATCACTGCGCGGGCAGCCATCACCGGATTCTTGGCGCACGTGATGCTAGCTACCGCACCGGCTGCCAGTGTTGTGCCGTTCATAATTGCCGCGTCCATCTCGATTGTGCCTTCTCGTGTCAGGCAAGAACCGCGTCCGGCGTTGTAAATACTGGCGTCTTCGAGAACTTTTACTGCGGCAACTACCGCGTCTAAACTGTTGCCGCCGCCGGCGATAGCGTCAAATCCGGCTCTCAGAGCCTCTTCCAGCTTCTCGTGTGCTTCGCGCTCACGCTCCGGTGTCAGCTTCGTTCTATCAACAGCTCCAGCACCACCGTGAACTACGACCACGGCATTTTTTCCGGAAGCTGGCAGAGTGTTGGAATGAGTCATTTGAAACCTTATGTCTCTCGGCTGTTCAGATCGGGATACGAGAGCAGTATACGGTTAGTTCATTTGAATCGAATTGAACGAAACTCATCAGGCGGCACTAATCGAAATCCAGTTTATGCAATAAAAAAACCTGGCGTTGAGCCAGGTTTTGAAAGTTTTTGTTTTCGGCTACCTAATGATTTTTCTTTTCAGGATCTTT
The DNA here is from genome assembly GCA_044225915.1 of Obscuribacteraceae bacterium (SeqCode). Lineage (GTDB taxonomy): Bacteria > Cyanobacteriota > Vampirovibrionia > Obscuribacterales > Obscuribacteraceae > JADYXR01. Next base: position 99,038 of record JBGAHZ010000020.1, read on the forward strand.
GCCGAAAATCTTTTCGTCCGCGATGCGATTTGCTTCCTGCTTGATCAGATCAGGCTTGTCCAGTCCATATGCCTTTCCGTCAGCGAAACCTAAAGCGACGCTCTGCATCCCTTTGTGCGCAAAAGGATCTTCTGCTTTGCCGATATCGACAACGTCTTTTTGAACAGCCCAGGCGCGCGTAGCGCTGCCTTTGCCGCCGATCATCTGTTCTTGTGAATCTGCGATTTGGTCTGGAATTTCGTCAATCGCTGATTCGGCTCCGCGAGCCATGTCGCCAAATCCGAGGCCGCCCTCGGCTCCTTTGGCACTGCCGGCGCCATTTAATCCTGAACCGGTCGTATCACCGGCTTGTGGAATAGCGTCGTCTGCGCATTTGTGGCTGCAGTCCACACCGATCGATGTGAAATGAGACTCAGCCCCTTTTGTGTTTAATAAGTTATCCGAACCATTGCCAGCAGCCATTTTGATGCCCTTAAGTGTGAAGTAAGTTGAGTCGGTCTTAGTAAGTTGCGCGTGTGGACATACTTATCCACATTTACTCCTCAATTAGACCACAGTCAAGGGTAATGTCAAGTGGAATTAACTTTCGCCAAACCCCTGAAGCGTTGCGTGTTGGAGGTCTTGGGATTCGTTAAATATCGCGGTAAACGCGTTGGTCCAACTTTGCTCACAAGTTTGGCAAAGCTAGCGTGAGGCGTGTGTTTACAGTCCGGCGGCGCCGGCGGATGACTGGCCGGCCAAGTAGCCGCGGCGATCGTTGCTTTGTGGGGCTTGTGGCGGCAAGACTCTCAAGTCGGTGAATGCGGCTCGGCAGATTCTTTCTACTTCAGGATCGCCGGCGCCGAGGCGAGCGGCGGTGGCATATGAACCGATGGCTTCGTTGAGCATCAGGCCGGTTCTGTATGCGGCTGCAAGTTGAATGTGAACGTAAGGATCGGTCGGCCGCAATGCGGCATCGCGGCGCAACCAGTTGATTGCGTCACCCCAATGTCCACTCTTCATCGCTGCTTCAATCGCTTTGTTTTTGCCTAAAACATAAGCACCAACAACTGCTTGTTGTGGAGCTGGCTGCAGAGGCGGACCTTCGTAGCCAACTGCGATTTTGTTGACGCGGAATGTGTTGTGAGGTTGAGTGAACGAGACGTAAGTGTTTGGTCCAAGCGAGTAGACATCTGTCGGATGAGACTCATGATCGAAGACTCTGCGATGATCTTGTCCGAAAACACGCTCGACTTCTTTCGTGGTCAATTGCGAATCAGGAACCTGAATCGTGAACACAGAACGAGTTACCACGCCGTTTTGTGGACCATCTTGATGCAGTTGATAAACCAGTTGTCGCCCTGGTTCTTGATACCAGTGATAGTTTTTCGCCTTCAAAGCCATCTGTTGGCGCTCGTTTTCGGGAGCGCCGATGATGTAACGCAGATAGGAGAGATTCATCAGCTCCGGCTGTGCGGACAGTGCGTGGATCAAATTGACGGTGTCAGGATGTAATGCTGGTGGGCGCGACCGAGCGTCAGCCGCCTGCGAACCTGGTTGAACAGGCGAGGCGTTTAGCGGAACAGCCAGGCAGGTTAAAACCGCCATCGCAATGCTGGTCAGCTTCCGAACGCTAAAATTTGGTTTTGAACTCACGTTTAGTGTTCCAAAAAACATCGACGAAAAGGATGCCTTGAACAGATGGCATTATAGCGATACTGTGGAAATAATCAATGAAAACCTGCTTCATTACTTAATCTTTGCTACCTGAACATTTCACCGGTCTGTTATTTTGAAACAGCTTTGGCAACCCGACGTCTAATTCGTCCAGGTTCACAAGACGATATGATTGCCCGTGAATTGTGATATTGGAAGGAGATCGGGATGTTTAAACGCAGGCTTGGATCGGCTCGGCTATTGGCGATGACGTGCACTCTCGTCGGTGCGACTGTTGCAACCCCTGCGGAAGCGCAGAACCCCGCCAATTTAGTTATCGAACGAGCTGCTCTCGCTAAAGAAACTGAGATGAAGAAGATGGATACCAAACAGACACAGAAATACGTTTACCCTGCTGCGAAACGAGTTGATCACGTTGATACCTATCACGGCAAGAACATCGAAGACCCTTATCGTTGGCTGGAAAATCCACATTCTGAAGAATCGCGCGCGTGGATCAACGAAGAGAACAAACTGACACGGTCGTTTGTTGATTCCGTGAAGCTGAGACCAAGGATCAATCAGCGTCTTAAGGACCTCTGGAATTACGAGAAGTACTCCACTCCGTTTCTCGAGGGTGGTAAGTTTTTCTATTTCAAGAATTCCGGATTGCAGAATCAGGATGTAATTTACGTCAAGGACAATGACACGGCCGAAGCACGTGTTCTGCTCGATCCGAATCTTCTTTCCGCGGACGGAACGGTGGCATTAGCAGGTTTGGAATTGACGCAAGATGCTAAGCTCATGGCTTACGGTATCTCGAAAGCTGGCTCGGACTGGCAGGAATGGCATGTTCGCGATGTTGAAACCGGAAAGGATCTGGATGATAAATTGCAATGGATCAAGTTTTCAAACGCGTCCTGGACGAATGATGGAAAGGGCTTCTATTACAGCTGTTACGACAAACCCAATGAAGAAACCAAACTGGAAGATCGTAACTATTTCCAGAAGCTTTACTACCACAAAGTCGGAACCAAGCAGGAAGAAGACAAGCTTGTGTACGAACGAAAAGACCAGAAAGAGTGGGGCTTTGATGGAAGCGTAACTGAGGACGGCAAGTATCTAATCATTACAGTGTGGAAGGGGACGGAACCCAAAAATCGGGTGTTCTATAAAGACCTTACAAAACCTGAGTCTCAAGTCGTGGAGCTGCTCCACAAAGCCGATGCCAAATACAGTTTCATTGGAAACGACGGCAGCACTTTCTGGTTCTTCACGGACCTGGATGCACCGAAAGGTCGGATAGTGGCTATTGATATCAATGCTTCTACTGCCGATAAACTTGCGCTCAAGCAGCTGCTTCCGGAGCGCGAAGAAACCCTCGAACAAGTCAACTTTGTTGGCAATCGTTTTTTCTGTAAATACTTAAAAGATGCATACACCCAGGTGGAAGAAGTCACCACTGCCGGTGCTCCAATTCGGAAGATCGAACTTCCTGGGATTGGCACTGCAGCAGGGTTTTTAGGACGGAAGGATTTTAAAGAGACCTATTACACGTATACCAGTTTCAACACACCGCCGGTGATCTACAAGTACGACATCGACTCCGGAAAGAGCACGCTGTTTTTCAAGCCGCAAGTCAAGTTCAATCCGGATATGTTTGAGACAAAACAAGTATTTGTCACCAGTAAAGATGGAACGAAGGTGCCACTATTTCTGGTGCACAAAAAAGGATTGAAACTGGATGGTCAGAACCCGACATATCTCTATGGATACGGCGGATTCAACATCGCTCTGCGACCCACGTTCTCGATCTCGATAGTCGAGTGGATGGAGATGGGTGGCGTGTTTGCGCAGGCGTGTCTGCGTGGTGGCGGTGAGTATGGTGAGAAATGGCATGAAGCCGGCATGAAAAAACAAAAGCAAAATGTTTTTGATGATTTCATAGCTTGCGGCGAATGGCTTATCGACAACAATTACACGTCGAAGAAGAAACTTGCCATAGCCGGAGGTAGTAATGGCGGCTTGCTCGTAGGCGCTGCAATGACTCAGCGTCCCGATCTTTTTGCAGCGGCGCTGCCGACTGTTGGCGTGCTCGACATGTTGCGCTTCCACAAGTTCACGATCGGGTGGGGCTGGGTTTCTGACTACGGCAGTGCCGACAACGAGGATGATTTTGGCACCCTGCTTGCTTACTCGCCTCTGCATAACATCAAGAAGGAGACCGTTTATCCTGCCACCATGGTCATAACTGCCGACACTGATGACCGCGTTGTGCCGGCGCACAGCTTCAAATTCGCTGCGGAATTGCAGAATGCGTACCAGGGTGAAAATCCAGTTCTCATCAGGATCGAAACGAGTGCTGGTCATGGAGCAGGTAAGCCGACCAGTAAAATCATCGACGAATGGACAGACAAATTCGCGTTCCTCGTCAAGGTTCTCGACTTCGAAAAGACAGCTGCTGCAGGTATTTCCGCGGACCCATTCGCGGAAAATTAGGTCGGACAAAATAAATAGTCGGGGTGTTGTAGTGAAGGCAGTCGTGAGGCTGTCGTGTAATGGCGCTTTGTAAGCGCCAGAGTGAACGCCAGAGTGAACGCCAGAGTGAACGCCAGAGTAAACGCCCTTACGCTGAACCGTTGCGAGTTGCGAGTTGCGAGTTGCGAGTTGCGAGTTGCGAGTTGCGACTTGCGACTTGGGACTTGGGACTTGGGAGTTGGGAGTTTCCGTTGAACAGCGGTGAATGCGTTTCGTGGAACGACAAGAAGTAGTAGAAAATAATTTTGGAAAAAGTTCGGTTGGCAGGGTTCATTTTTGTCAGCGCGAGTTAGTCGCGATGCCGTGTTTATTTCGAAACACGACACCGCGACGACTCCGCACAATCAATAGTTACAGCAATGCTTTACGCCGGCGCGTTGCCGAGCTTACTTCGTCGAGTGCTTGTCGATGTTGGCCTTCAGGTCCGACAGCGACATCAAGCCGGGATGACGATGCACGACGGCGCCGTCTTTGAAGAACAGCAGAGTCGGCAGACCGCTCACGTTGTACTGGGCGGCGAGATCGATGCTGTCATCGGCATTGACCTTCACGACCAGTGCCTTATCGCCGATGTCGGTCGCCAGTCGCTCGAGCACGGGGCTGAGCTGACGGCACGGACCACACCAGGTAGCGTAGAAATCGACAACGACAGGCACGGCGCTCTTGAGCACGACCTGATCGAAGTTGGAAGCGTTGACTTCGGTGACACCTTGCATTTGTTTAATTCCTCGAGAAGACTCGGATAATTCCGAATCAGTATTTGGTTGCAGTCTTGATTCGAACAATCTTCGAAACACTGTTCGAACCAGGCTATCGCCGCATCGTTTTCAAACGACAGGCGGTGATTCGCACACAAGGAATTGCGAGTAAGACGTAATCCAGCAATCGGGAATTCCAATGACCGTCAGCGTCGGTGGCGAGTTCTAAGGGAACGTTGCGTTGCGCTGAACAGTTTCCTCATCGGCGTTGCACAAGATCTCGAACGCGATTTCCGGCACAGTGAGCCACTTTCATCATGCCCGCAGAACTACATTCAGTGCAGTCCGTGCAGATCCAAACCGGGTTTGATTCCAGGCGTGGCTTTGAGAAGAGGGTTTCCGTGGGGATTACAGAGCGAGATGAGGGCGGAAATTCCAGAGCGATACGATAGATTACTGATGTAGTGAAACGGTTTTGCTCTGACAAGTTCAATATTGAAAACTCGCTCACTAAGCCAAATTCTGTAATTTGCACTAGCGCGAAAAATAAGGGAAATGTTTAACTCGGGTATCCAAGCGGGCTGGGGGATATTGGCTCGATATCTGAAGCGGGGCTCGACCAATGGGTTTGGTTTATTCAAAAAATATGTATGCCACCGCGTGCGGTTTCAAAGGGTTGCGCTAGCCTGAGTGTGATGGCTCGGGCGTCGTAGGGTTGAGCACTAACAGTCACATGGGTGATAAACTGGGCATCATAATGTCCCGGAAGCCGAATTTTTACTACTCAATCGATAGGGTGAATTGCATGAAACGTCGAAAAAGCCGCAACAATAAAGGCATCGCGACATGGCTCAAGTGGTTGCTGGGTATTATGGCTGTCGGTTTTGTTCTTTGCTTGGCGACATGCGGAGCGATTGGCTTTTTTGGCTATCAAACCGTGCAGGACGCGATGAATCCTGAGAAGGCTGAGAAGGTGGCAAACACCGTTGCGGACATACAGGCGCTCCCTCCGACTTACAAATACACGTTCGGTATGGACATGATGGGTGTCATGACGATGGTTGCAGTGACCAACACCGCCAACAAGATGACGTTCATGCTGATCAAACTCCCGACCACCCAGGCTGGAGCAAATCAGCCGCACAGCGCTGACGAATTTGTTGAGCAAATGGCAAACGAAGGTGTTCCACAAGCTGGTGCCAGCGGTGGGAAGACGAAGATCGAAGTTAAGGAGAAGGGCAAAACCAAAGTTGGTGGCGTCGATATGCCTTACATCATCGGTATGTCTGAGAATACGAGCACCGGAAAGAAAGTCCCTGCTTTTCTTGGATGTGTGATGCCGACAAAAGAAACGGCGATTATGGTTTGTGCTGCAAGCGAAGATGAAGCTAAGCCGATCGACATGAATGAGGTCAACGGTTTTCTCGCGAACATAAAGTCGTTCAAGTAGGCGATTGTTGTTGCGAACGGGCGTTCCTCCGGTGCGATTGCCAGCTCGTTCCATACGGTTTGCGTGGGGCAAACCGGTCTTTACCCACCAGGTTAGGCAGAAGCAGTAATGCTTGGCCGCGCCCTGTCGATCTTTGAAATCCGGCAGTGTGCGGCAATTGCAGCTCCAGGCTTGTCATGATTATTCAGCTTGCGCAGGCATAAATATCTGCATTGGTGGGGCCGTGGTTTTTACCTGCGATATTGCGAGGCTTTGAATCTGTGGCTGATTCGGTCGATCGCAGACTGCTAGCGCGCTCAGAGGCTCTCTTGACTACCGGATTTACCAGATATCGAATAAACATCTACGTTTAGTTGTCATTTTAAATACTTCAATCTGAGAACTGGCTTTCAGGCACACAAGTAATTACAGCTCCCAAACCATCTAGTGAAGAACGTCGTGTTCTGCCGGTTTGGTCTGAGTTGTTACTTGTGCGCCTTGATTTGTCCGAGTTTGTAACCGATTCGACGCGAATCGTTTCGGATAAACCGAAGAGGAACCCCTATGGTGACTAACTGTCATACCCCGGATCGCAACATGTGCGCTCCTGACGGCAAACTTGCCGTGCTTTTTGTCGACCTCGATGGAACTGTGATGCTGTGCCAGAAGTACTTCGATGGCGCGGTCAATGAGTTCGCCGAGTTGATGTCTCTTTGCGGCTTCAAGCGCAAGGAAGCTCGGGATCTCCTGAGCAAGATTTATTACGGGTCCATGCCCCATCGCGGTTTCGAACGTGGCAAGTTCGGTCAGGCGATTGCCGAGACCTATCATGCGCTGTGCAAGCAGCATGGTGTGTCGCGTCGTGCGCTTGTCGCCGACATCTGCGAGCGCATCGGTCGCGCGCCGTTCTTCAACCAGCCGGAGCTGTTCCCGTATGCTCTGCCGGTCTTGACGCGTGCGCGTCACAACTTCCTGATGGTGGCTGTCACCGTCGGAAACCGCGAGGCGCAGAAGTACAAGATCCGCCAGGGCGGGTTGTCGGCTGTGTTCGACGACTTCATCATCACGTTGAAGGAGAACAAGGCTGGTCTGGTCGGCGAGTTCATCGAAGACATGAACGTCAGTCCGCACTACTCGGCCTTCATCGGCAACAGCATCCGCTCTGACGGAGCGTCGCTGGCGGTGACCAACTTCTTCTACCTGCCTCTGGAAAGCAGCCTGGCGGCTCCGACCGACAAGTTGCCTGCCAACACCGGCTTCCAGCAGATCACCTTCACCGATTGGCTGGACGTCGAGGAGTCGGGCATCAACCGCCTGATCCGCCGTCGTCGCCAGGCAATCAAGCTCGGTCTGCCTGCTCCGACGGTTCCAACCGTGGCGGCGGACTCTGCTGATGGTGCTGACGAAGGTTGTTGTGGAAAAGGTCTCGAGCGGCGGGATTCGCTGCCGGAGACCAGCACCGGACCAGTCACCACGACTGGTACCGACGTCGACTAGAAAGTTTAGCCATGAAAGGTGAAAACTCAGTCGCCGTAGTGCTCGGCAGTGGATTGCGAGCGGACGGATCGGCGACAGAGGTAACGACGCTGCGCGCGAAAGCGGCAGCGTCGTTTCTGAAAACCCATCCGATGAAGCTCATTGCGTCCGGTTCTCGGGCGCCGAGCGATACGTCGGAACACGGGAAGACTGAGGCTCAGGTGATGGCGGAAATCGTCATCGCCGAAGGCATCAGCAAAGATGACGTGCTGCTCGAAGACCAGTCGTTCGACACCTTCGGCAACGCCATCTTTACCGTGTCCCGGTATCTCAAGAACCTGGAACCCGGAACGCTGCATGTAGTGACATCGCCGTTCCACATGGAGCGTGCGCTGTTTATCTTCGCGCAGGTGCTTGGGCCGAGGTGGACGGTCGTCGCTCAGGACGCTCCGGAATGGGAGAGCGAGTCTCGCCAGCCCGGAGCGCCTGCAGCTCTCGAACGCGCTCGCCAGTTTTTCTCCGGGATTGAGCCTGGAGATCTTGATGCCTGCATGAAGAAGCTCGTCGCTCGCATTCCTGCTTACGCAGAACGCGCTGCCTGAACCGCTTTGCGCCGGCACCGTTTTTCGGGGCTGCATTTAAGGACACCCCTCGGTGTCTTTGATGCAGCCCCGTTTTTTCTCTCCGAAATGATACTATGCAAGCTAGTAACAACGTTTGAAAAAACGAGACAGGCAGGGCCGAAGCCCTACCATCGTACCATCGTAGTGCGCTGTGAGCTTCTGGCTAGCACGCGCAGCCATCGCTGAGCCCTGGTGAGGGCCGGCTTCCTTGGACTGCCATCGTAGTGCGCTGTGAGCTCTGGCTAGCATGGGCTGTGAGAACACGGACCACAAAATTTCAATTCGCTCTCCTAAAGAGGTGACATTCCTGCTAACATTTTTTGCGTAAGTCCGCGCGATGCTCTGGATCGATCACACCGCGCGTGGCTTGAAGGAACGCGAGATCGCTGCGCACTATTACGGAGTAGTTCAAATGGCTGATGTTCTTTGCCTTGGCGAGATGCTGGTTGATTGGGTTTGCACTACCGTTGGTGCGGAACTGCCGGATGCAGTGCAGTTCACCAAAGCGCCCGGTGGCGCGCCGGCAAATACGGCTGTAGGACTGGCTCGACAAGGTGTTTCCACGGCATTCATCGGACGTGTTTCCAAAGACGCTTTTGGCGAATGGCTGAAGGCTGTGCTTCGCGAGAACAACATCGACGTGAGCAGCACAGTCGAAGACAGTCAAGCTCAGACTCGAATGGCGTATGTCGTCACCACGGCATCCGGTGATCGCAAGTTGGCTGAATTTTCACGAATCGCCTGTGCCGACACGCGGCTTCAGGTTGAAGACTTGATTCCTGAACATTTTGCCAGCGCCTCGGTTTTGCATTTCGGTTCCATCTCATTGATTGAAGAACCAGCAAAAGGCAGTACTGAAACGGCTGTTACGATGGCGAAGAAAAACGGCATGCTGGTTTCCTACGATCCGAATGTGCGCTTGAGCCTGTGGCCATCGGAAGCGGCGTGTAGAGATACGATTTTGAAAACTTTGAACTGGGCTGACATCGTTAAAATTAACGAGGACGAACTCTTCTTCCTGACCGGCTCTCGTGATCTCGAGCAAGCAGAAAAATTGCGTCTCGATAACAATCTCGGAATTATGATTGTCACCCTGGACTCCCGTGGTGCCTACGTTTCCACAGCAAACGGCAGTAAAATCGTCGCCGGTTTCAACGTTCAGCTCGTCGAAGCGACCGGAGCCGGAGATGGCTTCAATGCTGGGGTTATCGGTGGACTGCTCAAATACGTGAAGGGTTCGTCTACTCGCCGAGACGCGCTGGATAAGCTCTCCATCGAGCAAGTTGCCGAGATCATCGAGCACGGAAACGCGATTGGCGCCCTTGCTTGCACCAAGGCTGGAGCGATACCTGCGCTTCCAACCAAAGCTGAACTAGAAAAGTTCCTCTCCAGTCAAACCGTTAAGAGCAGCTAGTCGTAAGGCGACGGCATCGTGCCACCGAGTTCCCGCAGCGTGCCACCCGAGTTTCGGCATCGCGCCACCCGAGTTTCGGCATCGCGCACCCGCGTTGCGGCCGCTTGCAACCCGCGTTGCGGCAGTGTCCCACCCGCGTGCGGCAGTGTGCACCCGAATTCCGGCAGTGGGTCACACGCGTTCCGGCGCTCCATGTTTCGATCTTATAGGTGTATGCCGAGCGCCTTAGGTCGTTTCAACATTTTGTTTAAAGTCACCTGCGTTCGCGAGCAAGCACCAGGCGGGATTTCAAATGCGTTCAGTTTCAACGGATTGTTGAAACGACCTAAGGAGATAACGCCGATCACGAAGACGCTGACGAACACGAGCACGACGCGGTTAAAGCCGCTGCTCGGACCCGATTCGGGGTCCTCAGCAGGTCAGCGAAGTTCAGCGAAGGCCAGCGGAGACCGCTGCTCGGACCGGATTCGGGGTCCTCAGCAGGTCCGCGAAGTTCAGCGAAGGCCAGCGAAGGCCAGCGGAGACCGCTGCTCGGACCGGATTCGGGGTCCTCAGCAGGTCAGCGAAGTTCAGTGAAGGCCAGCGGAGTTCAGCGAACTCAGATTAAGAAAACAAATATTGAAAACCTTGTTGGTTGATTGATACGGTTCGGTATCTAGTTTTCACATTCGCTGCATTCACTCAATAACTGCGCTGTTCTTTCGTTTTGAACCTTTCTGAGGCCTCACTCGAGTCCACGGGGAAAGCATGCGCAGGGTCATTTGCCATGGGAAAGCGATAAAAATTCCAGTCGATTTTCTTCTGGAAAAGAGTGCGATGTGACGAATTGCTGCTCGGCTTCACCTCGTTCTTTCTTCTGGTCGGCACGTTTCATCTCACGCGGATCGATGCTATTTCGCATCAGCCCATTCGTTTAATCACGACGTTCGCTCTCCAGATTTCAAGTCTTCCAATTGCCAATCGACAGGGCGCCACAGGAAGGCTAGTTGCGCGATTTTGGGATGCCGAGAGGCACAGTTGTCGCATCTCTCGCAGGTTTGCGCGATATGCGCGAATATCACAAATTTCAGGAGTCACTTCCATGTCCACCGACTACATCGTCTACGTTTTACTGATTCTGTCAGCGATCACTCTCATCACTGCCATGCTCGGTCTGGCTGCCTGGATGTCCAGCCTCACCGGCGGTCACCCCAGAACGCATCACTGGGCAAAGCTCTTCGCCGGCGTCTCCTACATTTGTCTCGGTCTCGACGGCATCGTCGCGTCGTCATTCGTGCCGGACAATCGGTTGGTCACTTATCTGCTGTCGTGGGCGTTTCTCATCATGGGCGGGTTTGTCTTCCGTTCCGGGTGGCGTCTTCGCAAGCAGAATCTGGGCGGAAAGTAGCCTGACCAGAGTTCCGAAATTTGAAACGGGGATGCAGCAAACGCGCTGAACATCCCCGTTTCGTTTAAATTCGAAAAGAACTAAGCGATATAGTAACACTGATCTTCGTGTAACCAAGATAATACTTGTGGACCCGACGTGGCTGGTAATACCTGCAAAACTCAGGTCAAGAACTTATAATGGCGCGTAAATCTACTTCCCTTAGATAAGGTTTTGCGAATGCCACAAGATGTATCCAATTCTCGGAAACTGTTTTCGGTGCTCACGCTTCTGGCGGTCAGCTGCACCATTGTGCCACGCGGAGCCTGGGCTCAAGATTCCCAGTACGTCACCGACTACGGTAAGAAATCGACTGCCACTACCGGCAGTGTCAAGACCAAGGTGACGACCACCACGACGAAAGACGCAGCTGGCGACACGAAGACTAAGTCTACGGTGGAGACGACAACTTCCACCGGTACCGACGGCAAGGCGACGACAACCGCGACGGCTACGCCTAAAGCGCCAACGTCAAAGACTCTGACTATCGTAAAACCGATTAAACATGTCAGTCCTGATGGGACGAAATGGAATCAGTTTGCTGATTTCATCATGTTGAAGCCGGGACAAGAAAACTTCCCTCTGACCATGACCATCAACAACGGAGTTGATGGCACCCAATTCAGAGCGATTCGCGGCACACTGTCTGGACGCGATTTGTTCAACGAAAAGAGTTTCAAAGGCAAATCCACTCTGGTTCTCGACCTGACCAACGCCCTATCGGCCGGTTCCACACAAGTCGTCTTTCAGACCTTTGGTCCAAAGGGAGCATCCTTCAGTTGGGATTTGACATCGAAACTTAGTCCGACGGTCACCGGTCTGAACCCTGCGAATGCCGGTTCCGGAGCCACTGTTAGAGCAGCAGGCAAAATGCTGCCCACGGATGTGAAATCGTTTCAAATCACAGTTGGCGGCAAGCCGGCGACCGTCAGTGCCGCTACCGCTCAAAGCGTTGATTTCCGCGTGCCGGATGGTTTGAAACCGGACGCAAAGGGTGAAGTTCCGGTTCTCATCACTGTTGCCGGGATCAAACAAAAACCGCTTACTCTGAAAGTCGTATCGGATCCGGAAATCACCAGTTTCGACCACCTATCGATTTCATCGCAACAAACACTGACCATCTCCGGGAAGAATTTCGGAAAAGATGCCTCGAAGGTTAAAGTCACATTTGGTGGCATTCCCGGAACCATCACTTCGATCAGTGATAACTCAATCACTTTGTTGACCCCTGAGATAAGCGACATTCCTAGCAAGAAAGAAGTACAGGTCGAGGTTGACGGCAACAAGTGCAAGAAGCCCGGAGTGCTGTTCTTCTCGATGAGAAACGTTGAGAACGATGGATCGGGTAACCCGTTCTCGATTCCATCTCAGTTCGAATAAGTCAAACGCGCCTGGCGTGCGACGATTGGAGACACTATGGCACTTGCCGAACAAAAACGAGAGCTCGATGCAATCGAGGAGCGGTTGACGAAAGTCAGCCAGTATCTTTGACGCTGATGCGTTGAAGCTGGAAATCGAAGAGCTCGAAAATCAGACTCTAGAACCGGAGTTCTGGCAGGATCAGAAGCGCGCCAAATCGGTCACGCAGAAACTCAGCCAGGTGAAAGGGCGAGTCGAAAAGTATGAAGGCTGGCATTCCAGGCTGAAAGATTTGTTCGACCTGGTCGAGATCGGACTGGAAGAAGATGACGAGAAGTTGATCGATGAGATCTCTAAAGAAGTAGCCGACAGTTCTCAAGAGTTGAATCGTGAGCTCGAAAGATATGAGCTTGAGAATTTGCTTTCCGGCGAATATGACGACTCGGCTGCTCTCGTAACCATTAACGCAGGTGCCGGAGGTACTGATGCACAGGATTGGGCTGAGATGCTTTTGCGCATGTATCTGCGCTGGTGCGAGCAACGTGGTTTCAAAACCGAGATTCTCGACCAGTCGCCTGGCGAAGAAGCTGGTTTGAAGAGCGCCACATTTAAAGCGGAAGGCACCTTTGCGTATGGCTATCTCTCTTGCGAAAAGGGCGTGCATCGACTGGTGCGCAAATCGCCTTTCAAGCAAGGAAACGATTCTCGCCAAACCAGTTTTGCCGCGGTGGAAGTGACACCGATGATGGACGGCAGCGAGAACCTGATTGAAATAAATGACGATGACATTGAAATCGACACGATGCGGTCTGGCGGAGCAGGCGGACAGAATGTAAACAAGGTAGAGTCAGCCGTGCGAATTGTGCACTTACCGACCGGGATCGCCGTCAAGTGTCAGCAAGAGCGCAGTCAGTTGCAGAACAAGGCGCTGGCCATCGAGATCTTGCGCTCTAAGTTGCTTGCCAAAAAACAGGCGGAGCGCGAAGAAGAACTGGCGCGTCTCAGGGGAGAGACAGTACAAGCTAGTTTCGGCAATGCCATTCGTTCCTATGTACTTGATGACAGGATGGTAAAGGACGTGCGTACCAAGCACGAAACACCGCATGTCGAGTCGGTTCTCAATGGCGATCTCGATCCTTTTATAGAAGCATATTTGCGACACAAGGCCGCGACGGCAAACAGCGTTTAAACGCAAACAGGCTCAGGAACTGTGTTTCGTCACAGTGCTAGCCGCGCATATTGCAAGGTCGAACTGTGATGGATTTTGTCGATAAATGGCCAATTGTTCCTGTTATCGATGGCCGATCCTGGTTTTTGGGTTGTGGTCCAATTGGGATAAAACAGCAAGGACTAGTGCAGGTATTACCTCATGACAATGAGGCTGGAAACGCCCGCGCGGCTTCGCTCTCAGAGCTTCGCTATCGATTTCACGTTTCCTTAAGTATTCCAAACCGCATGACAACTGGATTTCGAAGATGCCATTAGGGGTGGTGGCGTTGCATATACCTCCCCCATTATTCGATTCGCCGCGATCGTAATTCTGGTCACATGACAACTGGCGTTTTTGCCAACTGTGGAATCGTTTGGGGCGCAATTGATCCAGGCATTTTGCCGCCTGGCAATTCCCGATTCACCATTTCTTTAGCATTGCCGAAAGTTGTCATGGGGTTCCGATATCCAGTTTTGATATAGGCGCGCCGTTTGGTAGTTTTCTCAATATCTACCCATCGCAATTTCCCTGGAACCAACCCGAAGTCCGCAAAGCACTGTTCAACCTCTCGAAGCACCAACACAACGCATCAGCATGCCCTCAAGCAAGCTGACCTGGTTCCGGAAATCGGTAGACTGCTGCCCGCTTCGCTTCGATAGGTTGGGTCAGCAACGGACGTTTTACTGTCATAAGCAGATGTTTCGAGTTCAGTCCTGCAGCAACCTCTATAAGGAAGCCGCAGCGAACCTTCGTATAGTGACAATCCAGCTGGTGTCATTAGCGAAGACTGCAACGCGAGCCATTTGCCGACCGGCATTTAATTTTGGCTTTGCCAACATCTCCTAACACTGGAGGACAAAGATATGTCGAATACCACTGATGGTCTCAGCGAGCTGCTTGGGCTGAAGCCGCTCGTCGCGGGGACCATTTCGTTTTCGGATTTCCTTGGCTCGCTCAAGGAACATCCTGAGCGTGCGGACACTGCTGCAGCACTGTTCGTTCGCGCTGTAAAATCGCTTGGCGAGGAGAACATCGAAGACGCGCACCCGGATCGGCAGCCCTATCTGCGGATGTTGCGCGCGATGAAACTCCCGTCGTACAACGCCTTCACCGGTGTCCGTGGCAGCCAGCGGGTTGTCGCGCGCCTGATGAAGTTCTACGAGTCTGCTGCCCAGAACGGGTATCAGCTCCGGCAGATGCTCGTGCTCTGCGGCGGCCCCGGTTCCGGCAAGTCCTTCCTCGTGGACCAGATGGTTCGCGCCATGGAGGGTCAGGTCGTGTACACCGTGGCTGGCTGCCCCGAGCACGAGAACCCGATCAACCTGCTCAAGCTGCTCGCCCCCGAGGCGCGGCTTGCCATCTCCGACAAGCTCGGCATGGTCGAGCGCGACAGCGCCGGCAAGGTGATCAAGGATGGACTGGAAGACCTGATGAAGGTCGCGCAGGAGCCTTGCGCTCACTGCTTCCGCGCCGTCATGGGTCTGGACCGCGATGCGACTTCGCACGAAGGTCACGACTGCAAGGTCGGCTGTCACGAAGAGGGCGGCGAATCGCATGCGTCGGCAGCCACGCCGAATCTCTCGACCTTCAAGGTCGAGGCGCTGCGTCTGTCGTCGCGTAACGCGGGTATCTCCGTGTGGACCCCGAGTGCTCCGGATCAGGGCTGCAGCCTGCCCGTCGCCATTCGTCAGGGGAACCGCGGTATCGTCCGCATGCAGGAAGCCTTCGACGCGAAGGGTGCCGAAGCTGGTGCAGTCAGCCAGTTGCAGGTCCTGCTCGAGGCTACCGAAGGTCGGCGCATGCCGGCTTCGGCGGTGAGCTGCGGTTCGAGCGCGGGTTTCATCCCCCTCGACCAGATGCAGGTCGTCGAAACGAACGAAGGCGCGTGGTTGCGCTTCGTGAAGGATCAAGAGGATCCGGGCAAGTGGCACCGGCGTGGTCAGGTCTTCGTCATGGACTACAACACTGTGGTCTGCGAGGAAGTGGCTGCGTATCAGGGCTTCATCAAACAGCTCAAGGCTGTCCCGGGGCTGGATCCGCTCGTTCTCAAGCTGCTCGCGACGGCCGCCGTCGCCAGCCGTATGAAGGAAGAAGTCGAAGGCGGAGGGCCTTCGCTCGCTCAGCGCATCCGTATGTATGACGGTGAACCGCTGATCCTCGAGAAGAAGTCGAGTTCGATCAATGCCAAGCCGAACCCCTGGTTCGGTGGTGCTGCTGGTCTGGGCGGAAGCGCCAAGCCGCAGAACGAGGCTGCTGAGAAGAACTACTCGGTCACTGACCTCTGGGTCGCCGCCGGCGATGACGAGGGACGTTCGGGTCTCGACTTCGGTTTCATGCTCTCCTCGGTGAGCCAGCTCTGCGAGCTCGGTCTCCAGACCAAGCACAAGTCGATCACGGCTCTGTCCGCGGTCGGCTATCTGAAGGCGCGTGTCGAACGCGAGCTTCAGCGCCCCGGTCTGCCCGATGCGCAGAAGAAGGTTCTGGAACGCTCCAAGAAGCATCTGACCATGGTGACGTCGCGCTATGGCTCGGTCGAACTGATCGAGTCGGAGTACCGGCGTTTGCTGAAGGCGCAGGTGCTGCAGGCGTTCTCGCCCGACTACGAAACGCGTGCGGACGACATGTTCCGCAAGTACCACAAGCACGCGACTGAGTGGGGCAAGGGCAAGGACAAGGTGTTCGATGAGCGTCACAACCGCATGCTGGCAATCGACGTCGCGCTCCTTCAAAGGATCGAAACGGCGATGGGCAAGTCCGGTGACGACGCTGCCAATTTCCGGCGTTCGCTCGAGTCCGAGTTCATCGAACTCATGCGTGATGCTGCCAGCGCTAACACCGCCGGCGGTGCCGAAGGCGAGTCCCAGCCTCTCAACAAGGACATCTTCACCTGGGAAACGCACCCGGAGTTGAAGAAGGCGATTAAGAAGATTCTCGACGACGAGATCGCGATCAAAGTCGAGAAGATCCTCGGCGATGACACCAACATCTCCGACGAGGATCGCAAGCTCCGCACTGAGTCGATCGAGCGTTTCGACGCGCTCGGGTACAACGAGCCGGCCCGCAAGGTCGCGCTTGCGTACTTCAAAGAGTTCGAGCTTTGGAAGTAAGAGAACTGCCCTGTTCAAACAGTTCTCTTAGTCTCTCTCACACTAACCTGAAAGGGTAAAAACCATGACTACCAAAAACGTACAGTTCCAGATTTCCGACGAGGAGCGCGCCAAGTTCTTCCTGCCGGAAGAGCCGTTCAAGGGTACCTTGAAGAGCTTCCTCCCCGCCGTCATCGAGCACCCGGCCTACGTCGAGTCGGCCAAGGCTCGCATGTTCCGCCTGATCGTCCGCCAGGGCGTCAACGTCGTCCGCTCCGAGAAGCTCGAGCGCATCTACGGCAAGCCGATCGTCGCCTACAAGGCGTTCGACGAGTTCTACGGCATCGAGCCCTACATCCACCAGGTCGTGGCCGAGTGCTTCGGCGCCGCCATCCACGGTGGTGAGGCCGACAAGCAGGTGCTCGTGCTCATCGGGCCCAAGGGCTCGGGCAAGTCGCAGTTCGCCAAGAAGCTGAAGCGCATCCTGAAGACCTCGGAGCCCATCCCGTATGCGGCTCACTCGCCGATGCGCGTCAACCCGCTCAACCTGCTCTTCCTGATCCCTCAGGTCGCGCAGAAGATGGTGCTCGACGGCACTGCCAAGTCGACCCGTGACGGTCGCCGCCAGATCCTCGAGAGCCTCGGCCTCAAGGACCTGAACCTCAACTACGCCAACCGCGACGCGGTCAAGGCGTTCAACCAGGCTGGTGCCGAGCCGGGCTTCGATGGCCTGGTCGACATCACCGACGCGGACATCCTCGTGTCGGCCATCGTTCACTCGATGGGTCTGCCCCGCGCCACCCGCGCGAACCTCGGTTACCCCGACCCGTTCGTGAAGGACCGCGTGCTGGGCAAGTTCCTCGACAAGTCGGAGACCTACGCGCTCGCCGACTACCCGGTCGACTCGTTCTACTTCGCGGACGACCAGGAAGGTGCCGTCGGCATCTGCTCGGTCAAGGAAGTGCAGCCGCTGAACTTCGACATGCGCGTCATGATCGGTGAGGAAAACATTGCCGTCCTCGGCAACGTCGACCGCGCCGACCCGCGCTCCGTCGAGCTCAACGGTGCGTACAACCTGTCGAACCGCGGCATGCTCGAGTTCGTCGAAGGGTTCAAGAACCCGAAGGAAGCGCACCGCTCCGTGCTCGAAGCCACCCAGGACAAGAGCATCCCGGCTCCCGACCCGATGCGGATCAACCTGCACTGGGACGGCGTGCTGATCTACCACTCCAACGCGCCGGAGTTCAAGGAGTTCAAGAGCGAACCCAAGAACGAGCCGTATCTGGACCGTTTCATCCAGATCAACTGGCCGTACCCGCTGGAAGCCTCCGAGATGGAGCGCGTCATCCAGAAGGAGTGGAGCGCCACCGACTTCGCCGTGCCGGCCGCCGAAGGTGGTTGCCACCTCGAGCCGACGGTGATCCCGTACCTGGCTCGCTTCGCCGTGCTCACCCGCCTGGAGCCGTCCGCTCAGGTCGCCGACCTGATGATCAAGCTCGACGCCTACAACGGCGACGAGTCGCGTCTGCGCGGCATGGGCACCAAGATCGACGTGCTCGCGCTCAAGCGTGAGGCCACGCCGTGGGAAGGCATGGACGGCGTCAGCCCCCGTTTCATCGGCAAGCTGATGACCGGTCTGGCGTCGGAAGCGGTCGCGAAGAACCACGCGATCACCTCGCGTGAGATCCGCGAGCGGCTCTACGAGTCGATCCGCCACATCCAGGACGAGAAGATCCAGAAGCAGTACCGCGAGTTCATCAGCCGTCCGCTCGATGAATGGCGCCGCAAGCGCCTCGCGCGCATCGTCCTCGCCGCCATGGTCGAGGGTTTCAAGACCGAGTGCCAGGACGTCTTCCGCAAGTACTTCGACAACGTGCAGGCGTTCAACCGCAACACGACTGTCCGTGCTTCGTCGGGCTCCCAGTTCCGGTCCGGTCCGGACGAGGACTTCATGCGCAAGATCGAGGCGGACCCCGAGCTGAACATCACGTCGGCTCAGTCCAAGTCGTTCCGCGCCGAGGTCGCGTCCGTGGTTGCCGCCTACATGACGGACAACCAGACCGTCGACGTGCCGCACACCTGCTACGAGCCGCTGCAGCGCGCCATCGAGCGCTTCGTCTGCGCGAAGGTGAAGGATACGGCCCGAGTGCTGAACTCGGCCAACGCCGGCACCGACGAGGAGCGTCGCAAGCTCGCCACCGTCAAGCAGCGCCTCATCTCGGACCACGGGTTCGATGAGTACACCGCTGACGAGGTTCTGAAGGAAGCCGAGGAGACGCGGGACTTCCTGAAGGAGGTCTAATCGGGCAGCAATAGAAGGAACGGCGTCAGTCGTTCCTTCTAATAGGTTCGGTGCAAGCCGAAACCTATATATTGCAAAAGCGAGGACGCAGGCAGCAATGCCTGCGTCCTTTGCTTGCCTGGTTTGATTTCTGGACGGGAGTTGCAAGCGTCCTCTCGGTCGCAGCGGCCGTTCTATTTTTGGAGAGGGAGGGCACCAATGGTGGTGCTCTCCTTCTTTCTTTTTTTATGCCGGCCGCTCAGCCTTCTGGGCGGTTCAAACTTACCCGGCTTCCACAACTAACTGAAGCAGGAGGTTATCCGCATGTCTAACGACAAGACTCACGACAAGGCGGATGTTCAGGCCAACCTGAGCTCCGTCACGGTTTATGACCACAGTTCGCGTCCGTTCCCACTGACGCTGACTGCCCGGTCTGTTATCGCCGATGCTATTGTCAGCCCGCCCGACCCGAATGGTGGTGACCGTACCGAAGAAGACCGGAAGCGTCACAAGGATCGCATCAAGGATCAGATCAAACCCAAGCTGCCCGAGCTGATCGGCGGCAACCCCATCTTCGGGGACAAGGGCAAGATCAAGGTTCCCGTCTCCGGTGGCTATGAGCCCCGCTGGCGCTATGGTCGCGACCCGCAAGGCGGTGGCGGTGGAGGGAACGGCAAAGACGCCGGTTCCGATCCCGCAGACGAAATCTTCGTCGAAATCGATCTCGATGAGCTTCTCCAGATGCTCTTCGAGGACATGGAGTTGCCCGATCTGCTGAAGAAGCAGTTGGCGACGACCAAGGTCAAAGCGCACAAGTACCGGGGTGTTCAGCCCACCGGTCCGAAGCCTCGGCTTCGCAAGGGTGACACGGCGCGCGCTCGCGTGCGGCGTTCCATCGGTCTGCGCAATGCGAACCCGGACGATCCGAAGTTCGCGGCGCTGATGGCTGACGAGAAGAAAAAGAAGATTCCGTCGACCACGGACGTTCCCTTCCACAAGAAGGACTTCCGTTATAACCGCGTCGAGGAAACCCTCGATGACGAGTCGAAGGCGGTCATCTTCTTCATCCTCGACCGTTCCGGCTCCATGGGCGGCGAACCGCTCATGATCGCCAAGGCCTTCTTCGTACTCAACCTGATGTTCTTGCGCAACAAGTACAAGGACGTCAAGGTCGTCATGATCGCGCACGACGCTCACGCGTTCCGCATCGAAGACGAGTCGAAGTGGTTCCAGATTGAAGCTGGTGGTGGCACCGTTGCCCTGCCGGCGTATCAGATGGTGTTCGACATCGCCCAGGCGGAGTTCCCGGCGGCAACTTGGAACCGTTACATGTTCCAGGCCACCGACGGTGTGCTCTTCGACGGCGACCAGGTCATTCGTGACTGGTACACCAAGCTGATCAAGACCAACTTCAACTACCTGGGCTACCTCGAAGTGGGTGGCGGCTGGGGTTGGGGTGGAAACTCGTGGCAGGCCGGTGGGCAGGCCCTTCAGTACTTGCCGGAGGACGTGAAGAAGCACGTCGGCATGGCTCGGGTGGACAACCTGAAGCAGGTGCCGGATGCGTTCAAGCAGATCCTGGACAAGGACAAGAAGAAATCCTAAAAGGAGACCCTACTCATGTACGAAAAGCTCATTAAGCATATTCGGATGTGGGACGAACGCCTGACTTCGGCGGGCGTTCGCATGGGGCTCGCGCCCTATCCCACTCGTTACGAGCTCGTCGGTGACGACCAGATGGTGCGGCTCATCCCCTACGTGATGTTGCCCGCGCACTATCGTCACTGGAGCTTCGGCAAGAAGTACGAGCAGCAGATGAAGGACGGTGGAAACTTCCACATCTTCGAAGCTGTGATCAACTCTTCGCCGAGTTTCTGTTACCTCGGCGCCACGAACCGGCTGCCCATGCAGCTCCTGGTGATGGCGCACGCGAAATGGGGTCACGTCGACTTCTTCGCGAACAACAAGACTTTCTCGGATTCCGGCGCCGACTCGATCATCGAGCGCCTCGCCCAGAACGGCGAATTCGTGAAGCGGCTCACCCGCGACCCGGCCTACGGTGTCGAGAAGGTGGAGTGGATTCTGGACGCTGCCCATGCGCTCGACGACCACGTCGGCTGGGTGCCTGCCATCAAGGATCGCGTGCCCGACAAGATGGTGCGCAAGGAACTCGAGCATCAGCTCGTCGAGCTGCGTCAGCGGCTGCGGCAGGCTGAGTCCAGCGAGTTCGAAACCAAGGACATCCAGTCGCGTATGGATGAAATCGCGGCGCGCCTCAAGCGCGACCCGATCAATCCGGTGTCCGACGTGCTCTCGTTCATGATCGACGAGCGCAACAACCCGCGCCTGGGCGATGAAGAGCGCGGTCTGGTCGCCATCGTTCGCGACCAGGCGCTGTACCTGCACCCGCAGGCGCGCACCAAGTTCATGAACGAAGGTTGGGCGTCGTACTGGGAGAAGAATCTCCTTCTCCAGCCGGAACTCGGCATGCCGATGAACTGGCTGATGGAGATGCCTCAGTACTGGTCGATGCACGACCGCCAGGCCACCGCCTGGTACTTCGACCCGTACGCGCTCGGTCTCTCGGTCTTCGAGTACATCGATCGCAAGTACGGTTACGACGAAGGCGAGATCGAGGTGGACGCTCCGTCGTACACCACGCGCGAAGCGACTGCCGAGGACAACGCCGAGGAGTCGGACTTCCAGTACCGCACTGCCGACGGCAAGGTCATGGTCTGGACCGGGGAAACCCACAAGGTCAAGACCATCAAGCGCAACCGCGACAAGATGTTCCAGGTGCGTGAGCACCACGAGGACAAGTCGTTCTTCCGCGAGTTCCTCAACGAAGAGCATGTGCAGCACATCAACGGCAAGGCTCTGGACTGGATGAAGCGGGTCTGCGGCATCATCAGCCGTCAGCTCCGTTCCAGCGGCTTCAACCCCGCCGTGTCGTTCCATCCGATGGACGAGAAGCTCTCGAATGCCTCGCTCGAGGTGTTCAACGAGATCATCGAAACCTGGATGAACTACGCGCAGCAGTCCGAGCAGATGCAGCAGCAGGGCTGGCCGGCATTCCCGGTCCCGGCTCAGACGCTGCAGGCGATGGGCACCGTGCTGCAGCTCGTCGCTGCGTACGACCAGGACAAGGCCAAGTTCCGCTCGATGATGATTCTCCGCACGGGGCGTCACTCGATCCCGGATATCGAGGTGATCGACGGTGGTCCGCTCTCGCAGGACCTGACCGGCACGCTGACCCTGCGTCACGTGTTCGATCCGACCTTCGGCTTCCTGAAGCAGTCCGAGTGCAAGGACACGGTGCGTTACGCGCGTCGTTTGTGGGGACGCCCTGTGCGTCTCATCACCATGGAGCAGGAGATGGATCGATGGAACCGTCCCATCGGCTCTCCGCGCCCCTACGAGTATCTCTGCGACGAAGACGGCGAGGTACGCGAGCGTTATCTGGCGCAAGCCTAAGACGCGCGTGTTGGAGGGGGAGCTCGCAAGAGCTCTCCCTTCTCTCGTCTAATCACAAGCAGATCAACTATTTAAGGAGTCAAGAACGATGCAATCGAAAAACGGCATCATGATTGACGTGTTGAACGCCAACACGCCCAATCGCATTCCGCTGAACATGTTGCTCGAGGGTGGTCTCACCCTGGTGAAGATGCCGCACGGTCCCTTCAAGGTCCGCGTGGTTACGCCACACCCGAGCGATGTCACCGTCACGCTGGACTCGAAACAGCTCACCTTCGTCCAGGTGCCCGCCGGCATGTCCGAGCTGGCCATGGGCAAGGACGGGCGTCCGTTCACGTTCCAGCCCGCCTCGGCCGCCACTGCCAGTGGTGCCGAAACGGCCCCCGCTCCGATCCCGACCGAAGGCTTCGCCGAAGATGTCGACCCCGAGCTTCTCGCTCAGGTCGTCCGCGACGGTGTCGTCGGTGGTGACGAAGCCCTGAAGGAGCTCTCGCAGCCCGCGCACGTCACCGGCCTGTTGCTGGTTGCGGTGCGGTTCACCGAGCAGGCTCCCATCCCCGGAATCGTGCCTCCTCCGTATGACACGGACGAGCTCGCCTTCCAGATGAACCCGCCCGAGCAGCACAACGGCATGGTGGCCGCGAACTTCCACAAGATCGTGCCGCCCGAGAAGATCGAACGCCGGTGGTGCAGCTGCTGCCGCCGCCTCGACGAGCGCTAAGCGCAATCGCAGAATAAAGGCCGTCAGAAGCCTGGTTGCCGAAACTCAGTAGGCAGAGGGAATTCAACGGGGGCAGGCTTGCGAGTTCAGCATCTGGACTCAATGGTCTGCTCCCGTTTTCCTTTTTTTGACCAGAACACATGACAGCCTCAACACCGAAAGAGGTAAACGGCAATGCTCTGTCCAAACTGTACACGCTACACGTGGCAAAGCACTGCAGGCTCTTGCGAGAGCTGCTCTGCCGCCACGCCCAACTATTACAACAAGCTCTGTTCGGCGTGCTCCATCAAGCACGACGAATGCGAGATCTGCCGGACCAACATGGGCACCAAGCGCTCATGTCCTCCGACGGCAGCCTCGGGATGGGTGATCACCAAAGCCACCAAGGATGATGGCACGACCGTCAAGCTGAACGTCGGCGACGAACTCCAGATCACTCTGGACGAGACGCGCATGAAGGAGTGGTATGCTGGCTACCAGCACGACACCTCCCTCGTGTCCGAATCGCAGCGCTGTGACTTCCTCCAGAGTCAGAGCAACTACAACCAGGGCACGCGAACCATCAAGTTCAAGGCCAAGGCGTCGGGCACCACCACTCTCGTTCTCGACGAGTGGCAGATGCGCTACGACTACAGCGGTTGGGGTGGCTCGACACTGCAGAAGGACAAGAAGACGGGCACCACCTGGAAGATCACGATAACCGTCAAGTAATAGGGGCACGGCCCACGTAAATAATAAGTATCCTGTTGCTGCGCATCGTTGATCGACGCGCGGCAGCAGCCCCTTCGAGTTTCCCGGGAGCGCACCTCAAAAGTGTGTTTCTCGGGATTCTCTTTTATCAATTTCTCTACTATCGAGTGTCACAAACGTGAGCACCGAGCACCGAGCACCGAGCACCGAGCACCGAGCACCGAGCATCGAGCACCGAGCACCGAGCACCGAGGCAACGAAGCAGCGAGCATCGAAGCAGCGAGCAACGAGGCAACGAAGCAGCGAGCAACGAAATTGCCAGTCAGTTGAGCTAGGTGGAGGCGATGCGATCTCGGTTGGTCTCATTCGATCCTGAGCCTCTTACTAGTCGCCGACACCTCCTAGGTTGCTTCAACGATTTGTTGAATCCAAGAGAATTCGTAAGCTCGCTAGAACTCGCTTGGAATCAAAGTCTTCACCGTGAGTCTCTTGATTGTATTTCAACAGATCGTTTAAACAGTATAGCCACAACGAATTTGTTGGCTTTGCAGCTCGCCTTGGCGATTTCAACGATTTGTTGAAAGGTATCCGTTTATTTGATGAATGAACGAGATCTTGTAGAAGGCTTCTATATCTCAATCTGCAGAAGGTTCAGTTTTTGGTACCTTAGTTTTCGATTTTAAACAGTCTGTTGAAATGACCTAAGGGAAAAATTCGAGCACGTCAGGTCGGGTCCTGATTTTAATCTGGTGGAGGAGCCATGATTCACACGGAAAACGAGCGCATGAAAGCCGCACGCAGATTGGTTGGGCTGAAACTGTTCGAAAAAAGAACCACGAGTCTTTTTGAAAACATCGGCCTCAAATACGACGAGCCGTTGGTCGCGGTGAGGAAAGAAATTGAGTTACTAGAGTGCGAAATCAAAGAGTTTGACGAGCTGGATCGCGCGGAAACGACTCCCGTAGCCAGCTCGGCACTCCGCGACATTCCCAGATTTCTTTTGCAGGCTCGGCATAGGTTGGGCTGGTCCCTCACAGACTTTGCAAAGAAGCTCAGCATCAGCCCTCAATTGATGTCGAAGTATGAAAAGAATTACTTACGATTGCCGCTAAGCACGATCGCCGACCTCGTAGAGGTTGTTGAAATACCAGTCAGCCGAAGGTTTCGTACGCGTGCAGAGGCCGAAGCTGCAAGGGGTAGATTGGCTCATGCTGCAGGCGCGACTGTTACCGCTCGGGTTGGAAGCGCGACTGCGACCTACATTGGACTCAACGAAGACATTCAAGAGGGCGAGGAAGAGTGGTGCCAAGTCGATGAAGAGGAGTGCGGGCCAGCCGATGAGGAGTGGGGGCAAGTCGATGGTTAGTGGAAGCAAGTCGATGGTTCGTGGAAGTTGAATTCGGACGGTAGTCCGTCTTTATCTCTAATGAAG
Organism: Obscuribacteraceae bacterium (SeqCode); assembly: GCA_044225915.1. Taxonomy (GTDB): domain Bacteria; phylum Cyanobacteriota; class Vampirovibrionia; order Obscuribacterales; family Obscuribacteraceae; genus JADYXR01. The sequence goes on from JBGAHZ010000020.1 coordinate 124,530, forward strand.
GGAACTTCTCCCTGCTTCCACGATTTCGACTAGCCAGGAGGACGAGAGCACTGTATGGCGGCGCTTACTTCGTGCTACTCGAGCGCTTATCGAAAGTCCGCCTCCCATTGAAATTGGATTGGTAGTTGGTGGCGAAATCACACGGTAATGTGCCGTTTTGGCATGGATCTGCTGTTGTGGGCAATGCTTCTGTGGTTATTGCTCTTGTTTTGGTGCTGTTGTTTTGGTGCTGTTGTTTTGGTGCTGTTGTTTTTGGTGCTGTTGTTGGTACTTTTGTTTTTTTTGCGGTCTTGTTGGCTGTTGCTCTTATTGCTGCTCTGGCTCTGCTAGCTCTTGCTGCTGGCTCTTCTTGCTCTTCTTGCTCTTGTGCCCTTGTTGCCCTTGTTGCTGATGATGTTGTTGATGGTTGTGTTGTTGTTGTTGTTGTTGTTGTTGTTGTTGTTGATTCGCGCGGATTTTGGGGGCGAGTTACGCCTGATTTAACACTTCTTAGTGTGTTTTACATTCCGAAATTTTATGCTAGTTGTGCGATGGCTGTTGAACTGTGCGTGGATGAAAAGTGGTCGTGGGCTATTGCAATTTTCGTGATCCCGGAGTGCCACCAGATATGGCACCATCGGTGGAGTCATTACGGACCTGTAACAGTTCCTCTTGGAATGCTTAACGAAACATGAAGATCGGTCGCGCTAAGTTCGCTAATATCCAAATTGGTCTGTTTGACTAGCTGCGCTAAATATCAACACTTCTTGATAACCGACCTGAAGCCGCCCGCTGTGATGTTACCAAGAGGGTGCTTAATCACAGCTATACATAATATCTAAAGTCGGGAGGATGCCAACAGGTGGCGGTTTCACCGGTCTTGTGTGGGTTTACGGCAAAGTAGTGGGAAGTTATCAGGAAGCGCAAATGGGGCTTGGGTTTCAAGTATGCGCGAGTTCGCCAAAGTACTGATTAGTGATCTTATGTTTGCTACCAGATGTCCCATTTAGTACATTCAGTTCATCCATTCATTTTTCCTTAAGGTTACTGCTTCACCTAACCCCCTCCCCGCAAAAGAACTCGCAGATTGACTGATTAGCAACTACTCTCCCCCGAGAGTTAGGTTCCGCATGTGCACGTGAGTTTAGTGGTCTCGTTAACGTTGATCATTCTTGCTTACGCTAGCCATCGCGATACAAACCTGCAAAATGCGTTGCTGACAGTGAGACTCTTGCCGAAGTAACCGACTCCTGGTCCCGCACAAGACGAACATCTCTTTGCGTCGGGCGCCTTGTAACAGCAGTTCTGTGCGCGTGCATGGAGCTGAAACCGACTTTGTTCCTCTGGACTTACGACTCAATCGACGAAGTCCAGACGAACTCAGGTCACGATTCTTCAAAGCACCTACAGCACTCGTGCAGACCATCCGCACTTGGAGCTGATTTTGGGTAACGCTTTTCCTAACAAAACTGGAGCGCTAACATGCCCATCACATTCGCATACCCGCAGTTTATGCTGCTGGCGCTATTGGTCGTGCCTGCCCTGTGGCTGGCCTTCCGGCGCCGGAAAGCTCTGGGTCACACGCAAGTCGGAATGCACTCCAACGTGCGCTCCGTTCCCTTCGTGGGACGTGTCCCGCAAGCCCTTCTGATCGCCTTCTTCGTGCTCGCTGCGCTCGCCATGTCGCGACCGCAGTTGCCCGATGTCGGTGAAAAGGAGGTGATCGTCACTCGTGACTTCATCATCGCCGTCGACATCTCCGGCTCCATGCAAGGCGCCATCTCCGACCCCGACCAGCTCGCTGTAGCCGGTGAGGTCAAGGATGCCGAAGGCAAGCCGGTCACGACCGTCAAGCGTATCGAGCTCGCCGAGAAAGCCATCAGCCTGTTCGTCAAAGAACGGGAAGGCGACCGGGTCGGACTGTTCATGTTCGACACGAGCGTCTATTACAGTTGGCCGCTCTCGAAGGATCTCCGCATCATCGAGCTCAAGAACGTCGGTCGCACCGGCAAGTACAACGGCGGTGGCACCGACTTCTCCGGCGAAACCGGACCGATTCAGGCGTCCATCGACCACTTCCGTGAAATCGGTCAGGCATCCTCCAAGGTGCTGATCATGGTCACGGACGGCGAAGACTCGATCTCGGAGGAGCGCATGCAAGTGCTTCTGCCGCAGCTCGAGAGGGACAAGATCAAGATCTACACCCTCGCCATCGGCTGGTCCAATCCGACCGCCGCCAACGATCTTCGCAAGATCACCGAAGCCACTGGTGGCGAGGTGATTGTCGTTGCCAACGGCACCGATATGAAGAACGGCTTCGCCAAGATCAACCAGCTCGAGAAGTCCCGCGTGGAAATCGAGAAAACCGTGTCGTACCGCGACATCTATCAGTTCCCGCTGATGGCCGCGGTGCTCGCCTTGCTTCTATTCATCGTCGCCGCGGCTCTTGTCCGCGAGGACGCTTAACCGCCAACCCGAGGAAACACTGAAATGAAACTTTTCAGCAAATCACGATTGTGGCTGATGGCGTCGTTCGTCATCGGCCTTGTCGTCCTGGGGTCTGGTTACCGTCTTCTGACTTGGCAGGATGTGCAAACGGCGTACTACAACGCCGGCATCGCCAAGTATCAGACCGCTCAGGAAGCGGATGATATGAAGATGGCAATCGACCTCCTGGACAAGTCGGTCGCGGTGTACAAGATGCGCAGCCGGTCCTCGACCTGGCTCGACCGCCTCCTGTACCCGGCCCCGTCGCGCGAACAGGCGGCTCTCGCCCAGTTCCACAAAGCCAAAGCGCTCCTGCGTCTGCGTCAGGCTGAGCCTGCCGTGGAAGCGTTCAAGGAATCGCTCCGGCTCAACCCCGGCAACGACTACGCCAACCTGCCCGGCTTCAACCAGGCATCGAAGGAAGACGTCGTCCGGCTCACCGAAGAGGCTCTCCAGACCAAGTACGACCTGGAGCTGCTCTTCAAGAACAACAAGCAGCAGGCTGAAGGCCAGGGCAAGGGTAAGGGCAAAGGCAAGCCCCAACCCGGTCAGGGCAAGAAGCAGGCTCCTGGCCAGGAGCCCGGAGACACCCCCGGCAAAGGCAAACCCAACACCCTTTAAGAAGGAGGCGCAACTATGGATATCACATTCCTGCGCCCGCATTTCCTGATGGCGTTGATTGTTCTTGTGCCGGCAGTCCTCGGACTCTGGTATCTGGGCTTCCAACGCCGCCGGTCTGGTCGCGCGCTTTTCGGCGAGGAAAAACTCGTCTCGCGCTACACCAAGCCGCTCAGGCTGGCGGGCGAAATCGGCGTTGCTGCCCTCTGGGTGGTCGCCGTCACGCTTATTGTCGGTGCCGCTGCCGGTCCCATCTCCAAGTCTCTGCCCACCAACGTGAAGGCAGGGACGCTCCAGGTTGTCGGTGTCGTGGACGTTTCGAAGAGCATGTCGGCGGAGGAATACCGCCCGTTCATGCCTCCCAAGAACGGCTACGCCCCTGACCTGGTGCCGGGACCGTACGGCAACCGTCTCGACTACGTCAAGCTCATCCTGCAGACGCAGGTCATGCCTGCCATCATCGGCAACCAGCTCGGCGTGGTCACCTACTCGGGCAACGGCTTCGAACAGATTCCGTTGACCGACGACTGGACTTCGTCGAAGTGGGTCATGGACAACTGGATCCGGGTCGGCAACGCCCCGGGCGGTGGTTCTGACTATGCCGAAGGTCTGACCATGGCGCTCGCCATGCTCGACCGCGACAAGGTCGCCGGCCGCGAACAGGTCATCGTACTGTTCTCGGACGGTGGTTTCACAGGCGATGAGAAGGTGCTGGCAGACGCGGTTCAGAAGATCCGCGAGAAAGGCATCCGCTTCATCATCGTGGGCGTCGGCTCGATTTCGCCGCAGCCCATCCCTGAGTACAACAAGGAAGGTCAGCTCACCGGCTACTTCAAGGAGGAGGACAAAGTGTCTCTCTCCGGCCGCGAGGAAGCCAACCTCTCCAAGCTCGTCGCCATGTCCGGCGCCGAGTATCTCCCGCTCGACCCCGGCAATGGTGGCCAGCTCAAGATCAGCTGGGCTGCAAGCCTCGGTGGGAGTAAAGCCGAAACCAAGGAAGACCCGATCTACCAATGGCCACTCGGTCTGGCGATCATCCTCCTTACCGGCTTGTTTATCCGAGGCGCCCTGCCCAGGCAAGACCTGGTGCGGTAAACGCTTTTGCGTCCATGTGTCCAGGCTTTGAGGCAACGAGCAATCCCGCTCGTTGCCCGGGCTTGGCGACTTCCATTCAAACAACTTTACCGGAGCAAATCCCATGTCTGACAAGACCAAACATCCGCTCGCTATCAAGGTTGACGCTTTGTACCAGGAAATGGGCAAGGTGATCATCGGTTACAAGGATCAAGCGCTCGCTCATCCTGGCGCTGATGTCCGACGGCCACGTCCTGCTGGAGTCCATGCCGGGTCTCGCGAAGACCCTCATGATCAACACCCTGCAGAAGACGCCATCGCCGGCGCCGAATCCGGCCGCATCCAGTTCAACCCGACCTGAAGCCGACTGACGTGCTCGGCACCCGCGTCTTCAACCCGGTGCAGGGCCTGTACGAGTTCGTCCCCGGCCCGATCCTGGGCTGCAACTTCCTGCTCGCTGACGAGCTCAACCGCGGCATCGCGCTGACCCAGTCGGCGCAGCTGCAGGGCATGCAGGAGCGCTACGTCGACATCCCGAACGTGCCGCGCCAGCAGCTCATGGACCCGTTCATGGTGCTCGCCACCATCAACCCGGTCGAACAGGAAGGCACCTTCGCCCTTCCGGAAGCGCAGCTCGACCGCTTCATGTTCAAGCTCCTGATGGGCTACGTCAGCCGTCAGGACGAGGTCAACATCCTGAAGAACACTCAGGTGCACGGCCGCGGCGCCACCGACAAGGTCCAGCAGGTGCTGACCATCGCCGAAATCAAGGCGATCCGCACCGAAGTGCAGCAGATCGTCGAGAACGCCTCGGACTCCGTCCAGGAGTACATCGTCGACCTGATGCGCGCCACCCGTCCGACCGACCCTTCCTTCAAGAAGATCGTCGACAAGGACGGCAAGACGTTCGAAGAGCGCATCGCCTATGGTGCCTCGCCCCGTCTCTGCATCTGGGTGCAGAAGGGCGCCGCCTGCAACGCCTGGCTCTCCGGCCGTGACGCCATCGAGCCCGACGACGTGAAGAAGGTCTATCGCGACGCCACCCGCCACCGCCTCATCCTCACCCAGGAAGCGGTGTTCGACGGCTTCCAGGCCGACGAGTTCATCACCGCAGTCGAGAACTGCGTGCCGGTGATCGGGCGTTCGGCCAACAAGGCCTAAGTCGGAAGACGTACTTCTTATTTCAGCCAGTCAAGGAGGGCAGCCGTTCTTAATTGAACGGCTCCCTCCGGGACTCGTGTCTCTGGCTGGTTGAACTGCATTTTTCGAAACCGCTACCGGAGTACTCTAACGATGAAAACAAATACTCGGGAAACGGTCCACGAACTCGTAAAGTGGGTCGTTTCTCATCCGATTCCGCTCACCTGGCGCAGCAACTCTGCCATGCCGTCCGCGGCTGGTCGCAAGGGTCGCAAGCGCGGGTTCAGCGGATACGACCTTATTTCGCGCGGCGTGTACGAGCCCGGTGATGACCCCCGTTCGATCGACTGGCATGCCACGGCACAGACCGGTGGCCAGGTCGTTTGCACGGTGCACTACCGGGAACCCCGCGACGTCAAGTTCTTCGCTCTGGTCGACACCGGCGTGACGATGGAGTTCGGAACCTTCCGGACCACCAAGCGTTACCTCGCCGGCGAACTGACCGGGTCGATCATCAAATCGGCCGAGGAGACCGGCGACCGTGTCGGCCTCGTCACCTACTCGGAGCATGCTGTCGAGCGGTACATTCCCGCCGCCGGCGCCAAGACCATGCTCTTCCCCGCGCTCGCATCCATCGTCGAAGCCTCGGCGATTGAGCGCGCTCGCCAGCGCGGCGGTGCCACCACCGCCGATGGCAAAACCGGCCTGATGAAAGCGCTCAAGGCGATTGGCCAACACAGCCGGTCGCTGGTCTTCATCATCTCCGACTTCCTCAACCTCACGGAAGAGGAAAAGGTGATGCTCAAGAAGACGGCCGTTCGTCACGACGTGGTCTGCATCTGCGTCCAGGACCTGCGCGAACGCGAGCTGCCCAACGGCTTCGGGTTCTACACGTTCCAGGACCTGAAGACCGGAGAGAAGCGTTCCATCTTCCTCCACAAGAAGAACCGGGCCAAGTTCGCTGAGAACTGGCAGAAGCACCAGACCGCCCTTTTCGAGTTCTTCCGCCAGGCGCATGTCGACTGGACGGTGGTGAGCACGGAAGAGGGCGTTGCTGCATATCCCAAACTCATGCGGTTGTTCGCTGGACACCGCCGATAGAAGGAGCCCTTTATCATGAACAAAAACAAGTTCGGACTTAAGGCTCTGGCTCTCGCGCTCGCGCTCTGCGCCGGCGCGACCGCTTTCGCCCAGGCTCCCGCGCAAGCGGCGCCCGGCGATGCCCAGAGCAATTCGGCTGCCACCGCATGCGGTGTGCCTGTTGCAGCCGGTTCCCCGTCGCCATCGTATGGCGGCTATCCCTACGAGTATCCCGAGGACGGCGGCGGTACCAACGCTCAGCCGCCCGAGCCGCCCAAGCCCCAGAACCCGGTCCGCAAAGTCTGCGAAGACGGCAAGATCGAGATCCGGCTGGGCAACTCGCGTCACTTCGGCTATCGCATCGGTGACCGTATCCCGGTCGTCGTGCTGATTGCCGCCGACGAGAACGTCAAGATCGACTTCACCTCGCTCAAGCAGGAAGTCCTCGGCTTCGAGGGCTCCGACTTCGAGCTCGCCGCTCCTGCTCTGGTTCGCAGCCAGAAGCTGCAGGGCGGCAAGGTGCTGTACCGGCTCGACCTCACCGTCGTCACCTGGGTGCCGAAGGACAATGTCGTGTTCCAGCTCGACTTGCGGTATGCAACCGACCTGGCCGCCGACGGCAAGACGCCCAACTTCAAGCGTCTGACCACGCCCGACTTCGTGGTCTCCCGTTCCTGGACCGCCGACAACGGCGAGGCACTGCTCGAGGGCGACCTCGAAGCGAAGCCGGCTGGCTCCTCGTGGGCTCTCATGCCGGTCCTCATCGTCGGCTTCTTCCTGCTCGGGCTCTTCCCCGGCATGGAATTGGTCAAGTGGATCAACCGTGTCCGCCCGCGCAAGGTCATGCCTCCCAAGGCTGCAGCCTGGAAGATCCTCGACAAGATCTTCGCCGACGCGCGTGCCAACGGCTTCAAGCCGGACCACTACAAGCAGATCGCCTCTGCTTTCCGCCGCTACCTCGGCGCAGCCAAGGGCGTTCCGATCGAACCCGCCACCTTCCTCGAGGTGCGCGATCGTCTGGAAGGCGACCCCGAGCTGCCCATGATCGAGAGCGCGCTGACCAAGTGCGAGCGAGTCATCTACCATGGTGAGACGCTCGAAGACGAGGAAAACCGCGAACTGCTCAAGGAAATCGAGCAGCTCGTGCCGCGGCCGTGGGAGCAGCGGTAAAGAACAACAGCGCCTATCGCCTGCCCCAAGCATTGCCACCGTCGCCGGTGCCGGATCCTGAGCAATCAGTCCGGCGCCGGCCGTTGGCTTTGGGAGCTACGCAAAAAGCAGGCCTGTGCTGTTGGGAAGTACCAAAGTCCATGTGGTTCAGACGACTCGCGTGTCGCGAGTCGGGCGTTAGAGCACGCCTCATTCTGATTATGAACCGGTCTCCTGTGAGAGGGGTCACGGAATGTTGTGTCACCGCATCTGGTGCGGTGACCCTCATTCCGTGACTCCTCACGTGGGGGGCAGTCGCTCGTCCTCGATACCGCTCTAGCTCAACTAGAAAGCCAATTCTTAACTGGATAGGAGCACTTACCATGAAAACGCGAACTGTCTCTCGCGTGTTCGGACTGGTGATTTCGGCGGCGCTGTTGCTGTCGTCCACGTTCGTTCACGCTAACGATTCCAAGTCGACGGACGTTGTCCGCTCGCAGTCTACCATCGTCGCCCAGGCCGCCAAGGCGCCTGCGCCGGCCCCCGTTCCCGCCAAGTTCGACGGCGCACTGCTCTACAAGACGGTGTTCCAGAACCTGCGCGACCGCCACATCACGCTGTCGGATCCTGCCGTGCGCGCCAAGTGGGCCGCCGAGTGGGAGAACAAGCACAACGTCCCCGGCGATACCGCCTTCGCCACCGAAGAGAGCACCGACAAGGCTGTTCTCGAGATGATCCGCAGCCTCGGCCAGCGCTTCGACTACTACAACCCGCCGGCTCGAAACGCGGCCGAGAAGCAGCAGTTCGATGCGACGCTCGTCGGCATCGGCGCTTCGCTCAAGGTCAAGGGGCAGGCCGAAGCGATTCTGAAGGCGCGCAAGCTCGGCGAGAAAGCCGATCCGGCCGTCCTGAAGAAGATCTTCGAAGACGTCAAGCTGATTTCGGACACCAATCCGATCGTCGTCGACGAGCCGATGGAAGGTGGACCTGCCGAGAAGGCTGGTATCAAATCCGGTGACTTGATCACGAAGGTCGACGGCGTGTCGGTCAACGGCAAGTCGCTCGACGACGTCGTGAAGACCATCCGCGGCAAGGATGCGACCGTGGTCAAGATCACGGTTTCCCGCGCCGGTGTGGAAACCACCTACGACATCACCCGCGCCAAGGTCATCTCCAAGGTGACCAAGTTCAAGGACCTCGGCAACGGTCTCAGCTACATCAAGCTCAACGACTGGTCCAGCCAGTTCGTCGAGAAGGAGATGGCGGAGGCTCTCACCAAGGCGGCCAAGGGCAAGGGTCTGATCATCGACCTGCGTGGTAACCCGGGCGGCCGTCTCGACGCTGTCGAGACTGTCGGTCAGATGATCCTCAAGGAAGGTACCTTCCTGACCATGAAGGAACGTCGCGGCGACGCGATGGTCGAGACCAAGACCGTGCTTCAGCCGGAACTGGCCGTCACCTTCATCAAGTCCACCCTGCAGCCCGGCAAGATCGGCTTGGGCACGGGCGAGCGCGAGGAACTGATCGTTCCCGAGACGATGCCCATCGTCGTGCTGGTCGATGAAGGTTCGGCGTCGGCTTCCGAGATTCTCTCGGGGCTGCTGCAGGCCAATCATCGCGCCATCATCGTCGGCAAGACCACGCACGGCAAGGGTGTCGGGCAGCAGCTCATCCAGCTGCCGTTCGACCGCAACCAGCACCTCACCACCTTCGAGTTCCTGCCCGGTGGTGTGGCGATGGACTGGATCGGCATCATCCCCGAAATCGAGGTGACCAACCCCGATGAGGTGATCGTCGACCCGACCAAGGACCTGCAGCTCGAGGCGGCCAAGAAGGCGCTTCAGGAGCAGGTGACGATTGTCGACGCCAAGGCCAAGAAGAGCGCCGACACCAAGAAGGCCAACGAAGACACCTTCGCCAAGGAGTTGGAAGAGGCCAAGAAGGCCGCTGCCGACGACAAGGCCAAGGTCGACCCCAAGGCCGGCCCCCAGGCCACCCCGAAGACGGACGACAAGGGCGCGACTCCCGCACCCAAGAAGTAAGGCTTCGATGTTTGTAAACGCGAGGGCGGTACCACCTGTGGTGCCGTCCTCGTTTAACTCTAACTAGAGGACAATACCATGTCGGTAAAGAACTTCATCAGCACCGCGATTTTGCTGATGACGCTTTCCGTCTCGGGTTTGGCCCAAACCATCCCGACGGAAGCGTCGCCAGCCCACCCCTTCCTGGGGTCGGATGTCGCGCCGTCGAATTCTCAGGGGACGCCGAAAGCCGCCCCTGTTCCGCAGATCGCCCCGAACGGCATCACGGCTCCGGCCGCTCCTGCCAAGGCGCCTGCAACTGTCGCCCCGACCCCGGCGCAACCCGGCAAGTCGGTGGTGCCCACGGAAACCAAGCCGGCGGCCCCCGCCGAGCCCACCCCGCTTCAGATCATCACGGACCCGCGTCAGATCCAGCAGCTCTTCGGTCGCCAGACCGCGGCTCCGACGGCTCCGACGCCGGCGATGCTGGAGCGCGTCTACGTCCAGGTCTGGCAGCAGGTCGCCGCGCAGTACCACGACCCGGCTCGTCTGGCGGACTGGTACAAGTGGCAGGACAAGTACAAGGGCAAGCTCACCACCCCGGATGAGCTGGAAGCGGCCGTCAAGGAGATGCTGAAGAGCCTCCACGACCCGTGGACCAAGTACATCTCCACTTCCGAGATCAAGCGCGCCCAGTCCAATTCGGAGAACGGCATCTCGGACCTCGGTCTGTGGATCGTCCAGAACCCGGACGGCTCGTACAAGATCGACTACACGACCTGGGGCACGCCGAGCTACAACTCGGGCATGCACAAGGGCGACGAACTCAAGTCGGCTCAGGGCAAGGCTCTCAAAGGGCTGAGCCAGGAGGAGGCTGAGGCGCTGCTCTCGGGCAAGGACGGCTCCAAGATCGAAGTCGTGTACGTGCGCGACGGCAAGGAATACAAGGAGACGCTGACGGTCACCCCGGCTGCGCCCGGCGAAGTGGTCGCCAACCTGATGCCGGGCAACATCGCCTACATCCGGTTCCCGGCTTTCGACAACGAAAGCTTCCAGCCATTCGTGCAGGCTCTCATGGGTCTGTACGCAGAGTCGAAGGGCAACCTCAATGGTCTGATTCTGGACCTGCGCGGTAACTCCGGTGGTCTCGTCACGCTGGCTCAGCAGGTCGCCCAGATCTTCATCGAGAAGGGTCCGATCTTCACCAGCACCACCCGTGGTGAAGGTCGCATGATCAGCCACGAGACCTTCGAACTCTTCCCGCCCCAGAAGCACGATTTCGCCGGCGCCCCGCAAGAAGCCATCACGATGATCAAGGACTTCTACAAGGTCCCCATGGTCGTCCTCGTGAACGGCAGCTCGGCGAGCTCGTCTGAGATCGTGACCGGAGCCCTCAAGGACTCTGGACGTGCCACCGTGGTCGGTACCACGACGTACGGCAAGGGCGTGGGCTACAACATGGGACGCATCCCTCCGGGCGGCGTTCTGTTCATCACCACCCTGGACTACCTGACGCCGTCCGGCTACAACCTGTCGAACAAGGGCATCCCCCCGCAGGTCGAGGTCGAGCGCACGCCGGGCATCAAGGTGGACGAGCAGCTCGTCAAGGCTATCGAAGTGATCAAGCAGAAGAATCCGGACGCGTTCGACCCGAACAGCACTTCTCAGAAGAAGCTGGGCGAGGACGGCGATTGGACGGCCAACCCTGTTGCGATCGCCGGTGCCGTGGCGCTCTTCCTGCTCCTGATCGTGCTGTCGTTCCGCAACCACATTCTCGCCAATCGCCGCCGCAAGGAAGAGTCGAAGCGGGATGGGGACGCGGAGTAACGCGCGGTCGTCGTCGGCCCGGGGCTCGGTGGCGTAACGAAGCGTGCCACCACATGTGGTGGTTACGTTTCGGGACGTGCCGAGCCCCGGCGGAAATCGTCGTTTCACCAATATCCATCAAGCCCAGTCGGCAGCCCGCCCATGGCTGTCGGCACAACATGAAGGAGGACACCATGACGAGTCTCAGACTTGCAGGCCTAAGGTAGGGCCTGGGTGCAAATTTCAGGGTGTTTCGTAAACACCCGGCGGTGAGCGTTTGCGGATGCGGTTGGTTAGCCGTTTTCGCATATCTGCCTGTAAGTCTGCTCTAGTCGGGTCGCTTTCGCGTCCGGCTCGCAGCGCTCACTTCTCCTCAACCCTTGCACCTGGAGCCCTCCTAACGGAGGCTACATGGGCAAGTCCTACAAACGCGACCGCTTCGACGACAACTACGAAGCGTGCGCTGATACCGTCTGCGTCAACCTCGACGAGGTCTACATCTCCGAGAACACCTGGCAAAAGCTCCTCGACCGCGACCACGGTCAGATCGAGGAAATGCGCCGGGACTTCGAAGACGGACGCGAGATGGTGCGTGTTGTTTTGCGTCCGCGTGCCGGCGGTGGCTATAACGTCGAAGACGGTCGCCATCGCGTTATCGCGGCGAAGCTCGCCGAACTCTGCTTCATCGAAGCGAAGATCGTCGGCAGCTAATTGGAAAAACCACCCGGTTTTCGCTCGGTCGGAAAGGCTCGCGCCTTTCTGAACCGAGTGTTTTTTGTGCACCTGCTATGGTTTGCTGTAGTAGTCAAGAAGGCTGTAAGCCATTGATAGGTGTGCGTTTGCGGTTTTGATATCTCCCAAGATCGCAACTTCCCGCTCTCCAGTAAGAGCATCCTTCAACAGAGAACACCATGAAAAAGCCATCCGTGGCTAGTCCAGCAGATCAGCTCATCGAATCGTTGTTGGAACTGCAAAAGCTCGCCCAGGATGCCCAGGACGAGCGTCTCCGCGCGGTCGAACTTCGCAAGGCGTATGAATTTCTGCGTGAACATCGACCCCAATCCAAGTGCACGAAGACCTGTCTCGATGAAGTTCTCGCCATGGAATATAAGGCGCGAACTCTGATGGAGCGATTGGTGGATCGTATGAAGACTCTTTTACTGAGCGCAAACGAACGCGTCCTGGCCGCCGAACTCGCAGCTGACCAGGCAAACGCCGCTCTAGCTGCACTGGGTGCCAGCCCAGTAAATGCCGCTGGCGGTGCCGGTTCGGCAGGACCCGTTGATTCGGTTTCGAATAGTTGAACCAGCAGGCGCGCGCACTAGCGCCCATGTAGAGCCCGACTACGCGCCAGTATTGCGCGGGTCAAGATCGTTTCTTTTACCGAGCTGAGCTCGAGGAAGTTTGAACATGAATAGCGACCTCGCTATCTTTCTAGTTTTAATGATTCCAGCCACGGCATTTCTTGGTGCGTATGACGTGCTGGGAAAACGGCTGATGCTCAAAGCTGAGCTGCCCGTGCCGCTTCTGGTTGGAGTGAGCTTCCTCCTCTCCGGTTTGATGCTGGCGCCGTTCTTATATTGGACCGGTATTCCTGTGATTGGATCGGGCTTCGTCAGCGCCGCCCTGGGCGTTGTGCTGATCAACGCCGTGTCCAACTTCGCCTGGTATCAAGCATTGAAACGCGAGGATGCATCCTTGCTGGCGCCCACGCGTTTGCTGACACCGCCACTGGTGCTCGTTACCGCGTATTTCTTGCTGGGCGAAGTCCCGGGAGTGGCTGGTGCTGCCGGTGTGCTCACAACCATCCTTGGGCTCTATCTGCTGATTGCGTCGGAAGCGAAAACCTCGGGCATCGCAGTTCTTAAAGTCCTGAAACGCCCCGGCGTTGCGATCGCTTTTCTCTGCGCGGCTTCGGGTGCCATCACTTTCAGCCTCGACAAGAAAGCCGTTACTGCCTCGTCTGCGATGCTGTTCACCGTCGTGTTTTTTCACGGCGTCGGAATATGCAACCTGATCGCTTGCGCAGTGACAGGCAACCTGCGTTCTGAGAACTGGCACGCTCTGCGCCGCAACGCCGGCCGCATCGCGCTGTTCTCGTTCGTGCACGCCGCCGGTGCCTTGCTCAGTTTTGCCGCACTCTCATTCACCCTTGCCGCCTATGCTGCCAGCACGAAGCGGCTCTGGTCGCTCTTCTCGGTGTTATTTGCCGGACAGGTTTTGCAAGAGAAAAACATCGGAGCGAAACTGTTTGCGGTAATCGTCATGCTGGTCGGCATTGCTATCCCGCTCATCTGGGGCTGATTGCGAATGATGACCGTTCGAAATCGAACGACCACTTAGCGATTGTCGTGCTCAGGCACACATGTCGCTAAGTCTAGGAAACAAAACTACTAGGCAATGTAGGAAGGTTGCAGCAAAAAGCAAAAAGCGAAAAAACGAAGAGCGAAGAACGAAAAACGGAGAAGTAAGAAGGAACAACGAAGAAGGAAGAACGTAGACGTACAAGTTGGTGATCAATCCAGGATTGCGATCGTGATGTAGTGACGAAGGTACTCATCTAATCAGGCGATTTGAATGCAAAAATATCGGAACATCGTTCTGCCGCGAACGGCAAAAAGAAAATGCGGTCTAGAGCAAGTGCGTCTAGACCGCATCCGAAATTGACTATTGGACGCCGGATACACTATGCGCGCCCGATGTTTTTATCTCTCCAGTACGACGAAATCGCTCGTACTTAGCGCGAAATGCGCGGTATCAATTGCAGTGCGCGATCGAATGCGGCAAGGGCTGGAAGGTCGCTGAGCAGGGCGTCTACCGTTCGCGCGATGATGAAACGCGTCAACGAGTCGGGCGACACTTCACCGCGATGATGCAGGTGAAGATAATCACTCAGCGATTCTGCATCAATTCGAACAAGCGCTACATGGTGAGCTTTCAGCGGTCGATCGAACAGCCTCCACGCGAAGAGATATGCCAGGATCGACGAGGTCTCTTCCAGGTAGCGATCGTCAGAAACGCGGGTCCGATCGATTTCGAGACGCACACGTTCAAATCCATATGAGAGCGGTTCAGTTCTCTCAAACACTCTTGTGACGGGCTGCCCAGCAGCGTCTTTGTAGTGGAACTCCATCGGTCCCAGTACAACTTCGTTGGGAACTGTCAGATCAAAGAGTGCGTGTCGTTCCAGTTTGCAGATCAGATCCGACCATCGACGATCTCCTGCGCTGTGCGCTTTGACAATCATGGTCTTAAAACACCTGGCCACAAGCGGAATGAAGGCGTTGTCGAATTCGGCAGATACAAATTCTTTGGGCAAAAAATCGGACTTACGCCTGATGATTCCGGCAAAGCCAGTTGCGGACGGATTCAGTGTGTTCATATATTCCTAAATTGAAAGGTGAGTTGAGGACTATGCCACGAGCCAACCGAAGTAGGGTATGTGGCATAGCGGGTTATCGATGCAACAAAGGGTTGGAGACCTGTCAACGCTTGCTGTTGATCGGCATCCGAATTATGGAAGCGATCTATTTGCGCAGTACGATACGCCGTGAGCCCGGTTCATTCGGCCGGAATCGAGACTGAGGAGCCGACATTGCGGTAACTCAGGCGCTTGCGCGTAAACCGTTGAACCGACATCGCGGCCATCTCAGGCGCCTGCGTAACGTGTGGTCTTCGGTCACATGAAGCACAGGGCCGTAGCAATCAGCGGTTCGCAGCTCTCGATAGCAGTAAACAACCATGACAGTTTTCCTGCCAAAACCATCGCTACAATCGAGAACTTGTTAGACATCTTGTCGAGGATGCGCTTTCTGCGAGCTCGGAGGTGGAAGGCTCGGGTAGCATCTGCCGCTTCCGCTCGGGCATCGAACAAGGCTGCCAATCTCTCCAGATCGGCTTCAATGCCTGGATAGTTTGGTCCGGAAGTTCTGTCCACCAGCTGACAGATTCGAACTCGTTTGTTGAGCGCGGCGACGACATCGAACTTTTCGCGTTGCCGATAGAGGGCGGCGAGCGACTCGAGCTCCAAAATCAGACTGCGCGCTTCCGGTCCAACTGCCTGCTCCACAATGCGCATGAAATCTAGCTGTCGAGCAGTCGCACTGAAAAGCTCAGCGTTTTTTTCATCGCCAATAAGCTTGTACGTGGACGACAGCTCGTTGTAAACGCGCAAGCAGTCCTCACCAGATGGCAGTCCTGAAGCCTCATACAGGTCGACCACTCTGTTTAAAACGACGGCGGATTCGACGTGCTTGTTCTGCCGTTTTAGTGATTCGGCAAGTGCGAGTAGATTGATGATCCGCTCGGTGGAATGACCGAATCCAGAGGCTGTGACCTTGTTTGGCTTGGCTGAGCGATCACCAGTGGCGGTGGCGTTCTCTTGTTGGTTTGCGATTGACTTCAGGTCAAGCGCTATGGCGATCTCCTTGAAGAGCAGCTCAGCCTCGCCATAGGAGCCGATGGCCGCGTAGCAATTAGCCAACTTCTTCTGAGCCGCAATCAGCCTGTCGTCAGTTGGTTCGCATGACAGCCGGAAGATTTTAAGTCCGCGCTGGTAAAACATTCGTGCCTCGCCTGGATGTCGATACTCCCAATGCAAGTCACCGAGCGTGATCCATTGGCGTGCTGTGATCGGATCGTGCTTCCCGAACATCATTCGATCGAAATCAATCAAACGCCAGATGATCATTTCACGCCGCGTAAATTCATCTCGGTCTTTGAACGGATCGAAGAATACAGGCGCGCCGGGAACAGGCTTCTTGAGCGAAGACAACCCGGTTGCAGAACGACCACTGAAAGACATCGACATCATCCGAATGCGATACGGGGCCATCTCGGCATAGTCATCGAGCGCTTCTTGGAGCTTATGAGCCAGCTTTTTCGGAATCGTCAAAACAAAAACAATCGCTTTGAAAAGTCGCAAAACCAGTTTTGGTGCTTTCACTATTGATTTCCTCAAAAGTCGTAAGTGGGACTGCGTGCCGAAACACGCGCCCGGAGGAGGAGCCATCCGAATATTCGGATGGCTCCCGGTGTTTACGCTGTCAACATCGCTCGACTGGAATGTCGAATCGAGTTGTGCTGCGTTTACGCGCTAACAACACGCGATCTGACCTGCAATTTGCACGCTCAGCGTTTGCCGCTGTCGAAGCGCTCGCGCGTTCTATCGCGATCACTCGAAGTGAAACTGCAACCTTGCTATGCCGAGATGCGTTCGTGCGATCACCTCAGTCGAAGTCAAACTGCGGCTTCAACGCATCTACGAGAGTGATGCCATCCACCTCGAGATACGTCGCAAGCGCAACCGCTACCGCCGAAACGGTCGACCAGAGCAGGACACGCGCCTTGGTGCTCAGGCGATTCGCCGCACGCGACTCACGTTCGCGCCGCACCACGGATTCGTAGAAAATTTCCTGCTCAGTTTTGCCGGCGTTTGCAGCTTCGACCGCTCGGCGTGCGGCTGACTCCTCGTCTTCCTTTGCCTGGCGCTCTGCCTGCCGTGCGCGCATATCGGCGATATAGGCATCCGCCTGACGGTTAACCTCAGCCAGGATCGCTTGATTGCTCTTCTCGAAGTCAGCCATCAGCTGCTCGTTGAAGACAGCCATGCTGGCGGTCAGCGTCTGGCGCTCCTGCTCGGCAACATCACGGATCATCGCAATCGCCTTCTTATAGTGCGGGCTGTTGTCGATCGCGTTCTCGGCAAACTCGCGCAGTGCGAAGTTAGACAGATGCTCCGGAGTCAGTTCGAACAGCTTGAGCTTATCGAGCGCTGCGACCAGGATGTCCGAAGTCATTCGAACAAGGATAGCGAGCTCGACACCCTCGACAGTCCCCAGGCGCGACGCCAGAGATGCTCCCAGGAAGTCGGTGAAGGCGGTTCGGTAGTCGTTCTCGTCGAGGCGCAGTCGGTCAATCTGCAGCGTGGTGTAAACGTGCTTCGAAGGACGTGGTGCCTTAAGCTTCTTCACGAGCGAGCGGCGATACCGGACGTCGTCGAGTCGGCTCTTGTCCAGCTCAATCTCGACGGGTTTGAAAGGCGACGGGCTGACGACAGTCAGTAGTCCATGTTTGCGAAACAGGTCGACGACTCGCTTGAAGCCGAGCTCGTCATGCCGATACCTGGTGAAAATGTTGTCGAATCGGTTCGACAGGATCATGCGGAACTTGTCCGAGATCGAAGAGGGGAGGGTGGCGATGTTGTTCATGTGATGTCACTCTCTCGTTCGAGGTGCGGGATTTAGATGTTGGTCCAGACTTTTTGTCTAAACCAAACAGGTGAATCGAGTTAGTTCCGTTGCGGGTTACTCTGGTTCTATTTGATGCTCCTGACATTTGAATGGTTGAAATGACGAAAAGAGGTTGGATCCTTTAGTCATCGAGGTTTCGTTCGACTGTGTGAAACGACATGGTGCGTTCGCGTTTGCCCAAATGACGAAAAGAGGTTGGATCCTTTAGTCATCGAGGTTTTGTTCGGATGTCGGAAACGACATGCTGCATTTCCGTTCCACCCAAATGACGAAAACAGGATGGTTCCTGTAATCATCGAGGGTTGTTTGCTCCAGCTGTCGGTTCTGAAAGAACGCTACATGCGTTCAAGTCAGCCGAAATGACGAAAAGCGATTGGTTCCAGTAGTCATCGAGGTCTCTTCTGCTCCAGCTGTCGGTTCTGCGAAAACGCCACATCGCGTTCAACCTTTGCCGAAATGACGAAAAGAGGTCGGATCGTTCAGTCATCGAGGTTTCACCATCGCGATTACCCAAATGACGAAAAGAGGATAGATCCTTTATTCAGGGGGGGGTGGTTCCGCTCCTTTCACTCCGATTTGTGATGGCTTTTGATGCCTGCGATAGCCACGGTTGAAATGACGAAAACAAGATGGATCGTCACCAGACCGCAGAGTTCGACCAAGGTTTTCTCTTTGATATCGATGAAGGCCTCGAGGAGATGGATGCTTGAGATGCCAATCAAAGCCATCCCGAGCTTGACCTTCAGTGCACCGGGCTCGAAGTGCTGGAGCCAGGGCAGGTGATTGCGAGTGTTGAACTCATCGATACGCTGGACGAATAAATTGAATCCACCCACCATAGTCACCACTAACAGATTGGCGACCATGACGATGTCAATGAGGTGTAGAACGCCCAGTATCAGCTCGGTGCCGCTGAGTGTGCTAGCGGCTTTGATCAGGCTGACAAGCTTTACGTAGAACTTGTAGGAGAGCAACAGCCCTGTTACTAACAAGCCTGCGTACAGGGGCGCAATGATCCAGCGCCCCCAGAATATTACCTGGCTGAAACAAGCTGAGAATTTTTCGGGCATCCTTCTTATAGCTGAAGCAGCTTGGCTGAGACGGCGAAAAACAGCAGTGAGTTTTTTGACCAATTTTTGTGGTGCTCCGTATTCGGATTTCGGGGCCACGATTGGCGCGAAGTCCGCAAATTGCGGATAGTGATCGCGACTGCTGTGGGCAAGGAGTGAAGTCAGTCATCATCCGTTCATAACGAGTGGAACGTCTCTCGCTATGCAACACAACGATCAGGCAGCCACGGGGCGGATTTCCTCTGGTCGACATCGCTCACATCGCGTTGTTGGCGATATAAATGATTCGAGTTGGGGTGCCTTGGCTGCTTGGTAAGTTTCTTCGGGAAGTCGCCTGAACGTGAGGTAAACGGATGATGCTATCCGGTATAGACCTATGTGACCCCTGAGTCAAATTGCAGGCATTGAGGAAGGGCTCGCCCAGTAACGGATTGTAAAGGTCGCCTCTGCGCGTCATCCGGTGAGCGATTTGGTCCTCTTGGCGCGAACAGAATGGTGGCGCATATGATGCCTTAATGAATGTTGTAAACATCAAATCGTGCGAGTTTGAATCGCCGAAATGGTTGACGCAGCAAGCGCAAGCACTGATTTGAAAAATTGAGTTAAGGCACTGTATATGGTTCTCGCTAACTGCGCGCAGCGAAGCTCACTATTTCTCGAATCTTTCGAGATTCTCATGACAAGCGGGTTTGCGGACAGGGCTTGCGTTGACGGA
>JBGAHZ010000097.1:0-15712 GCA_044225915.1 Obscuribacteraceae bacterium (SeqCode)
CCGGTGGGCAACGCCGCGAAGAAGACTCCGCGACGTTCGTTTTCTTAAGTCCAATGCGAGGCGCTGTTGTTGTGCCACCGCAAATGGTGCTGTCAGTGGTAGCCTTGCGAGGGAATGTACGGAATGACCTGCTTGGGGGCTTCCCATTTGGTCATGACCAACCATTCTTTCGGGATGTCCATGCGGATGTTGTCCGCGTTGGTGTACTCCCGAGTCGCGCCACCGCCGCTGCCGGCTTTCATATCGGTCTCCTTGTAGAGGAAACCTTCGGCGTTGAAGTAACGATTCACCCAGGTGGAACCGTCGCCGAAGTAGACCGTCTCGGTTGCCGAGCCGCCGATGTCGTAGGAGATGTGGCGGCGATCGTCCTTGCCGTCGGCGGTGTAGGTGTTGATCGAATACAGCCGATACTTGTCCGAGGCGCTCATGTAGCTCTGGGTGAGGATGCGAACGCCGTTGGCATCGAACGTATCGACCGTCATCATCGCGGTGTCCACGGGACCAAACCACTGCCGCGTTTCGGCGATCGAGCCGTTCGGGCGATAGGTCGAGACCGACGTGTTCTGGTGAGTCTGGCTCATCTTGCGAACCAGCGTCTTGCCGTCGTCCTGATAGATCGCTTCTTCGTAGGTCGACTTGTATTCACCGGTCTTCATCCACGAGACCAGCACGCCCTTGTCCGAGAAATTCCGGCGTTCGGAACCCTCGTTGGCGAGCGACTTGTAGGTCGATGCCAGACTGGTGTCGGCGCGATAGACGGACTCGTTGTCCATGTACCAGCCCCGACGGACGTAG
The DNA here is from genome assembly GCA_044225915.1 of Obscuribacteraceae bacterium (SeqCode). Taxonomy (GTDB): domain Bacteria; phylum Cyanobacteriota; class Vampirovibrionia; order Obscuribacterales; family Obscuribacteraceae; genus JADYXR01. Next base: position 796 of record JBGAHZ010000097.1, read on the forward strand.
TTCGACCCGTTGTAAACGAGCGACTGACCGTCGAACAGAAGCGTCTGCTCGGCGCGGATCACACCGTTCTCGTGGTAGTACAGGCGGTGCTGCGTCTTGGCGTCGACCAGCCTGTTTTCCTTGGCCTTGCGCACGCCGTCGTCGAAGAACTGGACGTCGTACTTGTAGGTCGCTCCATCGGGCATGATGTCGGCGTGGCGCACGACGATCTTGGTGCCGTTGTCGAGCGTGCGGATGGTTTCCGCCGTCTGGAGCGTGCCGTCGGGACGGTAGTCGTAGTGGCTGGTGGTGCCGTCCGTGTTGAAGGCGGTGGAGCGGCGGGGAGTGACGCCGTCGGACCAGAACTCGACGTTGCGCAGGTCTTCGCCCTTGTGCAGTTCGGCGCGCACCGACAGGTGGTCGGGAAACACGTCCGCGTTGAAGGTTTCGCTGCCGGTGGTGTACAGAACTCCGGTCAGCGCGACCGCGCTGAGCGAAACCGCCGCCAGCGCGATGCGAATGCGAAACGGCACAGCGCGTGCGGTTTCGAGAAATCTGAATTTCGACATCCTATGTCTCCATGGTTTGTGGAGTTAAGTTGCATGCCGCTCTTGCGAAAAAAAGCGGGCGTTGATGCGGACTTCAGGTATCCGCGAGACGATGATCGACCCGGGTCCGGCGCGTTGCCGCGTCGGACCGTGTGCGTGTGAACGCCGTGATTGAAACATGCGGCGCATATATCATCGGCCAGTCGCCCGATTCAGCTCCTCGCTGAGATCAGAAGCCGTGGCTGATGGCGTTGAACGTGATGCAGGCTGCGACGAGCAGTCCGACACCACAGCCGCCGAGCGACAGCCAGCCGAAGAACTTCCAGTTCGGCGTGCTGCCCGAGGCTTTGGCGCTGAGCCAGAAGATGAGCGCGGCGACGGCGATGATGCCGAGCGTGATCGGTCCCACGACAGTGAGCACGATGCCCATGATCATGGCGATCAGAATGCCGCCGTAGCCCATGCCGCTACCCATCGTGAAGGCGATGGCCGCGACGACGACGATCAGTGCGATGATTCCTGCGGTTTTCATTTCAAGTCTCCTGAGGTTTGAAGCCATGCGCTCTGGCAGAGGGCTTGTCTGAATGTTTGGCGGGTAGTGAAACGAAATTGCAGCCTCGTCCGTTCTGAGAACGGGACGAGACCGCTGTCCTTGTGCGCGCCCATGATGAGCGCGTTTAGACGGCAAGCACGGATATGTCCCGTTCGTTCAGAACGTGACCAGTCCGTTCATCTTCAGCACGCACACGACGAGCGAGCCGTAAGCCGACGCCACGAAGATGAGCGAGCTCAGAACGCGCACGTCGGGACCGGCGGCAGAACGCGGCTTGCCAGTGGCCAGGCTCTTGGCGAGAGAACCCACGTCACCGAGGAAGCTGAAGAAGCTGCCGACGATGAAGAGCAGGAACACCATCGCGAAGAAGGTGCCCATGTCGCCCCAGGCAGCGTTCATGCCGAAGTAGAGTCCGGCGACGGTGGCTGCCGCGTAGCCGGCGGCGGTGAGGATGATGGGCCAGATGACGAGCATGGACAGGTAGCCCTTGTAGCGCAGGCGCTCGGCCCGGCTGAACAGTGCGTCGACGACGTTGGGCGCGCCGAAGAACACATGCGAAATCATCAGCACCATGGTGATGCCGACGAGGGTCAAGAAAGTATACATGTAGCCTCACTTTGCTTGGGTTTGAAGTGCGCAGATGCGCGGGCTGATGCGGTCCATCCGCCACGGCGCGGAATTGCATCAGTTTGAAGAACTGGCACAATTGCGAGCCGGACTGATTGTCCCGTTTTACGAAGAAGAACGGCACCGGGGGCGGTGTCGTTCTTCCGGCTTGCTTACGGACCGCCCATCGGGGCCGGCACGTACGGAATCACCTGCGGGGGCGGCGGCATGTCGCTCAGCGCGGTGTAGCCTGCAGGCAGCGAGAACCGAACTTTGCTGTCCGCCGGAGCTGTCGTGGTGGAGACCGTCTCGTTTTTCACGACCTTCTCGGTCGAGACGAGCCGGCGGTCTTTGCCGTACTTGAAACGGGTGTAGTTGCTCGTCATATCACCGTCACCGTCGTAAACGATTTCGGTGGTTTCGGAACCGTCCGCCTCGAAGTAAACGGTCTTCCAGAGACTGCCATCCTTGGGGCGCATCACTTTGACCAGCCACAAGAAAGTCTTGTTGTCGCGGTAAGTCCACCACTGTTGCATGATCGGCTTGTCGGCAGCATCGAACCGCAACACCTTGATGCTGGAGGAGGCAACAGGACCGGACCACGTACGCTCTTCGACCCGCGTTCCATCGGTGCGGAACGTGGTGACGACAGTGCGCTGGCTGTTCTGCTCCAACTGCGACTTGCGGGTGACGCCGTCAGCCTGGTAGACCGTCTCGGCGTAACGCGTGCCGTACGGACCCATCGCTTTTGTGTTCGTGAGCACGCTGCGTTCGTTGAAGAACGAACGCTCCCAGGCGCCACCGTCTGCGGTGCGCATGGTGACAGCCAGCGATTTGTCCTCGCGGAAGATGTTTTCCTGAACCAACCGCCAACCCTGCTTATCGTGCGCGAGTTGTTGCACTCTGCGCTCGACGCCGTTGGCATGGAAGTAGGTTCGCATCTCCTTGCCGTCGTCAGTCAGCCGGGTCTCCTTCGACTTCTTGCCGTCGGGCAGGTATTCCAGGTCGACCTTGTAGGTGATGCCGTCAGGCGCCACCTCGGCGTACCGCAAGCGCGGGCGCTTGCCGTCAGCATCCGCCGGTCCGTCCGTGATCGCACGTTGGAGCGTGCTGTCCGGGCGGTACCAGTAGTTGGTGACGCTGCCATCCTTGTGGGTGGCGAGGGAGTGCTTGGCCGTTATGCCGTCGGGGTAGAGTTCGACGGTTCGAATTTCTTCTTGGTTGCTCAAGCTCAGCTCGACGCGCGTGGTCATCCCGGACGGGATGCCGGACGCGTCGAGTGGGGCACCGCTGCCGGTGGCATACAAGATGCCGATCAGCGTTCCTGAAACTGCAAGAACTGCGGTCCACAGAGCCAGTCGATGATACAAAACCATCCAATGCTCCTTATCAGGTTTGTTAGACGATATGCGAGTTGAACGTGACTATCGCCGGGCACCGGGTTCAAGCCGGAGCACCGACGTGGTCTCGCTTACTTCACGGCTTTCAGGTCGCCGCGTTTGCGCGTCCGAGTCGCGTCGGAACTCGACGCCAGGCGGATGGTCTTGCCCGTCGGTGTCGTGCGCTCTGGCGCGATGGTCTTGCGCCGACCGAACGGACGAGTCCAGCGGGACGGCGAAGGCGTTATGACGTTGCCAACGCGATGAGTTGCACGCGCCGGTTCCGGTTCGTTGACTGCGTGGTTCTGATACGCCGAGGACGGCACCGCATCCGGTGCGGTCTTGCGGGCGAGCCAGAACACGGACGTGGACACCAGTGTGCACGTGACGGCCGCGAGAACGAGCGGTTTGTCCGTGAGATACACGCCGGCGGCACACAGCGCGACGAACATCGCGATGTGCGTGTAGAGGCTGGGCAGGAAGCCCAGCGTGGCACGCGCCAGGCGCGAACCGATAGCGATACCGACAGCCAGTGCGGCTGCGAGTGTCGCTGCTGTGATGAAGATAGCCATTCGAGGCACCTCTTGTGAAATGCCTGGTTGTGTTGAACAAGCAGTTCTCCAACCAGAGTTGACGTAGAGCCGCCTGTGAACCGTCCAGAGAGGAACGGTTCGTTGAGCGGCGATGAATTGGCAGGCGTCTCAGACCGGGTCGACCGCGAGCCAGCTGTGCGGCAAGGCGCAAGTGGCAGAGGCGAACGGCGCCATCGTGGCATAGCCAAAACGGCGAGCGACCTCACGGGCGATCTGGAAGCGGGACAGCGAGCTGTCCAGCAGGAAGGACGGGCTACCGACTGCGGAGAGCACAATGATTTTGAACATAACTTTTCCAAGAAGTATGGGGTTTGTGGACCAGTACGACTCCGGGAGAACCTTTGAGAGTGTCCTTCGGAAGCGACTGGCAGAAGACGTGCGCGTGTTACTCGTAGAAACGAGAATTCAACTGCACGAAAAGCTAGGTGATTGAAACGAGGAGAGGAAAAACCTGTGTCTTTAGAATTGGTTGTCAAGAATGCTTATAGGTAATCAGAAAGTTCAAACGTTCAACTAAATAAGAGTTGTTAATTGGACCACTTTACATCTGTTAATAAGACTTATAGACCAAGTCTCCACGGTGCTTGGCAGGTGGGGAGCCTTCTCGCGAGCCGCGCCACCCCGGCAGCGAAATGATGGCGGCGGTCCAGCCGTCTATGTGAGAGAAGTTATGTACAGTGCGACAACGATTGTTGAACCAGGTGTGGACATTGACCTAGCGTGTTCACCGTTCCCCCGTTATAAACGTTTCCAGATCAGCCGCTACCAGTAGTCCAGTCGTTCAACTTCAAAAACACTTTACTCTGCAGATCTCAGCGGTGTAGTCGGCTCTTGAAACGGTAAATGCGGTCGCTCATCTCAGCGACTAACAACGAATCTGAAGGGACAAATCTCATGACTCAATTTCTTGCCCGAGTCCTCATCAACGGACTCCTGCTCGCTTTCGTGCTGCCGAAGCTGCTTCCGACCATCGCATTCCACGGCAACTTCTGGCCCGAAGGTGTGATCGCCGGTTTCCTCTTCGCCATCGTCGTGGTCGGCGTGGACTTGCTGCTCTATCTGTTCGGCGTCCTCACTCTCGGCATCGGCTTCGTCCTGCGCTGGCTGCTCTGGTTTGTCGTTCCGGCGTTGCAACTGCTGGCTATGGCACATTGGTTCCCCGAGTATTTGACCATTGCTACGTTCGGCTCCGCGCTACTCGGCGGCGTCGTCCTGATGCTCGTCAACGCCCTGACCAACAGTACCCCTACCGGTCGTTCGACGAACTAGAACCATTGCTCGTCGAGCTGAAACTAGAATTGCAAACAGATGACCACATGCCAATGTTGCGGCAAGCCGATCGACATCGAATTCGGTCCCGGCCGCGAAGTTTTCACCGTCGACGGTGATTTCTACTGCGACTCCACATGTCGGGAAAAACATTTCCGACGTGTGATGAACGATGAATCTGTTCCCGACCCGTCGGAAGACAGACCAATCAACGGCTACGATCCGTAGACCGAAACCTAGTCTGGAAGCCGGGCATCGCAATGCTCTGCGGTTCCGTTAACAAGTTGGGTCGGTTATTGCTGCTCCTGCTGTAGCTGATTTTCGGTGGTTTAGAGCGCTTGCTCTAGACCACTGTTTTTAGACGAAAGATACTAGGGGTGATAGTAGAATAGGTTCGGGCTCAGAGGCGCCAAAAGCTGAGATCAGCAATTGACGTCCCGAACGGTCACTAAACCATAGTGACACTAAGGGCGGTGCTAGCCGTTTACCAGCCGTGCGTTCAGATCCTTGCCTGCGGTGACGCGGCATTCGCAGCCACTTCGAACAATGCAGCCGTCGCCGCATTTGATTCGACAATTGGCGCCGGTGTAGATCGAGGTTCTGTCGCCGGCCCGTACGAACGAGTTTTTGCCGGTTTTCACGACACAACCATGATCGGAAAGAACTCGTGAGTCGTCGCCTGCTTCTACAATCGTATCTTCGAATGCCAGGATTTGACAGTTCTTCCCGCATTTGACATGAACGCCGGGCTTCACTATAAGAACCAGGTTGTCGCCGAACGTTTGATCTTTCGTCACCACGCGAAAAATATGTGGCACTCGCGTGATCGCGCTTGGCGAGATAACCAACGCCTCTGCTAAGTGTTCTATACGCGCTCCGCCGAATTGGAAGATCACGCATTTCCCTTCGACAACGATGGTGGAACCGTGGCAACCCTGAACTATTGATCCTGCTTGCGCACGAACAGTGCTGTGGTTCTCGGCTCTAACTATTGACCCGGCTGGCGCAATTACAGTAATTCTTCCGGACGCCGCCACCGCCTCTCCAATCGGCGCTGTAAATACTTCCTGCAAGGCTGTTGCAGTGTGGTTGATGTGATTTTTATTTTTGGAATGAGTAAATTCGTGCATTCTATTTTCTCCAAAAAGCAAAAGAACCGGCGTCGCAGCCGGTTCTTCGCGAGTAGTTATAAGTTGCGACATCCAGTCGCTCAGTTAGTCAGTGCCTCCCAACAAGAGCGAAACAGTATGCTCTTGCACTCTTTTGAAATAAGGGCGTTCAGACGCTATCGAAAATAGCCCGCATGGAATTCGTTTTCCCACAGGTGAATTAGCGCTCTGTGTCTCAAATCGGCTGGAGTTAGTTCGATTGGGGCGGTCAAGTTTGCCTGCCGAATAAACTGGCGCCTAAGTGAATATCGTGGTACGGAGTGTCGGAACTGCCACGGTGGAATTGTTCTTGAACTGGGCATTTTCGGTTGAATCGACAGCAAACCGTGATACGGATCTTTTGCACGAGGCATCAGGTCGGCAAAATCGCCGAAGTTCGGTATGCGTGATGGAAACTCACCATCGGCGATTATTCCACTATCTCCATGAACTGGGTCGTAAGGCCTTTTGTTCGATATTCGTAGCGTTTCTGCCAAACGAATTTGCTTGTTCGCTAAGGAATAGTCTGAATTGAACATTGGGTTTTCCTCCATGCGAAAACCAGCTTGCGCCGGCTTTCTGAGTAATATTCAGATTGTGCTGAAGCCTGGTTCTCAGCCTCGCAAAACTCTGCTAAAAGGCACACCTCGATGCGGTGGTGCCTTTTAGTCGTGCTCCTGTTTAGTTGCACGATAATGATTGGGATAATAGACAGAAGCTCTATGGCGCAATCAAATGCCAGTCGTTTAGTCCTACCATGGACGCGCCATTGCCGGTGTGTAGGCAGACTTGGTTGCCGCTCAGATGGGCTTCGAATTCGTAGAATCTAGAGTAAGAAGACTGGTGCGCATATGATCCTCGGTAGGCGGACCTATTGGGTTCGAATCGCTTCCAGTCTCTGTATCCTGGGAGTTGGCTGCTTCTCACCAGCATCATTCCGGGCGCATAATCAATTTGAAAGCCGGATGCTGCAAGCTTGTCTCGTTCGGTTTCGTCGTAATGTCGACAGACCGGTGCGCGATCTGCAAACAACGACCGACCGAGCACCCAGTCTCGATAGCATGGTTTATCCGCATCAATTGGTCGACTCCATAACGACCATCGAGATGCTCGCTGAATAATTCTGGACCAAGCGTGAGCGAACTTCGATAATGCTGTCCCAAAGTCGACCATAGGAAGTTCAAGAGACTGATTGCCGAATTTCAGTCGAGCGTTTATTACGCGAGAATTCTTTTGCATGAAAATACCTCCGAACGAAAGATGTGTGTGTCTGCGGAACGAATTAGGGAACTTGGCATAGCTGTATCAGCTCGCCGGGTTCGTCGATTCATCAGTTTGGGAACGAGTCAATCAAATGGAAATCTGCCATTGGTACAGGTTCCGCTTTGTCTTATCCGCCAACTATGCGGAGAGGAAAGTCGGTTGTGGTGCTTCAGTGGCTGGTGTTGTTCGTCGCGTTCTCGTTGAATGAGTGAATTGGTGTGTCTCGAACCTACGGATTTGGCGGACGGCGCACAAGGAGGGGCCTTGACGCTTTGTGTTGAATCGCGAAATGGGCTCAAGCGGTTCGTCGGTGATTTCGCCTTTAGCGAGCTAGCGCGAGATTTGAGTGAATTGGAAAAGTTCGACATGTGATAGTAGAACGGTTGCGAAGAAACTTGCCGAAGAGGCGAGTGGTCGTATAGACCAACTCGCCTCTTCGGTTGCGGCTCTGCTCACGTCAGCTGATTAGCCTGACATGAGTACGCACAGCTTCACAGCCTGTGAGAAGCGATGAAACTAGGCCGCAGCGATCTCGACTTCGATCTTGGTGCCGGTTTTTGGTCCGCCGAATTCCGACCAAGCTGAGCCGCCGCGCTTGAACAGCTCCCAGTAGGGAGCCTCGTAGCCGGAGCTGCCCGGGGCGAAGGCCAGTTCGCCTTCGGGCACGCTGAAGCTGCCACCGGTGACGGTGGCGTAGCGCACCTTGTCGCCGACGATCACCCGGACCTTGTTGCCGGCGCCGAGCGACTCGAGCACCGCGGAGCCGGTGCGGATCGAGGTCTTGATGTTGCCGAACGAGTCGATGTACGCCACCACGGACGGAGGCGCGTCGGCGACAGCGTCGAGCGTCAGCTCGTCCGAGAGGAAAGTGTAGTCGCCCGCGAGGCATTTGGCGAGCACGCTCGGGAAGTTGTCGCGCGAGCGGAACTGGCTGCCCTTGGCGGAGGCCTTCGTGGCGACCAGGCGCTTGATGTATGGCTTGACGAATGCGAGCGAGAAGCCGCTGTTGACGGCGAGGATCTCGGCATCGTTGTCGAGCTTGGCGTAGACCAGTCCTTCACCTTCGTTGTCGCTGCGGGCGCCGCGGTTGTCCTTGCGCGGAGCGCAGTTGACGAACAGTAGGTTGGAGCCCTGGGACTTGCGGGCGCGGCGAGCGAGCTGGGCGACAGTGAAACCGGTACCGACCGTGTCGAAGCCGTCGACGCAGGTCTGGATCAGGCGCACGGTGGACGGGATTTCGTCCGCCAGAGCAGAGAGGATCTCCGACCAGGCAAGGTCGCCGGGATCCTTGTAATCGCAGACGAGATTGATGAAGCCGGACATTGTGTGATTCTCCATAGTTCTGTGGGATAACGGTGAGCCGTTTGGTGAAACCGAAACATCTGCCAATCGAAGCCGCGTCCTCACCACCAGTGGTATCACTCGCACGATTGACTGCGCCGAGTGAAAGTTGGAAATTGGTGAGCTGGTGTTGTTGAGGCGGGTGACTTGCGGTGATTGGGGATGAAACAGTTTTGCGAACCCTAGCAAATACGCATAAGTGGAAATTAGAACTAAGACGTTTTGTAATCGCCGCAGGCGGCATTAGAAGCAACTCTTATCGATTCTTTACCGGAATGTTCCAGCGCGGTCTCGCGCGCTTGCGCTAGCATTCAATATGAGAAAGAGCTCAGATCTATGCGTGAAGAGCTAGTAAAAATCATCGTCTACGGGATTTTCTCGTTTAAGCACAGACAGATATTGAAAATTTCTCAGTTTGAATATCATGACCGTCATTGACACTTGATTACCAAAACAAATAGCTTGAGTCATAACTTTCGGTTCAGTCTCTTCACCCAAACCCATACCCGAATTGCAGGCATTACCGGTGATCGTTTTCTTCAGCTTTGGCTGTCGAGTGCTAGCATCGAAAACTAGTGATACCATGACGTTTTCGGATATGGCGGGACTTCCCAGATTTCGATTGCTGCGGCTTATCCAGCGACTGGAGCCGTTGCGCAGCAGTTAAACGTTAACCCTCATCCCCACAACGGATGGCAGAACAACTAATCGCTGACAAGCGAGAGGGAGTAATATCATGAGACACACAATGAAGTCTTTGTCTAAGTTGCGCAGGCGATACGCACCGAGCGTGATCACTGCCGATACTTCGACGTTGTCGACCGGCGACCAAAAGGCGCTCGCCAAGCTCATCGAGGCGGCTCGCCTCATGGACAAGATTTTTCGGCGTCAGACCTGGAGTGGTACTGCCGCTCTGGTCAGCTCTCTGGCTGCCGATCTCAGCCCGTTGGGCAAGCAGCGTCTGCGCTATTTCCGTATCAACGGTTCGCCCTGGTCCGAGCTGGACGAGCATGAACCCTTCGTCGCCGGTGTTCCGGAGCGGCCGCTGCATGCCAATTACTATCCGGACGACATGACCAAGGAGGAGTTCGAAACCTGGGTCGCGACGCTGTCGGACAGCGAGCGCGAGAAGGCGACGGGCTTCTTTCATGTCATTCGGCGCGATGCTAGCGGTGCACTGCATACGGTGCCCTACAGCGACGAATATCGCGACCTGTTGGAACCGGCAGCCGTGCTGCTTCGAGAAGCCGCCGAGCTGACCGACAACGACAGCCTCAAGAACTTTCTGCGGCTGCGCGCTGACGCGTTTCTCTCCAACGACTACTTCGAGTCCGACGTCGCCTGGATGGAACTCGATTCGCCCATCGAGATCGTCATCGGTCCCTACGAGGTCTACATGGACCGCCTGTTCAACTACAAGGCGGCTTTCGAGGCCTACATCACGGTTCGCGATCCCGAGCATTCCGCCAAGCTGCAACAGTTCGCAGGCGTCCTCCAGGAGATCGAGGACAACCTGCCCATCGATCCGCGTTACCGCAATCCCAAGATCGCGGGGCTGTCGCCGATTCTCGTCGCCAACGAAATGCTGGGCGGCGGTGAAGCGAACAGCGGTGTGCGCACTGCGGCGTTCAATCTGCCCAACGACGAGCGCGTCGTCGAGCAGAAGGGCACAAAGCAGGTGATGCTGAAGAACATCCAGGAAGCGAAGTTCCGCCACGTCCTCGTGGCGATCGGCGAACGTCTTCTGGAGAAGAAGCTGGTTTCGAACCTCAGCTTCGCCGCATTCTTCGACCACATCGTCTTCCACGAATTGCTGCACGGCATCGGCCCTCACAACATCATCGTGGGCGATAAGAAGACGACCGTGCGTTTCCAGATGAAAGACCTGCACTCGGCATTCGAGGAAGCCAAGGCTGACATCTGTTCGCTCTTCGCCCTGCAGCTTCTGATCGAACGCGGCGCTTACCCGCGTGAGATGGAAGCGCCGCTCTACATCACGTATCTGGCCAGCTCGTTCCGCTCCGTTCGCTTCGGCATCGGAGAAGCGCATGGCCGCGGACAGGCGTTGCAGTTCAACTACCTGTTCGAACGCGGTGCCATCACCCGCGATGCCGCCACTGGACGCTTCGGTGTCAACATCGAGCTGATGAAGGCTGGCGTCAAGAGTCTGGCGACCGAGATTCTGACCGCGCAGGCGGAAGGATCGTTCGAGAAGGCTCAAGTCTTGCTCGACCGCTATGGCGTTATGTCGACGGAGCTGACGGAAGCTCTCGCCGAGCTCACCGATGTTCCCATCGACATCGAAGCTCTTGAGGCGCCGACCAAGCGTCGTCGCCAGTGAGCCGTCGCCGATAGGCAAACACAATCGCGGAGGGTCTCCCCTCCGCGATTGCTGTTTTTTGAAATTCTCGTACTATCAAATGTCACAGAAGTTTCTAATTCGACTTCGAACTTTAGGGGTTCCATTTATTGTTTTAATTCACCGAAACGTAAACCTTGTGCAGCTGTACGAGCTTGAAATTCAGGGTGTTTTCACGAAACTCATTTATGAAAAACATGACGATCCGTCAAGTCCTCAAGCTTGTTTCCACGCCGTTTCTCTGTCTAGGTTCAGGTCGATGTAAACGTTTTCCATCTCCCAGGACGGGTTCGGAAGCTAAAAGCATTGCACGCTCAATTAATCGATTGCAACATCTTTTGTGATGTCGACCGAGTTCGCGTGCGGGTACGCACTATATTTGGTGTCACTCTCGGACACCAATTTTGAGGGATAAAGCATGATGAACAAATTTAAGTCATTCATTTTCGAAGGCTGCAGAATAGAAGGTGCCTCTGAAGAGCTGCTATCTGGCGACTTCTTAAATGCTGGGGAGAATCTTCTCATGATGGGCCAGCCCGGATTGGGAACGATGGAGCTAGCCAGAATTATTAGCCGAAACGCTGGTAAAGACTGGATGGATACAATGTCTTCTTCTTCCGGATTCTACACCCCGCCAGAGATGTATTCGCTAATGCGAGCGCCTGGAGTCCTCATAATCGGGGGCTTCCCAGACGCTCAGTTAACGAGAGTGATAGTTGAACGAACTGCTGTTCGCCGCCCAACAATTGTGACGATTCGATTGAACGCTGAACCCGAATTACTGACTGAAAGGTTTTTGACCGCTATGTCAGTCGGTTCGAAAGTTGGGAAGTATGCCGAACAGGCAGACCGCTACGGTCTGCCCATTTCGGGTTTTGGTTGTTGTTACTATTTCATGTCAGATGGGCATCCATGAGGCTACGCCTAGGGCGCGTTGCGGTGAATGTGACCCAATGTCCGGTGATTTCTACCAGTCCGTTTCAGGGATTGTTCAGAACTCCCTTGTTAGGATGCGAAAACATTGCGAGCGAGGTTTCTATAATGGGCAGTCCAAACCAGGAAGTAGTCAATTCAGTCACCATAGCTGCTGAGGCAGGAAAAGGAACTCAAGTCCGTGAGTTACTGCGAGACATGTCTTTCGAAGAACAGTTCGATGTCTTGAAGGGCGCTGTTAAATTGAACCAAGAGCATACGAAAACTAATTCACATTTACCGGACTTGAAACTCGGTGTGAGTAAAAATGCTCTTACTCTGTGGCACGATCCGGAGGGGTGGCTAAGTGAAAACCAAAGAAATGACTATTTGTATTCAGTCGAATTTTCTCCGGTAAATTCGAAACCCGACTATCTGCAAACCAAGGAACGCTGATTTTATCCAATATCGAACTCGCTCATCGCACCAGCCGAATCTGTTCTATTTCATATTTATTCTTCATAAGAGCTTTCTCTTTATGACAGCTCGGGCAAGCATGGGTGACGTTTATTGCTCGATTTTGCTCTATACACACTTCTTCAGGTATGAGCTGAGAAAGTTGTAGTTCGAGTACGACAAGCAAGATACTGGGATGACTCCTCATTCTCTTTGTCTCTAGGCGCGATTTAGAACACTCTCCAAACACCACGGTAAATATTTTTGCGATCGCGCGCGATCGCATTTGATACCGCCTGTGGTGTTTCCGTGTGAGGTGGATTTAGCGCTCCTGCGTCGTTCGATTTGAATCTGCGCCCCAAGCTGTAGTAGTGGAACTCGCCTGCCTATGCGGTTTGGCGACCCCGCTGTTATGTGTAATGTTGTGAACGATTGGATTTGGTTGGAGATTAGACAATGCCTTCGAACTGTCCCGGTAGTCGGCGTTTGGCTCCGCTGGACGCGTTGCTGCAAGGTGCCCCTCGGAGAGAATGCGCCCTTTTCGAACAACCTGTGCTGCGCGTCGAGGTTCAAGCCAAGGACCCGCGGGGCGTCACCTGTCGAGTGATTTCCACGGAGAAGGACGGGCGGATCCCGTTCGAGCACCTGGCTGGAGGCCGATACGATGCCCGCCGAGAACGACTCGAGTCGCTCAACGTTGGCAACGTCGTCAGAGTGCACTTCGGCTTCGACGCCGATGGCAGGCTCACTTTCGATGAGCGCAAGTTGTATAACGACACGGTCTTTGCCGCATTTCCAATCGGGAAATCGGTTCGCCTGCCGATTTCTCGTACCGATCAGGCCATCGGTGTTCAGCTGCGGCTCAGCTTCGGAGATGGTCGCAGCCATGAGGCGCTCGTTCCGCGCACTCATCTGAGGCACAGCGTCAGCGCGTACCATGTCGGACAGTCGATTGTGGCTGAAGTGATTGTCGCTCAAAGCGCAGCCAACGGCGACGTCACGATTATCCTCAGTCAGCGGGCTCAAGCCTTTCGGAGACTGTCGAAGCTCGACAATCACACCACGGTGAGGGCTCGTTATAGGGGCTTTAAAAACGGTCGCCACCAATTCGCCCTGTTCTCGCTTCGCGGCACGCTCCATCCGGACGACTTGCCCGTCCCGCTCACAGCCGCCCAGCAGGAGATCGGCGGTTGGGTCAACGTGCGAGTGAAGAGCTTCGTCGCGGGACGACTGCTGCTCACTCGCAAGGAGGTTCTCGACGACGCGCTCGCGTTGTAAACGCGGTCTGATACTCACGAAGCTCCGCTCGCGTTATCGAAGGTGCTCGGATGTCCGCGAGGCGTTAGCCGCGTCTAAACGCCTTTGCGGCAAGTTGTCGTTCTCTTCTGACTAGCGTGGCTTGGGAGGGCTCAAACCGAGGTTTGGTCCTCCTGAATCATGCTTGTTTGTAATCTTCGATTCCGGACTGCCACTAACAGTGGTGGCACTGCCGGAAACCTCGAAAGGGTTCAAAATATGAAAATGAAACTGACGTTCATCGGTGTCGGTGGTGCCTTCACGCGGAAGTACTACCAGAGCAACATGGTTCTCGACGTCGACGGCAAGCGCATGCTGATCGACGCGGGCAGTGACGCGCGTCACGCCCTGCATGCCCTGGGAATGTGGTACCAGGACCTGCATGCCGTCTACATCAGCCATCTCCACGCCGACCACGCCGGCGGCATGGAATGGCTGTCGCTCGCCACATACTTCGACCCGACCTTCGTCGATGCCGCCGGTGCCAAGCGCAAGCTCGACCTCTACCTGCGGTCGTCGCTGCGGGATGATCTCTGGGATATGCTCAAGGGCGGCTGCGGCATCCAGAACGTCAAGACCGGCTTGCGGACGTTCTTCAACGTTCACTCGCTGGCGCCGAATCGGCCGTTCAAATTCAACGGCGTGTCGTTCCGGACGGTCCAGACCGTGCACTTCGTGAACGATACCGAGATCGTGCCGTCCTTCGGTTTGTTCTGGACGGCGGCTAACGGCAAGAAGGTCTTCCTGACCACCGACACGCAGTTCTCTCCGTCGTCGATCCAGACGTTCTACAACGCCGCGGACATCATCTTCCACGACTGCGAAACCTCGCCCTTCCGCACTGGTGTGCATGCCCACTATGAGGACATGAAGAAGCTGCCCGCCGACCTCAAGGCGCGCATGTGGTTGTATCACTACTTCGACACACCTCTCCCGGACGCGAAGGCTGACGGCTTCGCCGGCTTCGTGCAGCAGGGGCAGGTGTTCGACCTTGGCGAGTGATGCCTGACTTCGCGACCGCTTCAGGCGCAGCGTTGTTTCGTTGGTGATTGAACGAAGAGCCGACGCGGTATTGCTACTGCAATGCCCGTCGGCTCTAGTTCTATTCGAGCCGTCGCTTCGACGCCTAATTGTAGTGGCGCCTTGCAGGCGCATGGTTGTTGTTGTTGTTGTTGTTGTTGTTGTTCCGAACGTTAGCAGCCAGGCGCCTGCAAG
>JBGAHZ010000021.1:0-138940 GCA_044225915.1 Obscuribacteraceae bacterium (SeqCode)
ATCGGACCAACCGTCTTTTGCATGGGCAGGAAGATCGTTCTGACACCGCTGCTGGCAGGGTTTGGTCGAGTCATTCAACTTGGCTGGCGGTAGGTTTATACAACATCAACGAATTTTTGCGCTCGGCTCAAACCTGGTTTGGGCTCGGGCGCGTGGCTGGACGCGTTATTTTTTGCCGGGAGGGTCGGCTCGTGCCGGCGCTTCTGGTCAAGTCTGACACTCACTCAGGTTTACATCATGAACTCACAGATCTGGGATCGGCACATCGACATCGCTCCGCTGTCCGCGGAACTGGCAGCGGTCGTCTCCGAGTTCAACGCCTGCGCGCTGCGCATGGCGAACGCGCAGTCTTTTTTTCGCGCTCACAACGGCGCGGTGCTCGCCCTTCGCGATACGGACGGCGTCGAGACGGCGGATCGCCAGCGCCAGGTGCAGGTGCGGTGCACCAACCAGAGTGGTCGTCTGGCGCTCTTCGTGGCGCTCAACCAGCTCTCGCGGGCGCGTCTGTCCCTGGCGAAGCAAGTGACGAAGATCGTTACGACCATGCCGCACATCGCGGACGACCAGGACCGGAAGGTGATCGGGTTGGCGGCTTTCACGGCGGCGCGCGATGGCGAGCAGCGCTACCTCGAGTTGTCGCGAGCGTACGAGCAGCAGGACGACTGTGATCCCACTGTGGAGAAGGGCCCGGCCGCGCTCAAGGCGGCGTTCGGTCTGCTGGTCAAGGAGGGCGTGAACAGCCAGGCTCTCGAGGGTGCCAATCCGCCGCTGACGCACCTGATGGTTTTGATTCCGATCAAGAATGCCGAGGTGGACGAGGGGCGCCTGGTCGGCGCGGACATCAACGAGGAAGTGGTGTCCGTGGGCAACTCGGCACTGGCGTTTCCGTATTCCGAGCCGTATCAGATGAGCCGCAACCAGTACTTCCTCAGCAAGGCGCGGCTCGACGAGCCCACCTACGCTCGTCGCCTGCTGGCGGCTTCGGCATCCGGCACGGCGGCTGTCGGGGTGCTGAAGAACGCGCAGTCCCTGGCTCGGACCGGGTTTCTCGCTCACCGCACCGCGGTGACGACGGCGACGCAGCAGATCGAGGCGACGGCGGACCGGCTGTCCGGCCTGGTCGGGCGGCTGTGCGAGTCGATCCCGTCCAATGGTAAGGACGTGCCAGTTCTGAAGATGGTGGCGATGAACAACGCCCTCGCTGCAGACGCTATCGTTCGCGTTTTGCGGGCAATCGTCGCGAACTGGAACGCAGAGCTGCTCGCCACCGCCGAGCCGGCTGCGATCGCCGAGACCAGCCTCTGCGATGAGCTGGCGACGGTTTTCTCGCAGGAGCCGTTCAACCAGTTGCGCTGGGTCTTCGGCGTGGACGGGCGCTACATCGACTTGTCCCGGCACGCGAAGCGGTAGTCCGGAGGGGCCGTGCTGCGAGATCGTCCGAATCTGAAATCTCAAGCGATGCCGTGGTCCGAAGCTTTGCCGACCTCGCACCAGATGCGGTGCGAGGTCGCGTGGGGGAGCAAGGTCTGAGAACCACGTGTCACGGGTCTATTCACTGCGAGGCGTAGTGCGCAGCATGGCGCACTATGTCTCGTTTCTTTTAACCACTAACCTCTGAGCATTACTATGATAACGCGTAGTATAGTGAGCTTTTGAAAAAGGACGGGGAGGGAAAGGGGCGGACCCTCTCCCTCCGAGTCACTTAGCGCCTGGTGAGGCACTAAGTGACTGGTTTTTGCTTAGCAGGCGCAGCCATGCATGACGATTTCGAACCGGTCCTGGGCGATGTCGCAGGTAACGGTCGCGATCACTTCGCGGTCGTGGGCGACTTCGTGTTCCAGGTTGGTGATCGTCGTGTGGTCGGTGGCGACTTCCGTGGTCAGGCTGTCAACGCGGTTTTGGGCGTTGCTGACGCAGACGGTGAGACGCTCGACTTCGGTGCGGCTGGAGGTGACGGCGGTCGTCAGTTGCGTGACGCGAGTCTCACCTTCGCTGATGCGGGTGGTGAGCTGGTTGACGAGGGTCTCGCCGGAGGCGATGGCGCACTGTAGGCGTTCGATGCACTGACGGGTTTCGGTGATGCTACAGTTGAGGCGATCGATGTTGGTCTGGTCGTTGCGGACCTGACCTTCGAGGTCGGTCACGCAGGCGGTGTCGTTGTTGACCTCCTGGGTGATGACGGCGACGCAGTTTTCATCTCGTTCGACGGCGCAGGTCAGTTGGTCGACCTGATGGATGTCGTCTGCCACTTCGCAGGTGAGGCGGTCCTCATCGCGTTCTTCGACGCAGATGCGCTGGTTGACGGTGGCGATGCAGTTGCGGTCATCGACGATCTCGCCTTCCAGTCGGCAGACGTCGCGCTCGTCCTGAGCAACTTCTTCGGTCTTGCAGTCGACACGGGTCTGGTCGCCATTGACGATGCAGGTGAGGCGGTCGACTTCGCACTGGTCGCGGTCGACGACGGTCTGAGCGCAGTTGACGTTGCGGCGGTCTTCTTCGACGACGCAGGTGAGGCGGTCAACTTCGCAGCGGTCGTCGCGAACGACGTCGCAGAGCCGATCGACCTCGCACTTGTCGTCACGGACCTGGCGCTCGAGGGTGTTGATGGCGACCTTGTCGTCGTGGATCTCACGTTCGAGCCGGTCGAGGTTGCACTTGTCCTCGGCGATCTCCTGCTTGTCCTGTTCGACTTCTGTGGCGGCCTGAGCGATGATACCCAGGTTGGTGCAGATCTTCTCGCGCAGCGCGCTCACAGCGTCCTGGTCGACGCAAGGTTGACGCAGCAGACGCGCGAGTTCGGTGGCGTCGCGTTCGACTTCGTTGCCGGTGCGGACCAGGCGGAGCCGGTCGGTGCGCAGTTCTTCCAGGTCGCGGTTGAGTTCGACCGCGGTGGCGTGGTTTTCGGCGCGGTCGCGTTCCAACTCGGCGCGGGCGTCGGTGAGCTCCTGCTCGTGCCCGGCGAGGGTGGCCTTAGCGGCGTCGAGCGCCTGTTGGCTAGCGTCCAGCTTGGTCTGGGCGGCGGTGAGCAACCCCTGGTCGGCGTCCAGCTTCGCCTGGGCGGCGGCGAGCGTCTGACGATCCGTTGCCAGAGTGTTCTGCGCTTGCGTCAGAAGCGCCGTGTCGCGAGTCAGGTCACTCTGCGCCGTGGTCAGGTCCTGGCGGTCGCTGGTGAGCTCCTGCTGAGCGACCTGGAGGGCTTGCTCATCGCGGGCCAGTTCTTCGGTCTTGGTGACGAGCAGCGCGCGGTCAGCGCTGAGCTGCGTCTGCACTTGACCCAGAGCGGTGCGGTCCCGGTCAAGCTCGGCCTGGGCGCTGCTGAGAGCGTCCCGGTCCGTCGTCAGTTGTTGGTTGGCGGCGTCGAGAGCGGTTCGGTCGTGGCTCAGTTCGGCGCGCGCGGCCGTCAGTGCGGATGAGTCGATGCCCAGCTCGTTGAGCCAGGTAGCGAGCTCGTTTTGATCGGCGGTGAGTTCGTTCTCCTTGGTACCGAGGGCGGTGCGGTTGTCCGCCAGGGTGGTCTGAGCGGAGGTCAGAGCGGTCCGGTCCTGAGCCAGTTGCGTCTGGGCTCCGGTCAGCGCCGTCTCGTTGTTTGTCAGTTCCAGGCGCGCGCTGTTGAGCTGTGCGAGGTAAGTCGCCAGCTCGTCTCCGGCGCTGCCGAGTGCGACTTGGTCGAAGTCGAGTTCGTGGTGCGCGGCCGTCAACGCCGTGGTGTCGCCGAACAGTTCGGCGAACGACCGGTCGAGCAGCTCGAGGTCGTGCTGCAGGTCGGCGCGAAGGTCAGCGCAGTCGTTGGGCGGACCGCAGGGGATCGCCGGATTGCCGGGCGGGCAGTTGGGCGGAACCGGCTGGTTGGGCGTGCCCGGGTTGCTGGGCGGGCAGACGACGACCGGTGGCGTCGGGTTGTTGGGCGGGCAGACGACCGGCGGAGTCGTCGGCGGCGTCGGGTTATTGGGCGGGCAGACGACCGGAGGAGTCGTCGGCGGCGTCGGGGTATTGGGCGGGCAGACGACCGGAGGAGTCGTCGGTGGCGTCGGGTTATTGGGCGGGCAGACGACCGGAGGGGTCGTCGGCGGCGTCGGGTTGTTGGGCGGGCAGACGACAGGCGGCGTCGTGGGGTTACCCGGCTGGTTCGGGTTGGTAGGCGTGCCCGGCAAGCAGACCGGCGGAGTCGGATGGTTGCCGTTGTGCGGCGGACGTCCAGGTCCGCAGTCGGGGTCAACGACGATCGGCGGCAGGCAGCTCCAGCCCTCGTAGCCCTCGAGGACGCAGTCGGTCGGGTTGCCACCCGGCAGCTTCACGAGGTTGGGACCGTGATCGGCGGCCGAAAAATACTGGTCATTCGTGACCGTGTTGTTGGTGTTGTTGACCGAGATGCGGCGGTTTGCGCCGTAGTCGGTGATCTCGGTGGTGCGGATGTCCGAGTTGGCTGCGACCGCATCCATCTTAATGAAGGTGCCGTCTCCGAGCACCAGCGTCCGCTGCTTGTGCGTCCAGTCGGTCGTGACGCCGTTGGCGTCCTCGTGCGGGTCGCCCCACTCGCGCACTTCCTGCTCGCCGCAGGGGTTCTTGATGGTGACGGTCGAGCCGGTGATGTTGATCGTGTAGCCACCGCTGGTGGTGTAGGTGATCGGCTGACCGGGCGCGGTCTGCGTCAGTTGCCCGTCCAGAGCGCTCTGCCCGTGTGGGTTGTGCGGCACGCACACCGGCACCCGGGGCGCGCAGGAGATCGGGGCACAGTTGTCGATCTGGACGCGGTCGATCGGCGGGCAGACGCGGAACTGCTCGGTCTCGAGCCGGATGTCCTGCGTGCGGCCGACCAGCGGCGCCAGTTGTCCGAGGTCGTTGAGATAGCCGACCGTCGGCACGGTGCGGTCTTCCAGGTTCTCGACGCGAAGCCCGCCGTGAGCGCGGTTGGGCTTCTTGTTGTTGACGATCGTGGTGTTGTTCTTCTTGCGCGAGACGAGGTTGGAGATCCAGGTGGTCAGGTTCATGCTTGTCCCTGTGCGGGTTCTTTCTTTGCACGGTACAGCTTACGTTAGCTGTGACTCGTCAAAGCGAGAGTGCGTTGCGAGCGGATCTACGCATAGTCCGCCGCTCAAGGCGTTGACTTTGGGCATGAACAGTCCGAGTTTGTTTCGGTCTCATAAACCGAAGGCTCAGAGCCGTTAATCCATTCAAGGCTCAGAGGCTGGCGTGTGGTCCTTTCTGAACGCCGGAGTGATAAGAGTTTTTGACGCCTGGCAGACGCTTTTCTCAGGAGCGTCTATCGCCGTGTTTATCCGTGCCCGGGTTAATCGCCGCCGTGGTGGCGCGTCCTTTCTCAGAAGACGCGTAACGCCTGTCTGTCTGGATATGGGTTTGCGACGCCTGGCAGCACCTGACCTCGAAGGTGCTTCAATAGCCGGTTTGACGGTGGAAACGTCTGTCGACGCCATGGTTTAGAGCAGAGGCAACTGGATATAACAACTTCGCTACTGTCGCGTGAACTCGGGCTGGAGGCAGTTCTGGCGAAGAGGTGTGCGGCCTCGTTGCCATATTGCGTCCAGTGCACTCCTCCGCTTCGCGCGCACTTTCCATTAGCAGCCAATAACGAAAGAGTGGCCTACTCTGTCGTTTCAATCATTAGTTCAGTATTCCGAATCGCATCGGCACCACTGACGGTGCGTTCGGATTTGCTGAATTCATTGATTGTGTGGTGCTGGTGCTGCTGAAAAGTCCTGAAAGGCAGTGGCGAAAGTTGTGTCTGACTTTGGCAAACGCCGGCGGCGCTTGTCATCGAAGATGTCGTCTTGACAAGACTTTTTTACATTAATGCGCTTAGCGCACCGCGATGCTGTTCTATTTGATATTGCTGCGAGGTCGACAGGCTGTGCCCCTTGGCGGGTGGGGTTAAATATCAACTATGAACGAAAGCTGAAGAGTGGCGCGAACTGTGGATTTGCACAGTTCGTGTTGTCATTGGTTTTGCAAAATTCACCACGGTTTTTAGCTTTGCGTGAGTCAATAGCCGGCAGTGCGGTGATGCCACATGTGGTGGCATGCTAGGGCGGAGGACCGATCGGCAAGATAATAAACTGTGGAGATGAATAGGCGCGGACGTCTTCAACAGAGACCGGACCAGCGCCAAGAACTAATCCCAGAAGCGCTTTGATGCTTTGTTGTTTTGAACGGAGGAAGAATCGGAATTCGGCGGCATATAGCTGTGCGTATTTTTTGCTGACACCGTGGTGGTAAGTCGATACGAATCCCTGAGTTTTTAGGATGGAGAGACGTTCCTCCTCGTTGTATTCTTCAACTAAGGCGACCGACTCGCTCTGATGTTGTTCGCTGTCGATTGCAGGGGTTTCTACGCTCCGCCTGAACAGCACTTGTCTGAGAAGTTCGATGTCGACGGCACAATCTTCGCTGTCCATGAATAGATCGTTCAGAAGTAGACGAATTTGTTGTCCCCAGCGCCAGACGGTCGACTCCCACATGTCTAGTTCTTTGGCTAGCTGAGATATGGACTTTGGGTTGTTGTTGAGGAAGGCGAAGAGTACCGCGAAGCACTTCGTAAGCGGGAGTTTCTTGCCGTGTAAGAATGTCCCTGCGGTTAACGACGTCTGTTTTCCGCAATTCGCACACTCAGAGATCCCCAGTCGTGATTGGAGTTCGTAGGCTTCCGCGTGCCGGCAATTGGTGCAATCGAAAGCTTCGTTTGTGAAACGAATTTCCTTTAGAAGCTGTCGACAGCCCGCTTCTGTTTGAATCAATAATTTTACTTGTGCGGTCATCTTGGTGCACCACTAGTTAGGTCTCTATATTCTTAAACGAAATGTTTAGGGAAAAAGTTCAAGGTTTTCGTTGAGGTCTTGCGGGTTTGTGGGGTTTTTCGTAATAGCAATTTGACTTGGGGAGGTTCCTGCTCGAATGGAAAACCACTTGAGCAGGGAGGTTCCTGTTCGAATGGAAAACCACTTGAGCAGGGAGGTTCCTGTTCGAATGGAAAACCACTTGAGCAGGGAGGTTCCTGTTCGAATGGAAAACCACTTGAGCAGGGCGGTTCCTGTTCAAATGGAAAACTACTTGAGCAGGGAGGTTCCTGCTCGAATGGAAAACCACTTGAGCAGGAGGGCTTTCTGTTCAAACAAAGCAATTGCGCAACGGTGCTTTACCAGAATACCGCTCACCGCCCACCGGCAGCGATACTACGCAGCATAGTGATACTTCCTCGAAAAAGAAACCGGACCATCATGGTCCGGTCTCTTCGAAAACGGCTTGCCCACCTTATGTCAATCGCCGCAACCGTAGAAGCTGCTGCGCAAGAACCGCAGATTCCTGCGAATCTCTTGAAGCAACTCATGGCATTGTTCGAACCACTCCAGAGCACCTTGCTCGGCTTGCTCCCAGTATTCGGATGCCTCGACGGCGAATCCCTGTTCGTACCGCAAGTACCCGAGCCAGTTGAGTACGAATGGTGCATACCAATGGTCACGCTTCATAGTGCCGTTGATTTCGTGCAGCGCCGCCAGGGCAAAGGCTTCCGCCTCCGCGAAATCGTGGCGCTCGCGGACTGCTTCGGCGCAGCGTTCCATATGGCGGGCAGCCCGCATGCACGACTGGCGCACACTGACGCGCGTGCCGAAGATCGGGCTGGGTTCGACGACGGAAGTGTATTCCGGCACGTCGTCAATTGAAAACAGTTCGCGATCGCCGCCTGGAATCAGGCGGTCTTGCGTCGGCTCAGCATAGAGCAGGTCTGAATCATCGCCGTAGCGATCGAATGACGCCGCATCGTCAGTCGCTTCCGCCAGGACGAGAGGAACGTTATGTTCATCCCCTTCGATGGCTGAGAAATCCGGCTGCGGGGCACGATTGCGGTAATCGCGCCAGCGCTTCATGTCGCGATTTTGGGAGTACTTGTGGAGCACGCACCCCAGAAGAGTGCCGCTCAGAACGATGACAGCCAGAAGGCATAGGAGTTGGACCACATTTACGGCCCTACCTTTCGGGGAAAAAACTGATGGACAAACGGTGGCGCCGGCTCAGGGCGGCCACCGCTGTCGTCAGAACAACAGTTTTTCAATACCATCCGGAGCTGACCTGGCGACATGCCGGTCAGCCGTCAGAGCACACACAACTCAGACGATTTTCGCCTGAAACGTCCGGCGAATGCCGTCCGCTCAAGCGACAATTCCGTTCGGTGCAAAAGGGCTTCGGAGCTATATGAAACGGCTCCGGTCGGCTCCTTTTGATGAGGCTCAGATGCGCACCGCTCTAGTCGTCGGTGCGACGATGCTGTTCGGTAAGCGCGGCGGCGATATGCGCGGGCACGGGCTCGTAGTGCGAAAATTCCAGCGTACTGGAGCCTTCGCCGCGGCTGGAGTTTCGCAAAAACGTGGTGTAGCCGAACGTTTCCGCCAGAGGCACCAGACCTCTGACCAGCGCCGTGCGCCCGGTCATATCCGACCCGGTCACCTTGCCGCGGCGCGAACCCAGGTCGCCGAGCACGTTGCCGACGAATTCGCTCGGTACTTCCACTTCGATCGACATGGTCGGCTCGAGAATTACAGGCGAAGCCTTGCGGAAAGCGTCCCGGAAAGCCATCGACCCGGCAACTTGAAACGCCATGTCGTTAGAATCGACGGCGTGGAACTTGCCATCGACCAGCGTCACTTTGACATCGACAACGGGCGAGTTCGTCAGCCCGCCGCTGCCGAGGGCACCGCGCACGCCCTTCTCGACAGACGGGATGAACTGCTTGGGCACCGCACCGCCAATGGTGCTGTCCACGAACATGAAGCCGCTGCCGCGAGGCAGCGGTTCCAACTCGATAACGACGTACGCGAACATGCCGCGGCCGCCGTTCTGTCGTTGGAAGTCGCCGATGCCGGTCGTCTTCGCTGCCCGTACCGTCTCACGATACGAGACCATCGGATCGCCCACTCGAACGACCACACCGTAGTCGCGACGAGCGCATTCGATCGTCACTTCCAGGTGCAATTCGCCCTGTCCGCCGACCAGCGACTGGTTGTTCTCAGCGTCGTGCCGCAACTTGAAGCTGGGGTCTTCTTCGGCGAGCCGCGTCAGCGCGGCGCTGAGAGCGTCGGCACCGGCCTGGTTGTCGGACTCTACCGAGCGCCAGATGACCGGGTCTGGGAAGCTTATCGACTCGAGCCGGCAGGGCTGGTTGACGGTGCATAAGGTATCACCCGTGGTGCTCCCCCGCAGTCCGATCAGCACGCCGATGTCGCCTGCCGCGAGAAAATCGATGTCAGTGCGCTTGGCTCCTTGCATCTTCACGATGCGACCGATGCGCTCCTTCGTGCCCTTCGTGCTGTTGAGCACGTAAGAGCCGGTCTCGATGACGCCTGAGTAGACGCGCGTGAAGTACAGGTCTCCATGCGTATCGGCGACGACCTTGAAGACCAGCGCAGCCAGCGGCGCGTCAGACTTCGGCTCGCGCAGAACGCTTTCGCCCTTCAGCGATTCCGCCGTGACTGGCGGAACATCCACCGGCGAGGGCAGCAGCTCGACGATGGCGTCGAGCAGCGGTTGAATGCCCTTGGACGCTTTCGCCGACCCGCAGAGCACAGGCACCAGTTTCAACGAAATCACAGCACGGCGCAACGCCTGCTTGAGCTCGTCTGCACTGATGGTTTCCTCTGCCAGAAAGCGGTCGGTCAGGGTGTCGTCGGTTTCGCAGATCGTCTCGACCAGCTCCTGGCGCGCCAGCTGCGCATCTTCCAGCAACGCAGCCGGCACGTCCTCGACGGTGAATTCACCATCGTCGGCGTGCCACACAAAGGCGCGCATGGAGATGAGATCGATAACGCCGCTAAAGGTGTCGACCTTGCCGATCGGCAATTGCAATGCCACCGGCTTCGATCCGAATTCCGACCGGAGATTGGCTTGCAGCGCCGAGAGCACGCGCGGGAAGTCGGCGCCGATAGTGTCCATTTTGTTGACGAACACCAGGCGGGGCACTCGGTGTTTGTTCGCCTGCCGCCAGACTGTTCGGGTCTGAGGCTGGACGCCGCCTTTGGCGCAGACGACCAGGATGCCGCCGTCGAGCACCCGCATGGACCGCTCTACTTCCATCGTGAAGTCGACGTGACCGGGTGTATCGATCAGGTTGATTGTGTGGTTCAACCAGTGGGTCTGGACGGCTGCGGCGCGGATCGTGATACCGCGTTCGCGCTCCTGATCCATGTGGTCGGTGACCGTGTTGCCATCGTCGACATCGCCCATCTTGTGCGTGTCGCCGGCGAAGAACAAAATCCGTTCGGTGCAGGTGGTCTTTCCGGCATCGACGTGGGCGAAAATGCCCATGTTTCTCACATGGGTCAGCACCGCTTGGGGTGCCGTTTTGGGCTTGGCGGACATGGTAACTCCTTGCGCGGGAATATCCCACGTTAGAAAGAATCACTCCACACACAAGCGCGCGAAAACAGCATCTAATCTCAACGCTCGCGCGCCCCGGTCAGGGAAGAGATGAGAGGCTGTTTCTCGGTAAGATGCTCGAGTATGGAGATGGGAAGGGACGTCAAACACAGTAACAAATGTCATGAACAGAACAAAATTTCTGATGTGCCGCGAAAGCTCATGACTACAGGAAAATAAAATGTGGTCTACTAATTAATCTTGAGAATCAGATTTGGTGCGTCATTCAGGCGCAGGCTAGTGTTTTCGATATTATCTCGATACCGCAAATCGTTTCGGTTTCAGCTAAACTAGAACCACAATGTGCAATCTTCAGCAGCGCACTGTTTACCCTTACCAAAATTCGTTCAAAACTACCGAAGCCGTTCTAAACAGAGGATTAACGATGCTCGCACGAAACTATCTACTCGCCATTGGAGCAATGACCGGCAATTCGTTGGATGGTGTAGATGTAGTTCTCACCAGGTTTGATGAGGACGGAACGATCACAGATTTGAAAGCGCATAGTGTTCCCTCGCCCGCGCCGTTAACGACAAAGCTGCGCGCTTTGCGCGAAACGATCAATACCGCCAGTGGTGATATGGAAGCTGCTGTTCAAAGTTTCAACGAACAGTCTGCTAAACATGGGACTTTCGACGATGTTCAAAACGATTACATTCGTTTTGTTGCCGATGCGATTCTCGAATTGATCAAGATCGCTGCTCAGGACAAAGCCTTAGCGTCCCAATACGACCTCGAGCGAATTGATCTCATCGGTTTTCACGGGCAGACATGCGCTCACTTTCCACCATCAATCGCGCGATCTAACGACTCGGATATAGTCTACACCTGCCAGATCGGTGATGGACAGGGACTTGCCGATTTAACAGGAATTCCAGTTGTTTATGATTTTAGATCCGACGACTTGATGGCCGGCGGAGAAGCCGCGCCTCTCGCTCCTGTACACCATCAACATCTGGCGGAACAACTGCGGAAGAAGGGGCATTTCCCAATTGTATTCTGCAATGCCGGAAACACGGGTAATTTGACCGTCATCTCTGTCACCGCAGGTAGTGGCGAGCTTTCTGTTCTCGGTTGGGACGCCGGGCCGTTCAATAACTATCCTGATGCGCTTGTGCAGCTTGAGCACGGCGAGGAGTGCGATCGGGACGGAAAGTATGGATCCAAAGGCAAAGTTAATATCGAATTGCTGGAGAAGCTATTTGACAGTGCAGTAATCACCAAGGATGGTCGAAACTTCCTGCTCGAATCTCCTCCCAAGTCTTCTGATCCGCAGTGGTACAAACTTATTCCAGCGCTTACGGAGAAATCGATCGCCTTCGAAGATCGGCTTCGCACCGCAGAATATTTCTCGGCTTACATTTATGCGCACGCACTTGCCATGACGCCGGACCATCTACAAATGCCGCTCAACTATGCGCTTTGCGGTGGCGGTTGGAAAAATCCAGTGGCGCGCGATCACTTCGCCGGTCTTCTCAAAGGAGATTTCGAAAATAATCCGATTCTGCCTGCACACAAGGAGCTGTTCGCAGGTCTGCGCGATAGATTGAAACGAGCAGAGCAAGAGTCCGGGCATAATGTTATTGTCGAAATGTCCGACACTTTCGGTTTCGACGGTACAGCGATGGAGGCCCGTATTTTTGCAGACGCCGCTGTCTGCCGCATTATGGCGAAGCCATTTACGAAACCAAGTACGACAGGTGTGAAGCGTGATACCGTTTGCGGTATCATCCGCTACCACGGTGGCGACCCCGGCACGGCCAGTCCCGCACTCGCCAGCTGGCTTGAGTACTACGCCAGCGAGCGCGCCACCGATGACCGCCCCGCCATCTTTGACGGACGCTGGAGTCGCGCCTCGGCCGGTTGGCACGGACGTCTTGTTCAGGCATAGATTGGTCGTCTCTGGAGCGTGGAGCGGTTTAGGATTCTGAACGCAGTTTCATTGTTGGTTCGCTTAGAGCTCGAAAGTTTACGGTTGAGCATACACTCGCATAAGCTAGCGCGAGCGGTGATCGGCGCGCTAATCGGCGCTACGTAGGGATTAACAACATCAAACGTTTTCGCGCATATAAAAGCATGGTTTTATGAACTATCAGATGACTATTGTCGTTGTATGAATTCGCTTCCAAAAACGCTGTACTCACTTCTCGAAAACTAATCGCTCGAACACTTTGCCCACCCATTGAAAAGGCTGGATAAGCTGTATGAGCGACCGGTTTGAGTTGGGGACTAGTTGTCGCATTGCGAGACCGCGGCAATCGCGTTTGGGTTTGGCGAATTCAGCTTTCTACTGACGAGTCGCAATGCGACTCCGCGTGATCATGTTTACCCGCCGGCATGGTCGTGTGCGCATATTTCACAGGCGGAAAATCTCTTAAGGAATGACATGCGAATCTCAATCATGATGGGTGCTCTGGCTACCCTCGCACTCTCGGCTCTGCCGGCAGTGGCACAGACGGTCGGTGCTGCAAGTCCGGATGCAGGTCCCGTCATCTCCAACGGCGTCCTCTGGGCTGCCGGCATCGCGGGCTTCGTCGGCTTCATGCTCGGCAGCATCAACCCGAATGACGAATACGCGGCAAGCAATTTCCACATGCCCGGCGCACTTCTGACCGGTGCGGCAGCGGCTGCATTCGTCGGCGGCTTCGCGCTGTTCTTTACCACAGGCATCCTCGTGCCCGCCGTGTATGCGATGGGTCTGGGTGCTGTCCTCGGGGTTGTTCGCTTCATCAGCACTCGCCCTGCCCCGCGTCCGAAGGGCGGCGATTTGAACCCCGGCGTCAACCGTGCTGAAGGTGCCGACGCTCGCGCCAAGCTCAAGGCTGCGCAGAAGATGTGGAATCGCGCCAGCTTCAGCGACCGGGGCTATTATGCCAGCCGCGGCCGCGAGTGGTTCTACTCCAACGGCATGAGTGCCTCCGACCTGTCCGTCATCGGCGAGGGCGTCAAGTATGCCAACAGCAGTCAGTTCGACATCCTGGTGCTTCTCGTCAAGGAGATGCCGGGCGTCGGTGAACCTGCTGTGGTCGTCGTGCGTGGAACCAGCCAGCTTCGCCAGGTCACGGTGACCGCCGACAGCATCACGGTACCCGGTGTGGAATCGCCGATTCCCGGTAAGGCGATCATCGCAGGCGTCGGTTACGCCTGGCGGTGAACGCGTTGACGTATGTGTGCGTCGAGGCGCACATCAACGTCATCGTGTCAGCGTGAAGTTCTTTCTGCTGAACTGAACGTTCAGCGAAGGCGGGCGACGAGTTACGTCGTCTTCGTTTGCTGAACTCTCGAAGTCGGAGTTGGTCCGATTTCTGTTGCGACGGGAACGTCCTTTCCAGGGCGTTCCCGTTCGTAGCTTTCTTTTGTTTCACCGCCGGTGGTGCTAATACTATACAAAGTAGGAAATGGCGCACGGTGTCACGGTGTAGAACGCAGCGAACCATATCATTGGAGAATGAAGTGCTGGTAGCTGGTGGACGAGTTGAACCCATTTACGACGCATTCACGCATTCGGCGTGTTACGTAATGCGGTAGTAGACGGTTGCGTGAAACGAAAGCCAACCGGAATCCCGGTTAGCTTCCGCCAGCAAATAGTCGGCTTGCTGATTTGGCGTTAGACTGAGCCAAACAGAAGGCACGCCGAGGCTCTTGCTGATTGCATCCGGACAATTCGATGAACGTACGAAAGAAACATCGAATCGGCTCGAATGCAGTCAACTAGCTTTATATGGCGGGTTGTTCAATCCCGCCGCTGGAACCTCTAATTTCCGACTAGAGCTGATGGTGATAGCTGCAGCGCGCTTAGAACGCGCCCTAAAGCAAACACCGAGAACGGAACGTTACTTCTTGTCGGCGTCTTTCGGAGCCTCGGCGGCGTCCGGGGCGTCGGCCTTCGGACTGGGATGGTCCGTCGATACTTCCGAGCCGCGCAGAGCAAGCGCCGAGCCGTCGGCAGCAAACTTGCTGAGGTACTCGTCCTTGTCCTTCAGGGCGGCGGCGACCTTCTTGAAGGCCTTGTGCGCGCGCTCATAGAGCGGCTTGGCTTCTTTCTGGCGCCCGAGTTCGAGGAGGATGTCCGCGCAGTTGATTGCGCAGACCGCCGTGGTCAGTTGGTCTTCGCCCTGTTCCTGTTCGGCGATGGTGAGCGCCGTCTGGAAAATCTTCAGCGCCTCGTCCTGCTTGCCGTCGAGTATCGGCAGATGCGCCTCGGCGACGAGCAACCAGATCAACTTTTCGCCCTTGAGACCATCGTGGAGCTTCAGCAGAGAGCGCGCGGCGGTGAGCATCTCGCGAGCCACCGAAGCGTGTTCCTTGTTGAGATACGTTTGCGCGCGACTGCGCAGATTGTCTGCGTAGTTGCGTTCGAATTCGGCAGGATCAGCCGCCGGATCGGTGGCGCAGCAGCCACCTTCGTGTTCGTGTTGAGACATGTCGTTTCTTCCTGTGGTTCTTTCAGCGCAACAATCCCGCACCTAATGAGGTTTGGTTTCCTTGAGGCCGAACTGGAATGTTGAACAACCAGCAGGCGAGTGGCACCATGGACGGTGCCACTCGCGCTGCGTGGGCTGGAGAAAAGTCCAGTCAGCCGCATCAGCAGAGCTGTGCGGTCAGTTTGGAGTGCTCGAGAGCCGGACTGAAACCGGCTCGCGGCGGATTGCGCTTAGTTGATGCGGTACTTGATCTGGTACCGGATCTTGAACTCACCGGCGACGGACGCCTCGTTCTTGCCGGGGACGGTCACGCGGAAGCAGCCGCTGCCGGCCTTCTCGGCGAACTTGACGAAGTCATGCGACTTGTCGAGCAACTTCGCGTTGGCCGGGACGGAGTCGTGGACGACGACTTCGACCGCGGTGTCCTTGAAGTTGAGGACGGTGATCTCGCGGGTGGCTTCGGCATACCGCGCCTTGGGCTTGCGGGCGCGCTTCTTCTTGCCGGCGGCTTCCGAAGCTTCCTCGCTACCCTCGCCTTCGGCGATCATCTCGGCGCGGGCGCCGAAGTTGGGCTGACCGACGTTGGGACCGCCCTGCGGCTTGATCGGGTGGTGGGTTTCGGGTTCGTCCTTGGGCGCCTCCGGGTCTTCCTTGTAGGTCACGAGCTGGCGCTGGACCTTGATGTCGCGGGCCGGGTTGCGCAGGTCGAGGGCGAATTCCTCGCCGTCGGCCACGTGATCGGCGACGCGGGCGCTGTCGGTCTTCTGCAGTTCGCCGGTGCTGTCCGGTTCGAAGATGCGCACTTCGCCCGGAGGCAGAGGCGCGCCCAGACCGTTGCCCTTCTGGTTGCAGAGGCGCAGCTTCACCGAGACCGGCAGCTTGGGCAGGTCGCTCGGGTTGTCGCTGTCGAGGGTGTAGTACTCCTGGCCGGCCTCGTACGCGTGGTACTCGTGCACGACCGGGACGTCACCGAAGAAGACCAGCGCCGGGCTGTTGGGCACGCCGTTTTCCAGCGTGACCGGCTCGGTGAGCTTGTACATCTTCTGGTCGCCTACGCTCTCGGATTCGGCGCTGTCCTGCGAGAAGTCCGCGACGGACTCCAGCGATGCAGCGCGCGCACCACCCATCGGAGCCATTGCCGCCATGGCGTAGGGGGCGTGCTTCGGGCGGGCGCGGTAGGCGGCGTCCGAGAAGTTGTTGCCGGAGATGAGCTTGATGCCCGCGTCGTTGAAAGTGGCGCCGGACTCGTTGGTCAGGTCCACATAGCAGGCGAAGCGTTCCAGCTTGCCGGCGGCGCGGTTGTAGAACACCTCGTACCAGGGGGTCCAGTTGACCGCCTGGGTCTCGTAGAGCAGCTTGATGCGGAAGTCGCCCGCGGTCTCGACATTGGGCTCGAGGGCCAGGATGGTCAGGTCGGACAGACCGGCCGGGATGCCGTTGGAGAGCGCGAACTTCGTGGTCAGGGGAATCAGCACGATCTGACCGCGCACGCGCAGGACGGCGATGCGGTTGTCGACGATGTGCTCGAGGATGCCGGTGGTGCGCCGCTCGGTGCCAGCCTTCGTCTCCTCGATCAGGGTGATCTTGGTGCCGACGGACTTGGCGAGAATGGCTTGGGAACTCAGATTGGCCGGGCGCAGCGAGCGCTGACCGACGCGGAACTTGCCCGAGCCCTGGACGGCGACGATGGTCTGGCTGTTCGGTACGAACGTCTTCGGCAGACCGCCGATGTAGACCTTCGACTTGCCTGCCGGCAAGCTGATGTCGCGGGTCTCGCGGATGACCGCGGGGCCGGACTCGTAGGCGGTCAGCTCGACCGTCGAGGCGACGTCGGACTTGACGATGGCGGACGACGGAGCGCTGGCGGTGTCTTGCGTGGTATTCGACATGAGTTTTCTTTACCTTTGGGTATTGATAGCAGGAGGTTTCCTGCTGTTTCGTTGGAAGTATTGGTCCTGGTCTACCAGCAGTGACCGAACGAAACTTTTGCAACTAAAAAAACAACAACACTCCTGTTTGCCGGCAGAGGCAAATTTAAGGAGCGCAACCGCAGTTAGAGTGAGGCGAGCGGGTGTTGTTGTTGGATTGATTGCAAAAAAGAGTGAACGAGTAGACGCCAAACCATAGCCGCTGCACTTCTGGCGCTTCCACGCTATTGTCATTCAAATTAACAATGGTCCAACTGGCGGAGGTCCAGACGCGTCACATCTTCCCGGCGAAACCCGGTTGTAAAGCCGTTCGTAGGTCTAATATATGCAACAGGATCGACCGCGCTATCGCGGCTTCGCTAACCAAAAGCCGGAAGTCATGTGCCACTTGGCGATTTTGATATTGGATATAGTTGTTGGATATCTATTGAAAACCGGACGGGAGCTTGTTGTAGCCGTGGGCGTACTTGACAACGATCTGTCGCAAATTGTCGAAGGTCTCATGGAAACCCATTCTTATCATCTCGTCGTAGGCGTCCTGAAATTGCCAATCATGCGCACTCATCCGGTACACCGCACACATGAGCCCGGTCCGGTCCATGCCATGCAGGCA
The DNA here is from genome assembly GCA_044225915.1 of Obscuribacteraceae bacterium (SeqCode). GTDB lineage: Bacteria > Cyanobacteriota > Vampirovibrionia > Obscuribacterales > Obscuribacteraceae > JADYXR01. The sequence continues at coordinate 17,385 of JBGAHZ010000021.1, forward strand.
GTGGACGAAAACCGAATGGTTTTTGGCTTCCAGCATCAGTTCTAAGAATTGATCGATATTGCGATCGTCTGGAATATCAAACGGTCTGAGAGGAATCGATACAAATTCCAATCCCAATTCCCGAACCAGAGCGCGCTCTTCGGCTATCAAAGCGGGTTCTTCTCGGAGGTTGACTATCGTTTTTATACCCTTATCCTTGAGCTCGACGAAGCCCTCGTATTGCGGCTGCCCGCCGCGCCAGAGCTCGGTTCCGAGCATCTGCAAGTTTGGTAATCGATGCAGTTGTGAGCCCATCAAATATCGGCGCATTCGGTTTAATTCCATACGATCGGTTCAATCATCGAGTGCAACAACAAAAAATTTTGTTGTGATGTCTCTTGGAAAGCATAATAAACTTACCCAATTTGAGATACTTTCTGTCTACAGATTCGATTCGCCACCCTTCGTCGATACCGCTCATTTGCAGCAAGGAGAAACAGGTGACTTCAACACAGGAACAGGCCAACCCGGTCGAAGCCAGGCTCGCGGACAATTGTCTTACCGATAGCATCGCGATTCTCGATTTTGGATCGCAGTATTCTCAACTGATCGCCAGACGTGTTCGGGAAACTAAAACTTATTCGGAAGTGCTGCCTTTCAGCGTTTCCTGTGAAGAACTCAAACGTTTAAATCCCAAAGGGATCATTCTGTCCGGAGGCCCCAACAGCTGTTACGACGCGTTCGCGCCCAAGCTGGATCAGGCTGTCTATAAGATGGGTGTGCCTATTCTCGGCGTTTGCTATGGCATGCAATTGATGTCGCACGACCTCGGCGGTACCGTGGAAGCCGGTGAGGTGCGCGAATACGGACGCGCACTTTTGACTGTTGTGCATCATGGAAAACTTTTCGAGGGCATGGATCCGACGATTGAAAGCTGGATGAGCCATGGCGATAGCGTGACCGGGCTGCCGCTCGGATTTGAAACGATTGGCAGAACCATGAGTACTCCTGTCGCTGCAATCGCTGATGAGGAGCGCAATTTCTACGGAGTGCAATTCCACCCGGAAGTTGTGCACACACGTGGCGGTCAACGCGTGTTGGAAAACTTCGTGGTCAATATCTGCGGCTGCCCGCAAACCTGGACGATGGATCGTTTCGTCGACGAAGCCATCGGCAAGGTACGCGCCCAGGTCGGTGACAAGCGAGTTCTACTGGCTCTCTCGGGTGGTGTGGATAGTTCGACCCTCGCGTTTCTTCTTCATAAAGCGATTGGTGAAAACCTCACATGTATGTTTATCGATCAAGGTTTCATGAGGAAAAACGAGCCGGAATGGCTGGTGAAGAAGTTTGCCGAGTTTAAAATTCCGGTCGAATTTATCAAAGCGCGATCACGGTTCATTGACAAACTAGCTGGCGTCACAGATCCGGAGATTAAGCGAAAAACCATCGGCAAAGAGTTTATCGAAGTGTTTGCCGAAGAGTCGAAGAAACTGGGACCATTCGACTATCTCGCTCAAGGCACGCTCTATCCGGATGTGATCGAATCGTCCGGAACCCGCATCGATCCCAAGACCGGCGAGCGCATCGCTGTCAAAATCAAATCGCACCACAACGTGGGCGGATTGCCGAAAGACCTTCAGTTTAAGCTCGTGGAGCCATTCGCCAAGTTGTTCAAAGATGAGGTGCGATTGCTGGCGCGCGAACTGGGAGTTCCCGATGGCATCGTCATTCGTCATCCCTTCCCCGGTCCGGGACTGGCGATTCGGGTGGTCGGCGAAATCACAAAGGATCGTTTGAAAACATTGCGCGAAGCTGACTGGATCATCCGCGAAGAAGTGAAGTCGCATGGCTTGTACACTCAGGTCTGGCAGATGTTCGGTATCCTGCTGCCAACTCTGTCTGTCGGCGTCATGGGCGATCAACGTACATACATGAACCAGATCGTTATCCGCGCCGTCACCAGCGAAGACGGCATGACTGCCGACTGGGCGCGCCTCCCTTACGATCTGCTCGAAACCATTTCGCGCCGAATCGTCAATGAAGTCCCCGGCATCAACCGGGTTATGTACGACATAACTTCCAAGCCGCCTGCGACGATCGAGTGGGAGTAATCAGTCCGCAAAAAATTGAATGTGGTCTCTCACCGCGATATGATTCTGTAGGCGAAACTGAAAAGGGTCGGCGGTGACGAATCAAAATCCTAACCAAGTGATGCGGAACTGGAAGACAGCTCTGGGTGCACGATGTGTTATCGGATTTTTGTTCTTCTTCGCCTTCTTTATGGGGTGTTGGGTCGCCGGTGCCGGACTCCACGATCCTGACACCTGCTGGCTTCTTGCGCTCGGCAAGAATATTTTCGATCACGGCTCCATTCCTCCGACCGATCCCTATTCGTATACGTTTTCGTCGCTGGCAAAGGATGGAACAGTCAATCTGCCAGCCATTCTCGGTCAGGTAACTCCTCCGGCTGGACGAACGTTCGTTCCATATCAGTGGCTCACTGAAGTGTTGTTCTACCTGGCTTACAGAATCGGTGGAGGATACGCTCTTCTAATCTTTGCAAACACCGTTTTGGTTACGGCCTTCCTGTCCGGTCCCCTTCTGCTCTTCCGATCATTGCGCAGCCCAATGCTCCCGGCTGTGCTGATTGTGATACTGTCTGTAGTGGCAGCCTCCTTTCACTTCCTGGTCAGACCTGAGATTCTGTCGTACTTGTTTTTCCTTGTTTGGATCGGTCTTTTCCTGAGGGTAAGATTGAAGCTGGAAAATAATCGACCGTTTCGGAAACGGGATTGTCGCTTGCTCGTACCAATGGTCATACTAATGGCGGTCTGGTCGAATTTACATACCGGCTTCACATCAGCGTTTATCGCTCTTTCGCTTTTTTGCGTCGTCAACACTATTGAAATTCTGGTCCGCGGGAAGGTTCGTAAAAGTGCGGTTCTCCTGCCCTGGCTAGCGCTCTTTTTCATGCTCATCGCCAGTTTTGTTAATCCATTCGGAACAGGTTTGTGGCGCTATATACCGGAACTGTTTTTCTCGCCGCTCAACAAATTTATCAATGAACTTGGTTCGATAAACAAGGCAAGCCTTACTGAGTGGACGTTCTACCCGTATTTTCTGCTGGGGTTGGTAGTATTGCTGGTGGTGGCGAAAGCCTTTGCCAGCTGGCAGAAGAATGGTCGATATCCAATTGGATTTGCCTATTCAATGATTATGCCGGTGGGTGTTTTCATCGCTGGAATTTGTTGTATCCGTCTGATTCCATTCGTTGCCATCATTCTCTGTGCAGAGGTGGCCTGGCTTTTGAAGGGGCACACTAGGGTATCTCGCGAAGAGAGTTTGCCGCTGAGCGCCACTCTCGGTGGTGGCGGCGCTCAGGCTTACGATCAAGGACTCGGTACTACGGGCGGTGTCCTTGAAGATGAAGCCGGCTCCGGCGTCACCATAAGTGTCAACGCCAGCGGTCGTCCGCATGACGCGTCAGCAATCAATCCAGGGCCAGCCGTTCAACCGCCAGTAAATCGCGAACCAACTACGGTAAATGCTCGTGTTTCCCAGATGCTCGGTAATGGCGGCTGGCCAGCCGCTCTTCTATTCTTCTCCCTCTTCGGTGTGATCATGATATCGACTCGTGTCGTACCGCCCAATATCCCTCAAGGTAGTAGCGTCTTTCCGGCGCCTTATCCGGCAATCGCCGTTCTTGCTAAAGAACTTCCGGAAGGTCGCGTTTTCAACTCCTCGCAGTTTGGTGACATGATGATCTGGCACCTGGTCGCGCAGGCAAAGCCAATCCTGGGGAAAGATCCGTTTAGTTGTCCACCTGCGACGACCAAACCAAAAGTGTTTATCGATACGCGTTTTGATATGTACGGCGCACCGCTGGTCACCGACTATTACATTATGAAAAATGCGAAACAGGGATGGAGAGAGCTGTTTCAGCGATATGAATTCGATTGGGTATTTATGCCGCCGAGTGCTCACATCGTACCTGAACTCTTGAAAGATCCTGAATGGAAGACAATTTATAGCGAAAAGGACGCGGTGATTTTCGTCCGCCGTGGAGCAAAGACTCTGCATTAGACAGTTTCTAATTTAATTTCTGCTCGTTATAAAAGCAATTCCATTGCGTTTGAAAGCTTGCCAAAAGGCACTTCAAGCCATCCTTCGCGAAACTTGTTACATCGATTCCGTTTGCTTAGCGCTATGAAAGACATGTTGCAAATTCAATAGGAGATTGACCATGTTGAAAAAATTACTCAACCTGACCTTAGTCGCTATGACACTTTTGCCATTAGTTCCATCAGCCGCGAATGCCGAAAGATATCGATGGGACGACGGTGTTTGGCGAAGCAATAGTGTTTTCGTTAGATCTCATAGGGACCGCAAGTACCGCCCTTACTTCCGTCACGGACGTTGGTACGGATGGGATAACAACAATCATCGCTGGAACCGCTACAAGAAAATGCATAGAGTTTCCAACGGCTATTGGTTCTACTAAACAGAAACTTTATGAAGCATTGCGATAGAGATGGGCATGAACGCTCATCTCTTCGTTTATCTGACCAGTGTGCCACCAAGATCGTCAATTGCTTGTTCCAAGCGCTCCAGATCTTTGTTTGCTGCCGTCGTTCTGTTCTGCATCCAGTCTCCGATTACATCGATTACTTTTGAGCGAAAGAATGAGGTTTCCAACTGCAAGTGACCCCAGGGTCCCATCCATGCAAGTTGTTGATTGCTCGACGGCATTGCCGCCATCAGTACGGTGACGGATTTTGGTGAGACGCATTTGTCGCCGCCGCCCTGAAGGATGAGGACAGGAATTCCATCAGCAACTGTTTTTCCATACTTCGCGGTTTTATCACAGAACAAATCCGTGGAGATCAAATCGGTGAGTTTGATCTCTTTGAGAACGAGCGGATCATCCATCATCTCTTGCGAAACTTCAGTTCGCCCCGATACCAGGTGCGTGATGAACTGTTTCAAACTTACTTTGTGATTTCGTTTAATCAAAGATAGAAAGCCTTCTTCGATGTCTTTGCGTGTGGCGTACATGTCCGGGTTGACTTTCACTGCAGGTGCCGAAAGCACGAGTCCGTTGACGAGATCTTTGTGCTCACTCGCCAGGCGCACGCAGAACGTGCAGCCAAGACTCTCGCCAAGCGCGATTAGCGGAATATCGGGATATTTTGCTTTGACCAATGCTGCAAGTTTGGCAATTTCCTGATAACTGACTTCGTGCCGGATGATCGTCTTATCGTCTGTCTTTGTGCTGAATTGGTGGTTGTCGTCGAAATAACATCTGCCGAAACCGCGCATGTCCAACGCAACAAATCCGTAACCGTTTACGGCCATAGTGCGCGCCAGTACTCGGTATCGACGACCGTGAAGGGTGAGACCGTGAATTCCTAAGATTATCGCTTTCGGTTTACCATCACTAGGCAACCATTCGTAGGTCGGGAGATTGAGTGCTTTTGTGTATTCACCGTCTTCTATGTACGTGTACTTGGTTGCCAATTCGGGTTTCACATTTTCGTTCAACTGCTTTGGGATGGTGATCTCACCAGCCAGCGCAGTGGGCGGAACGATGGAGGCGACAATTAAACAGAGCGCTAATGTGACGATTGCAAAAACGTTTTTCATATTATTTCGCGAAGCTAATCCAGAGTACTTACACCGTGATTATGCGCTAAATGACGACATCTTGCTGTCTTGACAAGTTTTGTAATCATGAAATCGGGTTGCATACTCGCTTATCTCAGTAGTTATTAACATTACCGTTCTCCATTATTGGATAGGATCAAAAAGTTATATCTGCTGACCAAAGGGGTTCTGGAAAGCAATGCGTGATCAAAAGGCAGTTTCTGCCGGAATGGAAATGTTGAAACGGACTGCGGTGATTTTTGCAGTCAGCTCACTTTGCGCTTTTACGACTGATTCGCCGGTTTTTGCGGCTGATGCACCGGAGTCGACGACCGAGCAGGAGCAAGCTGCAGTCGAGCAACAGTCTTCGGAAAATAAACAGGAACAAGCTTCCAGCGAGACGACCGACGCCGCTAGCACTGTGACTGAAAAAACGATAATCAAAAAAACGATCAATGATAAAACCGTTTCTGAGGTCACTGTAGAAGAGAAAAAAATTAAAGCGGTCGGTCCGAAAGTCAAGGCTAGAGAAGGCTTCGAGCTGGTTATGACTTCACCTGCCGACACCTCGGATGTTCAGATTTTTCAAAAAAGAGTATTACCGGCGCATCCGAAAATTGGATTGGCTCTCGGTGGTGGCGGCGCTCGAGGCTCCGCTCACGTGGGCGTTTTAAAAGTGCTCGAACGCGAAGGAATTAAGTTCGACGTGATCACCGGCACCAGCATTGGTTCCGTTGTCGGCGGCCTTTACGCTGCCGGTGTGCCTTTGAAGCAGCTGGAAGATGCATTCGATAGCGGCGCGATTATGCGAAATTTCATGACTGTTCCTCTGACTTTCAGAATTGCCGTCGCTCCGATCATGTACGTGCCTCGCTTATTCGGCTCTAAAGCTTATGATGGACTGTATAAGGGCAACAAGTTTCGCACATATGTGCAGAAAGATATCACTGTTCACGAAGTCGATATAGAGAAGCTGAGCGTGCCGTTTGCCGCAATTTCGCTCAACCTCCTGGATGGTAAACCATACAGAATTCAAAAGGGTAATTTGGGCTTCGCGATGCAGGCTAGCACCGCTGTCCCTGGTCTTCGTAAGCCGGTCGAGATGGGCGATAAGCTTATGGTCGATGGCGGAGTAATCTGCAATCTTCCGGTTAAACAGTGCCGCGAGATGGGCGCTGACATTGTAATTGCCGTCAATATCGATCACCCATTCGGTGAGCTGCCGAAAGAACACTTCGAGAAGGTCGGTAGTGTAGCTCAATGGATGCTCGATTGGGATTTGTACAGTCTCGATAAAGCGCAGGCGGAAATTGCCGATGTAACCATTCACCCCGATACTTCTCGTATTAGTTTGATTTCTCGCAGCAAGAAAGACGCACGTCGTGGTTTGCACGCCGGTGAAAAAGCGGCTGAAGCGCTGCTGCCGGAGATCAGAAAGAAATTGGAATCCTTTGGAATCGTGGTGAGCAAGCCACCTAAGACTGCCACCACCGTAACAGCCGAATAGATCAAAGAGGTTCTCCGGAAATGAAAATGCCGAGCCTGACCACGCAAATCTTCGTCGGTCTTGTGGCCGGCATCTTGATTGGCTGGCAGTTCCCAACACAGGCCGTTTGGCTCTCAGCAGGCGCAGATATCTTTCTGCATTTGATTAAAACGATCATCGCGCCACTGATTTTTTCGACACTGGTAGTCGGTATCGCCGGCTCAGGCAGTGCACATACGGTTGGAAGATTGAGCGTCAAGTCGCTGATCTACTTCGAAGTGGTGACTACCTTCGCGCTCGGTATCGGGCTGCTCATGGTCAACTTGATGAAGCCCGGAGCGGGTGTCAATCTCGCCGCTGTGGCCGCCAGTCCGACCGGGCAAGAATTGCTTGCGAAGCAGCCTCAAGGCGCCGAACTCATTACGCATATCTTCCCAACCAGCGTTGTCGATGCGATGGCGCGCGGTGATGTTTTGCAGATTGTCGTATTCACAATTCTGTTTGCCACAGCGGCTTCTGCCGTTAAAGCGGAACCTGTGATCAATTTCTGCAAATCACTGTCGGAAGTAATGTTCAAATACACAGAGTATGTGATGAAGGTCGCGCCTTTTGGCGTGGCATGCGCGATGGCGGCGACGGTCGGCAAGCATGGCGTCACTGTTTTGTTTTCTCTAGGTAAATTGGTCGGCACTCTCTACCTGGCTCTTGCGATTTTTGTCCTATGTATTCTCCTGCCGATCGCACTGGTCGCTCGAATACCACTGAAGAAGTTTGCAGAAGCAGTGAAAGAGCCATTCTTGATCGCTTTCTCAACCACAAGCAGCGAAGCAGCGCTTCCTAAAGCAATGTTGGCTATGGAAAGAATCGGTGTTCCACGTAGCATCGTCAGTTTTGTTTTGCCATTAGGTTATACATTCAATCTTGATGGCACCACGTTGTATCTGTCGCTTGCAGCCATGTTTGTTGCTCAGGCTGCCGGTGTTGATATGCCGATCGGACAGCAACTTCTTATGTTGTTGACGTTGATGCTTACAAGCAAAGGTGTTGCCGCTGTGCCGCGCGCATCGCTGGTGATACTAGCTGGGACCCTGGCAACATTCAATTTGCCGCTCGCGGGAATCGCTCTAATCCTGGGCGTAGACACGCTTATGGACATGGCTAGAACCTCTATAAACGTTTTGGGGAACTGTCTTGCCTCTGCAGTCATCGCCAGATGGGAAGGTGTATTTGGCACCGCCACTGATACCGATGCTGTCAGCGTGGAAACCGTGGATCAGTTTCACAACACATTGGCAGAAGAGCATGCCGCCGCCGCTCCGGCCGTCAGCACAGCGTCCGCTGTTCACGTTGAGTAGCGGTTAAACAAGCGTCTATCCCATCCCACGTAGTCGCGACTCAAGTCGCAGACGCCTTTATCCTTTTACGAAAAACTAGACCGATCGCCACCAGCAAACCTAGAGACGCTGCTATCGCCAGAAACAATATCGAGTTTCTGGAAACTGATGTAAGTTGTGAAACGTCAGGCTGGCTGCGGTTGTAGTGAATATCTACGCTGTTTCCTTTGGCGTATTGTTTTAAATACTTCGGTAGCTCGCGCCCGGAGACCATCGGTACAGCTACTTCTTCGGTGCTGTATGACTTTCCGTCGACGGCATAGGTGTAGAAAATTTTGACGTGTTGGGTATACGACTGACCGGCCGCAGGAGCGTCTTCGACGATTACGTTTTCGATTTTCGCTTGAGTTGTCGGCCATGACGTCTGGTGAAAAAACTGCAGACCAAAGTGGCCGAAGGTCAGGGCCGCAAATGCGCCCACGACCAGGAGGATTTCGAGTACGACACCTTTCCTCAAGTCAACGCTTTCGTCCAGCGACTTCAACATGATGCTCACGCTAAGTTTGTACAAACATCCTAGTTGAGCATAGAGGAAAGGTTTGAATTCGTCACTGCTGTCAAGTGAATCGGCTGGCCTTTCCGCAACCCGAAATAGCGCACCGCGGCTGATTTGACCTTGATATGGCTTTTTTTAGCAGTTTAGATATAGGCGTTGGCGCCAAATTGGAATAAAATAGAAAGGTTGCCCCCTGGACTGTTGCTCGAGTTGATCCCACTCTGATCGAGCAAGCGGAGGAGTGCCAATGCCCAATTGGTTCCAGTCCGGGGGCTGACACCTACGCTATCATTGCTGAAAGTTGTTTTCTATGTTCGTAAACAACTTTCTAGGTTAAGATTCCCATGGCTGTTTGCACGGGAATTAAACTATTTTTGCTCGCGCGATTAGCGCATGTATTGTGCGTTTGGCAATGTTTTTCATTTTTGAAATTTATTGACTGGTGCGCAGATTTGATAGCATGTCATGATCACTCGCTAGCGCGATTCAATATCGCTTAACGGATCGGATCTTTGTTGAATTCTGTGTCCTTGGAAAACGTATTTTGGATTGTAAACATCAGGGTTTTAACGAGTTGTCACTAATGTGATTTCAAAAGAGGCATCGATTTGTTTGCCGGAGTAAAAGTTCTCGTCACCGGATGCAGTGGATTTCTCGGTCCCTGGCTTTGTCAGCGGCTCCTTGCCGAGCACGCTGATGTCGTCGGTGCCGATATCCAATTCGACCAACAGTCTCGCATTCACGAACTGGGCGACCAAATTCGGCTTGTGGAGCTAAATGTTGAGCATCTTGATAAGATCGAAAACGTTTTGCGCGAACACGAAATTCAATTTGTTTTTCATCTCGCCGCGCAGGCTCTCGTTGGAAAAGCGCTTGAGCAGCCTCTTGCCACTATCACAACGAATGTGATGGGCACGACGAATATTTTGGAAGCTGCTCGGCGTTTGCAAAATTCGCCCAGGTCTTTGAAAGGAATTGTGGTGGGGTCCAGCGACAAAGCTTACGGAGATCAAGATGAGCTGCCGTATCTGGAGAGTGCTCCGATGCAAGGCCGCTATCCATACGACGTGTCGAAGAGCTGCGCAGATTTAATCGCACGGAGCTATTTCCTCTCGTATAGGCTGCCTGTTACTGTTGTGCGTTGTGGAAATCTCTACGGCGGTGGTGATTTGAATTGGAGCCGAATTGTTCCGGGGACGATCCGCAGTGTCCTGAATGGAGAGCGTCCAATCGTTCGATCCGATGGAACGTTGGTTCGAGACTACATCTACGTAGAGGATGCAGTTGACGCTATTGTCAGACTTGGTATTCAGCATCTGCAGGGTGCCACCGCAGGTGGTGAGGCATTCAATATCAGTGCGGACGAACCGCTTGCTGTAATCGATTTAGTAAACATGATTTTGGCGCTTGCTGAAAGGACCGACTTGACTGCGCTGATTGAGAACACAGCGATCGGTGAAATTAAAGCCCAATACCTGAGTTCACGACATTTACGGGAGACAACCGGCTGGCAGCCGTCCACCGCAATTCAAGAGGGGTTGGCCAAAAGTTTCGAGTGGTACCGTGCCAGGCTTAATTAGCGCAGAACCAAAGGAGTGAAGAATGAAGAGTACACCATCTATTGCATCAGGTCTAACAGCTCTACTGGCTGGAGGTTTGTTTCTCGCCGCGGTGACAACGACTGTGTCGGTGATGTGGACGCCGGCGGCTGAAGCGAAATTCGCAATGCCACAATTGAAAAAGGTTCCAATCGAAAAATTGTTGACCAATCTCGAAGCGCGTTTGAAGGCGGCGAAGAAGGCCGATGAGCGTGCAATGCTCTGGTTTCAAATCGGTCGATTACATTCTATGGCTTACGCTTTCAAGACAGAGTCTGCGGATGTCGAATCGTCGGCCGGACAGCCAATGATGCCGTTTTACGGTCGACCGAGTTCGGATTACATGCAGTTCGATGTCACCAAGGAAGCGAGCGCAGCCCAGGAGGCATCAGCCAAAGGACATTTGAAGCAGGCGACCTCCTATCTTAGAACTGCAACCGAGATCGACCCCAATCTTCTCGCTGCGAAGTTGGGACTGGCTTGGTGTCTGGACCAAGCCGGACACAAAGCGAAGGCCTTGCCGATATACAGGGAAGTTTTCGCCAAGAGCTACCAACAAGAGAGAAGCAAGCAAGGTATGAGAGGAATGTCAGTGGTGGCAGAGACCGCGGATTACCTTATTCCATTGCTTGATTCAAAGACGGACAAGAGGGAAATCGCAGATATCGAAGCGAAGAAACAAGAAATCGGCGAGCAATTTCGCACAGTCACACCGATCGTCGTTTCGCTCCGGGCGGGCGTTTCGCGAACTGATTTGATGGCACCGGTTCGAGTCGAGTTTGACCTCGATGGCAATGGTCCAAAAGCGTACAGTTCGTGGCCGTCTAAGGATGCCGGTTGGTTGGTCTACGACAAGGATGGCTCGGGAAGTGTATCTTCAGGGCTCGACTTGTTTGGCAAAAGTACATTCTGGATCTTTTGGGAGCACGGTTATGAGGCACTGTCAGCGCTAGATGCCGACAACAACGGCATCGTCGAGGGGATTGAAACTGAAGGTCTGGCCATCTGGCAGGATTCAAACAATAATGCCATTAGCGATCCTGGTGAGGTTCGCAGTCTTCGCGCCTGCGGCATTCGATCGTTGTCCTGCACTTCCGAAGTCGGTGCTGATGGGTTTCATTCCAATAAGGAAGGTGTGCGCTTTACAGATGGAAAGGTAGGGGAGACTGTCGATTGGATTGTGGAACCGGCGAGGTAGAATACTCTTCCCCGTGATTGGTTAGAGCAGGAAATACTAAGGTGCAGACCCAGAAAGCTCAGTACCAGGGCGTGCAGCCAATGCAGTCCCTGGTCGGATTAAAAGTCATTGAAATGCCGGCGGCGTCGAATGTCGAAGGATTTGAAATTAAATTCGTCGGCGCCTACATCAAAGGTTATTGCTCTCACTATTTTTTGCCGGAAACTTTCAAAACCGAAAATTTGATTGAAAGCTCGATTGTTCTGGTTGGGGAGGACGAAGGCCGGTTCGAAATCGTGTTCGACTGCGGCGGGACGCTCATCATCGATCCCGCTCCTGACGCGTTGGAGTCGCCGGAAGCGTTTACTTATCGCAACGAGAATTATGATCCTCCGCTGGTGGTTGTTTGCCACAAGCGAGTTGAGTAGAGAAAGACGAGCAGTCAGTGTGACTCGCGAGACGCTGCCCCGATTTCAGTGGCAGAATAGAACGCACTCCATCAAAGCATTTTATTTAACGTACTTGCGTTGTTTAGCCCATGTATCGGAAGTGCCAGGGATCGCCCGGGATGCGGCCCTTGCCGTCGCCGTGAACAAATCCGGCTGCCACCAGATACGGTTTTGCTTGAGCGTAATTTTTTACGTCGATTGCTTCGCCGCTTTCGTGGTTGGAGGTACCTGGTTTGGCTACTGGACTGATGCCCTTGAGTTGTGAATAGAGTCTTGCTTGATCCTGATAACTACGGAATCCTGACGTGACTTCAATGTTTACTCCATCTCTAGCCGCCATTTGCTTAGCGCGATACAGCGCCTCTTCTGTACCCTGGTCGAGACCGTTGATGTTAGCTCCACCTGAATTGGAATGGTGGGAATCGTTTTGTCTCGATCCGTTAGAGTGTGAATGTCGATGGTTGGACGGATGGCGCTGGCGATTGCGAGTCGCCTGGTAATTCTGCTGCCATTCCTCTTGTTGTTGAGCGAAGTCGAAGTTGTGCCGGTTGCGCGGCAAATAGGCGGAAGGCTCAGGATTGTAGTTGCCGCCACTCTGCCAGTCCGGCCTGTAACCGGTGTACCCTTCTTGTCGATTTTGCCAATCACTCGATGCGTTGGAGTAGTCGAAATCTTCATCAGCATAGCGTTGCCGTGGATCGAGCCCCATTTGCCGGAAACGGAGAGTGGCTTGCCATGCTTGTTCCGGCGTCCAGTTGCTCGGATCGTTGGGATTGAAGCGGTTTGCCATCTCTTGCGATCGGTAGTATGAACCGCGATCGAACCTTGGACCATAGGAAGCGCTTGGATCGAACGGTCCTTGACCGTCAAAGCGGGGATCGTAGCCGCTTCGATCATAGTACGGCTGACCGTCGTTTGGACCGTAATAAGGCTGTCCGCTGTATCCTCCGCTGTATCGACGATTGCCACCGTCTTGCGGAAGCAGAATCGTGCAAATTCGGTCGCGGCTGTACTGTTCGCGTTGAACACGTCCAGTTCGTCCGTCACGGAAGTAATCGTAATCAACTATGCTGGCGTTGGCGACCGAGAATCCGTTTTGTCGGCTCGTGCGAATTTCGAAATCGGCGCCGCTGCCTTTGCGGTCAAACTGTTGGATGAGTTGAACCAGTTGCGTCGCCTGTTCCGGAGAGCGTTGAAGTTGGTACAAATCATCGCGCAGTCTTTGCGAGGCCAGGTCGGCATTGCCGCTGTCCATTTGCTGCGCGATAAACGCAGCCTCTCTCAAAAGAGGATTTTGCTGTTGCGAAGAGTACCTGTAATCAGGTGCGTATCTTTCGTATGACATGGTTTCCGAACTAACTATAGATATTGCAGCGGATAGCATTGTCGCGTGACCGGACCGTTACTGTCACTGGGAGAAATACGCATGAAGTCCAAGTTTTGATATTTGATTGATGGAACCGAGTGCTGGCTTCTGTGGTTGCTATAACCGGGCGTTCCGGCGTCGCATGCAGTGACTGCGCTTTCGTCCGGCGTTCCGTCGATACATGGCCGACGTCGCTGTTGATATTCTGGACTGTCGGACAGATTCACGTATCTTCTCCTGTGGCATGATCTCCTCGAGCTTTCAGGACTCAAAATGACGGGCAATGACGACTCGGTGGCGGAAGAAATTCCGAAGCGATATACGCAGCTTTCGCGACTCGGCGCGGGCGGTGTCGGCGTTGTATTCAAAGCGCACGACACTTACTTAAACAAACCAGTAGCTATCAAAATGTTGTTAGTTCCTATGCTCTCCAACGAAATGGTAGCGCGCTTTCAGCGCGAGGCAAAAACGGCGAGTTTGTTGAATCATCCCAACATCATCACTGTGTTGGATTTTGGCGTTACCGAAAGCGGCAAACCGTACATGGTCATGGAATTTGTCGAGGGAAAAACGCTGGATGAATTGATAGAAGAGCGCAAGTCATTGACGATCGAAGAGAGCTTTCCCATATTTGTTCAGATCTTAGAAGGCGTAGCGCACGCGCACAAGAAAGGTGTTCTGCATCGAGATTTGAAGCCAAGCAACGTGATTTTGGCGAAATCGAAAAGCGAAATTGCCCTCGTGAAGATTCTTGATTTCGGGTTGGCAAAGTTGTACGGAGAGACCGGTGAGACTACTTTGACACAAGCGGGATCTGTGCTCGGAAGCCCTCTCTATATGAGCCCTGAACAGGCGCAAGGCAAGGACATCGATTTCCGTTCAGACATTTATTCGATCGGCGTGTTGATGTATAAATCTCTGACTGGCGATGTCCCGATTATTGGCGAGACTGCACTGGAAACTCTAAGTCTGAAATCTATGCAGCCCGCACCGCCATTGGACGCTGAGGTATTTCCGGAGCGACTTTGCGAAATAGTGGACAGAACTTTGAGAATCAACCCGGACGAACGATTTCAGTCTGTCGGTGCTCTGGAGTCAGCACTCGTAGAGCTGGGTGAGCAGTGGCAATCGGACGAGCACGAGGATGCGCGGTCGATTGTTATGACACTGCATATGGTGCGAAAGCGAAAATCCGGAAAGAAAGTGCTGGGTTTGCAGATCGTTGCGCTGGTGTCTATTGCTGTGCTTGGTGCGGTTGCGATTTCCTCCCGATTGTTTGCTCCGATGGAGACAAATGGTACCAGCACTCAGCCATTCGGCACTTCAGCTTTCGCAGATAAGTCGCGAGATGATTTGCACGGAGCCGCCTTGACACCGAAGATTCCACTGGAGGGCAAGTTCGCTGTCGATTCAATACTCGAGCGCCGGACCAAAATTATCCAATCGCACAAAATGTTCAGGTCGAAAAGACGTGTTACTTTCGATGACGCAAAGAAAAACTGCGGATACGACGAGGGCGATTCACCGGAAGTTAAGATCAAAAAGTTAGAAGCATTTTTGACAACAGACATGATCAATGAGTCTGTTTACAATGAACTTGCCCGTCAATACTGGCTTTTAGGCAAGCGAAGAAAATCCATGGAATACACGGATTTGCTCCTGAACTTCGTTGGATTTGTACCAGCTGTGATGAATCGGTTGGACAATAACAATTTCAAAGAGGGCAAGTACGCAGACAGCATAAAGAAAGTAACTGAGGTCGCCGACACGTGTAAGGATCTGCCGTATGTCGTTGTATCGTGCACGCTCCGCTGCGCGGAAGACGCGAAGGCGCTTAAAGAATGGGATTCTGCCCTCTTCTACTGCGAGGACGTGATTCGTTACGCTCCAGATGACCGATACAGACACTGCGGCGAGATACTAAGAGAGGCGATTAATCGTGACAGACGGAACCGAAGAAATAGATTGCATAATTCGTGAGGCAAGTCTATCTGATATGACCGCAGTCGCCCAAGTATTCAGGCTGTGCAGAGAGACTGCTCTTCCGTTTCTTCCGTCGTTGCACACTCCGGAAGAGGACTTGGAATTTTTTTCGAACGTGGTTTTTCCGAAAAATTATCTCTTTGTTGCCATCGCTTGTGATACCAAAAGAATTTGTGGTTTCATCGCCTTCAGCAACGACTTCGTAGACCACCTGTATGTGCACCCAGAATCGCAAGGTCTTGGCTTGGGAAGCCGATTGTTGAATGTGGCAAAGAAGCAATCCGTCAGTCTGAAACTTTGGACTTTTCAAAAAAATCTGATGGCCAGAAAATTTTACTCAGAACAAGGATTCATTCAGATAGAAGAAACTGATGGTACCGGCAACGAAGAAAAAGAGCCGGACGTATTGTTGGAATGGCGGTCTAACACGACAACCGCCTCGTTTCTGTAGTTGTGAGTGACGATCAATCGGTCGGCGGTCGGTCCATAATTTGGAACAAGCAGTTCGCGAGTCTTTTCTGTCATAGTCCTTTGTCGGCGCCTGGATTGTTTTCCGAAGGTTAGTGCCGGTCCATTGTAGGTGTCATACAAGCTGTCCATTCCATTTCTCCGGTTCTTGATTGCATAACCATAGCGGACAGGCGGCAGTGTGGGACTGTTGAATTCCGCAGATATGGTGCGAGCCAGGGGTGCAAGCTTTAGCCTGTTCGGAATGGACGGTGATTCTCGTTTGCAACGACTTGCGTCTTGGGGTGCGACGTGTCTTGAGCGTGGAGGGCGACGTGTCTTGAGTGTGGAGACGGAAAGCTGCAAGGTGCTGGATTAAATGGGCGGGCATTCTGAAGATTCGCGGCTATAATTTAAACTTAGTGAGCGGCGATACATCAAGATGGCGGCGGCGCAACCTGTGCATAAGCGGCGCGGAAATTTGGCGGCGAATGAAGCGCAACCTGTGAAGGGGGCTGGTCAAACGCAAGCGTCTGAAGGTCCTATTAAGAAGACTGGTAAGTCGCGGGTGTCGGATGATCCGCTGGCTTGGGCGCATCCTCTGGTTGCTGAATGGTTCGTCGGCAAGTTTGGAACGCCGACGGAGCCTCAGATTCAGGGATGGCCGCATATTGTTGAGGGACGAAGTGTCTTGATTTCGGCTCCTACGGGGTCGGGAAAGACGCTGTCTGCCTTTCTCGCGTGTATCGATGCTCTGGTTCGAAAAGCGCTTGCGGGAGACCTGAAAGCGCAGACCGAAGTGCTGTACGTGTCGCCGCTGAAAGCGTTGAGTAATGACGTAAATAAAAACCTGGAAAAGCCTTTGGCTGAAATAATGCAGCTTGCGGCATCTAAAGGTTTACCGATGAGCGAAATTAGAACAGCCGTGCGAACAGGAGACACTTTGGCGGCTGAGAGAAGGCGGATGCTGACAGACCCTCCGCATATTCTTGTAACCACGCCGGAGTCGCTTTATATACTGCTCACGGCAGAGAAGAGTCGCGCAATTCTTGCCAGTGTTTCAACAGTAATCATCGACGAAATTCATGCGATGGCAGATGACAAACGCGGCAGTCACTTGGCTTTGACGTTGGAGCGGCTCGAAGTTTTGTGCGCTAAGTCTCCCGTGCGGATTGGACTTTCGGCGACGCAAAAGCCTATCGAGGATATCGCGAGATTCCTTCAGGGCAACGATCGCCCGCTGCCGGAAATTATTCAGGTATCGAGTAAACGTCAGTTGGATCTGGCGGTTGAGGTCCCCGAAACCCCTCTCAGTGCCGTGGCTTCGAATGAGATGTGGGACGAGATGTATGACCGGATCGTCAAGTTTTCGAAAGAAAACAGGTCAACTCTCGTTTTTGTCAACACGCGAAGATTGGCTGAAAGAGTGGCTCATCGACTCGCTTCGATATTGGGCGACGAGCTGGTTGGCACGCATCACGGCAGTTTGTCCCGCAAGCTCAGGCTCGAAGCCGAGCAAAAATTGAAATCGGGCGAATACAAAGTGTTGGTGGCCACGGCTTCGTTGGAGCTTGGTATAGATATCGGTGACATCGATCTGGTTTGCCAAATCGGTTCGCCTCGCAGCATTGCGGTTGCATTGCAGCGCATAGGTCGCGCTGGGCACTGGCGCGGAGCGGTACCCAAAGGACGACTGTTTGCCACCACCCGTGATGAATTGATTGAGTGTGCCGCACTTATTAAAGCGATTCGAGATGGAGAACTCGACCGGATCGTTATTCCCGAACACCCGCGCGATGTGCTTGCTCAGCAGATTGTGGCTTCGTGTGCCACAAACGACTGGGATGAAGACGAGCTGTTTAAGATGGTTCGCCGAGCCTACCCTTATCGCAATTTGACGCGCGAAGTTTTCGATTCGATCGTTGAAATGCTCTCAGAAGGGCTGGCCGGGCGGAAGGTGAAGTACGGCAAATTTTTGCATCGTGACGGAATCAACAAGGTTCTCAGAGCTCGTCGTGGTGCCAGGATGAGCGCAATCATGAATGGTGGAGCTATTCCGGACATCGCGGTTTATTCCGTTTTGCAAGAACCGGATCAGGCTATCGTTGGCACCGTTGACGAAGATTTTGCGATCGATAGCAGTCGCGGAGACATTTTCTTGCTGGGCAATACTTCCTGGCGTATTCGGCGGGTTGAGGCTGTCGGTGGGAAGATACTTGTTGAAGACGCGCATGGCGCGCCGCCCAACGTTCCATTCTGGCGTGGAGAAGCACCGGCGCGAACTATTGAGCTGTCCGCCTGCGTATCTGCGATTCGTGGCGAGCTGGAAAAGTTTATCTTGAATTCAAAGCAATCGGACGCAGTGGAGTATTTAAAACGCGAGTGTTGCCTCGATTCTGCCGGGGCTGAACAAGCCGTTGATTATGTTATCCAGGGGCGTGCAGTGCTCGGTCACGTTCCCACGCAAAATACTATAATTGCCGAACGATTTTTTGACGAAAGCGGCGGCATGCAATTGGTCCTGCACGCTCCATTTGGCGGTCGAATAAATAAGGCTTGGGGAACGGCGCTTCGCAAGAAATTCTGCCGCAGTTTCAATATTGAACTTCAGGCGGCTGCCACCGATGATGGTATCGTGATCTCTTTGACGGAACAGCACAGCTTCCCTCTCGCTGATGTTTTTCATTATGTGCATCCCGCGTCATTGCGCCATACGTTGGAACAGACGGCGCTGCAATCTCCGTTGTTCAATACGCGCTTTCGATGGGACGCAAATCGATCTCTGGCGTTGCCACGATTCAGCGGCGGAAAGAAAGTGCCGCCAATTATTCAGCGCATGCGGGCCGAGGATTTGCTAGCGGCAGTCTTTCCGCAAGCTGCTGCCTGTCAGGACAATATAGTCGACGATATCGTTTTTCCCGAACACCCGCTGATCGATGAAGTGATGAGTGATGTTCTAACAGAAGCGATGGACATGGAGGGGCTTGAGAAGGTTCTGCACTCAATCATCGATGGAAGTATCAATTGTGTGGCTGTCGATACGACGCAGCCGTCCGAGTTTTGTCATGAGATTCTCAATGCGAATCCCTATGCTTATCTTGATGATGCTCCGCTGGAAGAGCGCCGTGCGCGGGCGGTCGGGATGCGGCGGATATTGCCCGACAGCGTGAAAGCCGAGTATGGACGACTCGATCCTGCCGCGATTGAGAAGGTTGTTTCCGATGCAATGCCGGACATCCGAGACGAGGATGAGCTGCATGAGCTAATGAAGACAGTCGTGGCGCTTCCCGTCGACTTCCGTTGGCCTGACGGCAAGACATCGAAAGAATTGTGGGGGCGGCATTTTGACGCGTTAGTGGCAGCCGGTCGTGCGGCTGAGCGCCGGTTGCCGGTCAAAGTTGACCCTGGCGGTTCGCAGTCGAAGCCTGCGTCGAAAA
This sequence comes from Obscuribacteraceae bacterium (SeqCode), assembly GCA_044225915.1. Classification (GTDB taxonomy): domain Bacteria; phylum Cyanobacteriota; class Vampirovibrionia; order Obscuribacterales; family Obscuribacteraceae; genus JADYXR01. The sequence goes on from JBGAHZ010000021.1 coordinate 36,840, forward strand.
ATTCTCATAACGAGGAGCGCTCTGTTTGGGTATCTCTCGAGTCCGAACGTCAATTCAAGCTGGCGTTCTTCGGTGATGAGCCCTCGGCGGACGACGCTGCTGACTTCGATCAAGTGGTCGAGCAAGCGATTAGTGGCTGGCTCATGCACCTCGGACCAGTTACGGCAGGAGACCTGTCGGCATGCACCGGAATAAGTGTTTCTGAAATCGATCGGGCGCTGCTGAGAACCGAAGCTCGAGGTGCGGTTTTGCGCGGAGTATTCACAGATAGAGCCAATGCACTCAAAGGCAATGTCCTGAATTCCGCGCAATCGTTTGGTACCGCGGGTGGTGACTCAGCAGATGCTTCAAGTAAGTCGGATACCGGTGGTGGTGAACTCGTCGAACTCATAGAATGGTGCGAGCGGGGCTTGCTTGCGCGTATTCATCGACTGACGATCGGTACGATTCGTAAGCAAATTGAACCGGTAACTGCGGCGCAGTATATGTCGTGGCTCTTCGCCTGGCAGCACGTCACTCCCGGCAGTCAACTAGTGCTGCAGCATGGCACGCTTGAAATTCTCAAACAACTGCAAGGATTCGAAGTTGGCGCCAGCAGCTGGGAATCGCAAGTTCTCGCGCGCAGAGTGAAAAACTATAAGGGAAGTTTTCTCGACAACCTTTGTCTTACCGGGCAGATTGGCTGGGCGAGACTGTCTCCGCATGCGGCTCTGATGCCCGGTCGTGATACGACGGATGCTGCCAACCGCCGGGTAATTCCGACTAGCGCATCTCCAGTGGCGTTCTATTTGCGTGAGGAATGTGATTGGCTTGCTCCTCATTCCACTGAATTCGATCTCAGCGTGCTGAGCAGCCAGGCTCGCAAAGTTCTCGACTTCCTTAAGGAGAGAGGCGCTTCGTTCTTCTTCGACGCGGCGCGTGGCACGCGACTGCTGAAAACAGAAGTCGAAATGGCGCTCTGGGAGCTGGTCACTGCTGGACTGGTCACATCGGATGGCTTCGACAATTTGCGTGCTCTTACCTATCCAAAGCGCAGATCAGGGCAGGGTCTAAGCGGTGGTTCAGCGCGGGCTCGCAACAGCCAGGGACGTTGGAGTCTAGTCAATACCGAGAGTTTCTGCACGACCGATGAACATGTCGAAGCAGTCTGCTGGATGCTTTTGAAACGTTACGGTGTTGTTTTCCGTGAGCTACTGACTCGCGAGACAATCGTTCCCAGATGGCGAGAAATTCTTTTGATGCTCCGCCGCCTCGAGGCGCAAGGCAAGGTGCGTGGAGGTCGATTCGTCACTGGTTTCTACGGCGAACAGTTCGCTCTGCCGCTGGCTGTCGAATCGCTACGAGCGAGTAAAAACGTTCCGCGCGAAGGGGAAATCGTCAAAGTATCGGCAGGTGACCCACTAAATCTCGTGGGAATTCTTGTGCCTGGACCACGAGTTCCGGCTAACTCAACGGCTATAATCGTTTTTGAAAATGGTGCCTTCCACTCCGTTGAAGATACCAACAAAGTGCAGCTGCCGATGGTCGGAGTGACGTAATTTCGGTCTTACCCTATTTCGCTTCCCAGGGCAATTTCCATCCGCTTGATTGTGTTTGAGGAACATTCAGTTTGGTATCCCACGGAATCTTTTTCAAACCGTTTGGATTCAATGTTAGCGTCTGTATGACGCGATCCACGCGAACCGGATCGCTACTGTAGCTGTCGGGATTCCAAAATTTTCGTCCGACGAAATAGGATTCGATATAGTCGTCCCAGCTTTTGTAGTTCTGCTGGATGCGCACCGCCGCTGGTAGCATAAATCTAAAAGCTTCTTCTTCGTTGAAGTATCCTGCGACGTATCCCCAGCGGCTAAGCGATACGACTCGACCAAGATCGAAAGCGAGACTTCCACGCTCTCCGAATCTGTCGCCGTATTTTTTTACGAGCTGAAGTCTAACGCTGCCGCGCTCGAGTGCCTCCACTTTTGCGGGATCACGCTTGTAGGAACGCCACAATTGCATCCAAACAGGATGGTGCATTTCGCCCTTTGTAAGCGTGCCAATAGTTCTCTCAAGATCTGCTTTGTTTGTAATTCGCCACCACTTCAACAATCGTCGAAGTTCGATTGCCGATTTCTGCATGGTTGGTTCCTGACCAGGCAAAGATTCAAAACCTTGCCGGTTGAACTCGAACATGGGGGCAGAACACGCTAATGCAAAGCGTTTTGACGGATCGCTTTCCGCATGGACATGGTCGTATTCGTAGGCCGCTAGTTCTTCAAGGTACCCGGCAACGTTAAGCCCTTGCTTTTCCGCCAATTTTAAATCGTCTTTCGCTGACTTGAAATCGAATAGACGCATGTGAGCGCGGCTGCGAAGCAAGTATATTTGTGGATTTTGGGTTTTGAGCAATAATTGATTGCAACCACTGATTACAGCTTCGTATCGGCACGCGTAATATTCAGACTCCAACTTTTTTACAGCAACATCGCTCTCAGTCTTCTGTGCAGACATGTCTCGTTCAATTGTCGTTTTGCTGCTCACGGTTGGTTTCGGAGCCGCGGCTAAAGCAGAGTGACCAAAGCTACATGAAAGGCTGATGACCAGAGTCGTAGTTTGTGAAACGCTAAAAATTTTCAAAATTCTCGTATGGCTCCCACGAAGTTGTTGCTTGGGGTCATGTTTCCGCACCTCGTTAAAGATTGAGGCCTTTGGTGAGTTCATTCATCTCTCTAATTGTATCTTGCGTTTGAACTTTCCGAGCTTCGTCTTCTTTCAATTTCGAAAGCAATGACGCAAGGTGTGATCAATGCAATTCGTCCGCAATCGAAACTGATATGCCCATGTCAGCATCTCACAACATTCTCATATTGTTTCAATATCCTGAGCTTGGTAACTCAAGGGCTTGAGTTCAAGCCGTTTTTAAAACCGAACGTCATGTGAGATCGTAAAAATGCCGATTGATAGAAGCCCGCTTTTAAAAAGTGAAGATCCAGCTCCGATGAACTCTTTTCAGGTTGAGCCTTCCAAAAGTTCCGACAGGGTAGTTTCACCTGAAACGCAAAATCAATTTGACGTCCAGTCGATAAAGTTACCTCTTGAAGGTTTCCACAGCGGTGAACGTGCGTTACAAGGTGGGAATTCCGACGCTTCTGCCCTGAGAGCAGTTGCGGAACTGGTGACTGCCAATCAGCTTATCCAAGATCTTCCGAGCGATCAAAAAAAATTATGGCGAGAATATCAAATTAGTATTGCCGAGCATAAAGATAATCCAGACGACTATGCGATGCTGCTGGCAAGACGGAATGCTAATTTTCTAGAAATCTCCAACCACCTGAGAGAGGCTGAACAGAGTCTCGGTGCCGAAACTGCATCAAAAGTTTTGCCTCAATTGGAATTGGTAAACAGCAAACCGACGATGGGTCTGCTGAGTCGTGGTGGCTCAGATAGTGGCAAGAGTAGTATGGAGAATATGCTTTCTGCAGTCTCTAAACATGAACGTGCGCCGCACCATAAAGGCGATTCTTTCGCCAGAAGTGAGGCAAGCGAAGCCTTGCGGAAAATTAACAAGCCCGGTTATGCCGAAACAGCATCGCTGAGAGCGGAGCATTATAGCGAGCTACTGCAGCCACTGGTTCCGACACGAATCACTCGCGCCGATGCCGAAGCAGTCATGCGAAATCCACTTGCGACTCCGGAAAGCAAAGATCGGTTTTTTCAGCAGATAGAAAGACTGATATCGGGGGAGCCGAATGCGACTATTGATTTCAAAGAACGAGTGCTTGTGTCATTGCAATTGCTGCATCAGGCGGGTGATGTCGAAAGCATCGATCAAGGTGAGTTTAAAACCTGTGGTTTAAGTACATTGGAGAAGCGGCTGCTGATGCGCGACCCGGGGCTGGTCGCGCGAATGGTATCGGATGTCGCACTTACCGGGTCGACTAAAACAGAAACTCAACGATCCGTATCACTCGAAAAAGATTGGTTGAGACCTCAGGCACCAGAATCGGTGTCATATCCTCCGCAAGAAAACACACGCTCACTTGCCAGTCAGTATGTAGCTTTGATACTCGGCAATGTGAAGTTTCAAATTAACAACGAGCAGAAAGGGACGAATTATCGTTTTGGTCATGTGAATGGAAACGATGTCGTACTGGACTATGCGGCAAAGCCGCCGTCACCGGTGTACAGGAATTCGATTACTGGAAAAGTCGATACCGACCCGGTCCACCGATTTGATGATGGCAAGATAATGGTCGGGCCTAATTTGCGTCCCTGGAGGAAGCCTCTCGAAAATAGTCCGCATATCAATGAAAAAGACATTATTGATACGTACTCTGCCGTCACCGGAGAGAGCGGCGAGAACATGGTCATGTTGCACTACTCGCAAGCCCGCGGTCCAGTAGAAAAATCGCTGGCGGGCATCGTCGACTGGGCGACTCTCAATGTGAAGCCGAGAGATTCCAGAGTCTCAGTCTATCGAACGGAAGGTGAAATGCAGGCGCAGATACAGCGAGCAAAAGATTCCAACAACCTGCCGCTCATATTTCTATCTCCGAACCATGCTGCCACTATCAATGGTTTCAATACAGAAACCAACCGAGTTAGTTATGATAATCAGTGGGGTAAGGCGATGGATTTTTCCGGAGCGAAAAGCCTCGATACTCGGGCGTTGTTTACCCTGGGTGCAAGAATCATGCCACAGACATTCGAGCCTGGGAAAACTGTAGTGACAAGTGAACAGGCAATGGAAGTGGTGAAGAGCGCACGGAGACAATATGAGCGTTGGTGCACCACTAATGGTGTGCAACCGGATTCACGCTATCCAACCAGAGACGAATTCGTGAAGTGGTACGACGAGATGAACAAACTGAACCAAAGTAAATAATGCCGCGGCCTTAGTCAAAGACACCAGCGGAGCACGTTGCGCAGGGCTGGTTGGTTTTGCACCGTGCATCCGTGACGCTTGCGCCATGGGCTTACAAACCGCCCTACACAGCCGCAGGGAGCGGCGGGTAAACAGCCGCGGGGAACGACGCGTGAACAGTCGCTTAGAGTGACGTGTGAACAGTCGCAGAGATAGGCGTTTGAACAGCCGCATTGGGCGGCGCGTGAACAGAGGCATAGGGCGGCATGAACAGCCGCACATGGAGCGCTCCGTCAACAGCCGCGTATAGCAGCGCACTCCGATGTGGTCCGCTTGATTTGCGGTTGGGTTCAACCGATCGAATGCATTTCAACGTTTTTAGCGAGCTACTTCGATGGTCCGAGAGTCGCTTCGTAGAGTTGTTTGACATTGATGCGTTGAGACGGGATGATGTGGTCTACCGATGGTGACCAGCTGTTATCCACGCTGACTTTTCGCGCGTTCGAGTCATACGATTGTGCAACCACGACGTGCCAGCCCCCATCGCGTCCGCCAGCACCGCCAGCGCTACCTTGCCCAGAGTCCGTGTAAAACGGATCACGGCTGGTGTGCACGGCGATAATTTTCGGCCACGGACCTTTGTTCATTTCAGCTTCGAACTCTTTTTCGCTATTGACCTTCACTCCCTTTTCTTTTTCACCAATAACCGTAGGTACGAGGTTGGCTGCGACTACGCGTTCTGATTGGTCTTTTCCGGTTAGTTGTTCGTAAATGTCACTCAGGACACCGACTCCGAGTTCAGGAGAAGTTGCCAAATATTGGTCGGATTTTCTTCGCAACTGATACAACATTCGATCCTGCTGCCAGCGTTCGACTCTCTCTCCACTATCGCCGCTGCCGACTCGCTGCACGTAATTCAGTTCGCCTTTATTCACTTGTTGTCCGAAAGTGTCTACTGTCATTCTCTGCCAGTAGATATTCGCCATCGTTTGGTCTGACACCTGACCGAGCCACGTGCGTTCACCAGGTGCGGGCGGGAACTTTTCATCGGCCTTATGCAGATTGAGCCCATCTGCTCTCGGTGTGATAGTGGAACCATCGGCGGTGATAAACTGTCCGGTCGTTCCGACATCAGCAATCATCTTGGCGAACTCAGCCGGCGACTCTTTGATCATCGACGATCTTATAGTTGTGACATTGCACGTACTATTCTGTCCTTGTTCTTGGCGATTTGGGCGAGCCAAATGCCACGACAACTGTCCGGCTAACGCTTGTTTATTCGCGCTAGAAAACGGACCCCCTTCCGAGCTTTTCATCAGGCGGGTGATGTGCTCGATCGCTTTATCTTTCTGTTCTCCGGATATGTCTGATCGTTCCATGAAATTATTGACGCTTTCAGCGAATCGAGCTTGTCCAGGGCGATGTATGGAGGAGGTGGCTGCAAGACCACGCAAAACCTCGCTCTTGCTGGGAGCACTTAGGACCCCATTCATGTCTAAAACTTTAAAGGTCTCGTCTGTTCCCTTGACCAAAGTCAAACCATGAGCATCTACAAGAAGTTCGCCTGAAAATGAAGGCACCGCAGGTGGTGTATACGGTTTTGATTGGTCGATTGGTTTGGCAGTCCATTGGCTTTTATCGTCTTTGACCCATTCGCGATTTGAGGAAGTATCGCGAAGCGATGTAACGGCGCCCTTGTCATCGCGCTCGATTTTTCTAACTTTGCCGTCAGCTTCGTAGCGTGTTGATAAATCGTTCGAAATATCGACCGACCACTTTTGATCCAAACTGCTAATAGTTTTACTGCCGTCTACGTTGTCTCGAATACGGTGGACTTCAGCTCCCTCCCATTCACTATGTTCAACAAACTTTCCAGGAACCCATCGACGGTTGATACCGGTCATCAAATTATCTACGCCATAAGTGCCGTGTTTGCTATCGACGTGAAATACGCTTCGTTCGGCTGGGACACCATCAATTGTCCACTCCTTGTTCCCAGTCAGTTTCCAGTTGAACACCGTTGATGGTGCTTGCGTGGTGGCCGGGGTAACGACTTCGATTTTGGCAGGAACGGTTTCATCTGAGCCGTCCAGCGTTTTGAAATCACTAAACTTACGAGTGATACCATCGGCGGAACGGAAGGAAATCATCTGATTGTCTTTATTGAAAGCAACTTGGTCATTATTTAAATAGTCGATCGAGCGTGATCCGTCAGCCCTCACAGATTCCTTCTCGCCGCCGGAATGAGTGATGGTTTTGGTTCCACCGGATTTCGGCCAGCCGGAAGGGATGAGGGTGAAGTCATTTGTCGAAGTATCAAACTCCATGGTGCCCTTCCAAATCGCACCTGTTGAATCTCGCCATGCCTCCTGGTATTTCCCGCTCTCTTGAACTCGATCCCATTTTTTGCCGTCAGGGCCGGTCATCGAGCTGAGCACATCGCCATCCCAGCCCAAGTGGCGTTTTTTATCGCCTGGATAGGTGATCGATTCCGGTTTGGTTGTTTTGAGAGTCGATTCTGTTCCCAAATCTTTCGCCAGGAGGGCAATGTCAGCACTGATCGAGTCGTCGAAGAACTCCAGGCTTGGAAGTCCAATCTTTTCGAGAAGCTCAGCTGATGCCTTTCTCTGTTCTTCTATTTGAGCTTGCGAAGGTTTTGGAGTCGCGAGCCGCAGTTCTTCAGACAGCTGCTCATGCGGACTTCGTGAAGCCACGTCCGACAAATCCTTCTCTGTATCTGTCGGACAGGCTTGACGATTTTCTGGGGCAAAACTGTGGTTACTGAATTCTGGCGTTTGGTAAGAGGGTTGAGCGGGTGAGGTTTTGTCTCGGCTCTGGGTCAGGCTTTCTGGGTTTGAAACCATCGTGCCTCCTGATTCAACTTTTGATAGAAACGTTTTATTGGGCGATTGAAAGTGCGGACATCCGCGCTGTTCGCTAGTAAAGTTAGGATATTTGAACTTTGTGAGAAAGTCGTGAGACGGCGTCTCGCCCCATCTGCGATTGGTTCGACTCTCAATTCGGGTGGAAACTGACTACTCTTCCGACCGAATTCGATTCAGAAAGACCAAGCCATAGACCGCCGCGGGGTGCAGAGCTCTCGCTCGATTTGGATAGTCAGGATTTCAGAATCTTGTCGAAGAATGATTCCGGCTCATTGCGATATGCGGCAATTAGTTCAGAATGATTGAGTGCGGATAGCTTCTCGCCCAGTTCGTTGTGTTGGTCGGCGCACCATTCGAAGAAACGAATCCCGTCTTCTCGGGTCAAGGCAACAAGAAGGTCTGCCACCATGCGTGGTGGCTGGAAGTGATGATAGTCGATTGGTGTTGTCCAGCTACCGCCCCAGATGGTGAAACCATTTTTCGCGAAAAGTGAAACTAAAGGCTCTACCATCCCTGGTTTTTGATTCCGGCGGTTTAAAAACTGCCATCCGGCGGATGGCTGAATTTGGGCGGTGCCGTCTTTTTCGTTGAAGGTGATGAACGGATTTTGCAGTGGGTTGATGTCGATTGCCAGTCCATAACCGTGCATGGAAACAGTCGTGCTACCTGCGATCGGGCGAAAGTTAAATGATGAACTGTTGTTGTCGTCCATCGATCTGTTGTCGTCGCCATCGTAGTGCTGCAGGGATTTGATTTTTTCGATTGGAAATTTTAGTTCCGACAGCTCTTCGAAAACCTGGTGCACACGCGGGGCTATGGCGTCGAAGACAATTAACTCTCCGTCGTCATGTTTGTTCCCGTCGAAGTCGATGTAATTAACGGTTACTAGCGCAAGCCGATCGATTGCAACCGGGCAGTCCGGCTGCCAGATCCTTTTGTCTTTCAGTGCTGCGATTAGATCTTCGGGGAGTTCTCTTATTGTGGTGATCATGCCGTCTCGTTTTAGTTGCGAACTTTAACAGCTATAACCGGGCTAATCATGCCGAAAGCCAGAATCAGTAGATGCATCCAGCACGAAGATGTTTGGAAAGGATTGTTGTACTTTTCTAGCGCCGACGTCAGTTGTTGCTGGGCTGCGCGGTTGATGCTGAAATTGCCGTGTTCTTCGCCTTCTTCATCGTTATATCGAAAGTCGTCGATATCTTTGATGCTGATTTGTTTTTTGTCGTTAGCCTTCACATTTTCCAGAGTCAGCGGTTGACTGGCGACACGACCGCTAATTTTTTCGCCGTCTATTCCATCGACATGAAGCCAAAGGTGCTCGATTTCCTCGCCTTCTTCGAATGGTGCTTTGACCAGGAAATATTGATCTGTAGTCTGTGCCTTGAATGCTTTCTCGAATTCAGGGAAATGTTTTCGGGCTTTAATTGCCGCATTGGCGATTAACTCCGGATTGCTGGCTTCGGACATTCCCTGTGCAGCCTCGATTGCAGCGGTCATGCCACTGTTTCTTCCCAGTAGGGCATCGCTTGCCGGGCTTAATAGAGCGCCGATCAATAAGCCACCGAGTATGGTGGCGACGACTTTCTTCCCCAGTTTGTGCGCCGCTACTTTGTGTATGGCTTTTCCAATCGCGAAGCCGACGGCATACACGACCAGCCACATGTAGAAACCGCCCCATAAAGAGTTTTCAACGTATCCGAAGATGTATCCGACCACCGCTGCAGCGCCTGCTGTCCTTGCCATTACGGCTGTCGGAAGTTTTGTCAGATGTGACGTAAAACGGTCGGCGCATTTCTTACATCGGTTGCCGACGGGGCATTGTTCCATGCACGATGGACACACCTGTCCCTTGCAATCTACGCAAGAAAGCCGACTGTCGCCACAGCTATGTGGAACTCCTATTTTCATTTAAACCGCGAGTTGCCTCCTCGTGGTAATTCGCATTCTGCACTCACTATCCACTACATCATATGTGAAAATAATAGGAAGCTTAGACATAAAATCTGGGTTCTAAATAAGATTACTAATAAATTTCACGGACTATATAAACAGGGCGTTTTCTTACACACTCAAGAACTAAGAATAAATACTCGCCGATAATACCAAGACAGACCAGCTGCAATCCTCCGATAAAAAGCAGTGCCACCATAAGTGGTGACCAGTCAGGGGCGGTATCGCGCATGAGCAGCCAATATATGAAGTATCCGACACTTGCTGCCATCGTTAAAAGACCGGTATACCACCCCAGCCTCAGCGGGGTGACGGAGAATCCAAGAATTCCGGACATAGCGAGACCTATTAGCGTTTTCAACGTATAGCTCGGTGTGCCGGCGAATCGCGCTTCGCGCTCATAATCGATGGTGTCCTGGTTGTAACCGACCCAGGTAGCAAGTCCGCGGACGTAGCGCCGCTGTTCCGTCAGTTCTTTGAGTTCATTAACGACTCGTTTACTCATTAGACGAAAATCGCCGACATCGACCGGTATATCAATCGTCGAAATCTGGCTCATAATGCGGTAAAAGACGGATGCGCGTACTTTTGTGAGTGCCGATTCGCCGTGACGAGCAACGCGTTTCGCGTGTACTATGTCGGCGCCGTTTTTCCAACGTTCGATCATTTGCGGGAAGACTTCAGGCGGGTCTTGAAGGTCTCCATCGATGACTATGACGGCGTCACCGTTTGCTTGATCGATACCAGCTGTGATGGCAGTCTGGTGACCGAAGTTGCGACTGAGATCGACAATCCGCACGTGCGGATTTTTCTCCTTCTCCGCCTTCAATATATCAAGCGTGCGGTCGCGACTGCCGTCGTTGACGAATATGAGTTCGTATCTGCAACCGAGTTGTTCCTCGATAACTTTAGAGACACGGCGCACGCATTCGCTAGCCCCCTGCTCTTCGTTGTACATGGGGATTACGATGCTCAACAAATAGTCGGCAGTTGCTGGTTGCTCGCTCATTACTAACGCTGGTTGATGCCCGCTCCCAAAACGGAACGGATCTCCAGTTTACACCAGTAGAACACGCGCCGAGCGGCCGATAACAACGTTCGGACTACGGAAAGTCCCTGGTGATCGACAATTGCGTGTTTGCTTGGACGATTTACTCTTACGAAAAGCGTCCATGGGTGAACCTTTTATAAGTCGAATTCGTAGAGAAGCACCAAACTAGTGATTAGCTGTATTCAGCCAGTGTGTTGGCAGGCAGACGGACCCAGAAGGTGCTGCCAGTGCTGGGTTGGCTGTCAACGCCGATGATGCCGCCGTGGGCTTCGACGATGGATTTGCTGATGGCGAGTCCGAGTCCGACGCCGCCTTTTTCGCTCCAATCGCCTTCGCTGACTTGCTGGAAGCGCTCGAAGATTGCTTTCTGGTATTTGGTTGGAATTCCGCGACCGGAATCTTTGACTTTCAGGATGACGCTGTCGCCGTTGAATTCGGCAGAAAGTACGACCGTGGCTCCTTTCGGCGAGTACTTGATCGCATTGGCGACGATGTTGACGAGGACTCTCACAAGCCGGTCTTTATCGGCGTACAGTTGAAGATTGGATTTGATGACAGACAGATGCACCTTCTGTTGCAGAGCCAAACCACTCAATGATCCAACTGCTGCATCGAAAAGATCTTGAACATCGATCAACGATCGGCGCATCACGAGCTTGCCGCTGACCAGCATCTCAGCATCCAGAAGTTCATTGATCAGACGAGTCAAACGAGTAAGATCCGATTCGACACTGGCAATTCGCTCGCGTGCTTTGTCCGGAATCGCACCGAAGGCACCTGCGGAAAGCAAGGTGAGGAGACCTTGTACAGAGGTAAGCGGACTGCGCAGATCGTGGCTGACTACACTGAGAAGATCCAAAACCGTGCGATTATTTTTGCCACCACTTCCATCTTCTTCAGACATCAGCGCCTGGATTAATGCGTGTGCACCCTTGTGATGCGCGCTGCAAGCCATGTCTACGGATGTGGTTCCATCCGGATATTCGCGTCGGCAGCGCCCGGTGTCATCGACTTGAACGTGAAATACTCCAGTGTCGGACAGCGTGATCTCGCCTGGCAATCTTGAAGTGATACCATCGAGAGACATATGCCATGTGCCCGAAATCAGGTCCTTGGTGTACACGACGCGGGTTTTCTCTTTGTCGTCTTCGCCAAGAACGGTTTCCACTTTAGACAATTGATTGTTGCTGTAAGTGAAATATCTTCGCTTTGCGCCACGAGGATAAATAATCGAAAGTACCGGAGCGTCTTCGTCGAGTCCACGAATCAGGCATGGAATCGTGTTGACGACCCAATCTCCGACAACGTACGGATGACTCTCGTCGTTTTCGTTTTCGTCCTGAAGTTCTAACTCGCGCGCTGCGCTGACGAAGGGTGCGACTGCATTGTTGATTCTGTTCGAGTATGCCGGTTGGTTTTTGTAAAAAGAATAGTGCTCGAAACCAGTGACTTGCTCGGTACCATCAGCATCGTCGTAACCGTTTTCATCAATCAACAAATCATAGGGTGATAGCTCTGGTTGCGCTTCGTCCTGCTCGATGACGTTGACTATCGAAATGAATCCAGGGGCGGCAGACTTCGCTCTAGAGCGCCGTGCCAGCTTTGTCGAGCGTGATGAGACAGGATGGAATTTCAAACCTTTACGAGCCTCGCGGAGCGCAGCAGCCGCCTCGCTGTTCGCGAGACTCTTCGAAGCGTCGTGGTCAATTGGAACTGTCGACCCCATCTGATTCTCTCTGAAAGTCCCAGCGCATCAGGGCTGAGGACATGTCTAACTAAAAAGGAACGGCCATTGCTGGTAAAAAAGACATTTGGGGTTGTTATCACTCTAGGTTTCATTTGTGAACTTTTGGTACCTTCGAGACTACACGGATTAAGCTAAAACCCGACACAGTCGGAAAAACCGCTCGTCAGGCTGTTCTGACAAGCGGATTAATTCGACTGTGTAAACGAGTGTTATGACCTTCTCGATTTGTCGCAATATCAACTGATGTGGGTTTTGGAATTCCAACTGGTAGTCGACTTGGAAAGCCGCCATGGGAGCCGGTGGGGACACCTGCGCTCCCATTGACGCGTTCATTAGTTCACCAGTTTTTACTTTACTGGTTGTGCTTGCAGTTCTTTCAAATCTTCGAAGACCTGCTTTTCATGACCATCTGGTTTGACGTGATCGTAAGCTTTCGCAATCTTGCCTTGCGGGTCGATGATGAAAGTAACGCGGTTCCAGTAGTTCGTGCCCTTGTAGTCGGATTGCCCGACTTCAGCTTTATCGAGGATTTCGTTGTTGGTGTCAGCGAGCAAATCGATTGTGAAATCGTATTTGTTGCAGAAATCTTTGTGTGATTTCGAATCATCGGCGGACAAGCCGTAGATTACAGTGTTGAGTTTGTCGAACTCGGCTTTGGAAGCGGAAAATCCTTTGCCTTCCAACGTGCATCCCGGCGTATCATCTTTTGGATAAACGTACAGAATTACCCATTTGCCGCGCAGATCGGCGCTCGAAATCGTTTTTCCGTCCTGGTTCGGAAGTGCAAATTCAGGAAATTTTTCGCCTGCTTTCAACATAATAAAACCTCACAACATTGGTAAGGCGCGATTGTACAGGGCGGGGGACGACCAAATCTCGAATTCTAAAGTGATGTGGTGGCAAGTTTCATGGATACTTGCGAGCGTTCTAACGATTCGGTCGAATCGCGGTGGAGAGTCGCAGGGGCGCCCCTGCGTTAAACTTCGACAATAAAAAGTCCATAGATTTTAGTGGACAAATTCTGGTCTGAATTCTGGTAAACCGCTTCTGGTATGCGGGCTGGCGGTGGTTGCTAGACTTCGCTGTCCAACTGCATCCGCGTTTTCGCGATCCAGTTGAGTTCCTTAAGCGCGAAGTCGGCAGCTATTCTTCTCGATCTGCAGTGGTTTAAAACCACAATCGCTTGTTCTAAAACAAGAAAACCTGTTCTCATCAGAAATTGGCACCGGTAGGCATTATGCAAGGTGAATTCGTCAATCAACTCAGCATGTAAAAGCTTTTGTCCGAGTTCTGCTAGACCAGGTGGGGTCTCTGAGAATATAGCGGCGCGAACATCCTTGGCGATGGTGCCTGAGGCTGTGAGAAGCTGCCATACGCTCTTTGTGTCGTCTATCGTTGCCGTTCGTATTGCCAATTCAGTCAGTGCAGTAGTTGGTGAGAAGCCTTTTGTAGAAACTTTGGTCAGAACCTCAGCTGCGTGCTCTTCCGTGAGGGTTTTGTTGACAACCATCTCTTGGAGTTCCAGCGCCAGCTCGAGATCGACTCGCGAGATCAGACCTTTCTGAATCATCGCTTGCCCAACGGGAATTTCGAGTTCCAGGGCGGTTTCCAGTGCGCTCAATACGTTGCTTTCATCAATCAAACCGGCATTGATACAGAGTTCGCCGATTAACGTGTGCGGACGGAGTGGCATTCTGTAGAAGCCCAGCTCCCTGAGCGACGATTCCAGATCGACTCGGCGGCGGCGCATAGTCTGCAGAGCTTTGATGGCGTTTTCGCGGCTGACCTTCCCGTCGCGAACCAGGACTTGAGCCGTGAGACAGGCTGACAGCGACTCTTTCGAGATCGTGCCATATAGCAGAATAATCCGACCCAGCGGCAAACCGGCATCGGCACTGTCTGCAAGAAATTTGTCGAGCTCATCGGGCAGAAGAAATCCGCCTTCAACGAGCAATTCTCCGAGTTTTACAGTTGATTTCTTTGGTTCAACCTTGCTTCCTGTTCTAATCAACGCTTCTTGCAGCGGGATGTCTTCTTTGGCAACCAGCATGAGCAGGTTAATTCCAGACTCAAGGTCCAATTGATTTTCGCGAAGCATCGATTGAATTTGGACTGAGCCATGCAAAACATTCTCGGACACAGCCCCGCACATGACTAGCATGCGCCCGATCGGAGTGCCCGTCTGTTTGGCAAGCTCAATGGATTCGAGCAACTGCTGCGAGGTCAGAATTCCTGAGCGTATCAGGAGGTCTCCAAGTTTTACGGCGTTTTGAGGCATGTTCTGTTCGATTTTCGATTCACAAACGCTGTCAGCAATCTGCACAATCGTAGCGAATCATCTGTTTGACCTATGAACTTTGAAGCAAATCTCCGAACCAATGTTCCTAGCTACTTATTCACTATGATTGTTCGAACAAATCAAGAAGTGTAGTATTAGGTGTTAGTCGTCACAATTCGGAACCCTGCTGAATGTCGGACAAAAAAGCAATAATCGTCGGCGCTGGCCCAGCCGGGCTCACAGCCGCTTACGAACTTCTCGAGAGAACCGATATTCATCCTGTCGTCCTGGAAAAGTCCGATGTTATCGGCGGTATTTCCCGGACAATGGAGTATAAAGGCAACAAATTCGATATCGGTCCGCACCGATTCTTTTCCAAGTCCGATCGCGTAATGGACTGGTGGGCCAACATGATCCCCATCGAGACCCTGCCGGACGGCTTTCACGAAATCTCGTACCAGAATAAGAAGCGGACAATCAAAGGCGGCGAATCGGGCGCGCCTCAGACTGATAACATTATGATTTTGCTGAAACGCAAAACTCGAATTTATTATCTGCGCAAATTTTTTGATTATCCGATCAGCCTTAAAGTTCAAACTTTTGCCAATCTCGGCTTGCCCAAAACCGTAAGGATTGGTTTCAGCTATTTGAAGGCTGCTGCATTTCCCATTAAGCCGGAAGAGAACTTAGAACAGTTCATTACAAATCGTTTTGGCAAAGAACTCTATCGAACGTTCTTCAAAGACTACACCGAGAAAGTCTGGGGCATCGAGTGTCACAAGATTAGCGCGGCATGGGGCGCTCAGCGTATTAAAGGGCTGAACGTTTTCAAAGTCCTCGGGCACGCGGTCAAGAAAATTTTTGCAGGTGCAGGCGACCTTCGCCAGAAAGGCACTGAGACTTCTCTGGTCGAACAATTCCTCTACCCAAAACATGGCACAGGCAGCATGTGGCAGGAAACCGCACGCAAAGTAAAAGAGGCGGGCGGCGAGATTCAAATGAATCTCGAAGTCGAAAAGGTAAAAGTGGAAGGCAATCGGGTGGTATCGGTTTTGGTGCGCGACAAAACCACCGGTGAAACCAGAAACCTCGATGGCGAATGGTTCTTTTCTACGATGCCGATCAAAGAGTTGATCAATAAAATCGACGGTGATGTTCCTGCCAACGTTCTGGAAATTGCAAACGGGCTTGTCTACCGGGACTTCATTGAAGTCTGTCTGTTGTGCAAAAAGATGAAAGTGAAAGACGTCGAAGCCGGCGGAAGAAGCTTGATTCTCGATAACTGGGTTTACATCCAGGAAAACGACGTTCTTGTCGGTCGGATGCAGATTTATAACAACTGGGGACCATCGATGGTTGCGGATCCACAGAATGTCTGGTTGGGTCTGGAATATTTTTGCAATGAAACTGACGATATCTGGACCTGGGACGACGCCAGGCTTGTCCAACTTGGCAGCGATGAATTACAAAAAATTGGAATTGTCGACAAGGCTGATGTGACGGATGGAACGGTCGTGCGCATGCCGAAAACGTATCCGGGATATTTTGGAACTTACGAACGGTTTGATGAGCTGCGCGCCTACATCGATAAAATCGAGAATCTGTTCTTGATTGGCCGAAATGGCATGCACAAGTACAACAACCAGGACCATTCCATGCTCGCGGCAATGACCGCAGTGGACAATATCGTAGCCGGCGTAATGACGAAAGAAAACGTTTGGGATGTGAATACTGAGCAGGAGTATCACGAGGAGAAGTCCAACTGACCGTTGTTCCCAAGATTATCTGGGCGCTGACGATTTTGACCGCAGCAGGTCTGATGGCGGTATATCTTGTAAGTTGGTATCTCGCTCTTAGTTCGCCACTCTCGCTGGAATATGAAGGACCGAGTCTCTGGGCGGCTATCGAGCTGTCTAAGGGGCACAATATCTACCCTGCTAAAGGACTGGTGGAGGCACCATGGGTGGTGACCGTCTGCCCGCCGTTGTATTTCTTGCTAGGGGCTCCGTTCCAGATGTTCGGCGCCTTCAACTATCCGGGGCTGCGATTAATCAGTATCGCTGCGTTTGGCGCTGCGATGTTTTTCTTCTATCGACTGCTTCGTTTGTTCTCCTCGAGCAAGTTGAACGTTGCCGTCGGACTTCTGCTTTTTGCGAGTTACGTGCAAATCTGGTCCAGCTCGTTTAAAGCGCGTGTCGACATGCTGGCTTTGTCGCTTTGCATTGCGTCGCTTTACTATTTCTTCCTGGGCTATAAGAAAACATACAACATAAGTGATCCGGAGGACCCCTCCCCGTCGGAGCCGAGCTCGGTCGTGGAGCCGGTTTTGGTAGAACCGCCGAAAGGTTTTTTGTCTAGACTCAGAATTTACGCACCGTCGATTCTTTTGGTTGTCGCCGCCATTTTTGCTAAGGTTTCCTCGGTTGTGATACTGCCCACGGTGTGCTATTACCTGGCCAGCCGGAAAAAGTACAAGGACATGCTCGTCTTCGGCGGGGCTTCAGTTCTAATCTCGGGAGTGTTGTTCGTCATTATCAACACGATGACTGATGGTGGCTTTGCAAGGCATCTTTCCTTTCCTCTCAATGCGCCCTATTCGACGGCGGATTTGCAGAAACACCTGGGTATGTTCGGCGTTGACTGGCCGAAGTTATTCATGATTCCGGTCATTGGCTTGGTCTGGCTCGAAAAAAACGAAAAGAAAGATCGACCGATTTTGCCGTTTACTCTGGCTGTCGTCAGTGGCTTGGTGACCGCGTATACGATTGGAACCATGCACGCGAATCTCAACCATGGATTGATTTTCTATTTCGCAATTAGCTGGCTTACAGTGATTTTTCTCGAGATATATCCACTCTCATTGTGCGCTGGAATGGTGTTTGTATCAGCGCTCTGTGCCTACATTCTCAGCACACAGTTAGAGCCGATGTCGACGATTTGTAATCGTATGCCGCGAGCGCAAACTGATATCGTCAAACAAAATATGAAAGACAAGTTGATACTGGTGGAAGATCCGGCAATTGCCATTCTCGCTGGTGCGCAGCCGCTTTATGTAGACGTCGGCACGTTCCTGCAATCGCTCGACCGAGATGAGCGCTCGCTAGCAGAAATCGAAACGGCGCTCAGTCAGAAGAAATATCCGGTTGTAATCATCAACATCAACGATAGTCTGCACGACAAGCCGGCTATGTACTGGCCGGATTCTTTCATGGAGAAGCTGGAAGCGAACTATAAAAAATATGGATACGTTGTTGGCAATGGCGATTTGCAGCAAATGTATGTTCCGAAGTGAGCGGTCGTGAGCAGCTATATTTGTCGGAAGATTGAAACTTCCAATTGATCGATGCGTCATCAGTTGCGGTAAACTTTGGCAGCGAATGGAGAATTGAACATGAGAAATGGTTTTTACACTGCAGTGGTGACTGGCATGGCGACGCTGTTTCTCGCCGCTCCTGGATTCGCCGGTGACACGGAACAGTGCAATAAGGGTTCGGATTGTTGCAAAGTTACAGGAAAGGAATGCGGTCCTAAAGCCGGACATAAAGCATCTAAGCAAGAGAGACGTGGAAACCGAAACGATCGCAATCAGAAGGCAGAACATCGAATGGATAAACTGACCAAATTTACTTTCCACCAATCAGGTGGATTCATGGGCGTCAATAAGCAGTACGAAGTCAACCTGGCCGATTTGAGTGAGCAAGATCGCAAAAATCTCGAGGAGCTGATCGCCGGCAGTGGATTGTTGAAAGCCGCAGGTGGCGAGCAGCTAACCAGGGGGGCTGCGGATATGTTCAATTACAGCTTCAGTGCAGTCGAAGGTAATAAAACCCATTCGATCACATTTGATGATGGCACTCTGCCTCAGTCATACCGACCGCTACTGGCATTTACGAAAGACAAAGCAGTGGATGCTAATCGAAAATAGCTAGCCGGGAACATTGCATTTCCCGCGGCGTCACTTTGCCCATGCGAAATGAAATCGGCTTGTTGCCGGTGTATAACGTGTTGCGCAAAATTTACTCTCAAGCGGAGACACCACAATGATCAAGAAGTTTTTCACACTCAGTTTAGTAGCAGCGGCTCTTGCTGGCTTCTCGATGGTTGCGGTGCCGCAACCGTCTGAAGCGCACGGCAACTGTCAGGGTAATGGCAATCAATTCGGCAGCAGCAACCAATTTTTGAACACTGCAGCCAATCGTTATTCTTTGAATAACGGAAATGGGTTTTACAGAAACGGCATGAACAGTGCTTATGGCAATCCGTATTATAACAATCAGAGTGCTTCCGGAATGGGCTTTCAGGGCAATCGCATTGCACACGATCAGAAGAAGGCGTTAAAACAACAACGCAAGCTGATGAGACAACAGCAAATGGCGGCGGCTGGAATCCCTTTCGGCAACAATGGCTACAACAATGGTCTTCTGTCGAATGTCAGCAATCGATTCGGAATGAATGGTGGTAACTGCAATCAGAATGCATCTGCGGCATACAGCCAGGGCTATCAAGCCGGCGTGAATTCAGCCGGCAACTCCTTGTACAACAATGGTTACGGTTATGGAAACGGAAACGGCTTAGCCGGGTTGAATGGCTTGGGTGGAATCAATGGATTGAACGGCATTGGCGGTATAAACGGACTGAATGGCATCGGAGGTCTGGGACTGGCGAATAACGGAAGCGGAGTTTCGTCGATTCTCGGGCGCGTTTTGAACGGTTTCTAGACGGATTGAGCGGCATGGTTAGATAGTTCCGCAATAATTCAAACTTTGCAGCTTTGAAACGGCTTCCGTATTTCGTACGGAAGCCGTTTCAACTAGATCTGTTATTATTGAGACGTTTTTGTGATACCGAACTTTGATTCGAGAGTCCGCTGTTTAAGCCATTACTAGGGGAAGTTGTGTCGACTGGCGAGAGAATCAAACTTGCAATCGTGCACCTCGCATTCCTCGTATATTATGTTGCCTACTGCCTCTTTGTCATAAGTCAGTGGGTTGATGTTTCGCACAGCATCGACCTGGTCGCATATCTCGATATAGGCGACGCCTATTGGCGCGGCGATTTTGCCGGTGCGATCAATAGTTATTGGTCGCCGTTGTACTCGCTGATCCTTGGCGGCGTCATTGCGCTTGTGAAGCCGGATATCGCGCATGAGATGGTTGCGGTTCGTTATACGAATTTTGTATTGATGATGTTTCTCTACGCCGCATTTGTTCTTTTTGCGCAAACACTCTGGGCTGGAATTCGCGATAAGTGGCTTGTAGAGCCGGCAAACGCATGGATGTCCGAAACCATCTATTGGATTTATATGTATTCGCTTTTCTGTTTTTCCGCTTTGTCTTTTGGTGGATGCGAAAAAGACGGTCCGGATATGGTTACAGCGGCGCTGGTTTTGATTGCCAGCACAGCGTTTTTGAAATTGAAATTTGGAGATCGTTCATACGCTAACATGCTCTTGATGGGAGCGTCTCTTGGCGTCGGGTACCTGGCAAAAGCAATTATTCTGCCTGTCAGCTTGTTCTACTACGTATCCGCCTGGTGGGAGATGCGCAAAGAGCCGAGCGTTTGGAAACACATTGCCACTGCTCTCGGTGCTGAAGTGATGTTCGCGCTGCCATACGTCGTAATGATTTCTTGCACCTTCGGCCACCTGACGATCAGCGATGTATCTCGCGTATTGCCGCTTTTCTCCGATACGCAAAACGATCAGCAAGTACATTTCCAATTCCCGGAATTGAAACATCATTCAAACAAAATTTTCACCAAACCAGACGTCTTCGAATTTGCAGAACCTCTCCACGCCACCTATTCACCGTGGTATAACCCAGCCTTTTGGACGGAAGGTGCTCCTGTCGGTGAACCCGTTTCACGGGCTGTCCGACATTTTGTCGAAAACCTTCGTTTCTTTTTCTCTGAAATCTTCAGCTATTTGCTGGTAGCCTCCCTGTTGGCTTCTCTTGTGCTGTTGAGACCTTGTTTCTCCATTAAAGGACTTGGCACGGCTCTGAGTTTATGCGCACCGGCGCTGGTGGCAATGTGCGCGTATTCTATAAGCGCTAATTTGAACGATCACATGATGGAGCGCTACTTTGTGGCATGGACGATTCTTTTGTACGCTGCCGTTGTGATTGCGTTGATGGTGCCCGCCGTTGGTGAAACAGCAGGTAAGCGAGTGTTTGCAGCCAAGCGTTTTTTGCTTTTGTCGATAGCTTTTTGCATGAT
Source organism: Obscuribacteraceae bacterium (SeqCode) (assembly GCA_044225915.1). Lineage (GTDB taxonomy): Bacteria > Cyanobacteriota > Vampirovibrionia > Obscuribacterales > Obscuribacteraceae > JADYXR01. The sequence goes on from JBGAHZ010000021.1 coordinate 57,816, forward strand.
GACTTTCACCTCGGCGTTTTACTTCTATCACAAGCATGTACGCGACCAATACTGCATTCCGGTAGATACGCTGATCGCTTCGAAGGCTCAGGAACTTGGTCTAAAACCGGGCGATAAAATAGCACAGATTGGTTTTCGCAGATACTACTGGGCAAGGCTCGCCCGCTTGCGCATTGTAGCCGACATCTTTGATGATGCCGGATTTTGGGCAATGGATCCGGAACGTCGCGAACAACTAATCGACGTACTTCGCCAGCACGATGTAAAAGCGATAATTCAAACCTGGGCTATCGACGTGCCGCTGCCGGAGCCAGGTCCGGGCTGGGTCAAAATCCCCAACACGAAAGCTCGGATATACATAATTCCACCAACATCACCGAAAGCATCGGAATAAATTCGCGCGATTGAGTCCGATGGAAACTAGCGACGACGGCCGCTTGCGAGCGACCGCCGCGCCGATACCCGCTTGGGCCGCTCGCGAGCGGGCATCGGCCCGATATGGGCTGCACGTGTTTCTCCGAACTAACGAGCCGATGGTTCTTTCTTCAACAACGATCTAGGTTCAATCGATCGTGTAATCGACATGGCACTGATGAAGAGCGAACTAAAACAAGTCATCACTCCGACCACAATCAAGGTCGCGGCAAACGGCATCCAGGCGGGATTTCCGCCGAACAAGGCTTCGTGTCTCAACCACGCGGCAAACGTCGCGCCGACAATTATCACGCCGCCAAGTGTCATGACACTTCCCAGAATCAATCCCATCTCGAGCGTAAACAAGCCATAGAAGCCGAGTAGGAATGTATTTTCTTTTTCGAAACGGCGACTGAATGAATAGGTTTTTGCGTGCAACCACAAGCTCAAGACTTCAACCCCGAGGACACTAAATATGGTGCCTAGAATCGCAACTTCTTCTTCAACACGCACATCGCCGATGTGCCAGATGTTGGACAGAGTCAGCAAGTGGACTGCCGCTCCGAGCAGCAACATGGATATGCCGGGCAAAAGAAAGACATGGTTTGGTGAATACAAAACCATGAAGCGCAGGCTGCGCCAGCCGTCTTTGAGTGTATGCAACTTCGATTCGCCCAATCTCGGTGCAAGGACGATCGGAATTTCAGCGACCGAAATATTGGCTAGCCGGGCGTTGATAGCCAGTTCCAGGTTGAACTCCATCCCGGGACTGACAGGTTTGATTAACTCATATGTTTCACGACTGAATGCTCGATAGCCGCAGTAGACATCAGTGTATTGCGTCGAAAAGAAAACGTTGAGGATCGCCGTCAACAGTGGATTGCCGAAAACGCGGTGCAAGAAAGGAATTTGAGCTTGCCCGCCGCCGAGATATCGACTTCCGGTAACGAATTCTTTTTTTTCGTCGATTAACTGTTTAAGAAAATCAGGTATCAGATTGAAATCATAGGTGTCGTCGGCGTCGACCATAATGAAGTACTTGCCCCGCGCCTCGGCGAAGCCTTTCAGGTAAGCGTTTCCGTATCCGCGCAGGGGCTGATGGCAGACGTGCACACCCGCTTTCTCGGCTATTTCCACCGAGCGGTCAGTAGAGCCATTATCCGAAACAACGATCTCGCCGTCGATGTTTTCGCGTTCGAAGACCTTCTTGATCTTATCGATGCAGATTCCGAGACCCGCCTCCTCGTTGAGGCAAGGCATGACTACGGAAACCAGGGGTCTGTCAGTGGATATTTCGCTATGTACGCTTTCGGACACTTTATTACCTGGCACCCTGGATAATATCGTTATAATGAAATCAGTTACTACCGGATAAAACAGAACATCGAGGACGGGAAACCGTGGGCCGCAATTCTCTCACAGAAGCGATGCATTTTCTCCATTCGTACTTTTCGGATGAACCATCGTACCTCATCTTTTTCGTTACCGCGGTTTGCAACGCCCGTTGTAAGCACTGCTTCTACTGGGAAGAAATCGCGTCGGCCAACTCGAAGAAGGAACTGAAGCTGGAGGAAATTGAGAAAATTTCCAAGAGCATGAATTTGATTTATCTGTCTATCGGCGGCGGCGAACCATTCTTGCGCAAAGACCTGCCTCAGGTCGTCGAGAAGTTCTATCAGAACTCCGGATTGCTCTACTGCAACATCGTAACCAACGGGTTTTACACCGACTTCATCTTAAAGGGCTACGAGTATATTCGTGAGCACTGCCCGCGTTTAAAGCTCAAAATTCAAATTTCGTTCGATGATTTTCAAGAAGAACACGATGCTTATCGGAAGGTGCCCGGAATTTTTGATAAGGCGGTCGCGACTCTGAAAGCGCTCTCTGAGATTCGCGCCAAAGACCCATTGTTCAACCTCGACCTGGCAACTTGTATGACTAAGTCGAATAAACACAAAGTCGTTGCGTTGCTTGAATACATGCGAAAAGAAGCGGACTTTGACTACTATCAGTTTCTCTATCCAAGAGGAAACGCAGAACATACCGAAGAGAAGGACGTCACCGCCGATGAGTGGTGGGAAGCGTTGAAAACGGTTCACGAGCGGGACATTCGGGCTAATCACAATCCTATTCTTTCTGCCATAAATAAGATTGCTAAAAACGGAATCTATCGGTATTTGAAAACCGATGAGCACCCCTGGGATTGTTTGGCGGGGCGCAAGTTTATCAACATAACGGAACGCGGCGTCCTTCAACCATGTGAAGTTCTTTCGCAGATGCAACCGGAGTATGATTCGGATATGGCTACGCTAGCGGATTTCGACTTCGACGTTCGCAAAGCGTTGAAGACTGAGAAGTCTAAAAAAGTGGCGGACTACATTATCGAGTCCAAGTGTCGATGCTCCTTCGAGTGCGCTTCGAATTGCAACGTCGTGTTTGCGAAGAAGGAAGCGGTTCGCGTATTAGGAGCCATGATTACTGGTGGATAGCCCACGCAACATCTCAGTTGTTGTGATTGCGAAAAACGAAGAGAAGTGTATTTTGCAGTGCTTGAAATCACTGGCCGCTCAGGATTATTCAGGTGAACATTACGAAGTCGTGCTTGTGGACAATGCCTCCACAGACTCGACTTCGCAGATAGCGCACGATTTTGGTAAGCAATTTTCTAATTTGAGGATTGTGGAAAATCCGATTCCGGGAATTGCTGCGACACGTAACGCTGGTATCCGTGCTGCTAAGCATGATATCGTCGCGTTCATCGATGCTGATTGCGAGGCACCCACTCAATGGTTGAGTACGCTCGCGAATGCGTTTGTCGAGGAAACAGGCAAGAATCCAAAAGTGGCTGCAGTAGGCGGTCCTAATGAGATGCCTGGTGAAACGACTTACTTCCGCCGAGTGGTGGCAGTGGCGGTGACAAACTATTGGGGCAATCATGGATCAGCACAAGCAAAAGTTTTCGGGCAGCGCGCAGATGTCGATCATCTGCCGACTTTGAACGTAATGTATGACAAACAGAAAGTATCGGAAATCGGTTTATTCGACGAAAAACAAGGCAACATCTCCGAAGACGTCGACATGAGTCATCGTCTCCGCGGCAATGGCTACAAATTGATTTTTGAACCGAAAGCGGTGATCTCACATCGCTGGCGCGAAGATATTTGGGGCTGGATGCGCAATATGGAAGTGTACGGCAAAGGTCGGACCTGGCTCATGAAGAAAGATCCCAGCCATATAAAACCGCAATTTGCCGCGCCTATTTTGCTGTTGACTGCGTTTGTTTTAGCGTTGGTATCACCGCTTTGTCTGGTCGCCGGATTGCCGCAATGGTTTGCTTTCCTGCTCGCATTGCCGCTGACGACTTACTGCGTTCTGACAATGATTATGAGCATCTACGCCTGCGTGACAAACGGGAAGCCGCACTACGTGCCCGCAGTATTCGTCGTTTACGCGATTACTCATCTGTCATACGGTGTCGGTCAAATTCATGGTCTGTTCGCCAGTCGCGGATCGGATGCCGGTCACTCCTGAGAGATCTTAGACTTCGAGTTTCACAGATGGGTTTAGTTTGTCTGAGGACGTTAGCCACTGGCGTAGTTTGTCTCGCAACTCCTTGATTACGTACGGTTTTGACAAGAAGTCATCCATGCCGGCCTCCAGGCACTTTTCTCGATCGCCTTTCATAGCTCCTGCCGTCATAGCGATAATTGGAATTCTTCGGTGTTTGTCCTGTTCGCTAGAGCGAATCGTCCGCGTAGCCATCAGTCCATCCATCTTTGGCAAATGGCAATCCATGAGGATGAGGTCGTAGTTGACCGTTTGCAGTTGCTTTAAACCTTCCTCGGCATCACTGGCGATATCACATGCCAAACCAAGATTATTCATTTGACTTCGGATAAGGTCTCGCATTACAGGCTGATCTTCAATGATCAAAATTCTAGCGGCTCCACTAAATTCAGACAATTCATTGCTGACGGAAGCTGTCTGCTGCAGGTTTGAATGTTCTAGTGTCAGAGTGAACCAAAATGTAGAACCTTGCCCTATACGGCTTTCCAGACCCATTTCGCCGCCCATGAGTTCTACCAGCCGTTTGCTTATTGTCAATCCAAGTCCGGTGCCGCCATAATTTATTTCAGACTTGATTTGCGAGAAGGGCACGAATAACTTCTTTTGGTCTTCTTCCCTGATGCCGATTCCGGTATCGGCAACTGAGAATTTGACTTTTGTAGCGTCGTCAGTTTTATCGAGGATTTCTACAGAAAGGCTGACCGAGCCATTTCCCGTAAACTTAATGGCATTCCCCAGCAGGTTGAGTAAAATCTGTTGGATTCTGCCGGAGTCAGCGATCACGCAATCGGGCAGTCCCTCACCCACGCGCAATTCCAGTTCTAAATCCTTGGACTTTGCGGTTGATTGGAGCAGTTGAATAACTTCTCGTGCAAGTCCTGCCGGATCGAAATTAGTCAGATCCAGAGACAGTTTTCCGGCCTCGATTTTCGAGAGGTCCAGAATGTCGTTTACCAGAGCCAAAAGAGCCTTACCGGCATCGTTTATCGTCTGAGAAATATTTTTGTGGCAGTCACTTAAACTGTCGTCCATGACCAGCAACTCGCTCAGTCCCAAGATTGCTCCCAGCGGTGTGCGGAGTTCGTGGCTAACGCTGGTCAAGAATGCCGACTTCAGTTGAGAGGCGACAATTGCGTCATCGCGAGAAATAAGCAATTGCCTGTTAACTTCTTCGAGTTGCCTGGTACGCTCCTGTAGCTCTTTTCCTCGCTGGAGAATCTCAACTTCCATTTTTGCATTGCTTTCCTGAAGTCCCTGCGATGCTCGTGTTAGTTCTAATCCTTCAAGCTTAAGATGAACAAATTCAGTCACGTCTTCGACTCGATGAATGATGAGACGAACCTCTTGATCGTCGCCGAGGACGGGGCTGTTAATTGGGCTCCAAAAGCGTTCTTGAAAGGTTTCACAACCGGGAACTCGAATGTCGTACTTTTGCACTGCCATCGTATGCGGTGCCCGATTTCGAATAACGCTTTCCAGGGATGCTCGTAAATTTTGGACGCCGGTGGCGTTGGGGTCATCCGGATTGTCGGGAAACACCTCGAAAATGCAGCGGCCAATGATTTCTTTCCGCTCAGTCAACGTCGCTCTGAGATAGAGGTCTGTGGCGGCCAAGATCGTATAGTCTTGACTCAAGATTAGTGCTAAGACTGGGGCGGAGTCGAAGACCGATTGAAAGTCTATAGATTCTTCCACGGGTTGCCCTCATTGCAGGAGTGTCTGGGCTGTACGGGCATCCAATGTTCGGCCGCCGGCTGATATATAGGCGCTGTTGTCGTGGTGCTCCAGTAAGTCGTCAGCGAGGTCTATGGCGGGTATGTGACGACAGTTTACGTGGGTTCCAAGCCATGTAGGGTCGTACGGACTAGAGTGGGTATATTACCTCTGACGGTACAATAAGCTCCGAGAAGCTGTCCAGTCCCACGCGCCACTTCCCAGACAGATGAACTTACTAAAATCATGACTTCGTCCACTCCGGCAGTGACATCAGCAGAGAAAATACTAGTCTATCCGTGGATGGCGAGTAGAAACTTTGATCTGCTCTGGTATTTTGCACCAATTTTGGTGGCGATTGTCGCGACTTACCTGATCCAGTACGTTCCATATTTCGGCACGGGACTGCTCATGCTTTTCGTAGCGAATGCTTTCGGCGTTGGACCCGCTCACCAGGGCCCGACCTGGTTTTTCTACTTCGATAAACGAAATCGAGCATATTGGGCGGAAACCAAAAAACGGATTTTCATTTATTACGTAGCGCCGGTTCTGGTCTTCGTTGTGTCGATTTTGTTGGCTGTTTACATTCCGGCTCTGAGTCTGACTATAATGGCTCTGTGGGGCATACAGCACTTTATCCAGCAGAATTTTGGCATAACTCTGCTGTATCACAACAAGAATAATAACGAGGCGATACCCGATCGAAACCTTTTGCTGCGAAGTCTGTGGACTCCGGCGATTTTGTTTTCGACCATGTTTTTCTACCACGTTCTTTTCGGTCCGGCGTTAGCAACTGTGGATCCGAAGTTACTTTCTCCAGCTGTAATTTCGGCCGGTGCAAATGTGATTTTCGTGCTTCTGGGGCTGCTGGCGATCTTCGATGTAAGCCGCGTGCTTTTGTCTCTGCGAAAACAAGTTGCGGGCGGAGCTAGAATCAATGTTCCAGCGTTCATGTTTTGGGTTGTTTCAGTCCTTTATTTCGTGCCTTATGTCCTCCCAGGGCAAAAACTTGAGACGGTGAATTTGATAAACGGCACCATGCACTGGTTTCAATACATCGGGCTCAACATGATTTTGATCGAGCAGAAGTATGCAGGCGAAGACAGAAAACGTGATATCCCCTGTGGTGCCGTTTTGCTGATGACAATCCTCTGCATTTGCTCCACGTTATTCTTCCTTTTGGACCGCGGCGTTCAGCAAACTTTTCCGATCGATAGCTTCAACTGGCGAGTGCTAATGGGCGTTTACATCGGTCTGGCAAACGTTCACTACTACCAGGATGCTTTTTTCTGGAAGTTCAGAGAGAAATTCCAGCGCGACAGCATCATGCCGTTTCTGATGCAAGCTAGAAATATTCGTACAGATTAAGAGACAGAAAAAGTCGTCGAGATACAAGAGAATCTACCTCGAGACGGTCACAAAGTGCGGATTTCCATCACTCAGTAATTTTGATTATGTCCGTTCGTCTCGTGGGTTTAATTTTGCGGACAAACTCTTTCCGCAAATTCTTACTGCATAAGTCACTAAAATTGGCGGATGATACGGAAATTCTACAGCAGACCTGCAGCGCGCTCGCTGCTCTAAGTTAATGCACAACCCGAGGCTAACAAGGATCTCAAAAGGACTAGGGATAGGTAAAAACCTCGGTGGCATAATCCGTTTTACAAAGTTGTAGTTGTTTCGATTATACGAGTCATCTTGAGTTAAACATCCCTGCGGTAAATTACTCTTTCCGCTTCTCGAGCTTTTTGAGAATGTCGTCGGACACGCCTTTGAATTCTAAAAAGTCGGGATGAGTCTCGCAGGTCAAACAGTGAGAACTCATGTACACGAGTTGCTCCGCATCCGTGATTTCGTCGCGTTCGATTAACACCCGCGCCAGCATGCTTATTGCGTGACTGACTCCGATGAATGTCCAGGTTGTCTGACCCGTTGGAAGTAATGTAATGACTTCTTCTGTGAGTGTATGTGCTTCGGAATCATTGCCTAGTTTGAATTGGCAGACTGCAGAATATGCCTTGCATGCAATCTTTTCTACATCGATGTTCATGTAGACCAGATGCCCTGTTTCATGATTGTGCAGTCTTTCTGTTGCCAGATTAAGCTGCTGAAGCGCTTCTTCGAATTCCAGTCTGTCGATCATAATTCGAGCCAAGTCGACACGCGGATAGACTTCACCCATTACTTTCTTCTTCTCAGTCTCGTAGATTGCGATGGACTCTTCGAGTTTCTGTTCTGCCTCAGGATACTGATTGTTCAAAATCAACAGATGTCCAAGATTTGAGAGCATCACGGCGCGCACATATGCGTTGCGAATGCCGAGTGATTGATCTTTTCCCTGGCTGCTTTTGATGTGTTCGGCAAGAAGCTCCTGATGCTCCTTTACGGCTGTGTCCGTGTCTCCGAGGTATGCACGAAAGATGCTGAGGCTGCTGGCCGTGTGGAGATAAGCTATTCCTTTGGCACCGGGCAGTTTTTTCCAGCGTTCTAACTTCGAAAACAATGGCTGTAGTCGGCGCGGTGTTATGTCCTGGCAGCGCAAACGGAAAATTGTTCTCGTCAAAAATACATAAGTGCTGAAAGTTGAGTAGATCGATGTGACAACAATCGCGAACGCGAAGAATAGGGCTCCAAGAAACGAGTTTCCCCGGACCAGCGATAAGGCGCCTTGCAGCAAGAGAGTGATTGAAAAGAGGAGAACGGTAATATTGACCAGGTCGTATGTGAAGAAGGTCAATTGGAGATTGGGTTTCTTTGCTGGCGTTGTGAGCTCGCTTCCTGAGGCAAGTGTCGGTTGGTTGACCAATTTAGACATTCAGCATTCCTCTGCCGAGATAGTGCCAGGCTTTCTAACTTTATCAGCTGTTAAAACGTGTAACCATGTTTCACCGGTTTCATCTCAATCTGATTGGTTTAAAGGAGGGTGCGCTTCCTAACGACTGATATCATCGGATACAAGCGCAGCGGACCTATCCGATAATTTAGTGGCGCCGGATTTCGGGACTGACTTCTGCTTGTCATGCTGGTATATTCGATCTATCGAGACCTCTTCCACGAGCTAATTTTTGAAATTACTAAGCATCCTGATGCCTGTGTACAACGAACGGCTGACGCTGGAAGCAATCGTGCGCAGGGTGATGACTATCGATGTTCCACTGGCGATCGAATTGATTGTGGTGGACGACGGCTCTACTGACGGTTCTCGCGATATTCTCAAATCGTTGGCGGAAGAAGATCCTCGCATCAAACTCTTCTTTCAACCGAAAAATATGGGCAAGGGTGCGGCGATTCATACCGCGCTCGAGAAGATGACCGGCGACATCGCTATTATCCAAGATGCTGATTTGGAGTACGATCCCGCAGATATAAGCCGCCTGGTTCAACCGATAGTTGACGGTAAAGCGGACGCTGTTTTTGGCACCAGATTTTCGGGAAGCGAGTGTGTGCGGGTGCTGCATTACTGGCACAGCATGGGCAACAAGATGTTGACCTGGCTTACCAACATTATTTGCGATCTTGATTTCACCGACATGGAGACCTGCTACAAAGCAATTCGAACGGACATCTTGAGGAAGACGAGACTGAGTTGCACCGACTTCGGATTGGAACCAGAACTGGCCATTCGCCTGGCGCAATGGGGCGTTCGCCTATATGAAGTTCCAATCAGCTATCAGGGCAGAACCTACCAGGAAGGCAAAAAGATCACCTGGAAAGACGGTGTCAAAGCGCTCAACACGATATTTCGCATCGGCGTGCTCGATAAGGTGTTCACCACCCATGATGGCTACTATTTGCTGCGTACATTCGAGCAGCTGGGCGCATTCAATAAGTGGCAGTACGATCAAATCTCTCAGCACATCGGGCGCTCAGTGCTTGAATATGGATGTGGTATTGGAACGCTTACTGCCTACATGCTCGGCCGTGATCGTTTGATTTGCACGGATATCGACCCATTTTACATCGAGATTGTAAACCGCAGATTCAGGCACATCAAAGGATTTGGCGTGCTCAAGATGGATCTGAGCACTGCCGAAGACTATGCTCAGATTAGTGACATGAAGTTTGACACCGTCCTTTGTATGAACGTACTCGAGCACCTCGACAATGACCAGGAGATACTCGATAAAATCTATCAGGCACTTGATCCGCAGGGCAAAGCGATTATCAACGTGCCCCATGATCCGGGACTCTTTTGTGGTCTGGATGAATCTGTCGGGCACCACAGGCGGTATCTAGCAAAAGATCTGGAAGAAAAGATGCGGAAGGCTGGATTTGAAATTGCGGAGTCTCGCCAATTCAACAGATTCGCCACGCTCGGCTGGTTTATCAGCGGAAAACTTTTAGGTGCCAAGAAAATCAAACCGGGGCAGATGAAACTGTATAACGCGCTTTTGCCGATTGCGAAAATGATGGAGAATATCCCGATTTGGCCGGCGCTCTCGCTGATAATCGTCGGGCGAAAGCCGGCAAATGGCTCAGTGCGCACTAGCGAATCGGCATCGACAACTGCGTCATGAGCAAGCAGAAATTTCTCGAAAGTATCAGAGAGTTGACGCCAATTTTGTTTGCGATTGCAGCGGTGGGCTGGCTTGGTTTCTTCCTTGCTCAACCGTTCGATGGGACTAAGAGCGACTTTCCGCAATACTACATTCCGGCTCGTTTGATTATGACCGGGCGCGGCGCCGACATTTATAAAATCGAGAAGGTTACTGAATCAGAGCACCAGTGTTTTCCGTCCATGGGCGAACGGGTTCTGCCCATCTACTTGCCGCCACCGTCCCAGGCATGGTTTCTTCCGCTTGGATTATTGTCTCCGAACGTGGGCGCGATTGTTTGGCGGATCGTTCAGGCGACCGCGCTGATTTCTTCGCTGTTTCTCCTGAAGAGTGCGTTCCAGCTCAGCAGGAAGTCGTTTTTCTGGCTGGTTGCGGTTTTATGTGCATCAGGACCGGCGTGGGCAGCGGTTCAAATCGAGCAGGTTTCTTTGCTTTTGCTTTGCGCGCTCTCTGCTGCGATATGGGGATTCAAAAAGGACAAGCCCTGGGTCACTGCCATCGCCCTCAGTTTTTTGATGCTGAAGCCGCAGGCAGGGGTGCCATTGTTGATATTTCTTGCGGGCAGCCGGCGGTATAAACCGGTGGTGATGACTATTGCGATTGTGGCAGGGCTTTCGGTTTTAGTCAGCCTTTTGATCGGAATTCAAAGCGTTATCGACTATGTCACCTTCGCCTACTCATCTGTTGAGAACAGCGGTTTCAATCAATCGGAACTTGGCCCGACGATTCGTGGGCAACTGCTTCGACTGGTCCCGAACAGCAAGTCGTTGATTGCGGTCATTAGCGTCCTGGTGTTTCTAGCAACATCGGTGTTTATCTTCCTGAGTGGGCGCCGATTTGCAACTCACCAATCGTGGCTTGAAGCATGGCTCCTCATCGCAGTGCCACTAGGATTGGTGACTTGCTTTCATTTGCATTCTTATGATTTGACCATGCTGGCACCAGTGGTGGTGTTAATCATGGCTGGACCTCTCGAATCTGCTGTTAATCCAATTGCCCTACTCCTCGGTTTTCTGCTGTTGGGAACGCTCATGATTCCGTTTTATATCTTTATCCATCACAATTTCTTGCTGACAGGTATTTGGGTTCTGAACCCGCATTTCTTTGCGCTTTTGGGCTTCGCTGTTGGGACGGCGTTAATTGCGTATCGGTATCCGGATAAGTTGAGTAAATCGTCTAATTGAGACTGGCGCTTTTGAGTTGATTATTTAGAACCAGCAGCCCGGGCGCATCGCGATGCGCCCCTACGATTATTTCTACGGAGGAGTTGTTAATCGGGGCGGACGTAGACTTCGACGACGACGCCGCCGTCTTCGCACGCATTTGGGAATGGAAATTTCTTAGCTAGTTTGTATCGCTTGCCCAATTCCTCGCAGGCATTCATCAATGCTCTGTTGCCGCTGGGCTTGCCGCGACGCCAGAGCTTTTCCAACTTCTTCATCCAATTTTCGTTGGTGCGGTAGTAGATGAGAACTTTTGGTGGATCGTCCAGAAGTTTTTGCGCGTCCTTTTCGGCCACCGAATCTGCCACCGTGTCCATGTTGTGACCCATGCAGAATGTTGTGCAGTGCCGTTCTGTAAGCGGATAGAAAATACCACCTTCGGGATACGCGAAGATTTTGTCGTCTGGAGTAGTGTTTTGTGCGACGATCTCTACAGTTTCATCAATGAAGTCAGCCATATCAGCCGGCAGGGAAAAACCTTTCATATGCTTGGCTTTCAATGTTTTTGTTGCTTGACTTGCTGGACTTTCGATGAAGTCTTCGAACAAAAATGGATAGTGTATTTTGTTGATTGCCGATGTGCTGATCACGATGAAACAGAATGTCGAGTAGGCAAATGCTTTCCATCCTTTAAGGTTGTAGGCGAGCATAGCGAGGACTATAGCCAGACCTGGTGGGATGATCTGCTCGTAAAATGGAAACGACAACCCGACCATAAATGTGTCGGCAAATGCAATCGATGCAAAAATAAATGCTTGAATTTCCCATCTGTTAATTGTGCCGCGTAGTACCTTGACCAGGTAAACGGAGCACAGGAACACTAGTCCGTAGAAGGTGAGGAACATCGAGGTGGTTCTCACCAGAAGGCCGAGAAGCACAGAAATTGTGGATGCCGCGGTCCAATACGCACCTAAGAGAGTGCCGGTGGTAAGGGCTACTGCGGCGATTGCGGCGAGCGGCATCATGTCTCTTCCTGATTCACTTTGATCGGTAGGCTGTTCGCCGAGGCGGATGATTTTCTTCCAGGAGAAGGCTAAGACCAATAATGCTGCGCCGAAACAGGCGACCGATTCCATTGTTCGAGAGTAAAAACGGGCAAAAAAGTCACCGGCGTTGGTGGCTTTTGCTGCCGGCGCAGTAACGAAGCATTGAACGAGAAAGTCGTTCAGGATGCCGTTATATGCCATCCATCCGAGAACAGCTCCACTAGAGGCGATTAGGCCGACAAGGTAGGAGCCCACGAACTGAACGGCCTTCTTGATGCCGTCGAGTCGCCACAGTCCAAGTGAAACCACGACAGGTGCGGCTACTGCGCAACCCAGTCCTACTGATTGTTTCGTAAACAAACAGCAACCCGCGGCCACTCCGGACAGCATCGCCAGTAGTATCAGTTTCGAGCGTGAAATGTTTTGCTTCATGGCAGAAACGCCGCAAGCTATGCAGACTATCGAGTAGAAAATGCACTCTGTTGTATAAACACACAGGCAGTCCGAGTGGTCGCATGACCCGGCCATCATCGTGACTAAAGCGGGCATGACTGCAACTTTCTTGGGAAAAAGTTTCGAGAGGATGAGGAAAATCAGCACGCCCATGACCATTCGCTCTAGCATGCCGGCGTATCTGAATGAGATAAACTGACCGTCGAAGAGCGTGAGCAGCGCGCAACCGCGGAGGAGGTAGAGGACCGGGGTGTGACAGAAAAAATCTCGGTAAGGCAAGTAGCCGTGATTGATCATCCACGACCAACCGATAAACAAACCGTTGCCACCGCGGTAGCTGACCGCATTGTTGTAATAAAGGAAAAAGAAGCAAAGCAGGCTGAACGCAACGATCGACGAACCAATCACGAGGAGCAGATGATTGGATTCTGGCTGGGCTGGCGCCGTTGTCGCTTCGTCAGCCATGCCTAGTTTCCTGAGGCATCGTGACTAAAGCGGTACTCGTAGGGGCGGCTCGAGAGCCGCCCTGGCTGCTTGGTCTCGCCTACCCTGTGATTAAAACAATCAACGGAAGTCAAGGTTGGTACTAATCTTTGCAAGCATTCACCTTTCGCCGTTTTAGTTCAGTTAGCTACAAAATTTATGAATGCAACTTCGCCGGATATTATTGAAATCTGGCAGGGTACAATCAACGCAGTCTAACAAATTGATATGGGAAAGTAAATCTTGCTGGCGTCAAAACGAAACACCGTAGCCATTTTGGGCGGACCGACACTATTCGAAACCCCTTTGAATATCGTGCGACCGCGCTTTCCTACAGACGAAGCGATGTTCGACAAGTTCAAAGCGGCGCTGGCTTCGGGTCAGGTGACTAACAACTCGCCCTGGGTGATTGAATTCGAAAAGCAATTGTCATCTTATCTCAACGTGCCGACGCTCAATTTTTGCAACGGGCAAGCCGCGCTGCTTGCGATGGTCAAAGCGGCGGATGTCGAAGGCAAGGAAGTAATCGTACCTTCCTTTACCTTCTCAGCGACACCGCATGCGGTAGCCTGGTGCGGAGGCAAGCCTGTATTCGCCGACATCAAGGATGACGGCTCGCTGTGCATCGATCCGGCTGATGTGGAAAGGAAGATCACTGCCAACACGGCTGCGATTATGGGTGTCGATCCTTACGGAATCGCCTGTGATTACCAGACCCTGTCAGATATTGGAAAACGGCACCACATCAAGGTTTTGTTTGATAGCGCGCCGGCATTCGGAACGAAAGTCGACGGCCGGCTATCGGGTTCATTTGGCGATGCTCAGATATTTAGTTTTCACGCGACCAAGGCATTCGCCACTATGGAAGGCGGATGCGTGTGTTCTAACGACCCTGTTTTCATGGCTCGCGTTAGCTCAATTCGTAACTTTGGACTTAATGCGAATGGTGATTGCGAAGAGCCAGGATTTAATGGAAAGATGCCTGAGATAGCGGCGTTAATCGGTATCGAGCAGTTGAAGACTTTTGAAGAAGCGGCGGAGGTTCGCCGTAAATCGGTGGCAATAGTTCGCCGCGGTTTGGAGAAACTCCCTGGTCTCAAGGTCGCGCAAGCTCCAGCGAATCAAGAACCAATCTGGCTCTATCTTCCCGTTATCGTTGACAAAGCGGCGTTTGGACTGGACAGAAATCAGCTGGCTCTCGCGCTGGAAAAGGAACGACTTTTCGTTCGCAAATACTACAGCCCGCCGTGCCACCACCTGACCACCTACAAAAAGGATGGAGAAGAGGTGCTTCCGCACACGGAAGCAGCAGCCTACAACGTAGTTGCATTGCCTGTTTACAACGACATGACTACAGAAGAATGCGAAAAGATCGTTCAAGCTTTCGAAGAGATACATCGCGCGGCACCGCAGATTGTTGAGCTGGGAATTTAGTTTGTGCCACCATTGGGAATTCATTTGAGGAGCCAAGAATGGCAAAGGTATTAGTATCCGGTGCTGGTGGATATATCGGGATTCCGTTATGTCGCAAGCTTCTTGACCAGGGGCACGAACTAGTTGCATTAGATCGATACTTTTTCGGTAAGAATCGTCTTGCTGATTTGTCATTGAATCCGAAATTTAAGATGGTCGTAGACGACATCAGGACGTTCGATCCAAGCATTCTCAAGGACGTCGAAATCGTTCTTGATCTAGCCGGACTGAGCAATGATGCATCTGCTGAAATCGATCCAAGTTTAACTCAATCGATCAACTGTGATGGTGGCAAACGATTGGCACGCGTCGCAAAGGAAGCGGGTGTTCGCCGTTATGTCTACTCGAGTTCTGCGTCTGTTTACGGTCAAGGTGTTCAAAATAATTTGACGGAAACCGATGAGTGCCGCCCACAGACTTTATACGCAGAGAGCAAGCTGCGAGTCGAGGAAGAGTTAAACAAACTTGTCGGCGGCGGTTTCGAACCGGTGATTTTCCGCACGTCCACAGTATTCGGGCTGTCGCCGCGCATGCGCTTTGACCTGGCGATTAACATCATGACTTTGCGTGCGTGGAAAGAACGAGTTGTATAC
The DNA here is from genome assembly GCA_044225915.1 of Obscuribacteraceae bacterium (SeqCode). Lineage (GTDB taxonomy): Bacteria > Cyanobacteriota > Vampirovibrionia > Obscuribacterales > Obscuribacteraceae > JADYXR01. Next base: position 73,277 of record JBGAHZ010000021.1, read on the forward strand.
ATCATGGGTGGTGGCGAACAGTGGAGACCATTCATTCATCTAAACGATGTGGTTAGAGCATTCGTTCTGGGAACGGAGCTCCCCGCCGATAAAGTGAGCGGACAAACTTTCAATCTCGGCAGCGACGATATGGTTTTTCAAATCGGTAAACTCGCCCAGTTCGTTCTCGATGTGATTCCGAATGTGACTGTCCACCGCATTCCCGACGATGCAGATAAGCGCACGTATAACGTTTCATTCACCAAGATTCGAGAACAACTTGGATTCAACACCCAAACTAGAATCCATGAAGGTGTCGTTGAAATCAAACAAGCATTGGAACGCGGCACCACAGACGGTGACGATCCGACAAATTACACGCTGCAGTGGTATCGCTCGCTGATAGATTGGCAAAAGCGCATAGAAGAGCTGTCAATGGACGGCAAGGTCCTTTAAGTCGCGTGGCTAAATAAGTAATTGTAGGGCGCAGTTAATTACCGAGCCCTCGCTGAAAGAAGTAATCGTAGGGGCGCATTGCATGCGCCCGGGCCCGGGCTGCTGATTCGAACGTTTGTCGCGGCAGGGCGCATGCAATGCGCCCCTACAATTATTCCCGTGATTTGGGGCGCCGTGTATTTCCGCAATTTAGTGCGCCGTGTATTGCCGCAATTGAGGGCGCCGTGTATTCCCGCGATTAGGGTTCCGATACAGCTTGGTTTCGGATTACGAACGCAATACTGATTCCTTGGTAAAAAAAGGTAATCGTAGGGGCGCATTGCATGCGCCCGGGCTGCTGATTCGAACGTTTGTAGCTGCAGGGCGCATGCAATGCGCCCCTACAATTATTCCGGCAATTTAGTGCGCCGCGTATTTCCGCAATTTAGTGCGACGCGTATTCCCGCGATTTAGGGCGCCGCGTATTCCGCAATTTAGGGTGCGATTATTACGGCAATAATGGGACCGGTCATTTTTCGACCTGCATGCGCAGGCTTTGGCCGACGAGGGTGAGGGGCTTTCCGGAGCGAAGGATTGCGTCGGAATCGGTGGAGGCAGTGCCGTCGCCGGCGTCGTGCCAGATTGCGGCGATTAGAAAGTCCGGCAGTCCCATTGCGAATCGCTGAGTTTGAAGTACCTCGCGCCAGATGATGGAGAGCAGCATGGATAGAAATGAAGTAAAGCAAATTGTGATTGGTGCAGAAACTGATTTGGCTGGACCGAAGCTCGTGAATTGGAGGCAGTAGAGAGTGGCTCCTGTAACGACTCCCAGAAAGCCGAGCGAGAGTAAAACTTGTATCGCTTTTTTTGAGTGCAGGAAGAAATCCAGGTTGAAGAGAATAAACTGATTGAGCGTCCACTTGCTAGAACCGTGAATTCGAGCGGATTGAACGATAGGAATTTCAACGATCGATCGAGCGTAGAGGTAGAGCGCCGGAGTGTTGTAGTGGACATATCCTCGACTGTCCGTAATCATGTCGAATATGCGCGCGCTGACAAGGCGGTAGCTGCTGCCAAAGTCCTTCACTTTGACGCCGGTAACGAAGCGATTAACTCGGTTGGCAACAAACGTAATCAGCAGACGAAGCGGCGATTCATCACGTTTGTCACGGTAGGTCGCCACAAAGTCGTGACCATGTTTTAGCTCTGCCACCAGTCGTCCGAGATCTTTGGGATCGTGTTGCAAATCTCCATCCATCATTACGATCCAATCGCCGCGTGCTACGCTCAAACCCGCATTGGAAGCGGCGACTTGACCGTAGTTTGAATACAGTTGAACCACTCGAAGACCATCTATTTTTCCGATGTGTGATTTGAGAATTTCCAGCGTATTGTCTTTTGAACCGTCATCGATCAGCACCAGTTCAGTACGTAGTGGCAATGTTGGCACCACTTCTTGAAACTGCGCCAGAAGCTTTGGAACATTTTCTTGTTCATTGTAGACGGCGCAAACTACACTGAGTTCTGGTTTGCCGTTCCGATTTAGTTCGTTCATCATGATTTGAGAGTGTACAGTAAAAAGACTTGTTTGGTCAGGGGGCGGGCACCAACGCCAGGGCAAAGGCAAGCGCAGTCGTATCGCTGTGGCTGATGCTCAGTCGGATAATTGGATTTGCTCCTGCAAATCGCTCGTGGGACAAATCGACATAAGGTCGTTCTTCAGAGTCACAGAGAATTTTGATGTCGGTGGCCAAGAGTTTGTAGCGACCGGAAAGTGCTTTGAACACCGCTTCTTTCGCGCACCATCTTCCCGCGTATCGAGGCGCTTTGTCCGCGTATTTGCGGCAGTACTCGTGTTCTTCCGGAAAGAAAATACGTTTGCCCAGGGCCGCGTCAATCTCTGGTAAAAGCTTGCGCCAACGGTCGATGTCTTCGATATCGATGCCGACGAAGGGCTCGAACTTCTGACCGGATGGCAATTCAAAATTCGAATCAGCTAGGTTCGCCAGGTTCTCGGCGGACAGTTTCAGTGCTGATAGGTGCAGTGCTCCGAGCGTGTCGGATGCCGTGCTCAGACCGAGAGCATGAAGGGTCTGCTGGTCAGTGTCTAGATCGTTCGGGGAGGCATCTGAATCCGGCTTGCAGGCATCTAAGTTCGGCTTTGCGTTATCTGAATCGGTCGGAGTCGTTTCAGGATTGTTGCTCGCATTATCAACCTTACTCACTTGATGTTTACCAACCTTGTAAATTCTGCGAGTAAGTCGAGTCCATCCCAGAATCGGTCGAATGAAAGCGCTTGTCCAATCGGCACCATCCTGTCAATGCCTCTGCCGTTTATTTTTCTTGCAAACGTTTTCAACTCTTCACGCTCGAAGCCGAAGTACGTGAGAGTCTGTACTTTCCTTGTTAACACAGGTATAAGTTCGTCCAGAGTGGAAATATGTGATGTGTAAAAACTACCACGGGAGGCATGCTTGTCCGGTAGTGGCGACTGCCGTTCTGCCGCAGCTAAAGCCAAATCCATGACCGCCAATTCATTCGTTTGGAAGTGCAACTTCTTTACTGGAACCTGCAACAGGCACTCGTAAACGTCGGTGAGTTTCTCTACGGCTGCGCCGGCCTCGAGCTGAAAGTCCCGTCGCAGCAGCTCTTCTTGCAGATGTATCTGAAACTGATTTGAGGCTTCTGAGTTTGTTTTGTTGTCGCCCAGGAAAAATATTTGCCTCGGCGATGAGCATGCTGCCTGGTCAAACCAGTAACTGTCATTGAAAAAGTCATGGAGCAGTCTCAGTTTTCCATCATTATTTAAACCGAGAAATGCAGTTGACGATATCAATGCAATTGAATAACGGTCTGGAAATACGAGTTCACGAGCATGCACAGGCAGGCTCGCAGTGCGGATTGCCTCTACTGAGCGATCGCCTCCCCAGATCACGCGAAGGTCGATTGCCTGTGAAATAAGGCTAGTGATTTCCTCATCATGTCCGTAGCTAATCATTGAAACCGAACTTTTGATCTCATTGCTAAATCCGCTCAATACCTGGTTTAGTAGTCTGCAGATGATGGTTGCCGGTTGGGACGATCGTTGACTAAGTCTTACTATATTGGTATTGCCGGTAATGGCAGACAAAAACCATGAATATACGAAAAGTGTATCGACGTTGCCTGGTGCCAGGTGAAAAACTTTGCCACACGGAATGCGGACTGTATCGGGCCGCTCGCCGCTTTCGGCAAAATCTTTCCATAATGATCGAATCGCCGATCGTCTAATGAAGAATGCCAGTGCTTGTAATTCCGGAAATTTTTTCGCTTCGGCATCCGAAAAAAGTGCTGAGGATAAACCATCGAACAACGCCGTAAGCTCTTCTGAGAACGGGCTCAGGCAGGGAGCTTCGGCAAGTCTGTTCAGAATTGAACTAAGTTCCGCGCTTTCGGAATATGGTACGAGTTGTTGCACAATCATAGACATCACCTCGAGTAAGCGCGGACATCGCTACAGCCTCGCAACTCTGACTTTGGCAGTCGCCCGGAGATGCTGAAGCGCTTTCCGGCATGTTTGCCCGGTTCGTCGATACCATGCACGACTCCGATGTCCTCTGTGAGAATCGAATGTCCCGGATAACTAGTCGGCAATGCGCTGAGAACTTGAACCAAACCGCTTTCGCCTACCTCGCACTCCTGCCAGGTTTTCGGATTGCGAATGATTACGTCTGCAAACAACGGCGGGCAGAAAAATCCATCACTGTCTTCCAAAAAAATGCTGCCAACTTGTTCGATCATTCCATAAAAGTTGTAGACGGAATCCAGTCCGGTTGCCTCTCTAAGGCTATCTTTGAAAACCGTCGGACTCACCGCTTCTTCAATCAAGCGTTTCCATCCACCACTATGAACGAGGATACCCTGACTCATATCCAGGTTTTTGTCCTTAATCTCGTGATAAAAATGTCGCCACACGATGTAAGTCAGACCGTAGAAGAAGACTGGCTGCGACTTGTATTTAGCCAAATACTCTGTGAGACCTTTTTCGTCGAGTTTCATCTGCTCGTCGAAAGCAAAGAAGTGATCTCGTCCGAAATTCATCATGCCTAGAATTGCGGTAGCCTGCGCGCTGAGCTGTGCCCGGCGAGCCAGTATGTCTTTAGCATCGAGAATCACCATAGGCAATCGATTTCTGCCCAGCACCGTTTTCATAATCGATGCCAGCGCGAGAGTCTGTCTGCGAGCGGTTTGGCTGTCTAAAAAGATTCTGCTTGGTACCTGACCGGTGGTACCACTCGAGGTCAATACCTGGAAGACGTCCTGCTTCGGGATGCTCATCAATTGCTGTCTTTTAAACAGTCCGACGGGTAAATACGGAATTTCAGTCAGTTGTTTCGCCTCGCAAAATTCAGGATGGGCGAGGTCGAGAATCCGCTTGTACTCAGGACAATGCTTGCGATGGTGATGGCAAAGATTACTCAACTGCCGGCATAGAAGTTTCTCTTTATCGGATTGAACGAGGCTGTAGGGATCGAGCTTGAGTAGCCCATCCAAGTCCATTGCCATGATCTCGCTAATTTCGGGAACAAGCGCTCCAGTTTCTGCCATCACATCTGGTTCTCCAAACTGGCATAATCGATTTTGCCGTTGGGCCTGCGCGGAATCTCGTCAATTTTTCGAGTGGCGATCGCGGAATGATGGATATGGAGCAAACTGCTGAGTTCGCTTCGCTTTTGCGACATTTGCTCAGCGCTCAGGTCGACGAAAAAGAGGCATAGCTTTTGATCGTCACTGACCGCGGCGACTGGTCCGCAATCTTTCAATGCCGATTCAACATCATCGAGATTTAGTCGCTGTCCGAAGATCTTAGCTATTCGTTTTATACGTCCAGTAATGTAGAGAAAACCATCTGCATCCAAATGTCCGATGTCGCCTGTCTCGAGGCGTCCATGCAAGACGTCACCGAGTTCCAAATCATCTCTGGTTGTGGCATATCCAAGCATCACGTTGGGACCGGTGTAGATGATCTCTCCTCCCGTTTCGGTTGCATCTTCAATGGTAATTGTGCCACCGTCGACTGCTTTTCCCACTGAGCCAAGCCGAGCCGGCAATTCGTCGGACGGCAAGATGCTCATCCTGGCGGTCGCTTCGGTCTGTCCGTACATTACGAAAAAGCGTCCATTGTGCGAGGACATAAACTGATGGAAGTATTCGACAAGTTTGTTCGACAGTTTGCCGCCTGCCTGAGTCATCGTTTTCAGGCTGTCCAAGTTCAACTTGTCCAAGCCCAGGCGTCTCAAAATCTCGTAGGAGTAGGGAACGCCTGCAAATGACGTGCATCGGTTGTCGCGAAACTCCGACCAGAAGCTGTTGGTGGTAAGCGACTCGTTAGTTAAAACGACGCTAGCACCGGCTAGAAGATGAGTGTTTAAAACCGAAAGTCCGTATGAATAGTGAATTGGCAGGCTGAGTACTGCCCGCTCGGATGAAGTGATGTCTAAGCCTACAACGATTGAGCGGGCGTTGGATAGGAGGTTTTGTTCCGACAGTCTTACCATTTTGGCGCTACCCGTGGAACCTGATGTGGAAAGCAGCAGGCGAAGAGCCGCATGTGGTGGCGTGTTTAGGGATTTGCTGTGCCAGATGGAGAAAGTTTGCCCTGCGGTCACTTGCGTGTATTCATCTGAATCTGGCTTCCAGTCTTGCCCGCAGAACACGATAATTTCAGGTTTGTATGTCTGAATCAAACTAGCCTTTTGCTCATCGCTCGAAGCTGAGTCGAGCAGCGCTGTGGCGTTGTTCGAATTTATTGAGGCGAGATAAAACAAAAGAGCATGCAGGCTGTTGTCGCAGAACAAAAAGGTCAAACCCCTCTGCGGGCGTGTCAGAAATGGGGCAAACGCCTCCACTCTTCGGAAAAGATCGTCGTAGCTGAGCGTCTCCCCGGAAGGATCGATTACGGCGACATCAGCTCCTGCGAGTGCAAACATGTCAAATCAACATGCCGCCATCGACGCCGATCACCTGGCCCGTGACGTACCCCGCCAGGTCGGATAGCAAGAACACGATGACCTTCGCCACGTCTTCGGCTGTTCCGATTCTGCCTGCCGCGATACTCTTGCATCGCTCTTCGAACTTCTCGGCACCAATGCTACGCGCCATCTCTGTGTCTATGAAACCAGGCGCTACGGCATTTACGCGAATGTTTTGAGGGGCAAGTTCTTTTGAAGCCGCGAGAGTTAAACCAACTAGAGCTGACTTGGAAGCTGCATAAACAGACTGTCCCGCGTTGCCTCTGATACCGATGATGGAGCTGACGTTGACGATGGAGCCTTGTTTTTGTCTAGTCATCAACCGCGCGGCAAGCTGCATGTGAACGAGGGGAGCGATGGTGTTGATCGCAAAAGTGTCCTTGATGAGATCTGTTGAAATCATGCCGATCAGCGCGTCACCGAGCACACCTGCATTGTTGACCAGAAAATCCAAACGGCGATGCTCTGAAAAAATTTGCTTGTATGCCGCACTCGTTTTTTCTTGGTCCGCGACGTCGAAAAGTAGTCCTGATGCGTTGATTCCGAACGTTTCTTTGAGTTCTGAAACACGCGCATCGAGTAAGGATTGATCGGAATGCCCGTTTAGAATAACGGTCGCGCCGTTGGCGGCGAGAAGCTGCGCCGTCGCCCAGCCGATGCCTCTCGTCGAGCCGGTTACAAACGCAATCTTGCCACTGATCCCATCAATCATCGAAGTTAATTCCTTGCGCGGTCAATATTTCTCGTGCTCGTGTGAAGCTGCTCATTGACAGGATGTCGTCGGTTTCAAGCATGATGTCGAATTCGCGCTCTAGAGCGTTGACTAGTTGAACGTGAGCGACCGAATCCCATTCTTTGATCCCGCGATAGGTCAGCGATTCGATGTCGCTATCAGGTGCGACGCCAAGGATGTCACTAAAAACGTTTTTCAATTTTGCAAGAGAAGTGCTCACCGTAAGACTCCATCGAGGTTAAAGAACGCGTCCGTAGTCGAAATCTGGTCCTGCATTTTCAATTACTCTGGCCGGTGCGCCGAGAGCAAAAGTATTGTCCGGCACGTCCTTGAGAATGCAGGAGCATACTCCAATCACCGCGCCATCGCCAATTTTTATACCTGGAATTACGGTCGCCGAAATTCCGAGAAAAGAACATTTGCCGATTTTTACACGAGCGCCGACCTGCGCCCCCGCAGCCAGCGTGACGAAGTCACCAACTACGGTATCATGCTCGACTACCGAAGTCGGATTGATAATTGTGCTGTTGCCAATCACCGCGCTTGTGTTGATCACAACTCCTGCGCAGATCATATTGCCCTTGCCGATTTGCGCTGTTGGCGCTATCGATACGGATGGGTGGATGGCGTTGATGAGCGAGATTCCGTCATTGAGGAGTTTAGTAAAAATGCGCTCTCTTATGAAAGGATGTCCCATGGCAACGATCACGCCGTAAGAACTCGGGTCGCGCCCGGCTAAAACGCTGAGGTCACCGACGATCGGAGCGTCATTGATGGTTTTTCCGACCATCTCCTTGTTGTCGTCAAGAAATTGGATCGATGTCCAAGTGCCGCTTGTTCTCAGGAGGTCCAGTACCACTCGCCCTTGCGAGCCGGCACCAAATATGAAGGCGTCCATTCCGTTCCTTTCTGCTCTCGAGCACAGAGCCTGAATTCCATTCGCTTGAAAAGGATGCGCGAGCAACCATTTGTCAGGCACTGATTATATCAGTCCGGCGGCGCGGGAATGGAAGTTCTGAGGGATTCTGCGAGCGCCCCAATGTGGCGGCTTTCGACGCGGGCGAAATGCCGGTGCGCCGGGATGAGCGCAATGATTGGAGCTCGGCATCGTCTCTTCCGATGTGTCCCATTCTCATGACACTTCCGTTTTGTCCGCATATATCGGACAGCCCAAGAACGTAAGTGGTAGAAAGGCAGAGGTTTTCCGAGACCGGCGCTCTTTCGGATTTCCTTCTGACGTCTTTGTGCTACCATCGATAGAATGATTGTTGGAAATTGATGACGATCTCTCAACCCTCGACGACTTAATCTCGTGCAATTGAAACGGTCCGAAACCGTGTTGGTGTTAGTGCCTGTGCTTCTGGCTCTGGTTGCCGGTTATTTGCAGGTGGCAACCTGGTCTGATCGAATTGGTTGGGACACGGTTTCTTATCTTGAAATCGCAGAGGCATTTCGCACGGGCAGAATGGACCTGGCTCTTAATCCTTATTGGAGCCCTCTTTATCCGTTGCTCTACGCAATATTTTCGACGGTTTTTCCTGCTGTGCCTGAGCGAGTATCGCTGAGTATTTTTCAATATGGTTGCTTTTTATTTTTCATACTGACGTCAGTGTACTTGTGGAAAACCGTTCTGACCGCGCATCGTCAGAGTTGTTCCGAGCGCTCGGTGACACCATTGCGACCATTTGCGCTCTACTTCTATGCCGCTTGCGTGACGATTTATTCTGCACTCGTGGTCGGAGATTTGACGATCAAATCGCCCGATATGCTAGCTGCAGCTCTATTTACACTCGCCAATAGTCTGGTTCTATCTGGCGTTGTGAAACGTCCAGGTATTGTTTGGCTGATTGTATCAGGCGTCTTCATGGGACTTGCCTACCTGGCGAAGGCGTTTTTCATCAGTTGGATCATTCCATTTCTTGCGCTGTTGTTCTGGCAGCGAAAGCGTTACCAGATCAGTATCTCGGGATTCATCGCAATTGCCGTTTCGACTCTCCTGGCAGTGGCATGTTACGCGCTGCCGTTGTCCTTAAAGCTCGGTTATCCGACGATTGGTGAATCGGGAAAGTACCAATTCGTGTTCAGTCAGGTTGGTGAGACACCGCCCATGATACCGCTGGTGCATGGAACTCACGATGCCTCTCAGCTTATCACTCAACAACCAAAACATCCGACTCGAGTGTTTTTCGAGAATCCGAGAGTTTTCGAATTTGCCGAGCCTTTCGATGTTTCATATCCGCCTTGGTTTGATCCTCATTATTGGAATGAAGGTTTCAAAATCAATTTTGATTGGAAAGCCTTTATGGCTATGATGCCGGACAAAATCATGATGGTTGTAAACTACATCGGGATTCTGTCAGTGTTTATGATGTGTTGTTTCGGTGTTGTGAATCGTTCGATTTTTCCATTTTCGATGGAGCAAATCAAACAGTTCTCACCGATGGTGGTGCCTAGCAAACTTTGTATTTTGCTACTGCTCGCCACTGTCATATGGCCTCGATACATGATTGGGCTGGTCCCGATGCTGTTCGCTGGCATGCTGCTTGTATGTAGATATCCGGATACTGAATCCGGAATCAAAAACTCGTCGCGGATTCTCGTTGTAACATCAGTATTGATGTTGTGTGTATTTTTACTGAACTCATTGTTTCATCTGTACTTTGCTCTGCCAGGTGTGGAGCCGATTTTGAGTAAGAGTACAGGAGTATCATTTCCTAAGAAACCGTTTGTTCCCGACCCGCAAAGTGCAACTGCCGCGATGTTAAAACAGCTTGGTATCCAGCCCAAAGACCGAGTTGCAAGAGTTTCACTGAAGCAGGATGGCGAGTTCTACTGGACGCGGTTAGCGAATATACGGGTGGTTTGCGAGTCTGTCGATGCGGAAAACTTTTTCAAATCACCGATAGAGCGTCGCGAGGAATTGTATAAGAAGTTGCATGATTTTGGAGTCAAGGCAATCATTCTTGATTGGAGTTGTCGAATGCCTAAGCAGGGACCGGTGCCCACCGAAGAGGGCTGGGTGCAGGTTCCCGAGACGAGCAATTACATTCGCGTATTGAGGTGAAGGCATCAAACCGAAAGTCGTATTTTTGATAATCGTGATGGTGCTTGCGGCGCTGCAGGCGTTCGCGTATCGATTTGATGTTTATTCCAGTGATGATTGTGCGTATTTAGATCAGGCATTGTTCTTTGCTCGATCGGATTGGGCTAATGCTGTTAATGGCTATTGGAGCCCATTGTATCCAGCTCTTCTTGGGCTGGCATTCAAAATATTCAACCCGGCACTTGTTGACCAGTTATTTGTCGCGCGTGTTGTAAACGTAGTTATCCTGCTTGGGCTCTCGATCTCCTTCATCTGTTTTATCAACGAATTGTTGGCCTTCTATCGAGAAAATACAGAGTCGGCGGCGAGCGAACGTCTACAAATTACAGAAAGGAACTGGCAAATACTCGGTGGCAGTCTGTTTCTCTGGTTGTTCTTCGCGGTTGGTTCAGTCAATCAAACGACGCCTGATTTCCTTGTAGCCACATCTATTTTTCTTGCATCAACTATTGCGTTGAAACTTCGCACTTCCCACATGCCGTGGCAGTACGCGCTTTTAGGAGGTGTGCTCGGCCTAGGATATTTGTCTAAGGCTTCGATGATACCGGTTGCGGTGACAATGATTTTATTGGCAGCCTCGCAACGTGGTGACAAGACTGGCTCAATCGGGCTATCCAAAAGACTTTGCGGTATCGGGATTGCGTTTGCCACACTGATCGTCGTTAGCTCGCCATATGTTTTGGTGCTCGCTGACAAAAAGGGACGCTTTGAAATCGGCTCCTCAGCCGGTCTTAATTACATGATGTCGGTCGCTTGCAAGTATCGACCGCTTGGTCCGAATCCTGCGGAAATTGTAAGCAACTGTCCTCATCCAATTCAAACTCTCGGAACGGAGCCGAATGTAGCTGCGTTTGACAGTCCGTTCGAAGTCACATTTGCGCCCTGGTTCGATCCTTCATATTTCGCCGAAGGGTTGAAAGTGACCATCGATCCAGTGGCCTCCGCGGTATCCATGTGTACTAACTTGATATCGTTGTTTTTCCTTTTCGGCTGGCAGATTTCGCTCGCGTTGTTGTGCTGTTTTCTTTTGACGAAACGCTTAGTAATCGAACCTAAGGACGTCAAGGCGTATGCCGTTTTATGGCTTCCTGCGGTGGTGACAGCACTCGGAATCGCCTGTGTCATAAATCTCTCCATTGGCTGGACAACACAGCGTTACTTTCCACCGTTGGTCCTGATCCTCTACCTTGTTGGCTTTGCCGTTTGCAATCTTCCGAACAATGCGCAAGGGAAGAAGGCCCTCAAGTGTGCTACCGCTTTTGTTTGCTGTACTGCGCTCGTTTTGCTGATGGCGCGGTTATGGACTGACGTCAGTCATCTTGCGAAATCGCAAAAGTATCAATCGTTTTTGGTCGCGCAGGCGTTACTCGATTCTGGTTTGTCCTCCGGCGATCGGGTTGCGATGATAGGCGAAGAGGGCGTTGAGTGGGCTCGTCTTGCTAACTTGAAAATCGTCGCTCACGTTAGTAGTTCGAACAACAAAAACGAATTGGGAACGGACGAAGCTGTTGCGACGCTTTTGGACAAGCTGCGGAGAACGAAAGCCGGTGCCGTTGTTTATTTCCCAGAACCGTTTTCTGCATATGTAAGAGACGAAGGTACGCGTGCTCAGGGCTTCCGCGACATGATTGCAAAACTTACCGGCGGTCAGCCAACAGTCCATCAACAGCTTGTTCTTCCGCCATCTAGTCTATCGGGATGGAAGAAGCTTCCGGATGCTAATGTATACGTTCTAAAGTTTTGAATCCTGAGGAGTATCGAGCAAGTAATAGTACACTTCGCTGTTTGGAACTTGCTTCCAGCCTGTTAGATCGGTCGGTTCGGGATAGTTTTTGAACGGTAGATCCAGTTTTAGATTGAACAAGTTTTGAATAAATTTCAAATCTCTTGTGACTAACGGATCTTCCAGGTCCGGAATGCGCGCGTAAATTACCGCATGAACACCGGCTTTTCGTAAGAGGTCCATGATCGCTTCTCTCTCTTCTTTCGACTGCTTCCAGAAAAGTTCTTCTTCTAAGACGGAAGCGGTGATGTGTAATTTTTCCGGTTCGGTGAACTGGGTATTCCGATGAAGCCTTCCTCCGAGCTGCGCGACATTGGCTCCGTGTTTAACGCCATCCTGTTTTAGTGCCATCGCGGTCTCATACCATATGTGGTGCTTCTCTTTGAAGAGTTCTGTGATGTCGAATGAGAGGCGTGTTGAAAAGGCAACTCCCATGCAGAGAATGGCGGTAAGGACGCATGCTTTGTTTAACAACTTTTCGGATCGATTGTTTGGCAATCTGACCGCCAACAAAATTCCGAGCATAGCGATTGGATAAGCGGCGATGAAATATCGGTCTATGTAAGGGATCATGAAAATGTTATTGACTAGCGCGTACTGCGCGCATAGTCCGAACGATGGAAACCAGATCGGAAGAGTTTTCCATAACGACTTGAATGGTAACGGCCAAGAACGGCTAGCTATGGCAATGTAGCCGACAATGATAATCGGAATATACAGAAACGTTTGAGTGTAATAAAGCAAATCACTGAGTATGACTTTCAGCAAATCTCTCGCTTTAACATGTGCAATTGCGCCGTAGGTCCAGTATCCAAGGTCGTAGAGAAACGGGCAGGTGCCGGGAACTTCATCACCATATTCTCGAATTAACGGATCTCTGTGAATTACTCGTGGCGGATGTATAAGTCCTTCCGCCTGAATAGGGTCTCGTTCTTCAACCAAATTGATGTAGACAAACTTTGCACTTTCGCCAATTGAAAACTTGCCGACTTTGTTGGACATCGTCCAAACCCAGGGAGCGGCAATCAGAGCGAAACAGGCTATGGTAGCGATAAAACAGACGATGTTTCGTTTAAAAACAAAATTCAGTCCCAGGTAGATAAGGGACATGGCAAACATAATTGCTTTGCAAAGATAGCTTACGCCGAGTGTCAGGCCGAACAGACAAGCGGCAGGAATGGTGGGCTTAACAAGCTGTTTGAGTAGAAATCCGCTCGACAGAAAAAATAATGCCGCGTTGATCATATCCGGCGTATCCTGGTGCACGCCACCGAATGCCAGCGCAAAAAGCATGACTAGAGCATAGCCACAAAAGAGCAATGTGTTTCTGTCAATCAGCTGGCGATCGGGGTCACCGGCCACAAGCACTTCGATGTAGTATTTGTAAAACTGCACGAAGAAAAATTCGTACGAAAAGAAGGTGGCGATTAGAAACGCGAAGTTTATAAACTTGAACTGGAAGAATTCCCAGTACGAGGACGGTGGAAAAAGCTTGAAAAACAATCCGCCGATCATCGGATACAGCGGACTCCAATAGAGCGACACCGCTTTTCCGAATTCGCCGTGGCGATAGTAATCCGCCATGTCGAAGTACTGCTGAGAGTCTCCGAAAAACAGCTCGAAGCGATAGTTCCAGGCTTGAATGGCGCCCCAGATCATGGCGACCAAATAAACCAGAATTCGGCACAAAAAGACTTTGTCAGTCAACTGTTTTGCTTCGTAAATTGAATCCGCCAACGCACCGCTGGTGGCTATGAATACTATATCATCGACACTTGTCGGTCGGTCTGAGGAGCGGGCTGGCTGATAAATGGGCGCGTCGCAGCATGTAGGCGTGTCAGGGCATATCACCTACTAGGTAATAGAGATCGAGTTTATGAACAGAGATAGTGTGTGAGTCAAGATCTCGCGCCAATAGCTAATCAAGAGAACTCAAATCTGAGAATGCGCAGATTGGGGATGTTGTTCGCTGTTTGCGTACTGGTCAAGATAGTCGTGATGACTTTGTTTTCATCAGACTTTGAAAACGACCTGTTCTTGCCGTTTATCCGACACTACTTAGAGAATTTCGACAATCCTTGGGATTACTTTCACACTCATAGTCCGCACGGCGATGCGTTTCCATATCAGCCGCTCATGCTGTATGTAGAGGCTGCTTTTTGCGCGCCGCTTCATTGGCTAAATGCGTGGGACAACATTCCGGTCCGCAACTTCTTCTTCAAGCTTCCGACGTTGCTTTGCGATTGCAGCATCGCCTGGCTTTTGTTTCGCATGCACATGTCGCAGTGGCGGTATGTGATCTGGTTTTACTTCATGTCGCCGATCGTCCTCTACGCTTGCTACATGCATTCGCAGCTCGATCTGATTCCAACTGCGTTTTTATTCGCGTCGTTTTACTTCTTGCGCAACGATAAACCATTGCCCAGCAGCATTTTCTATGGACTGGCTCTGAGTACTAAACTACATGTGCTGGCAGCGTTTCCGCTCATCATAATCTACCTCTACCGTAGTAAAAAGCTCGGGCACGTCATCAATTTTGTGTTCATCGCGGTGGCTGTCTACCTGGCGATGGTCTTTCCGTACTTCAACAGCGAAGGCTTTCAAGCATTGGTTATCGCCAATCCGAAGCAGAGCCGACTTCTGGAAGTTTATGCGTCAATAGGAAATCTGAAACTCTATCTGCCGATTCTCGCCACTTTTGTCGTCTACGGAAGATTCGCTCTGTACCCAAAGATCAACACGGATCTGCTCGATGCATTTCTGGCGATTGTGTTTTCGCTTCTCGTCATGTTGATAGTGCCGGCGCCGGGTTGGTACATCTGGATGGTCCCATTCCTCAGCCTTTTTCTCATCAAGTATTATCGAAAGAACCGCCAGTTGGTGGCACCATACATCTGGCAGAACTTTTTCTATCTGGTTTATTTCGTATTTTTCGATCGGTCTGAGTATATCGATCTGCGCTTCCTGAGCCAGCCTGTGCAGCTCAAAATTATCTCCGATACTTTGCGTGGATTTGTATTTACTCTGCTCGAAGTTGGATTATTGAGCAACATTGTTCTTTGTTATCGTGCCGGGGTGCGCAGCAACTCGATTTATAAACGCGATCGTTCCGTCGTCATCGGCATCGGCGGCGATAGTGGTACTGGTAAAAGTACGTTGTTGGGAGATATCAAAGAAATTCTCGGCGCCAGAGTAGTCGAGTTAGAGGGTGACGCCGACCACAAATGGGAACGTGGAGACGAGCACTGGCAGCACCTTACACACTTGGACCCGAAGGCAAATTTCCTGCACAGGCAAGCCGAAACCATCTTGAGTTTAAAACGTGGACGCTCTGCCAATCGGGTTGATTACGACCATACCACCGGTCAATTCACCGATCCGAAGCGCATCGATCCAAATGATTTTGTGATCATGTCCGGTTTGCATACGTTCTACCTGCCAAAAATGCGCAAGCTGATCGACTTGAAAATCTTCATGGATACTGACTCCGAACTTAACGCGCAGTGGAAGGTCCTCCGCGACCAGAGCGAGCGTGGTTATACCGAAGAGCAAATCAAACAACAGATTGCCAGTCGCAGACCCGATGCCGATAAATTTATCGCTCCGCAGAAAGGTTTCGCGGATATGGTCGTGCGGTATTTTGCCAGTGAGGAACAGGAGGGCGCGCCGCCAGCGCTGTGTCTTCAGGTCAGTTTGTCTTCTAGTGTTCCGGTCGAGGAATTGGTGGAAGCGTTACGCGTTGAAGATATTCCCGTCTTCTGGGACTACAGCGAAGATTTGACGCGTCAAGAGATTCGTCTAAACAAAGAAGTAAGTGCGGAAGTTCTGACACGGATCGCTGACGAAGTAATCGTCAACCGGGCAGAACTGGTTGCCGGGGAAATCGCCTGGCGCAATGGCTATCGTGGATTCGTCCAGCTCATTGTGCTAATCGCGCTCAGTGAACTGATGCAGGAAAGAGAGGATGCCAATGTCGTTTAAAGGCGTTCTGCTCGATCTCGACAACACGCTATACGACTACGAAGCCTGTCACAAGCCGGCATTGAAAGCCGGGGTAGAGTATCTTTCGAACAAATGGAATGTTTCGTATGATACCGTCCTTGGTGCTTACAAAGAGGGGCGATCTCAGATCAACAAAGAATTGCATGGTCTTGGCGCGTCGCACAGTCGCCTGCTCTACTTTCAACGGATCGGTGAAATACTTGGCTTCAGTCCCTCTCGCCCGGCGCTTGAGGCGGAAGAGGTCTACTGGGGCGAGTATCTCGACCACATGAAATTCTTTCCGGGCGTCACGGAATTTCTCGATGAAATAGCAGATATTCCGATTGCTATCGTTACTGATTTGACCGCGCAGATTCAATTTCGCAAGCTGGTTCGCCTGGACCTGGATAGTCGAATTGCCGCAATTGTGACAAGTGAAGAGTCCGGCGCGGAAAAACCGGACGCGCGAATCTTTCATCTCGCGCTAAAGAAACTGGACTTGAAACCGCATGAAGTATGTATGGTTGGCGACAACTGGCATAAGGATATTGAGGGCGGCATTGGACTTGGCATGCGCTCCTTCTGGCTCAATGCGGACGAGTATAATAGTGCCGATAAGCAACATGAACTGGCGGTGACGTTCGATTCTTTCGAACAACTGAAGATGTTGATAACCCGGCACGAATAGATGCTGCTTGGCCACCCGACCGATGCGAATGCTGCTGACCGCGCAGCCCTTAAGGAGAAACCGGTGATCAAAGACAAAGTGAGTGAACTCGTGAGCCTTTGTGCCTTTGCCGGCGAGCGCTTCGACTTGAGTCAAGCGGGCGGCGGTAATGCTTCTTTCATCAACGATGGTGAGCTCTGGATAACCGCTTCAGGGTGGCCATTGAGCGATGTGAAAAACGAAAGCGCGATGTGTCAGCTCGACCATGCAGGCTTAGTTGAAGCCATGCGCGATCTCATGAGACGGCGCGACAAACTGGATAAGTCAGAGCTCGAACGTGCTGCCAGCGAGAGCGTCAAGCAATGTGTGAAAACACTCGGCGTTCGTCCATCGATTGAAACCCTCATGCACTGTCTTCTTGGACCATACACGCTGCACACGCATCCGATTGCGGTGACCGCGCTGTTATGCCGCAAAAATTGGCGTGAAGCAATTAGTGGGCTGTTTCCGGACGCCATTCTTGTCGGATATGAAACTCCAGGCGTCCGTCTGGCACTTGCTCTAGCGGAGCTTCTTCAAAGCGGAAAACATGCATCGTCGTCCGGTGTGAGAAAGATTTTTCTCGAAAATCATGGTTTGATAATCTCAGGTGAGAGCGAAGAGGAAGTCGCCAAAGCCACTGATGAAGTGGTTCTCACGGTAGCTAATCATCTTGGACTTGATCTTTCCCGTTACAAATTGTCGAATAATCTCACTCACTTGTTGCGCGCCGTAACTGATGAATCGCTGTGTTCGTACTACTGCGAGGACAAAGTACTTCTCGATGTGTTGAAAAAAAGCGAAGACTTGCTTATGGAGAGACCAAGCTGGCCTGACCAACTCGTCTACTGCGGCTCTGCTGGTGTGCGGCTTTCATCGTTTGGGGACAAGCGCGCACTCTCCGATTTTAAAGCTAAGTATGGACATTTGCCTAAAGTCGTTTTGGTTGAGGACCATCTTTTTCTGGTGGACCACACGATTAAGAACTGCCGCAGGCTCGAGGAAGTTTTAAAAGCGCATGTGATGATGCTGGCTAACGCTGATATGGATGACGTGCAGTTTTTGAGCAACGACGAGCAAGAGTATCTCTTGAATTGGGAAGCGGAAAAAGCTCGTCAAAGGATGTAGGAGAACCGAATTGCAAGTCGTCATACCGATGTCCGGCAGTGGAAAACGCTTTGCTGATGCCGGCTACGAGAATATCAAACCGCTCATCGTAGTCGATGGGAAACCGATTATTTCATACGTTGTCGACATGTTTCCCGGCGAGACGAACTTCGTTTTCATCTGCAACAAAGAGCATCTGGACAACTTGCCACTACGCTCGGTGCTGGAGAACTTGGTGCCATCGGCACGCATCATTCCTATAGAACCACACAAGAAAGGTCCGGTTTACGCTGTCAGTCAGTGCTTCGATGAGATTGATGACGACGACGAGATCGTTGTGAACTACTGTGATTTTTATTCCGACTGGGACTATGCGGATTTCCTGAGCGACACACATGCTCGCAAAGCCGAGGGATGTGTTCCTTCCTACCGCGGTTTTCATCCGCACATGCTGGGTACCGACAACTATGCTTTCATAAAAGACGAGGATCGCTGGCTTAAGGCGATCCAGGAGAAGAAGCCGTTTTCGAACGACCGCATGGCTGAGTATGCTTCTAACGGCACTTACTACTTCAGGCATGGACGTCACGTCAAAAAGTATTTTCGCGAACTGATGGAAAAGGACATTCAGGTCAATGGCGAATTCTACGTCAGCATGGTGTACAACTTGCTTGTCGAGGACGGTCTGCCCGTCTCGGTCTATGAAGTTCCGCACATGCTGCAGTGGGGAACACCCAAAGATCTGGAAGAGTATCAGAATTGGTCTGATTATTTCCGCGCTCTGGTTGGTGGCAATGAACTTCTTTCCAAATCAGCCGATGGTAGCACTGAGCGAAGTTTAAACGTCTCTCGAACCTCCGGCTCGAAAGTGGAAACTCCCAACTCCGGACTCACACTGCTTCTTCCGATGGCAGGCCATGGTTCACGTTTTCAATCGGCTGGATATGAAACGCCTAAACCGCTCATTCCTGTTAGTGGAAAACCAATGGTAGTGCAGGCTACCGATAGTTTGCCCCGAGCGGACAAATACGTTTTTGTCGCTCTCAAAAGTCATCTTGAAAATTCCAGTATCGGAGATGCGCTTCATGCGTCGTTTCCGGGATGCAGCATTGTGGAGCTGGATAAGGTGACCGAAGGACAAGCTTGCACTTGCGCGTTTGGTTTAACCGAATGCGATCCTCCGATCGATCTCGAAAACCCGCTGATAATTGGAGCCTGCGACAATGGCATGTTGTACGACCAGTCCGAATTTCAGAAACTGGTCGACCAGGGAGTGGATGCGATTGCATTCACATTCAGAAATCATCCCGCCAGCAAGCGAAATCCTAAGATGTACGGTTGGTTGAAAACCAAAGGTGATGTGATCGAGGATGTCTCAGTCAAGGTGCCGATCTCGGAGACTCCCGAAAAGGACCATGCAATTGTCGGCAGCTTCTATTTTCGAAAGGCCTCGTTCCTGCTTAATGGATTAAAACGAATGCAGGAAAAAAATCGACGGGTCAACGGGGAATTCTACGTCGACTCGCTGATAAGCGAGTTGGCCGAAATGGGCATGGATTGTCGCGTCTTCGAGGTCGATTTCTTCGTGTGCTGGGGAACGCCGGACGATTTGAAAGTCTTTGAGTACTGGCAAGAGTTTTTCGATAAGTGTCCGTGGCATCCTTATAAGTTGGAACTTGATCCGACGGCGAAAACAGCATGCAAGCAGGTTTTTCATGGATAGCAGCAGTACCGCATCCACGGCGAAAAAGCTGAATTCAGGGGAGCTGAAACGCTTTCTCGTATCCGGAGGATCCGCAGTCGCGTGCGATACGATTGTCTACGCGGTGTTGTTTGGACTGTCCGTTCCACCCAGCATTGCAAAAGCGATTTCATTTATTGCCGGCACTGTGCTCGCCTTTTTCCTCAATAAGTTTTGGACATTCAAGAAGCCCAAACGTTCTCACATTGAGGTAGTCAAATTTGTTTGTTTATACGCCTCTACCCTTGGTGCCAATATTCTGGTGAATCGAATTGTCTTAGATCATGCAGTTGCAATCGTCCCGGCACTGGAGCCGTTTAAGGTGCAATTCGCTTTTCTTTCCGCGACTGGAACAAGCACGGTTCTAAATTATCTCGGTCAAAAGTTTTGGGTGTTCAAAAAAACAGAAGAATTGGGTTCTGCTTCCGCCGAGTCTGGACCCGCTTTAGCAGAGGATCTCAGACCGCAGGCAGGTTCAGGAGAGGTTTAATTAGTGACGAAACTATCAGTAGTTATTCCTTGCTACAACGAAGCGAAAAATATTCCGCTGATTTTAGAACGCTTCAAGGCGGTCAGTAATCGACCGGATGTCGAACTGTTGTTGTTGGACAACGGCTCCACAGACAATTCTCCAGGAGTGCTGCAAGAACTGATTCCGCAGTATTCGTTTGCGCGTACCTTCTGCGTGCCGGTCAATAAAGGGTACGGATATGGAATTGTTCAAGGCCTGCGTCATCTGCAATCCACCTATGTAGGCTGGACGCACGCTGATATGCAGACCGATCCGCACGACATAATCAAAGCGCTGGATATTCTAGAATTTAATTCCGATCCGACAAATATGTATGTAAAAGGTCAGCGTCGCGGTCGCCCGATTGCCGATAACGTCTTCACATGCGGCATGAGCTTGTTTGAAACGGTTTATATGGGCGCACCGCTCTGGGATATTAACGCGCAACCGAATGTTTTTCATCGCGATTTTCTGCAATCCTGGACAAATCCTCCGGATGATTTTTCGCTAGACCTTTATGCTCTATATATGGCTCATCGTCAAGGTTTGAAGATACATCGCTTCGACGTAGAGTTTACCGCTCGATTGCATGGGACTTCTTCTTGGAACACCAGCCTTGGTGCCAAATGGAAGTTTATCAAACGGACTCTAGACTTCAGCGTTAAGCTGAAACGCTCATTAAAAGGACGATAGCATGACGCACTACATCGCGCACAGAATCAACACGCTGGACGCTCTTGCCGACATCCCGACTGAATTCGGCGTCGAATTAGACCTGCGCGACCGGGGTGAGCGCCTGATACTTCAGCATGATCCATTCACCGACGGAGAAGATGCAGAGCCATATTTTGCAAAGTATAAACATGGCACCCTGATTTTGAACATCAAGAGCGAGCGAATTGAATTTCGAGTTTTAGAACTCATGCAGAAGTACAAAATTGAAAACTATTTTTTTCTGGATTCCTCGTTTCCAATGATTTATCAGTTGTTTAAACGTGGAGAGAATCGAACGGCGGTGCGCTTCTCCGAGTACGAAGAGATTGACACTGTGATGAAGTTGGAAGGACTGGTCGAATGGATCTGGGTAGATTGCTTTACCCGCCTGCCTATCACTTCCGATATCTATAAGCAATTTAAGAAGAGCGGATTCAAGCTCTGTCTGGTGTCGCCGGAGCTGCAAGGGCGCGTGGAAGATATTCCGATGTATAGGGATCAATTGAAGCGTGATGGAATCGTTTTTGACGCAATCTGCACTAAGCATGCCAACGTGAAACTTTGGCGGGAAGTGTTTCCTTAGTATTGACCGGGGATACTCCGTGTCGTGGCGGTGTTCGAAGCAGGCTGGAAGCCTGCGCTCCCAGGATCTGTTTTGTGATGGAATCGTTTTTGACGCAATCTGCGCTAAGCATGTTAACGTGAGCTCCCAGGATCTGTTTTGTGATGGAATCGTTTTCGACGCAGTCTGCACTAAGCATGTTAACGTGCGCTCCCAGGATCTGTTTTGTGATGGAATCGTTTTTGACGCAATCTGCACTAAGGATGTTAACGTGAGCTCCCAGGATCTGTTTTACTCGACGGAGTAGGTTTCGATGGTGTAGTCGTTGGAGAATACTTTCCAGGGGAAATCGTTTTTCGTCTCAATCAGTTTGAACTTAGAAACGTCGTTGTCCGCATTGTCAGCCAATTCTTCGGCAACGAAAAGTCGTTTGACTTGTTCTGGTGATTGGGCAAACGGCGAAACTATAAATCCTGATTTCATGATTTCGCTCGGGGCGATGAACGGACCTTTCGTTCCACTGCCGGTGACTACCTCGATCTTGGGCGGATAGACTCGGAAGAAAAGTTTCTGAATCGATCCAATTGGTGTCATCTTGATGTTCACTTTTGCAAACAAGATTTTGCCTTGCTTGGGATGGAGTAATACTTCCTCACCCACGGAAGCGGTCTTTTCATCGACCTTTTGCATGCTGACCGTTAGTGGTTTCACTCGCTTAGACAGGAGCAATCCACCTGGTTGGAGAGATTGTGGTTCATACTTTGCCACGATTTCCGGCCAGGATGGGCCGTCATAAAGCAGCGGGTAATAACCGTAGAGGTCCTTCATCTCCTGGATCACCAGGGTGTCGGCTGATTTACCGGATTTGAGATGCTCGAGATTTATCTCAGCCAGTGGTTGGCGATAAGCGAGGTAACTTTGAAAAATCGGACGCGGTTTATAGTCGAAACCATAGGCAATGAGCACATCTGAGAGCGACGGATAGATGTCGACGGAACCTTTGATTTGCGGCAGAACATTTTTCTCTCTGATTTCAGCCATTCGTTTTTGATAATCGCTGAGATATGTGGAATGCCCACCCAGATAGGAAATGCACGGACCGATTCGAAAGCAGAATCGCAAAATATTTTCGGCGAGCATGGCCGGATATCGAACGATTAGTGGAGAATCGAGTGGCAGACTCAGAGGCATTGCGAGGAAAATCAAGACGGCTGCGGTCACTCCGGCGACCCACTTCATGGCTTTTCTTCGTTCGACATGCAAGAAAATTGGCAATAATGCCAGTGCTGCAAAGCCAAAAACCGAGGATGCGATCACTTCATGGTCGATCGTGTGGCGCACATACGCAGCCTTAAAGGTCAAAAAAAAAGCCCGCTTTCCGCCAGGACCGCCGGGATGCATGCTGCCTTCAACCGCTGCCATGCCAGTTTTGAAAAACCGATTAGAATTACTCCGATTGCTGCAATGGCTGTGATCACTGATAAATACCAGGTCGGAGAATCGACCGCTGACATTGCTTCACTGTGACCGGCAGCCACCTGCAGCGATGAAGAGATGTATGTAAAGAGCGTGTCGATGGGCTGACCTGCCAGGAGCCAGGCTACAAGACCAACGGCGAAGAACGTGGCAGTTAAAATCGGTTTGTGCGATTTCTTCAAGAAGAGTTCATCGATGGCAATGAATGCCATCACCCAGAACGCTGCGACGAAGAACGTGAATTTGACTATAGCTGAAAGCGCTAGCAAGAAAACAAGAACGATCGATTCCCACGAAGGCATTTTGTCTCGTGCGTCTAGTAAAAAATATTGATTTATCAGAAGCACCGGAACAGCCAGGAAAAGCACGTCTCCGAAAAAACCATAGAGCGCCATGATGCAGAAGAGCCAGGGTAACGTCCAGAGTTTGTTCGAAAACAAGCGCTGGCCCTGAAAAAACATCACTACGGTCGTGACGCCGCAAAACAGTGTTTGCAACCAGAGCTTGGCATCGAAGGTCGCCGGGAAATATGTCTTGTTGTACATGAAGCCCAGCGGTCCGAAGGTGAATATGTAGTCCTTGCCGCAAAGCGCATGCTGAGCTGCCATGAGATTGAGCATCAGATCCCAGGAATCATCTTCGGCAACTGGTATCACTCGAATAGTCCACGGCAGGGTACGCACCAATGCCAGAGCTACCACACAAGCGCACACGACTGTCGGCAGCCAACGCGGGGTTCTGGATTCTTGTTTTTCGCCTGACTCTGTACCGTCGGTCACCCCAAGTTCCTTCATTGAAAATTGTTTGGGTCTGGTCTAAGCAACTAGTTTAGTATTTCATATACTTATTCAAAAGCGTAAGCTGCGAACTCAATTGACTGAAGATAAAACGACAGATTAGGATCGACGAAGGGGCAGGAACGGAGCCAATCTATGGCAGCCAATCCATTACAAAAATATCTCGACTGGCTTTATCTCCCAATCGGCAGAACCGATTTGATTCGTCGATTGACCGGATTGATGTCGATTCCAATGCTGGCGATAGTATGGACATGGCATAAGGGCGGACCCGGTCCATTCAACGTTCCGGCCTGGCGCATCGGCGGCGTGTTTCTCGAACCGCCGAATCCGCCGATGTTTTTGACCAATATGACGTTCCTGGCCGCTTGCATCGCCGCATTATTTTTACTACTTGGATTTAAACAAAAATGGCTCACTCTGGTCGTTTTCCTGACCTTCGCGTATTTCGCTCCGCGCGATCTGATGTGCTCCAGTCCGCATTACATCATTCTGACAACCAGCTTTTTGTTCGCACTTCTTTTGGATCGACCCGGCCGCAGCCCAACACGCCGCATGATTCAGCTCAGTGTTTTTAGCTGCTATTTCCTCTCCGCGGTAAACAAAATCATCAATCCCGCGTGGACGAGCGGAGAAAGCCTGCATTCAATAATGTTTGAAGTCGCGCAAAAAAGTCCGCAGTACGCATCCATGGTCGACTTGCCTATTGCATTTTGGTCACTGTCTTCATGGCTGGTCGCGGTGTGGGAAGCTGTGATGCCGTTTGGTCTGCTCTCGGACAAATATCGAAAATTTTCGATTATCACGGGATTCATTTTCCACGCGTTGATCTGCATTATTATCGAGCCACTGCTTTTGATGTTTGCGGCCGCGATGTGGGTTGGTTGGTTGGCATACTTGCCAGGGAAGGTTAAACGGGAAACCGCTCCCCGACATAGTTCTGACGCAAGCGGTTCAGCGAGCGATCAGTCAGACGTTCCGTCGATGGCGGAGCCGGCAGCTTCGAGTTCAAGCGAAACAGAAACCTCGAGTTCCTCGCCTTCGACAATTCCGAATTCGACGGAAGCCGCAACGCGGGGCGCGTCTGAAGCGCAGCCTGCAGGAGTCGAAGGCGCGCCCCCATCAACATCAAGTGTTGATAATGCAAGTTTGCCGACACCAGATTTGGTGCCAAGCAGAATTCAGCTCAATGTCATTCTTGCTACTTTATATATAGTATTCATTTTCGCCGTGCCTCTTAGAACATTCTTCTGGAGCGGAAGAACGGTTCAACTGATGACTGGTTTCGATCGAATGCCCTGGTCTTTCCACATGTTCGACATCGGCTCGGATAAACCGGAGGCAATCAGTGCAAAGTGGAAAGACTCGAAGGACGTCTGGCACGACGTGCCGATAGAAGGTCGTCTCAAGCGACTCTCCAGTGACAACGAGATGTACGCCCTTGTGAATCACACGTTCGTCGATCACCCGGAAGCTAAAGAAGTTACCGTGGAATTGACCAATCGGATTCGCGAGGGGCAGTTGATGCAGCACAAGTCATTGACTGCGAGTGCTCCAACTTCTGTTGTGGAGCCAGTCGTGTTGATTGAGAATAAAACAAATCCGAAGTAGACCGGCGGGTGCGCATGGAAGATCTGATTAGCTGCCTGCGTCGGCGGCTTGGGCGAGCAACGACTTGTCCGTCAACGTGATCGGTTGTTTAAATGGTTTCTTTACCGCTTCTATCGTTGAGCCGATTATATCGATCTGATCCGGATCGATGTTGCCGACTACTTGACCTGCGAGTTGTATATAAGGAAGCTCTTCCGGATCGATAGACATGATTCTTGTCGCTGTCGCGTCAACTGCTGCAAGATCGTCACCCATCAAGATAAACTTGGTGGCGATGGGCGTTCCATTAATAGGTCCGTCTCCCTCCATGGCGATTACGGCATCAACAATCGTAAACGCTGGTTTCACCATGTGTTGAAGGTCGATAATCGATCTGTCGATTCCTTTTTTATGCAAGATGTTTTTCGGCCAGCCATATTTGCGACCCGGCACCACGCCGAAGAAATTCTTCATCGAACAAGTCACTCCGACCCAATGGTGCGTTTTTAACTTCGGGAGCGAAATAATGGAATCGGCTTCCACTATTGTTTTCGGCAAATAGAACTCTTCGAGTTTGTTAAATGCGGTCAGATTTTTTACAGCCACGATATCGTCGAGATTTAAATCGATAAAGCGCACTTTCATCTCATCAATCACTTTTCCAAGACCGGACTGGTGAAGTAGATACTCCGTATCACGCATGTGGCCTGGGCCTTCAGCGACGACGACTTCGCGCGCTCCGAGATAATCGAATAATTGAATCGCCGCACGGAGCATTGCCGGATTGGTCGTAATGGGACTCTCCGGACCACGCACCTCGACCATGTTTGGTTTTAAAACGACTAATTTGCCCTTCACATCAGGCATTTTAAGTTTCGTTTCGAAGCTTTTGAGTAATTCGAAAATATTTTCCTGATAACTCTCACAAGGAACGATTGCAACTGTCGACCGGCCGGATCTTCTGAACGCTCTTTGGGCATAAGTTGATGAAATCCGCTTGGGCGCTCGATTTGGTTTGGTTTCGCAACCGGCAATCGAGGTCGCGGTTGCGGCCAAGATCGTTCCTTTTATAAAGTCTCGGCGTTTCATGTTTTTGTTTTTTCCGGCGCGTTGTACTTGAGAATGTTGTTTTGATCAGCCTGGAGTGCCAGGCAAGCCAGCGCATCTACCATTAGATTATCGCCGAAGCTGCCGTTGTCGCGTTGTCTGGCAAGAAGATATGCAGTTTCTTTCTCGTGTTTTCGACCATAGGCATTGAGTGCGAGGATAGACCAAGCCAGCGACATCGATGAATTGTTTTCATCGCCCAATGACGCTAGATAGTCCAGTCCAGTCTTGACCGATTTTTTATTCTTATACTCTTGCACCGCGAGTAGTGCCTCGGCCGTCGTTACTCGATATGGTGGCAAATATGCGCCCAGCGTCTCTCTATTGCCATGATTCCAGCCGCCGTCCTTACAGCTGTGCTCGAGGATAAACTTCTCAGCGATCTCGATGATTTCTTCGAAGTAGCCTTTGTGACTCGCCGGGACGCCGAGAACTTTCAGTGCCAACAAGTTGTAGCTCGTGGGCTCGACCCAGTGAAAACATTGTTTGTCCCACGGCCAGCCGCGTCCGTAGCGGACTCCTTCAACGCCATCCTTGAGCAGAATCATCAACCTGCCAACGGCGGGATAAAATTCGCAGCGACTATCACACATATATGTAAGTGCTTTGTCGATTGTTTTCGGCAGCTGCTTGCTTAGATTAGGCTGACTGACCTGGTTTTGCACGATACGCATCGCCAGTACGGCAGGTCCCGTCACCCAACCTGATTTGCCTGCACCGGGCATGGTCGAGTAACCGCCGTCATCATTTTGCGCGCCGACTAAAAACTGCGCCGCCTTCTCGAGCGTCTCCGATTTGCGACCAGCCAGCGCCAGAGTCACCCAGGACGTGGCTTCCAATGAAGGATCGTGTTGGCCAACCTTATAAGGCCATGATCCATCCTTCAATTGTTTAGTCTGAAGGTAGTCTCTGCCCCGGGTCGTTGCAGCATCAATACTCTCAGAAGTGGTCCCTTGCGCTGTCATTTGACTCCAGTCGAATCCCAAACTCGCCGCCTGCAGATCTATCTATCTACAAATTATCAGCAGAGCGTTCAGTTCGTTCTGGACCTGAAGTGACACCATCGCTGAAATACAAGAGCAGCAATCCCCGGAAAACCTCATGGCACGCTGTCGCCAGGGACTTTGTATTCTTCGAGTCTAGTAAGGCTTAAGAGGTTCGCGAAAGGAATTGTATCGACATGTAACAAGGGTCGGTCGAGAGTGACCGCCCAGAAATGTGGATTGCTTGAGACCTGCTTGTAAGATTGTAGATTTATTTGCCAGCTTGTCAACAAATATCTATTTAGCTACTAGGCAAGTTTGGGGTCTCTCGATAAGATGGATTTAACGAGTGAATGCGTTTGCGAGTGTTCGGTTTTTGTTCGCAAGGGCATACATAAGGAGACAGGGCGGGAGGTGATAGCCAACATCTGGTTTTTAACTTCGGTTTTGTACAGTGGTATTGTTACTAATTAATTTACAAGTTGATTTGCTGACCCTGTCGTCTCATTGAGATCGGCGTTATTATACGGGCAGCATTGAAGGAGGTTTTTCATATGATCGATCGTTTCATTCAGGACGAATCTGGACAAGGTATTACAGAGTACGGCGCCATCCTGGCGTTCGTAGCCATCCTCGTAGCTCTTGTATTCGCGATTACACAAGGTGCATTGGCCGGTGCAATTTCGGCAGCATTCTCGTCCGTAATCACTAAGCTCAATCAATTGTCCTCAGCTGCCGCGACGTCATCCTAGTCGTCCAGCAAGGTCAGTTTAAAAAATCGAGAAGGGGAGACCATTTGGTCTCCCCTTTTTGCTTTCGAACTTTGGCTCGGAATCAGCATCTTGCCAAGGTGATTGATCTGATAAACAATTCGAGAGTCGATAAAATTTGATCGATGTTGTTCAAATCGATCAAAAAAGTTTTTGCAGATCAAACAAAAAATCGGCCCAGCTAAAACAAAAACATCGGATATGGCAACTCTGAAATCACGCTTTTCGTCAGTGCCGCGGCGGATATATTACGCATTGGAAACAATGAGCGGAAGTTTCTGAACGAAATTAATCCAAATCCCTCATCACGATCGCGTTGTCGATCGCATGTTGAAAGTGATCAATTTCAACCGACTTTGGATATGATGAAGATCCTCTTGAATAGCGCGTCTGCGAAGTGGCCGACTGCATAGAGCTGGTCTTGATTAGTCGCTTGAACATCTGTTGAGAACCCGGTTTATCAGCAACTTTTATTCTTGACGTCCGGAAAATTTCAGTCGGTGTCCGGTAATACTTTGGGTTTATCGAGGTGGTGCATTTTGCATACTTTCGTAAAACCTAGATATCAAGCGCGACTCAACGTATGTCAAGGACGGCGATACACTGTAGAATCCGTACGTGTTGGAACCTGCGTCCCAGGGTAAAAGATCTTGGGAGCGGGCAGGGCACCTTAGTTGTCCTTGTATCGCCGATGTGCGTTAATAGTAATTGGTTAATCTTTCTCTACTAGAAAGAAGGGGGAACCGTAATGAACCCATTACGAGCGTTATTCTTGAGTCTTTCCCGGATGCCTCCAGCACTTATGTTGCTGATCATCATCGGTTTGGCCGTCTTGGTAACAATGATGGTCACAGGCCGCATGAGTCAGCAAGAGCAAGAGCTTGAAGCTAAGAAGAAAGACCTTGAAGCAAAAATGAGTGCCAAAGGGAAAGTCGTGTATGCGATTAAAGATATTCCTGAAGGACAAACAATTCCAAGTGATGCGTTAGAAGAAAAAGAGATCGAGCAATCGAAGATTCCTCAAGACGCCTTGACCTCCGGCTCACTCGCCGCTGGTCGTGTCGCCAAATACGGAATTTCTCAAGGTCAGATTGTTTCGCAACATGACCTTGCTCCTCAAGGTATTTCGCTTGGTTTTGAATCCAGACTCCGTGAAGGTATGCGTGCGGTGACATTCGCCGTCGACAACAACTCCGGTGTTGCTGGGTTTGTCACTCCAGAGAGCCGCGTGGATGCTTATGCCATGGTCGGCACCGGAGCAGAGACAAAAGTTGCACCAGTACTCTCTGATGTCGAAGTAATTGCAGTTGGTCAAATGTACCAAAAGCAACCAGGCGGCACAGCAGCAGTACCTGCTAACTCGGTCACGGTCCTGGTATCTCCAGAAGATGCCGGTAAGTTGATCAAGTCAATCAGCGCTTGCAAGCTCTATTTGACATTGAGAAACGAAAAAGACCATACACCGGTTGCGACAGTAGACGTGATTTCGCTCTTCGCGAAAGCACCAGAGAAGGCTACTGACGATCTGTCAGCATTGCCTCCTCCGTCAGCCCTACCGCCACCGCCGGTACCAGGCGCTCCTGACGGAGACCTGCCAGCACTACCAGATGGCGGCGGAGCAGGTGGAGAACTTCCATCGGCAGCACCACCACCACCACCGTTACACGAAATAGAGATTTGGTCAGGCAGTAAGAAAGACGTTCTATCCGTTCCAAAAAGCTAGAACTTCTTGGAAACGGGTGAACAATTGCCTTTTAGTGGGTACATCACTACAAGGGCTGTCGGCAATGGGGGAGAACGCTTAAAGTCATGAAACTAACCACACTTCTTGTCTGTGATGCCGGTTTGGATAAACGACAAACCATCGAGGATCTGATCCACAGCCAACCGTCGCTTGCTCTTGTGAGCACGGTATCAGGCAGTATGGCTCGCGAACAGATCGGCAGTTTGCACCCGAAGTTGGTGTGGATTGAGTTAAGCCCCGCTCCCGTACGCGGACTTTCACTCCTGGCTGAGTTGAGGGAAACCTTCCCACAACTCTATTTCTTTGTTAGCTACGAAGTACCGGACCCCGAGTTGATCCGCACCGCGTATCGACTCGGGGCGTCCGACTTCCTGGACGCAGAACGTTGGCGGACAGACTTGCCCGCTGCCGTTCAGAGTATTCAACTCAAACATCAATCCGAGTCCGTTTCGACAGCCGCCGGTAAAGTGGTGGCGATCTTCAGTCCGACTGGTGGCATCGGCGCCACCACCCTGGTCACCAACCTTGGTGGCTACCTCGGCAAATATGGTGAGACTTGCATCGTCGACCTCGACTTGCAGTTCGGCATGGTTTCTCACTATCTCAACCTCGAACCATCATTCAGTTTGAGTACGATCGACTTTTCCCACACTAACTTCGATGCTACTTATTTGCGCAACCTGATGACCAGGTATGACGACAAACTCAGCATCCTGGCTGCTCCTCCTGAACTCGAAGACATCGGCGATATCTATGCCGCCCAGGTCCAAGAAATTCTGTACACATCAAAACAAGAGTTTCGTTTCACTGTAGTGGACCTGCCGAAGAACCTTCTCGACGAACGCGCTATTGCTACGCTCGACCTTGCTGACCATGTGCTGGTCATCACTGAATACAACTGGGCAGCCATCCTCAACGCCAGAAAGTGCTTGGACACATTCAAGGCGCACTATAACCAGGAAAAATTGCTGCTTGTAGTTAACCGTTCGGAATGGCTGCCTCAAGACGTATTGTCTGAGTGCCGCGCCAACCTCAACTACCCCGTCTTCCACGAAATCCCGAACGATACGAAGACTGCAAAATGGGTCAACAACCAGGGTCAGATTGCACCTGGTCACACCGCGCTAGGGAAATCGCTTGATTCCCTCGCTCGTCGCCTCGCCGGTGGAGAGCAATTGCTCATTACAGACCAGAAGAAAGAGAAGAAAGCTGCCTTCAGTCTGCCGGCAATGTTTGGAAAGAAATAAAAGAAGATCACAAGGTGGTGCTAAATGTCTGAAGAGAAGGACAAGAATTTACCTGCTCGCCCGTCCTCATCGTTAATGGGACAGTTGGTGCGACAACAACGTGAAAGCGCTCAAATCGCACCGGCACAGCAAAAAGCCACAGGCGTCCAGGGACAAGGACCACAAACCGGAGTCGGTGGTGGCAGACCAGCAGGACCAGCTGGTGGCACCAGTGGTGTCGCTCGTCCAGGCGGTGGACCAGCTCCGACCGGAGTAGCCGGAGCGCAACGCGGACAACAAGTCGCTCACGGCGATGGACCTAGCCGACAAGAAATCGAGCGTATCGACGCTAAAGACGACTACAGTTCGTATCACGAAGAGCCCGTCGATGTAGGCGGTGACTCAGGCAAGTTTTCAGCCAACCAACAACTGATTAGAGAACGAGAAAAGTTCATTATCGACCAGCTCAGACGAGAGCTGGATACTTCGCGTTTGACCAACATTTCCGAAGATACACAAGCACAAGTCCGTGCTCGTATCCGGGAAATCGTTAACTCCGACCCAGCACCTCTGACGATGATGGAGAAGGGTATCCTTCTGCAAAACGTACTCGATGAAGTGTTTGGTTTCGGTCCACTCGGTCCGCTTCTGCGGGACCCATCCGTCGGCGACATTTGCGTCAACGGTGTCAACAGTATCTACGTAGAACGTCATGGTCGCCTGGAAAAGACCAACGTCGCTTTTGAAAACGATCGTCACTTGCGACAAACAATCGACAAGATCATTCAGCCTCTCGGCAGAAGACTTGACGATAACTCACCAATGGTTGACGCCCGTCTTCCGAACGGATCACGGGTAAACGCCACGATTCCTCCAGTAACCATCGACGGTCCGACAATCACAATCCGATGCTTCGGTACGACAATCCTCTCTCTCGGTCAGCTCGTCGAAAAAGGCGCGTTGTCCATTCAGATGGCTGAAGTAGCGAAGGCTTGCGTTAAAGGCCGAATCAACCTGATCATCTCTGGTGGTACAGGTTCCGGTAAAACGACAATGTTGAACGCACTCTCGGCGCACATCAACCCGAGAGAACGCATCATCACAATCGAAGACGCAGCCGAATTGAGATTGCAACACGAGCACTGGGTGCGGATGGAAACTCGACCTCCAAACACTGAAGGTCGCGGTCAAATCACACAGCGCATGCTTGTAATCAACTGTCTGCGGATGCGCCCCGACCGAATCATTCTTGGGGAATGTCGGGGAGAAGAAGCGTTCGACATGTTGCAGGCCATGAACACCGGTCACGATGGCTCTATGACTACAATCCACGCCAACAATCCTCGGGACTGCACCAAGCGTTTGGAAAACATGATCCTGATGGGTGGTATGGATATGCCTCAGAAAGCGGCGCGCGAACTGATCGCGTCAGCTATTGAGGTAATTCTGCAGATCAGACGTCTAGAAGATGGAACTAGACGTTGTACTGAGATGGCAGAGATAACTGGGATGGAAGGCGAAACAATCGCTATCTCAACGCTCTTCAACCTGGAGCGTGAGGGACGGGATCCGAGAGGATTCTTTAAATGCCGCCACGTCGGTTCCGGTCTGCCTCCGAAATTCCTTGAGAAACTCGAGCAGGAAGCGGTGCCGTTTAAGTTGGAGTGGTTGCGTTAAAACTGCTACATTAGTGGTAGGGAACTCATCCACTTAAACACGCAATCGGGATCTAAACGGATCTAGTTACTTTCGCTAGTTCGAGGAACGCTACATATGGAAGTTGGAATGATGACGTTCATCGCAGCCCTTGTCGTAGGGTTGCTTGGAATGGCGCTCTTGAAGAGTGGCCATGCTGATGAATTGTCGCGCTTGTACAAACACAAACGCAAAATGGCCGAGAAAAACCAGGAGAGCGAAGAAGAGGATATCTTTGCCGTTCAACGAACTGGTTATCTTGCCAGACTCCTTGCTCTTGCAGGACTTGAATCCAAATATGACCAGATGAAAACCACATGGATCTGCTGTGCAGTCGGTGGCGGTTTGCTGATCGGTCTTATCATGGCACTCAGCGTGCCAGAACTTTCAATCGTCGGCTTCATTCTGGGTGTGCCTGTCGGCGCAGCCGGTTTCGTGTTCTATCTGTCGCAAGTCGCTCAAAGAAGACAGGCGAAAATGACGGAACAGTTGCCGCAGGTTTTGGAAACAATGGTGTCGTCACTCCGTGCAGGTTCCCCGATTCTTGAATGCTTCAAGGTTATCGCCGAAACTTCGCCGGATCCAATTCGTGGAGAGTTTAAGCGGGGTCTGATTTCGCTTCAACTTGGTAAACCGTTCAAAGATACGCTGAAAGAAATGTGTCTCCGGATCAAAGCTCCGGATTTCAGACTTCTCACTCAGGCAGTATTCATCTCGCAAGAGGTAGGCGGTAACCTTGCTGACGTAGTTGCCACCATCGCCGATGCCATCCGCGAACGATTCAAGCTGCGCGACTTCCTCGCCGCTTTGACCTCACAAGGTAAAGCAACAGCCATGTTCATCGGATGTCTGCCTTATGGAATCACGCTACTGACGTACTGTGCAACTCCAGGCTACATCATCCCATTCTTGAACCATCCGATTGCAAGAATCATCCTTCTCATGCTCATCATCTGGGAAGCAGTTGGTTTCTGGATCCTGATGAAAATGACGACATTCGAGGTTTAACCCCATGAACAACACGATGGTGGCACTGCTAACATTCTGCGTATGCCTGGCGGCAGGGCTCCTGTTTCTCCGTCCGGTCATGGGTATCTACGTCGACTCGTACGCAGTACGCGTTAGACCTCGAAAAGAAGGCGATGATACCACTGCGGAAAAACCAAAAGATTCCGCTATTCTACTTCTCGCCCGTACGATCGGTGAGTTGGTATTAAGTGTGATGCCTGCATTGGCTGACAAACGTTCGGTAGAACTGCTTACCCAAGCCAACTACCGTACGCCTCAGCACTTGGCGATTTACATCGGAATTCGTTCGATGGTATCGGGCGCGATTCTTTTTCTTGGTGTGATTGCTGCTGCAGGTAACCCGATCAACTTGGTTCTCGCTATTCCAGCTGCTGTTCTTGGTTGGTTGATTCCAAACTTCTTCCTGGCGGGTCGCGCCGGTAAGAGAAAAGCTCAAGTTCTCAGAGAACTGCCTATCATCATCGACTTGATGATTGTATGCGCACAAGCCGGTCTCGGTATGCTTCAAGGTATCGACAAAATTTCCAAGGAAGTTGAAGATTCCTGCCCGACTCTAGCTGCAGAATTGAAACAGCTGATCAACGACGTCAAAATCTTCGCAAAATCTGTTCCATACGCATTGCGCGAAATGGGCGAACGATGCGGAGTAGACGAGTTGATCAACATGGCGTCGTCCTTGATCGCTGCTGAAGCGAAAGGTGCCGACATCAGTTATCCTCTGCAACAACAAGCCGTCGCACTTCGCGATCGCTTGAAGAGAAAGAAAGAAGAAGAAGCCGGTAAGGTACCAGTTAAGATGGTTCCTGTAATCATGATCTTCATCATGCCTCTCATCCTTGCACCGATGCTTGGACCAGCCGTAGTTACGATCGTCACGGCGATCGGACCGGTTATGGGAAGTATGAAGTAACGAACGAAAGCGGTTCGTTCGATTCGAAAAATTGTAAGGGCGACGTTATGCGTCGCCCTTTTCGTCGTTTGTTGCTCTTATCGTTTGTTTTCTTCTCGTATGCTTCTTGTACGTTTGCTTCTCTTGTCGGGGCGCTTTGTAAGCGCCCATGCAACCAGTTCTGTTGTACACTTTCGGATGATGAAACATTTTGGTCCACGACATTGAAAGACGGTCGCTATCACTTTCGCAACACCACCCGCGGCACCAGCATCGCTGACCAGGCGAAGATTGCCGAATCGTTCTTCTCGCGTGCCAAAGGCTTGCTTGGCACCACCGAGCTGCCTGCAGGTTGCGGCCTGTTCATTGTGCCCTGCAACAGCATTCACATGTTCGGAATGAAGTATGCAATCGATGCGGTGTTCGTTGATAAGAAACTGCAGGTCGTCGAAATTCTGCATGGAATCGAGCCAGGCAAGATGTCGCGCGTCTACGGAAAGGCGCATTCATGTTTAGAACTTCCTGCCGGTCGAGCTAAAGAGACTCAGACCGAAGTTGGCGATCAGCTCGAATACGCACCAGTTTGAGGTCGAGTGAAAACCTCGAAACCCGTTGATACCGTATGTGGTGTTGAAGTTAAAACCCGAGCAGCGCGAGAAAAATAGGGAATCCGCCTACGGTCGTGTCGCTGAATCCGAGGAAACTCAATGTGGGCTGGCGCAGAAATATCGAGAGTGCGGTCCCTAAAGCGATCGATGGACCGAGTGGAATTTTCGATTGGCGTGCTTCATTGTATTTGACGATGTCTTCGCTATCGTCGACGCCCATTTTGGCTCCAAGCGTGACTTTGTAGAGCAGTGGACCTACCTTAACCAGAGTGATCAAACCGTAGATTATCGAGAAGAAACCGTACGTGATCAGCATTCCGCCTGGTCCCTGAAACGCGCCTATTGCTGCCATTAGTTTGGCATCACCGAAATACATCTTTGGTCGTTTCATTATTACGTGGTCAGGCAAAACCATGATGGCCACCGCTAAAAGCCAGCCTACCACCGCCATTAGTGCCGCCTGCCAGCCGCCCAACATAAAGTTGATGATCACACCAAGAGCGGCCGCCGGAAACGTTAGCCAGTTGAAAATCTTCTTGGTGCGCCAGTCCGTGATGGCGGCCACGGTGACAATCGCCAATAAAGCAATTTGGGACATTGAAATTGTAGGCATTTAGTAAGTCGAACTTTCGTTGAAAAACGATGGACTGTAGTAAGTAGTCGATACGGTTTAAAAAGGGTTGCCGTAATTATTTAATTCCACGCCAACCCGCTTTTATAGAGGTTCTTTAAGTTTGATTGCCTGGACTGCTGTCTAACAGACTGCGATTGCGTCGATTTCGACTTTCACATCTTTCGGCAGTCGCGCCACTTCAACAGTCGCTCTTGCCGGCTTGTGGTTCGGAAAAAATTCCGCGTAAGTATTGTTGACCTCTTCGAAGTCAGACATGTCCTTCAAGTAAATCGTTGTTTTCACGACGTTATCGAGAGACGAGCCTGCAGTCTCGAGAATCTGAGTGAGATTGCGCATGACTTGTCTGGTCAACTCAGCCACTGTGCCTTGAGCAAGTTGCGATGTGGATGGGTCGATTGGAATTTGTCCGGATACGAAAACAAATCCATTAGCCTTGATGGCTTGAGAATAAGGTCCGATCGCCTTCGGCGCTTTGTCGGTTTGAACTGTTTCGAGCATAACTCTCCTTCCCGCGTCAGAGCCAACGTCCGACGACGTAAGAGGTAATGCTATCAGATTGACTACTAGAGACTAACCGCCAGTGTTTGGATCGGCTGGAGGTGTGTCCGGATTGCCGCTGTCATCATTTGGAAGATCGTAATATTGGTCCGGTTCCATGTATTGAGAACCTGGATCCGGATCTTCCAAGTTCGGGCTGCCTGGATCTGCGCCAGTGTAGACACCTTGAGACCAGTGTTGAGCGTTGCCACCATTCGAACCCGACATACTGAATTCGGGTCCGTCCACGAATTCATCACCACCAGTTGCGTCCGGCATCATGCTTCCATGACCGGTTGTCAGTCCGGTGTCGCGAGCGCCAGTGATACCAGTATTGATGCGGTGAGCCTTGGTGAACTCAAAATATGGAGGGATGCCGTCAGCACCTTCGTCACCATAGATATGTTCGGCGCTTCCGCCGGCATTGAGAACGAAGCTGTCCAAGGAGGTGTTTGGCAATCCGTTGCGTCCGGTTTGTCCGTGGATTTCAGCAAGACCACCTAGACCAGCACGCTTGACGCCTGGAAGACGTTGATTGCCACTGAAGAAAGAGTTGGATCGCCGGAAGTTGTTTGTCGTCTGGCTGGAGTTGCCGAACATTCCGGTCACTCCCTGCGAATTCAGCGCGGCTTGCGCGTTGGCAGCAGGAGCATGGAAGGCTGTCAGGGCTAGTAAGGTGATGGTGGCGGCTGCTGCTAGTTTAATCATGATTGATTTTTTTCCTGCGTTTGGGAAATTCCCGGTTTAACTGAACGAACTAAGGCTTAGATAGAAACTTAAAAATTGGATTCGCTGGTATCAACTTTAGGTGAGTCGACTGGATTGAACTGACCGTCAGTATCGGAGCCGGGCATAGTGGCGGACGGTTTTCTTAGTAAGTATGGTCTTTTCGATTTCTTGTCCTTTTGCATGAAGGGGCTTTCGGGACTGTTGTCGAAAGTGGTGCCAAATGGATTGGTCTCAGTGAGGTCCGTTTTGAATGGATTGGGTTCGTCGAAATTTTTGTTGGGTTGATAGCTCTGGTTTTCGACTCCACCCTTGGTGGCTGGCGCATAGACCTGATCGATGTAGCGGTTGACTTCCTCTGGGGTGGCGTCGTTTGCTTTGAAAGAATCAGGATTCATGTAGGTATAGGCGTCCTGGTTATAGAACTTGTTGCCGATACCGAGTCCGCTGCTCGTTGCGAATTCGCTGTTGAGCAGCATGCGACGATAGCTGTGTTTTGAAAAATCTTCTGCTTTAGCGGCAAACGGATTAGTAGGTTTTTTGTAATCCGGTCTTGTTATAAAGGATTTGTCGTAGCCGTTAGGATTCGTGTCTTCCGATTCTTGCGCCAAAGCCGCTCCCGAAGCCAGTATTGTGGCGCCTGCTGCAATGGTGATTATCGAAAGAAACTTAGCTCTCATTGAATTTGGAAACTCCTCGTACTTCGCATTTCGGGTGACTTGTCGCGCCCCTACGATTGAAAAGCTCTCGTCTATGGGCTGACGGTATTGCCGTCGAAGGAGCCGGTCGATGTCGGTGGCAGATACCATCCGCGGGTGAAGATTCCGCGCACGGTGCCGCCGTATCCACCTTTGAATCCGTAATCGTAAGAGCCGGAATTGACTCCACGCGGATCTACGCTGAACGTACTCAATAGATTGTTTCTGGTTCTCTCATAAATCGCGTTGTTTTGTTTGCGAGTTTTTCGAGAGTTGCCCTGGAATTTTGTATTAGTGGTATCAGACTCGTGATACTGATCTCCAGTCGCTCCTTGTGAGCTGTAGGCAGAACCGAATGAGCCGATGCCGCTGCTATAGCCGCCCGGCGTCTGACCTTGCGGACCCATTCCAGCGGTCGATGCGGCGCTGGCATTGCTCGGGACGCTGAATCCGAAAGAACCGGAACTCGTGCTGGCGTTGACGCCGCCGGAACCGAACGTGGCAGTGCCACTGACTGAGCCGACGGAACCCGTCAAGCTGCCGACAGGTCCATTAGCACCCATGCGAATGCTGCCTGAATCGAGGCTCTGGGCTGATGCGGTACTGGCCGCAGAAATTAAGACTCCAAAAGCTAAAAACATGGAAGTGAATGATTTCATAAGCGGCATGCACCTGGCTGGGTTCGGGACGTGGCGAATTTTAAGTTAGTAAGGTTCGAGCTTTCGCTCGCTGCCTGCTGCGCTCTCAAATAAGGCACAAACAGGGCTTTTATTAGGTGAATAGTACTCTTGAAAATATTGCTTGTCAATAGGACTTTAATGTTTGGGAAGGTTAATTCTCCGGGCTTTTCGGGCATTTTTGTTTGTTTCAAAAGTAGCCTCGAAAAGCGTGATTTTTGGTTCTCAATACTGGTATACCCGTTATAATGCGGTTCATAAGCCTCTTGAATAGCTGTTCTCGCATTAAATGTCGGCAATCTGCAATATCGAAAGTGGCTGGGGCTGCGGCTCTTTTGAATGACTAAGGAAACCGAGATGACAATTATCCTGGGGCTGGAGACAAGTTGCGACGAGACAGCGGCCGCCGTCGTAAAAGACGGACGAATTGTTTTAGCGAGTGAATTGAATTCACAAACCGGTATCCATCAGAAGTTCGGTGGAGTGGTTCCTGAGGTTGCCGCGCGCTACCACCTCGAGTCGGTAAACGAAATAATCGATCTGGCTCTCAGTAAGAGCGGCGTCGCGCCCGAAGATTTAGACGCTGTCGCGTGTACGCAGGGACCGGGCCTTATCGGTACTTTGTTGGTGGGATTGTCAGCCGCTAAGGCAATTAGCTGGGTTTTTCAAAAACCTTTGTTGGCAGTCGATCATCTCTACGCTCACATTTGCGCCAATTACATCGACACCGACCTGGCGCCGCCATTCATCTGCCTTCTTGTCAGTGGCGGTCATACTCAGATTATTCACGTCAAGACTCATAAAGATTGGGAAATCCTCGGGCAGACGCTTGATGACGCGGCTGGTGAAGCGTACGACAAAGTGGCGCGATTGCTGGGGCTGGGCTATCCAGGCGGACCTATGGTGGACAAAATGGCTCAGGATGGTGATCCTAAGGCGTTCAAATTTCCGGAAGGCAGCGTTAAGGGCTATGATTTCAGCTTCAGTGGCTTGAAAACGTCGGTTTTGCGCACTGTTGAAAAGTTGCCCCAGCCCCTTCCAGTAACCGATTTGGCCGCCTCGTTTCAAGATGCCGTCAATCGTGTTCTGTTTCGAAAAACGGTTGAAGCCGCACGGGAACTGAATGTCAACAAAATAGTGCTGGCTGGCGGTGTTGCTGCTAACAAAGATTTGAGGCGCAGATTTACTGAATTGAACGATGGGAACGAGATCTCGGTATTTGTCCCGGCAATGAAATATTGCACTGACAATGCTGCAATGGTGGCTTCCTGTGCTTACTTCGCCGGTGTCGAAACCGGACTGGATTGTATGGCGTACTCCCGACAAGGATCAGGGGTTCACCAGTAATCGAGGATGCCGTTCGGGTTTACCCCAGGGATGTCGAAAAGATTCGAAATTGCCCCAGCGCTCGGGCTTTCGTCGCAATTTCGAGCGATTTTGTATAGGGTTAGCACTAACTTGTATTGGACGCATTATCCGAGCGAATTCGAGTGGTGCTTCTGACATCGTGAAAGGTTTTGTTCTATTCCGGTGTCAAAAAGTTCTTGCTCTTCGCTTTTTTGATTGCCTTGCATTTATGCGCTTCTCGCTGCATTTTAAGTGCACCCAAGCCGTAAGATTCGACCTCAGTTTATCTTATCCAATCTTTCATTATTGTGATCGAAGTATGTGAAAACCCTATGGTGACTGCCATATTTCTATAGGAATTCCCCTATAGTCGGTCTCTTTCGTGTTCCTGGCACGGCTGACTCATGTTAGCATGGCCTAAACTGCCGAAATATGCGGTTTGTAGTGAAAGGAATGTCGAGTTTATCGATCATCGCCTTGCCACTAAGGATAACCCCTATGCTTACAGGTTCCCCATTATGGTGTTCGATGATAAACAGCTAACGTGTCGTGATTGTCAGAAGTTCTTTGTTTTCTCCGCCGGAGAACAAGAATTCTTCAGTGAGAAAGGGCTGATTAACGAGCCCAAGCGTTGTCCGAACTGTCGGATTTTAATGCGTGTCATGAGAAACGGCGATGACCCAACTAAGACTGCTGAGGTAAGCTGCGCAGAATGTGGCTCACCAACGCGAGTTCCGTTCCAACCAAAAGGTTACCGACCGGTTTACTGTAGCTATTGCTTCAGAACGAAGAAGCTGGAGGACGACAGCAAAGTCGAAGATCACGACATCATGGTTAGCGATGTGGAAATTGCCACCGCCTAATCGGACAAATTAATAAGCTTTGAAGACGCACCATGGCAAGACCCTGGTGCGTCGTTTTTTTCTTGACTGCGCATACATTAGTAGCGTTACCTCGGTGGGCATGTCCGAGTTTTTGGCCTGGTAAAATGATTTTCAAAGTTATTCAAGGAGTCTCTTGTTTTGGCAGGCGAGGAAAATGCCAACTCCGGCGGGCCGCTGCCCCCACCACCGTCTGATGACCGGCGCAACCGGGCAACAGACGAGGATGCGGATCGCGGAGTGGTTTACGTGGAACGTTCAATCAGTCAGGAAAAACTGGACTCTTTGAAGGCGTTTTTAAAAACGGCGACATCTGATGACATCGCGACCATTCGAAAACTGTATGGCGATAATCTTCAGGTTCTCAAACTGATCGGATTCGAGATTGAGGACGGTTAAGTTTCAATCACGGCCGATTTGATGAAAGAAACTGATATCGAATGCGCTCCTGCGGGCATGCAACTATCAGGGTGATTTGCAAAGAGAAGTGTCCAGTGTATTTACTTGGGAAGCCAAGCTACAGTTGGTTTCGTCGGTCCCGTATAATACTCGGAGTTTTGTCCTCTCTCGATC
This sequence comes from Obscuribacteraceae bacterium (SeqCode), assembly GCA_044225915.1. Taxonomy (GTDB): domain Bacteria; phylum Cyanobacteriota; class Vampirovibrionia; order Obscuribacterales; family Obscuribacteraceae; genus JADYXR01. The sequence continues at coordinate 114,630 of JBGAHZ010000021.1, forward strand.
TGGAAGGGCCAGTCGCGCGGGTGTAGGATTTGGATATAAGTATGAACACACAAACGGAACCGTGCCCCAGTTGCGGGCGACCAACGCCAGAAGGTGAGCGTTGTGTTTACTGCGCGACGGTAACGGACCTTGATTTGAAGAGCTTGCAAAGCGACTATCTGAAAGCTGAAGGCGATCGCGACACCAGCATTCCGAAGTCGGTTTGTGTGATTGTGCAAAAGACAGGGCAAAAAATTCCGTTGAGAAGCACAAAAGTGAAGATTGGCAGAGACCCTTCCAATCAGGTCGTCATCCCCGATGACACGTTCACTTCGCGCCACCATGCCTGGATTACTTTCGAAGAAGGTGACTTCTGGATAGAGGATCTTGGTTCCACAAATGGCAGCTTGCTCAATGGACATCCCGTAGTCAAACGCCAGGTGCTCTCCGCCGGAGATAAAATCCGCGTTGGACATACGGAATTGACGTTTGAAGCGGATAATCACTAAGAGTTTGTCGGAGGCCTCGTACTTAAGAGATGGCTAGCCCTGGTGGTGCCAACAGGATTGAGCTAGAGAGTCAAATTCTCTGCGCTGCCTTGCGTCAAAGCTGGGCTGATACCGACGTGACTGGAATGGTGAAAGCCTGCCAGGAGCTGTATCAGCTGTTTCCCGACTTGCTGCCGCCGCCGAAGAGCGAGCAGGTCGACCTTCCTTCCAACTATTACGATCTTTTGGAAATCGCATGTGACGTCAACCCGAGCATGGTGTTGGCTGCTTATTTCAAAGCGATTAAACGATTTTTGCGCGAGCATCCCAGTCCGAAGGACCTCAAAGAGGACTACTACAGGCTGCTCAACGCTGGTTTCATTCTTAGAAAACCAAGATTGCGTCTCAGTCATGATTTGATCGTGGCTCGTGGTGCGCTTGTTGAAGGGCATGTGATTCCGGAAGACGGCACGCTCGAGATGATCGAGGCGCCGGTAGAGCAAGTCCAAGAAGCTCCGAAGGTGGAAGAGCGTCAGATGGTGACGACTCAACCGCTGCTCGAATCTGTGCCGATGCTGATCGATCTGCTCAAGCAAGCGCAATTCATCGGACCTGCCGAAGTTCAAGCTTTGAAGAACCAGATGAATCTGTATCCGGATATCTCGCTTGTAGACCTGGTTTTGCAAGCCGGTTACGTAACCGATCCGGAAATGAAATCGCTTCAGCTTGCCGAATACCTGCTCACGTCCAACAAGATCACGATGGGTCAGTTTGCCGTCGCCATGTTTGATGAAAGAACTACCGGAATCAGAATGGCTGAGTCGCTGCAAGTCAGAGGCTGGCTGTCGACCGAAACGCCGCCACCGAGTTTCTAAACGGCAATTGCTTTTAGCTGCATTTAGCTCAAGGCGCTTACGAAGCGCGCCTGCAACTGAACGCGGATTGAGCGGCGACTCGCATCATTGGCGCCTGTAGGGGCGCGTTGTACGCGCCCATGCGGACTGGTTCTGCCGTATGTGAGAGCTGCGCGAATATCTTATCGATAGCGCGCATAACGTTATTCTCAGCTGCATTCCAGCGCTTTGAATGTTAGTATATTGCAGAATATGGCTGACGCAGGCGCTCTTGGCGGAGCAATGCGGTTGGGGTGACTGACAATGCCTTTGGGGCCCGACAGTTGGTGCCTGCCCGGTGACTGGCCGCGTCACAAGCTGCGCGCATACGGGCGACTCACTGGAGTTCCGGGTGGCGCTGAGTACAGACGGCTTCTCAATTTTTTGTCGAAAAATGCTGCGCTAGGTGAACGAGAGCTTCTCAACGTCACTTCGGTTCCGCAGTTCGCGCAAGTTCCGTCTATAGTTAATCGCCGCATCAGATCAGCTTCCGAGAGTTCTGTTCCAAGTGGGAATCGGTTGAAGAGTTTCACTCAGGCGGATGCCAACTCATCCGGCAGCTGGACGATCAATCAGCGCGCGGAGTTCGCACCCGCAGAAATCGCGCACCAACAGCCGGTCTACAGCACACCTCAGCCGATCCAGGAGATGTTTAGCGGCCCGGTACCGCAACCTCTCGACCAGCTTCGCGAGCCTCCTTGCTTCGAGCCTCCGATAACGCCTGCGCCTTTTGCTCGTCTGTCAGCAGCTCTCAAATCCCAGGGACCTGCAGATCTGCTCGATTTCGCGCCGTGCTCGGATATCGAAATGAGCATAACGTTTGAGCCAATGAGTTCTGACTACGTCGAAGAGGCGATGCAAACCGACTTCGCCGTGTCCATCAACGATCACGACTTTTCGGTGGGCGATGACGCTTCTTCCGTAAACGATTTTCTGACTTCGCTAACAGCATCGCAAGTGCGGTGCGAACCGACTCTTCTCAACGCCGACGTTCCTGCCAATATTGTCCAGCGCGTAGCTGCGGAAGCGAAAACCGAGGACAACGAGTTCGTTTCGCATTTGTCAGTGCTTTTGAATGAGTGGTTCGACAAAGAACATGCGGAGCCGCCAGAGGATTTGAAACCGGCTCCCAGAGGGCTGGAAACTCCGGAGATGCGACGCGAACGAATTTATGCGTTGATGAAGAAACCAGTGGAGAAGCTCGAATCCAAGCGATTGATGCAGAAGCTCGGGGACGCGTTTGAGGTTTCGGAACCGCGAAGCCGGCGGGACGCTGGAGCGACTGATGCTAGATCTGGTCTGCCAGCCGAGGATGGACGTTCAAAAGCCGGACGTATTCAGGGGCCGGGTACAAGCATTCAATCGAACGCAAGCGTAAACCTTTCAGCCGATCCCTCATTAGACTTTTCGGGGCTAGACAATCGCGCAGTTCCGCGACCGGCGTGCGCTGGGAAAACCTCACGCAGCACGCCTTCGGAAGCAAGAAGACGCAACCGTAATCGTGAGGCCCATGAAACAACCCGGCATGTGTCGTTTTTGCCAAACGGCATACGCAAAGAAGAATCTGGCGATGGCTCTTTTATTTTGAAGGATGCCGTCGGACGAGTTACCGAGGCGCGATCGCACGATGGCGTAATCATGAGCTTCTCGTACGACAACCGTGGTCATTTGAAATCATTTGTCCGATCTGATGTGACTGGAAAAATCCACACGACGGGCGTTAAAGACAAGCATGGAGTGATTGTTCGCGATGAGCACGGCAGTCTGAGAGCCCAGGGAGACTCCATGACTGTCGATACTAACGGCTGCGTAAGCATTCGCAAATTCGACGGACAGTTCTGGAGCCTCGATGTCCAGCGCGGAATTCACATCGAACGAAGAATTTTGGAAGACGGAAATGGTAATTGGAATTGCTTGACCGCGTTGCTGACTTGCGATGGTTTTCGAATGGTTACGCGATTCCAGAAGCTGCAGGAAAACAAGCGAGAAAGTTACCGTAAATATGGAGACTGGTTGGGCAGTAGCGAGTGCAGCAAGTTTCGATTTTACGGTCGCGACGGCTCGATGATTGAATTCGAAAACGACGAAGACCTCGAGGCACTGCGCCCTTCGCGCATATGGTCTGCTGGTACTCGAAGTGTCGATCGTGAATGGATAGGGCGGCGCCAGGCAGGAACTGCTTGGGATGCTGTTCATAGATATGTATCGCAGTACCTTTCGGCTCTATAAAGTGAGTCAAGGAGCTAGGGGAGCTGGTTTGCGCAGGCGCTTATTGCTAATATTGTGACTCGATCACTTAGAAGGATGGAAAGTAAATGACAGAGGTTATTAAGTTCGGCACTGATGGCTGGAGAGCTTTGATCGCCGATCAGTTCACTTTCGCAAACGTCGAAAGGATCGCATATGCAGTCGGTCTTTACGTCAAAGAGAATTACCACAAGGGTGCCGATTACAAAGTTCCAGTGTTGATTGGCTATGACACTCGTTTTCTCGCGGACAAATTCGCAGAGCGGGCGGCTCAGGTCCTGATGGAAATGGGCGTGCCGGTTAAACTGTCCAGCCGCGATGTACCTACTCCTTGCATCGCCTGGGCGACGCAACACGAGCCTACGGCAGGCGCCATCCACCTGACCGCCAGCCACAATCCTCCTGAGTATTGCGGAATTAAATACATCCCGGAGTATGCCGGTCCAGCAACCGACGAAATCTCGGACAAGATGCTTTCTTACCTGGCGCACACGCCAGAGCACATTCCATACTCGAGAGAAGAAGTAAAACACTTCGATCCTCAGCCACCATATCTGGCGGCACTCAGCGAATTCGTCAACATGAAGAAGATCGGTAACGCCGGTCTGAGAGTAGGCTACGACGCACTCTACAGCACCAGTCGCGGTTATCTCGATCATATTCTCAAACAGTGGGGCGTAAACGTGAAAGCGCTACACGATTGGCGCGACCCGCTCTTCGGCGGCGGTATGCCTGAACCGAAGAAGCAATTCTTGCGCTATTTGATCGGAATGGTCAAAAACGAAAAGATGGACGTTGGTCTTGCTACCGACGGAGATGCGGATCGTTTCGCCATTATCGATGACCTGGGCAATTATCTTTCACCTAACCAACTGCTTTGTCTTCTCACCCGCCACATGGTGAAAAACCGCAAACAGACTGGTTCTATCGTACGTACAGTAGCGACCACGCATTTGCTCGATCGACTCGGAGCAATTTACGGATGCCCAATTATCGAGACTCCTGTTGGTTTTAAATTCATCGGCGAAGAGATGCGCAAAGGCGACATCCTCATCGGCGGCGAGGAATCAGGCGGACTCTCAGTGAAAGGACACATTCCTGAAAAAGACGGAATTCTCGCAAACCTGCTCATCATCGAGATGATCGCTTATGAAGAGAAGCCACTCTCCCAAATCTGGGAAGAGCTGCAAGAAGAAGTCGGCATGCAATTCCACTTCTTGCGCGGCGATCTGATGCTCACCATGAGCACTCAGAAGGGGCTGATGGAGCGCTTGATCAACAATCCGCTCAAAGAAATCGGTGGCGTCAAAGTGACGAAAGTCGGCAAGAAAGACGGTTTGAAACTCTATTTCGACGACTACAACTGGATGCTGATTCGACCAAGCGGCACAGAGCCGCTCGTCAGGCTCTATTTCGAAGGCACCTCGCTCGAACAAGTGGAGCGCATTGCCAAAGACTTCAACCTGCAAGCGCAACAAATCGTTGATGAGCTCGAGGGAGGCAGCGCAAAGGTAGACTCCAAAAGTCGCGAAGTAGGCTTGCTTCAGGCACCGGTTTCGTAAAAGAATTGTTCAATCAGCCAGGGGCGATGAGCCAACCTTGCTCCTGGCTGGTAGACTCTTTAAAACTTCAGTTCTCGGTTTCAATATCTAAACCAGCAGAGGCTTAAAGTGACTGACACAAACAAGAAGCTCACTCTCTTGAAGAATATCGGCATCATGTCTGTATTGCTGCTCGGAATTTTTCAGGTAGGACGGGCGATCCAAACGAGCGTTGAGCGTCAGATCTTCTTGCATAAACAAACGATTTCGCTGAAGGCTGGCGAAGCACAGGCTGAGGAAATCAACAAAGAGCTGCGTGACGGTCTTACGAGCTATCGTTCAAACGCAGGTATCGAGCGGCTCGCCAGAGAGCGCTTGAACCTCGCAGGCACCGACGAAGTCATTATTCGAATCGCGAAGTAATAGGTTTGCGGCACGGCATTCATTTGAACTTTGCTGCATAGCAGCCTGGGCGTTTACAAAGCCCTCTAAAGTTCGCGAAGACAGGTTCGCAGAGACTGTTTGCAGAGACAGGCAGGTTCGCGGAGTAGAGGCTCGCCGAGTAAACTCGGTCGCTGAGTCATCCGGTTCCTGTTTGCGTCAGGCTGTTATCGGACGGAAACGAAACCAACAACAAGGTCACCCAAGGTTTTTGGGTGACCTGTATCTCAAGTCCGAAGGTTTTTGTTTAAGACAGTGAACGATTAGCGAACAATTGCCCGCGACAACCAGAAGGATCTGACTGCACGATAGGTCGTGAGCATCTTCATCTTCAAGGGAGCTGTGTGGACAACGGGTGCTGTCGTCACTACCGGCGCGGGTGTAGGTCCAAGGATTATCGGTCCACTTGCGAACGATGACGTCGCAAATACTCCGAGTCCTAGTACACTAGCCAGCAATGCTGATGCGAATCCGTTTTTCATCTAGTATTTTCACCTCGAACTTCAGGCTTTATAACCGGGCTAACCTGAGTTATTTTGACTATTATTGAATGTACCCGGTTTCGTCCATCTTGACATTTATCATAGCATGGTCGACGCGCAGTAGAAATAGTAAGAACCCCATTAATTGTAGCCTCGTTTTTGGAGATCAACTTGCAAGATTTTTTTCTTGTCACCTGTATCTGTATCCTTGCTCTAATGGGGCACGGCGCCGTTAAGCAGAAACCCTTTCGGTGGATTGTCAGACTAGTGATTATCGGCACAATTCTGTTTGAGCTGCTTACTATGGCTGCTACAGACGATTTTTCACCGTTCGCGCAGACAGTGCTCATGTGCATGGCTGCTGCCAACTCGATTCTGCTTTTCATTCATGGCAGAAAGGTAATGTCGGCGCTGCTTACCTGGCTCGACGGCGTCGCATCTCTGCGCGTCTTCACAGTACCGATGATGAGAAACAGAACGCCTGCGACAGTATCAGCAGCGCAACTCGACGTGCCACCGGCTCCGCCGAAGGAATTACAAACGGGACTGCAGACCGAGCGGGTAGAGAATACAACCGAATCGCAAACCACGACGCCACCTGGGTCGGAAGATGACTCGGCGAGTGCGGAAAAGAAAGATTCGCCAGCGGATGTTCAAATCAGTAGCCCAGCGGCGGCACAAAGCGGCTCGCCGACTGCATCTTTAACGACGACTCCGAAGAAGAATTTACCTCCGTTTCTCCAGGGGTTTGTCGACAAAATCGTTTTTGTCCCTACCTCTTATCCAAATATGGTCGGGATGTTCGTTTACATCGTCGCGCTTGGATCGATGCTGCAGGCAGTAAGCCCTGCCAGTATGGACTTCCCTTCGATTCCTATTCCGCTGCCGGTATCGCTTCAGCAACTCTTTTCCTACAACGGACTTGGGCTAGTGATGCTCAGTTTCTGCGGTGTGGGCATTTTCGTCTCGCGTGATTGGCGAACCGCATTTAAACGATTAGGTTGGGAGAAACCAAAACTCTCGCATGTAGGCATTGGATTGGGACTTGTTGTATTTAGCTTCTGCTATGACCTGGCCTGGTCTCTGATCACGCACGCCGCGCCAGGGCAAGACATGGCTACGAAACTATCCGGATATAACTCCGGTACTTTCGCATCAGGAGCCGATTTAAGCGCGTCGATTTTACTCGCGTTTGCAACCGCGATTTGCGCCGGTGTGGGCGAAGAAACACTCACGCGTGGTGCCTTACAGCCTGCACTCGGAATCGTGCCCGCAGCGATTCTACACGGCGTCCTACACGCGCAATTCTCGCACGCACCCATACTGATTATTCAGATTGCAATCTGGTCGATTATCTTCGGTATCGTCAGACGATTCACCAACACGACAACGACAATAATCGGTCACGCCGGATTCAACTTCGTGACGACGTTCCTCTTCGCATTCAACCCGTGACGGATAAAGTTCAACTAAAGGCTTTATCTCTTTTGTTCGAGCGAATGGGCGATTGAGAACCGTCCAGCTGGCTAGGTGTAACTCCGCTCAAGCTGCTTTTTTATTTCTTGAATGCATTCCAGTCTTGATGACGTTCAAGTTTTGTTCAGTTTCGAAGCTATAAGTTTGTGAAGTCTTCGATTGAATCTGTGGGCCGGGAAGCCGCAGCGTCTTTCAGGAGCACTTACCATGAGCGATAAAACACGCATAGAACCTGCGCCGGAGCGTAAGGATAAACTTGACGGCAGCATTGCTGCGGATTTGTGGAAACCGGAAATCCAACCGGAAACGCGGACAAATTCCAGCACCGACCGTAAAAAGCCTGATACTACCAGCGATGGCATGCTCGATATGCCACCGTTGTTTAACAACGACGGTAGCTATAAAACATCAGGGGGCGATCTCGTAGAACGGAAGACACCTGAGAAGCCTCCGGACGCCGCCGAGAACAAGCCTGAGACAAAGGCTGAGAACGTAACCGAGCGCAAGCTGGAAAGCAACCCCAAATCTACGCCGGAAGTCGAGAAGCGTGACTGGACAGTAATGGTAAATCTATCCACACGACTGAAGGTCGGCAGCGTGGAGTCCGGAGCAGACAACAAGCTTACGCAGTTGAAGGAGTTGGCGGACAGCACGAAGGGAAAATCGATCGCTATCGTCGCTCAATTGACAGAGAAAAATCCTGATTACAAGCCCGATTCCGATCAGTCTGAATTTCTTGTCAAACGTTACATGATCAAAGACGGTGCGTTTAACGAAGTCGAAAAGAAAAATAGCGAAGGTCCTGCAAAAGATCTCGAAGACTTGATTTCGAGCGCAGCAAAACTTGCACCCTCTGAGAAAATCGCGTTGATTCAGCAAAGCCATGGTGGTGGAGCGAAAGGCGTGAAGCAGGACAACGGAATGGTGTCGCTAGATCAGTTTCACGAAGCACTGAAAAATGGCTTGGCCTCGAGTGGTCGCAATAAGTTTGATCTGGTTGATTTCGATAGCTGCATCATGGGGCAGGACAGTGTCGTGACGACCATGGCTGATGTCGCGAAAGAACTAGTCGCTTCAGAAGAGACTACGAGCTCGTTTCAAAAGGGACCGAACGAAAAATCATTAGCTGCCGACAGTCAAAATTTGAAGGCGCCGCTGGAAAAACTTGTGTCCAACACCAAGATGAACGGTGACGACCTTGCAAATACGTTTGTTGAATGTGCGAAAAATGGGGCTAACGATGGGAAGCGAGAAGATGGTTCCGTAGTCCGCGGTACCGATACACTGGCGCACTATGACACTGAATCAGCCGAGAAACTGAAACAAGCACAGGACCAGTTTGGTACAGAGTTGGCTGCGGCGATCAAGGATCCAAAAGTTCGTGACACCGTAGCGAAGATAATAGAATCGACACCGCGAATGGTAGCAAGCATCAAGGTAGAAAAACTTCGTGACGGCTGTGAGAACAGGGATCTCAAAACTTTTGCGAGTCTGATTCAGGAGGCCGTCAAAGATGGCAAAATTCCCGACAGCTCAGGAAAACTTGCTTCAGCTGCCGAAAATGTTACGAAGGCGATTGATACCACGGTCGAAAATAAGCACGCGAAAAACGGGATTCTCAATTACGAAGATATGGGCGGACTGAGCGCATTCTTGCCATCTGATATCTTCAGGGACTCGCTTGCGCAGGCGAAGCTCGGGACTCCTCTGGCTTTCTTCAGCTCGGTTGCTAGCGGTTTTGCTGACGCTGAAGCGAAGCATCCCGATCGAACGAAAGAAATACAGTTTACGACGACCAAGCAACTGAACCAGTTTTACGAGTCTTTAAAAGGCAAGCTTGGAACGGAAGATCCAAAACAGCTTGCACCAATCAAAGCAGAACTTGATGCATTGAACCAAGCAACAACGGCAAAAGAATTTCGCGAGCATTTAAATGCCCTGGCCAAGCAATCAAAAAACATGTTGGACAGCCCGTTGAATACGCGGTTGGCTGAGACGGAAAGAGCGAAGATTAGAGAGGGACACGAACACATTCAGAAATTACAGAAGAGGGCGTCCGGCGATTCAAACTGGATTTCGTTTTTGGAAGGACTTGGACCACTGACCAGTAATGATTCATTTACGAATGCGTTTACGGCCTGAGGTTTTAACCCATTTCAGTGAGTAGTTATTTCGCTTGCCTTAGCTTTACTTTTATAGCCTGTGGGAAGTAGATGCTCGCATTGTTGTAATGTTGTTCGTTGTCTTTGGAATTTCTGCAGTATGTCACGATCAGTTCGCGAGGTTCGCGCGCCAACTCTTGGTGCGCCTTCGCGCTGTATAAAAGAATTCCGTCGTCTTTTTCGGGACAGTCGTATATCTTAATTCGTTCACCCCAGGGACCTTCCGGAGCCATCGCGTGACGAATGCAGATCTCTTTACTTAACGGTGGCATGTAAACTGCGATGAATCCAGGGATTCCTTTCACTCTTGTGACCGACATCTCTGGTGCGGCATCGCGAAACAGAATGGTTGCTTCACTCGATCCGTTTTCCCAATCTTTGCTTTTATCTGATGTTGAGGGCTTCTTCGTTGCACTATCACCCTTGAAGAACTCGGTATTTCTAAATTCCAATTTCGCAAAATCGGTTTTCGGCACTCTGGCAATTATCGCGGGGTGGGCGTCTAACCCGTTTCGGCGAGCGCGGTGGCTACAGTAAATGTAGACGTATTTGTCATCTCGAATGGTGGCAGTACCATACTCCAACTCTTCTGCGTCATTGCCGAAGTCTCCATACGTAAGTCTCCAATTCTTCGGGGGATCCAATGGATTGTCGACTGCAACTACGAAATCGGAGACCGTGCGAAACTGAAATGGTGCTTCTCTCGATTTGTCTGTTTTGATTTTGTGCAGAAAAAAGAAGGGCTTGCCATCAAGAGTGATACCATCGCCGGGCCAGAAGTAAGATCCTCTTTCACCCGGAGCCCATAATGAATTTGACTCAGGTCCGTTATGCACCCACTTGAACAGCAGTGGCGCAAGTTTTTTCGTGCCCACCTTCTGAATTGCGGCAGTATTGTTGACCATCTGCGTGTCTCTTGAACGTTTGTTACCTTTGATCGTTCCGATCCATGTATCACCGAACGTCCATAGCGTAGTCGAATCATCGAGTGGAACGGAATAGGCGCCGTCAGCTCCTATCCAGCCTTTTTTCATTGAACGAAATGCCCGGGTTAGTTCCGGATACTCGGTTGCCTGGTCTACCGACAAACCTGTTGCCCGTGCTTCATCGAAACTAATAAGCACCACAGGTAGTGCTAACAAAACCGCACGCAAACGTTTCTTTGAGTACAATTTCAGTAGCGGAAGGCGCACGAAGCCTAGCTCTCTTTCTTCTTATTTTCGTCAGATTCTTTCTTCTCGTCGTCAGATTTGTCAGACGAATCTTTTGTCTTGTCGGCTGCGTTTTCTGCTTTCGGCGAGTCGTCGTCCGCGGAGTGGTCTCCGTTACTTCCGTTCTTCTTATTCCTCTTATCCTTTTTGCCGTTCTTTGTGATTCCGATTAAACCTTCGATGAGGTCGAGATCAATGATGGGCTGTTTACCTACGAGTTTGCGCTCGGAGAACGAACGAATCTCTTTTTCAATGTCGGTCATCGGTCTGTCAGGATCCAGTATCTTTACGATGTCCATGTAATAGAGCGTTTCTTTCTCAACCAGGCCTGCCGCAAGTAAATCCAACTCTTTTCGGTGTGAGCGAATCAGGTTTTCCACATTCGAGTAGCATTCATCGACAAGTTTCTTGATTTCGAGTTCAATCTGCCGCTCAGTTTCTGGTGAGGCCTTGTCATGGAATGTGCCGTCGACGTAACCGTATGCATTGTTAGTATTGAATTTAAAAGAGCCCATGCCCCAGTTTCGGACCATTTTGCTCGCTACACTTGCAACATTCTGAAGGTCACTGCTAACTCCGGCTGTATTGGTTTCATTTACTAGAGTTTCTGCAATGTAGCCACCCAGGCTGACTTCAATTTGAACGAGTAGTTCATTTTTGTTTGGCGAGTGGTGTTGGTGATCGTCTTTCGCGACTGACCACATGTAACCGAGAGTTCTACTGGTTGGAACCACGGTAACGACTTGGATGCGGTCGCGCAGATTTTTGTAATACGCGACGATAGTGTGTCCGGCCTCATGGTAAGCCGTATCCCAGAGGTCTTGCATTACAACCTGAGAGCTTCGATGTACGCCAAAGGTGACACGCTGTATCGCTTTAACGAGGTCCGCATGGTTGATCACGATTCGCCCACTGCGGATTGCGATCAATCCGGCTTCATTTACGATGTTCTTCAAGTCGGCACCGGAAGACCATACAGTCATTCTCGCTATTTCCAGCAAACTTACTGATGTATCGAGCTTGAGGTCTTTAATGTAGTGTTCGAGAATACCTTCTCGACCTTCGAGATTTGGCAGCGGCACATCAATTTGTCTATCGAATCTGCCGGGACGAAGCAGTGCTTTGTCTAATAGCTCGATGCTGTTAGTGGCACCAATGGTGAGAATTTTGTGTTTCCCGAAACCATCCATCTCTGTCAGAAGTGCATTCAACGTTTGGTTTGTTTCTTCTTTACCACCTGCGCCCCAGTCGCGACCACGATGACCGCCGACTGCATCAATCTCATCGATGAAAATAATCGCGGGTTTTCCACTGCGTCTTGCTTGTTCGTAAACAGCGCGAACTCTTTGCGCTCCCAATCCCACCCAGACTTGTACGAAGTCTGAACCGGAGAGCGCATAGAAGGCCACCCCTGCTTCATGGGCAATCGCTTTAGCGAGCATTGTTTTCCCGGTCCCAGGAGGTCCTACAAGAAGCAAGCCTTTAGGCGCTTTCAGCCCACTCTTTTCGACAAGATGGGCGTTCTTCAGCAGAGTAACAACTTCTTCGGCCTCGTGCTTCGTTTCTTCCATTCCTTTGATGTCCGACATGGAAACATCGAGGTCGGGAACTCGCGACATGCTGATTCCTGAAGTATTGAGTTTGTGTCCTGCAGTGACGGACACGCGCGTAGCAGCTTCTTCAAGGTCATCCATATCTACTGCTTTTTTGCCTTCACGGACTGCCAGGATCGCCGCTTCGTTGACGCAGGCTGCGATGTCAGCTCCCGAGAAATTGAATGACCATTTTGCGAGTTTGTCCAACTCGATCTCACCTGCCAATTTAACTTTGGTGAGGTACCTCTCGAATATCAGCTTACGGGCGTCTGAATCAGGAAGTCCGACATAAAGTTTTCTGTCGAATCTTCCAGATCTGAGAAAAGCAGGATCGAGGCTTTGCTCGACGTTGGTGGCGCCGATGGTGATTACGTTGCTTCTGCCTAAACCGTCGAGTTCCACAAGAATCTGATTAAGAGCGTTTGTGCGTGTATTGCCACGCTCGGTCATCGTGCCGCCGAGCGCATCGATTTCATCGATGAATACGATTGCTGCAGGACTCTTTCTCGCCTGACTGTACAGAGATCTGATTCGAGCTGCACCTTCTCCGGCCCAGAAGCTCGTAAAGTAGCTGCCGGACAAGCCGTAGAAAGGCACACCGGCTTCATTCGCGATGGCTTTGGCGAGCATCGTTTTACCGACACCAGGAGGACCGACCATCATGATTCCCTTTGGAATCTTTGCGCCGATTTTCTTGAGCTCTTCTCCGCGTTGGAGAAAGTCAACGATTTCGCTGATGTCTTGCTTTACATCGTCGATTCCGATCACATCATCCAGCTTGATCGTAGGGTCATGGGCGATCAGTTCTACACCAGATGTGAGCGTACGCTCCAGCCCGACGGTGACGTTATCGAGCGCCTGTTTCAAAGTCTCAGTAGTGACTTTGTTGGGACCACCCGGGCGGCGCGCCACAAGCGCCGCTTCGTTGGCGATGCTGGCAATTTCCGCCGGAGAATAATTTGCGGTGAGAGAGACGATTTCGTCGTAATCAATGTTGTCTGCATGAACTACTTTTTTCACGTAGTATTGCAGTAACGATTTTCGCTCTTCTACAGTTGGGGGCTGGAAGTAGATTCTGCGGTCCATTCTTCCTGCGCGCATCAATGCCGGATCCAGCATGGCATCATTATTGGTGGCACCAATAACGATCAATCTTGTGTGGTGAAATCCATCCATCTCTGTGAGGAGAGTGTTTAAGGTCATGTTGTTGTCGGATTGAGCGCCCGCTCCAACGTCTTCTTTTCTGCGACTTCCCATTGATTCGATTTCATCGATAAACAAAATCGCTTGATCATGACGGCGCAGTTTTCTGAACAGCGTCTTCAATTTGAAAACACCAAGTCCATAAATCATGCCACTAAATCCGCCACCATCGACTACATAGAATGGCAATCCGACTTCGTTTGCGATGGCGCGAGCGAACAATGTTTTACCTACGCCAGGTGGTCCGATGAACAGCATTCCTTTCGGTACGTCAGCGCCTGAATCGATGTAATGCTGCTTATGCTGCAACATCTCGATGACTTCTTTGATTTCGAGTTTTGCTTTTTCGTTGCCTACGAGTTCGTCGAGAAATTTCGGTGCCTTAGGATTGATGGGCGGGTCTTTGAATGCAAACTTGAACATCTTCTTCCAAATACTTTGCGGTGCTTTGGAATCCGCTCGTGGAGGCAGTGGAAAGATGATTTGCATCAAGAGATAGAACTGAATCAGCATGATGAGCGTGCCGAAAATCGCGGCACCGACCATGGTGATCACCGAGTACTTCATTAGCGCGGCAAACGAAGCGAATGGATTCCAGTACTGCGAGGTGAAAATTAGCAGTATTGTCCACGCTATTACGATTGTCCAGCGGACCCAGTTCTTCATTGGTTCTATCCTGTGTTGGTGTACGATTAGTGAAAGCGACTGTATTGAGGAAAATCAACTTTGTCGAAATCAGTGGAGTCAATTACGCTATCAGGGGCTTTGTAATCTCTGTATCCATCAACGATTACAAAATCTCCACTTGCCCCCTCGGGAACGGCAGTTGTTTTCTGACCGAAAGTGACATCTTTAATTCCAAACTGAATCCCCTGTGGAGGTGCGGGTTTACCGGCTCCTATCGTGGAGATTGCTAGCACCACAATTGCAATGATGATCAACGTTCTCAATGGATGTCAGCTTCCTTTATCAAATCGTTCATTGGTGAATTGCGCGGAAACAGCCTATGCTCGACGTTTCGCTAACAACGTTCATTTTAACTATAACTCCTAACTCAATCAAAAAACTGCGTCTCGTAATTCTCGGGGAAAACCCTGGGATGCGCCTTTAGAGCCGAGCGCCATCGATGCTTTGCGAAACGGACGGCGGGACGGTTACGTTATTTTGTGAAAGCCAGCTGCGCAGCGACTGAAAATCGGTGGCGCCGGCTCTCTGATCGAGTTTGTGTCCTTCGGAAAATAGAACGAATGCGGGCACTCCTTCGATCTCATAGCGCTCAACCAGTGATGGCGCCTTGTCCGAATTGATTTTGCAAACCCTGACCACGCCCTGACCGTTGTAGGCGAGCTGTCCCATGACCGGTTCCATTTTGGTGCAATACTGGCAATGATCGTTGTAGAACTCGACCAGCACTGGTTCTCTTGCGTCGAGGACATAACCTTGGAATGACCCTTCATCGATGTCGACTACCAGCTCTTGTCCAGCACTCGCTTGTTGCGACTCCACGCTGTCGTATCCAAGCATGTTGGGAGCGCCCGTGTTTGAAGTACCAACATTCGGAGCATTGGGCGCGGCAATGCCTCCACCCCCGGTGCCCTTATTGGGAGCCCATTGCGGATCCGCGCCATTCATCTGGTTCCAGATGCTGCCTATCACCAACGCGATGATGAAGGCTATCAACATCTCTTTCATCGACTTTCCTCAAAAAACAAAGGTAGGTCCGAGGACCTACCTTTAATATTCCCATACAGTGCGAACTTGCGCACGTTTTAATTACTTGCCGCGTTCTGGGACTAGCACGAAGTCAATAACGTGGATAACCCCATTGCTGCATTTGATGTCAGGCTTGGTGACGACAGCGCCGTCAACAACGATGACTGCACCGTTATCTTTGTTATCTACCATCAACGATTCGCCTTGAACTGTGACGACTGAGCGCTTTTGCGCCAGGTCAGCAGAGGAGAGGTTGCCTTTTACTACGTGGTACTTGAGAGTGTTGGGGTTCGTGAGAATGGACTCTCTTTGATCTTTAGGAATTTTGCCGAATGCTTCGTCTGACGGTGCGAATACCGTGAATGGTCCTTTGCCGTGCAAGGTAGTTGCCAATCCGGTGCAGCAAAGAGCGTTGCTCAGGTTTTTGAATGAACCATCGCGTTTTGCTGTGTTGACGATGTCATTTTTGTTTCCGGTGCATTTTGCCGATTTTGTGCAGCACTTCGAAGACTTGCTGCAGGATTTTTTCTTGGCAAGCGCTGCGTCCGGGCTGATTATTCCCGTCAGTAGCATTGCACCAGCCAACAAAATGGCTGCCGGCCCCTGGTTTTTGATCATATCTTTCCCCTTGTGATTGATAGATGTTGTGTGTCCGTCGTGGAACGTGCAGCTCAGATGAGCTGGTTATAAATGCTTGTTAATGGTTTCGAGTAAAGCGCCTTTTTGCGTCAAACCCACTTTCTGCTCGACAACTTTGCCGTTCTTGAAAATGATGAGCGCAGGTATGCCTTCGATGTTGTAAGCCTGCGCGGTCTTTTGGTTTTCGTCCGTGTTGAGCTTGACTACCTTGGCCTTACCTTTTAGTTCGTTTGATACTTCCTCTACAATCGGCCCCTGCATTCTGCAAGGCCCGCACCAGGGAGCCCAGAAATCGACAAGCACCGTTTTGTCAGATTTCAAAACTTCCTTTGAAAATGTAGAGTCAGTCACTGATCTGACCGATTCTTCCTTGCTGGCAGACTTGTCCTTGGCGTTGGATGGCTCAGCTGTGGCTGGCGCCGGAACGCCCGCTAGCAGCAGAGTGAGTACCGCCAGTAATGTTTTTTTGAAGAAACGGCGCATATGACCTTCCTTTTTTAGTAACCGAAACAGGCCCGCGTCGAAACGCGGGCTCAGTCCATCTTTAGAGATGGGCAGTTTCTTTTCCTAACCTACGTGTTTGTTGATCGCTGAGGCCAGTGTCGATTTTGGAACCGCACCAACCACCTGCTCAACAACCTGGCCTGATTTGAACAGGTATAGGCTCGGAATGCCTCTAATGTGATACGCCTGGGCTGTCTTAGGATTCTCATCGGTATTCAATTTGACTACCTTGATCTTTCCTGCGAAATCCTTGGACAGATCCTCGACTACAGGCGCTACCGCCTTACAAGGACCACACCATGGAGCCCAGAAGTCTACCAGCACCGGGATATCAGCCTTCAGAACTTCTGCTTCGAAGGTTGCATCGGTTACATTTGCCACCGTAGACATTCGGTATAGACCTCCAGAACTTACTACTATCCTTCCTTTTCGGAATTATAGTTACAAACATCAGTTTCCCACAGAAAATCCGTTTTGTCTTAAACGTCTTGAATGCTTTTTGTGGTCGTGAGACTGATAAACCTCCCGAGGGACGTGTCGAGAGTGCAATTGCGGGACTATGCCGCGAAGTAAAAATCTGGTGAAAAAATCGGACATATGCAGTTTATGTGGAGTACAGCTCTGGATTCGCGTTACGATGGAATGGTTCTGTACAGATATCGCAAATGAAGGTCGAATGCCCTTTTGAATCGCATTAAGACGCTTTTTCAAAATACGATCCACCGATGGTTTTTCAGCAGTCTGGCGAACCAGCTCCTCTTCACTTATCTACTTATCATCACGATTGCCTTGCTTGCGGTCAGTTTCTGGGCGCTGGTGACGATCAAGAGTGAATCGACGACAGACCTGCAGCGGCAGCTCGAAGTAGAGGCTGTTAACCTCGCACTTGAAATCGATAGCGACTTAACGCTGGATTCCAAGGCTTCGCGAATGCGCATTCAGGAAGCGGTCGATCGGCGCGCGACTAAAATCGGAGTGGCGATCACAGTAGTAGATAAGGATGGTCACGTTCTTGCGGACTCGGGTCCGGAAGAAGAAGTAATTGATGAACGGCAGCAAGACCTGAGAGAACGAGTCCCACCCGAAGGGCATGGAGAGAACATCTCTGGCGATTCGGAAATCAACGACGCGCTTGCTGGAATCATCGCTATATATAAAAGAAACGAGCGATCGACTAATACAAACTGGATGTACGTCGCGTATCCAATCCGCTCGGCCGGCGTCACGGCAGGTGTTGTCCGAGTCGGCATTCAGCTCACGGAAGTTGAGCAACGTTTGCGCCGCGACTTGATTGTATTTCTTGAAATCATCCTGGCTACCGGTGTAATCACAGTTCTCATCAGCTTATGGCTTGCGGAGAAAGTCAACAGACCGGTTAAGGAAGTCAGCAAGCTTGCCAAGGAAATCTCGATTTCAGGCGATCTTTCTAGTTTCCTACCGGTAAGTAGGCGCGATGAAATCGGTGAATTGAGTTTGTCATTCAACCAGATGATTGGTCGATTGCGGGAGCAGGAGCGGCTGCGGCAAGAGTTTATCGCCAATGCCAGCCATGAATTGAAGACTCCCACGATGGCAATTGGATCGGTTGTTGACGCGATGATGGCGGGCGCAGCAGAAGATCCTGATTTGCGCGGGAAGTTTTTACAATCGCTCGAGAAGCTGGTCGAGCGCCAAACAAGCCTGATTCGTGATTTGCTTGATATCTCAAAACTCGATTCGTCGACGATGGATATACAGGATTGGCAGCACGAAGTCAGTCTTAATCAGGTTCTCAGCGAAGCCGTCGACCAGGTGCGAAATCAAGCGCAGAATAAGGATGTCCACTTGACCGTACCCGATTGGTTGGAAACGCCTAACGGCAATGGATTCCGTCTCAAGGGCAATGGCGATCAATTGCAACGCGCCTTTATCAATTTGCTCGGTAACGCAATCAATTACACACCATCTGGCGGTAAGGTGACGCTGAGCTGTGAAGAACCTGACAATAAGCGCGTGCAGATTGTGATTCAGGATACCGGCGCAGGCATTG
The DNA here is from genome assembly GCA_044225915.1 of Obscuribacteraceae bacterium (SeqCode). Taxonomy (GTDB): domain Bacteria; phylum Cyanobacteriota; class Vampirovibrionia; order Obscuribacterales; family Obscuribacteraceae; genus JADYXR01. The sequence goes on from JBGAHZ010000021.1 coordinate 133,233, forward strand.
CAGCCGATGACTTGCCACACATTTTCGAACGCTTTTTCCGGGGCGAAAAATCACGTAATAGAGAAGCCGGCGGATCTGGTCTCGGACTGGCAATTACTAATGAGATTGTGGCGCGGCACTACGGCACTATCGATGTGGAATCGACAGTCGGCAAGGGGTCTACCTTTAAAGTGACGCTGCCGGCCAGTAGAGTAGTTTGATAACGCCACTATATATGGTGCTATGTTTCGCAAGACTTGCGTGCCGAGAACATCTGCTCGAAATTTTGTGCTAAGTGATTACCATGAGAATGAAGAGGGTTTCAATATGGTAATCGCGTTAATTCCCAGTCTGCTGCTTAGTTTGGTGCTGAGCGTAGTTTTGACTATTATCTTGAATTTGATGTTAAACATTGGGTTGATGCAAGCTGCCGTAGTAGGCGGGCTTATGTTCCTGGTAGGTATGGGCCTCATTCGACTTCTTCGACCAGTCTAGAGCGCGCACTGCGTGTGCCGTTCGCAATTTTGCTCACCTGGTGCACCATCGTTGATGGTGCGCCTTGGTTTAAACCCTGAGTAGATGAGTGAATGTGCACCGTCGATGGTGCCGCTCCAGCTTAGTCCGGTCAACTGCTCATGACCGGCGAAAGACTGTATAATATCCGCCAGAACAAGCACGCGGGCGGCGATGAAGAAAACTCTCTCACTAATCTGCTTCGGTTGGGCATTTATTCTCATCCTGTTGTACGGATTTACCGATCTGTCGCTGCCTGCTGTCAACCAAACATCGGATTACTTGATGACCTTCCATACCGCCGGCACGCTCGTTCGCGAGGGTCAGGCGGCATTGCTTTATCCGGCGGCGGACGCGGTTTCATTCAGTCATTGTGCATTCGATCAGGCTGCGCACCGGGTATTGCCGCTGTTGCCTCCACCCGCAAATGCGGAATATATGTATATGCCGCTTGTAGCAGGATTTTTCGCTCCGTTCAGTCTGCTGCCGTCCAGCTATTCGTTGTTAGTGTGGCAGATTGTTTCTCTGTGCGGACTGGCTTTCTGTGCGTATCTCGTTTCATCTTCCGCTCCGAAAACAGAGGAAAGAAATGGGATGGACGTCTCGGCCACATGGATGGCACTCACTCTAATGCCTTTGGCCATCTCGATCTGGATAGGACAGGTTAGTGTCGTTTTTGGACTCTTACCTTTTCTAGGTGGGCTTTATCTTGTTCTGAAGCGAAAAGATTTGCCCGCTGGTTTAGTCTGGTCGCTGGCAGTTTTTAAACCTCAGTTTTTCATTCCTGTCCTAATGATGGGCGTTGCGCTTGGCACGGCGAAGCGATTTAAACCGATGATTGGCATCGTATGTGGTATCGCAGTCGTCATCGGTTTAAACCTCGTACTGTTTCCTCCATCGATGTTTGTTGAATGGTTGCATACGCTGAAACTGGCAGAAGCAGTGTATTCCGACCTCAGATTCGGAGTCGCTCAACATCTTGCAACCAGTCTTCCACGAGCGATAATTTTGTTGGTACCGGTTGCTCAGCATGCGATTGTGAAACCTATCGTGTACTTAGTGGCTGCGATTCTTGGCGGTATTGGATTGTTTTTCGCTAGCCGCTTGCTGCGCTCCACCCAACTGTCAGACCCGGTCAAAACCTCGCTCGCCGCGATTATTTGTGTGTTCGCCACGCCCATCATAGTGCCGCACGTTTTCTTCTATGATTACTCGATCTTCACTGCTGCTGCGTTTCTTGCATATAGTTTGAAATGGCCCGGTACTGTAGATAAAAAGATCAAATCCTTGATTGTGTATGGCTGGGTTATCGTAAACGCATACGGTGTCCTTGTTCTCGTCAAAAAGGATTGGGTAGTTCCAATCATTTTCGTATTAGTAATGTTGGAGTTATATCGTCGTACGATAATGTTGGCACGGGTAGCCTTAAACGAGGCGGCCGTTGTTCCGACCCCGGTCGCGGAGCCGGAAGGCGAAGACTGTTGCAACGGAGTTGTTCATATCGCTTATCGAGGTTTGAGCGACGACAGGCAGTACATCGCGTACTCCAGAAAGTGGGAAGAGATTCGGTTTTTCAAAGAGAACGGATTGAAAGTGTTTTGCGCAGACTGCCGACGCCGGCTTTTGTGATGGCGATTAATGGCGTCCTTAAACGGTTTCGGAGCAGGCTGGTAGTTTCCATGATTTGTGGTCAGAGCTAATTAACTGGCACCGTTGGTGGTGCTATTTGAACATGCCTTTGATAGAGCCCCAGAGGTCTTTTTTCTCGGTACTGGCGGAACTTTTGTTTCCGTGAGGCATGGCTGCTGCCAGTTCTTTCATTGATGTAAATCGTTTAGCCGGGTCGGCGCTGAGGGCTTTGATAATCACTTGCTGGAGTGGCTCCGGAACTGGCGTGCCGGGCTCGAAGGTTGGCGGGTTTGCATCGGGGAGTTTTCCAACCAGTGCTTCGTACAGCATGCAACCAACTGAGTAAATGTCCGCGCGCTCGTCGAAAGAGCTTCCGTTTGCGAGTTCTGGGCTGGCGTACGGATCTGGCTTCGTGTCAGGATTCTGTTTGGCTGGTTCAACAGGATCATCGAACGATTTTGCCGAGCCGAAATCTATTACAGTAGCTGTATAGCCAGTACCTTTTGCCGCGGGAGTCAGCATCACCTCTGATGGATTAAGACCGGCATGGATGATTTGCTTTTCGTGCACGAAGGCGAGGGCTTCGATGATCTGTCCGAAGATACTTTCGACTGTCGCCGCATCCAGGGTGGTTTTCTCGTCGAGCAGTTGTCGCAGTGATTGTCCTTCGATTAAGTCGGTTACGAGGTACGCTTGACCGATTCCGGCGGCGCCGAAGTCGAGAACGTTGACGATTCCTTTGTGTGCGTGAAGCGCAGTGAGGAATTTCGTTTCTTTCTGAAAGCGCTTCAAATCGTCGGCGGAAATTTTGGCTTGCGCGTCAAGGATTTTGACAGCCGCGCTTTTCTTGGCGAAGTGCTGGTAGCCTTTGTAGACTGTTGCCTTACGCCCTTTTCCGAGAACGGACATGAGTTCGTATTTTGAGTTGATCGTGGTTCCGACTTTAATTTCGTCGCTCATCGGAATCGTGGAGCCTCTTACCTTTCGTTCTAAACTAGCTGCACGGGCGGCTCTCGAGCCGCCCCTACAATTAGGTATTAGCGAGCCGATATTTATTTGCGAACCGATTAGGCATTTGCGAGCCGATTATGGATTTGCGAGCCGATTATGGATTTGCGAACCGGTTATGGATTTGCGGACCAATTAGGCATTTGCGAACCGATTGGGCATTTGGAGCCGATTATGGATTTGCGAACCGGTTACGTATTTGCCAGCAGGTTATGGATTTGCGAATCGGATGCATTTGCTAGCCGCGCGGAGCTAGTTGTTGCCTTCGACGTCGGTGACGAGGGCGTTGCGCAGGGAGCCTTTGCAACGTTCTAGCAGTTCTTCTGCCTGGACGCGGCCTACTTTACGCTTGACCATAAGGATTGCTGTTTTTGCTTTCTCGTGTGAGGCTACCAGAGCGCCTTCTGCCAGATGACGCGGAACGCCTCCGAGCAGAGAGATGATCGAAACGGCTCTTTCGCGGAGCTTCTCGTTGGTTGGTTGCAGGTCAACCATCAGGTTTTCATAGACTTTGCCGAGTCTGACCATCGAACAAGTCGAGAGCAAATTGAGCACCATCTTTTGCGCCGTACCAGCTTTCATGCGGGTTGAACCGGAGAGAGCTTCTGGTCCAACGAGAACGCAAATCGTCACGTCGCTGGTTGCTTGAAGAATCGGATCCGGGCAGTTAATGATGCAAATCGTTGCTGCGCCTAACTCTTTAGCCTTCTGAAGTGCGCCGACTACGTAAGGTGTGCGACCGGAAGCGGTGATACCGATAACTGCGTCACCAGGTCCGACCTTGGTGTCGCCGGCATCTTTAGCGCCCATCTCGATAGAATCTTCAGCACCTTCGAATGCTTGGAACATCGCCTCTTTGCCGCCGGCAATGATTGCGATTACTTGTTCTGGTTTAACACCAAAGGTGGGTGGGCATTCGGCGGCATCGAGCACACCGAGTCTGCCACTGGTTCCGGCTCCAAAATAAATCAGTCTGCCACCGGCACGGAGCTTCTCGACGATGATGTCGACTGCTTCTGCGATTTGCGGTGCGACCTCTTTAACCTTCTGGGCCACAATAAAGTCTTCCGACTGAATGCGCTCAACCAGCTCGTGTGTATTGAGCAGGTCCAGATCCATTGTCGAATCGTTGCGCTCTTCAGTTACAGGTCGTGTGAATTCCGTTGTGTATCCCATTTGCCATTCTCCAGAGATTCCGGTTGTAATTAGATTGTCCTGTATAACCGCTCAGATTGCCATCTGATGTATTGGAATGTTTTCTGATAATTAACTTCCCGGAAATAATTTTCGTGTCGTGTTTCCATTGATTGTTGCTCGGGTCAGCTTCCTGAAAGTGCCATCTCGCGACGAACTTCCGTTGCCTGTCCGTATTTGTGGTTGACTGTCGATCGTTTTACAAAATTACCATCGCCAGCCTTTCCAACGTATTTCTCATTTTCAATCACGACCTTGCCGCGAGAGATTACGGTTTCGGAGACGCCTTGAACTTCGAAACCTTCGTAGCAACTGTAATCCACTCTCATGTGGTGAGTGGCGGCGCTGATTGTCATTTTCTTATCAGGGTCGAAGATGACGATGTCGGCGTCAGATCCGACAGCGATGGTTCCTTTCTTTGGAAATAAACCGAAGATCTTGGCAGGGTTGGTAGAAGTGATTTCGACGAATCGATTGACTGAAATGCGCTTGCCTACTACGCCACCGTTATAGATCAAGCTCATGCGGTTTTCGACTCCAGGTCCGCCGTTTGGAATCTTACTGAAATCGTCTTTGCCGAGTTGCTTTTGATCTTTGAAGCAGAACGGGCAATGGTCGGTCGATACGACCTGCAAGTCGTTCATTCTCAGACCTGTCCAGAGTTCGTTTTGATTCCACTTCTCGCGAAGAGCCGGCGTCATAACGTACTTGGCGCCTTCGAATCCTTCTTTCTCGTAGGCTGTGTAATCGAGGAATAAGTATTGCGGGCAAGTTTCTGCAAACACGGGAACGCCCAGGTCACGAGCTTCTTGCACTTTTTTGAGAGCGTCATAGCAGCTCAAGTGCACGATATAAACTGGAGAATGTGCCATCTCTGCGATTGCGATAGCCCGGTTGACGCCTTCGCTTTCAGCTTTGGTCGGACGTGTGAGTGCATGATATTTCGGTGCGGTTTTGCCGGCTTTCAAAGCTTCATCGATGATTTCGTTGATAACCACGCCATTTTCAGCGTGCATGCAAATCATGGCGCCTTGATCGGACGCTAGAGACATGGCTCTGTAAATCGTGGCGTCGTCCACGAGTAGCACGCCAGGATAAGCCATAAACAGTTTAAAACTGGTCACGCCGTCGTGATTGATCAGCTGTTTGAGTTCGCTTTTGCGCTCGTGAGGCAGATCGGTAACGATCATGTGAAATCCGTAGTCGACCGCTGTTTTTCCGTCAGCTTTCTTATGCCAGATGTCGAGCGCGTCTATGATTGATTGCCCTTTTTGCTGGATGGCGAAATCGATTATGGTAGTTGTCCCGCCGTGAGCTGCAGCGCGGGTTCCGGTCTCGAAATCGTCAGCAGAAGTTGTGCCGCCGAAAGGCATGTCCATGTGAGT
>JBGAHZ010000098.1:0-15444 GCA_044225915.1 Obscuribacteraceae bacterium (SeqCode)
GCTCCGTATCCCTTACTGAAATCGGAGGAGAGCAATGACAGCGGTCTGTCATTGAGAGCGATTTCCATTGAACTCAGATGGCGAGTATCGTAGCGGTAGTAGCCGTAACCCAGAGTGTTGCAACTGGGGATCAATCCACTCTCATCGAGCACGAGAAAGTGACTGCCGTGCTTAACCGCATTCCGGGGGTGGGCGGCGTCGGTCATGACGAACGGCAGTCCCTGACAGAGCGGACGCATGTCCACTTCGTACGGCGGCAAAAAATCCGATTGCTGTCGAGCAGCGTCTAAGTCTGATTGAGTCATTGTTAAGACCGTGTCCGTCAAACTCGCAGCCCAAAGACAAGCGCACGGCGCCGACCGATAGGCAACATCTACTGTGACTCTAATAGCTCAGATGAAAGAAACCGTGGCCGGTCCAGCGACCGCCAGAGAGGCGCACAGACGGTCGGCAATGGCTGTTTCTGGCATTATGAGTTTAGAATTAATCTGTCCGAGAAAAAACCATAGCCGTAAAGTGCCGTTCCAGTCGCAAGCCATGCACCACCATCCATATGTATGCGCATTCAATATTCGAATAATATAGATTCTATACGGGAAGAATATCGACAGAAGCGCCAAGCGCGTATGCGTTTATCAGACCGACAGTCATCGCTTTGATACTGATACCGCATATAGTGTCAAGTCCCGTTTAAACACAAGGTGAATTTTATGGCAGCACGAGCTATATGGAGCGGTATCATTACCTTCGGTATGGTCAGCATTCCTGTAAAGCTTTATTCAGCAACGGATAACAAAGACATCTCGTTCAATCAATTGCACCGCGATTGCAAAGGTCGAGTCAAGGAACAACGTTTTTGTCCGACTTGCGATCGCAAAATCGAGTATGAAGAACTCGAGAAAGGTTATGAATACTCCAAAGGCCAGTACGTGGTGCTGACAAAAGAGGACTTCGAAAAGTTACCGCTGCCCAACAAAAATTCAATCGAGATTACATCGTTTATCCACAGCGATGAAATCGATCCAGTGTTTTACGACAAGGCATATTACATCGAGCCTGAAGAGGCTGCGAAAAAACCATTCACGTTGTTCATGAAAGCCATGCTCGAAAAGGGCATGGTCGCTATCGCTAAGGTTTCCATCAGAACGAAAGAACGTCTTTGCTGCCTGCGCTTGTATGGTGGCACTTTGATGATGAATACACTTTTGTATCCCGACGAAGTCCGAGTCGATCGAAGCAGAGAGCTTCCCGATGTTCAAATCTCAGACAAAGAGATGGCGATGGCCGGCAGTCTGATCGATCTCATGTCAGATGATTTCGAACCAACGAATTACAAAGACACCTATCGCGAAGCACTCATGCAAGTAATCGAGGCGAAACTCGAAGGCAGAGAAATACACGAATCTCCTGCGATTCCAACCGGCAATGTCATTGACTTGATGGATGCGTTGCAAGCTAGTATGGAAAATATCAAAGCCAAGAAGGCGGCACCAGCTGAGGTGCCTGCCGTCGCCGAGATGAAGATTGAACCGCCAAAAGCCAAGATGGCAGCGAAGAAATCAGAAGAGCCTGCTATGGGTAAACTTCCTCCGGAAGAGAAAAAGACGAGAAAACGTAAGACGGGATAAATGAAACTGGCTTATTGTCCGGGCGGCGGTTCGGATGATTGATCTATCGAAGATGCCTGGTGCGCGCCGATCGATGGTGCCGCTGAAATTTACGCCTATGCTCGCGAGCTTGCCCGAGGTAAATTTCTCGAAGGCCGGATGGATTTACGAGCCCAAGATGGACGGCATGCGCGCCATCGCACATATCTCAAAAGGCGCATGCACACTCTTGTCCAGGCGCTCACTCAAAATCACGGATCAGTATCCTTCGCTTGCCGCGGAACTGCCGACTCTTTGCACACGGGATGTAATTCTCGATGGTGAAATTATCGCTTTGAATGAATTCGGCAGACCGTCGTTTCAACATCTTCAACAGAGAATAAATCTGATGAGAAAGGCAGACATTGCCCGAGCAGAACAGTCCGTGGCTGTTTACTACTTCGTATTCGATATCGTCTATGCCGATGGGTACGATGTCACCGGAATGAAGTTGTCAGATCGGAAATTGTTGCTCAACGAGGTTTTGCAACAATCGAAAAACGTGCGCATACTCACCGCGTTTGAAGAAGATGGTATGACGGCCTACGAAGTATGTGTCGAAAATGGATTTGAAGGTATCGTCGCGAAGCGACTCGATGCGCCATACGAGCCAGGGCGCCGATCTCCTTATTGGGTAAAAGTAAAAGCGCAACAAACCGATGAGTTTGTTGTCGGGGGTTTCACCGCAGGGTCCGGATCACGTAGCCCCACATTTGGTGCCCTGCTCTTGGGGGCGCACGACGATAAAGGCAATTTAGTCTACTGCGGCAGCGTCGGCACGGGCTTCGACGAACGATTACTAAGAGACATGATGAGACGCATGGCGCCTCTGAAAAGATCGAAACATCCGTTTTTGAAACGCCCCGATGAAAAGAAGGAGGTAACATGGCTCGATCCAAAAATCGTGATCGAAATCAAATTCATGGATTGGACCAGAGACGGTCATATTCGATCTCCGGTCTTCTTGCGGGTCCGCGAAGACAAAGGACCAGAAGAAGTAAAACTCGATAAGCGCGCACCACTTGCCATTGTGCAAATTCCAGCCGAGCAGTACGTACCGACAAAACCCAAAGAGATGTCGGTGACGGAAAGCACTTCAGCCTATGATGCTCAAACTGAGATCTGCCACTCCGTCGCCGCGCAGCTCGCAGCAACAAAAGACGAAAAAATGGAAATCGTTGTCGATGGTGATGTCATTGAGTTTACGCATCTGAATAAGATCATGTTTCCAGCCTCTGGTGACTTGGCAAAAGTTACCAAGCGAGATTTTCTGCGCTATATCGCGCTGAGCGCTCCGTACTCGCTCAAATATCTGAGAGACAGACCACTATCGGTGGTGCGCTCGCCTGATGGCATGAGAGGGAAACGCTTCTACCAAAAACATTGGAACTTCCAGATTCCGGATTTCGTTGAGACTTGTTTCGTCGAACGCTCCAACGATGAAGATACTGAGGTCGCAATGGCCAACAACTTCGCGTCGTTGTTATGGTTCATTCAGCAAGGAGTAATGGAACAACACGTCTGGCTGTCGAGAATCACGACGAGTGATGCCGGAACGCGACCTGACTTCATGGTCTTCGATCTCGACCTGCATGTCGCGGAAGAAAAAAAAGACATGCGGATATACAGACCAGATGCATTCCCTAGAGTTGCAGAGGTTGCGTATTGGGTGAAGGATGCGCTCGATTCGGTGTCACTTACAGCGTTTTTAAAAACATCTGGGCGAAACGGATTGCACGTGTTCGTACCAATAGAAGATACGCTACCGCACGACGACGTACGAGTACTAGCGGAAACGATTTGCAAGTTCATTTTGAATAAACACGGAAACAAAGTTACGGTCGACGCACTCGCGGCGAAAAGCGAAGGCAAGGTGCTGCTTGATTGCAGCCCCAACTGCAAAGGCAAAACTCTGGTGGCACCATACTCTCCGCGTCTAATTGGAGAACAGACGGTCTCCACTCCGCTTACCTGGGAAGAGCTCGCCACACATCTTCCTATACGACATACTATGACTAGTGTTCCAGAACGGCTAAAAACAATCGGCGACATTTGGAAAGATTGGCCCGACAGTCGCAGAAATCTAGAAGTAATTTTTCGAAAGAAAAAATAGCTGGTGCAACGAGACTCTAAATGAAGCGAACATATACTCGTCGCACGCTGTTTATATAGAACAGGATCCGGATGTCTCTAACATATTTTGAGTAAATCGAAACCCACTTGGCGCGCGGCATAGCAAATGCACGCACACTCGCGCCCAATCTTATATAGCCGCACATCCACGCGCATATACGCCCCCAGAACAATCTCTCACAAATGTTTTGCATTATTGACTTGCGTGTCGATGGAAATTACGATCAATGGCATAGAAAGTTTAGCGCTGCGATTTAATCGCCGCGCTCATAATTGACGGGGAAATGGTGAGCCTCATCTAGACCGCTTCTGCGGCTTAGTTGAAGATGCAAACTACCAAACATGCCACACACGCGAGATTCACAACCAACATTCGATCCGCTCAGCGGCTCGCAAATTCGTGTAGTCTCGCCGGTACCAATGAGTGAAGCTTCGATGCTTCAGTCCAACAGAGGGGCTCGCCATAATCCGTGTTTAATGCTTTTGAGGCTGCTTTTCAGTTCGCACCGCAAGTGGTGCCACACGCCTCAAAAGCATTCGATGGAACTTTCACCGCCTTCAACGTTTGTCGAACCGGTCAGTCAGTAAGCAACGCTACAAACTGCGGCATATGAGATAATGAACTCCTTGCCTGGAGTTTCGAAGTGCCGTCCCGTTCTACATTCAGAAATACGCTCTTAATCGCGTCATTTGTCCTCAGTTTTTCCGGCACCGCTGCCGGTGCGCAGACGCTTCAGGAAAATAATTTCAACGGGTACTCGCAGAACAACGCGGCGTTACCTCCCGGGACTCCGACCTCAGACGATCAGCTCCGACAGTCTGTGGATAGTCTGGTTAAAAGCCGGATGCAACAGTTCAATATTCCGGGCTATGCGATTACGGTTGTGAAAAACGGCAAAGTTATTTTGCAAAACTCGTATGGTTTCGCAAGCATAGAACAATCGCAACCTGTCACGAATCAAACGGTATTCGGGTTGGCATCAATAACGAAGACATTCACAGCTTTCGTGCTCCTAACGCTCGTCGACAGAGGACTTGTCAATCTGGATGATCCGTTGCAAAAGTACGTCAGCAATCTGACGCCAGAATACAAAGGTTTGACCATTCGGCAGTTGGCATCGATGTGCGCGGGAGTGACAAACAAGCTCCCGCGTGAGCGCCCTTGGCCGCAGCAGTTAGACGATATCATCGCAACCCCGCTCGTATCTCAACCCGGGTCTACATACCTGTACTCCAACTTTAGCTATCGCTTGCTGGGACAGGTAATTGAGAATGTCACCGGCAAATCGTACATGCAAAATGTCAGCGAAACTGTATTTCAGCCCTTCGGAATGGGCACCAGCGGAACACCTGTAACGCTCGCGCCTACCGGCTTAGTGGCACAGCCTTACGGCGATCAAAATGGTGCCGCACCTCTTCGAGCAATTCAATACAAGCCCCCAATCGTAGCTTTTTCAGCAGGCATGCTGGCAAGTAATTCCGATGATATGCTGCGCTACACGCTTGCACTGATGAATCATCAAGGTCTTTCAGAAACCGGGTTTAAAACGCTCTGGTATGACCGCCCGCCCCTGAGTACTGGAGAACCCTCGCACTGGGCGTTCGGCTGGGGTTCCAAAATGAGCCCCGCATATGGTGGCAAGCGAGCCGTGTCTATGAATGGTGGCATACCAGGAGTAGCCTCCACGATAATCATGTTGCCAGAAGAGCAATCCGCGGTTATCGCTCTCTGCAACTTGAGAAAACCACCGGTCTACGCGATAGCGACATCGGTGGCGAAACTCGCTTTCGGACGGCCTTCGCAAAATGCGTCCGACAACGAAATGGAAGCTGATCAAAACAATGGTGCATCCGAAGATTAGAGGAACAGGTGAGACAAGGCGACAGAGACGGTCGCAATTCGACCGGCAACAACCGAGGAAGATTTCGAAGAGACGACTCACCCGAGCCGCGCGAACCCGGTCGTCGCAAACCATTTAAGCCTGCGATAAGTCGCATCTATCTGGCCTTTTTCAAACCATTCGACATCCTCTGCCAATTCAGTCCGGGAGAACCAGGTCAGAGAACTCTGGCAGAATTTGAATTTCCACCAGATGTTTATCCAGTCGGAAGACTTGATACCGACAGTGAAGGCTTGCTTATTTTGAGTGACGACACGAGGATGAACAAAGCGCTCCTCGCACCAGAGCACGGTCACGAGCGCACCTATTATGCTCAGGTAGACAACATTCCTGACGAAGAAGCTTTAAATCGACTTCGCAAAGGTGTCGTAATTCAAGGAAGAGAAACACTACCTTGCCGTGCCGAGCTGTTCGAACAAGAGCCGGCATTGCCACCAAGATCGGTGCCGATTCGGTTTAGAAAAAACATTCCGACCAGCTGGATTAGTTTAACTCTCACCGAAGGGAAAAACCGCCAGGTCCGCAAGATGACCGCCGCAGTCGGTCACCCCACCCTGCGGCTCGTGCGCTGGTCAATCGGTGCAGTGACTCTCGGTGAATTGGACTTGCAACCAGGCGAATGGCTCGCCCTGGATCCTCAACAAGTTGAACGTTTGTTCAAAAATGCAGACTACACGGGTTAACTCAAAACGAACAAAGTGTTCAACTAATCAACAACCTCACAGGTAATAACAGTGGCAGCAGAAGAACACATAATATACAGAGTTGCGACTAGTGCAGATCTCGAAGGCGCTGTGAAGCTTTTGGAAGAGAACTATCGCGGCAGCCTGACAGAAGAAGGAATGAAGGATGGGTTCATCTCAGTCAAATTTACCGTTGCTGACTTGAACGAAATGACCGAAAATGGAGTGACGGTCGTAGCAGTTTGTGGCGATACCACTGCTGGTGTTCTCAGTGCACAAACCTGCGAGTACAATCTGCGTAAAATACCTTTAGTAAAAGAGATGGTAAAAGCATTGTCCGGTGAAATATTTGACGGCTCCGCGATCGATACGACAAAATCCATCGTGTGTGGTCCGGTCTGCGTGTCCACTGAATTCAGAGGGCGTGGCGTGCTCGAGCATATGTACAATGTTCTTAAGCGCGAGGTGAAAACAACCTATCCGCTCGGTTTAACACTTATCTCGCAAGGAAATCCACGTTCGCTTCACGCCCATGAAAAAATCGGCATGCAAAAAATAAAGAGTTTCGATTTCGAGGGCAAAACATTCGACGCGCTTGCCATGACATTCGCCCGGTAATCGGAATGCCACCAAGCATGGTGCGTAAAAACCGAATGGCAGACGGTCATCCGCAATTGAAACTAGACCAAAGAATTACCCTCGACGAGCGAAAATGCAGACGCCGACAAGCAATTAGTTTTACAAAACTGGTACTGTTTCAATTGTAATGGGCGCCTGCCCGGTCTAACGCCAGCCTTTTTGCCAACAGTGAACCTGTCGGCTGTGTATTAAGGGTTACCACTCAATTGCGCCGCAACCACTCGACTGAGTGGCGCGACTTTCCTGTCGTTGTTTATCTATACCGTGTTGTTTATTTTTGGACATAAACGGGTTTGGGTTTTTAAAACCGAGCGTACGCGGTAGAAAGTCCTAGGATGAAACCGTCAGTGGAGAGTCAAAATGCGCAGCACAATCAGTAGCAGATTTACTATTGGTCTTTTAGCCGGAGTACTGATCAGCGCCTCATGCGCCACTGCGGCGCTGGCCTCGCCCAACAAATCAATCAAAGACGGAACGAAGATCGCATCTACTAAAACGGAGCGGTATAAAAACAAAGAAGGTTTCGAGCGCCCGACCAAGGACATTCTCAATACACTCAAGGACAACGAAGTAACTCGCTTCGTAACACTTCTCGACGGGCTGGTACAAGCCTACGATCTAGATAAGACATTGAAAAACAATGGACCGTTTACCATGTTTGCGACCTGTGACCACGGATTTAAAAGGATGCCGGATGACGATGTCATGTCACTTTTCGCCAACAAGAAGAAACTGCGCCAGGTTCTCGAATACTCAATTGTTGAAGGGAAATTCGATTCGGATGCACTCAAGAAAGTGCAGAAATTTAAAACAATGGAAGGCCACGAAATCAAAATTTCTGAGCGTGGCGGCAATCTCTACGCAGACAATGTGCTGATTCAGACGGTCGATCTTCCTTGCTCCAACGGCATCATCCACATTCTCGATGGTGTAGTTATGCCTCCATTAAGCAAATAAGTTTGCGTATACGAGTACTTCGCAAAGGCGGTCTAAAGAGAACGTCCGCGTCGTAGTTTCATTGAAATGCACTATCGCTGGAATTGCTCCAGTTTCCAGTTCAGTTTCACTCCTGCGACTGTGATTTGCTCGGAGTGTTAGCGCCTGCTGTCGTAGGTCACAAACCAATTTATAGGTTGCTCCAACGACCCTTCCTATTGAAATCAGTTTTACCGTATATAGACTGAGTGCATTTACCATAACATCTAACCACCGAGACCACGCCTCCGGACCCCGAGTCTGTGAGAGTTTGGCTATTTCATACATGTGGAATGGTGTCATCGCAAATGAGTTCAATGGCAGTTAATTCAGTGTTTTTAGCAGGAGCGACAAATGTCGAAGAATTTTACCCGGTGTCTCATTGCAATTACGTTTTTGGCTAGCAGCGCGTCGCCGGCTTTGTGCCAATCGAAAGAGCAGGTCGACAAGATCAACAAATGGTTCGACCAAAACAAGGAAAATCAGAAGAAAGCAAAATGGCAAACGCCCGGGCAACTCCAGAAATCAGGCACAATGCAAAATGCCGGCACAATTCAGAAAGCCGGCGACCTTCAGATTCCCACTGGCTGGAAGGCGATCAAGACTTCAGATCTGCCGTGTCAAAAACGATTTGCAATTTCCGGCGACACGCTCTTCGAATTTGACCGCGACACATTAACACCACATGCAGTGGCAACACTCAATCTTCTTGTTCCTGAGCTGAAGAAACAAGTAACGCATCCAGTCACGATTGAAGGTCACACAGACTCCGTCGGAACGGACGAATACAACATGACACTGAGCGCCAGAAGAGCCGCGCGCGTGAAGACCTGGCTAGCAGACAACAAGATCTTTGACGCTACTAACATAAAAGTAGTAGGACACGGCAAACGAATTCCTGTAGCCCCGAACACGAATTCTGACGGCACCGACAATCCGGAAGGACGAAGACTTAACCGGCGGGTAGAGATTGTGGTCAACACTTGTGTTACTCTGGACAAGCCTGCGACTGAAACGGCAGCAGGAACGCCGGAAGTGAAACCTACGGTGGAAGCGGCGAATCCAGCGATCCCCGAGAACAAGGCAGACGCGACCGCGACCCCAGTCGCAACGGAGACAACAAACGATGCTTCTGTTGCGACTGAGAAAAAGGATGATACAACAACCCCTAGTCCGACGACTGGAAATCCGTGATGCTCAACCTCGATAGGTAAGACACCGATTGAAACTGGCTAAGATCTATTACATCGGCACTATCATTGTCTGCAGCCTGGACCTTATGGACAGCATCCGGCTTCTCGCCGGAAATCAGGACAAGATGGACTTGTTGATGGTGGTGGCTGGTTCTCTTGTTACAGTGTGGGTAATCGTCGCATTGCTGGTTTTAATCGAGTCGATCCGGAAGGAACGTACTGTGCCGGCGGCATTGTTTTACGTCGTGACGATGGCGACTTTTCTTTTTATCGCGCCGAATCTGCAAAAGTTCGCTCCTATTACTCGTGTAATCGAAGGGGTGATTATGTTTGCTAACATCGCGGTGCATACGTGGCAATTGTTGAAGTTGAAATCGGTAGAAGAGAAACTGGCACCGCGGGGAGTGGCTTCCGATGAGTCGGAGACGACTTGATAGAAGAGCGACTTCGCTGTTATGGTTCCGAGAATCAGACTGGAAGCCTGCGCTCCCATGCCTAGCTGCGCAGGGAGGATTTGTCTTCTTGTTTCGTTTCAGTCTTTTCAGCGGGTTTGCCATTGCCGTCTTTAGGTGTATAGCGCTTTCTTCTGAACACGTCGGTTTTTAAAGACGATACGCGATCGAGAAACAAAATTCCGTCAAGGTGATCGAGTTCGTGGAGGATCACGCGTGCTTCGAAATCAGAAACTTCGATCGTTTGTTCTTCGTTCTGCGGGTTTTGAAACCGAACTCGAATTGTCTGCGCGCGTTTCACATTCGCAGTAAGATCGGGCAAGCTCAAGCATCCTTCGCGTGCGAGAATCTCGCCTTCCGAGTGTTCAATCACTGGGTTTATAATCACCATCAGACCATACTTCGACTCGACCTTTTTGTTGCGCGAGGCGTCGATAATCAATATCCGTTTGAGAATTCCGCACTGCGGCGCAGCCAGTCCGACGCAACCCGGGGCATCGTTCATGGTATCAAGCAGATCTTGAATCGTCGCCGAAAGATCTTCTTTAAAATCGACGGGTTCGGAAACTTTTTTGAGTTCCGGATCAGGATAGACAAGAACTGGAAGTATAGCCATCCTATAGCTCCACTACTTCGAGCGATTGAATGCTCAAATCAACACCGAGCTCTTTCGAAACTTTGCCCAGTTCTGTTCTCAACTTTTCTTCGGTAATGCTTGGCGGAACCTCAACCTCCAGCACCATCATGAAGATTGATTTCTCAGAACGCGTGCGCTTTGTAGCGACATCGGTGATGTTGGCACCTAAAACCTGCAATTGGCGTGTGATACCAGCCACGATACCAGGGCGATCGCCGCCATAAACAGAGATGATGTAAGGATCGCCACCGTCTTCATCGTCTTCGATGCTGGCGTCGCTGAGCTCGCGAACAAAAACGTTCATTCCAAGCAGTTCTTCAGCTTGATGTAGACGCTCTTTCAGTTGTTCAAGGGTGTGCGTCTCCGGCAATTGCGCCATGAGTATGACGGCAAACTCACCACGCAACAACGTCATGCTGGAATCGAGCAGGTTGCACCCGAATTCGAAAAGAACCTGAGAGAGTTCCGCAACGATGCCGACTCGATCTCGCCCTACTCCGGTCATCACAATATTAGTCGTCATAAACCCGCCGCTTTCCGCACATCTGCCAAAATCAACAACTGAATAATGATACTAGTTTTGGATTATTTAGTCTTCTTACCTTTAGTCACAGGTTTACCTTTTTGGGCAGCAGCAGCAGCTCTAAGCTGATGATGCCGAGCGCTTATGTAAACGTCGACCAACATCGAAGACTTCTTTATAAAATCCGAACCAGAGTAAACCTCTGGCGATTCGCCAATCCTCGCCGAACGAACCGTCTCGACGAATCCACTCGGCTTCTTTCGATACTGAACAAGAAAGGCTTGTATGCTGAATCCATGAGCCATGATGTTATCGCCTACGCTGCGTTTTAAATAAATATTGATCACGGGCTTGCTCAGTGCCATGGCATCGTCAACTGAAATGTTGGGATCCATTCCTGCAGCTATCAACTGTTTTCGGCATGTCGCCTCAGCGGATCTGATCCACGATCTAGCCACCAGAGGGTCGATGCGCAACAGAGGGCCCAACTGATTGTGAGAAGGAAACTGCAATCCAATCTGGGGCTTGCCGTTTGAAACCGGCGCCTTATGAGCGTTTGCATCGCCGGGGACGGGCATCGATTGCAACTGAGGTATTGTCGTACCCGGATTTGTAGGGACAGTTAGGCCGTCTTCATTTGGCAGCGCGGTTCCCGGAATTTCAGGATCGCTGGTGTTAGCGTCCGAAGGTTTCTGCGTGCCTGATGCTGGAACCTTGATAGTGTTCGTTCCATCCGGAGATTCGCCCTTAGTGGGCATTGGCGAAGAGCCGGCAGGTATTTTCGGACTGACCCCGGGCGCTGCAGTCTCAGGAGACGCAGCGTACGGAACTCCACCAGACTCAGGAGTGCTGGTTTTGTCCGGACCGGCCGCATGCGAGGCGGCTGGGTCAGTGACTTTCTTGCTGGCATTCCCAACGCTTTCAGCGCCGGCAGCATCTGCGAAGATAAGCGCTACGAATACCAGTATAGACAGCTTGGTTGTTGACCGTCTGAGAATAGACACTTTCACCTCGCTCCGATTGCCTAAAACACCGTACCAGTTTAGCTCAAAAACACCGAATTCACTGAATAGCTTGGCAAGCCGTTTAAGTTGATGCGTATACCTAATCATGTACAATTCGTTCGACTCGAAATCGCAACGAGCGAGTTGCGACTAATCGGAAACACAGAATGATCCCAATTACGGAAACAAGTTCACCGCCTCGTGTCTCTGCCGTTTCAGAAACGTTCGTTGTCTCCTCAAAAAAAACACCGAGCGAGATCTTGGCAGAACTCTACGCCCTGGGCACTGCAGGAAGTTTTGCAGATCGCGTCACAGTGCGCCTTTCGGGCAGCCAGTTTATCATCGCGCGCAGAGATCTTGTTCCCAATCCATTTGCCCGATCGATTTTCGGCGTAGTTAAGGACGCATCCTCAGGCTCGATCATCGACTATAGTTTTTCAGTAAACCCAGCGGTGCGAATCATCTTCAGCATGTGGTTTGCGCTGATGACTGTTGCGCTCATCACCGGAATCGGTGCCATTATGACGAGTGGCATCAACGAGTTCAGGTTGGAACTGGTGGTGCTGCCGATTATCTTCATGAGCTTTGCACTCGGGATGGTGGCACTATGCCTGATCGCCAGCAGAAAGGGTGAACGAGAGCTCGAGCAGAGATTGCACGGCATCATTGGCGACACCAAAATTATCGAGACTAGTGTCGTTGAATCGATAATCGTCTAGAACTATTTCAAGTTCAAGAAGGCTGATTTACCGCCCAGGCACAATCATCATTCCGCCGCCCATCATGGGCATTGCCACCATCGAACCGCCGAAAGCGGCGCGCATGAGGTAAACAGATCCAACCATGCCTGCAGCCGGAGTGGCGTATCGCAAGCCGCCCTTCACCAGTCGCCCCATGGAACTGCCAATCCCCTTCGCTTTATTTTTCTTGGTTCCGGAATCGTTTGATGACTTGTCGTTGAATTCACCACTCATGCGGAAACTTTGCTCCAACTGCTTTTGATTGTGGGCATCTTCCAACTGCTCAGCCATTTGAGATTGGTGCAGTGCCATTTCTTGCTGCTGGTAGGCTGAGAGTTTTTGATCTGGCATGCTCTGCCCAAAACTCTGCTGCTGCATTCCGCCCATGCCACCGTTGTTGTCGTAGCTTTGCCCATCATATTGTGGGACCTGAGTAGGCGAAACCATCTGATTGAACTGTGGCTGCTGTTGTTGTGGCACCGGATTGTAGTATTGATTTGCCGGTTGGACCGCGCAGTTGACGTCAGCATCATTGAGTCCCGGAGCTTCCAGGAGATAGTTCTGATATGAACCTTTATCTTTGCAGAACGCAGGAGACGCCGACAGGGTCAGGCTCAAAAGGATTAGTAAGGTTGCAGAGGCGATTCTTATCATTGCAGCATCTCAAAGTTAGACATGTCGGGCTTGAACTACTGCAAGTCTACGAATCACAAGGCTAGACGACAATGGTGATAACCGCACTAACACTGGCCGGACCGTCAAAAACAGGGACATTTTCGCCCCCGCCACTCGCTTGACATCCATCCGGTTGCCACCTAGTATCTGAAAGCTGCCACTCGTTAATTTCTCTGGGGCAAATGGAGGGAGAGCATGAGCGGCAGCGCTCATTCGCCGCACTGCAACTGAATTCGTTAGAAATAAGCCACCCTGAGTCACTGTCTCGGTTAATCGTAGGGGCAGCTTGCAGCCGCCCGGTTACTAGTTCCAACACCTTGAGTGCTAATTGCCGAAACGCTCAATAGCGGCACGGGCGCTTGCAAAGCGCCCCTTCCATGATGGCGGTCGAATAGTCAAGGCCCCGAATGCCCTAGTTTTTCGTTGGTGTGATTTTTTTTGAAGAAACAAAACTAGGGCTGAAGCAAAAGCCCCACCCCTAGTAAGTATTTAAGGCGCAACGGAACAACACCTGTTTTTTTGATGCTGGCTTTTGTGGCAACGTGATGCCAAAAACTGGCTCACACCCTTCCATTCGTACTCATCGCGGTACAAAGATAGATCCGTATTGAACTGCACAATCTACAAACTCAACCTCGCTCTGCGCGGATTCGCGGGGCTCGTACTAGTTCAACTGCCAACTATCAAATCTGCGAAATCAATTAGTCTTTTTTAGCTAAAGTTGACTCGCAGAAAGGTTTTTGTTCACGCAAGACGTGAAATGCAATTTCAACAAGCATGCGTGCAATAGCAACAACGGCTATTTGCGAACCTCTTCGCCGGCTGATGTTGGAATAGCGACGTCGAAGTTCCGGACTTTTTCCAACCGCGACCCAAGCGTCCTGGACTAGAATCCATCGAAGATGCGACGATCCTTGCTTCGTGATTCTTCCCATTCGTCGTTTGTCTGCGCTTTCAGAAAGTCGAGGCACCAAGCCGATGTAGGCGGCTAGTTGAGACGGTTTGTTGAACCGTTCGATATTTCCAATTTCTGCCAAGAATGAGACTGCAGAAACGTCTCCAAATCCGGGGATCGTCTTCAAAAGATCTATTCTGCCATCCGGCTTGCAGTGTTGTTTTAGCCACTTCTCCTGAACTGTCTGCTCGGCAACCGTAGCATCCAGTGAAGAAAACATACTTTCGAGGATCTCTCGATGTTCGGACGACATTTTCACGTTTTCTAAGCCAGCTCTGCCCTTCTTCGAGTAAGGGTCTTTGATGGAAATATTTTCTTTTGCAAGAACAGCTTTGATTGAATTTTTAACTGACGTCGACTTGCGAACGAGACCGGCTCTCCAGCGCACACGTTCGCGAAGGTGACGTTCTTCATGCGTTGGTTGATAGGAGGTCGGGAGATAGTTTCTCGACAGCAGTTGCATGATCTTAAAGCTATCAATCTTGTCGTTCTTAAACGCAGTCTGGCAGACGATCTTCATCCTTGATGGATTGCAGACATGAACTTCAATTTTCAATTCGTTCAGAAGATCTAGAAACCATTCATAACCGCGACAGCTCTCAATTGCGCACTTAACACCTTTGTGCTGTTTAAAAAATTGTCTAATCGATGGAACATCATCATGCCAAAGTTTTTGTTGGTGAAGCTGCTCACCAAGCTCGTCTCCAAGCGTAACCAGTGAGAACTTCTTGTGGTAATCAATACCAGCAAATTTGGCCGTTTTAGAAATTTTTTGCAGGGTAGAATTAGCCATAGGAAACCTCCAAATGGGCGTAGGGATTAGCTTTTCACCAATTACTGTGCCCTTTGGAGTTCCGCTTTTCACAAATCCCGTCCGCATCACATGCAGCGCTGCCTGAACACCGCGCAGCAGGGGGTACCGGTGTCAAGCAGAACAGCGAAGCGTGCTTGACACGGGGTGCAAGCGGTAGGCTATTCGCCGGGCAGCATGTAAGGACGGGACAATAATGCCCTGTAAACAGTGCTGAAACGCCACATTCTACAGAACGATTGTTTGACGATCAGGGGCGCTTACGTGCTGTTTCAACACTGAGTGCAAGGCATTACTGTTTTGTCCAAGGCAGGTTTCGAAACCGCCATACATCTATCTACAATTAGCTTTGTGTTGTTGGGAATGCTACAGGATGTAGTAAAACGATAGGAAGCAGAAAAACAAGAGATGTAAGTGATCGGAAGCAGAAAAACAAGAGAGGCAGCTGGGTTGACCCGGCCGCCTCTCCTGGCAGTT
>JBGAHZ010000099.1:0-7495 GCA_044225915.1 Obscuribacteraceae bacterium (SeqCode)
AAGCATGCGCGCAGTGCATCCAAGAAAACGATTGCACTGACCTCGGACGTTTCATTTCCTGAGCACCGAATTAGCTCCTTTAGCTGAGCCTTGTCCATCAACCGTCGCGCCGGGAGTCGCTCTCGAATTTTCTCGAGAATTCCATCGAGAACGGGTCGAATCGTAGAGCCGAGAGAAGCGCTTAAAGTTTCGCAGCTACAGAGAAGTAATAAGTACTCTTCGGGAGATAGATCAAACGACGGCAGCGCAGTAGCCGGAGATGCGTTGTAATAACCGTTCCTGGAGCGATCAAACTCTATCTCCAGTCCGAGGCGATTGCGCAGAATGTTGATGTCGGCATAAACCGTTCGTGCCCGTACTGAATATGTCCGGCAAAGGTCTGCAACGCTCGGGTAGCGCTCAGAACGAATGTCCTTTTCAATTGCTAGCAATCGCTCCAGTCGAGTTCTCACGTTTAGCATCCGCCATCTGGTTTTGAT
This sequence comes from Obscuribacteraceae bacterium (SeqCode), assembly GCA_044225915.1. Lineage (GTDB taxonomy): Bacteria > Cyanobacteriota > Vampirovibrionia > Obscuribacterales > Obscuribacteraceae > JADYXR01. The sequence goes on from JBGAHZ010000099.1 coordinate 480, forward strand.
AAAAATTAAAAGGATTCCTTCGCCTGGAAAAGTTTTTCCAGTAACCATTCCAGGATATCCAGCGTCACTGCATTATTCGTGCAGCCTAACAAAATTGTGGTTTGATGAACCATGATTCAGTTAGGTCTGACTGAAGCCCACAAACCGCTAGCACGAAAAGCACAATAAAAAATCACCCAAGTGGCTATTTCTTGTTGAAAATATGAATTTGTCGCGGAGTACAACATTGTCGTTGTGCTGCTGATCGAGAAACACCAAGACTCCAAAGAGTCGACACCAGTGAAACTGAATTGCCGAATCAAATAGTAAAGTGGCTCTTCACCTGTGCTTCTTCAGCAAAGTAGACCAATGCGCTCGACGTTTATTGACGGGCTTATTATCTATCGGAACACGGTCAGTTCCTCCGAGCGCTTTCCGCTCTTTCCAGGAACGACTCCATTTCCCTTGGTACGCCATTGCGGGACCCAAAAATGTCTCTTCAAAAATTTCGAATTCGCGACTCGTCTGTTCCGATGAAGCCACATTCGCTTGCTCACTTAAGGCGATTTGAAAACACGAACTAATTCGAACCAATTCGTCCGTACGGCACACGTCAAACTCATTTGAGCTTGTCCACTTCCGCAACCAATCGGCGGCTTCTTGCCTGAGCCCGGAGTTCCAAAGCGCGCGAGCCTGCAAAATTACCAAGTCATAAAGCCAATCGCACAAATCGAAATTATCGGCGATGTCTATAGCAGACAATGTAATCTCGGCGCATTTAGAAAACTCACCACGTTCGTACAGCACGGTCGCAATAAGATAAGTCGAGTGAATTTTTTGCTTTGCCGCTTTTGTAGAAGATGGCGATCCTATCTCAGACAGGTCCAATATCAAAGACGGAAGGTCGATGGTTTGACCAGCTCGATAGTTTTTTATGACTCGGCGAACTTCTCGGTTTAAAACTTGGTCGCCATGATCATGTCGAATTGACTTTTTCATAGATTCTTCCAGGTACATCCCTGGCACCGGACACGATACCAGTCAATAAGTCTAACCTTCGTCTTCAACGTCATTCTACTAAACCCAAAATTCCTTCCTATTTCCTTCAGAGAGCACAAACAACTGCGCGAGCCACTTGCAATTTCAACTTGGTGGCAACAGATTCCAAATGCGGGACTTACATTTCCGCTTTGCCAACGGCGCAGTCTCGCCCGATAGCCTATAATCCACATCCTGCTGCGCATTTTGCTCAGTGTAATTGCGCTTTTGATTCAGTTCTGAGTCTCACTTATTCCGCTTTGCTTTCCATCGACGACCAGACTTCGTTTTAACTTCTAGCGAGTTAATGAATTTTTCTATGATAGGACTAGCGGGCTCTCGCATGTCCGCCAGCATTGCAATGATTTTGGACTCCAGATTCACTTTATTCGTTGATGTGTCCGTTAAGAAACCAACCTCATTATCTCGTTCATAAATTGAGTCTGAAAGACAGTTATTTTTGTCGCTTGAGGAGCAGACGCTTGAAATACTCAGTTCGCTCGTTTCACATTCTGCAAGATATTTTTTCAACTCTCGTTCTCGTATCTCCTCCTGCACAGCTGATTTCTTCTTCCTAAAAAGTCCTTCGTTACCATTTAACATTCGCCAGCCGCGATCGAAAAACAGGGCTCGTTTCTCTTCATCTAATTCAATGTAGTAATGAAACTCGTCTTCATGACTGATTTCAAATCCGTCGTAAATCAGCTTGGTTAGGAGATATCGCTTCTTTACAGTTTCTGGTGATTTGCTCGTCAAGTGAAAACCTAAGCAAACACTGCATCGATAAACATATAGCTGAACCTTAGGTCGTTTCGCCGCGGCTTTTTTAGCAGACGTGATAGTTTTGAATGCTTTTTTCCGTAAGCACATTTGATAAATTTCGTATCTGTTCATCGATTATTCAATTTCAGTATCTTCCGGACCACAAGTTTCACAATAAAAGACAATCCTGCAAAATAGATGCAGCGGAACAGGAAGCAACGAGACAGGACAGCTGGTGCAAAAACTCAAGGGCACCAGCTTAAGTTTTTGAGCAATATTGCTTACTTCGCACGTTGCCGATTATCTTCACATTCAAGTCTCTACGAGTGCCGGTTCTTTTGGCCATCGATACCATTTCTAAGTTCGTAAAATTGACTGAGGCAAGCGGTCAGCCTCGCCCCGATACCAAAACAGTACTTCCCTAACTGCTGAACTGGCTTTTCAGCACATTAAGGTATGCACCGCTCACTTACTTTGAGAACATTGTTTGCGTCGTCGCTCGCACGTCACGGATATCCTTGTGAAGGGCTAATTCGCCTATCCGAAACGGCCACTACCTCAGCTTCATCTGAAACAGCATAATCGCCGAAACTAGGCGCATAATCGATCGCCAGATGAATCACTCTAAGACTATTATTCCGCTATCATGACAACGACTCATCTCTGCCTTATCATCAGCGTAAAATCAAACTTCACCCGGAAGCGATCGGAATGTCGAAGCGGAAATTACTATTAGTAATTTCGTCACTCTTAGTGATGATGTCCGTGTGCAATAGACCTCAAATAGCCGAGTCAAGAGAGTTGTCTAAAGCTGGACTCGTATACGACCAAGTCAAAGACGGTGTCGTCACGGTCTTCACTTCAACCGGACACGGCTCCGGGTGTCTGATGGATGAATCGGGATTGGTCGTCACCAACAGCCACGTAGTCAACGAAACATCAGATCATCTGCGAGTAAAATTCGGTCCGAAGGAAATCGTAAAAGGCGTCGTTGTCGTCAACGACCGGGAGCACGACATCGCAATTGTTCGAGTCAATTTGAAAAACGTAAAGGCTCCAATTACCTTACGACCTTTCATTCCGACCGATGAAAAGCTCGTTCTTGTAGGCGAACAAGTAATTGCGATCGGTAGCCCGTTGGATAGAATCAATCTCGAAAAGACGATGACGTTAGGCGTTGTAGGGAAATTTCAAAACGATGTTATCTATCACGACGCGAGAATCAACCACGGAAACTCCGGTGGTCCGCTGCTCAATTTTGATGGGCAGGTCGTAGGAATTAACTCATTTGCTCCTCCAGATCCTGGTTTAGTTGGACCGAGTGGTGCAGTCCCAATTTCACTAGCCCTTCCAAATCTGAAGGCCGCTCGCGAAAAAGTAGCAAATCTAGATCTACCGCCAGCTGACCTAATGCCTGACATTCCTGAAGTGCAGTATCCAATTTCCAAGCTCTTAAAGGAAAACGCTGAGTTCTTTCAAAATCGAAAACAGAAAAACTACAATTTCAATTCCGAGTATTTCGCCGTAAGCGTGCTGACCCCTCCTCAGAAATACTTTCAATCAGTGAAGGTTCAAGATTTATTGTTGAAGCAGAGAAAAAAGCGTGCGCATAAAAAGAAGTTTGCTGTTACTGACGACGAGTACGATTACAAAAACCAGAAGTATTTCGATTACAGTTCGCCAGTTGTGACAATATTTGTGATGCCGAAGCCGAAGTTAACGACCGGCAGCAAAGTATTTAGCACCGTGTCTTTTCTAGCAGCAAGCACGTTCACTGTTGCGACCGCCGGCATTGCGGCACCGCTAATGGTGGTCCCGTTTATGTATGGTAAGCACGAGTACAAAAAAGATTTTTTGAGTATGTCGCTAATTTCTGACGATAACTCCTCATCAGTCGAGCCTCTAGAAACAGGACGACAGCCTTTTGAGAAGGCCACAGTACTCGTTACCGAATATGCTTACGCCGATTTGATCGATAAGTCCTATTTTGGTGTCTACAAGTTTGACGCCAAAAGCTTCGATACAGACAAAAAGCTAAAGCTTGTAATAAACATCGAAGGCACGGACAAGGACAAGACGATAAAAGTGCCTGATCGAGTAAAGAAATTAATTGTCGAAGATTTCAAACCTTACTGGAGACACGTCGACAAATTGGATAGCAATTCGAACTCAGAATGCACAACCACCGTAGAAGTGCATGAACAATCGCCTGAGGCACCAGCAAACTAACCCAATACCAAGATCAATAGGTAGAATGAATGGTATCCTCGACAAGTCACAGTTGGTATTGATGAAAACCTCTGAGCAGACTGGACAACTAAACAACATCCGATTAGCTGCCCCATGTAACAAAGATTGGGACAGCATGCTCGGCGACGACCGCGTTCGTTTCTGCAACGCATGCTCAAAAAACGTATACAACATCTCCGAAATGAACTCCAAGGAAGCCGATGCATTCCTCCGAAACAACGGAGTTTCGCAGTGCATGCGAATCTTTCGCCGGGCGGACGGTACAGTAATAACGGACAATTGTCCCGTAGGTCTCAGGCGAATTCGAAACGGATTTCGCTGGTTGAGGAGAGCTATTGCATCGACCGTTGGGCTTTGCATTTCAGTTACAGCCGCATTTGCACAAGATACAAACGATCTATTGAAGTTAGATCTCTTGAAAGTTTTGACCTCAGGCGCCTCCGTGAACACACCACCAGTAGTGACTGGAGTTGTTGGAGAAATGGGTGAGTTTAAGTGCGAGAACTTCGTCGATCTAACTATTCCAGAAGACAAGAAAGCTCTCAAGGCTGCAAGAAGACAGATTAAAGCTGGGCGCATTCCGAAAGACTTTGAACAAGCAATTGTTTACCAACAAGCGGGCGAATTGCGCGGTGCGATCGAGCGTTACGAGCGTGTCCTCGCGACCAATAATGAATTTAGCGACTCTAGTAATACTAATCTTGCAGCCTGCTTGATTTCGCGAGATCGACCGGGTGATCGAGACCGAGCGCGAGGAATTCTGGAGAAATTAAACCGATCAGATCCGAAGAATGGAAATGTTTACTTCTGCTTAGGTTTATTGCATGAACAGAATCAGGAGTTAGATGAGGCCGCCCGTGCATACGGTGCGGCGATCAGACTGCAACCACTAAACCTGCGTGCTGTAAAAATGCTCTGCGAACTATGCGCTCGATCGTACAGCACAGATCGGTATCTGACCGCAAACGAAGCCCTGAGGAAAGCACTCAGTTGCGAACCTCCTCACGAAGTACGAGCACTAATTGAAGAGGCGCTCTCCGAACTCAACAAGCTACCGAACAAACATTAGCCAAACTCGATCATTCCCAATTAGCGGCAATTGAATGTTGGGAGAAGCTTAGTCTGAACTGCTAGCACCATGTTTGAGCAATAACGCGACAATCTCTTCATTGCCGCTTCTCGCTTTAGCTAACATGACGAGAGTCTTTCCATAAGGCATTTGTGACAAACATTTAGGCAGTCATCTGAATCGTCTTGGAGGCGTGAGCTATCATTTTAGAGTGGAGAAATCGTCTTTGCACAATTCGGCAACACTATGAAGGTGTTCGATTTAAATGGATCCGTTCCAAATGGTACAGAGAAATGACAAACGATGACATCACAGCAAAACCCGGACGTGTGGTCTATTGGGAAACACTCAGCTTCCGCGATGACGACCTTCGGATCGTTCATGTAATCAATGGTCAGCAGCGAAACGAGTACCTCACCACAAATTCTGTCTACGAAACCGTAAAGAAAAATGCGCAGAAAAAATATCCGGATTTCGCGCCTGGAAAAATTTGTTCTTTCTATCGATATGAAGACGGTACAACAGAAATTAAAACTCAAGATATAAATGAACTTTTGAAGGAATAGGGACCCAGGTATGTGCAGTCCGTTTTGGCTCTGTATGGAGAACGCAAAAAAAACTTGGGTGTCGCGTGATAGAATTTAAAGTGGAGTCGATGCCAGGGTTATAAGCGACCCAAAAGACGACGCTTTGATTTTCACGTTCACGTGCACACAGAGCATTCTCATGTAGTCACGCTGGCGAAGTAGTGTTTAAACGCTTTTCTCTACCGTTTAAGTCCAGCAAAGACTTGAGGTGTTTCACATGGACGATGATATATCGAAACTTTGTGCTGATTTTTTACGTGCGAACCACGAGGGACTAAGGGCGTCTCACGCTCGCGAACTCGTCGCGGCGTTCTTCGGATACAAAAGTCACGCTGCGCTTTTAGCGGACAAGTTACTCCAAGCTTAGAGAAGGACATCGGTAGCCCGTCGGCTAGCTAGAATTGGCTTCGCTAGAGTATCGAAGACGAGCGCTCGCACCTGATACGCTTGTGCGGGCGTCCTTTTGCGTTGCCCTGATGGAGTCTACTGGTGCAATTCGATTTCGAAACAGAGAATCCCTCATCTGATGTGCACACCCGAAACTTACGTCCGCGAGAGGGAATCGAAGATCCCGCTTGTGGTGTCGAATGGTGCCCTCACCAACTACATCATCAGTCAATTCTGCGGACAACAAAAACAGATTTCACGCTGAAATTCGAACAAGGCACTATCGTGCGGATGCCATCCCTCATTCACACTGAGGCCATCAGAAGAAACGAAACAATCGACGTCTTTGTCGGTGGCGCCGGCGTTGTTATGCTGGAAGGAAATTTTCTGGTCTGAGCCGGAAGTTGGTATTGCCGACCAATCTCTGCTTTCAAGCGCCGAATGTTCCACGCCCAACAGTTAGTTTTTGAATCGTATGGAATAATGTATCTACCGTTGAGGTTTACTCCGATGTCCAAAATCAGCGATAATTCTGGAGACTCTGTCGAGCGAAAACATTTAGCACCGTCTGAAAGTGGCGGTGTTACTAAACCTGAGGACAGTCACGTAATCACCAAACAAGAGAAGGCGAAGCAAGAGAGTTTTGATTCGACCGCTACGCTGAAGGTCGCACATCCAGACCACGCCAATCCCCATCGGTCGGTTCAAATTGTGGATGGCGACAATGTGCTTCTAGACTCGCATAGCAAAATAAAGTCAAAACCTTTGAACGATTCGCACGGCGACCAAAAGCCGAAGGATAGTCCGCACGAAAGTTCGGACCATGCATATGAAATCAAAGGTGGTCACGACAAAGATTTAGCCAAGGTAAAACAAATCGTCGAAGACATGAGAAAAAGCGGCATCCTAACTGCTCCCGGCAGAACAGGCACCGGCGACATCGA
>JBGAHZ010000099.1:7539-15022 GCA_044225915.1 Obscuribacteraceae bacterium (SeqCode)
CACGAAAAGTGATGTGTTCGCAACTCATCCCGAACTAACAAAAGAAATACTATTCAAGACTTTAACGGGAAACGGCATAGCAACTCTCATTCACAGTCACCCGAACAAACCTGGTATGGAACCATACGCATTCTCAAAAGAAGACATCGCGGAATCAAATGCCTCGGGCGCGAACTCCATTTTGCTCGGACCGGATGGTAGAGTCTTCTTGCACAACTCGAACCCAGATGGAAAGTTGATGGATCCAGCCAACATTACCGATGCAATGCGAAAACCGGACACAGTGCTCGGTCGCTTTGACGCAAACGGAAAGTTCCACCTGGCGAAACAAGAAGGGAATAATATTGTCTTTGAAACGGACGCTTTCTAAATTTGCATTGCTGCTGCTCGCAATTGAAACAGCTGCGTTGCTCCCATTCATCGTGAAGGTCTTCAGCGGACGCGCGTATGTATTTTGGAGCCACTACGGACTCGCCAGATACTTCTGGTGCGCGATCGCAGCAGCGTGCTTGGGTTTAATTCTTGCACTTCGCCTGAAAAATCACAGAGCCGGAATTCTCGCTGCCTCGATATTGTCTCTACCGATATTTTTATTACCATTTTTCGAAACCGCAATAATCGTCTCGATGCCCGGCTTCTAGAGAATCCAGATGTGAAATTAAAATTGTCGATGCGGCCAGATTTTGACTCCAAGCCTTTTAAAATTTGCAATACTGCTGATCGCAATTGACAAAACAGTTGCTTTTAAAGATGGGATATGGATAGCGAATACTTACACCTTGCACACTATTTAATAATCGGCAGCAGAGCCGCGATGGCCGGCGAACGGTTTTTGATAGAAGATAAATTCAACGATAACGATGCTGCAGTATGTCAACTGCGTGATGAAAGTGCCGGAGAGCCTGCATTGTTTGTTATGAGTGGAATACTCAATCTGGATGACCAAATTATTCTCCTGCTAGGTTCAGCAAACCCGGAAGATCTAGAGAGTGTGTTTCGCACATATTCTGTTGTACGAGTCTTGTCCCCGACTTCGGTTGAACTAGTCGAAGAAAGTTTTGCCGCGCAAATTTACCCCGTTGCCGAGGCGGCTATCAACCTTGACCGCCGGGAGAATCAGAAGTTACTAGCGCAGTATTTTGGTCCGTTTAGAGAGTATGATCGAAAAAAGCCGGCGAGCGGTTAGATATTCTCGGAGCACAAATTGTCAAACGAAAACTTCTATCTCGTTCACTACTTCTTCATTGGCACTCGGGTCGCGATGCCTGGTGAGCAATTTCTGATCGAGGATCCGTTCACTGACGAAGAAACGACACTTTGTCAGTTACATGAAGAATCAACAGGCGAACTTGCCTTGTTTATCATGAGCGGCATACTCAATCTCAATGACCAGATTATTCTTTTGCTTACTTCAGCGTTCCCTGAAGATCGTGAATCGAAGACTCAGTCATACCATGTCTTGAAAGTTGTTTCGAAGAACAAGGTCGAGCTAACTGAAGAAAGTTTCAACAAGACCATCTATCCACCTGTTGAAGCCGCACTTCAAATTGACCCTTACGAGAATCAAAAATTGCTTGCTCAGTATTTTGGTCCGTTCCGGGAATACGATCCAAACGTGAAATTGAAACTATCGATGAGGCCAGATTGACTGCAAGGTTTTCTAAATTTGCATTGCTGTTGATCGCAATTGAAACAACCGCGTTGCTTCCATTACTCGTGAAAGTTTCCACCGGACGCGCGTATGTGTTTTGGAGCCATTACGGACTCGTGAAATACTTCTGGTTCGCGATTGCAGCAGCGTGCTTGGGTTTAATTCTTGCACTTCGCCTGAAAAATCACAAAGCAGGAATTCTCGCCGCCGCGTTCTTATCTCTACCGATCTTCTTATTGCCATTTTTCGAAACTGCAATCATTGTCTCGATGCCTGGTTTCTGATACTTTTTAACCCTGATATGCAGCAGCAACCCCGACCACGGAAAAAGCCACCGCCCGAACACCAGGCGCAATGCCCTTCGTGCCACAAAAAACGCGACGTAAACACCCAGCAGAACCTACTTTCAGTCGAACGAGTCTGGGTAGAAATGCAGCGTCAATGGGACGAAAAACATCCTGGCTGGTTTCGCTATGGTGTGCCCGAAGATTGGATGCGCGAATGTGCCATCACCATTGGTGCCAGCGGTTCGTGGTTTTGGGCGTGCGATGAGTGCATCAAAACCGGACGCGCAGTTGAAGCGGATGTCCGGAAGCATAATATAGGTCTGGGTACCTCGTATGCGGCATACGTTGATCGTGAATTCGAATGCACAGATTGCAACCAATCATTCGCCTTCTCGGCAACCGAGCAACAGTATTGGTTTGAGGAACTAGGATTTCTTATCTGGGTTTATCCGAAGCAATGTGCACCTTGTCGACATTTGAGAAGGCGCAAGAAGGGTTTGCAAAAATCGATCGCATCGAAGCTTCACGCGTTAGATCCGAGCGACCCTACAGAACTGGCTGCCTTGGCCGAGCTCTATGAGTTGTACGGATGCGAAACCAAAGCACGCGAATTTTATGCCAGGGCGCAAAACAAACGAATAGTTGCCGATCGTTCAATCACGGAAAGTTCTGAACCCTAAAGCAGGCCTCAGGAAGAGATAACAGGAGATGTAATGGAAAACGAAAACTTCAATCTCGCTCATTACTTTTTGATTGGAAGCCGGTCTTGTTAGCAATTTCTGATTGAGGATAAGTTTACTGATGAAGACACAGCACTTTGCCAGTTGCACGATGAAGAAACCGGCGATCTCGCATTGTTTATGGTTCGAATTTCCGATCACAAACGGGAAGCGACATTTCCGCGTTGTTAACGGCGAAGTCTCGACACTTAAACTATAATCCAGTTATGTCGAGAATTCGACCGCGACAGAACCTGCGTCCTTAGGGAAAAACTCCATGGAAGGTTTCACGATCTTATTTGCACTTTTCTTCATTGGCATTGTGCTCGCAATCCTCGTGCTGGATGTCTTTATTCTCAAGGAACTTATTGCTCGAGGCGCCTTTAGAATCCGTCAACATTCAAATATTCCCGTTGCCGTGATTATTGTCTGCACATTGGCTGGATTTGCTTATGCCAGCGGAACTTTAGGTTTCTTATTCGCTATCCTTCTCTATGGTTCACCTCTCGTGCGTGCGATTTTATTTTCGCGATTTGGTACCACAAGCAGTCTCTACCGAATAATGGTGTTTCTAGCATGTTTCCCATGTGCTTCTTTTTTGGCTCTATCAGCCATACTCTCGTTCGCGCCTTCCTTATATTTCAGAACGGTTGAGTCTATTTTCTAATCGTATAAATAGCGCTGAGTTCGAATAAAGTAATTTTGAACCATATAGTCGCAAGAAATTCACACGCAACTCTCGAGAACAGGTGAGTTTAGTCCGAAGCGGCCGCGATTGTGTTCCGAACTGCAGAATACGTGCAGTGAGCATGTTCACGTAGTCTGAAATTAGAGCTGCGACACATGGTAAGTCCTCAACCAACTTCCCAGGAGCGCCGACTCGCTAACTGTGGAATTGACCAGTGTGCCTGACCCAGCTTTCAAATAGTCTAGGTTAACTTTCTTCGCGAGGCACTAAGGATGAAAGACGCCCCCACACCACACACATCTAAAGATACCATTGCATCTTACTCTGTAGATTCGCAAACGAACAACCAACACCTTTTCGAAGACGCCTACTCCCACGCAGCTCAAGAAACTGACCGGTGGATGCGAACCGGCGCTGTCTTATCCACAGGTTTGGTAAAAGGCAGCGTACACGAACTCTCGAAAGACCCACTTGACACTGCCTGGAAACTCGCTCAAACGGCGACAATGTCAGCGATGATTGGTTTCGCGATAGCATCTGAGGCTCCGCTCTTAGTTACTGGTGCAGCAGTTACCGGACTTTGCTTTTCCGGAAAATGGCTTTACGAAACAATAAATCCAAATGATCCTAAGAACATAATCCGCAACCGCACGATCAGTGACGCCGCCCATGGTGCCTACAGCAGCCGTGTTGAATCAAATGGCAAGGTTGACCACTCGGTCAAACAGAAAGACGTATTTAAAACAAATGTGGATAAAGCGGCTTCCGCTCTCGGTCCCGTTGGCAGCGATTTGACTATTGGTCTAGCGGGCGGAGCAATTGGTCTTACTGGTGGTGCCATGGCGTATCAAGGTAAATTTCCGTTTCGTATACCAGTCCATCCCGCCATCGCCGAAAATTGTCCTAACTACTACATGCCTCCGAGATTTACGATCGGTGAGTTTTGCGAGTCTGAACGTCAGTACGTTTTCCAACCGACTCCTTTAGAAAAACAAATCGTTAGACAGCTAAACAAGGAAGCTCGCGAAGAATTCCCAGATTTCAAAATCAAAAGTGTCGGCCGACATCCACACAACATGGAAGAAGGACCTGGCTTATCGATTGACTACACTGTCGATGAACAATTCGGCGTGGATTTTAACTGCCCACGACGAAGCAAATTGTATGACATTGAAAGTCGAGTTGCGTCCGAACACGAAGGCTCATGGCTACACCTAGGAAGCTCCTCATGCGATTCGGACCCACTTTTGTTGGATTTGGGATTCTTGTCAAAAGAAAAGTTCTAAAATTCTGCGAATTCGGATCTTCGGAATGTCATGCAGCTCACGCCAGCTTTATCCTCGCCCTCAGCTAAAGCAGTTGCCTGATCCTATTCAGATAACGTCATCGCCCTGATTACACCTCGCCGCTTGGTTCCGAAGAGCTTCAGTTTCAAAACATCGGCATCTAAATCTTTGAGCTCTTGTTTTATCTTCTTAGTTTGGACAAGCACAGATTTCTGGCGCTTCAGTCTTAAAATCAACGACTCAAGCTGATAGCAATGCAGTTGATCAACAATTTTGCTGGAACAATGATTGTATTTTGAACAGATGCCCAGAATCATTGCGCTCTCTTCGTCCGCATCGGCCGAAGGATTCGCATAATTTCCCTCACGTAATTGAACGGTCGAAATATTTCGCGTACGTCTCATGGCTTTATCGATGCGTCCAAGCACTTTGCCTTGTTTGGCGGACAGAGAACCATTCAATGGTTTCGCGCTTTGATTCTTTTCAATACTTTCTTTATCACCTTTGAGTGCTGTGATGTTTGCATTCGGCTGAGCGGAATTAGATCTTCCTTTGCCCGTCAACAATAACTCACCAACAAGGACGCCTACGGAAAAACCCTCCTTCGACTTGTAAAACCTAGCGGTTACTCTGAAGCACCTTTTGAGCAGGAGTTTCGGAAGCTTGACCGTCGGGTCATTACTGAGACCCAACACTGCCTTCTTCGCCAGATAGTCGAACCCAGGATCTTTGCTAAACCTATTGCCTTCAATATCTCTCACTTCCGTGCCATCATAATCAAAGACAATTTCGCATTCTTGAGGACTCGGATAATCTCGCGTTGCAAGAGTACTCAAGCTGTTCCTCAGAGCCACTTCCATGCAGTCCTGAAGTTCCCATAGCGCGTGACTCTCCGCGGCACTGAATGAATTAAAAGTGCGGCGATTTCGCAATGAATCCTGATTGAACCGAACCACCTCCGGATGCATTCCTGGATCTTCAAACTCTGCTCTCGCCGGCGCAAACCCCACCGAGCACGGTGCAAATGTAAGAATCGCAATAAGGAATAAGCTTCGATTCATCACTTTAACTCTTGTCCGTGCCAGTTATCTAGCTGTATCATTGCTCCGCTAATCAACCGTTGCTACCTTCGATCAGGCCTTCGGTTTGTAATGAACGTCGCTGAAAATGCATTTTGAAAATACGAATTGTTGGTTAAAGCATCCCTCGTCCAAGGACAAACGTGCAGAAACAGCAAGATCGTGAACACCCCGATCCCGGCTAAGGGGGCGACCACAAAAGCACTGGTGTGACGGGGCAACAGATCGACCAGTGACGTGAACCAGATCAGTGATCCAAGATAATAAATCAAAAATACGATTGATTGCTTATTGAGGCGTCCGTCCTTCTGAAGGAACGTAAAACCTACTGCGCCGAACAACATGATTGGAGCAAACAGCATTAGCGACGAGAACTGATGGACGTGCCGTTGCGCCGGCACAAGTTTGTCTACTGGAAAAATCATGCCCAACTTCAACGCAAAAAACACCAGAACACCGATGGTAGAGACTATTGATAGACCTAGTAGCTCTCTTCGGACCGAGTCGTCGTTTCGCACTAAGCAGTAAAGAAGCCTCGCGACTGGACAAAAGCAAATTACGAACAAATGCAGCCATCGATCCGGACTCATCCACAAGAGTCCGAACAGCGCCGATAGTAAGATTACGTATCCTGCCTTTATGCTACAAGAACGAGCGCGCATGAATAGTATAACGAACACAACCAAGTCAAACCCGGCGAGCAGAAACGCCGACATTCCCCAGAGCAAGCTAATCGAATGAGTGCAAGGCATGATTTCATTATACTCCGTGGCGATTAAGTACGAAGTCAAAACCTTTGATGAGGAAGTATTCGAAGACTTCCTCCCATCAAAACCATTTCGGCAGGTACAATACCTTCAGAAAGTAACGTGTTAGGTTATGCAAAGTGCGTGCAAATCTAACCGCATTGCCAAAAGAATTTGCCAACCGGTGTACCACCGCTAGTGGTATCAACAAAAATGTAGCCAATCCAATTTAGCAACAAACCGACGGCATATGTAGAAGCGCGATCATCAAACTATATTCGCTCGGAATTCAAACAATATGGACTTAGCAAACTTGAAAGCCGAAATCGAAAAGTCTTACACGTCTTTTCAATCGTATGAAGACTCAGGTTCGTTCGAATCCGATCAAAGCTATCACACCGGAGGTTGGTTTCGCACCTTCTTTCTGAGAAAGCCGCGGATGTTGCTCTTTGAGTGGAGCCCACAGACGGGCGACCATAATAAAACCGTGTTTATGGTCAAAGGGAATCAGGCGCAATTGCTCCAAAGTCAAGCTTCGAAAGAGCTGTTCGAACAGAATAAATTGATTTTCGTACCGAAGAAACAATACCGAAAGATTCAAGCGGTCGGCAGATATTCCGACATCAGCCCCGGACTTCGTGGAATCACGAATTCTGCAAGCGATCTCGTAGTGGAAACTTTAGTAACAGAAAAATGCACTTGGACCTCCGAGAAATATGCATTTATGCAAGACGCTGTTTTGAACAGCGTTTCTTGCTATAGATTGCGCAAGATTTACGCACCAGAAGTCGTTTGGATCTCAAAGGATGACTTTACTGTCAGGAGATCTGAACTTGACGGGATTCCGATCATCAATGAATTCGTCAGATCTACGATCAGAGAAAGCGCGAAGCTATTCAACATTTTTTCGAACAGAGACATCAGTGAAGAAGCACGTCAACTTGTTGAGAGTAATATGAAAACGGAAGTTTGGACGTTCAAGAACGTTCGATACAATCACCTATCAGAAAACACATTTCCCTTTTTC
>JBGAHZ010000100.1:0-14812 GCA_044225915.1 Obscuribacteraceae bacterium (SeqCode)
CGCCTCGAAGAACGCGAAGCGGAACTTTCAAAACGCCTTGAAGAGCGCGAAGCCGAATACGCTGAGATGCTCTCTGCAAAAGAACAAGAAATTCAAGAAACCCAGGAGATGCTTCACTCGCGTTTCGAAGAGTTCAACTCGAGATACGAAGAGATGGTCGAAACGGTCAATCAGCGCGACGAAGAGCTGAAAGTCAAAGACGACGAAGTCATGCGCAGAGAATCCGAAATCACGCAGCTCAAGGCACAACTCGAAGAACTCAAAGAATCGTTCAAAGACACAGTCGACAACCTGCAGAAGCAGCTGACGTCAACGCAGAAAGCCGCTCAGGACGCCAATATGCAAGCGCAGGCTATTTCGCAACAGCGCGCAGCAATGCCACCAAAACCGGATGAATCTGCAAAGCCTCAAGGCAGTTTCTTCGATAATGATGCGAAACAACAGGCTGCAGCCCAGAGTAGTGCCTTCGGCGGCGGAGGGGGCAGCGACACCGGAGCGGCCCGACCACTGTTCCAACAGCAGGTCGACACTTTCAACAGCATGTCGAAGATGCCGAAAGATCCTTCGCCTCAACCGACCGCGTTCGGTGGACCACCGACACCAGGTGGACCAACGATCCCTCCGGATTCGAGCGTGTTCGGAGGCGGCTCGCCGCCAACCGCTCCACTCCCAGAACCTTCCAACCAAGCTGTTCCCAAGCCGCAACCGGCTCCGGCACCCGGAATGTCTCCACTCAATGGCTCAGGAAGTTATGGCAGCGGTGTGCGCGCTCAGGTCTTCGAAGTTATCGTCCGACAAGCTCTTGCGGGCGCACCATGGCGCGAAATCTGCGCCGGTCCAATGAGCGTCAACAACATCTCGCCGGAAGAAGTCGAAGGCGAAGTAAAGCGCCGCGAAGCACTCCTCAAGAAGTAATCTACACGTTCCTGATTATCCAACAGCACTTCGTACTGGCGCCAAATCCTTATCACAGGCTCGAGATTGCTCATGTAATGCGCCATCTGCTGTGAAGGCAGACTTTGAAACGTTGCAAGAATAGTGAAGATAGTCAAACCCAAATTTGCCAGGGTGCAGAGCACGATTACAGATCGAGTAAAGCGAAACTGCTCGTCAAGCCGTTTTGTAATCTGTGCAAATTGCTCATCCCAGTCTGATTTCTTGCCGATTTGCTCAAGCTGGTCCTTGATCTCGCTATCCATATAGCTGCTCCCGAACAATTTCTAGTTCGAGGAATTATACATCCGGCAGCAGAAAAAAAATCGCGAAACCAGTCATCAAAATCTTTGTCAAGAACTCCACAGCGCACGAATTGCGTGTATGAGGTCTAACCGGTCGCGTTTCAAAATCGTTCGAAAATCGATCAAAACCTTTTCATCATGAACAGTAGAAATCACTGAAGGTTCGCATTGTCGAAGCACCATCGCAATCTGCGCACTCGTATGAGTTGACGACACGATCTCAATTCCAAAACTAGGAAGAGTCTTACCCGGCAAGCTTCCACCCCCGAGCGTAGATCGGCATTCAACAACGGTAACAGTCACTCCGTGTCCGCGCGCCTCTACTTCAATTTCATTGAACAAAGACTTTGCCGCTTGTTCGATCTGCTCGACAGCTTGTGATGCCAGGCTGATTACAGGGAGACTTTCGACCGGATCAGGAGAAAGATATTGAGCCAGAACGATCTCAATCAACGCGATGATCAACTTATCTGCACGCAAAGCTCGATACATCGGATCTTTTCTCAGTCGCGAAATATACTCTCGCTTCCCGGCAATGATGCCAGCTTGCGGACCACCCAATAGTTTATCTCCGGAAAACATAACTACATCGACACCGTTTTCGATCACACGGTCGACAGTAGGTTCATAATCCAATCCTAATTTAGATATGTCGAAAAGCGCTCCACTACCTAGATCGTCGGCTAACGGAATATTTTTCGCGCGCGCGTACTCAACCAATTCATTGATTTTCGGTTCTTCAGTAAATCCGGTAATTTCAAAATTCGATCGATGACATCGTAAAACCAAACCGGTGTTATCGCCCATGGCATCTCGGAAATCGGTGGCTCGCGTTCTATTAGTCGTGCCTACCTCTTTAAGCACGCCACCAGCGGCGGTGACCACATCCGGCAATCTAAAACTTCCTCCGATTTCAATCAGCTCTCCGCGAGATACGATCACCTCTTTGCCTCGAGACAGCGCAGAGACACACAGCATAACCGCCGACGCATTATTGTTGACGACGATCGCCGATTCGCATCCGGTTAGCAGTGACATCAATCGACTAACCATCGCGGTTCTCTCACCACGTCGCCCGGTTGTCGTATCAATTTCAAGACTGGTATAGCCCTGTCCGAGTTCGGTAAGTTTATTCAAAGTAGCAATGGGCAGCGGCGCTCTGCCGAGGTTGGTGTTGAGGATCACACCTGTTCCGTTTATTACACGGCGAACTCCGCCCTGTAACAAGTTAGCCGCTACAGATGCGACGCGATCGGCTATCGCTGCCGGTTCCAATAGTGATGCTGAAATATTCGAGCCGCTAGGCATCCCATTCCGCGAGTTTGATTCCACCTTCTTCGCATCGAGATTCTTACGATATGCCGCCAAATCTTCGCGCACAAGCTGGGCCAAAATATCGCGCCGAATAGTCTCAGAGAGCCGGACCAAGGCCGGTTCGCGAAGGACTTTATCGACCTGTGGAATTTTGACGGCGTCGGCTTTCGGTTCGTTCAACTCGGTTTCTCAACAACTGAAGTCGTTTATCCAAAGTAAAAATGACTGCTGCATTCATTATTGTCAGCTTCAACATCAAATAAACCGACCTGCTGCCGATCATCAATTTTTATCTATTGGGTGACTGATATCTAACCGAGCCCGGAGCCCGAAAAAAATAGTGGCGGTTCAAAACAGCAAGCTCCATCAATAATTTACGACAAATTGACCAACAAAGGGGTTGTCAGAAGCTGCAATTAGATGAACAATTAGAGTATGTAGTAAGCATATACTCAGGTCACGGATTTCGGACCTGCCGCAACTATCACTCACAGCTATCGAGAGGGTTTCAGACAAGTGGGCAAGAGTTTACGTCATAAAACGCTCTATCAAGACAGAGACTGGCTGTACCAAAAGTATGTCAAAGAAAAACTCAGCACCGTCCAAATAGCCAAAATCTACCGCGACGCGGAGAACAAATGGTGCGACCCCAACACGATCTCGCGCTGGCTGAAGAAGCACGGAATTAACATGCGTTCTCTGGCTGAAGCCCAGCAGAACAGACACTCTGTCCCGACCACGCCTCAAAACACCCGCAAGGCGCGCTCGCAGTAGTTTAAAAACTCAAGAATAAGATTCAAAACGCAACCGACCTAGCCGGCTAGACCGCCGCTGTTCAACACGCCGCCGCCGAGCATCATTGCGGTGAGCCACCACAACACAACGTCACGTCCGCCGAAAAGATAGAAGACTACATAGCACCCCATCGAAACCGCGGGCAGCCAGAACTTGGGCGCCTCGTCACGAACGGCATGCACGCCAAGACAAATGGCGACTATCATTGGAATTCCGAAAAATACTACGTCGATCAACATGACGGGGTGAGTAAAACCTGAAAAGGCCAGTATCCTTGATAAAGAGGAAATCATGGTTTACCCTCTGTGTCCATGGTAGTTTGCCCACCCGTGGGGAATCAGGAGAACTGGATGGCTAAAGTTCGGCAAGGAAGAGGAAGACAAGGCTCGCCTTCGCGGGACGATCGGGGGTCGTCACGTTCTCAAAACGATCGCAATCAGGGCTCGAGTCAAAATCAAAATCGCTCGGGACAAGAGCGAAACCGCAACTTCGATGATCAGAATCGCGGATTCCGCAGCCGTGACGATCAGGATCGAAACAGAAACCTCGACGATCAGAATCGTCGATATCGCAGTAACGATGACCAAGATCGAAATAGAAACTTCGATGATCAGAACCGCGGATTCCGCGGCAACGATAACCAAGATCGAAGCAGAAACTTCGACGATCAAAATCGAGGCTATCGCAATCGCCCTGGACAAGAGCGGAACAGAGACTTCGAAAGTGACGGTCGACGACAAGAACGCGACAGAAGTTTTAACCCCGGCAACCGCTCTGATTCGCAAAACCGCGGAGTGCGCGGCCGCGACCGCGATTTAGAAGATCGCAATCGAGGTCGTTCAGATTCGCGCGACGATCAAACTTCCTCTCTTGGTGAAAACGATCAAGAGTCCGCCTCCGGAGAACAAGATCTGCTCGTATTCGGCAGAAACACCGTGATGTCTTACCTCGAAAGAATGAGTCTCGATGAAGAAAACAACGAGAAAACTCAGCAGATTATCAAGATATTTCTAGCCGATGGAAGCGCGCCTGATGAGCGCATCCGCAAGATCAACAGCCTGGCTAAACATCTAAAAATTCCTGTCGTCGCTTGTCATCCAAACAAATTAGATTGGATGGTGCAAGAAGGCGGCCGCCACCAGGGAGTGGCTGCCCAAGTCAGTCCTATCGTATTGCTTGAGTTCAGTGAGTGGATTGAAAAGTTTCAATCCGAAAAGGAACAACGTGTAGCTGAAGGAAAGGGACTGGACGGGTACGTCGTCGTAGCTCTTGATGGTATCGAGGATCCGCGCAATGTCGGAGCGATAATAAGATCAGCTGAAGCTCAGGGAGCGCAGGTCATATTGATCCCCGAAAGACGCGCCGCCCAGGTCACCGAGACCGTGGCAAAAACCAGTGCGGGAGCGATTGTCCACATTCCAATCGTGCGCGTCGTCAACCTGGTGAAAGCACTCGAGGAATTAAAGGAGCAAGGATTCTGGGTCCTCGGCCTAACAGCCGACGCTCCTCAACCTCTATATAAGGTTGATTTGAAACGACCACTTGTAATCATCGTCGGCAGCGAAGGCAAAGGAATGCGTCCCCTGGTCAGAACAAACTGCGATCTGTTCGGCGCTATCCCACTCAATGGCAAAACAGAATCATTGAATGCGTCAGTAGCTCTTGGAATCGCAGTCTACGAGACCGTCCGCCAAAACACCACCGGCAGCTAAGCCAGACGCGACGATGTGCTTAATCGCAGGGCGCGACAATGTGGTCCATCGTGGCGCCCGACGATGTGGTTCATCGTGGCGCCCGACGAAATGATGGTAATTGTAGGGGCGCCTTGCAGGCGCCCACTCCGCACGGGTAACGAGAATGTGCGGAACTAGCAGCCTGGGCGCATGCAATGCGCCCCTACAATTACCCGACCAGCAGTTGGGCGCATGCAATGCGCGCCTACAATTACAGAACCAGTGCCTGGGCGCATGCAATGCGCGCCTACAATTACATTGCGCTAGAGTTCGTCGGCGATGACTTACCCAATATTTAGCAACGTAACTGCAATGCGTTTTAAGAGCGTTCGAAAATTGACACTGGCCGATCTACAACTGTAGAATGCCTGCTTGAGTCGTTATAGCCGGGCCGGTGTAGCTCAACGGTAGAGCAACGGTTTTGTAAACCGTAGGTTGCGGGTTCGAATCCCATCATCGGCTCTTGTGGGCAGATGTCCGAGTGGCTAAAGGAGACAGGCTGTAAACTTGTTGGCGAAAGCCTACGCTGGTTCGAATCCAGCTCTGCCCAATATTCGACCTTCTGTTTGATCGCTTCGGCTGTCAAACAGAAGTTTTGTGTACGACAACATGTTGCTTGGCAAGCCACAACCATGCGGCAAACGTACCAAATCGTTAAATTAAATTGTGGACGAGCCTACTTATTGAGCAATACGCGAAATAATGATAGGCGCTCTGCCCATGTAGCACAGTGGTAGTGCACCCCCTTGGTAAGGGGGAGGTCACCAGTTCGAACCTGGTCATGGGCTCCATTTTTACCCGAGACGTTCGTCTAAACGCACTTCGTATGCGGCGAATATCAAGGTCGAAGAGCAAGGTTCCGCCAGAATCGGTTTACTTACCGGACCGATTCAAACAAATGGTTCAGTTCAGTTCAGTACACAGGTCCAGACGTTTTAGTTAAGGAGATAGCAGGGATGGCCCGCGCAAAATACGAAAGAAACAAGCCAAACGTCAACGTGGGAACTATCGGGCACGTTGATCACGGTAAAACCACACTCACCGCAGCAATCACCAAGATTCTCGCTGAAGCTGGTCAAGCTAAATACAAGAAGTACGACGAAATCGACGCCGCTCCGGAAGAAAAAGCCCGTGGTATCACAATTAATACCGCTCACGTCGAATACGAAACCAACAATCGTCACTACAGCCACGTGGACTGCCCAGGACACGCTGACTACATCAAAAACATGATTACCGGTGCTGCCCAAATGGACGGCGCTATCCTCGTAATCTCAGCAAACGATGGACCTATGCCACAGACCCGCGAACACATTCTGCTCGCTCGTCAGGTAGGCGTTCCACACATCGTGGTATTCCTCAACAAATGCGACATGGTTGACGATCCAGAACTTCTCGACCTCGTCGAAATCGAAGCTCGCGAATTGCTCTCCAAGTACGAATATCCAGGCGATGACATTCCGTTCATCCGTGGTTCCGGCTTGAAGGCTCTCGAAGGTGAAGCATCTGCAGTTGCAGCTATTCACGAACTCGTAAAACAAGTTGATGCCTACATCCCAACTCCAGAACGTGACATCGACAAGCCGTTCCTTCTCGCTGTAGAAGACGTCTTCTCAATCACCGGCCGTGGTACCGTTGCTACCGGTCGTATTGAGAGCGGTCAAGTCAAAGTCGGCGAAGAAGTAGAAATCATCGGTCTCGGCGACACACGTAAGACGACCGTAACCGGCGTTGAAATGTATCAAAAGACCCTGGACTCTGGTATCGCTGGAGACAACGTAGGCGTACTCCTTCGTGGTATCGATAAGACCATGATCGAGCGCGGTCAAGTTATCGCCAAGCCAGGTTCCATCAAAGCTCACACCAAGTTCGATGCAGAAGTATACGTTCTGTCCAAAGAAGAAGGCGGTCGTCACACCCCATTCTTCCCTGGTTACAGACCACAGTTCTACATCAGAACGACTGACGTAACCGGTTCAATCACCCTTCCAGAAGGCGTTGAAATGGTTATGCCTGGCGACAACGTCAACATGGTTGTTGAACTGATTCAACCAGTTGCAGTTGAGCAAGGTATGAGATTCGCAATCCGCGAAGGCGGCAGAACCGTCGGCGCCGGTGTTGTAGCGAAGATCCTCACGTAAGAATCTGCTCGAGTCATAAAGACTTAGCTAATCTATTGAACCGTCGGAAATTTTTCCGGCGGTTCTTTTTTACTCGACTGCAGCTAGTGATTAAATACGTTCAACTAAAGTTTCAGCGGCTCTCTATATGGTCTATAGACCGGTATTATGTTATTTACTGACTAGTATGGTGACTTCCACCAACGAGAAGATTCGATCCGAGAGTTTTTCGAAGTTTTGCTTCGGCATCGATTTGCATGAAAAAGCTATATAGGCTAGAGGCTCGCAATATGCTCGCCGCCACCAGGATTGGTGCCCTCTTTCAGGTATGGTTTCAGGATGCAGACTCCCCAGAGATTGGCAGCTCAAGATAAAGCTAAGGATGCATCATTGGAACCGGTTAAATCGACCAACAAAGTTCAAAGTCTCGATTCAGCAAGAATCGTTGAAGGCGATATTTTTCGCTTGCTTGTAAGTTCCGTAAAAGATTACGCCATTTTCGTGCTCAGCCCCACAGGTCACGTGATGACCTGGAACGAAGGCGCTCAGCGAATCAAAGGCTATAGCGCCGACGAAATCATCGGACAGCATTTTTCTACTTTCTACACCGAAGAAGCAAAAACCTCAGACCATCCTGGTTATGAACTTAAAATGGCCATTCAGAATGGTCGCTACGAGGAAGAAGGCACGCGCATCCGCAAGGATGGGACAACCTTTTGGGCAAACGTAGTGATCACCGCGCTGTACACCGATGGCAAGTTGATAGGCTTTGCAAAAGTGACTCGCGATCTGACAGAACGAAAGAAAGCAGAAGAAGTACAAGCGGCGCACCAAAAGCAGGTTTCAGATACCAATGAAGAGCTGCAACGCCTGGCATATGTCGTTTCTCACGAATTGCAATCACCGATTTCCACCATCTCTCGATATTGTAATTTGCTTGCCGTTCGCTACAAAGATCGGCTTGGTGACGACGCAAACGATTTCATCGACAAAATCACGACATCAACGCAACTGACAGCCAGAATGATCGATGATCTGTGGGACTACGCGCGCATTAGCAGACCATACATCGACCGAGAGTCAGTATTCATCGGCAATGCAGTAGAGACGGCAATTAGCGAATTGTCCGATTTGATCGCGGACAATGAAGTTGTGCATGGTCAAATGCCCACAATCCAGGGCAACAAACAACAGATGATCTATTTGTTCAAAGAACTGATCAGAAACTCGTTCATGTACAGAAGCAGCGCGCCTCCTCGCGTCGAGATCGATGCCATACCTGAAAACGACGGCTGGACTTTCAGTGTCAAAGACAACGGACAGGGAATCGATATGGTGCGCTCCAACGAAGTGTTCACGTTGTTCCATCGATTGGAAGGCGGTCCGGAGGCCTCCGCAACCGGCATGGGGCTGGCAATCTGTAAAAAGATCGTAGAACAACACAATGGTCGCATTTGGTTTGAATCAGTCGTCGGCCAAGGTTCAACCTTCTATATCTGGCTTCCAGATCGGTTCGACCATCACGTTAATCGATAGCCTTTAGCGTTTCCATACAGAGTAAGACGATCGTAAAACCGCATACATTCGGCCCACGTGAACGGGACGGAAGAGAGTTCCCTGTTGCCGCGTGGAGAAATAACGGCTGCAAGAATCATCCTTAGGGACGAGGAAGATTCACACTCTGAACTGACATAGTAATTACTGTGCAAGTCGGAGGATCAGCTATGTCTATGTTCTGTTATCAGTGTGAGCAAACTTCTCAAGGAAGTGGATGCACCACTATGGGCGTCTGTGGCAAAACACCGGAAACTGCAATCTTGCAAGACGTGATGATCCACGTGGCGAAAGGAATTTCCCAGTATGCGCACAAAGCAAGAGAGTTCGGCGCATCCAGTCCGGAATTAGATGCGAAGGTGCTCGAGGCATTATTCATGACCCTCACAAATGTGAATTTCGATCTCAGCGAGCATGTGCAATACATAAAAGGCATGACTTGTAATCTGTCCGAGGCTAAGAGAATGTACGAAGAGGCTTGCCTAAAAGCCGGCAAGGCTCCGAGCCAACTTACGGGTCCGGCACAATGGCAGTGCCCAGACACAACAGAAGAGATAGTTTCGTTTGGTGCCTCTCTGTCGATTTTAAAACGAATTGCGACCAACGAAGACCTCGTTAGCTTGCAGGAACTCGTTACCTACGGCGTTAAAGGTCTTGCTGCATACGCACATCACGCCCTCTTGCTCGGCTACACGGACGAAAAAATCTTCGCCTTCGTGCATGATGCACTGAGCTACCTCGCGTCAAAAGATCAGACAATCGACAAGCTGTTGGAATATGCGCTCAAGGCAGGCCAAATTAATTTCCGCGTGATGGAACTGCTAGATCAGGCGCATACAGAAACTTTTGGTCACCCAGAACCAACTCAAGCAAGAACAACTCCTGTTGCAGGTAAGTGCATTCTCGTCTCAGGTCACGACCTCAATTCACTGCATGCGGTGCTCAAGGCGACTGAAGGAAAGAATATAAATGTCTACACCCACGGTGAGCTATTACCCGCATTGGCGTATCCGAAACTGAAGGAATACAAGCACCTGATCGGTAATTTCGGTGGTGCTTGGCAGAATCAAACCACTGAGTTTGCAAATTTCCCCGGCGCAATATTGATGACCACAAACTGTTTAAAACCACCAGCAGAGGCATATAAGAATCGTCTCTTCACGATGGACGTGGTCGGTTTCGAAGACGTCAAAAAAGTTCGCGACTACGACTTCACTCCAATCATCGAAACTGCGCTTGCCTGCCCAGGTTACGCTGAAGATCAAGAGAACAAGACAATTACAATTGGCTTCGGCCGAAACGCTGTTCTTTCAGTGGCAGACAAAGTAATCGATGCAGTGAAGGCAGGTAAGATCAGGCATTTCTTCTTGATTGGTGGCTGCGATGGTGCCGAATATGCTCGCAACTACTTCACCGACATCGCGGACAAAGTGCCGGATGACTGCGTGATTCTCACCCTCGGCTGCGGAAAGTATCGCTTCAATATGGAAGAATTCGGCGACATCGGTGGAATTCCGAGACTGCTCGATATCGGTCAATGCAACGATGCCTTCTCCGCAATCAAAATTGCAATGGCACTGGCCGATGCATTTGGCTGCCGTGTAAATGAACTGCCACTATCCATGATTATTTCGTGGTTTGAACAAAAGGCAGTTGCAGTCCTGCTCACACTGCTGTTTCTCGGAGTCAAAGATATTCGTCTTGGCCCAGCGCTTCCCGCATTCGTCACGCCGAACGTTTTGAATAAATTGATAGAGACATACGGTATCAAACAAATTGATACGGCAGACAAAGACCTCGCTACCATCTTGGCGAAATAACGAAACGACCAAACGACGAGGACTTGAGCGCAGTTTCAAGTGAAGAGTGATCTTCCTTAGAGGTTTTGTCAAAGTAATTTCTCCCGCTTTGAGTAGGGTGTGCACGAAGTCATTTCGAAAATTTCCACTTACGTTTAGCAAAGTAATTTCGTAAATTAGACATTCACCCTCATTTCTAGCTGTCCGCGAACCCAAGGTTTTCGGACGACAGTTCCTCGCAGGTTCACAACTATGAATAAACAGATTCTATTTATTGCAGCTACTGCAATGTGCGTTTCAAACACCCTAATCGCCGCCTCCGCACACGCTCGAGGCGACCAGCCTCCACCATCACAACGTTTCAATTTTTCAGACAACTACTATCGCCTTGAGGAACCGACGGGTCGTCGCAGACCGTCCTCGCCGCCATCAGTTCAAACCACCTCAGTAACTCAAGGCGCAGTGCCAAACGCCAGCACCATGATCGGTTTCAATCCAGCTTTTCTCGCACAAGCACCAACAACTTCCGCGGTCAGCGCGCAAATTAACCGGACACCACCAGCGGTACCAGTGCAACAACCAGCGGTAGCTTATTCTCAACAATTCGGACAACCAGCAAAAGCAGCAGCCATACCGCAACAAGCAAAACCAGCTGTTACAGCCAGGTCTGCCACAAATCACGTGTCCGCAAAAATGATGGCACCAGCTCAGGTGATCAGACGCAGCCACTCAGCCTCACCTCGCACGCTGAAACCGCAACACCGAAAGACACAGCCGCCGGCTGTAGCTAAGTACGGCGACGATCTATATTCTCCAGGCACCACAAAGCCGATGCCATCTGAATTCCATGCCACGAGCGAGGTAAATGGAAAACTTATTCCGAAGAAATCTCACTAAGCATTCTTTCTCAATGAACGTAGGGCACCATCGTATTTAGCGAAGCTTGGATCCAACAATCCTCGCTCAATAAGCATGGCAACCTCTGCCGGAGACAATTTGTTTGTCGCTTGCCTTCCGTCATCGTACGGGAGTTTCGCATGCGTGCGCAAATCGGTGTGCAGATATTTTTCTGTGCCCGCGACTCGCTTCGTAGGCGCGGGAGAACGAGCGATCGCAAGTTTCATCGTCTCTTCGTACGATGATTCGTACTCCGTCCGTTGGAAGCGATAGCGGAGTATGTGGCATGCCGGAAATTTTTTGTTTAGCTCGTTAAGCCCTATCTCGCTAACCAAGGGCATTTCGAAAGTAAACGATCGTAGATACTTTCCGAGAACCAACTGAGAAAACTTGTCTTCTCCGATTTTGACTGCGCTCAATCGCAAGTATTCAAGCCCTTCTTTGTCGGTCAAGCTGCGAAGACCATCGATTCCCAAGTCTTGTTTAGTCACCACTTCCAGGTATGCGAGCCCATTAAGCTGACCAAGCATCGCGAATCCCGCTTCGGTTATGTCGGTGTCGATCAGATGAAGTCCCTTCAACGCCGGTAGCGTGACGATCCGGCGAAGCCCCTGATCCGTCGCCAGCTTATTATCGATACTGAGCCAATTTAACGAAGGCAATTTGCCAATGTACTGCAGACCCTGATCCGTGATCATGGTATCGGTCATGCTCAGCTCTTTCAATTCGAAGCAATTCGCAGCAATGAGCTCAAGCGTCGCATTAGTAATTTCGGAACCTTCCAAACTCAAACTACGCATCTCAGGAAGGCTATCAGACAGCTCACGCATTTTCGCATCAGCGTTCACTCTTCTGAACTCCGATTTCGACATGAGACCACCTCAACTAGCGTTCAGTACAACAATGAAAACGAGCCGCTTCAACTATTATTAGCACAAAGTTTGAACTCGCAGATACGAGTACTTCTTTGGGTTTCCGGGCTATTCATGCGCACGCCAGCACTTCGGTTGAGCATCTTCGAATGGAAAAAGTTTACAGTGGATGCTCAATCAATTGGCTGGAAGATTTCATCCAAAATAAAAAGAGTGGTCTTGTAGTTATACTTGCACAAATTGTTAGCTAGTGCCCTTCCAACGACTAGCACTGATTTCCCCTTCTTGACCGCGGGAAAGCTGGCAATGAGCACATCCTCATCGCGAGACTTACCCTGCTCTGATCGTGTAAGCCGACACAATATCCACTTCAATTTTCGACCATGAAATACTTGCTCGCCTTTATCAACAACAGCCTGAGCGATAGGCCCTCCGCGAGGCGACTTGCTCGAAAACTGTGCGATCGAGTCGATCGGATTCATGCCGTCACGAATCATACAAGTAACCCTCTGGTTTGCCGATTCTGAGACCAGATCAAACGATGGCGCCGAAGAATTACTCGAACTATCCTTGTAACGATATGTGGGAGGCACCGTTGATGAGAAGCCCGCTTCGTTTACTGCCAATTTTGTTGCTAGTTTATCTGAATGAAAAACTTCAGTTTTACTTCGGGAATCTGCTGCAACAACTTTTTTCGGAATCACCATCCAGAGCAGAAGAAACGAAATTGGAAAGATTAACAACCACCCATTCATTCCAGGATATAGCTTGAACGTCTCTTTTGCCATAGCAACATCCCTCGGCAATGAAGTAGAGAAAAACGTCGAATGTTCTGAAACTAGACAGGCAACATATCCTTGTTCAATCTATCAAGAACTCGTTGATACTCGCTCTCAATCCATTTATCTGAACCACCCATTCGAATTGATTTGGCAGTTCCATCCGGTTCGAAGTTATAGTGAGCTAGTTCGTGCAAATTGCCATATCCATTCGTTCGCACAATTTTGAGCGTACGCTCATCAACTCGCTCAAGAATCTGCGGTTGAGCGTCATGTCCGAATGGAAACCAGCAGTCCGGATTTACGGCAATGAGATTTCTTCCATTCTCGACGATACTCACATCGTTCCACAACCCGCGAAACGAACCTTCGAAACGCCTCAGCTCATCAATGGTCGCGCTATCCGCAACCTCAGCACTCTTTTCAAAATGATCGAGGACAGCATAAATTCCTTTTGCCATCGAGCGTGATTCACCATCAATCGAATTAGTCAAAACTATCACGACCAATCGCTGCTCCGGATCACAACAAGTCTTCGTCCGTTGTCCCGGAAAGCCGCCACCATGCCCGAATAGCCTGCGATTTCCTTGATACTCAACATCAAGTCCCAGACCATATTCTTCATTGTCACCGTGCTCAACACGCCATTGAGTGCGTTGCATTTCTCGCTTCGATTCATCGTTAAGCAGTTTTCCAGATCCGACAAAGTGCGCATGAAAATATTTCGCCATGTCAGCAGCATTAGAGTAGAAGCCAGTCGCCGCAGACATCGCGTTTGTACTTGTACGTTCGTCTAGCGGCAATCGCTTTCCATTTTCCTTACGCGAATATCCGGTAACGATAAACGGCAAAATCCGCTCGTCAAATTCCGGTCCCGTTGCACTAAGTTTCAACGGCTGAATTATTTTCTTCTGCGCATACTCATTGAACGGAAGCCCGGAGACAGCTTCTACAAGACATCCAAGCAACGAGTACCCATAGTTCGAATACTTCATTTTCAAATTCGATTGCAAAACCAAATCAGTTTCAAGAATTTGTTTTTTGAATTCTTCGTCACTCGGAAACGATCCCAACATCGACCAATAACTGCAATCCTCGCCATCACGAATCACACCAGCACTATGACACATGAGCTGCCGAGCCGTTATCCGCGAGAAGCGCTTGTCCGAATGCTGTTCCAACCATTTCACATACTTCGCAATCGGCTCATCAATGTTGAGCAAATTCTCTTCTGCCAACTGCATCACACAGGTCGCCGCAAAAGTTTTCGAATGCGACGCGATCCTGAAGAGATGCTCCGTAGTCATCGGCACCTGCCTTTCAAGATTGGCATAGCCACACGCTTTCTGAAAAACCAACTCGCCCTCGTGCGCAATCGCCACGACAAACCCAGGAATTTCAAGTCGGCGATATCGATAATCCAACCAACCATCCAAAAATGCCGTCGCCCGTTTCAAAACACCATTGCGCATGCAGCACCTCGCTTCAATCGAATTTCAAGCCAACAATTATAGACAATCTCAATGCGACACCGCAGAGTAATCTCATGCTAATGTACCGTTTTATTCCAGCTAGTTTACGAGACTCAAAAAAGATGCAAATTACCGTTCCCCGAAAATGGTTACTCGTGACGTGCTACGTACTATTTCATCAGGTCCAATTTCCCGCGTTGGCTCAAGATGATGACGACTCCGCCGCACTTTCGGCAAAC
>JBGAHZ010000022.1:0-132188 GCA_044225915.1 Obscuribacteraceae bacterium (SeqCode)
CCACTAGCGGAAATTTTTCTGGTAGCTTGCCGGAGTTACTCCGACTTGTCTAACAAAAGCCCGGCGCAGTGTGTCTGGATCGGCGAAACCGCATTCGGTAGCAACTTGTTTTGGTGTCATGTTGTTTTCCAGTAGACGCCTTGCTTCTTGTATTCGCACTTGTTCGACCCATACGGCTGGTGTAACGCCGACTTCGTTACGGAATAATCTCGCGAAGTGTCGCTCGCTCAAGCCGAGTCGTTCGGACAATTTGGCGACGGTGAGGTCCTCTTTGGGGTTGGCGGCGATGTATCGTTGAACCTCTTGCAATGACGATTGTCCCGCCGGCTTAATTTCGCCTTTACGGCTAAATTGAAGTTGCCCACCTCGACGCTTGAAGTACATAACAAGTTTATCCGCAACAGCCATGGCTATGTCGCGGCCGAGATCTTCCTCCACTAGTGCGAGAGCTAAATCGATTCCCGCCGTGACACCAGCAGCGGTGCGAAGCTTGCCGTCTCGTAGGTGAATCGCATCAGGCTCCACAGCGACTTTCGGATACATCAATTGCAAACGTCTTGCTACAGCCCAGTGCGTTGTGACCCGCTTCCCGTCCAGCAATCCCGCTTGCGCAAGAATCAATGCGCCGGAGCATACGGATCCGAATCGACGCGCTTTGGGCGCAGTCGCACGCAACCACTCCATCAGTTTTTCGTCCAGCAATCGGTCCGGCAAATCAGGACACCCAGCAACGAGGAGCGTATCAATAGAATCCATATCGTCTCGCATCGTGTAGTCGGCAACGATTCGAATGCCGGAGGAGCTCCTAATTGGCCCGGCCTTTCTATCCGTACTAATCACTGTCAACGTATAGATGTGCCGCCCGATTTGCTCGTTAGCCTCGGCAAAAACATCTAACGGTCCGCAAACATCAAGCAATTGAACACCCGGAAGTGCCAGTACTGCAACGATCCTAGACTTTAACTTACCCATGTCCGATTTCACCTCCATTTGTCCGAAATCGTCGTTTAACGTCTATTGCTGCCAGCATAGCATTTTCCCTAGAATTGAGACATGCAACGGCAACGAACATTGGGAGGTTACGATGAATACGCTACAAGAGGTGCAAATACCAGACACAAAACTCGCGCGAGAGATCACCGAGTTTATTCGAGAAACTGAATCGGATCTGTTATACAACCACTCCAGTCGAGTTTATATGTTTGCTGCATCGGCAGGCAAACGCCGCGGACTCAAATTTGATGATGAACTGCTATATGCAGGCGCAATGTTTCATGACCTTGGTTTGATGAAAGACTTCATGAGCAACGATCTCCGCTTCGAAGTAGACGGAGCAAATGCAGCAGCGGATTTTCTTCGCAGCCAAAATATTGCACAACAAGAAATTGATCTTGTATGGACATCAATCGCACTACACACGACAACTGGAATCCCAGAGTTCATGCATCCGAACATAGCTCTCGTGACGGCAGGTGTAGAGATGGACGTTATAGGTTTAAAATATGACGACTATGACAAAGTGGAGATTGAGCGAATAACAACTCTATTTCCAAGACCAGACAACTTCAAAGAGGAAATTATCCAAGCGTTCTACGATGGATTCAAACACAAACCTGGTACTACTTTTGGCACCATGAATTCTGACGTAATCGCAGATAA
The DNA here is from genome assembly GCA_044225915.1 of Obscuribacteraceae bacterium (SeqCode). GTDB lineage: Bacteria > Cyanobacteriota > Vampirovibrionia > Obscuribacterales > Obscuribacteraceae > JADYXR01. The sequence continues at coordinate 1,660 of JBGAHZ010000022.1, forward strand.
AGATCCGAATTTTAAACCCTGGAATATGTGCAGAGAGATTCGGAACTCGCACTGGAAATAACTTATAAGGTGTACAGCAATGACCCAACAACGCCTAGACTATTCGACAATCGCACCGGACGGAGTGAAAGCACTTGCAGATTTACACAACTACGTAGCGCACTCCGGCCTGCGGTACGGAGTTCTGAATCTCGTCTACTTGCGCGTGTCACAAATTAACGGCTGCGCCTATTGCATCGATATGCACTCTCGCGATCTTGTGAAGAGTGGTATGTCCCATGAGAAGCTCACGCTTTTGCCTGTTTGGCGGGAGGCTACTCAGCTATTTTCTGAACAAGAACGAGCTGCACTTGCCTGGTGTGAAACGGTGACTAATGTGTCTCAGACAGGTGTTCCTGATGCCGAGTATGAAGCGGCGAAAACTCATTTCTCCGAAAAGGAGCTTGTTAATCTGACTATTGCAGTTGGAGTAATGAATGCATACAATCGAATGGCCATCAGCTTCCGCTCAGTCCCAGCCGCAGTCAAAGACAAATCATAAATCACGACCGAGTAATTTTGAACTTGAGATTCGACGAACTATTGTCCGGAAAACTCCCAGAAATCGCCCTGCTCCTCTGACGGACTAACAGGCTTTTGCACCGGTTTATTCGTGCTCACACCACTCGCAGGTTCTGTCGGTAATGCATCACCAGCCTCATAGTGCTGCGACGTGCCACTAGATTTAGTGCCTGAAGATTTCGTCGGTGTCGAACTTTTTGTCGGCTCATCGACAGACCATGATTGGGTTGTAACCGTAGATGGTGCGGGTTCTCCCCAAGTACTGTTATTGACGCCTGGCGTCGACGGCGGCATTAAGATCAGGAAACCTGCAATACAAGCTACAACGCATATGCAAATTGCGACGATGCCGATTATCTGTTGCTTTCGCTTTTGCTCAAATGGACAATCGGACGTCATAAACTTTCCGTCCGGTCGTTTAAACAGAACAAACTTTTTCCGGTTCTCACGCTTAAAGATTAGATTTTCAGCGTCCGAAAACTCCATTCCGTCTAAGTTATAAATCGTGCTTTGACACTTGCTGCAGTGCTTAAAGCGTTCGGTCGAAGAATCTTCAGTCCATGAAAACGGGCATGAACGCACTTCTTTCCGCGCCTTAATAGGCTCGATTATTTTGACAGGTTGTTGTTGTCTTAGAGAAATTTCTTGCTCTACGCGCGCCTTCTGCCTCAACGCTTGCGCTTTCAGGATAGCGTTATGATCTAAAAGAGTCTTCGCAACAAACTGCGTCGCCCGTCCTTTTTTCTTAGGGGCACCAAGCCCATCGCCAAAATCGTTTTTAACAGCCGCGATTCTTGGTTTATCAGCCGAATCAAGCAGACCTTTCGACGAACTTTCCGATGGAGCTTCCGCGAATTTTCCCTCAGCCGATTTTGCGGAATTTTCAGCCCCGCTCACCTGCGACTTCGGTGCCACCGATAATTCACCCAGCCCCGGTGGAGCTGTTTTTTCCAGCAGCGTCGGTGCTACCACATGTTTTGGCCGCGCCGGTTGCTCGGGTTTGTTTGATGGTGCAATCTCTGCTGCAGGACGTTGCGTTTCCGCTTGCGGAGGAGCTGTGCTCTCAGCCTGCGACTCCGCACCAAACAAGCCCGCTCCGACTGCATAGTCCTCGGCTGGCCGTCTGGTCTTCCGCGATACAGCCTGGTCCTTAATCGACTCGTGAGAAACGTGCAACCGCTCGCCGGGTAACTGTTTCGACGTAAAATCCGGCGCGTTGACATCGAGCGTGCGCTTCACTTGCCTCACGCGTTTAAGATGGTCCATGTAATTAGGCTGTTTGTAGGAGTCCTGGTCTTTCTCGGAGCTCATCAACTGGTCCTTGACTGGTAGTTGCGGTGTTCAACATGTCCACCGATTCCAGTATACTGTGTGCGATACTAGGAAAACGTTCGTCGGTACTACTTTCACAGTGTAATCAATATGATTCGCAGTTACGAGCGACCGTCACAACTGTCACCGAATAAAAACGAGAAGTCGCGGCAAAAGCGTGGGCGTCAAGGCGCGCAAATGGCGGAATTCGGTCCAGCCCTTTTTGTCTTGCTTATTCTTTTCTTCTTTCCGCTCCTAGACCTTGTATCCGTGTGTTTTGCATACGGCGTGATCAAAGTGCTCAACAACAATCAGGTACACGAGGCGTCACTTATTCCGGCAGAACAAGCCCAAGACGCCAACGTCATGGTGAAGAAGGGAATTCCCGAGGAGTGGCACGAGAGTGGTCTCGGAAAATTCGTCAACGTCGCGGCTCGCCCCACGACAGAAGTTAGTTATCGAGATGGTGTTGGTGGAGAGGGATCGACAACAGCAAAATATGTGATCGTCAAAACCACTGTCGTATGCAATCCATTCATCTTCGTGCCGTTTCCAATCTTGAAAATTCCTGCGCTGAATACTCCAGTGCCGTTGAATACAGTCTCTGAGCGACCGATGGAGGATCCGGACAATGCCGGTTAATCCGCGAAAATTCAGACGACGAAAACAAGGGTCCCTGATGATTCAGGCAGTCGGCGTCGGCACCATAATTATCATAATTGCGATGGCTCTGATCGATCTTATCGTCATGGTGCTCGCAAACGGAATTAATGATGCTGCCGCGAAAAACGCCGCGCGAGCTGCAGCCAGTCAATCGACGCTGCCAAAGGCTGTCGCCGCCGCCAGAAACGCATTGCAGGACAGCAAACCTTCAGGTTTCATCACCAGCCTAACACTGCAAAGTGTCGATTACGATCCGAAAAACATAGTTTCATGCAAAACAAAAATGCAAATTAGTCTGCCGATTCCGGTTCCTATAGTCGGCGGAAGTTACGTGTTCATGGCACAAGCGACAGAACCGATCGTGGCTCGATAAAATTTTGGAGACCCAATCCTGATGATCACTACCATGAAAAAACGATCTCGCGGCTCCCTCGCATTTGGCGTGGTGCTCGCCCTTGTCCTCATGATGATTGGCATTGGCTTCTTTGTGTTAACCATGTACATGGGCGGCCAAAATGAAACCAAAAACGCAACCGACGCAGGAATGCTCAACGTCGGCAAAAAAGTTGCTGATGAAGTGAGCGTCGCCCTTCGCCCGACGCCGAACGAAATCATTTTTGCAGACGTCGCTAATGACATTACAGATGGTGAGGATCTACTCGCAAGTTTGACAAACGGTTTGTCAGAACTCAAAGAAATAAACATGCACCGCATCAATCGTGTATGGGCTAAAGCCTTGCAAATTGGTATCAATGCAGAAGCAGCCGATCGAGAGGGATTCGGAGGAAGCGGCAAAGAGAACGCGCAAAAAGCGTTCGACGGAGCGCAATCCATCAGCAATCGGCTGGCTGACGCGCTTAACGAAAAAGACAGACAGTATAAACTCTTCGATGAGCTATCGACAAAAAATTCAGTGCGTATGCTTGGCACCGATGTCACAACAAAAGCCTTACGCGGTCCCAACTGGCAAACGTCATTTTTAGATCGAGGTCGCGAGAGTAATGTCACTGTAGCGCCACCAGAATACACTTTGCCACCAAACTTTCAGATGCCTGACCTGGTCAGAAAATCGTCAAGAAAAAATGTGCCGGCGGGTGCACAGGACCTGTACTTCTTGAGCGGTTACAAACCGATCAAGTTAGCAGACAGAAACTTCTGGCAGGTTCCGTTTGTATATGACGAGACACCACATATGGTGTCTGGCACTGAGTTTGCAAATAACACCTTGAAAGCAAAACCATTAGACGGATGGGAGAAACCAATCCCCAATGCATTTTCCGGAGAAGGAGTAGCGGAAGCGAAATCCAAGAACGTTGCTGGTCAAAAAGCGACTTCCTGGGTCTTATCCAATCCTGGACAAAATTTCAGAATGTCGATCCCCCACTCGTTTGTGAGAATCAAATTGGACGACATGTATACGCACTGGTATTTCTTCCCACTCGGTCCAACGAAAAAAGTGGAGTTCGGCGATCCGCAAAAATACGAATACAAACTGGACGAACAGAAGGGCCCCAGAATGCCCTTAGGCGGCGCGTTTTGTTTATTTGTGGAGGCTGGAACCGTTGAAGTCGGCGGGGATGTAATTGCTCGCACGCTCGACCAGATCATTTTCGGAATTCCAGACGAGGATAACGAAAAAGTCGAAGCGTATCTGGTTAACAGAGCCAACGAGATGATAGGTAAAGTCGGCAAAGTTATAACAATCGACAATTTGCACGATTGCCTCGACAATCCACTAACGATTCTGTATTTGTTGGCCGGTCAAAAAGAGTATTACATGTTCAGCGCTGATGGCGAATCTTTAGAGATAATGCCGAAGTATCTGGCATTAGTCAAAGCCCCATGGTTGCTGTTCAAGCAGGGCGAAGAACCCGATGGCACCGAAATGAAACTGGTAGACGATGCCGACTGCCCAGCGGCGTTGATCAATAAGGCTTCTGCACAACCCCTTCCTAAGTGCCTACTGGTGCCAGGTATGCCTATCGGCTGGGGGCTTTGGGATAAAGATGTGTATTGGACACCAGGAAGCGGCTACAATTCTTGCCTGGGCAATCTGCGTGTAAAGCGTTGGACTGAGATTTACTCGCTAGGCATTGCAATCCCCAGCCTTCTCTAAAATTCAGGAGATCAAGAAACGTGCGCCGACAATTACTGATATGCATAATGCTCTGTTTTGCAGCATCACCTGCGGTGGCACAAAAATATGACAATTCCAGCCCGGAAGTGTTGAAGAACATCGAAGCGTATAAATCAAAGGAAAGTATCAACAAGCTACTAAGTGAGACATATCACGTTGCCATCTCAGACACCTGGCCGACGAATTTTCCTTTGCCCGTTTACACGAGCAATCTGGTGAGCAAAAGCTTTTCTCATTCAACCAAAGGCAAGCCGACAGCCGGGGCAATGCTAATCACAAGCGACCAACCCAAAACTGTTTTCGACTTCTACAATGCCGCCTGCAAACGCACCAATTGGAATGTGCGAGTACCTTCAGCAAAAGCCCTCGCGGAGCTAAACAAATCCGGAGAGATGTACATCTTGAACGCAGTCCAAGGTAAGCAAACACTATATCTGACCTGCAGAAGAACTCGCGAAAACAACGGTACTCTCGTAAGCATCAACTGGACAAAAGCGCCTTAGTCAGATGCAAGAACTTCACGAGAACGAACAGTATTTTTTTAGCGAAGACACGCTAAAGAAATTTTGCGATCTGCTCGAGCCATTCCAGAACCCATGTATTCTGTGCGCGCCAACTCTTGCGCAGATGCTCCAAGAGCGTGCGAGACCTACAAGAAAGGTCTGCGCTCTAGACATCGATACTCGATTCGAAAAACTTCTTCCAGGATTTAAATTATGGAATCTCTACAAACCAACGAGAATCAAAGAACAGTTCGACGTTATCTTCTGTGATCCGCCTTTTTTCAATTGCTCGTTATCGCAACTCTTCTCAGCAATTCGAATCTTGTCTAACTTTGATTATTCACAACAAATCATGCTCTGCTATCTGCTTCGCCGAGAACAAGCATTACTAGGCACCTTTGCGAAATTTTCGATCGAACCGACTGGAATGTTCGCTTCGTATAAAACGGTCCAGCCCTCCGAGCGAAATGTTATTCAGCTCTATTCGAACACTGGTATCAAGAGTCCGATGATGCCGCTCGGATAATAATTATAGCCTAGCTAGAATTCGATTCGTGCTGCGATTCGTTCCGATCAATCTCAACGTTTCGCTCGAACTCCTGATGAAAGGTGCCCCATATTATTAGTGGCAGACATCGTGATCTCGTGGTACCGTAGATAAAAAGAATGGTTTATCCATAAAATGCTGAACAGCAAATCGGAATCCGTGTTGCCGAAAAGAGCTGCCCTTCAGGTGTTTAGATCAACCAAGTGGAAGACTATATTTCCGAGCTTAAGAAGACTGGATTGGCTCGCTGGGACAAGCGAGGTATGCCCATTAGTGTCTATATTGAACAGTCCTCCAGTGCAACAGGCTTCAAACCAGAGTACTCTGAAATTGTGCGGAAAGCATGGGTTGAATGGAGAGAAGTGTGTCCTTCTACAATCTCTTGTCGGTTTGTCTCTGATCCCAATCAAGCACAAGTCGTCTGCAAGTGGACGGATAACGCGACTGAGCTAAAGAAAATTTTGGGGACAGCATGCGGGGAGGCTGGTCTGGGTGCCACTCTTCTGTCGATAAATTCAGACAGAATAAAGCGCGCGGAGATGACGATTATCACTGTTCCACCGCGTAACGTCTTTCGTGCCACCATTCCAGACAAACTTATGCGTCACGTCGCACTGCATGAAGTCGGGCATGCGCTGGGCATTATCGGGCATAGCGACCGGTCTACGGATATCATGTTTTCTTGCACCTTCGACGACGAAAAGGTACGTCAAATCTCGGCAAGAGATGTGAACACGCTACTTGCCCTCTATAAGCTCGACCAATCTGTGATGCTTAAACACCTGTTCAAAGTGCATCAAAGCAATACATTAGACCCTGTAATCAAACTGAACAATGAAGCTCTCGAAGCAATGAAGGCGTTGAACTTTCAGTTGGCGATAGCAAAGTTGGAAGAAGCCCACAAAATAGATCCAACTAATCAGATCACAAAGCAAAATTTAGGACTGGCATACTGCGGTCGTGGAACCAAGGAACTCGGCACGTTAAACTTCACCGAAGCCTCGCTCTACTTCACCAGAGGGCTTCCTTTTCTGGGTTCTGGAAACAAACGCTGACTCGCAGTCAGCGAATCAACCTTTTAGTTCTGCTTCTTTTGCCACTACCTATAGTGGCTGTTTAGAACTTCGTTCGCAAGTCAATCCCATCGAAGCGAGCTTTCTTTTCAGCTCCGGCATGGCTGCGCGAGCGGCTGCTATTCCGGCATCGATTCCAGCTTGTCCATCTTTCTTGTTGAAGGAAACAAGGTGAATCCCGGTGGTATCAGGATGAATGTAAACGTCAGCAGTTTTGGCGTTCGGAGTATCAAAAGCATGCAATTGAATCTTCAGTGCTTGCCGCGCCATGGAGCCAAGACCACGAAATGTCTTGAGTGGCGTGTCTTTCATTTCCTCATCGATATCGACAGCGATCACAAAGTCGGCGCCCATTTCTTTGACATGGCTCACAGGAACGTTGTTGATCAATCCACCATCACAATAAAGCTTTTCGCCGATTTGAACTGGTTTCTTGAGTCCCGGCACGGCGGTACTGGCTTGCATAGCAAGCGCGATATCGCCCGAGGTCAACCTGCAACTTTCACCGGTGACTACATCAGTCACAACAGCGCCGTATGGAATATTGAGCTGTTCGATGCTCTTTTCACCCAGGTGTTTTTTCACATAACCTCTAAACTTCCATCCGCGATAGAGCCCGTCGTAGGGCTTGTAGCCAAACAGTCGAAGAGAAAGCTCAAGTGGTTCGGTAGCAATGCGCAGATATGGCATCGGCGTAAACTCTTTAGTGAACGTGCCGTTTTTAAACAATTCTGCAATGTCATCAACAGGAGTTCCAGCCGCATAATATCCACCGACCACGGAACCAATACTGGTTCCAGCAATTAGATCGATCGGAATGTTTTCTTCCTTCAATACTTTTAGAACGCCGACATGCGCCGCACCGCGGGAGCCACCACCACCGAGAGCGAGACCAATGCGCGGTCTTCCCGGATTCTTTGTCGCCTTGGTCGTCGCGTTTTCGTCCGCGACATTTACTTCTGTATTTTGTGCCATCGCAGCCGAAACAGAAATAAAACCCGCAATAAGAAAGGAAAAGCTAGTCGTAAGAGTCTTCCGCATGTCGAGTCACCCCTGAAATAAACGTGGCAATGCTATCCCGATTTTGGGATTTCTGCCAGATCGAGCAGATCACCTGCAAAACTCTCATGACGTTCGTAATTCCAGAGCTCGAACTTAACCTCAGCGTATCCATTTGGCTACCGCTGGGCGTTTGCGGGGATTAGAGCACCGAAATTCGCCCCCCAAAAGAAACCTGTTATCAAGAACACATTATGAAAGCTTCATGAAACGACACCAGTCCGCTGCCGGACATCAGTAACACTCGGCTGATCGAACCCTTCTTACGAGGTCTGAATTCCATTCGCACGTGACGGCAGTCTAAAGGATTTAGAATTCCCATCAGCCAGGTCAAAAAGTTTTTGGAAACACTCAACGATATTGACGATGCGCGTCGCTTGCCAGTAACCATCTTTGTTTTCCAATTCACCGAACATGTCGAAATCGACATTGAACTTACCGCTATGCAAAATCATTCTAACTGTAGCGATATTGCCATTGACCTTTATGTCCTGCAATTTTTTCAACGAAAGCGTTCGAATGCCCAAGCGATCATCGAGTGCTCCCAGAGAGACTTTGTCGGATGCGCCACCTTCCGGCGCACGGAAGTTACCTGTTTCCACTAGTATCTTGATATCATTGGCGATACCAGATGCCACCTCGTGCTGAATCGTACTTTCACTCACCATACCACTGAATCGCTCAAGGGCTTCGCCTCCAAGAGTTTTACGCAGAGGCGACGCCATTAGGTCTTTAACCATAGAGTCTGCAACTTGACCAGTGCTGAAGTACATCAGAAATTTCGAAACATTGTGCTCAACCACCGACTGCCTGATTTGATCGAGAGAATATTCCGGAGTGGTCGTCCAGTACCAGAAGCCACCTCCACCAATGAACAGAATCAACACCAATGCAACGATGATGATGCGAACAGCCATACGTTTAGTTTCTATCCTCTGAAAGCTCCGCTCATCTCACCTGTAATCAACAAGCCCTGCTTGTTCTGCTGCTTCGCGATTTGAACTCTCTTATGATGAGTTCCTTCAAAGAACCAAACCAATATACCCTGCTGTGAATTGGAAACCTTCGGTGAATTAAATAGCGATTCTGCTATTGTATAAAAATCGAATCAGTTTATAGTCGCAAATCCGCTTGATTCCTGATCTCCGAGTAAATGAAAGCAGAACTAGACAAAGTCGAGAAATATCCAGTGCTTACACCAGAGGGCGCTGCCAATCTGGAATCGGCCGTCTTGTTCCATCTTAGCGCAACAGTCATATCGATTTTCTTCTGGATTATATTTTCATGGTTGTTTGGTTACTGCGTGGAAGTGCAGACAGTGATTCTCTGTGCGGCGTTGATATTTGCATACTGGCTAGGTGCTCCGGCTGGCGGTTTTGTACGCACAAAACTCGAACTCAAAGCAAAGGGTCTAGACATAAAGTCGCCTCGCGTTAACGCGATCATGCCGTGGGACTGGTTGGCGAAAGTTGAAATCAGTCAAAATGCTTTCAGTTTCTTTCCTCACTACGTGTACTTCAAGTTTAAAGATAGATCGGACATTCTGATTCTCTGGGAAGACGTCCGCGACGACATGGACTCAACGACTCTCATCAACTGCGTGCGAACATGGGCTCCCCATGCTGAAGTTAAGGGAGATGCAAAAATTACGAAGTCCGAATCAATCGCCACCTATACGGAATTATGGTTAAAAGATTTGAGTACCGCAAAATCTGAATCGCGGCGCACACAAGATCAACTGCTCCCCGAAGGAACAATTCTAAGTGACAGCTACGAAATCGATCGCATTTTAAGCGGCGGAGGACAGGGTACAGCCTACCTCGCATCAGTTTTGCCTCACGCAGACTTCATCGGTCTGCCACCGCAGGTGGTTCTAAAAGAATTTATTCTGCCGGCAAATGAACGCGGAATGCAGAAGGCGAAAGACAGCCTTACCAAAGAAGTAACAATCTTGCGGCGCATCAACCATCCTCGAATTATTCGTCTTTACGACTTCTTTGTCGAAGACATGCGCGGTTATCTTGCAATCGAATTCATTGAAGGCTTGACTCTCAGACAGCAAATTGAGAGAAACGGTCTTCCGACAGAGATCGAAGTCGCCAAAATCGGAGCTTCGCTTTGTGACACCATTTCATACTTGCATGAACTTTCTCCACCAATCATTCACGGCGACGTCACTCCGGACAACATTATGCTCGAACCCGACGGTGGCGTGAAGCTGTTGGACTTCGACGCAGCACAGGAATTAACTCGCAATAAAACCAACACAGTCGTCGGAAAACATTCGTACATGTCGCCAGAACAGTTCAAAGGCGTTCTGGGTGAGGCCAGCGATGTCTACGCCCTCGGATGTACTTTGTACTTTTTGCTGACCGGTACCGATCCTGAACCGATCAGTGAATCTTGTCCTCGAAAAGTCGTCAACACTGTTAGTGAGCGAATGGACCAAATTGTTTCAACTGCGACAAAACTCGACCAATCGAAAAGATTTTCCAGTCTCAAACAAATGAAGGTGCAATTTGAGCAGATTGGATAAATCAAAAGATGCAGCAAAACTTCCATTGCTTTCCGGCGATAAGAACGGAGTCTTCCGCATCGATCATAAGACGCCATATCTCAAAGGTTGCCTTTCAATGCTGAAGTTTACCTGGGGATTGCTTCTATTCGCTATCTTTTTCACGGTCTCAACAATGCAGAAAATTTGGTCAGGTTCGCTCGTATCGCCGTTTGAGTTGATAGGCATGGGTAGTGCCGCAATGTTTTTCTTATCCTATGTGGGACTGGTTTTTTGCGTCTCGCGCAAGGACTTCGTGCTTAAACAGACTGGCATTAGACTTCCATTTGTTTATTTTCTGAACGGAACAGGTCAACTTTTCTGGAGCTGGTCGAAACTAAACAAAGTGGTCTTCTCGAGAAGCTATGCCCGTCTGCCTGTAGCAAATCAGGTCGTTCTGAGCTTCCTGGACTCCGGATCGGAAACGGTCAACTTTCACATCAAACTGCACGAAATCCACCAGCTTGATTTGAAGAAACTGATTTACGCAATCGTGACAAACGCACCACATGCGGTGATCGAACCTCCGCTGGATCAAGTGGCGCTGGAAATTCCTACCGTCTCCGGTATCAAACACCTCAATTTCCAAAGTTTTACCAGTCTATGGGATGAAGAGTTTTCCACGCGCTTCTCACCGACTCTGTTCGTTCCCCTTGCGCCCGATGACGAACTCCGAAACGGCGCAATTAAGATCGTGGAACTGGTGGCGTGCGGAGGTTCGGCTGCGATTTATGCCGCAAAAGATTCAGCCGGACAACAGATAATCGTCAAAGAAGCTGTTATTCCAAAGAACGCCAACGACCAGTTAAAAGCCAAGGCGATAGAAATGTTCAATCGTGAAGCTCTTCTTCTGAGCAAATTGAATCATCCGCACATAGCTAAAGTCCTAGATCACTTCGTTGAAAATGAACACCACTATGAATTGATAGAATTCATAGATGGGCTTGATTTGCGACGTTTCGTGAAAGAACGTGGACCGCAACCGGAAGATTTCGTACTCAGTTGGGCGGAGCAAATTTGCGAACTTCTCGTCTATTTGCACTCGCAGGACCCACCTATCATCCATCGAGATCTAACTCCCGACAATTTAGTTCTCCGAGTCGATGCGCAATTAGTACTGATCGACTTCGGAGCAGCAAATGCTTTCGTCGGCACCGCTACCGGTACCATGGTCGGAAAACAATCTTACATGCCGCCGGAGCAGTTGCGTGGCAAGTCCGTACCGCAGAGTGACATATATTCGCTTGGTGGCACTCTGTATTTTCTATTAACCGGTAAAGATCCGACTCCGCTGGAACCCTCGCAGGTCAGTGGTGGTGACATAAAAGTAAGCGCGCAAATGAACCAACTGTTAGCCCGCTGCACAGCGTTCGAAGTCAGCGACCGGTACAGCACTGCAGTCGGACTGCTTCATAGCATAAGAACTATTCGAAAGCACCATGATGGCTCCACTCTCGAACTCTCTGATGAACCTTCCAGGTAGACTCGCTACTGCACCTGTGGAAACAACAGATTATCCAAGCCGCGAACCAGTCCCTTTGTCGCTACCACTTTTCGGATAGCCAACAGCGTTCCCTGCACGTACGGCTCCGCGCCCGTACCGGAGTCGTGTCGAATAGTCAACCGTTCGTGAGGTAAACCAAAAATAGTTTCAAACGAGATAACATAACTCGGCAATCTCAACGAATGCACTGGTGTACCTGCGATCTGCGCTCCACGTGCCTCAGTCGGTCCATGCAATTTGTCCAGCTGCACGCCGAGCTTATTCGCACGCACCTGACTCAGTTGCTCAGCCAGCTCTTGCGTAGTTCCGCTCGGCACGTCTGGTTTCGTGGAAGATGCGTAATCAATTACTTCCCATTGCGGTAGGTGTTCAGCTGCCATCAACGCAAAACGCTTGGCTAGCGCGGCCGTAATCGAAAAGTTTCCGGCGCTGATCACACCAACACCACTTGCGTTTGCAGCCTCTTCGATTTCGGCGAAATCGGAAGCGTTTAAGCCGGAGCTGCCAATCACAACGTTTACTTTTTTCTTCAACGCAGCCAAAACATTAGCCTTCACTGCTCCGGCGCTAGTGTAATCAACAAATACATCCGCGGGCTCAGAGAGCGCTTCTTCAACGGCACTAGATATCGGGCGACCAATTTTCTCACCGTTAATTGCCGCTCCTATATCATCACCGGCAGCCTTTCTTGCGACGGCTGAAACCAGATCCAAATCACTCGCTTCTACGATTGCACGTGCGACACATTGTCCCGTCCAACCTGTAACTCCAGCAACACAAACTTTAATAGCCATTTATTTCGAATACTCCGCATACTGACTAATCAAAAAAAAGAAAAGAACCGCTGCAACTCAAGAAATCTGAAAACTATATACCGAGGGACGTTGCCGACTTAATGTATCAATAACGAGCATTTCATGGAAATTTGGGCTTAACTACATTAATAGCCAAATTTTTGGAGGTGCTATGGTAACCCGACCTGGTCAACCCAACGAAGTAAACACCGGAAAAGACACCCCTGCGGGCGAAGCAAAAGCCGAGCCGTTTCAGGGGGAATCTCCATTTCAGTCCAGAGATGGGCTGACTCAAATACGAAGTGTGGCTGACAGGACGGTCCAACAAGCGCCCGGAACTCCGGAAGTCTCATGGACGACCAACGTAACGCAAATTTCAGATGCCCAGAAGACCCCACTGGAAAGTCCTTCCGGGAAAGGTGAATTAACCAAAGAAGGTGTCGGCAATCAACTAGCCGGCACAATTCTCAAGAATGCCGATGGTTCTCCTCGCTCACTTGAGTCAATCCGTCAGCAGTATCCAAAACTTGCTGCTCAAATCGACAACGCGACAGAATTACTTTCCCAAAAAACACCTGAAGACCAGCGCGAAACACTCCGAATAATGAAAGAGATGTACAAAGGTCTGGACCCAAGATCAACGGACAATAGGGAGTCCAAGCAGGTTCTAGAAAGGGCGAAAAGAAATCCTGAGTATGTACACGGCGCTCTGGTTAAAGCCGAAGAGCTCATGAAACTTTCACCACAAAAGCGCGAGCAGGAGATCAAGAACATCCAAGTTCAATTGCGCACATTTTACTTGGACGGCGGCAACCTGTAAGACGATTTAAGAGGATTTCAAATGCCTGACGACGAAACTCCACTCACTCTTGCAGACTCGATTAGACGAAAGATCGCCGAGAGCCAGGAGAACATGCCGCCCACACCACTGTCCCAGCCCAAATCAGGTGCTTTGCAAATCCATCTGGAATTTTCCGAGACTGAAACAAAGGTCAACTCGATTAGCCAAAAGGCGCGGTCCATTGGACAACAAGTTTGTGCGGAAAACATGAAGAACTCCGACGGTGGTCGTTTCGAGACAGTAAATGCTCGCATGAAAGACCTTGTGGATAAGGCAACAGGTCCTTTTACCGCGGCAGAACGTGGGCAGTTGCTTGAGCAGGTGCGCAACGAAGTCTTCGGATTTGGACCGCTCAGTCCGCTACTCAAAGATCCAACTGTCAGTCACATTTTCGTAAACGGTTGTTCCAACGTCTATGTGCAGAGGGAGGGTCAGAACGAGAGGGTCAACGTCAGTTTCGAAGATGAACAGCACCTCAATGCCACCATTGAAAAAATACTAGGACCACTGGGATTGCGACTCGATGAAAACAATCCGATGGTCAGTGCTCGAATGCCCAACGGCGCGCCCGTGGAAATTTGCGGTCCTCCTCTGAGCATCGATGGTCCCACAATTTCAATCAACTGTGCAATATCGAGCCCGTGCTCGCTCGGTCAAATGATCGAAGCAAAAATGCTGACGCCAAACTTGGCTGACGTATTGAGTTCACATGTGAAGAAGAGATCCAATATAATCGTTTCCGGATTTGGCGATGTATCACAAAACCGAATGGTCAGTGCGTTGTCTGCCCACATACCACATACGGAGCGCGTCATCAGTATCGAAACAACTGCCAGTTTCCGCCTGATGCAAGAGCACTGGATTCGATTCGAGCTGACACCCAGTATGCGAGACCGATCTATCTCGATGCGAAGCTTAGTGGATAAGGCTCTTCGCATGCGTCCCGACAGGATAATTCTAGGAGATTGTAACGGAGACGAAGCATTCGATCTGCTCGAAGCATGCGCACATGGCACCACACGCAGTATCATGGTGATTAACGCTTCGTCAGTCACCGACTGCCTTCGCCGTCTGGAACAGATGGTCGGAACGGCAGACTCGAGACTGACAAGAGAACAGACATTGGAACTCATAAACGAGGGCGTCCAATTGATCGTTCATCTGAGCCGTTTCCCCGACGGTACATGCCGAGTAACCGAGGTTTCGGAGATAACAGGTTCAGCGGAACAGTCTATATCCGAACAAGATTGAGTCCCTTAACGTAGGAAACTCCAGCACGCCTATGACTTGCAGCGACAAACAAGTCACCATTATCGGTGGCGGTCCGGCTGGTCTTATGGCTGCCGAGATCCTCATCAACGCTGGAGCAAAAGTAGACGTCTACGAGTCGATGCCGACGCTTGGACGTAAGTTCTTGCGAGCCGGCCTCGGCGGACTCAACATCACTCATAGCGAACCATTTACAAAATTCTGCAAACGCTATGGTGAAAAGCAAACATCAATGCAGAAATTTCTGGATGCCTTTCCACCAGATGCATTTCGCGAATGGGTGCATGGTCTGGGCATCGAGACTTTCGTAGGATCATCCGGTCGCGTTTTTCCGAAAGAGATGAAGGCGGCACCGCTTCTGCGCGCTTGGGTGCATAGACTTCGCACTGCCGGAGTGAATTTCCACCACAATCACCGATGGATAGGTTTTACAGATGATGGATCATTGCGTATTGAAAACCAATCAGGCGAGTTAATCATCAAGAGCGACGCCACAATTTTGGCACTCGGTGGTGCCAGCTGGCCACAATTAGGGTCCACTGGAACTTGGGCATCGTGTCTTCAGGATCGCGGAGTGGATGTAGCTCGGTGGCAAAGTGCAAATTGTGGATTTGAGATTCCTTGGTCTGATCATCTTCGCGAGAAGTTTGGTGGCGAGCCACTAAAAGCGGTATCACTCACTTTTAAAGATCATGATGGCATTACCGAAACTCGGCACGGCGAACTGCTAATCAAAGAATACGGTGTCGAGGGCAGCCTAATATACTGGTTTTCAAAGCGTCTGCGCGAAACTATCAATGCGATTGGAGAAGCAACCTTCTATTTAGATCTTTTGCCGGATCAGAGCGCGGACAAAGTCTCATCTAAACTCGCGCGACCTCGCGGCTCTCAGTCTACGTCGCGCTACCTGCAGAGCTGCCTGGGTAATAACGCCCTCAAACGAACTTTGCTCTACGAATTTGCTTCTCGAGAACAGCTTGGCGATCCTTCTGCTCTTTCCAAGCTCATCAAAGCGCTGCCAATCACAGTAAGAAAAACGCGTCCAATTGCAGAAGCGATCAGCAGCGCTGGAGGTGTTAGCTTCGCATCTCTGGACGACAATTTGATGATCAAAGCCTTACCGGGAATCTTCGTTGCCGGCGAAATGCTTGACTGGGAGGCACCAACCGGAGGCTACCTCCTCACCGCATGTGTCGCCAGCGGTCGCTGGGCCGGCATCGGCGCCAGCCATTGGTTAAACTGCTAACCATCCATACAACAAGTCTGTTAATACTTACTCTACCTTTGTATAGCGTGCCAGACGCCTCACTGAACTGAGTTTATCCAGTATCATTGATAGACGATGTCAAAGTCGGTCACTCGGCACGCTAAATTTCATGCAACAAACTAAAGTTTGACATGACTACGTCCACGCCGTGAGCTGCGATAATTGCACGTAACGTGTTGGCGACATTATCGCGAGTAGTCTAAGCAGGAGACCTATGAAATTCGGAACTCTTTTAATTTATAGCGCGGTCCTAGGACTCGTTGCGTTGCTTATGATACCCGGCATTTCACAATCCTATTCAACAGAGAGTTCAAACATGCTTCCAGACGTTGAACACGCATCGAAAGGCATCGCTGGTGGTGCCATCCTTCAACACATCAAAACGCTAGCTTCGGATCAATTCGCTGGTCGGCTGCCAGGTTCGCCGGGTGAGGAGCGAACAATTGAGTATCTGAAAAAGCAATGCGAGTCTTTTGGATTAAAGCCTGGCACTAAGGATGGATTCTTTCAGAAAGTGCCTGTATTTGGACTGACCGCGAAACCCTCTCTAAAGTTTAGCGACAAAAGTGGAGCACTCAATCTGTCATTCCCGAATGACTTCGTCGCGATGTCGCGGGATTTGAAAGAAGAAGTCGACATCGCCAACTCCGATGTCGTCTTCGTTGGCTATGGTGCGGTCGCACCGGAGTACGGTTGGGATGATTACAAAGGTGTGGATGTCCGCGGCAAAACCGTAGTGATGTTGATTGGAGATCCCTCCAGACCTGATCCACACAATCCGTCGCAACTCGATGACGAGTTTTTCCGTGGAAAGGCAATGACCTATTATGGACGATGGACATACAAGTATGAGATCGCGTCTAAACTTGGTGCCTCTGCTGTTTTTATCGTGCATGAAACTGAGCCTGCCGGGTACGGTTATGATGTGGTGACGGCAAGCTGGGGTCAAGAAAATTTCGACCTGGGCTCGCATACAGAGCGCGTAAAAATGGAAGGGTGGTTATCTAATGAAGCCGCCAGAAAGCTGTTTGCCCTCGGCGGGGTATCTTTCGACGAAGCAAAGCAGAAGGCATTGAAAAGTGACTTCGTGCCTATTTCTTTAAACGCTAAGGCGGACGCGAAGGTATCGAGTAAGATCCGCAATTTTGACTCCAGCAATGTGGTGGCAATGCTGCCCGGAAGCGATCCGAAACTTAAAGATGAGTGCATCGTATATAGTGCGCACTGGGATCACTTCGGTACCAAGAAAAATGACGACGGAACGACTGGTGTCTTCAGTGGTGCCCTGGACAATGGCTCCGGTGTCGCCACAATACTCGAAGTCGCCCGAGCTTATAGCAAGCTGAAGCACCCGCCCAAGCGCAGCATAGTGTTTCTTTTCACTACGCTAGAGGAGCGCGGACTGCTCGGCAGCTTGCACTATGTTCAGTCTCCGATTGTTCCGCTTGAGAAAACACTTGCGGTGATCAACGTCGACGTCATGAACCTCTGGGGTAAAACAAAAGAACTCGTCAGCATCGCCAAAGGTCAATCCTCACTCGACGATATTCTGCTCAAATACGCTAATTCACAGGGTCGCTCAGTAATTTCTGATCCCGATTCCGAAAAGGGATATTTCTACCGATCCGATCATCTCGAGTTTATTCGCAAGGGAGTTCCTGCGCTATTCTTCCTACACCCCGGCGCGTCTTATGTTGGTAAACCTGAAGACTACGGCAAGCAAAAGCGACTGGCATATGTCAGAGACGACTACCACAAAGTGACCGACAAGGTGAAGGACGACTGGGATCTTTCCGGGACGGTCGAAGATACGCAACTCTTGTTTCAAGTCGGGTATGAAATCGCGGATGGCGACAAATTCCCTCAATGGAATGCGACTTCGGAATTTCGAACCGAGCGCCCACCAAAATCAATTTAGTTTAAAATCAAGTTTGCGACAACAAGGTCCCAAAATATACGATGATGGCATACGGCATACCAAAATTATTTTCTTCGGAAGTCACAAGGTGCTATGGCCCAACCTGGCACCCGCGCTCGGCTGCTAAACGTGTGCTAAAGTCAGCTTCTTCATTAGCCGTCACTGCCGCGTTCATATTAACATCAACCGCGTTCGCTCAACCGATTCAGACCGTCGCTCAAGGCGCAGACCGGGGTCCTGCAATTCTCGTACCAACGGATGTAACCGGCACTCAAATCATGGAAGCCGATTCAGGCGAAGGTCCATCACCGGAAAAACGGATCAAATTCGAAAAGTTTCCCGCGAAGTTTACCTGCAAAAAATACTTGCTTCAAGAAGAAACCGATACTAAATGTAGTGCCCTCACCGACGGCACAATTACGCTCGAAAGTGGAAAGATATTGGTCTCAGCAAGCGATGGACGATTGTTGGTGCGTACGAAACTCGCTGATATCGCCGTTCCGAAAGACGGCATCGCGCTTATCAAGTTTGAACAAAATAAACTCTCTATTTTCAATTTAGCCGGGCGTGAGTTTGTTGTGCGATTTCCCGAGGATGGCGATGCCACTCAAAAGAAATCAGGACACAATGAGTGTATCGGTCTCGATGAGGGATTCGGAATACTATCGAGGACTCACATTTTCACAAAAGAGTCCGTAGCCAGCGGCATTTTGCAGTACGTCGGTGCAAAGGCCGCATCGACCGTTGTAATTGCGATAGCGATGCACGATTGTCAACTCGCCGTTATCGACCCAATGAGAATCCTTCAGAACGATTCTATTTTGAAATACCTTACAGCAGAAAAGTGGTTGGGTGTTTTGAAAAAAGTCGAAGATACGACTGAACGTGTTGGTGTTTGGCAGAAAGAAGAAAATCGAAGATAGGCGAACCACACGTTAACAACGTCAAAGTAGTTTTACTTCGACCAGTTTTTCAACTTGGCGATTTTGATGCCGGCAGCCTTAATCGCGGAAGACATTTCCGGATCGTTTTCTCTGGCCAGCGCCCATTGGGCGATGTAGCAGCGCTGCCAGCCCTCGTCTTCCTTTGCAATGCGGAGCAATGCGTGAGCAAAAGTAACTGGTAGGGAATTGAGCTCTTGCACAACACAAGCACGAATTTCATAGTGCTCTGAAGCGAGACATCGTTCTATCGCTCTTCTCGAGGAAGGATAGTTTGCATGCTTTGCAAGAGCTCGAATAAGCCACTCGGTTTCCGAAGGTAGATTTTCACCAGAGCCGACTGGCAAAAATTGGTCGAGTTCATTCTCTATAGTTTGCGCAAGAATGGAAGCGGCGTCCTCACTGTTATTAGCCCAAAGCCAGGCAGCTGCTGCGGAACGATCAACGGACTGGCAATCGGTAAGAAGACCGGCTACCGCAACGCATGCGAGTTGAGGAGTTGTTGCTGTATCAACAGCCTGCCAGACCAGGGGCCAATAAATCGGTCGCACCAAGGGCGGTGCAATGCCTCTGGCAGCGTAAGCGGATTCGGCAGCCTTCCTAACCTTGTAATTCGTTGAACGTGTGTGATGTTTAATTGAATCGATATCGAGTTCCGGAAATTTTCCGACTGTTTCGCATTCGATGATGCGCCATCTTAACCAGCCTTCGGTCCCGTAATTTCCGAGAGAGCGAGCTTCCGCAAGAGCGTTAGACATCGATTCAGTTTCGATCATTTCCGGATCTGTTTTAAACAACGCATTTGCGGCACGATAATACATCAACGTCACAGCGTTTTCGTGGTCCGACGGATTGCGGAACTGAAGAACGATAAAACTTTGACGCTCTTCGGGGTTTAAATTCGGAGCAAGTGTTTCAATGGCCCTTAATGCAGCGATTTGCTCAGGATCGTCGGGCAAGCTAAGTAATCGGCCGACGAATTCTAAAACATCGGTTTCGCCCCAGGCGATCAATGCGTCGAGTGCTATAGCCCTGGTGTTTACGTGTTCCCTAAGGGCATGTGTTAACAGCTTACGCAGGGCACCACGCACGATGGCAGCCGTTTCTGATTCTGCGGGGTCCGCAAGATCAATTAGTGCTTGGCAGATCGCGGTCAGCAGATCCTCCCACGGAATAGTGGCAAGCCTGGCATCGAAGTCAGTCTTTCCAGCAAGAGCAGTAAAGTACTCGTCAATCAGTGCGCAGAGGCGAGTGGCGGCTGCTTTCTCGCGCATTACACCTAACAACTCGACGGCGAGGCGGCGTGTAAAGTTATACTCCTCCACGACATCCAGTTGCGCAATACAACACGGCACGAGTCGAGAATCTAGTGCACCGGGAGTGACACCAATTGCAGGAAGCAACAGTCCCGCTAAATGTCCGGAACGGTCGGAAAAGATTGAGGACCATATGAAAGGCTGCAGCACATCGCTTTGATTTTGGCCAAGCCAGATACCCACGCCGATAGCCTCGTCGGTAAGGTGCTGGTCAGCGCGAATATATCCACCATCACGAACCCAATCGTACGCACGCCACTGCATCTCGTAGCCGGGGATGGTGCGAGCCGCATTTTCAAACGCAGTCATCGCAACAGGATCCGTAACGCGGGACCATGCTTCGCTCAATAAAGCGGGAAGTCCACGTTTTGCAATTGCAGCAGCTTCTCCTGCCAATTCGATAGCACGCGCACTCTCAGCGGTGGCGACCAACTCTGCCTCTTGAACTCTCTCTTGTTCACGTTCCGGCGCAAGATCCAGAGCAAGAAAATCTTCACGCACCGCAATAATATTTTCAATCCCATCGATCTTGGTTTGTCCCTTGCCGATATCCTCGAGGAGTTCGACCAGATCGCGAACGACACGTGCCGGATGATCGCGGAACGCGTCGCAACATACCGCGAGACGTTCTTGTTCATTGAACCAAAACAATCGCCACAATAGATAGAGTGCTGTTTGATAAAGTCTATCGCGACCGCTCTCCAAAAGACTGTTAAAGTTTTTGTCGTTGAGAGCGACATTCCAGCCCGGACGGAAACTCTCTTGAATGCTGCTCCAATCACGATTCGAGTCGCGCTGGAGAAGCTGGATAATCCATTGCGCGCGCCAAAATCGTCCGCGAATTTCGTTATTTGGATCAAGGTCGACTTGGAATTCAGACTTGTCTACCGGCTCTTCATCAGCATCGGTCAAAGCTTCAAGTCCGCCGCAGGCGGCCCAGCCCACATAACTTCTACCGGCCAACTTGCGCCATGCTTCTCGGGCAGCGGATTGCGAAAGACGTTCTCGATCGTACGCACCAGCTACCGCCAAACGAAACGCAAAATCATCCACAGAAGGCGAGAGAACCTCGTTGATGTAATAAGTCTCGTGATCCCAGAGAAAGACCACGTTTTCTGATGGTTCTTCCTGATGTGTTTGAAAAATGGTGGCATACACGTGATCGCTATCACCGAAGTAGCCAATTTTCACAGCACCCATAAATAGGGCAGCCAGTTCTTCAGAATCGTTTTCCCACGGATGAGCAATTACGGAACGCCATACATTTTGGTCCTCGAATAGCCGACTACTGGTTGCGCGATTGAAACTGTCTGCATCGCTCGCATATTTCACAAACGCGTCAATCTCAGGTGCCGTGACCCCCCAGAGGTCTTTGATTTTCATGGGGTCGACTTCGGATACGGGCTCATCACGTTCTTCATCTGCAAACGCAGAGTGAATATCCACCGCGTATTTTTCTAAAAACTTTTCTGGCTCCGCAGCACCAATTACGGTATCAAGGTCGTAAGCTGTTTCAATCGAACGTCCGTCGGATGTACATTCTGTCCCATCCTCTAAAAACCAGCGTACATTATTCTCTTGCCAATTCGCGGTACTATCGAATTCGTAACGCCATGTTTCGTCGTTGGACGGGTAATGCTCATCAGTTTTATTATGGCTTCGAACAAAAACAAAATGTCCATGCCTATTTCCATTCTTCCACATCCCACGACTGGCAAGCGTGCCGTCATTGTGGAAGCGCTCGACAACACCGTGCTGGCGCCCTTCTTCATCAAAGTTGGCGATGCAGCAAAGCGAGCCATCTGGCCGCCAGTAACGCCATTCGCCAACCGGAACATCAATCTTCTTGATAACACCGCGAGATTTTTTTGCCCCATGCTGCCATACATTTTCTGACTTATCCCAAGTCGCTTCTTCCGGCACACCGGCTGGACGGATTACCTTCTGCATACAACCTCAAACGAATACAGTGTGAAACTGTATCCCATTACCGTTGATTTTAGGAAATTAGGCCCCCGTTCCGTCCCACCTTTTTAGCGCAGTCACTTTTAAAGTACTGTCACATTTTCAAGGCGTCACATGTCGCCCTGGCTACTAAATCTCCAGTTTCTCTTGCTGTCAAAACTAAGGTCCCGCGAACATTCGGCTACAATGTTCTACCTTCGTTCAACCAGGCGAGAAGAAACTGCCAC
The DNA here is from genome assembly GCA_044225915.1 of Obscuribacteraceae bacterium (SeqCode). Classification (GTDB taxonomy): domain Bacteria; phylum Cyanobacteriota; class Vampirovibrionia; order Obscuribacterales; family Obscuribacteraceae; genus JADYXR01. The sequence continues at coordinate 24,110 of JBGAHZ010000022.1, forward strand.
CTATGCCAAATCCACCCGACACGATGAACAACGCAATTGACGTCAACAAGGTCAGAAACGACACTCCCGGTGTAAAAAACCGGCTTCACTTCAACAATGCCGGCGCCGCACTGCAGCCAAGAGTCGTTACGGACGCGGTAATCAGTCATATTGAACTCGAATCTAGAATCGGCGGCTATGAAGCTGAAGAAGAAAACCACGACAAGATTGAAATGGTTTATTCAAACCTCGCAAAACTTCTAAATTGCCAAAATTCCGAGATCGCCTTTGTGGAAAACGCGACTCGAGCTTGGGATATGGCATTCTATTCACTGCCGCTCAAAAAAGGCGACGTAATACTGACGGGTGTCAACGAATACGCCAGCAATTACATCGCCTTCCTTCAACAATGTCGCAAAACCGGTGCGGAAGTCAGAGTCGTCCCAAGCGATGGGTCCGGACAGTTGGACGTTGACGCACTCAGAAACATGATTGACGACAGGGTGAAACTGATTGCAATAACTCATGTTGCCACCAACGGCGGTCTCGTAAATCCAGCGAAACAAATCGGAACAGTTGCCGCCGAATACGGTATCACCTATATGCTCGACGCCTGTCAGTCAGTTGGTCAAATGTCGATTGACGTCAAAGATTTGAACTGCGACATTCTTTCTGCCACAGGAAGGAAATACTTGAGAGGACCACGCGGAACCGGATTTCTCTTCGTGAAGGAAAGCGTTTACAGAACCCTTGAGCCCGTTTTTCTAGACCTCCACGCTGCACAGTGGACATCGAGTACAGAATACAAAGTTCGCGACGACGCCAGAAAATTCGAAAACTGGGAACAGAATTTTGCCGGCAAACTAGGGTTAGCTACTGCTGTTCAATATTTGCTGGACCTGAACATTCACGCCGTTCAAGAACGTGTCTTCCGTCTAGCAGAACAGTTCCGTGAGAAGCTCGCAAGCATCGATGGAATATCGGTTGGCGACGCGGGTGAAGTTAAATGCGGCATCTGCACGTTCTATTCCAACAAAATTCCGGCACCGGATTTGGTGAAAAAACTCGCCGAAAAAAGAATCAACACTTCATATACCACCGTTGCCGGTACAAGACTGGACATGACTGCCAGAAACCTTCCGCCCATGGTCCGCGCATCGGTGCATTACTACAATACAGAAGCAGAAATTGACACATTCTGCGAAGAGCTGCTTACGATCTGCCGCTGATTCATGGGCCAAGATTTGGTTGCCCGATCACACCAGGTCTGTCTCAACTCATGTGAACAAATCGCAATATCAAACGCTGAGAGCCCGTTTTCAGCCGCAACAGACTTAACGGTGTGCCTTTGAAACCTCCGTGAAATTAGCCAGACTTAGTTTTTCAACGTAAATATAAATGACATAAATATTGCAAATGGACTCCCTGGACACTATAGTCAAGAGGAAGCGCTTCGCTGTGCGCTCATCGCCATCCGGTAGCGAGGATTTGAATGTGAGTGATTTGCTAGACCAACCTGTCGAAGTACTGGTAGCCCTTGCGGTATTCGGACTTGGCGTCGGTTTCATTATGCTCACGTTTGTTATTGGTTTCTTCTCACGGTAATCACGCGCCATTCGAGAGCGTGCTAACGTGTCGGTCAGCAGTCGTTGACACATGCATCCAAATTCAATCAGCGCGCTTCGCTCAAACAACAGCTCTTACTGCGAGCACCGCTTGGCTTTTTCAAACTCGATATCGGTGGCGCACCGATTTTTGCTATGGAATTTCTTCCTGACAATAAACTGGTGGCAGCCACCGAATTCGGTGCCATCTTTGAATAGGAGTTATAACTTCCGATTATTTTTAGACATCAGGACGGCGTTGCGGAGTCAATTGAATGTGAACTGCACGACCTCGATACTGACTGTTGGTGCCATTTTCGTGGAGATCTCGTACGACGTTATTGAGATTCTCATTGTTGCGCTGGTTATGGAGAACCATGTAGAGATTGATAACTCCATCCGGTCCGTCCACTCTCGCAATCCGTGCCCGATAGTCACTATTTGAGCGTTCGAGTTCCGCATTCATTTGATCTCTAAATTCCGCCAACCCTCTTGTGCCACCATTTTGCAACGCAAGTGCAGCGGATAGTCTCGCCGTGTCGTTATCCAAACGCCCTTCTGCAGCTCGTGCATTCATTGTTCTAATTTCATCGGCAGTGGGAGGAGGAGGTAGCTCACCAGCCTCGGGAGGTGGCGCTTGTTGCCGACGTCTGAGGTCAGCGAGTTCTCCTCTATCCGTATTGTTGGGAATATTCGCGCTAGTAAACGAAACTTCAGGCAGATGCGCAGAAGCAGTATTGGTGGGGCTCATTGCCTCCATTGCCTCCGGTGTGTACTGTTGCGTTCGAACAGAACCAAGATTGTCACTCTTGTCTGGAACTACTACAGGCGAAAAAGTTTCAATTTGATTTGCCATGATCATTCTCCCTTCGTTTGAGTTATCGATGTTGGCGACTCATTCATGGTCGCCGACAAATCTGTCCAGATCCTGACCAAGCGGATCAGACCGAAAATGGACCTGTCGGGAGTATCTAAATCACCGATTGCGGGTGCAATTTACCCACCCTGAAGTGGAACTGTTGGCAAAATGTATTACTGTACTATTAAAGATTTCTCCACCGGTTGCCACGGGTGCTAAGGTATGCAAACGAATTCGGGAGTTGGCGTCAATGAAAAAGGCATACGATAAATCAACATCGCAAAAAATCAGCGGCGCTCGTATCGCCGTAGTACAGGCGAGTTGGCACAAAGAACTCACCGATCGCATGGTTGATGCATCTAAGCAGATCTTGAAAGACGCTGATTGTTCGGGGGTCGAGGTTTTTGTCGTTCCCGGTTGCTACGAGATTCCGCTGACTGCTAAGAAGCTGGCAAAAACAGGCAAGTACGATGCCATCATAGTGTACGGAATCATCGTCAAAGGCGACACCGATCACTACGAAGTGATTCTGCAAACCTGCATCAGAGAGTTAGGTCGAGTGATGTATGAGATGGAAGTTCCAATCATCATGGAAATTTTGCCGGTCCATGATATTGCGCACGCCATTGCGAGAACCGAAGGCGATAACAACAAGGGCATCGAAGCAGCCAAAGCTACGGTTGAGTTAATTGCTCTATATCGAGATATCGAAGATCAGAATCCAAAAGCGAACTGAATCCATAACGTTAAAGTTAGCTGTCTGCTGATGAATTCAAAGTTTCCTGCACACGCCTTGGCACAACCATTCTAGACGTGACGATTTGAACAGTCTTGCCATCCTGATTGGTCGTGGTACTACGGACGGTGACCATTCCTCGTTCTTTATTTTTCGTAGACGGTTTGATTTCCATCACTTCACTCTCTACCGTCAGGCAATCACCCGGTCTTGTTGGACGGGGCCAAGTAATCTCAGTTCCAGCTCCCACGAGACCACCTGCGATTGGCAGACTGCCAACCAGCAATCGCATCGTAATTCCAGCCGTGTGCCAACCGCTGGCGACTAGCTCATTAAAGAACGTACCGACCGCCGCCTCCTCGTCCAGGTGAAACGGTTGAGGATCGAATTCACTGGCGAAGGCTTTGATTTTTTCAGCGTCGATCACATAAGACTCACTGCGAAAAATCTGACCGACACTAAGATCGTCGAGCATGAGCTTTACGCCGTCAGTTTTATTCTGTGAATTCATGTTGATACCTCGACTTCTGTAAATCACTAACGAGAACTTGGTTCAATCCAGCAGTTTTTCAAGACCTGACTTATACGCCGAAGCTTCGAATTAGCGTCGGACGCTCTGTCATTCCATCACACCTCGCGGAGACCTAACACTGCTGCCGTTTCCAATCGAATCGCTCGACATAGCTCCGGATCATCAATCGGCGATTTTCCAAACGTCGGAATTATCTCAGTCAGCTTCTGCGACCATCCAAGGTATTGCTTTTTGAAACAGGTTTCGAGCACATGCAGCATAATCCATGCCGCAGTTGAGGCTCCAGGAGACGCACCAAGCAACGATGCCAACGTGCCATCGGCTGAGCTTACTACTTCCGTGCCAAATTGCAATACGCCACCATGCTCGCGATCGCGTTTTACAATTTGAACTCTCTGACCGGCGACTTGCATTCTCCAGTCTCGAGGTCTGGCATTAGGGAAAAACTCGCGAAGAGCGAAGAAGCGCTCGTCGTCTGATTCGAACACCTGCCCGATTAAATACTCTGTGAGTTTTACGTTATCACGACCGACTGCTAGCAGTGGCAAAATATTGTCAGGGTCAATTGAAGTAAATAGATCGAGATACGAACCGTGTTTCAAAAACTTGGTCGAGAAACCGGCGAATGGACCAAACAACAGAGAGACGTTTCCTTCAATGTGTCGAGTGTCCAGGTGTGGCACCGACATTGGTGGCGAACCGATGGAAGCCTTCCCATAAACTTTCGCATTATGCCGAACAGTCTGAGCCGGGTTGTCGCAACGCAACCACAAACCGCTTACTGGAAAACCTGCATATCCCCTGGCTTCCGGAATACCCGATTTGTGCAGCAGCGCAAGTGAACCACCGCCTGCACCGATGAAGACAAACTTTGCTTTCACTTCCTGATGTTCGCCAGTGTGCTCGTGCCTGAGCTTAACAAGCCATCCTTCACCTTCGCGATCCAGATCATGCACCCGCTGAGAAAAATGAAGTGCGAAACCCTCTTTATTCGAAAGTGAATCGAGGAAGAGTTTCGTCAGTGATCCGTAATCAACATCCGTCCCGGTTTCCATGCGAGTGGCAGCGACGACCTCCGATGGATCGCGCCCCTCCATAACGAGAGGAACCCACTCTTCAATCCTCTTCTTATCCTCAGTAAATTCCATTCCCCGATAGCAGTGGTGCGCGGAGAGAGCCTCGAATCTTTTCTTGAGGAAAGCGACATCATCCGCCCCTCGTACGAAACTCAGATGAGGCATCGGATAGATAAAGGATCTTGGTTCCTTAATCTCGCCCTTTGCCACCAAGTACGCCCAGAGTTGCCGAGAAATATCAAACTCGGTGTTCACTTCTAGAGCTTTAGAAATGTCCACATGACCATTCTTCGTCGGCGTGTAGTTTAGCTCACAAAGCGCCGCATGACCGGTTCCGGCATTGTTCCAAGCATTGGAGCTTTCTTCAGCGGCAAGATCCAATTTTTCGAAAATTTCGATGGTCATGCCCGGCTGCAACTGCTTGAGAAGCACCGCCAACGTGGCGCTCATTATTCCTGCGCCAATCAGGACAGCATCCACTTCCCTCGGTGGTTGATGATTGCGTTTTTTCATTTGTTACTCCAGTGCATGAGAGTATATCAAACTCGATAACGCGACGCTGTTCTTGCAACTTTGTTCACTATGCTAGGCTAAGATACTCTTGTTTGTCAGCGATGCCAAACCCTCCCGAATTTCTAGTGAAAAAAATGACAAATCCTCTCACAATCAGCACCTCACCATTTGACGTTAGCGCCACAGCGGACAAACTTGAAACCATTCTCAAGAAAATGGGGATTCACCTCTTCGCACGTATAAATCACGGTGAAGCAGCAAGGCTAAATGGATTAGAACTGCAAGACGAAATTGTGATCGTTTTCGGTGATCCAAAAGTCGGCACCCACCTGATGAAAGAGTGTCCCGAACTGGGAATCGAATTGCCTTTGAAAATCTTGATATGGCATCAAGAAAAAACAAACATTGGGTATAGAGACCCCGAACAGCTTTTGACCGAATACAAAATTACAGAAAATAGTGAAATCATAAAAAAGATGTCGGGCTTAATGGCGCGACTCGTGAAAGAAGTAATTGAGCAATAACGCGTGGAGGACACATGCTTAAAGAACTAGTTGGCGAATGGAAAGTAATCGGCTGTCAGTTGCATGGGAAATGGCTTCCTTCCAGCATCTTCGTAGAGTTTCGCTACAGCTTTCTTGACGACGATACATATTTGCTCGAATGGGCTGAATTATCTTTCCCTCAATTTGTCGGCGGTTTTCCTAAAAGCAAAACCGGCGATGTCACGATTGACACTTCGGTGACGCCGCATCAAATAGACTTGGCACCACACGAAGGTCCGTTCAAAGGCCAAAAACTGGAAGGAATTTTCGAACTCGATCATGATTTGCTCAAGGCAATATTTTCGTTTCCAGGGACTGCGCGACCAAAAGTATTTCACACTACTCAAGGTCAAGTGTACGAAATTTGCCAACGACTCTAAAAGCCTGGATCAAGTGAATCAACGTGCCGGCAGAACCGCGGGTAATACCACCTGTAAAACGGTGCATTGATACTCAAAATGTTCACAACCAAGCGGAGACAGTTCAAAAAAACTGAATCCGGATTTATTCGGATAGTATCAATTACCAATTGCGTCTGTTCGACGGTAGGTTCAATTTTTGTCCTGCTGCACCAGAAATTGTTGGTGCGATATTCTTTTTGTGAGTGAGCTTATACCAGCGAGCAGTAGTGATTCTGCCATCCTTGGCGCGCCCCATTCGTAGCAACCAGGTATCAAAAGAATCGACATCGACGGCACAGATCTTCTCGTGATTAGTCACCAACAAAATTTTCCGCTGGCCCTCTGCCATCTCCGGAAGAATTACATCGAACAAGTAAGACCGTCCGTTGACCTTCACCCTGAAAGCAGGATGCCCACCGCCGCTTTCAAGACCAAAAGCGGCAGTTCGGCCACTAGCCATGAGAGGCATCCATCGAGTGTCTGCGTTGGTGACATTTGAACCGATTTCAGCGGTTTCCAAACAAGTCATATCCGAAAAGCACTCTTTCACAATCACCGGAAGAACCTGCCTGTCGTTGACGTCCAGGACCGGGATATTGCGATTATTGTCCCTAACTTCAAGGACAGCATTCGGGTCGATTGCAATCAGCGCCTTTTGCGGGACGAGGTTTATGTTGTGCTGATCGACTTTACCTTGCAACACGTTTTGATCAAGTTTCCCCTGAAGCGCCTTTGGATTCAGGCTGGTCAGCTGCGTCCACGCTCTCAACCTCAGAGGATTGGACGAATCGTATTTCTCAAACAGTTCAAATGCCTTCTTATACGTATCCATCGCCGCATTCATGCGGTTCAACATCTGGTGGCAGCCAGCTTCGTAGTACATGCATTCCGCGCGATACGGCTCATAACCTTCTCCAAGTTGAGGTATCAACTCCTGGAGGTAGATGATTGCCTTGCCGAAATCCTCTTTATCTATCGCTATCATGGCTTGTTTGTACAGCGACTGGTCTTCGAGGATTAATTCCATCACCTCGGTTTTACCCTGCAAGGGAGGAATTAGGGACGGTGGAGCATTGTCCACATCCGGCTGAACAAGGGATTCTTCAGAAGGCGCCCCGGACGACTCGGCTGGCGCTTCAGAACCATCTTTGGCTGATTCTGGTTTCTCGGCAGCAGGCGCAGACTCCTCAACCGGTAACTCCGCGCGCTTTTTCTTCGCCTCGGCAGCAGGCGCAGTTAGAACCAGCGCACAAACTGCCACCAGCGCCAAGCGCCAAAGTTTGATTAATCTGAAGTGTTTCGAATTCCGCAAAATCATCCAACGACCACAGTGACTCTCGTGGTTTCTCGCCTTTCTATCCATTAAATCAAAAAATGCGAAAAACAACGTTTCAGCACTTTCCTAAAAGGACCGCAAAAGCATCAATATACCCAACGCAGTACCCAATCCATCCTTTGCCGACAATTCCACAATAATCGCATTTTACCCCGAAAGTGCGGCTGGAGAAGGCTAACAGGGACTGTTAACTCCTGATTCCTCGTTATTTTTGTCGAATTCCCGGGACTCATGCCACTTTATGTCAAAAATGTTGTCAGTGCTCGCCAACGCCAGATGAATTTCCTTAACAGCATCAAGTGGAATGTCCTTTTTAGGTTTATGAAAAACTGGCAGGCACCTTTCGACACATTCTAAAAAACAAATCCAAGCTTGGTCCCCCGATTCCTCGCCGCAATCGGGTCGGAAACTGCAATTGAACGTATACTTTTGCGATCCGAACTGAAACCGAAAGTACCATCCCCAATCTTCTTGCCTGGGAGCTTTGTCGCAATCAATTCCGGCGGAACTAAGTTTTTCAATCACAAACTTGCAAACATCATCGCCAAAACAATCGGGATTGATGAAGTAATCACGCTCTTCGCTGTTGTTGAACAGGTCGGACTGAAATGTCACAACGGTCGTAACTGCGTTAGTCAAAAGGTAAGCCCTATTTAGCAGCGTCAAATATGGTGGCGATTGAAGGAATCGCCTGAATTATAAACCCGGAAATGAACAAAACGACACCTGCAGTTCCAAACGATTTTTGAGGCAAATGATCGGAATACCACTCAATAAGCGGACTGACAGAGGTAACTACCATAACGGTCATACCGAAGGTTGCACCAAACAGGATTGAAAAATGAATTGTAGACTTGTCACCGCCTGTGATACTAGCTCCAAAAATTCCGACAGTTGTAGCGGTCGCGGCAAGAGCAACAGCAAGGGCCAATTGCTTGAAGTTTAGCTGAGGTTTCTTTGATGATTGATATAGGGTTGTGGGTGACAAATTCATCTTCGGAAGCACCAGCGACATCACGAAAACGGCGCTTGCTATAACGATCGCCAAAATTGGGCTGGCTTTCAAACTGACAGCTATTCCTGTGGCTACAGATCTCAAAACCGCAATGCCAAAAAGAAATCTATTTGTGTCAGGAATGTTCTTACCAATTCTGTCAAAGTGCATTCCGAGCGCCGTTCCGAATGCAATACCAACTATTAGGGCAAACTTGAGCCCCATAGTGAAGAGAAAAAGTATAATCATCAGGACGCTGTAATTGACTATTTTCGTCAATCGAGCAAGCGGTCCGTTTTCTCCGCCCAGCAAATCGTAAGCCAGATATAGTCCGCCTAAGACATCGCACGCCATGCCAATTAGAGTTACTACGGCTGCAAGATGATTGTCCATACTGCGTGTTTTCTGGTCCAGTTACTGCAATGAGTAATTGTAGGTTGGTAATTGACCAAATCCACTCTTGACTATCAACGATTTTAATCAAAACATTCTTCGCTAAAATGCTACCACTTGTGGTTAGCATTCCTGGCTAATCTTGCTGTTCAGCGTCAATAATTCCCTCTCGAATCGCCTCAATCAACCGTGCATGATCGGCTAGGTTTTGGTCCAAGTAACTGTCTGCAAATCTAGCAATCGCTTTGGAAAAGATAGAACCCTTGCCGATGTATCCAGCAATGATCGCTGGATCACCAGAACGCGCATGAGCCCGTGCCAGCGCCCAACCACAGTTGCGAGCGAAGCCGAGCATATTGCTCGGAGAAAAAATCTCAACCATAGGTTTGACTTTGACGTCTTGCAGTTGCCTGACATAAAAATGTCTGCCCACCGAAGAAACATAATGTCCGAGAAAAATATCGCTGGCCGCCTGCATTAGTCGCTGCCCAGTAACTACCCGAGCACCATTGGTGTCGTGGTTTATGAAATGCGAATATGGTTCTAAAACCGAAGCTCGCGCTTCTTTGACTTGAAGAAACAAAGGATCTTCTTTTGATGCGAAAAAGAGTGCGATACCGCATACGGTGCCAACACTTCCCACGCCAACGACTTTCAACGCATAGTCTGCGATTTCATATCGATCGAATAGAACCCTCCGCTCGACGGCTAACGATTCTCTGTAGCGATTGATGGACTCGAGAATTCGTTCTCTATATTCGGGAGTGTCACTCCCCTCTTCACGGATGATCAACGGTGGCTGGTCTTTGATTCGCGGCGTTCCGTCAACAACATGACCTATTTTCACAAACTCGGTCGAGCAACTCTTACTGATTGCTTTAGCCAAAACCTTCTTACGCCGCTTTTTCAGCTGCTTATCTTCAGTCAACTCGATGAGCTTCTCATAGTCGAGAAACGAATACCATGCCTCTAAAGCTCGCATTTCCGCGAGTTCGAATAGTCTATCTCTGTAGCAATCCACTAATCGAGCCGCCGCCGCCATGCCATCAGCGCGCTTGTGCCCATTATGTGCGGAGGCGATGGCAAAGCTTGCCGCCAGTCTTTTTAAATCCCATTCCCATGACGCGGGGAATGTTTCATCGAAATCATTTATATCGAAGACGATGTTTCGCTCCGGTGTCGCGAAAGCGCCGAAGTTCATCAAATGACAATCTCCGCATGATTGAACCGCGTAGTCCGGAGATGGAAGCGATGCCAAATCAGCAGCCATGATCGAAGCGGCCCCTCGATAAAAAGCAAATGGACTGGTCAGCATCCGACCATAGCGCAACGGCAAAAGACTCTCGATACGCCCCACACCGGACTCGATCAACAAGTCAATCGGATCGACGCGTCCCGGTTTATCAACCGAAAATTCCGCATGATCCTCGCGCGGACAAGCTGCTCGCATGGCCCGCCCAAACTCGAATCGTTCCTTCCGAGTTTGCATGTGCATAGGTTTTTCTAAATAGGCGGCCTCAATCAACTTGTGATTCTGAGACCAGGTCTCATTAGATTTCGACTTTTTCTTTTTGATTTGTGATTGAACCATATGATTCTGCGTTCCCTGATTATGTTTGTTTGATTGGATTATACTGATGTGGTGCCAAACGAAATGTCCATGCCACCGCCTCCTTAGCAGTGCGAACGTGAGGCGGCACCCTGAGCCAATATTCGCTGACTGTTCCATCCGGATTCGGCGTGGAATTAATTACTCTAACCATGACAAGATCTTCAGCACCTTCAACCAATCTCCGATACAGAGATCCATATTCATCTTCTTGCATGGGATGCCTGAAGCTGTCCTCTATATATCGTTCAGATCCATAGAGCTCGAGCATGATGCGGCGAAGCGTCACGTTACTTTGCTGATTGATATCGCGAACGGTGATCGACTCAGGCGCCGCGATAAAACGAGCAGGTACGGTGACTCCATGCCAGGAGTACACACCGAAACCATCGCCGTATGTAAGAGCCGGACCATTCTCGCAGTGCAAATAACCGCGATCATCATGTGCAATTGATGTTGGTCTCATCGAAACCAGACAAATGTTGTCGAAGGCGGCATAGAGATGAGCGGCTCTCGATGCTTTGATGTGGGCATCGAGCATCAGTTTGATATCGTCGGGAGCCAGACTTCGATTCGTCAACCTTCTGAGCAAGTCCGTGCACAGCAGCCAGTCACTGGCCCACAGACCGAACTCCATAAAGAATATAGATTCTCTCAAATGAGTATCCTCCCAGGCGCCCGTAATCATCGGCGACATCAATGGAGGGAGTGCTCTCGAAAGACCGACGCGATACTTATCGACGTGGGTGTTGAGATTCCGCGAAAACTTCGACACGACCTTATGTAAAACTTCAATTGGTCCTCTTATCTCGGTATCGGCAATGTATGGTGGCATGCCCAGATGATAATAACCGCGAATCCAAAGATCTGGAGTGGTTGAGCGCAATGTTTTGCCGGGGCTACCATGCAGTTTGGCTCGGCTCGTGACAATACGCTCGAGATTGGCTATCAATACGGCATCGCAATTTACTTCGAGATTGTTCTTCCTGGATTGAAATCGATCGAGTCCGTTTATCTCATCATTCTTTAACATCAATACTTGCGCAGTCAGATAAAGCTCCAATGGCGACTGGCAGTAAATAATTTTAGGACAAGGCTTTCCAAAAGCCGCATACAAGTCGAAAACCGCATCCTCAACCGCAGCGAAGTCGAGCATCTGAGTTGAGCGGGCACTGATTAGCCACTCCTGAATGTATGCATCAACCAGGGTATCGAGATCGGCACCTGATGGGAGTTGAGTAATCATTTTTGCCTGCCCGCTACTATGGTTACGTTACTTTATTCCACGATGAACTCGACTCAAAAAAACCGCCTCGAGCAGGCGGTTTTCTTTTAACCTTAACGATGATTTGCTACGCGATTTGAGGCAGCGCTATGAGCCTGGTGGACGAGCAGCTCGCAGATGTTTTGCGTCTGCCGAATCGGGTCAGTCGATCCGATTGAGACCAATACTCGTCATTGTTCGGCTTCGACACAAGCTTCACGCTAGACTTCGAAGTTGAGGTGGAGATTCTAGCTGCTTTTTCAATTTCAGATGATTCAATGGTTTCATCAATCGAAACTGTCTCAGGCTCGACTTCCGACGAGACAACAGCTTCGAAAGTCTCGTTGACAGGCTGTTCCACCTCTACGGTGGCTCCAGTTGGTGCAACGGCAGCATCGAATGCTTCCTCTTTCATCCATTCTTCAAACAGCGCCGACGGATCGATTCGTACTTTTCGCGCATCATCAACTGATGATGAGGAGGACGGAACTTGTATAAAGGCAGGAACCGGAGCAGGAATCATGGACTTGGGCACCGCGATCAACTCTTGAAGAGTTATTTCCAAAGTGTCGTCATCGCATGCAATCTCCTGGACCAAAGTTTTCAAAGCTGGATAAGATCCGCTCGATTCCTGGTCTACTGAAAAATTGAGATTGAACTCCTCGACATCTGATGATGCGGCATCGAGGATAATCACATGATCGTTTGATTTGTACATCGGCAATAACGGCACACTATAGTGTTCATCGAAGTCTTCATTAGGATCGACACGCAGGAAAACGCCGGATAAGCTAATCTTTTCCTCTTCGAATAAATCAAATTCTGGTTTGGCGAATGCCATCAGCATATCTTCTTGCGCAGGCAACGCCTCGATAAATGCGTCCGGTTCGTAAGCAGATTCATCCATTCGCCGTTCAAATTCTGCGATTCTGAAGGATCCACTATTCGTCAGTTCACCACGATTGAACCATTTGTTCATGTACGCCCGTTCGCGCTGTCGATTTGCAACATCGCTAGCGTGGAGCTCATCATTCACTCGTTGACGATTCTCAATGGTATCAAAATAACCATAGGGCACCAGTTGGGTGTGCGCAGATCTGACCAAGCTCTCGTCATTTTGCTTCGTCGCCGGATCCGGAACAACTAGTTTATTCTCAGTTTCTCTCTTGGGACGAAATCGATTGACCAGAAGCTTGAGGGTTTTCAGCATAGACAATCTCCACATAATTTTCGATGCTGCAAATTCACAGGGGCTCGCCCTGTTTGCAATTTAGCCACGTTTCAACCTTACTGAACATGCAAGATGGTTGAAAGAGGGAAACTACGTAGCTAAAAGGCGACACTGGAAGTCCACACAGCTTGACGGAATAGAGACTGAGGCTCACAGTCCGTTTTGAGCTGCCGGCTGGGATGAGTCGCCGCCAGATTTAATGTTGAAATTCAGGATTTACCTCTTCGAAACCGTTACCGGAACGTTTTGCTCGGCCAGGCGCCAAATATCGGACATGCAACGTGCATCCACCACGTCGGTTTGCCTAATTCTGTAGTATCTTAATTCTCAGGGGCTGCAACCCGGTCGGGGTTGTAAGGAAACAATCGCGAGGCTTTTATCAAGCGCGCTAGTAAAATAGAACAACGGTCTATTCGGCACAGAACCAATGCTGCACTGAGAAAAATTGTGCACCGTCGGACGCAAACTCAATTCGCAGAGGCTAATTCACAGGCGTGGCCAACTTTGGTGGCAAAAACAGAATAGAGCTCGAGAGCCAAATTCTCTGCGCAGCCCTACGCCAGAGCTGGGCCGATACTGATGCGACCGGTATGGTGAAATCCTGTCTTGAATTGTCGACAATTTTCCCTGACCTGCTGCCACCTCCGAGCCCGCAGGTCACAAATCCGAGCAACTACTACGATGTGCTCGAAATCGACTGTGACGTAAATACTCCAAAAATCATCGCCGCTTACTTCAAAGCAGTGAAGAAGTTTTTGCGAGAAAATCCCAAGCCTAGAAATTTAAAAGACGAGTACTACAGATTGCTCAACGCAGGGTTTATCCTTCGCAGACCAAGGTCGAGACTAAGCCATGATCTTATTGTTGTGCGCGGTGCATTGCTCGACAGCAACATAATTCCGGAAGATGGCACGCTCAAATTAATCGAGCCACCAACGGTCGAGCAACAAACCGATGCTGAGCCTGTCCACGAAGAGATAGGCGTTGCAGAACCAGCCCCCGCCGCGGAAGAGACCGCGGTCGCGGAACCGGTCCATGCCGAGGAAGAGCCGGACGTTGAAGAAATCTATGAAGAAACAGAGGCACCACCGGTAGAGCCAGAAGCAGAAGCCGAGCAACTTGAAGATTATTACGAGGACACCGCGGAAGAAGCTGTGCCGGAATTCGTCGCAGCCGCGGTAGTCGAATCGGACAGCCAAATTATTGCGCCGAGTGTTGAGCCTGCGGACGAGCCGACCGTCGAGATCGCCGCACCAAAACTGCCGCAAGAAGAAGTTCCATTACTGATCGAATTGCTGTTGTACACGCAATACATCGGACAGGCTGAAGTTCAAGCACTGCAGAATCAGACGCAGAGATTCCCGGACATTGCACTGGTCGATCTGGTATTACACTCCGGCTACGTGTCTGTTCCCGAAATGAAATCATTGCTGCTGGCTGAGTTTCTCATCACGTCAGGGAAAATGACTCTGCCACAGTTCCGCGCGATTTTGGACGAAAAGCGAACTTGGCTAGATCTGTATTATCCATTTAAAGGATAGAAACAACAGAAAGTCTTATATGATGGTGCACTCCACCGATTGCGCGTGACCTTCCGTGCGAAGTAATTCTGCGAAGAGATCGAGATGTTTTTGCGCTAATTCGCAGAACTCTTCCGATCCCGGCGAGTAGATAATTGCAGCCACGCTGGTCGTTTTGTCTTTGATCTTTCCGGTCATTGAATCCTTTACTGCATTTCCCAAAGGGGCATCAGAATCGCCGCTGCAAGCGCAAATCAGACCTTGCAGATCAATTTCTTGTCCTGCGTTGTTAAACACATATTTTTCTCCAGCCCGACCATATCGCAGACGCATGCTGCCACCAAACTCGTCCGCATCTAGCAAACTGATAGGCAATCCACTGCTGAGCGATACAAAATTATTGATGTCGACTAAATTGTTGATGACTGGAAAACGACCTTCTCTAGCCGCTTGCGCTAAATATTCGCTGGCAGGCTTGTTTCTGCCACTCGGTTTAAAGCCACCACTTTTCAGCAGATTACGCACAGCATCCTTGACGTGTGGAGATGGAAATTCTTGGGACTTACGTTCTTCAATGAGCTCAGTAAGCTTCTTTTGGAGAGCGTCGCTTGATGGTGCCACTGCCACACCGTGAGCAATAGCCACTGCGGCTATCGCTATTTGACGATCAAGCTCATTTTCTAATTTCATCACGAATGCATCCCCTGGTTAGAACCGGCATTATCGCTCACAGTCTGGTGCGAGACTCTTCAGCAAACTGTTGTACTTGTCCATCCAATCAGGTACTTGAGAATTACGTTGTTCTTTGCGATTTTCTAAAATGCGATTGTAAACAGAGATCGCTTCGGAATTTTCTCCGTTTGCTTCACACAAGCGCGCCAGCGCCACAAGAATTCGCTCGCGATTGTCAAAATTTTTCAGGAGTTGGTCTTTCAGATCGCTGAATTCCTTCTTCTTCCCTTGTTTTACAAGAGCATAAGCAAGAGCGATTTTGACGTCGGGAAAGACTGCTGCTCCATTACTGAGCGCGTTCAGGCGCGATAATGCTTGCTGCGCAAACAGCTCCGCTTGCCAATAGCGCTGAGCACTATTGGCGACCAGCGCCAATCTATAGATTCCAAGACTGGCGCGGGCATCTCCAAGTGGCATTTGTCGGGCCTGATCGTCCAGCTCAAGAAGCGCTTTATCAAGTTTTTCAAGTCTGTCAGCGCTCAATTGCGGATCGGTTTTATTTTCCGCGATTGGATCGTTGAGATCCGTCAACGAATCTCCATATCTGAGTTCCTCGGACTCCGCAACTGCCTTCAACTCAGCCAACTCACGATCGATAGAATTCATGCGCGTACAGTACGTCTTCAACTGTTCGCGGTAGTCTTTCGGAACCGAGTTATCTACGAGGGAATCAATGATCTGCTTTGTTTCGTCTTTCTCGTTGAGCCGCTTAACCACGCGGGCAAAGTAATCTTTCAATGTTTGAATGCTTTCGGCCAGCAGGTCGGCGGTGTTAGAAGCAAATCTTGGATCCATCGGCAATTCCAATTGAAGATTGCGCAAAAGTTCGGATATAAGCATTGCTGATTGATCTGCGTTTCCTGCTTTCAGTTGAAAGACCACAAGATCAGCTTTGGCCTCGCGCGCAACGGCATCTGATTGGAAAACGCTGCTGTCTTTAGCGCCTAAGAGCGCAGTTGCCTGTTTCACAGCTTCATCAACTTTGCCGTCCTTGAAACTTTTCTCGGCTTCATCTAATTTTGCCTTCAGCACATCGGGGCTCCTATCTTGAATTGCCTGCGGGTCGTCCGCGCCTGAAGCCGGATATGAGACCAAACACGAGGCGACCAGTAAGCCTAAAGCCAGGAAACGATTCAGTTTTTCTTCACGCATATTCGGGTGAAATCCTTAGATTGGGAGGTTTCTCCACGTTTTTTAGAAACCTACAGCACATCTCAAATCGGAGAAATATGATTGTAGCGCTTTTGCATTACTCGCGCGAATTAGAGACAATAGTGTGTGTAGCTCGATATGCGACCGCATTAAAGCGAAATTGAATGTTACGAGATTGAGTTAATAGTAGAATAGATTTGGTTCCAGGTCAGGTTTCTAAGAAACCGCATATGGTGCACAAAAGTGGAAAAATCGCCTTCCGAAAACTGTGAAACCTGCCTCCGCCCTTTCAGCGAGGAAGGCTCACCATCAGTTACACAATGGATATCCGTTTGTCGATGCGATAAAACCTATGCGCCGAATGCTCAATACTCTATAGATTGGTGCGAGACATGTAAGAAGCGAGTGGTGGCAAACGCGACAAAAAAATTTACTCGCGATGATCTTTGCTGTTGCGAGAATCCGAAACCGAAAACCGTTCCCTCGTTTACGAAACAGAGCACCGCACAAGAACCTGTCGAATTGGACTTAACGACAATCGGCATGTCGCCGGAAACCTTTCCTGTTGAGCGGTATAAACCGATAGGAATACTAGGGCTTGGAGCGCGTGCAAATGTAGTACTTGCCCGAGATAAGACAACGGGCAAGAAAGTAGCAGTGAAATGCTTCAAGAGCATCACTCCTGAAGTTCAAAAGTTATTCGTGCAAGAAGCGAAGAAGGTCAGCAAACTAAGTCACACAAACATCGCCAGATTGATCGACTTCAATATTTACAACAACGTGACACCATATCTGGTTTCCGAGTACAAAGATGGATTCAACTTGGACCATTATCTGGCAGCCTTCGGTTTACCAAGCTACGACGTAGCAGTCATGGTCATGATGAGCATTTGTGAGGCTTTGCTCTACTCGCAAAAGGAAAGTCTTTTACACTCCGATATCAGACCCGGCAACGTCATTTTTATAGATGATATGAACGCGGCGCCATCGGTCATACTCACAGACTTTAGTCTGCCCAAACTAAGAGAGAACGAAAATTTGACGGAATCGGTCGACGCGCTCTACATCTCATCTGATTGGGCGCGAAATTTGCCTCATGATGAAAAGTCGGAAGTTTACTCAATTGGATGTATCGGTTTCGCGCTTATGACAGGCAGACCGCCGTTCACCGAAGGCAGTGCACGAGAGATCAAAAACTCTCACGCTCTAAAACTGCCACCCCGAATTTCCCGACTCAATTTCGATAGCAAGCGACCGAATGATCTAGAGGAAGTCATCGAACGGTGTTTAGAAAAGGATCCGAACGTACGATTTGAATCAATTGCAAAATTTTACGAACGGCTGGAAGTTTTTCCTAGACGAGTTCAAATGCAAATCAACGCGATACTTGCCGCGCGTCAAAAGAAGAAGCTCGTCAGGTTATCTGCTATTGGCATAGGCGTGGCGCTGGTCTTATCCACGATTGGATACTTTGTTTTACACGCGCATTGAAGAATCAGAGTACTCAGCGTAGTGTATTGATACTGTTTTTTTTAAGATGGAGAGTCATGTCTACAATCGAACCTCGCTTCAATTTATACGGTTTAAACGCGCTGGTCACCGGCGCGACAAAAGGCATTGGACTAGCGATTGCAAATGACCTTGCTGACTTTGGAGCGACAGTCACTGTCGTCGCGAGGAACAAAAAAGATGTCGATGATTTGATCAAAGAGACTGATGAATCGCAACGAAAAATGTTCGGCATTGCCGCGGATGTGTCAACGACAGCAGGACGAAAAGCAGCAATTGATTTCGCAGTCGAATCGATGAGCGGTATCGATATTCTGGTTAATAACGTCGGTACTAACGTCAGGAAGAAGACCGTCGATTACACGGAAGAAGATTATCGATTCTTGATGGATACAAATCTCACATCAACATTCGAGATGTGCAATCTCGCTCATCCGCATCTGGTGAAAAGCAAACGACCGTGCATAATCAATCTCGGCTCCGTCGCGGGTGCCAGAGCCTTACCGACTGGCGCACCGTATGCGATGTCAAAAGCGGCAATGTCGCAATTGACTAAATCGCTCGCGGTCGAATGGGCACCGGATGGTATCAGAGTCAACTGTATAGCTCCATGGTTTATAAAAACACCACTGACAGACCCGCTTTTGTCGAAACCAGAATTTGTGGATCGTGTTCTGGCTCGAACGCCATTAAATCGCCTGGGAGATCCGGAAGACGTCTCCGGCATCGTAGCTTTTCTATGCATGCCGGCTGCCGGATATATTACTGGTCAGACAATCGCTGTGGACGGTGGTTTTCTCGCATTGGGCCTATAGTCTGGTAGAAATACGCACGCGTTTTCAGGTTTTGTTCAGCTGCTAAGAATTAGTTTGATAGTCGAGCACTCGGCTCGGGTTCATGGGTTTCGCTCATGCAATCGCACGAAGCGCTCGGTGCATATTAGCCTGGGCTGCTACAAAGCGACCCCGGACAGATGCGGCACCGCATCTTTAGCCACTCCACTCCACTAACACTTAAGGCGCCCTGCACTAAACCATTGCACGCAATTCGAAACGTCATGCGTCTCGTTGAAAAGGATATTACATGTTTCAAGCCGCTCAAATAATGGTTCGAGAACCTGTCGTTCTCTCAGCAACACTCGAAAGTGCAAAACGAATCCAGGGCGAAATTATAAACATGCGCCGCCATGTCCACGCCCATCCCGAGTTGGGTTTCAGAGAATTCGAAACTTCGAAGTTTGCAGCAGCCCGACTGAAAGACTTAGGATTCGAGGTTCGATCTTTCGCAAACCATCCAGGGTTGATTGCCGATTATGGTGGCGGCGATTCTATGGTTGCAATTCGAACCGATATGGATGCGTCCGCCATTCATGAGTTGAATCGAACGGGATATGCCTCGCGAAACCCAGGAGTCATGCACGCTTGCGGTCACGATGCGCACCTGGCTTGCACTCTCGGCGCAGCAGAACTTTTGACGAAGATGAACATCAAAGGACGCATCCGCATTATCGTGCAACCTGGCGATAGCCCTGACGAGAAGCCTGGCGTCACGACAATGATGGAGTCCGGCTGCCTCGAAGATGTCGATGCGGTTTTGGGATTACATGTAGATGCGACTCTCCCGAGCCAAAGGGTTGGCGTGGTGTGCGGCGCGACATCGGTTTCCGAACAGAGTTTTCGAATCGCTATAGATGATAACGAATCACGACGGTCAGCGATGCTCGAGGCTGCCAGGATGGTGGTGGCACTCTCCGAGATGACATTTTTTAGAACCTCAGACATCCCTATAGGTGAACTGATACTAGATTCGGTGCGTGCCCAGCGAGACGCTACTCGCGCCTCCGTGCCGGAGGCAGAGATACGCGGGGTGTTGAAAACTTTTGGCGAAGAAATTCGCGTCCAGGCCCACGAAGAGATTATCAAAGTTGTTCAAAGCCTCAATTCAAAAGCCACAATTGAATTCGGCAACAACAATGTTTCAGCAGTTGAGAGCGCAAGAATTATCGATATACTCAGACAATCTGCAGTAGATCTCGTTGGTCTCAACGAAGTTCAAGACATTAGACGGAGATCTTGGAATTCGCAATTCTCAATGCTGACAGAGCAAGTGCCTGGAGCAATGATTTATCTGGGCGCGGCAATCGCAAGCAGCAGACGAACGCACCAGAGTCAGACCTTTGACATCGACGAGAACTGCTTGCATGTCGGCGCCGCAGTATTAGCGGAAACAGCCATGCGCATTATCAACAACGTCTAGATCGGATCTATTTTCCGGCAACGCTTAACTGCCGAAAACGTGCGACATCACGCATGGGTGGATCACCGAAGAGTCTTTTGTACTCGCGAGTAAATTGAGAAGTATCATCATAACCAACACGAATCGCAGCGCTACTAGCGTCAATATTTTCAGCAAGCAGCAAGCGTCGCGCTTCCTGCAAACGAAGCATTTTTTGAAACTGCAAAGGACTCATAGAGGTTGCCGTCTTAAAATGCTGGTGGAAGCTCGAGACGCTCATGCCAAGCTCACCAGCAAGCTCCTCGATGCTCAGTGATTCGTTGAACTTATTGCGGAGTCGCTGAACAGCTTTAGCAATCCTTGTAGTATGACCACCGAAAACGGCTATTTGCCGAAGTCTCGGTCCCTGGTCACTAATGAGCAGCCGATAGACGATTTCGCGTATCACCAGGGGTGATATCACACGATAGTCCGAAGGATTATCCAACAAACGAAACAGCCTTACAAACGCATCCAGCAGATCGCCATCCAACTTGCCGACGGCGATCGACTTAACACTAGAATCGTGACGACCTGGGACCACGCCGGTTTCAACGCTCACTGACGTTATCAGCGTAGGATCGAGATCCATTTTGAGACCTAAGAATGGTGTTTCGGCAGTAGCCTGGACTATCTTACTAACGACAGGAACATCCAGTGAGCTGAGGAGGAAATTTTCAGGGTCGTATCGAAATTTCTCATCACCCATCTGCACTTCTTTTGCGCCCTGAGCAATGATGCAAATCGAGGGTGAATACAGCCCATGAAAAGGTTCCGTCGGACCAGAGTGGCGATAGAAGTTAAGCCCTTCAGCAACGCCATTGGCGCCCTCTTCGGTACACTTTCTGGTCAAAATCGCGACCAATTCTTTCTTATTGTTTTCAGCTCGTGGGTCATCCGTATACATAGGTATCTTTTCCTGAGGTCTGGAGAATCGTCCAATCATTTTGGACTTTTGTTATGTCCCACCTACCTTATTTCAGCATATCATTGATTTGTGGATTGTAGAGCTTGTAATTTTAATCAAGCATCCCAAACATGATTCTACCGTCCGTCAGCTAAAAGATTCGGTCCAAGCCTCCAGGAAACGAACCGGACCTTTGGTAGGTTCGCTTTGGAGAAGTTCGAGGGAACTCAAGGAGAACGAAATGAAAAAGCGTAGATTGGGAAACGGAAATTTAGAAGTATCAGAAATCGGACTCGGCTGTATGGGTATGAGCTTCAGCTATGGTCCTCCTAAAGACAAAAAAGAAATGACTGCTTTGCTTCACGCAGCTATTGAACGTGGCGTCACTTTCTTCGACACGGCTGAAGTGTATGGACCTTTGCTCAACGAAGAACTCGTTGGAGAAGCGCTCGCACCATATCGCGACAAAGTTGTCATAGCGACAAAATTCGGTTTTGAACTCGATCCGAACGGCGGTCCTAAGTGGATTGGACTCAACAGTAAACCTCAACACATTAAGGAGGTTGCTGAAGGTAGCCTTAAACGGTTGAAAGTAGAGGCTCTAGATCTGTTCTATCAGCATCGTGTCGATCCGGAGGTCGAAATTGAAGAAGTCGCCGGAGCAGTTAAAGAACTGATCAAGGAAGGTAAGGTAAAACACTTTGGACTCTCGGAAGCCTCTGCCAATACCATCCGCAGAGCGCATGCCGTGCAGCCGGTAACCGCAGTCCAGAGCGAATATTCGCTTTGGTGGCGCCGTCCGGAAGAAGAAGTTTTGCCGATGCTCGAAGAACTCGGAATCGGATTTGTGCCGTATAGCCCGTTAGGTAAGGGTTACCTGACTGGAAAAATGGACGCGAACACTACATTTGAAAGCACTGATTTTCGAAGCAGCCTGCCTCGATTCAAACCAGAAGCAATGAAAGCAAATCAGGCTATGCTAGACCTTCTCGAACAGATGGCGAAAAAGAAAAATGCCACTCCTGCTCAGATTGCTCTGGCCTGGTTGTTAGCGCAGAAACCATGGATGGTACCAATTCCAGGCACTACAAAATTAAATCGCCTTGAAGAAAACATTGGCGCTGCCTCCGTAGAACTCACTGCTGAAGACCTTCGAGAGATCCAGGAAGCAGCATCAAAAATCAAAGTAGAAGGTGATCGCTATCCGAAACACCTTGAAGCGATGACAGGAAAATAGTACTCATCGCCCTGACAAATGCAAAGTTGAACAACACTGAAGACAAGACACATGCGGTTCCGCAACGCCGGACTGCCGTATCAGGAGAAATTTGAAAATGATAAAGACAGGAATAAAAACAAAAGCATTCGCAGCTAATAAAGTTGGAGAGGAGCTCAAACCATTCGAGTTCGAACGCCGAGAACCAGGCCCGCACGATGTTCTTATCGACATCAAATTCTGCGGTGTATGCCATTCCGATGTTCACCAAGCTAGAGATGAGTGGGGCAATTCGAAGTTTCCGATGATTCCCGGCCACGAAATTACTGGGATCGTTGCAAAAACTGGCGATAAAGTAACCCGCTTCAAAGCCGGCGATCGCGTTGGTGTTGGCTGCATGGTCGACTCCTGCAAAGAGTGCGATTCATGCAAAGAAGGTGAGGAGCAGTATTGCGAAAAGCGTGCAGTGCTAACTTACAACGATATCGAACTCGATGACAAAACGCCGACGTATGGCGGGTATTCAGAGCGCATCACAGTTCTGGAACAATTCGTAGTGCGCATACCGGATGAGCTTCCACTAGACAAAGCGGCACCATTACTCTGTGCCGGAATCACGACATATTCACCGCTAGCACATTGGAAAGCCGGTCCAGGCAAGTCTGTAGCTGTAGTCGGTGTCGGCGGACTCGGTCACATGGCAGTGAAATTGGCGCATGCCATGGGTGCAAAAGTGACAGCGATAAGCAGAAGCCACAATAAAGAAGCTGATGCAAAATCAATGGGAGCAACCGATTACATCGCAACCAGCGATCCGTCGGCAGTTGAGAAATCGCAAAATCGCTTCGACTTGATCATCAACACCGTTTCATCCGCAGCCGATATGAACGCATACCTCGGCATGCTAAAACGTGATGGAGTCATGGTTCTCGTAGGAGCACCAAGCGATAATCTGCCCGTACATCCATTCAGCCTGATTCCAAAACGAAAAGCGCTGGCAGGATCTACGATCGGTGGAATTCGCGAGACTCAAGAGATGCTCGACTTCTGCGCTAAAAACAATTTGACCGCAGAAATCGAAGTAATATCAATCGATCAAATCAATGATGCCTACGAGCGCTTGCTGAAAAGCGACGTGAAGTACAGATTCGTAATAGATATCGGATCGTTGAAGTAAGAGAGTTATGGTTGAAATCACTGGAAGTCCCATTCCGGTGAAGACCTGATACCAAATACAGTGCTACAAAACTGGGTGCGAAACTCGCATCCAGTTTTTTTTGGCTCACACAAATCACAGCCATAAATCCAGCCACGGTTGCCAGCAGGAAGTTCCTAATGAATCGTGGAATTCACACTAAAATGTTTATCGAGACAGTAATAGAATATCGTCGTGCAGAAATCGAGAGCCTGTGTTCATACCTATGAAAATCAAACCCCGACATTTCGTCATCTCAAGCCTTATTTCACTGTCGTGCGCCACAGCGGCTCTGGCAAGTGCAGAAGTTTTTTCAACCTATACCTACGCTCAAGCCAAGCAGCAAGCACAAAAGGACAGCAAACTTTTGCTTATTGACTTCACCGCGTCGTGGTGCCCTCCATGCCGAAAAATGGAGTCGACTACTTGGGCGGACAGCGCTGTGCAAGCCTGGATCAAAGAAAACGCAATCGCCATCCAAATCGACGTGGACAAGGACGAAAAGACTTCAGAATTGCTGGGCGTCACCGCCATGCCAACACTGGTTTTGTTTACTCCGAAAAACAGTTCGGACGAATTCGGTCGACAAGTCGGATACATGAGTTCATCAGAATTGTTGCAATGGCTGGAAGGCGCTAAGAGCGGCAAGTCAGCCGATGAAATTGAAAAACAACAATCGCAATCCGGTGGCAATGAAATCTGGGACCATGTGAGCAAGGCGCGCACTTTGGGAGAGTCCGGAAAAAATGCGGAGGCGTTGGAAGAATACGTTTGGCTCTGGAGCAATATTGAAAAAGGCGATCCGAGTCTAGCGGATCTCCGAACAACTCTGGTTCCTTTCGAGGTGAAAAAACTCAGTGCAGCATATCCACCGGCGAAAGCCAAGTTTGCTGAGATTCGAGACGCTGCTGAGAAAGCTGACAATCGAAAGGATTGGATTATTTTGAATGCGCTTCTCGACGACAATTCAAAAACATTGTCATGGTTCGATAAAACAAAAAACGATCCGAAACAGAAAGACTCTTTTAAAGCGGTCACCGCACAACTTGAACCGGTATTGTTCTCAAGCTCTCGATGGGCGGATGCGGCTACTTTCTTGTATCCGGATCCACTGGCGAAAATAAATGAGTATTACAAACGCGCTCAAGACATGAAGAAACCTCGGCCAGACACCGAAGTCGCAAAAGATTTCGACCCTTTTCCAAGTATGGTGTTGTTGCTATATGGATCATACGTCGGCGCAGGACGTGATGCCGAGGCGCTGAAGATCGCCAATGAATGTTTTCGACTGGATGACACGCCGGCGATGCGTGAAGGGCTGAGCAATATGGAAAAGGGAATGAAACAGGCGCGCGCAAGCACGGCAGCCAAACCATCGAAGTAAATTTCGACCAGTTTTTTCGATTCGATCACAACCGTCATATCGCGACTTGCTAATATCTATGCCTGCAAGTATCTTATCAACAGATACGAAGGGGGAAAGCGTGACCGTGACAATTGGAAGTAGCTTACTATTCACCGTATTTGCCGTGATGATTTCCATCGCCGGACTATTAATCTTCAGACGCAAATTTTTGCTTGAAGATCTCAAAGACCAGCACGAAGTCACGGACCCTTACTCGCAATTTGTCGGCATGCTATTCGCAGTGCTTCTCGGCTTCATGGTGGCAGATGCTATGAATCGCTTCTCATATGCCAGACAAACCGTTCAACAAGAATCATCTGCGATCGGAAACGTCTTTCGGACTTGCGACGGTTTGCCCGCAGCCAATCGCGATAAGATACGAAAACTCTGCGCTGACTACTGCAGAGTAGTTGTCGAGGATGAATGGCCAAAACTCAAAGAAAAAAAGACAAGCAGAAAAGCCTGGGACGTATACCGCGAACTGTGGAGAGAGTGCGTTCAGTATCAGCCGCTCACGGCACAGCAATCGAATTGCCACGCCTCTTTGATGAGCGACATGTCCGAAGTGGGCGATCAGCGTCGAGTCCGTGCGGATGCTGTTCACAATGGAATGCCACCAGTTCTCTGGGGAGTCTTGATCGTCGGTGGTGTCGCCACAATCGTGTTCACTTACTTCTTCACGCCTAACAATCTCAAGATTCAAATCGTAATGGTGAGCATCGTCAGCCTGGTGATATGTTTAAACATATTCTTGCTGGCGTCTTATGACGACCCGTTCTCCGGCGACGTGATGGTTAGTCCGACAATGTTCGAAACACAGTTAAAACTCTGTGATATCGAGCTGAATCCTACTAAAGATGCCGATAGAGAACTTGAAGAGATGCCCGCTCATTAAGGATTTCAGCGGACCGAGCTAATGCTGCAGAAGCTACTTCCGAGTAGCAATCAGATTGTTCCAAGTAGTTGAAGAGTTTCTGTAAGACTCACGGATTATTGCCAACACGGCCCCCCGATGCTGCAGCGTTGACTGACTTGACGACATCAGCGTAGCCTTGCCACGATCGTTCCAAATTATCCATGTTCGCTTTATACTGCGCACCGGCTTGATGAAAGCGAGCGTCAGCAGCCTTTACGCCAGGTATTTGATCGAGCAAACGTTGTGCGTCTTCTTCCCCTCTATCTGCGGCTTTGCGAAGCCAACGTACAGCTTTAGAGTTCCGTATCGGAAGATGATTGCCTTCGTAGTAGAGTCTGCCGAGAGTGGCTTGGGCTTCGGAAACATTGTGCTTCGCAGCCTTTTGAATCCAGTATGCAGCGGACTTGCTTTGTTTTTTCAACTTAGTTTCAGCATTAAGCAGAAGGTGACCCATTCTTGATTCTGCCTGAGGTAACCCTTGAGCCGCCGCTTTCCGGTAGCATTGCGCCGCCTTGTTCAAATCTTTTTCCACGCCAACACCTTTTTCATAAAGGTATCCCATGAGCGTAATTGATTTTGCATGGTTGCTATCAGCGAGCACCTTTAGCTTTGAATAAGCATCCGCAAATTTTCGCTTCTTCACACAATCACAAGCATCCAGAAAATCATTTTCCCGTGTCTGAGCTTCTGCATTTTGAGAACTCGATGCAAAAGCAGGTTCAGAGACAGTACCGAATACGGTGCCGAATAACAGCAACACCGAATACAGTATCAACCCGAAAAGTCTCGAGAGTTTGTTTCTCAGCATAAACGAACACTTCTCTAACCCATGGGTACAATTATGCCATTTTAAAAGCCGGTTTTAACTAAGGCATTTTACTCGCGAGAACGAGAGCGTGGCGAGCCTGAGTCGATGGCATTCGGAAAATATAAAAGCCAATGCTTCAAAGCCGATAGTGGTGTATCTTTGATGCATGAAAATCGCTTCGTACAATGTCAACGGTTTAAACGCGCGCCTTCCATCCTTGCTTCGCTGGCTTCAGGAGGACTCTCCCGATGTTGCATGTTTGCAAGAGCTGAAGATGATCGATGAGAAATTTCCTGCCCTGACAATTATGGGAGCGGGATATAAGGCGATCTGGCACGGACAAAAGAGTTGGAATGGTGTTGCCATTCTTGCAAAAAATGAATTGGAGTTGAACGAAGTCGGACGCGGCCTTCCTGGTGACCCTGAAGACTTACAGAGCCGATTTATTGAAGCTAGAGTGAATGACGTGCACATTGGGTGTTTGTATCTGCCAAATGGCAACCCTGCTCCGGGACCAAAGTTCGACTACAAGTTGAAATGGCTGGAGCGATTGATTGAGAGAGGGAAATCACTGGTCGAGTCAGATACGCCCTCAGTTTTGCTCGGGGACTACAATGTGGTTCCTACAGACATGGATGTTTATAAACCAGAGCGATTGAAATACGATGCCGTGTTTCTTCCTGAAACGAAAGATGCATTTCAGCGATTATTAGCGCAAGGTTGGACTGACTCGATACGCGTCCTGAATCCCGACAAAAAGATATACACGTTTTGGGATTATTTCCGCAACTCATATAGTCGCGACGCCGGCATCCGCCTCGATCATCTCCTGCTAAATCCGGTGTTAGCAAAACGCCTCCAGTCAGGCGGAGTAGACAAGCACGTTCGCGGATGGGAGAAGCCTAGCGATCATGCGCCTGTTTGGATACATATCTACGACTGAAATTGCGTTTCAGAACGATGAGACAGACACCGCATATGGTGCAAAGTCATTTAGAAGCAGCCGGGCTTCCGATTGGTACGCTCTCACTTGCAGGCTTTCCCGAATTAAGTTCAGCTGCGCGAGAAAGCACTGACTGCGACTCGTCGTCCTTCTTTAGTTCTTTCAAAACAGCACCATAGTTTTGCAGAAGAGAATAAAGCTGCGCTTTCTCAATGAGCTTCTCATTTTTCTGTTGACGCTCAAGACACTCCTTGTAGAGCGCGGCGGCAGGCTCGAGTTGCGCAGCGCCCTTATTTGCATCAGCCAGCTTTATGCGCAGTTTCATACACTCTACAGAAGTAGGTCCAGTGTTTCTCTGAGACATTGCGTACGCTTGGTTGTAGTAACTTAGAGCCTTTGGAAAGTTGCTCCGTTCCATGTAGACATCGCCTGTTGCGGTCAACGGGGCAATGGACTGTGAGCATCCCGGTCCATACCAACGCGCAAATCCGCCTATTGCCTCACCGAACACTTGAAGCGCATCTTCCGACTTTCCAGCCTTCACTAACACTTCACCCAACTTCTGCTTCAGCGCTGGAATTTCTTTATCAGTGTCAACAAAATAATTTCGTATTACTAAACACTTTCTGAGATAGCGCGAAGCCTCAAGCCACTTTCCCTGCTTTTGCAGCTCTAAACTTTCACTATAAGCCTTGGCTGCATCAAGCTTGACAGAGGTGTAGTACTGCTCTGTGGTCATGTCCTTTTTGTCTTTAGGAACCACATACTTTGCCGCAATCTTTACCTCGGCATGGGCTGTTGATACCAACCCCATCATGAAGAATAACGATGAAACAACTACACAGAGAATCCCTTTGGACATGCACTACTCACTTATTGACAAACAGAATCCTACACCTTGCTATGTACATTCTAGTACACGCACACACGAGCTGGGACAACCTAAAGTTCCCTTACGCCAAGCTCGTTCAATAAGGCTTCCAACAGTTCAAAACTTGGTCGGCTAATCGTGTTTCACCGATATCGTTTCTAGAACATTCTGCAGCCTAGCGGTTTTAGGTGACCCCGCGAACATCCTTCTGACACTCTCAACTGTGCAAACGCTGATTTATCCTTAAAAAGAATCATTAATTAGCGTCGTCCTCCAGCTTACGGCCCCTCGCGGCTATGTTCGCCACAGACCACGCATCTCGATCAGGTTCCTTCTTGGCACTTTGCAGAATCTCGCAGCGTTTCAGTTTGGACTTCAAGCGCTTGATACCGTCTGCGGTGACACGGCTACAACCGGTCAAATCCAACTTTTCCAAAGATTTTATCGACTCGAGAGATGCTAAAGTTTTGTCAGTGATGCGATTGAAGCTGAGGTCTAAAATTCTAATTGGCGAATAAATTATCTTGCCGGCGTCAAAGTCGGAGAGCGCAATATCGACTAGGCGTAACTCGTCCAGCCTTTTCAGTGGGCGGATATACTCCAAGTCTGAGTTAGTGAAATCGTATTTTAGAATGTCCAACATTCTGAGGCCACTCATCCTGGCCAACGGTGCCCAGTTTGTTTTTCCGCAGTCAGACGGCTGATCCATCAGAATAAGAGCCACAAACTGCTTGTCGGCGGCGAGTGTTTCCAGAACGTTTGGCGGGTGAACCACGTCTTGCAATTTCAAAGTTCCCAGCTGCGGGAGTCTCGTCAGAAGTTGAAATTTATCGGCCGACAGATTGTGCGCGGAGCCCAGCGTCACCCACCTCAAGGATTTCATTTCGGATATATTTTCCAGCGCGGCATCCGAGAGATTTTTCGAATGTAGATGAACGATTTGAACTTGTTTGTTTTTGATATATTTCAGACCGTCCCCAGTAACATCTGAAGAGAGTGGTGACTCAACCCATTTCAGTGGCTCCACGGATTGAAGCTCTGCAAAATCCTTGTCCGTAAGCCACATGCTTCCCACCCAATTCCCCTCAGAAAATTTATCCCAACGCTTCTTCTTATCGAACAGCGGTCCGTCAAAAAATTTGTAGTTCGAGTCGCGCTCAGCCATGTGGTCTTTGTCGTCTTCTTTGAGTTTCAATTCGGCTTGAAGCTTCGCAGTTTTATCATCTTCCGCGGAGGTGACCAGGAGTACCGAAATACACCACGCCATGAGACCTACAAGAACCAACACCGAAGCGGCAACGGCGAGCGGTTTAACTACGGATTTTTGAGGCTTCGATTCTCCCTCTTCGAAATTTTGACCTGTTGCTAATCCCGATTCTTTTTGTGCATCAATTCCTGGAGTTTTGATCGAACTCAAATGCTCATGTAAATCATGGACGCTCTGAATTCTATTAGCCGGATCCTTTTCCAGACAACGAAGAACAATTGATTCCAAACGTTCCGAACAATCGAGATCAGGGTTTACATCTTCCAGCGCTGGAACCGGATCACGAGAATGCATCGCGAGCGTCTCCAGAGCAGTTTCACCGCGAAATGGAGTTTGCCCGGTAAGAGCCTCGAACATCATGCAACCAATTGAATAGACTTCTGAACGAGCATCAAATCTCTTGCCCGCCGCTTGTTCCGGGCTCATGTAGTAAGGAGTGCCAACGAGCGTAGACGTTTCAACTTTCGCGGACGTTTTAAACATTGCTTCTTTGAGGCTGGCTACACCGAAGTCGATGATCTTGATGTTAGTACCATCACTAATATCATTCGAAATTAGAACATTGCTGGATTTCAAATCTCGGTGTAAAACTTTTTGTTCATGAGCGTGCATTATACCGGCGCACAATTGAGTGAATATTCGAACAGTTTCCTCACCGGAAAGCGGGCCGGTCTCCTCTAACCGATTTTGCAGTGTGGTGCCGTCAATAAAGTCTGATACCAGGTATGGTTGCCCACTTGGAGCAGCCCCGAAATCTAAAATACGAACAATCGCCGGGTGCTTTAAGCGGCTGGATGTACGCGCTTCATTCTGAAGTCTAATCACTTCCTCAGCGGACATAGCAGTGGCATGCATAGTTTTGATCGCCACTCGGCGTTTTAACAGACAATCCCAAGCCTGGTACACAACGCCGGCGGCACCTCGACCAACTTCCTCGATTATGCGAAATCGCTCAAATGGAAAACTTTCGGGTGGCAAACCATGGTAATCGACCTTATTGTTCTCGAGTTCATAGATAAATGCAGCGCGCGGAGACAATGGCACGGTATCTTTGGTAGTGGCATCGGAAAAAACTTGCCCTGCTGTCGCGTCTTGGATCGAAGCTAAAAAGTTTTGGTTATCGACTCCGCAGGAGCAAACATCCGGATGAAAAATCCACTGCGTCATTGTCTCGAATGTGCCTTTAGTAAGCGCTTTCCCGCAGAACCTGCAAACATTCGGATTAGTAGCAAACTGAATATCGCAACGACAAGTTTCATCGCTAAAAATCCACTGAGTCAGAGACTGACCGGCGGATACTGTTTTAGACTTACCGCAGTTTGTGCAGTTGTCGCTGACTTGGTTTAATTGTTCCATGAATTATTCAGGAGCAAAGGCGAAGTATTAGATCGCTAGTATAGCTTAGCGGTTTTAGGTCCGGTCGCGCACGGACCGAAGTGCCTCGCGAAGCCGTCGGGACGGTGAGCTTCCAGGATCTGCAGTTTGCCTAGCCTGCGCGGACGCCTTCCGCGATCCTATATAATCACAATATCCGGAAGCGAGTCATGATATTCCAGTTAAACAAGCACGGCAAAATACTCTCAGTCACGAAGGACAGCGACAACTCCGGGCGGGACTTTGACGTGCTCAAAGGCTACAACTTTATAAGCCTCGTCGCACAAGGCGATGCGGCAAAGGCCACACAGTTTATCAACGACATAAAAGATAAGTCGAGAGTTACTACATGCTCTCTGGGACTGTCTCTAGAACACCATTCCGCGCCAACCTATGAATGCATTGGAGTGCCCGCCGGCGAAGAAACGATCTGTATTGTTGCGAAGCGCTCTGAGACTGACAACCACGGCACAAATTCCGAGAGACGAAGCGGCGATGACAGGCGCGGCGGCATTGAGCGCCGAACAGGCGACCTTAGTGATGACACCCTAAACACCCAACTTCGCTTTGCAAAAGAACAAGTGCGAATATTGTTTGGCAAAATGCCAGTGGCACTACTGGTGGTGAACGCGACATCCGCCATTGAGACAGTCAACCCCGTTGCCGAAAAGATGTTCGAATATCCACGCGAAGTCTGGCGAGAAATTCGTTTGGATAGACTTCTGGATGGCGGGGATGATGCTGCAAACTTGTTTAAGCGTTTGGCAGAAACGCCTGGCAAATTGATCAGATACGATGGATTTAAAAGCAATGGAGAACGTTTTCCATTGGAAATTTCCGTAGAGTTTATGGATGTTTCGCGCACAAAATTGTTAGTTTGTGCTTTCGACATAACAGAACGAATGCGGCTTGAGAAGCTAAAGAAAGAGTTCGTCGAAATGGTCAGTCATGATCTGCGGACACCGCTAAGCAACCTCGTCATTTTTCTTGAAGCAATCACTATGGGATTCCACCAAAAGTGGACAGACGAAAAATTGCGCGGCAACGCTGAACGAAATTTCGAGGAAGTGTCGCGGTTAATCAGATTGATCAAC
This sequence comes from Obscuribacteraceae bacterium (SeqCode), assembly GCA_044225915.1. Lineage (GTDB taxonomy): Bacteria > Cyanobacteriota > Vampirovibrionia > Obscuribacterales > Obscuribacteraceae > JADYXR01. The sequence continues at coordinate 56,365 of JBGAHZ010000022.1, forward strand.
AAATTGCTGGAGATGGACAAGCTGGAAAGCGGGTTTGATAAACCCGAATTCGTTCGCCTCATGCTCAGCGACGCTGTTGAATCAGCCGTAAACGCCGTCAATGCCACGGCGTCGAAAAGGGGCATTAAGTTCGAGCGTGACGTCCCGGATTCGATGATTCTTGCAGACTCAGATCAGCTCGCTCAGATATTGATCAATCTGCTGGGTAATGCAGTCAAATTCTCTCCTGACAACGGAACGATAACGATCAGAGGAATTGAGGAACCGGAAGCAGTCGAAATCAGGATTTGTGATCAGGGACCAGGTGTTCCTGAAGAACTGCGGGAACATATTTTTGAACGATTCGGACAAGTGAAATCTGCGAAATCCAAGGAAGGAACAGGATTAGGGCTCGCGATTTGTAAAGCTCTGGTAGAAGCACATGGTGGCACTCTCGGTGTCACGGCCGAAATGGGAGTAGGCAGCGAGTTTTGGTTTCGTATACCGCTACATCCCAACACCTAATCGTTATAGAAAGGCGCCCCGCTGCTGTCCAGACGTTAGTAAACACCAGGTATCAAACGGTATTTGACCTTTTGACAATACTCCGTGTATCCATCCAAATGTGAACGCAGAAATTTCTCTTCGTCCGAAATCCGCCAGATCAGAACACCGACAGTGATCAAAATGAGCGGCGCAGACCATAACGATGCTATCGCCAACGGAATTCCGATCATCAGCACAAGCGCACCAGCATACATGGGATGCCGCACGATACCATACATTCCAGTTGATACGACACTCTGACCTTCGTTCAATTCAATGGTGGCAGAGGCATAATGATTTTCCAAACAAACTTTAGTGAAAATGACAAAGCTGAACGCGATCAAAAAATCACCGAAAAGCACTGCCGGCGGGGCAACCGACGACCAGTGCAGTTTGTGATCGAATCCCCCCACGACCAAAAAAGCGAAAAACGTTATAGTAACAAAAGTCATGATTATCCGCTGCACAGGGCGCTTTTCATAGGTCGGACCGGCTTTCATTCTCCGTGCCAACAACTCTGGAGCGTACTTATACAAAATGATCCCATGAATAGTGGTAGCTATCGAGAAAACCAATACGAATAGCCATCCTTGCCAATAGTCGAAAGTCCGAGCAGCAAGAAATAAGGGTGCACCCATAGCGATCAACATCACAGGGAAAGTAGCGAGGGCTTTGAGTTTGGTCGGTTTATCCATATTCTAAAAGTAGCATACTTTGCTCAAGGTTAATTCCTAGATTTCGGAACTGAAAAACGCGAATTAGCGAAGACAAAGAGGTAGTTAAATAGAACCTACTGTGAAAGTTGATTGACATAGGACTTATGGAATTTAAAATCCGAAGAGTTGGAGCAACGCTACAGAAGCCAGTTTTGAGCACTACATGGCTCAGCGACTGTCGTCTGCTTTTCCTCGCCAACAAACCAATCGGACGCGTTCTGGTCGGCAAATTCTCCGGACAGTGGGGCGGCGTGCTTTATCTGACGATAACCAGTGAACCCGAGATTATTGATGACCAAAACGAAATCAATGAGTTGACTCCCGGTTTGTACATTGACGTGGTAGACAGTGCAAAAGTCACCGAAGATCCATCCGTCACCTTCCATCCCGGAATTCGCGAAATTTACGACTTTCTCCGTCGAATTCAAACCAAAAGAGTGCGACAGGACAGAGAAGCTGAGTGGATAATCCGTTCTAACACTATCAGAAAAATTATTGAATTTGCCGACAATGCGGACGAAGGACAATACGAAATTGTTGCGCACGACCGCACAAGTCACCAGACACGTTCAGAACGCCCTGATGAAGACAGTATACGTCCTCAAGTCAATGACAAATCTCTTGTCCGTACATCGGAGTCCGCGACAGGAGGCATATCAGTAAGAGAAGCCGATCTCGCGCTGCAGAACGTGGAGAAGTTTCGGCACCATGCCTTTCGAACACGGGAAATCGATACCGCGGTGCTCACGGAAAAACTCGAAAAGTTGTACCAGTTGTTTGGTTTTAGTGCACCACCAGTGGTGATATTTCCTAATCCTTTGAGCACGACACTCGCAGGTCACTTTGCCTCAGAATTTCTCTACAATCAAAAACACAAAATCGATTCGCCCGACCCCGCATGTCGATACGTCAACCCTGACTTGCTTTCGAAATACGTCAGGAGAACGGTCTTCCGGAGCGCAGTTTGGTCGACTCAACAGGCAATGGATAGAACTACGTTTGATGCAGCAGTCGATTTTTTAGAACGTCGCTTCGTAACAAACAGGTTTGCTGATGATGCTCTGCGCATCCTGCAAAATGAAATCCCGCGACAGATCAACAAATTAGCGGGTTTTGAACCCGGTTTTGTGGAGTCGGACTCCGCAATTGACACGAACTGTATTCGAGATGCACTCGACAAGGTATTAAACAAGAAAACCGGATTGCTTCCGAAACCGAACAATCGCTCACCCCAAGTTCGTATTGGAGACCTGGCGAACAACCTGTGCGCCGGTGATTCTCATCTGGAGCAACTGCTCATGGTATTTCGCCGCCTGGACACCGATGTTCTACTGGACGCGACTATCCCTCCCGTAGCGTCATTCGGCATGAATGTTCTCGGGCTGCAGCTCCCAGTTTACAAAATATATGCGGCATGGGAAAACGTGATGCTTGAATGCGCGGGAGTTGTTTTGCATCGAGAATTTTGCTTCGTTTCAAACTTTCCAGAGTGTGTTGAAATGGATGATCGCAATCGACTTCATTGTCAAACAGGTCCCGCGATCAAATGGCGTGATGGTTGGACTACGCATTGTTGGCATGGTGCCTCAGTCCCCAAGTGGCTAATCGAGACGCCCGACAAGATTACGATAAAAACGATTAATGCGGCGTCCAATCAGGAATTCCGCAGAATCATGATTGAGATCTACGGAGTGAGTCGGTATCTGATAGATAGTGGTGCCGCTGAAGTTCAAAGAGACAAATTCGGAGTATTGTACTGCCAGAGAATCGACGACGGCGAGCCACTAACTATGGTGCGCGTTACTAACTCGACTCCGGAGCCTGACGGCTCGGTTAAAGAATACTTCTTGCGTGTTCCGCCCACCATGCAGAGTGCAGAGGAAGCAGTGGCATGGACGTTTGGATTAAACAGAGACGATTACAACCCAATAGTCGAAACCTGATGTTCGAAATTGCCGGTGCAATGTTCGGTCGGTGATAGTTTTTACGCGCGCGTTTGCAAAACCTGAGCCGGAGTTCCGGCAAGAACGCGTTTAACTAGCAAACCTGATGGACGAAAGTACGAGCAGAGCACAGGGCCCACATAATCCAACGGCGAAACAAAACGGATATACCCTCATCAACCACGAAATCCGTCCCCAGACAGCTTTCCTCTCGTATTTGAAATGCGACCAGCCACGAAACAAACGTACAGCAACCCCGCCGGCCAATCAGCCGTCTCAGTAGCTGAAACGTACGAGGATTGGAAGTTTCGCGCGACTAACGATACAATTGTGATCGAATCATTGCTTCATGGTATGGCTAAAAACCCTAATGGGCTTTGATTTACATGGATCTCATACCGCCGACGACGGTTTCTAAGTTGTCAGCTGATTTGCTTTAAAGAAGCTGACTGGGTATAAAGTTCATGTGTTTTTCGACGCAATCTGGAAAGGTTAAATGCCGAATTCGACGCACATACTTGGCTTCCGACGTTTATTCGACGCCGTCGCCGTTAATGTGATTGAGCCTCTGAAAGAAAGACTGCGGCAGACTTGGCGCCCCGGAGAGGAAGAGCCCGACGCGGCTAGAGTGCTTGCGCATGACGTTTATCACCTGTCTGCCGCTCTGGATGTGGCTCGCAACGGGATTACATTTCGCCAGTTTGCATTCCTAGGCGATCTGTTCGACCACGCCGCGCAAAGCTATCACCTCAACCTTTCGGTAGATGAACACAAATCTCGAATCCTAGAGCTGGCCAAATCGCCGATATATCGGGAGCCTCCGACAAGCACGCTTAATTTGTTGCGCGGATATGACGCGATCGAAAAAACAAACGTAGCTAGGATGTACAAAGACCTTCTGGTCAAAATCGTCACAGTAACCTTCAACAATGTTGAAAAGCCAGGCAGCAGAGATGCACAAATCACCGCAGATTTCGACGCGCTTTGGACCGAGGTAATAACCGCTTCCCGAGTACCAGAGAAATGTTTTCATCCTGAAAACTGCGCATTGGCAGCCGATTTAAACAAAGCTGTTCTAGAGTTTGCAGTGCCTGCTAGAGATGTGATCAAGACAATCGATCAACTAAAACAAATGGACTCGCTTCGCGACACTGAAGGATTCATCAGAAGAACATTTACAAACTACTGTGCTCAAGCCGTTCTTGTAGACTCTGTTGTCGACCCCAGAGAGATTGAATTCTTCCACGACCTGGCTCCGACCCTCATGTTTTTTGGTCAACAAGGAAGCGTAGAAAATCTAAAAGAGATTTTTAAAGGTGCCGAGAAAAATATTGGACCTAACGAAGTACCAATGCTTGTGAGCATCCTCGACGTCTACGACAATTCCATGAACACGGAGTTGGGAGATCGAGCAAGGTCATTGTATTTCCGATTAGCAAACTCCGCGTTCAAATCCGACCAGACTGTCGACGAAGAAGAGATGGCTTGGTTGGAACAATTTAAAAACACGCTCTATCCGCATGGCACCAAGGAAAACTTCGATCAAGCGCCAAACAGCAACATCAACAAACAAGCTGGAGCCACACCGGTCCTGGGCTACGCATCAGTTGACGAGACTGTAGCGGAATTGAATGCGCTTGTCGGTCTTGATAGCGTAAAACAAGATCTCGCACAACTTTTGAATTTTATAAAAGTGCAGCAAATGCGAGAGGCCAAGGGCTTGCCCGGTTCCGCCATCACGAAACACTTCATCTTCAGCGGCAATCCTGGAACTGGAAAAACTTCCGTCGCGAAGATTCTGGCAAACATTTATCGAGCCCTCGGCATCATCGATAAAGGACACGTCGTCGAAGTAGATCGTGCAGACCTGATTGCAGGCTCCGGAACATCGGCGAAGATAAAGGAAGTAATTGATTCCGCTCTTGGCGGTGTCCTTTTTATCGAGGAACCTTATGAACTTGCTCAAGATGCTCATGGAAAGGAAGCGATCAACACACTTGTAAAAGCAATCGAAGACAATGAAAAGTTGGTCGTAATCGCTGCCGGCAGCACAGAAAAATTGGATAGATTTTTAAACGCCAACTCCGCTTTCAAAAGTCTTTTTAGCAAAACGTTCCATTTTGAGGACTACTCCCCGGATCAAATGTTGAAAATCTATGAGCTGTTCTGCGGACGCGCTGCATTCATAACAAGCCCATCGGCATTGCAACTGGTCCAGGGTATGTTCGAAAAAATATACAGTCAACGCGGCGAAGGTTACGCCAACACTAGAGACGTTCGTAGAGTCTTTCATAGCATCATCGGCAATCAAGCAAATCGAATTATTGGTTTGCCTCACGTCAATGAAGAAATTTTGTCAACGATAAACGATGAGGATGTTCATCCAACTATCGCGGCATTTGAAAAAACTGACAACAAAGTGGCATTGCAAAAAGCTGGTCTCGGCTTTATTCGACCGTCAGAAGACTAACTACCGCATTGAAGTTTCTAATCGTTAGCAGGCAACGGCAGGCTCAAAACCTCAGGGATGGCGCAACTGCAGGCTCACCGTAGCCGCGAAGCACTTACTTCAAAATCGCCTTTTGTAGTTTAGTCACCAGTGAAGACTCTTTTAGTCATCATTCTGATTGAGGTCTAGTATCAACTTTTTCTTCGTCACATATCGCCCGAGACTGTTCAACTCTTTCCTATCCTTTAACGCGCTGTCAGTCAGGTCACCATCAGCATCGTAGTGCGGAGCGCCAAGAACACTGAGCAACACTTCATATTGTCTGCGCTTGGATTGGTCAGGAATATCTTCAATGTTCATCCGCAGCATATGGAATTTCATCACTTCACCGTCTCTCAAAACGCTTATATCGACCGGCGTTCCTGCACGACCAGCGACAATCTGCCAGAGCACTCGTTGTCCTTCACCAGGTTTGAATACGTGATCTTTTGCTTTCACAATCAGGTCGCCCTTCTGAAGTCCAGCTGATTCAGCCGGAGTTCCAGGAAACACCCGAGTTACGACCGGTCCCGGACCACCGAGTTGAAGTAGCGCATCAATCCCGATGACACCGTATTCCATTTTGCGATATTCTTCCGGCGATAGCGAAGGCTCTCTGCTTCCTAGTTCAACAATTGCGTTGCCGTTTTGCCCAACAAATAATTTGAAGAAGCTGGATGCGGAATTGAGCATCTTGCCTAGATCTTTTTGACTCTTACCGTCAAGAATAATGGTTCCGGATTGAGCCCGCCTGTCGCCAAACAGTAGCTGATTATTGTCCTCGGACGAGGAAGCATTGCCATCCTTTTGTTTAGAAAGAGTCCCACTCTCCCCGGAAGGATTTCCATCTATCACATCTGTTTTTTCGATATTTCCGTTTAAAATATCTGATTGTCTTTTGGTATCATCGATAGTGCCCTCCTGCATTTGCAAAACAGGGGAGGGTTGCTCAGCAGCCAAGCCCACTTGGAAAGTCGATAAAATCAAAAATGCTGAGAGCGCCAGGTTTGTCTGACGCGCACTCGACACGGCTCTAACGGCCCGTGTTACTGGTGTAAATCTTGCCATAAACTGTTCCTTAGTTATCTGGGGTATCCACGCCGGCACAGTTAAAATTAGGAAGGACGCCTGGACATCTTAACAACAAAAGATGACTGAAAGATTTTCGGTCTCAAGTTCATCACAACCAGCTCTAATCACCTGATTTCTAGAATCTCGCCAGGCAATTGCAGCGCTTGCAGCAATCAACCACCTGCGCCACTGCTGGCGGTGTTTGCATTCCGAGCCAAGGTCGAATATTCTAGTTGAATGAAGATATTCTCCTGGGAGCCCGATTAAATCGAATGTCGCGAATTTTAAACCAAGCTGTTCTTCCGTTCTTCTGCTTACTATTGCTCTCTTCAGCAACATGCACGACACCGACTTACGCTGAGTCCACTCCGCCGAACGCGGACACCGCGCAAGCTAACACGGCAGTAGTCGAATGGTTTGAAAAATACGATGAGATCCGAAGGAACGCAGAGATGTCCACCGGCGATAAACTGAAGCACGGGAATGCACTGAAAAAAGCCCTCAAATCCGGGGAAAACATAACCGCCAACACCAAGACTTTTGTAGAAAAAATGCGCGCTAAATACGAAGCAGCGGCCGCCGCAATTAAACAGCTTCCAGAGATTCCGGAAACTAAAGAATTGCAGGAAGGCTATATTCAATATTTCACCGATATGGAACATAGCTTCGCAGAAATCACAACACAAGACGTGACTCCAGCTTCATCGCAAACAAAAGCGGAGACCAAAGCGAATTTAGAAAAACTGAGCGCCAAGAACAAAGCGCTGGACGCAAGTCTTCGAGCCAAGTACGGAATAGCGAAACACAAACATAGCTGATTTTGTGAATTCGTTTTAGTCCACGAAATTCAAATAGAGTTGAACAACAGCCAGACGCTTACATCCGTTCAAACACCTGCTCGAGTTCTAACATTCATTTGCAATAGGCCGAGCAGATCGAGTGGGTCTTGCAGCGGTCTTACTTTCCACAGCAACGTTTATACTTCTTACCACTTCCGCATGGACACGGCTCTTTTCGACCAACGGTGTCACTGGGGGCGGTGGCATGAGCAAGCTCATCATCTGCTGATGAAACGATGGCATCCTTCAACATTGCCATCGTGGATGAATCAAACTTATTCTTCGATGACACCACCTGCGCAGCCTCATCAGAAGAGAGTTTCGCATCTTCTTGTTCAAACTCCTGCCAAACCGATTCTGCTTCACTCGCACGGCCCTGTGCATCTAAGAACTCTGCCAATTTTTCCAGCACATCGGCACGATTACGCAACACCTTACCACTGAGTCCTTTTCGCAGAATTTCAATCACTCTCTCAGGATTTTCAGGCTCGGTTCGTCCACCGACATAGCAATAGGCCCAGCTTATCCAACCCCAGCCCCACGGCGGATCTTTCTTGAGCCAGTCCTCATAGAGAGCATCCACTTCACTCGATTTACTTGTATCAAACATTGCTTCGGCCAGGTTCATCCGCATGTCTTGAACAAACTGATCAAGATGGTTTCCTTTAGTTCTCTTCAAAACCTCTTGATAGAACTCAATCTCTTTCGGCAATAACTTAGGGTCATCCAAACTCAAACTTCGAAAGGCCAGACTGACGTCTTGCAGCCAGTCGCAAAGACTATTCTCAAGCTCGAATTCTTCATGAAACTGCTCGACGGAAACCTTATTCTCATCCATGATCGCACGCGCCATCTTCCAACCGGCTAGCCAGCGTTGCAAGGCGGCGGGCTCATCGTTTTGTTTGCGCAAATCATAACCATCTTGAATGCAATCGAACAAAAGCTCAAAACATGGTTTGTCAGGAAACCATCTTCTCCACAGCTCGGCAAAACAGAACCAGATCCAATCGCCTTGCCTTTCTACGTCGAATCCTTTGTCTTCATTTCGATCATCAAACTCTTCTTCGAATGGCTCGGCAAGATCTTCTACGGAGAAAACTCGGTCACAAAGTTTTGCCATAGCCTGGCGATCCATCTTGATTCCGAGCGATTGCAATTTGGTAAGTATTTGCTGATCGGACATCGCGGCGGCAAGTTCCGGCGATGGAATTTCGACTTCGCGACCTTTTTTATTTTTACCGACTTTCATGAGTTTTGACCTCTCGTCAGAAATCGCGGAGAATAAGCAAATCGTCCCTGGCTGTCTCAAGTTAGGAGCAAAGTATCCGCAGTGTGGCAATTAGTTTACCAGATGCACCGCAAGACCTCCGTCCTTCGGGGCGGACAGACAGTCAACGGAGGTTACGATTCAAAAATGACGCTCGCGTGCCTCGTAGTTGTGCTCGTGTTCAATCTACTCTCCAGTGCCTCCGCTGCGGATTCTGATGCTCCTCCCGCAATCGCCTCGCCTGATGGCAACTATTCGATTGAAAGCGTAGACGAGCTTAGAGAGGGCAAAGAGCCTGTGCATCACCTCTACTTATCAAAGAAGGGACGCGCCGGTCGATCTGATTTGTACACCTACGGCCGCAATGTTGAGACGCTCTGGTCGCCCAATAGCAACGCGTTTATCGTCAACGATTGGCTGGACAAAAGCCATGCCGAATCGAAACTTTATTACATCGATAATCTGGCATATCCAATTTCTATCGGTCCGCGCCTGCTGGAAGGGATTAAGAATACTCCGGAAGCGCGCAACATCGCTCGCAGCGGACACAACTATACATTCTTGAGCAAATGGATCAACCCGCGCAAGATTGAAGTGAAGGTCGCATCTTACGGCAGTCCTGAAGGGGAGTTCACACTGTACTATGCTTGGGATCTGAAACACTCTTTCAGACAAATCAAACAAGAAACCAAGTTTAGACCAAACAAAAGTATGCCACCATCAAACTGACTATACCTCTATCGGCTCAGTACGTGATGCTCCACGCTCGATTCTCTAGGAGAACGTTTTCGAGGCTGGTTTTACTGCGTGATGGTGCCACCAAGTTCGGTGATATTTTTTTGCAGGCCTTGAAGCCTTGTAAGATGATCGTGACTATGATCGATGATCCAGTTTCCGATCGCACCTATGATCGCAGCTCGCATGAACATTGTCTCCAACTGCAAGTGACCAAAGTTGCCACGCCACGCCAAATTTTGATCGGCGGAAGGCATAGCATTCATCAGCTTTGTCACGTGCTCGGGCGATACACAACCGTCGGCGCTGCCTTGAAGTATCAGCACAGAAAGTGCTGGTGAAGTGGTTTTTCCGAAGTGATCGGTCTTTGCGCAAAACACATCTGTAGCAATTAATTCGCCCAGTTTGAGCTCTTTTCGAATCAACGGATCGTCAGTCATCTCTTTCTGAACTTCTACCCGATGCGAGCAAAGCTCCGCGAAAAATCCTTTCAAATTCACTTCGTGAGATGGAGCGATGACAGCCTTGATTCCCTGTGCAACCTGTCCATGACCAGCATACATATCCTTATTCAGTGCCGTCGCCGGCGCGGACAAAATCAATCCATCCACAAGCTCCGGATGTTCGGCAGCAAGCTTCACACAGAACGTGCAACCCAAACTCTCGCCGAGCGCAATGAGACGTGCATTCGGATATTTAGTCCGCACAAGCTGCACCAGAGCGACTATGTCTTCGTAACTTTTCTCGTGATTGACTCCCCGCTTATCGTCGCCTTTTGAGCTGAAACGATTTTCCGGATCAAAGTGGCAACGTCCAAAACCTCTCATGTCCATCGAAATAAAACCAACGCCATTGACGGCGAGGCTTCGCGCCAGAACACGGAAGCGACGCCCGTGTAGTGTCAGACCATGCACACCGACAAAAACCACGTTGGGCGGACCATCGACAGGCAGCCACTCATACGTGGGTATGTTGAGCGCTTTGGTGTACTCGCCATCCTCGATATATTGGTATTTAGAGGCGAGCTCAGGACTGATACGCTCTACGTAACTAGGAGGCATTGTGCTCTCTGCCGCTACAGCCGTCATCGGTGCGCTCAATGACACGACAACAGACAAAAGCGCTGCGCACAGTCCAAACCGAAAGGTTTTGCTAGTTTTCATAACTACCTGCATGAAGTGAGATTTCGATGAGAATCGAAACTCGGGTTTCTGATTGTGACACCAGATACGGTGTCACGAATATCCAGCACAACGATTTAGCAAAGCATGAAATCGTTCCAAGACGGCCGGATAAATCATTCAAATTATATCCGCTGAGACCAAAATAGGGCTCACGCGACTGCCTGCCATGCAATTAGCGAAACATTAAATATTTCGAGGATCGGCAGAAAAATTGAACTTTTTTGTGCCGAATTACGTTGAACACAGTAGGAGGGTTCAATCACGCCGTTTGAACCTCGACCTCATAAACGCCTTCCCTTCCTGGAGTGTATCCAATGAAAGTAGCCACTTCCCTTCTGGTTTTATCCATGTTTTTCGCTACCTACGGTGACAGCGCCGAAGCCCGCTACTTCCGTCCAGTTTACAACTACGACGCCGTCGAAGTCGCAAGACAACAACGCGCTAACATGGCAGAACGTACGCATCAACAAAAGGAACTGATGGAGGCCACTCGCCTGAACAACGAGCGTGAGCGAATCTCCGCAGCATCTACTGTAAAAACCTACGGAACGGTGAAGAATACAAACCGACGCAGGCGCGGCGGCAACTCCCGACTGGCCAACCGTCAGAGGGTCAACGACTATCGCTCGCAAGCGAAGCAACTCTAGTACATAGCTTTAGCAAAAGTCTGCAAGCCCAGACTCGATCACAGTTTCGAGAATTCCACAAGAGGGGTTTTCTGGTAGGAATTGGGTAACAAAAAAGATAAAATGTAGTCATCTAAGATTCTCGAAAAGTCCCTCTATGCCTTGCTTTCGTGACGTGAGGATGCCTGCATGACCTATCGTGTTTGTAATGACCAAACGACCTTTAAAGTCCATGAAGTTAAACCAGCGGAGCAATTGCTTGAAGAAGCGTTGACTGGGGAGGTACTCGTATCACTGCTAGCAGAGTATGACAGGGCTTCAATAGCGCCACTGTTATCTTGGTCGAATTACAACTCAAAAACCGTTAAAGAGCTCGGATGTCACCCATTTTTTGCCGCAGTGCACATAGCATTTAGCGAGCATCGTCCGCTGGTAATTTCGCCGGACATGATTTGGATAATAATCGTTCAAGGACTGGCACAGCACATCCGAAACAACAAGCATGCGCTGAGAAGCAAGTTGGTATTTCACTCCGATAGAATGAGGCTGGCGGCCACGGTTGGTCGCATTCATCTGAGTTCGCCGGAAACGGCGTGGGACGAGTGCGTCAGCGCTTTGACGGAGAGCCTGCGCGCGAATGTGGTCGAGAATCTAGACGAATTGAGATGCGATTTCAGCACTACTGGTGATATCGAACGAACAGCATGCGACATTGCGCTGCTCGATGCGTTTGAGCCTTACTTTGATTACAATCTTTACTCAGTATGCGGTTTTCCATCAATAACTCTTGAAGGAACTGCACACGATTGGCAACGAGTTTGCGACAAAATTGAGTTGCTCGCGAAGTACGAAATCGACTGGTGGTTAGACGCTCTGCGAGACGTGGCTAAAAACTTCGCCAACGCCGCCGCTGGCAATGTGGATTTAAGCGTCTGGCGAAACATGTACAAAAGGGAAGACGGATATGGTTTAACCAAAATCAACGGCTGGATTCTCAAGTTAATCCCGTACATCAGAGGCGAAGATTTGCTATTCACGCACAAAAACCCTCTGCTTTATCAGGAAATAGAATCCGTTTATGATGATAACAACAGGAAGTCTGCGTATTTAATCACAAGCATGCTACCGTCCGGAATTTCGTGCGTCCCGTTCACTTTGCACGAAATGCAAAACAACCAGAACACAACTTCGAGACTGCAGTTGTTGGGCGGTTTTACAGGGGTCGAGCAGGACGCGCAAACATTGTCATTGAGACCCCGCATTGGCTGGGCTGTTCGCCGAAATCCTATGACGAATTGGATTCCAGAAAGCACCATAAGCGGTTGCAAAATTCTGGATCCAATTCCGGTTGCAGAATACGACGAAATCATTCGGACCGTAGGAATAAAAATTCGATTCGGGTTGGTTGTAATTCCAAATGGTTTTGCAAACTTCTACAGACAATGCGATGGAATTGAATTCGAGAATGATGCCAATGAAGCTCATCAAGCGCGGATATACCGAATGAAGGAGCTAACAGTTGTGGAAGAACCTGATGATTATGATGGCAGCATTGACGCCGCTGGCGTAGAAGGTAATAAATATGAAACGGCCAGAATTCGCGTTGGTTATCCCGAGAGGTTCATAACCTTTGCTGACTTAGTCGACGGATCCAGGGTCGTTCATCTAGTAGGTTCAACTGGCAGAATCCGAAATTCACCCGTAATTTTCAAAGTTGATGCGACAGGAAATAAAACTCCTCTTGCTGCGGATATGACCGAATTCTGCGAACAGTTCATGACCGAGCGCGGAAATCTCTAGCTACCACCTTGGACTGACGGCCAACAGTCTCCAGCAATAAAACGGCTGAACAACCTTACCGGTATCGAGTACGGTGACATTGCCGGTAAACAATTTCTACGTTTCAACTAAAGGATCGTATTCCTCAGGAGTCATCGCGAATGTCCAAGCGACTGCCTCATGGGCAGTTCGCATGGTTCGAGGGACTTCGAGGAAGTATTCATTGAACGTACCGTCAGGCTCGGCTGTCGAATTGACGACTCGAAGAAATGCGTGACCGCTCCAATCGGAAACCTTCTTGTAGTAAAGTTTACCGAACCGATCTTCGTTTACTAGCTCTGCCTTAGAGTCCGCGAGAAAACGTTCAAGGCCGTAGGCATCAATCATTACTCGTCGCATTTCCATATTGTAGTTCCGCTCGATTTCTTCGACAGTAATTGTCTCTTTAGCAAAAACAATTCGTCTTGGAACTCGAATGCCGTTCAACGAGCAGACTCCCCAGCCGTCACCATAGGTGATGCTAAAACCGCTCGCGTTATGCAGGCGATTTTGTTGGTTCCGAATGATCGTGGTGGGCCGCTCCAAAACTAATACACAATCGTCTAAAGGAATGAAGCCTGCGCAGTTGCTGAGAATATCTTCGAGACCGTCGTCTGTATACGGACACATACCGATTTCGTTGAGCATTGCGCGGTACCCTACAGCCTTGAGGCGCGAACGATCGAAGAAGGCAGATAGAGTTCGGTGAGAGAAGTCGTCTGCCTTTGGAACCGACTGTTCAAACAGACCGGCATATTTTGTATGCTTTAAACCATCGCGAAGTTTATGCCATGCGGTAGTTGCATCTTGCTGATTGATACCGTCATCCTCAGCTTGACTGGACACAATATCCCAAAAGTCCCGACCTCGCGGTGGTGGCATTCTGAGCGCCGGCGTCCCGCACCACTGGATCAGGTCCGATTCATACTCATGCGTCGCCCAGGCGCTCCGCCGTCCGAAATCCCAGTTAGAGGCACACACTTTTGAAAAAAATGGAACCGCCTCGATCTGTCCTTCGATACCTCGCACATACTTTGCAACTTGAGAGAACTTGCTGTTATCAAATTTCGTGCCAGAGAGGTAGGTCGGAAACTTAGCGTCAGAAGAGTAGCCCGGCACAACCGACGTCGCGTACAAAGCACCGGCTACTGATGCTATAATCGGATTATCAAACCAGAGCACTGCCTGTGGTGGCTTCGCGCCAGCCGACGCATAGAGTTTCGTGAGTCCAGACTCGACTTTATCTCGATCGCACGGCTTGCCCGAACCTATCTGTCCAAACCACTTCTGCGCGTATTCAGCAGACAATTTCTCCAGCTGTTCCTGCGGAAAACGCTCATGTATGATCGAGACAAGTCCATTAGCAATCAACTTCTCAACTGCATGAGGCGGGCTCGAAACACGGCTTTCATCAGTCTCTCTATCGTCTACCTTTTGAAAGGGCAGACTTAGAGGCGCTCGAGGCGCTGACCAATTCAGCGTTTCAAGATGCCCCCAAAGAGTCTCTACCAACAGTGGGTGGTTCCAATTCAACGAGCGACAATGAACTGCTGCCAGCGCACGAACCAACGGATCTTTGTACGCACTGACATCGATTACGGAACGGCATTCATCATCTGTTTCGGTAAAGTACGGCAACCACTTCATTGCAAGAGCACGGCTACGCTCTCGGCACGCGATTATGTTCGTTACATCCGAGTCAGCTTCATTCGTCACGACGTGCAACAAAAATTCTTTGACCAATTTACAATTGTGATTGGTATTGTTTCCCCGGCCAGACGTTCTACCGAACACCGGCATTTCCACGCGTTCCAACGCTTCCGTAACAGCACGCTCCAGACCGTCAGCTTCGACTTGAAGCAAGAAATGCATAATGTATTCCGACCAGTGTTTAGAGCCTGAGGTATCTAGTGTCGAAACAATCAGATCGTGAAACTGCGGTGGCGTATTATGCAGAACAACGGCGAAGGATGACGCCAAGGACGGCTTCAATAGTGCGATAACAGCCGCATGACTGCAGAGATGCTTCTCAAATTCTCTGCTGAGAGCAAGTTGTAAATCGAACTCCTTCACAGTCAAATGATTTACGACATCTTCAATTTGCCATCGCACATTGTCTGAAGAAGTACGTGACAGAGCCGAACAAAGTTGTGCGATTCGCTGTTTCTTCGAAGTTCGCGTTCTAGTTTCAAAATCAGGAAGAGGATTGCAAATAGTATTAGTCATACGGTCCTACTCTCACCCTGGACCATCATACGACAGTTCTAAACAACACGCCGCAACCGGGTACCAGAAGTCCACCTGTACGTTACGCATTAACGAAAAAAGTTAGGAGGACTCTGGACTCGATTAAAATAAGTCGATACAGCAAGAATACTCCATGGATAACGGTAAGCTATGCGCCTAATTGTTCTCCACGACCAGATTTTCGAGATCGGAGATCAAGCTCGGCCCCTCAGGATGCCAGTTGAATTTTCTCTGGGTTATGTCTCCTGAAACACGGCAATCAACTCCAGCGAACATAGCTAACCAGCCGAAGTGCTCACCAACCTTTTCTGCTGGTATTGAAACAACAGGGATGTTCATTCGCTTTCCTATCGTCTGGGCAATTTCCTTCAGGGTTATGCCTTGCTCCGCAATAGCGTGCAGACGCTCACCGGCTGAAGCTTGCTCTAAAGCCAGTCTGTAGAGTCTTGCACAATCACTCACGTGCACAGCCGGCCAATGATTTGTTCCATCTTCTACGTAGGCAGACACACCGGTCTGTCTCGCAACTTGAACCAGATAAGTAATCAAACCCTGCTTGTGCCGGTCGTGAACTTGCGGAAGTCGCATGACGGAAGCCTTTACGCCCTTGCCGACCAGGGCGAGTCCTGCCTGCTCAGAATGACGTGGAAAGTGTTTACTGGTTGGATCATTTTCCGTAGCAATTCGATCTGGTGCGAGCAATGCGAGCCCCCCTGTGACTACAAGTGGTCGGTTGGTACCGGCAAGAACCTCGCCCATAGCTTCGATTGCTCTTCGATCCTCTTCGCAATGCTTTTGGTAATTCGAAAAATCATGATTAAATGCGAGGTGGATGACACCGTCTGCGGTACCTGCGCCCGACTTAAGACTCTCGAGATCTTCTAAGGAGCCTCGATGAACCTCACCACCGGCATCTTCGACTATCTTGGCACCATCCTCGGAACGTGCCAGGCCCAGGACTTTATGTCCTGCGTCAACCAGCTCCCTAACCACCTGAACTCCGATAAAACCACTCGCACCCGTAACGAAAACCTTCATGGCAACCTCCAAGCAATACGAAACCTGCCTTCGGAAGACCCGATCGGGCATCGCTAAAAGCAGCAGATGATGATATTGTGAACTCAGGCATTATCCCGGTAAAGTAGTGTTTTTATACTGGTATAAATCCTAACAGGATGAGTAAGTGACGAAAGAAAACGCTCTAGGCAATTACCTCCGAGATCGAAGAACCAAGCTCGATCCAGCAGCATTTGGTGTTCCGCTTACTCGCAGACGGACGCCCGGACTGCGACGAGAAGAAGTAGCTCAGCGCGCCAATCTAAGCGCCACATGGTACACATGGCTCGAACAGGGACGGGGCGGAGCGCCCTCAGCGGAGGTGCTCGACCGTCTTGCTCACGCATTGATGCTTACTGAGGTAGAACGCGAACACCTGTTCTTGCTCGGGCTCGGTCGGCCGCCTGCGGTGCGTGAAATGCCCACCGAAGGAATCACACCCCGAATACAAAAGGTTATTGATTCTCTCGAGTTTAGTCCGGCAATTGTGCGAACAAGTATGTGGGACATTATTGCGTGGAACGCGGCGGCAACTGCCGTGTTTGCTCAATATGCAGATCTCCCGCCCGAGCAGCGCAATGTGATTCGATTGATGTTTATGAGTTCACAGGTTCGCGATGTACAACAGGATTGGGAAGCCGTGGCTCGGTACATAGTCGGTGTGTTTCGCGCGGATAGCGCACGGGCGGGCAAAGATGTCACCGCCTTTGTAGAGGAGATGAGTCGACTGAGTCCTGAATTTGCAGCCTTTTGGAGTGAAAATGACGTTCGCGAACACTCCGAAGGAATCAAGCCAATCAAACACCCAGTTGTAGGTTTGCTGATGCTTGAATTTTCTGGCTTTAGTATTGATGGAAGACCGGATCTACACATGACGGTTTACAGTCCTGCATCGCCCGAAGACAAAAATAAGATCCGTAAATTACTGGAGCTGCAAGCTTCTAATCAACTGGTTCACAGATAATTCGATTGGTATTACTATTGGTGCCGACTGTTCGAGATTGGATGCGGATTCAATCTGTCGAAGTCTAAACACGTTTATGCAACGTCATCTGAATTCCGCCGACGGGCTTCAGGGTAACGGCAGGGTCCAACTTTATTTGAAGATCTGGCTCAGTCTTTAATTCGAAACGTTGCACGATTGCCGCGAGAATTAGAACAGCTTCCAGCATCGCAAAAGCGTTGCCGATGCATATTCGCGGTCCTCCCCCGAATGGAAAGTATGCAAACTTTGGAATCGATTCGGCAAATTCAACCGTCCATCTTTCTGGTTTAAATTGAAGTGGATCTGAAAAGTATCTTTCATCACGATGCATCACCCATTGGCTCACCATCACGGAAGTGCCTTTCTTAATAGGGTAATTTCCCAAGGTACAATCGCGGGCAGCTTCACGCCCCAAGGCCCAGACCGGCGGTCGAAGTCGCATCGATTCTTTGATGACTTTTTCAGTGTATTTTAGTCGCGGATAGTCCTTCACCTCCGGTGTTTTTCCGGACAAAACTTGTTGTAGCTCTTCGAGTAATTGCCGCTCAACATCAGGGTTTTGTGCTAACAGGTACAAAGTCCACGTCAATGTCAGAGCAGTCGTCTCGTGACCAGCGAAGAACAGAGTGAACACCTCATCCCGAATTTGTTTTTCATTCATACTGGTGCCGTCTTCATCGCGACTGGCGATCAGCAGAGACAACAGATCGGAACGCTCCCCGGCACTGTCTCGGCGTTTCTTGATCAAATCATAAATCACACTGTCGATTTCCTTCACCGCTTCTTTCATGTGCACGTTTGTTGGAAACGGAATACTTTCAGGAAGGATCAGCAAAAACGCGTTATTCATGCGGTCGCCCAAGAATTTTCCGGCACGCGTTAGAGCCTCTTCGAACGCCTTATTGTCTTGCTCCATATCAAGATCGAACAGAGTTTTCGACGCGATTCTCAAGGTGAGATTCATCATCTCGTGCTCGATGTCGACGGTCGCTCCGTCGCGCCAGTGCTCCAAAGTGTCACGAGTGAAATCGACCATCACCTGTCCGTATGGTTCCAAACGACGAGGACTGAACGCGGGCGAGGCCAAACGTCGTTGTCGCTTCCACAGATCACCTTCGCTGCTCAGAAGTCCATTGCCGAAAAACACTCGGTTGTTTTTAAGCGCAGCGTCCTTTGTAAAATTCGCTTGATTACTGACAAGCACCTCGTTGATTAGATCAGGTTCGTTCAAAAAAAGACACGGAAATGTAAAAACTCGAAACGGCACCACATTACCGAACTCGCGCTGTAGACCTTCGAAAAAGCCGAGTGAGTCCTGCTTGAATTCATGTGCAGAACCAGCTAGCAAAGAGCCGGAAGGACCTGGCGGAAGTGGTAGCATCTACATGTAACCCGACTGATGGAATCAAGATGAACAGAGAATATCATAAATGGCATAGCTCAAATCTCAACCGCGAAATGGAGCTGCTTATTTTTGGTCACGCCGGCGCGAGAGTAATAGTATTTCCAACATCATGCGGACGATTTTATGACTGGGAAAATCGTGAAATGATCAAGGCGCTCGGGCACCACATCGACCAGGGTTGGATTCAAGTGTTCTGCGTTGACAGCGTCGACTGGGAAAGCTGGTGGAATGCGTCTGCGCATCCAAAACAAAAAGCAGAACGTCATCTGACCTATCACAAATATATTATCGAAGAAGTTCTGCCGTTCACGAAGAAGAAAAACGATAACGACTTCGTAATCGCACTTGGCGCCAGCATGGGCGCGTATCATGCAATGAGCATCACGGTGAGACATCCCGCGAGTTTCGGAAGATGCGTCGGGATGAGCGGTCCATACGACTTCGCGCAAATGAGCGGACCATATAGTGTGTTCAACTGGATCCACGATTACTATGATGAAACTATAAATCAATGCAATCCAGCACAGCTGCTCAAATCTGTTTCACCGAAGCAACTCGACGAGATCGCAAATGTAGATATCATTTTCGCAATCGGAGAAACAGATCCACTTCTCGGTAGCAACCAGGTTCTATCCGACGTAATGAACGAAAAGGAAATCCCTCATGCCTTCCGAATCTGGGACGGCTTCGCACACGACTGGCCAATCTGGCACGAGATGGTGCTTCACTATATCGGCGGCGATGGAACGAGGTAGGAACGCACCCGCATGGAAAAACACTTTCGGTGAACTCGGCAGCTGTTGCCAAATCAATGGCGGACGTTCACAGAAAAAAGGAAAGGAAAAAACCGATCGTTGAAACCATCAAGACGACTGGGAGAGTTCTTCTACAATTCGCTGAGCAGTAGCTTTATCTGAGTAGGGAATGCGCTCTTCTCCGATGACTTGGAAATTCTCGTGTCCCATTCCAGCGATTAATAGAGTATCGCCCTCACGCAATGCCTTGATACCATATTCGATGGCACTCGGTCGATTACCTATTTCGCGAGCGTTCGGTGCACCATTGATCACTTGTTTTCGAATTGCGTCGGCAGCTTCGGTTCGAGGGTGTCCGTCTGTGACGATTACGTCATCTGCATGCCTTGATGCCATCTCGCCCATCAGTTCTCGCTTGCCTGGATCCCGCCCGCCATTCGCACCGAAAACGATCGAAAGTTTTCCATTCGTAAATGATCGGCATGCTTCGAGCGCGGCTCGAATTGCATCAGGCGAATGCGCATAGTCGACAATTACTCTTCCACCTGTCGGAGTGGTGGCAACTTGGTTCAGTCGACCTTCAACCTCTTCGAGCACGTTGATTAGATTAATAGCGTTTTCCGCATCCATGCCGGATGCAATCATCACGCCGACACTACAGAGGATGTTACTAACTTGGAAATTACCAAACAACTTGGTATTGGTTTTAAACTTTCGAGATCCAAAAGATATCTCAAGCTCTTGTCCGATAGGAAGTTGCTTTCGACTGAGTAGACGAATTTCTGCTTTCTCATTCCAACCGTAGCTGATAATTTCGTGATTTCGTGACTTACATAGTGATACCACTCGAGGAAAATACTCAGCGTCATCAGCGTTTAACACGGCAAAACTGCCTGGCGCCAAAACCTCTCTGAAGAGCTTCATCTTCACATCGAAGTATTCGTCCATTGTTTTATGGAAATCCAGGTGGTCGCGAGTTAAGTTAGTAAATCCACCAATCTTCGATTCAATACCATGGAGCCGGAAATCGAAAAGTGCATGGCTAGTCGCTTCCATTGCGATGTGATTGATCCCACGCGTGGCAAGCTCGTGAAAAGTTTGGTGCAAAAATACGGTTTCCGGAACGGACAAAATCGGATCGCGTCCCCAGACGCTACTACCGTCGCTGCAAACTCCACCCAGGTTACCGATCGAGCAGCTTGCGATTCCAGCGGCAGACCACAACATTCGGCAAAAATTTACGATAGATGTCTTTCCGTTCGTGCCGGTGATAATCGCGACGTGCTCGGGACGTGGTTCTCCAAAGATTCTAGAGGCGACCGCACCCAGAATCGAAAGCGGAGCATCGCATACCATCAAAGCAACTTTGCTTGCATACTCATCGGGAAGTGACACTCCAGGCGTTGTGACCACGGCAATGGCACCATTCTTTAGGGCGTTCGGAATGTAATCTCTGCCATCAAGTCGAACACCGAAACGTTCACTATCTACTGTCTCCGATTCATCTGCAACGTATAGAAAACCGGGCTTACACAGATTGGGATCTGTTGTAACACCGGTAATATCGAAACTCTGCATGCCGGAAGGTATTTCGGAAATACCTGACAGATTTTCGAGAACGGTTTCTAAACGCATGAGGACTCCGAAGAACAGTTAGCGGTAAAGAACAGCAGCGAGTCCGGAGACAAGCGATTGAGCAGGAGCTGCTGTCGGCAACTTCGAGATATTATATGCCCAGCGCTCTGGTTCTTCAAAAAATTTGGGCGCCTGAGCGACCCCGCCCGTAACAAACAAATGACGTTTCTTCAAACGAGCATCGCTTCTAAGCTACATCGGGCTGCTGTTTGGCAGCCGGCAGGAGTCTTTTCGCTTTGTGGGTAACGATTGAAAAGATGCTCGTTCCAAGAAATGCTTCCATCAAGTTTTTTGCCAGGACAAGGTCTACACCGGCTGGATAGATGTAGAAGTAATTCGGCTCCCAGTAGCTAGGTTTGAACTTCGACTTGAAGAATTCCAAAGTTTGGAAGTGATAGATCCAGGACAAATACTTGTACGAAAGCCGCAGTAGCATGTTGAGCCAGGGATGATTCTCGTCACGATCCGGCAATCCGGCAAGCGGCGCAATCGCCAGGGTGGCTAGCTCATATCCTTGCGCGGACAGCGATTCCATCGCTTTTATAAGGAGCAATTCGCTTGTTCCGTTGGGTGACCACTCGGCTCGCACCAAGTCCTCCAGATACCAACCATTTCGACCGAGTATTGGAGAGCATGCTAGAAATCCTAGCAATTGATCTTTTTGATCTATTGCCAGAAAAAACTGCTTATGCTCCTTCAATGCCAACGGGCGCAGTTGGAAGAGGAACTGCATTGCCGGCATCTCGCGGGTATTTTGCCAGCTTCTTGAAAGCAACTGTATTTGTCCACGAAAACGTTCGTCATACCCGACAACCCTCACGCCTCGACGCTCCATTCGTCGAACCGCATTACGCATCGACTTCGAAAATCGGGGTAACTGTTTCAAATTGAATATTGGCTCTTTACCGATGAATACTGAATCAAAGCCAAGTTTCTCGAGCTCGGGTTTGATCTTTCCCTGTGCAGGCAGCATTCCAAGCGTCTTCTTTCGCTGGATGGATACTTTCATCAAACCGCTGACCAGCTCTGTGAGTTCATGGTCTGGAGTGATCGGTTCTCCTGCGACGAGAATCATCTTGTCTGTCTCAACGAAGGGAATATATCCCTCGACTCCCTCCATTCTAAAGTGCTGAACATCAGCATAGAGACTGAGAAAGGAGTGCGTGTTCACCCCCCAGCGGGAAAGTTCATCAAAACTCTTTTCCAATGACGTGGCTCTTCTTTCTGGTTTGGAAAACTCGCATCGCTGGCATCAGATGCGGTGCCTGATCACAGGATATGTTCCAATTGTGATCCTCTCGTGACGAATAACGGTGGAGATGCGCTTCCCACCACGAATTAATCTGACGTCGCTCACAATTGCGAGTTGTGTGGGAGCACTACTCCGCAGCTCGACGCAAACGCTTAAAAACAGACACTATCCATAAAGTTAGACGCTAAAGCCACCATAGACGGTGCGACGATTCAATTGCTTCCGAAGAATTCGCGACGTTCGAATTTGCAGCTTCACAGCTTGAATTTCGTCAAGAAGCGCATGTCGAGCGAAATAAAGCTCAGGGCCGCGACTCATGCCGCATCTTCGCTTTGCCTTCGTCAAGAATCCGTTGTAGTTTAGCTTGACCCACATCATCAACTGATGGCGCACTGTCTACAGGAGCAAAGATTTCGCGGTACCATTTTTCGTCGCTAATCAGCTCGGTCCAGTTGTCGACCTTGTCCCATTCGCCATCGTTCAACCCGAGCAAAAAACGCGCTCTGTAAGGGTTGATACCTTCAATTTCATAGATAGCCACTCGCAAATCGCGACCGAGGTTAGAATCGAAATGCGCTTGACCGGATGAGTCAACATCAACATCAGCGAATATGTCGTACCGCAAAATCAGATCCTGCGCTTCCTCAATATAACTGGCATGACGACGCTTGCCTTTCTCAGTCAGTTTGTAAGCGGCTTTCTCGACGTCGATCTCAATTAGCCCTTCCTTTTCAGCCCAGGCAATCACGTCTGATAGTTCAGCCAATTCTTTGGTTACATCAACAAGCGCACCGCGCGAGATTTGATGCAAAAACATCAATCGCCCAAGCTCATCTATCGACCCCTGTTGCTCGTTGCTGGAATCAATCTTCGCTCCACCGGAGCCACCGATGACGAGATTGCAACGTCGGTAATCGATACCATCTTTCTTTGCTGGTAGAAACGCGCTTGTCATAGGCGCATCCGGATTTAGCTCGGCACCATTGGCGTGCATGTTTATACCATCTCGGATAAACAAGCCCTGAGCGTCGCGATCGAAAATCACTTTCTGCAGAGATTTGAATTCATCAATTTGGCCTTCTGGAAGAATTCCACTCGCTGCCAACTCTTCCGGATTTTCGTTGCCGAGAATATCAAAAACCACATCAATAGCAGCTTTCTGCGCTTCCGATTGGTCGAGCGAAAGCACCATCATGTGACCAGAACCCTGGTCAGCGACTTGAAGCAAATATTCCATTTATTAGCGTCTCCGTCCGCCCCAACCGCCTCGGCGTCCACCACCAAACGGTGAAGACGAGCGCCGTCCGCCCCACATCGAGCCGGAGCTAGACGAGGAGGAAGAACTGCTGTTTCCAAAACCGCCCCACGATCTTTTCGTGGTACCACTGGTAGTGCTGCTGCCAAAACCTCTTTTGCTCGCAAATCCACCCGCGGTATTAGCCTTATACCTGGTGTTAAACGATTCATTTGCCGTTTTCTGCGTGCCGAAACCTGGAGATTGACGGAAAGTATCACGATGGTCTCTCAAGACAACGGTTCGCGTATATGGCGTGTAATACCGGCCGCCCCAGCCACCCATCATGTGTGATAGAACCATCATCTGTACAAATGGACTGTCGAGAATGCTGTGACTGCCTGAGTAATACGGCTGGCCATCATGCCCCGCAACTTTGTACGGCAGTTCGTTGTTGGTTACATCACCAGTTTGCTCGATGGTGAAGAGCTTCTCCTCACCAGGCTGGTAGCCCTGTTCCTTTTGATCGTCAATATAACCAGTGACTGTCAAACTGCCGGTCTTCCGCGAGGCGTCGACGGAAACGACTTCCTTACCTTCATATATTTCGTTGACACGCTTCTCGAATGCGGACATCCATTCGTTGAAGTCTTTGCCTTTGGTATCCCAAAATGCTGCCTTGACCTCATCCAGGTTGATTTTTGCCGACTCGCCCTTTACTTGCGATGACACATAGTGTTCGGTTCGTTCAGCAACGGGTCTTCCGCACCCGGACAACGAAACACCTGCCAGGATCGAAACGACCAGCAATGATACAACTGTTTTTTTCATGTGGTTCCCTCAAGGGCTATTAGTCCACCGATTGATGGACGGGACAGAAGTGGCAATCAATATATAGCATGAGACCGTTTTCTTGGTTCTCTCAATCACCTGGCTTCTTTCTTATATTGTGCGCCCAGCAGCGCCCGCCCGGAAATGTCTTGATGAAATCTTAACGACTTAGGACAAAATCCTGAGGGGTTTTAAAATCCTGAACAAAATGCTCGCGAGGTTGGAACCAACCGCAAAAACGCCCGTCCCGGAATTACCCCCGGAGGAGACACGATGAAGATATTGATAGTTACTACAAGCTGCGACAGGCTGGCTAACGACCACCCGACCGGACTTTGGTTGGAAGAGTTTGCGGTTCCTTATAACGACTTCGTCAGGGCCGGTGCCTCAGTCATCGTCGCCTCTCCTCTTGGTGGCGCTGTTCCCATTGATCCTAAATCCGCCCCAAACGACAAGCAACAAAAGGAGTGGGCTGCGCAGCTCACACTGCTTCACTCAACACGACGTATAGCCGACGTCAACCCCGACGATCTGGATGCAATTTTCATCCCGGGCGGACATGGACCAATGGTCGATCTGGTTAAAGATCCTGACCTGCAGTCAATCATCGAGACACTCCACGCAAAGGTGAAAGTCATCGCCGCCCTCTGTCACGGTCCGGCTGCGCTGATCAATCCGGTCGATGATACTAATGAACCGATTATTGCCGGTCGCAAAGTCACCGGTTTCAGCAACATGGAAGAGAGTCTTATGTTCCTCAAGGATGCGGTGCCATTCCTTCTTGAGGATAAACTCAAGGAAAAATGCGGCATCTATCAGAGCGCGAAATTGCCGCTGCTTCCATTCGTGGTACGTGACGGCAACATCGTCACCGGGCAGAATCCCGCATCTAGTAAACGGTTGGCAGAAGAGGTAATCGAAGCTTTGAAGTTAAACCCTGCACGGCTACGCATAAGATAAATTCCGCCACCGTATATGGTGCGTTATGCAACAGAGGACTTTAGGGTCTGCGCTTTCTAGGGGCCTTTGGGGCGCCCTGTAAGCGCCCTTCCATTCGGTAACGTAAACGCACGTCGTTAGCAGCCGGGCGCTTAGAAAGCGACCTTAGAACCGCAGGTCCTGCAAGCGGCATCCCCCGAGCGGCAACCGAAAGAGGCATTCACAGCGGCAGGCACTCAGCTATATCTACAGATGATTCTACGACATCAACATGGCGACTTCGGGGCACTCGTCGGAGCTGCCCGAGGCCTCGGAGGTTTCATCCGGATTGAGACGATTGAACTGCTCGAGGTCGGCTTTAGCACCGTCTTCGTTGCCGAGCTTCGATTTCACGATTGCTCGGTCGTGGAATGCACCGAAGTCTGATGCGTTCAGTTCAATCGACTTGTTTAGATCTTTAAGGGCGCCAGCCAGATCACCTATATTATCGAGAGCGGTTGCGCGAGCGTGATATGCATCTGCGCTGCTCGGGTCTATTTTTATAATTTCAGTCAAATCCTTGATTGCATCAGCGCTATCACCGACAGCCACTCTCAAAAGCGCGCGGTTGTTCAGCGCTTCGAAATTTATTGGGCTAAGTTCTGTATTAGAACTGAGATTCAGTGCGCTTGTATAATCGGCAATCGCACCTTTCTTATCGTCTAGTTCCTCTTTCAGACTGCCTCTAATTGTGTAGGTCATAGTAAGAAATTCTGGAGAACCGCCAATTTCAATGGCTTTGTTGCAGTCCTCGAGCGCTGCCGCCGTGTCACCCAGCGATCTTTCAGCCTGGGCTCGGTTCAAATAAGCCGGCGACATTCTCGAGTTGAGCATGATTGCCTTGTCGTAGTAAGCCAGCGCGCCCTTCGAATCATTTGCCATCGACAGTTCAAAACCGCGAAGCTGCATCTCGTCTGCCATGTGGTTGAGGAACATCAGACCACCTGCGACACCGAAGATGACGCTCAAAATGACGACGATAGGCGAGAACTTGTTCATGCCATAACCATACAATTCCAAGCCAGGTGAGTAAATTCGTGATTACCACATGAGGAGGCGTTACCTCCCATTTTTAATGTTGAAAGGTTTTCGCCAGGTTAACTCATGTCACAAGGCTGAGAATCCAACAAAGACGGTGCTTTTGGAACTACAAGCGTGGCCGGACGAAACCGGTCAAAAGCCGCATATGTTAGGTTAGTAAGATGAAACGGATCAATCTTATCCACATAGGAATGCTCTGCGCAGCACTCTGTTTTCTGGCGGGAATGGTGGCAAATCTCTCAGCAGAATGGAAGTTCGCATTGACCATAGGCGGATGTTTACTGCTCATCCTCACACCTTTGTGCATCCAGGTTCAAAAGGCTCAGGTCCTTCAGTCGAAAACCGGCACCGAGTTAACTCCCGGAATCGCCGAGTATGGAACCATAATCGCCTTCGTAGCCGTGCTCGTCTGCGTTGTTTTTCAGGTTACGCAGAAAGCGCTGGAGTCTTCGATCTCATCATCGTTTAGCGGCAATTCTTTCTAACACAATCATGAAAAAAACGAACATGCCCTTCATTGGTTTGATCTGCGCCGCGCTTCTGTTCTCAGCGGGCGCGCTCGTTGGCTTCAAACAAACCGAAATCTATATCATCGTCGGCGGCATCCTTGTGCTCATCTATTGGCCGCTACTCATATATATTCAGCGACGAATCAAGCCGGATTACAAATTCAAAGACGGCATAAAGGAATACTCTGCAGTGTTCGTTTTTGTAATGCTTTTGGTTGGTGTTACCTTTGTCGGAACCAAAGACTATCTCGATGCCTCCATGTCGGAATTCGTCACGCAGAGCGGCGGTTTCTAGCAGCAGGTTGTAATGTGTGTATGACGATCTTCGGACCCGATATAATCATCACCAGTCAGCCCGTGCTCTCAGATAAGGTGTTGGAATGTCACAAGAATTTGAACAGGTTCCTTTCGAAGGCGTAGAATTTGCCGAGAATCCGGAGCCTCGCTGCCCTTGCCTTTTGTTGCTGGATACATCAGCATCGATGGCGGGGCAAAAAATCGAAGAGTTAAACGCCGGGCTCAGTTCATTCCGCGAGGAGCTAAATTCTGATGCGCTTGCAGCCAAACGAGTTGAAGTCGCGATCGTGGCATTCGGTCCCGTGCGCACAGAGATCGAGTTTACCTCGGTAACCAGTTTCCAACCGCCGCTTCTCAAGGCAGAAGGGATGACACCAATGGGTCAAGCGATTGAGACCGGTGTTCAACTTTTGAAGGATCGAAAGCAGCAGTACAAAGCGAATGGCGTTGCGTATTATCGTCCGTGGATCTTCCTGATTTCCGATGGTTCGCCCACAGACAACTGGCAGAATGCCGCAGCGCTAGTGAAGAAGGGCGAGGAAGGCAAGGAGTTCATGTTCTACGCGGTCGGTGTAGAGTCCGCTGACATGGACACCTTGGCAAAATTGTCGGTTCGCACACCTTTGAAAATCAAAGGACTGGCGTTCCGCGAACTCTTCGCATGGCTCTCAAGCTCTCTTGGATCAGTATCGCGATCGAATCCCGGCGAAGCGGTGCCCCTCGAAAATCCTGCGGCGCCGGACGGATGGGCAGTGGCTAATTAGTTATGTCGAGTTGGACATGGGCAGCGGCATCATGTCGTGGAACGTCCCACGTTCGCAATAACACACGCAGACAGGATGCGTTTACTTGTTGCGTTGCGGGCACCGAGGGTGATGCCTTAATAGCTGTGGTATCAGATGGCGCCGGCAGTGCCTCAAAGGGAGGCGAAGGCGCTTCAGTGGCGTGCAGAAGAATTACATCGCTCGCTAAAAAACACTTTGGTGAAGCCACAGAACTTCCCTCGGATGACACGGTTCGTGATTGGATCTTCGATGCCCGCGAGAAAATCTTTTTGGCGGCTGAAAAACGCGACATCAAAAAGCGCGAATTTGCATCCACTCTCGTCTTAGCTCTTTCAACCGGAACCGATACATTGGTTGCTCATATTGGTGATGGCTCGATCGTTTTCAAACCCCAGGAGGCTGCTGAATGGCGTGTCGCAAGCTGGCCGTCGCACGGAGAATACGCGTCCACGACGTTCTTTCTAACCGACGAACCGGAGCCTCAAATCAAATTTTCGCGTCTCACCGAATCGATTTCTGCTGTCGCATTGTTCTCAGATGGAATCGAGAATCTTGCATTGGAGATCAACGAACAACTGCCGCATCAAAGATTTTTCGAGGGAATCATTCGACCGTTGCAGGCGAGCACAGCGTCGGGACGAGATTCGAACTTGAGCAGCGGTCTGTCGAAATTTCTCGATAGCGATAAAGTAAACGAACGCACTGACGACGACAAAACGTTGATTCTCGCAGTAAGACGATGAAACTTCCCCAACTGGTTGTCGAAGGAAAACCGCTGCCTCTGGGCAAGCGCATCGGTCGGGGTGGCGAAGGCGATGTCTATCTCATTGCCGATGGTTCCAACCGCGCCGTCAAGTTTTACACTGTTTCAGATCCAACTACTCGCGAAGCAAAAATCAGAGCGATGGTGGAAAAACGACTTTCGGGCACCTCGAGTTTAGTCGCATTTCCACTTGCGGTCGCCCGATCGCCAGAGGGAAAATTTGCCGGATTCTTGATGAACCTTGTGGTCGGTCACAAGCCACTATTCGAGATTTATTCTCCTGGTGCCAGAAAGAAAAATTTTCCTCGCGCTGATTACCGATTTCTTGTTCGTGCCGCAGCTAACATCGCTCGCGCAGTCGGCGCCGTTCACAATGCAAACTGCGTGATAGGGGATATAAATCACTCGGGCATTTTGATCTCCGACAAAGCAATTGCTGCCTTGATCGACGCAGACAGTTTTCAATTCTCGGATGGTAGACAACAGTTTTATTGCAAGGTCGGAGTACCTGAATACACGCCACCAGAACTTCAAGACAAAAAACTCAGTGAAACTTTGCGTACACAACAGCACGATGCTTTTGGCTTAGCGATTGTAGTTTTTCAAATGCTCTGTATGGGCCGCCACCCGTTTGTCGGTACATATTCGCAAGGCGAGATGCCCATCGAAAGAGCAATTCGCGAATATCGTTTTGCATATTCCATGACCAGATCTGTCGGCATGACTCCGCCACCAGGGGCGGTGAAGCTCTCAGACTTTCCTCCGGCCATCGCAGAAGCATTCGAAGCAGCTTTTTCGCAAAACAAGACCAGACCAACGGCTGAAAAATGGATTAGCCTGCTTACCGATCTCGAGAAATCCCTGCAGCAATGCGCAACTAACAGCTTGCATTACTACCCATCAACTGCAACGGAATGCATCTGGTGCAGGATGGAAAACAAACTAGGAATAACGTTGTTTATTCCAGACTTTTCTCATGTCAAATTCGGAACGACCACATTCGCGAAAGACGCGGTTGATTTGAACGCGCTGTGGGCGGCAATCGAATCGATACCGGTTATCGCCAACATCGCGCCTGTGCTGCCGAACTTCGACCTCGAACCCAGCGCTGACGCTGTGGTTTGTAAGAACGAAGAAAAGATAGTAAAGGTAGTAGGCATAGTCATAACCGTGCTCTCGATTGGAATGCAAATTTGTTTCCCGAACTTGTACTTCATATGGGGACCGCTCGGTCTTTTCGGAATTTATAAACTAGCCACGAGATCGCCTCGCATTCTGGATCTCGAAGGACGGCTTAACGACTATAACAATAATTGGGATCAAGCCGTTAGCAAATGGCAAGCAAAATGCGGGTTGGCTGAATTGCATGCGTTGAAGAAAAATTTGATCAACGCCAAGCAATCGTACGAACAACTCGCGCAAGAGCGCGCGCATAAACTTTCGGTTTATCAAAACAGACGTCGTGAAGATCAACTACAGAGATATCTGGAAAGTTTTCCAATCAGAACGGCCAAAGTCAAGGGCATTGGACCGGCTCGTCAAGCCGCTCTTGCATCGTATGGTATCGATACGGCCGCAGAATGCACCTGGGAAAATTTACTCAAAGTTCCTGGCTTCGGACCGAAAAATTCCGTGCCGCTCAACACCTGGCGGGACAAACTGAAGAGCAAATTTGTATTCAGCGACAATCTTACAGACGCGGATACGTATCAGATGCAGTTGATCGATGCGGACATTCAGACGAAAGCAGCGCAGCTAAAGAAGATGTTGCTTGCAGGTGCCAGCAATTTGTCTATCATTTCGAAGAAGGTACGAACACTATCGGCGATGCCCGATCCGGAAATCATCAGACTGTATAAATCGCGATGCCAACTTGAGGCCGACTTAAAATACCTGGGCATCAATCCTGCGAGGTTGGCGGTTACAACCACGGCGAAGAAGCCTGTCGCAATAACAGCTCAAACGATCCCAGCCGTCTCAGAACGAGACGTGTACGGATTCTTCGGTGTCACCTACTCTGCCGATGGTGATTCGCTGCAACGCAAAAATAACGTCGTGTCATGTGTGCTCGACTACTCGAACGCGACTGTTCGCGGCAGCGTGCAGGGCATCAATCCGCATCCGTTCAACGTGTCTGTGGAACTCGATGAGAAACACAGTCACCACATAAAAGCCGCGCAGTGCACGTGCCAGTTCCGCAGCTCATGCGAGCACGCAGCCGCACTGCTCCTGCATGCGATTCGAACCGGCGTGCTGATTTAACGCTTCACTAGTTACGCGTGAGCTTTAACAAGAAGGCGATCAATCTTATTGATTGATCGCCTTTTTTGTTTGACTGCACGGAGAGCGTGTCAGTTATTTCGCGCTGCGAGCCATCTGCTGCTGAATCTGCTCCTTCACGCTTTCCATGTTGAAGCTGGCACCTTTTTGCATGGGCGGAAACTCGATGAAAGTCTCGGCAATTTTTGAAACTTCCTGTTGTACAAGAACGAATCTCCAAAACTCATATGCAAACCAGTTGTAGAATCCGAGCGATCCGCCGGTGCCGCCGGCTATGCCAGTTCTTTCAAATGGATCCAATCTGATGTTTGTCAAAATCGGCCAATCTACTTTTTCGGTCGCTCCTAACCAACCCTTCGGTTGATCGGTGAAGCGATACTTGTAGTCTTTGACTCGCACGGCACCAAGTGTTCCCTCTGTGAAATAAAGCACCTCATTACGCTTGGACGGTCCTTTGCCGGTGAGCAAATCCAACTGGTTATAACCGTCGAGGTGAACCTTGTATGTTTTGTCTCCGACTTGTTTGCCTTTCAACAGCTCATCTTTCAAACCAGGTGCGCCGGCTGCGGCGAGGAATGTCGGAAACCAATCAAGACCAGAGAAAATGCTGTTTTCAACTTTGCCTGCCGGAATTTTTCCAGGCCAGCGAACAATCGCAGGAACACGGAAACCGCCTTCTAACGCCGTCCCCTTTCCGCCTGCAAATGGTGTTTGACCGCCATCCGGCCAGGTAAAATTCTCGGCACCATTGTCGGTGCTAAACGCAATGATTGTGTTTTCATCCAATCCATTGTCTTTTACATACTTCATAACCTCACCGACGATATCGTCGAGTTGCGCCATGCCTGCTTCCTGAATGGACCAGCCATTTTCGGCGTTCCGCATGGAGTCATACTTTTCCGAAAGGTGAGTGACTATGTGCATGCGAGTGGGGTTGAGCCATAGAAAGAATGGTTTGCCATCTTTTCTTGCCTTGTCCATAAACTTCAAGCTGCCGGCCAAAATCTCATCATCGACAGTTTCCATGCGTTTCGGAAACAGTTCGCCGGCATCTTCGATTTTTTGTTTACCAACCTTGCCCCAGCGAGGTTGAACGGTCTGATCGTCATTGTCAGTCGCCCAGCAATGCAACATATTGCGCGGTCCGACCTTATCCTTTATTTCCTGAGGATAGTTGCGGTGTGCCGGATCCTCCATGGCATCAAGGTGATACAGGTATCCGAAAAATTCGTCGAAACCATGCACAGTCGGAAGATAAGCATTTCTATCACCAAGGTGATTTTTGCCGAATTGTCCGGTGGTATATCCCTGAGCTTTGAGCGCTGTGGCTATAGTGATCGCTTGATCGGGAATGCCGATCGCAGCACCAGCCTGCCCAACAGTTGTCATGCCAGTTCTTATCGGAAGCTGACCTGTGATGAAATTGGCGCGACCGGCAGTGCAGCTAGCCTCTGCATAATAGTCAGTGAAACGCATACCTTCGGCAGCCATCCGATCGAGATTCGGCGTCCGACCCGCCATGATGCCTTGGTTGTAGACACCGATGTTGGACCAGCCGATGTCATCGCCCATGATGAATATGATGTTGGGCGGTTTTCCGTCAGCGCAGAATCCAACTGATGGGACAAGAAAAATTATGGCAGCCAGCAAGACAAGGAATACATGCCGTTTAAATTTTTGCACTTGGTTTCTCCAGGGATAATTAGCGTGCTTTTCCAGGAAAAGTTCACGAAGGAAAAATAGCAGATCAGGCAACATGTTTGGAATCAAAGAATAGGCCGATGTGCACGATCGTGATAATCTCAATCCGTCGTATTCAGCCTGTTCTCAGCTTTCCGTGCCATCCGGTGGAGTTGCTGGAATCAATATTTTTGCTGAAGAACCTATTGTTGTCAGGAGTAAACTATGGTCACCCTTGAAGACGCACGAAGAGTTATCGCAGCAGCTGAAAAGAAGGCCGCTGAAATTGGACAGCCGATGAACATCGCGGTTGCTGACGCCGGAGCAAATCTGGTCGCACACGTACGTATGGATGGCGCCTGGCTGGGCAGCATCGACATTTCAATCAAGAAAGCGTTTACTGCACGGGCGTTTGATATTGAAACCAAAGACCTGGCAACACACAGCCAACCACAGAGTCAGTTTTACGGAATTCATGCATCCAACGACGGCAAAATAATGATTTTTGCCGGTGGAATTCCTTTGAAGAAAGATGGCAAGGTCGTCGGAAGCATCGGCGTTAGCGGCGGATCAGGCGAACAAGACCAGACCGTGGCCGAAGCTGGCGCCAAGGCATTCTAGTTTTAAAACAACGAGAAATGCCTCTGGTAGCCAATCCAAGCGATTAGCGGCAACTCGATTCGGCACCAATTTCAAGAGATACCGAGACGGCACCACCGACGGTGACCAATCATTCCAGTTGGCATCATCTACTTCTGGGGCAGGCTGCCTTTGGACACGACAATTGGCGCGAAACCGTTTATGTCACCTCCATCACAATGACATCAAAACGTTACGATCCTTGTATACGCGCCTGGGTCTGTCTTGAGCTAGTAAAAGTCTACGGGCAAGGATGTTGAAAGTGCCGGTTTTGCCTTTGCAGGTTATACTAGGTATATGCTGGTCGCTGACCATTGCTTGGACCTGAGTTCATAGCACTGTTTGGTATGAACTGAGGTTTTTGAATGAGTCACGAAGTTTTTGTTTTTTGCGTCGCCTTTGCCATTTCGTATGTCGTGCATGGGCTAGGCGTCACAGTGGGTTATCACCGCCTGCTGACACACCGTTCGTTTAACTGTCCAAAATGGTTGGAGTACTTCTTTGTTCTCGCCGGATATCTGGCACTCCAGGGTTCTCCATTATGGTGGGCGACGATGCATCGAGCGCACCATCGATATCAGGACACCCCGCTCGATCCGCATACACCAAAAAAAGGGATCTGGTATGCCTACGGCGGTTGGATTACTCAAAATAGTTATCCGGACCACATTAACCCAGCACTCCAATCAAAAGACCTGATTGATGATCCTCTCTACAGATTTTTAGATCGAGATGGCAACTGGCACAACGCTTACCTGCTTTTGCTGTTCAACTTCATTGCCTATCGACTGGTCATATTCGTTCTTTTCGGTTGGGTCGCAGCATTAGCCAGCGCACTCGCCGGCGTCATCACTTTGCAGATTCCGCTTATTCTCAACGTTGCATGTCACCTTCCAGCAATGGGATATAAAACGTACAAAACCAGAGACGACAGCACTAATGTCTGGTGGGTCGCACTGATTGCTTTTGGCGATGGGTGGCACAACAACCACCACGCCAGCCCAGGTTCAGCAAGAACCGGCATGAAGCCATTCGAACTCGATTCATCATGGGCAACCATCAAGTTTTTGAGATGGGTCGGATTGGCATCGAAAGTTACCGAAGTCACCCCTGCTCAACTTCAAAACATGGAAGCTGCTCGCAGAAAACTCGAAGTTGCACCGCACGTTGAACTCGCAGCAGAAATCGCAGTTCGCGCGGCGCAGCCTCAGCCAAATCCAGTAGCGTCCAGAGTTTCCTCAGGGTAAGTAACGCTATCAACTGTTATCTGATCAGATAGTCTCGCACAGTTGTAAGAATGCCAGGCTGTCTGTTGTGCAAGTAGTCAACGAATCCAGGATCTGAATACTGCGACCATGTCGGAACACCGCTGAACTGGTTGTTGTAAGCCATGTACTGAGGTTGCATTTGATTGATCAAAACTTGCTCTTGCGTCGGAGAAATTCGTCCAGCCAGAACAAGCTGATGAATGTTAGCCAAGTTCTGTGCGAGTTGAGAGCGCTCAAAATCCCAACTCGGCGAATATAGATAGTCGTCGTTGGAACCCATTCCGAGCGCCGAGAGAATCTGCTGGAGTAGTGACGGTTTTTTGTACTGCAAGTAATCAAGGAATTGAGGATTAGAATACGCGTTCCAGTTGTATGCGCCATTGTAGTTGTTGTTGTGATACGCAAGGTAAGCCGCTTGCATCTGACTCGCTAACTGGGCTTGCTGAGCTTGATTGATAGCGGCAAGCTGATTGAATCTGCTTAGATTAGAGTTGAGATATGCGCGTTGTGTTGACCAATTTTTCCGGTAGTTTCGATATGCGCGATAACGATTTTTGTTATCCAATTTCGCATCCCAACGACCAGCTTTGATGACTGCTCGCTGATATTTACTATTATCTTTAAACTGTTGTTTCGCTAGACGATTATTTCGTGACTGCGTATTTGCGATAAATTTGTTGGCTCGTGCAGTCGCTGTTTGAGCGGCGTGGTTCTGTTTCCGAATGGCTTTAGCGTTCTTGTTTGCGTTGGCAATCACTTGCTTTTGCACTTTCTTATTGACGTGCTTTTGTGCAACAGCCTGGTGCTTTAATTGTCGAGCCTGATTGCGAGTCACTTGTCGAGTATTCTTCGCCGCGCGTCGATCGGCTCCGCGTTGCACTACCGCGACTCTACGCGCTTGCCTGGCGGGTTTGGCTTGTCGTGCGAAGTTGGGTTGACGAGCGACGCGTGGCATTCTCGCTGCCTTTGGTTGTCTGAACGCAGGAGCAGCAGCGCGTTGCTGAACGCGCGTCGCACGAGCAGCTTGCTTGGCTTGACCACCGCCGCCGCCGCCGCCACCACCGTGATGTCCTGCCGAGGCTGGGTTCGAGAACTGAGGCAGGAGAGCTGCCACGAGAGATACGACTAACAGTGCAAACGAAAAACTCTTCTTTCTAAGTTCTCCACCGGTGGCACCACTTCGATGCGTTCCTCTGAACAATTTTCGCTGGTCAATATTTCCTAACTCAATACGCATGAATTGGTCCTCCAAGGCTCTAAACTCCTTGTAGCAAACTCCATGTCTACCGTAGCCCTCCGGCTACAGTCAGGCGTGGTTCAGGACCGTGGTCAACCTCAAGCAAACCTCACAGTGGACCACTCGGGCTGCATTATTGCGCCGGGCGCTTACCAGTGGCCGCTACAGAAACCTCGAAGGGAACCCGCCACGCACTTCGAAAAGTTCCACAGAGATCCAAAGCACCATCCAAACCACCTCTTCGGAATATACGGAATTGGCTCATTACCTCGGTCTTGAACATTTTCATTCCGATCAAGCTATTATTGCTCTGTACATTTTGGGTTCTAAGTCCAGAGCGTTACTGACGCTCGGGAGTGATAGATGGTTCAAGCCGTCACTACCACCTCGACCACTGTTGAAAAAACGGCGTATCGTTCGCCGCTAAGATATCCGGGTGGAAAACAAAAGGCGATCTCTCAAATAGAACAGATGCTGCCTGAGTGCGCATCAGAATATAGAGAGCCAATGGTCGGAGGTGGAAGTGTTTTCTTCCACGCTAGAACTACAAATTTCGCTTCAAAATTTTGGATCAACGATGAATTTTTTGAACTGGTTTCGTTCTGGAAAACGGCACAGTCACCCGATCAATGTGCACGGCTCCAGAGAGAACTTGAAGCGCTGCGATCAAGTTTCAAATCACCTGAAGAAATCAAAGAATACTTTTACCGAGCACGCGATGAGGAACCAACAGATCCGTTTCGAATTGCCATGTTGTTCTTTTTCTTCAATCGCGTCACGTTTTCCGGTACGACTAGAGCTGGCGGATTCTCCAGCCAGGCCGGTACAAGTCGATTTACTGCGTCTGCCATAGAACGGCTTGGAATGCTCCCTGAAGCCCTTAGCAACACACTTATCACACACGGTGATTTTGAGAACGTTATATCAGCTCCGGGCAAAGACGTTTTTATTTTCCTGGATCCACCATACTTCACGGCGAAAAAATTGTACGGTCGCAATGGTGACTTACATCAATTCGATCACGAAAGACTTGCCGCGCTGCTGAAAAACACAAAGCATAAATTCCTGATTACTTACGATGACTGCCAGGAAATTCGTAACCTCTATAACTGGGCGAACATCACGGAATGGCAGTTGCAGTACGGAATGAACAACTGCAACGATCAAAACACGAGCAAAATCGGATCGGAACTTTTCATTTCAAATTACAAACCGCATAATCGATAAACGCTTTAGAGGCTTCCTGGATAGCGCTGCAACAGATCGAGAATGAGAACAATGCAAGCGAGATCGGTGAGCAATCCGTGAGCCAGAGCGGCAAAGATTATTGAATTGGTTTTTCGATAAAGAAGAGCGAGAATCGCTCCGTAAACCGCTAGCATAATTGTTCCCACTTCAGCCCAGACAGGGAAAAGCACCATCCGAAATATCAGGTAGTGGAATAACGCGTATGTAAAAGACGACCAAATAAGCGCGAAGTTTTTCAACGGAGTTTTGTGTTTTTCCAGTTCGTTTAAAACAACTCCGCGCCAGAATAATTCTTCGAAAATCGGATTGACGACAATCGCATAAACGCTGAGCGGCCAGAACATTTGCTTGCTGAAACCCTGCCGTTTAAGCAGTTCCATAGCTTCGGAGTTCGACAGCAAGTGCTTACCGATCAGCTCGTAAGTCGCGAGAGTTATCAAACTGAAAATTATTGCTGCCACTACCAGCAGTGCGCAATGTTTCCACTTAGGCACAGTCAGCGTTTTCAACCACAGATGCCGTCCCCACCAGATTGCTGGAGTCAGACAGAGTCCGTGATAGAGAAGGAACGTCCAGGCCGCACTCTTAATCTGGTACAAGCCAATCCAGATTGCCAGACACGGAAGAAGCGACCACAAAATGATCAGCATCAAATTCGATTTGCTTGATTGTTCCATTTGAGACCGTTCTGGTCGTGAAAGAATAGCAGAGGTCTGAAGCGTTCAATACTCCCGTGAGATCAAGTAAATCTTTCGACAAACCTGCTGGAGCCATTTCAACCCCCTTTTACAGCTACACTACAGCCCAAAGTGTATACATGGCAAATTTTCGCATAAACCCGCAAGCCTTTATTTTTTGTACACGATGCGCAAGAATAGCGGCTAAAGGTCGCACGTTGGATCAATGACATGAAAGTCGTTCTCGCAGAAAAACCATCTGTTGCTCGCGATATTGCCGCGGTCGTCGGAGCCACCAATAAAAAGGATGGCTACTTCGAGGGCAATGACTACGCTGTCACATATGCATTCGGACACCTCGTCACACTCGCAGAACCAGAAGACATGAATCCTGTGTGGGGCGGACCATGGCGAATCGCTCAGCTTCCAATGATCCCAACGGAGTGGAAATATAAGATCGTCGAAAAGACTGCGAAGCAATTCAATGTAATCAAAAAATTGTTCTCCGATCCGTCCACAACATCCATCATCTGCGCGACAGACGCGGGGCGGGAAGGCGAACATATATTCCGTTTGATTTACAACCTGAGCGGTAGTAACAAACCTGTTGAGCGGCTGTGGATCAGTTCGCTAACAGCCGACGCAATTCGCGATGGAATGAAGAAACTCAGATCATCGGCTGAATATGACAATCTCGCGCATGCCGCCTCAGCTCGTGCCCAGGCTGATTGGATCGTCGGATTGAACTTCACGCGCGCATATACTTCGATCAATCGGCAGCTTTGCACAATCGGTCGAGTACAAACTCCGACGCTGAATTTGATCACGAATCGTCAGAAAGCAATCGATGAGTTTAAACCTAACAACTTCTTCGAAATCATCGCAACGTTCGAGCCCGGATTTCAAGCCAGATACATCACACCTGGAGAAGAACCACAAACTCGACTGCAGGTCGAGGCCGATGCCAAAACAATCTTCAATGCCATTAAGGTGGAGAGTAGTGGCACAGTGGTATCAGTCAATACAGCTGAGAAGAAAACCAACGCACCGCCGTTGTACGACTTGTTGAACCTGCAGAAGGAGGCGAATAAACGTTTCGGTTACACCGCTCAAGAAACGTTGGACATCGCTCAATCGTTATACGAAGAGCACAAGTTGATTTCGTATCCAAGAACCGAGTCACGCCACCTGGCATCGGATATGGTGCAGGAACTTCCACGAATTTTGTCATCGGTATTGAAACAGTCAACGACATCGCAAGCAGTGCGCGATGCGTTTGCCGCCGAGGGCATTGTTCCAGGTAAAATCACCGCCGGACTTTTGAAACCACGCCTCAATAAAGCATATGTGGATGACGCGAAACTGACAGATCACCACGCGATCATTCCGACTTTTAACGACGTGCCATCATCCCTGCCCGAAAGACAGAAAAACCTCTATAAGCTGGTCGCTACCCGGTTCATGACCATCTTCCTGCCACCTGAAATTAGAGATGAGACAACGGCATTCATCAAGATTCTGGAGCATACTTTCCGCGCTAAGGGTTTTGTAATCAAGGATCCAGGCTGGACAAAAGTCGATCCGCAGAAGAAGGACAAAGAGCCTGAGAAGAAGGAAAAGGGCAAGTCCGCAGCCAAGGATAAGGCTGACGCGGAAGAGAGCCAACAGTTGCCGCCGCTTACAAAAGGCCAGGTTATCGACAAGCGCGGGCAAGAACTGAAGAGCGGCAAAACGACTGCGCCGAAGCCCTACGATGATGGCACGTTGCTCACCGCAATGAAGAACATCGGGAAAGAACTCGATGATGAAGATTTAGCGGCGTACATGAAACAAAAAGGTCTCGGAACTCCAGCGACCAGAGCAGCGATCATAGAAAGACTGTTGAAGTCCGGTTACATCGAGCGGCAGAAGAAGTGGATTGTACCTACAGAGAAAGGGAAAGCACTAATCAGTCAGGTGCATGGCGATCTAAAAGATGTCGCTTTGACTGCCACGTGGGAACAGAGTCTTGCCGACATGCAAGACGGCAAATTATTGCTCGATAAATTCGAAAATGACATTGGTGCATTTGTAAAACGCATACTTCCGGAAGTAACTCAACGTACCGCGGCGCTGCCTCGTGAGGGCGAGGAGAGCTGGGGACAAT
The DNA here is from genome assembly GCA_044225915.1 of Obscuribacteraceae bacterium (SeqCode). GTDB lineage: Bacteria > Cyanobacteriota > Vampirovibrionia > Obscuribacterales > Obscuribacteraceae > JADYXR01. Next base: position 96,525 of record JBGAHZ010000022.1, read on the forward strand.
GTCCACAATGCAAGGTCGGTTTCATAAAGCCGACAGAGAGAGTCGCGGGTTGCAGCCAGTGGCGAGAAGGTTGCAAATTCAGCATATGGCGTGAATGTTTTGGCACCACACTCACTGATGAACAAATAAAAGAATTGATCACGGAAAAACGAACCAAACAACTGGTCAAAGGCTTCAAGAAAAAATCTGGTGACGGCACGTATGATGCGCGCCTCAAGATCAATGAAGAGTTTAAGGTAAGATTGGATTTCGATCCGTAAGAGGTTTAAGACTTGGATTTAATTGGCGTTTCTCTTCCTGAAAGTGTTCTCCTTGCGTCTAAAGAACTGCCAACCAAGCCAGACGATGTCACGCTTGATGGAAAGTATGTGCAACTGTCGCCGCTGCAAATAGAGCGCGATCTAGATGCACTGCATGCGGTGTCAAATGGTAAACCAATAAATCTCGGCGGACGAACCGTCGGCGAGTATGACCCTGAGGTCTTAATTTGGAGATACATGTCCGGCGGTCCATTTGCTAACACCGGTCAATTGGCTTCCTTCCTGCTTCCTCAGGTGGAAGCAGAAAATGGTTTATGCTTCTGCGTTTTTGACAAACACACAAAACAGCAAGTCGGTGTTTGCAATTATATGAACAATTATCCAGCGCATTTGAAAGTCGAGTTGGGAAATATCTGGTACAGCCCAATCGTTCAGCGTACCAAGACAAATTTGGAAGCCACGTACTTGCTGCTAAAAAATGCATTCGAGCTGGGTTATCGACGAGTTGAATGGAAATGCGATTCGCTGAATGAACGCTCGCGCAAAGCCGCTTTGAGAATGCACTTTCAATTCGAAGGAATTCAGGAACAGCATTTTATCGTCAAAGGGCACAATCGTGACACGGCATGGTATCGCATTCTCGATCGCGACTGGCAGTCGGTTAGACCGGCATTGGAACACATCCTTTACTCGGATTAGCGCACGAGCAGTGAAATAGCGGCTTCGTCTAACGGGGAGAGCGGCGCTGCCATTTAATGGGCAATTGAATGCGATGCTCGACATTGCCATTCCATGCCGGTGACAAGCCCTGCTGCTCAAGGGTGTCTACAACTTCTTTAGCCAGACCCAGTGTTTCAATAAAGTTTCCGGAAGCAGCACTATAAGCTAACTGAAGTCCATTGCCGGCAACGGCTCTTTCCAAATCCTGCTCGTGATAAAAACAACCACCACGCACAGGCTCACTTATCCCTTTGAGTTCAAGAGCATGAACGGCTTCTCGATACTCATCCCATCCGTCACTGATTGTATATCCAGCACTTTCCAAACTTACGATTCCATTAGCATTCAGTATATCGAATGCCCTGGATAACCGGTCGCAGTCGGTGACTGCAGGCCATGTCTTCTCGTCCTCAAGCTTGACTGAAATTTCATGCTCCACAATATTCGAGATTAACTCAGAATCCATAGAATCCTCGAGTTCAGAATACATACCGTCTTCGATTGCTTCCTGCGCACTCTCCAGAATTTCCTCGGCATAGTGAAACCCTGACCAAACTCGAAATCTGAGAAATTGAACGAAGTCATCGAATTCAGCCCGCGCGTCTTCATCGAGCCCGGCGCGGAATTTGTCCGCCTGAGTGCTTAATCCTGCGCACTCTCCAGAATTTCCTCGGCATAGTGAAACCCTGACCAAACTCGAAATCTGAGAAATTGAACGAAGTCATCGAATTCAGCCCGCGCGTCTTCATCGAGCCCGGCGCGGAATTTGTCCGCCTGAGTGCTTAACTTGAGTTCTGAGTTCAACATAATCGAGTAAGGGACGTGAAACAAACCAAGGCTGTAATCGCCTAATTTAAACATCTGTTGAAATCACACGCAACAATTGCGTTGTCAACTCATAACTCTTGTCACTTTCAGAAGCACCATATTCGGTATCGAGCTTGACCGTCGAATCGAAACGCCATCCATATAAGAAGGTTCGTGAAACTTGCGAAAGCAGCAGATATAGCTTGGGATTCCGCGACAACCCGCAAATTCATTACTTACCTTGAGGTCTGTACGGTTTTAGAGCCAAGTCCGTAACAAAATATGTATTTGCAAGAATTCAAAAATGGGCAAATCAACCACAGAGCTGGATTCGCGCTGTTCAAGGCAAAAATTTGTAGTATCTCTTGGCCACGCATGCGCTACTAACCAATTACGGCAAACCGCCGATTTATATTTACGGAAGGTGAACAACTATGCGAAGAACCGCTCTCGGAGCCGCTGGATTAATGGTGCTCTTAGGTATCACATGCCCTGCATATGCAGAAAAGGCAACAGATGCAGACAACACTGCGCAGAACAAGGGTGCTACCCGAAAGGATGCAGTAACTGCGGACAAACAAGGAAACAGCAAGTCCGAAGTTACTGTTCTTGCCGACATCCGCAAAAGCATCATGGCTGAGAAAGACCTCTCAGTGAATGCTCAAAACGCCAAGCTTCTCTACTCAAAAAATGGAACTCTCACACTGAGAGGACCAGTAGATACAGCTGCAGAGAAAGACAGACTTGAAGCTATCGCAAAGAATTGCGATGCGGTCAAGAAGATCAAGAACATGCTGACAGTGACGGCTAAAGTCGAAAAATAATTTTCGTAGATAACAAAAACAAACACACACATTGGAGAATATATGACAAAGTCAGTAGTAGGACTCGTACATACCAGAGTCGAAGCAGAAAATCTAATCACCCAACTGAAAGCGATTAATTTCGCTGATAACGAAATCTCAGTTCTGTTTCCAGACAAGGGTGAATCAAAAGATTTCGCTCACGCTAACTCGACCAAAGCTCCGGAAGGCGCTGCAACAGGCGCTGGAACCGGCGGAGTAGTCGGCGGCGTGCTCGGTCTGTTGGCTGGAATCGGCGCATTGGCCATTCCCGGCGTCGGTCCACTAATCGCAGCAGGACCTATCATGGCAACTCTGAGTGGCGCTGCAGTAGGCGCTACCGTAGGTGGTATCACCGGCGCTCTGATCGGACTCGGTATCCCTGAGTTTGAAGCTAAGATGTATGAAGGCAAAATCAGAGATGGCAACATCCTGGTCGGAGTACATTGCGAAAACGGCGATCAATTGAAGCAAGCCGAAGAAATCTTCAAACAAAACAATGCAACTGATATTCACCGTGTCGGTGAAGTAGCAGTCAAGAAAAACTAGATCTAATAATTAGATCGATAGACGAGCAATGGTTAATCGCCATTGCTCGTTTCTTTGCATTTATAATCACGGATACAATATAAGCCGAAACGTCGCGACGACAAAAACGACTTACACGCTACCCGAGTACCTGGAGAGAGGACAGAACGGACATGGCAGAGAATACTGACGATGACTACATCCAACTAGATCAGTTCCTCAAACTCAATGGATTGACGCAGTCCGGCGGCGAGGCCAAGTTCCTTATTCAGGATGGTCAGGTTAAGGTTAATGGTGTCGTTGAAACACGTCGTAAGAAGAAACTGCGAGACGGCGACAAAATCGAAGCCTTCGGAAAAGTGCTTGTGGTTCGCCGAGGACAGTAGTTTGCAAAACAGTAGTTTGCAACTGTCACAAGTTCATCACCAGTAAGCCTGCGAAAAACTGACTGCTGGCTGATTTGAAAACACACCTATAAAATGGGAACTTTTCTTTGATTTCCTGGCTCTTGTGAAAGTCCAGTCCAGAGGATTAAGGCAATGAAAAAGCAAATTACACTGGCACTCTTGGGCGCTTTCCTTTTTCAGAGTTTATCGATAGGAATGCCGGCCTTTGCTGATCGCGATGACGCAAACCGAAATATAAGAGAAGCAAATAGAGATGCCCGCAAAGCACGCGAGGACCGAGCAGATGCACGTCGTCACTCTCGCCACGGACATTCTTTGAGAGCAAAACTCAATAGAATGTCAGCCCGCCATCACGAGCGGGAAGCCGCTCATAATCGTAGAGAAGCCAGAAAAGAACTTTACGACGACTAACACCATCAATGTGCTAGACCACGATTGATCCTGCTTAATTGTAGGGGCGCCTTGCAGGCGCCCTTCACGCTATTTCCGATCCGATGGAACTACGGGCGGTGCCGCCGAGAATGTCTCACCGTCCGAAGAATCTTCTGACGCATTCTGGTGCCCACCACCAGTCTGCAACTCAGCAGAACCCAATTTCTTCACCGGTTGAACGTTTCGACCGCGAGCGAATAACTTCGTAATCGAATCCTTCATCACATAGACAACCGGCACCACATACAAACTCATCACCGACGAGACGACCATTCCGCCGCATACGGCAGTACCGAGTGAGTGACGACTATTCGCGCCAGCGCCTTCTGCAAAAACGAGCGGTAGAATCCCCATAACGAAGGCGAAAGTCGTCATCAGGATTGGGCGCAAACGAATCGTCGCGCCCTCAACCACCGCCTCGTGAGCGGGCACTCCTTCCTTCTTAAGTTGATTGGCAAACTCCACAATAAGGATCGCGTTTTTGCATACCAAACCAATCAACATAACCAACCCGATCTGACAGAACACGTCATTCTGCAATCCGCGCAAGTACTGAGCGAGGATCGCGCCAAACAACGCAGTCGGCACAGTAACGAGAATGATCACCGGATCAGAAAAACTCTCATACTGCGCGGACAAAACAAGAAAAACGAAAGTGATACCAAGCGCAAACAAGACAATCGCTTGCGAACCAGCTTCCATTTGTTCCAGTGAGATCCCTGCCCACCGGTAAGTCATTGTGGCTGGCAGCACTTTGTCAGCGAGATCTTGCATCGCAGTCATTGCTTGCCCTGAGCTGAAGCCTGGTGCAGCAGATCCGTTAATTTCAGTTGCCCTGAAAAGATCGTAGTGGTTGATCGACTGCGGCGCAGTCGTCTCTGAAAGCTTCACAAGATTCGACAGTGGTATCATCTCGCCTGAATTACTAGTGACGTAGTACTTTGTGATGTCACCAGGGTTAGATCTGAACTTCGCGTCAGCCTGCACATAGACACGATATACGCGAGTTCCGATATCGATGTCGTTGACATAGAATGAACCGATGTATGTTTGCAAAGTGTCGAATATTTCACTCAAATTGACGTTGAGAGTTTTCGCCTTATCCCTGTCGACCTCTACTTGAATTTGCGGACTGTTGGCAGCGAAGCCTGAAAACACGCCAGCCAAGCCAGGCGTCGCATTAGCCTTAGCACATATTGCAGTGGTGGCTTTTTCCAGATCAGTAATATTGGTACCACTTAGATCGAGAATTTGGAAAACAAAACCGCCAAAATTACCAAGTCCTTCGATCGCGGGAGGGTTGAATGGAATCACTCGCGCATTCGTGATGCCGGATAGAGGACCGCGAACTCTATTGATAATCGCATCAAGACTCTGGGTTTTACCGCGGCGCTCGTCCCATGGATGGAGGTTAGAGAACAAAATTCCGTTGCTCGGCTTGTTGCCGGCAAAACTGAATCCTGCAACACCAAAGGTCGAATGAATCTCGGGAATACCGTCGAAAATCTTCTCGATTTTCTTCAACGCTTCAACTGTGTAATTGAGAGAAACGCCCTCCGGTCCCTGGACAATGGTGATGAAGTAACCTTTGTCCTCATCGGGAATAAAGGAACTTGGCACCACTTGAAATAGGTACCAGGTTGCTGCCATTGCTCCAACGAATAGAACCAAAGCGATTGCTTTCAGTTTCAGCGCCCATTCAAGAGTGACTCTATATGCCTCGCGCAATATATCGAGCATTTTATTGAACGGTTTAAAAATCACAGGACTCTTATCATGATCGCCTTGCTTGAGCCACAGAGCCGACAGAGCAGGAGTCAGAGTCAGAGCCGTAAAAGCAGAGATAGAAACTGAGCATGCGATTGTGAGAGCAAACTGTTTATAAAGTTGACCCGTGGTTCCAGGAATGAATGCAACCGGAACAAACACCGCGACCAAAACCAGTGATATCGCAATGACGGCGCTGGCAACTTCTCGCATCGCTTCCTTGGCTGCTTCAAAGGCAGTCATGCCGCGTTCTGCCATGAGGCGACTGATGTTCTCAATTACGACAATGGCGTCGTCCACGACCAGTCCGGTAGCGAGTACCAATCCGAACAACGTCAGTGTGTTGATCGAAAAGCCCAGCAGTTTCATGCACGCGAAAGTTCCAATCAGCGACACCGGAATTGTAAATACCGGGATCAAGGTGCTTCGCCAGTTTTGCAGGAAAACAAATATGGTCAAGACCACTAGACCAATCGCTTGTGCAAGTGTCAACAGAACTTCGCGAATCGATTCGTTGACCGCCAGAGTGGTATCAAAAGCATATTCATATGTAATACCAGGTGGCAATTTCTTAGCGAGCCGCGACATTTCCGCGCGAACACCTTTCACTACCTCGAGCGCATTGGAACCTGGTCGCTGCAGAATGCCGATGCCGATTGTTTCCTTGCCTCTATATCGAACAACCGTTTGATAGTCTTCAGCACCAAGCTCAGCGCGACCGACGTCACTCAATCGAATGATAGTGCCGTCTTTCCCGGTGCGAACGATCATCTTCTCGAATTCTGCTGCCGACTTCAATCGACCTAGAACACGAACGCTCATTTGATACATCTGATCGGAAGCGTTCGGTGGTTGGCCGATCTGACCGGCCGCGACCTGCACGTTCTGCTCCCGTACGGCGTTGATAATCTCCCGCGTCGAAACCTTATCTTGAGCCATCTTACGAGGGTCGAGCCAGATGCGCATGCAGTATTTGCGCTCGCCGAAGATAAGAACGTCGCCCACGCCATTGACGCGCTTCAAGGCATCCTTGATATAAACATCGGTGTAGTTGGATAGAAACTGCGATGAATACTTGTCCGCCGGAGCAGTCATCCCGATAGCTAAAAGGAAGGCGGATGAAACTTTTTCAACTGCGACTCCGGTTCTTCTAACCTCGTCGGGTAGCCGTCCCTCGGCTTTGGCGATACGACCTTGAACATCGACGGCCGCTAAATCCGGATCGCGTTCCAGATCGAAAGTGATACTAATGCTGGTGGTACCATCGTTGCCGCTGGCAGACGTAATATATTTCCCTTGCTGAATACCGTTGACTTGTTGTTCGAGAATTGTGGTTACAGCGGACTCTACGACCTGCGCATTGGCGCCGATGTAGTTGGATGTTACTGCCACTCTGGGTGGTGCAACCTCGGGGTACTGAGAGAGCGGCAAAATAGGAATGCTGACAGATCCTGCCAGCACAATAATCAACGCACAAACGGTTGCGAAGATTGGTCGCTTGATGAAAAAGTCCAGAGACATTAAAAATCCTCGGCGACGCGCTAAGATGAAGGACTTATCGGTACGCCATCCGCCAGATTCTGAATCCCGGAGGTGACAACCTGATCACCGGCGTTAACACCGGAGTTAACTTTATACTCGTTGCCCTTGATCGGTCCAAGTACAACCGAGCGCTGCGATGCCACCAACTTTCCGTCTTTGCCTTTTTTCGCAACGAATACAAAATCTTGTCCGCTAAATCTAGTCACCGACGTGACTGGAATTGTCACCGCAGTGGTGCGTCCCCAGACCACCCGGCAGTTGACTGTCTGACCAGAACGAAAGCGACCGGTACTATTCGGCAACTCCGCTTTGGTAAGAACGGTCTGCTGATTGTTATCCACCTGGCTGGAGATAAACGAAATCTTGCCAGTCTCGATTGACTTGCCGGTATCATCGACGATATCAGCGAGTAATCCGATTCTCAACTTGTGAGACTCTGTGGTTGGAATGTTGAGATACACTTCAAGCGGTTTGGTCTGATCCACGGTGGTCAGCATGGTGTCTGTCGTGACGTAGTCGCCCACTCTGACGGGAACGTCTCCAATCATTCCGGAGAACGGAGCCTTGACAGTGAAATATTTGAGCTGCTCAACTTCACCTTGCTTCGCCGCACGCGCTCCGGTGATCTGCTTCTGGCACCTGGCGACCTGCGCTTCCTGTGCTGCAATTTGTGCGTCAACAGCTCCAAGTTCTGCCTGAGCAATAGTGTAGTTGTTCCGCTTCTCATCCATGCTCTCAGCGGAAACAGCGCCATCCGCATTGAGCGTTTTATATCTTTTAAACTGCGCGGCGGCAAATTCGAGATTGCCGACCTTCGAAAGTCTCGTTGCCTTCAACGATTTGAGTGTAGCCAGCGCATTGTTTTCATCAGCAATCGCCGACTCGATAGCCGCATCGGAATTCGCTACTTGCGATTCCTGCTTGCTCTTATCGAGCACCATCAGTGGCTTGCCAGCAGCGACAATGTCACCGCTCTTAACCTGGATCTGAAGTACGCGACCTTCAATCTGCGGTTTTAAATTCACAGACTTGCGCGATTTCAGAGTGGCAACAAAAGTCGAGGCGTCGTCAAGAATTTTTTCAGTTGCAGTGCCCAGCTCGACGGGCATCGCCGGAACGACCGGAGGCGCCATAGGTTGCGCTGAAGGCGTACAACCCTGGAGCAAATTGCAACTGAGAAAAACCCAGACAGAAAGAAGAAAAAGATGGAGGTGTTTTAAGGATGCCATATTCGGCGCCTCTGCTAGAAGCCCGCTTTAGCAAGTATACCTCTTATGAAGAAACGAAATTCGCAGTGTAAACCGTTCTGAATTCAATGACAGGACAAGCGTTAGCACTGGTTCAATGGTTTAAAACTAAGCTCCTACCATAACCCGCTGCGCTCAGGCTCAGGATTTCACGCAACATTAGTTCTTTCCCATGAAGCACTAAGTTACATTTATGAAACTGACAATGGGCATGAATGCATTCCGGTCAACCAACGTCGGTCCGCGATAGTTCGCTCCGATCACTGGGATGCACTTGTCGAACGAGAGTCCTTGCGCCTTTGAGACAATCAATTGTTTTTTCGAGTACAAAACAGGCATAATTAACTTTCACCATTCGCCCTAAAACAAGGTCACGCCATCAACAGGGAGAGTTCGCCAGATGCGAGAAGGCGACTTTATTGACCAGAGGTTCCGAGTCGAAAAGAAGCTTGGACAGGGCGGTATGGGGGAAGTTTTTCGTGGAACCGACGAAAAACTGAAAAAGCCCGTCGCCATCAAAGTCCTCTTTCCAAACACGCCGGACATCGTAATCAAGCGCTTTCACACCGAAGCAAGAGCACTGGCTGCGCTCAACCATCCAAACGTTATGAAGGTCCTGGATTTCGGACAGGCATTGGATGGTCAGCTCTACCTGGTCATGGATTACGTCAAAGGCGAGAGCCTGTCAAACATGATCGAAAAGCGCGGCGTGCAAACATTTTTTGATGTGCTGCCGATTTTTGAAAAAATTTGCCGCGGTCTTCGTTTCGCCCACATGAACAATGTCTTGCATCGCGACATCAAGCCGAGCAACGTGATGATGGAAAACGATCGGAGCAAAGAAGATTCCGTGAAGTTAGTCGACTTCGGTTTGGCAAAGTTAGTAAAACAAGATCACGAACTCACGACGGCTGGCTCTGCAATGGGCTCTCCGCCGTACATGAGTCCGGAAGCTGTGCATGGAAAAGAATCGGATGAACGCTCGGATATCTACAGCCTGGGATGCACTTTTTTTGAAATGATGGCCGGTCGACCGCCGTTCATGGGAGAGACACCATTTCACACGATGATGGCGCAACTAAATCGGTTGGCACCAACGCTGTCTGAAGTAACAGAAAAAGAATACGACGAGGAAGTCGAAGAGTTCATCAAAAAGTGCATCAAGAAAAATCCGGATGATCGTTTCCAAAACATGGACGAACTGATCGCTGAGTTAGAGCGAGTAAAAAGTAAATTGATGGATAAACGTCAATCCGCTATGGACCTTCTGGCCTCCGGCGTTTATTCATCAGGCTCTTTTCTGCTGAAGCAAGCACGTCGACTTGAGATTATGAAAAAGCTGAGCGTGCCCTTAATCGCGACTTTGAGTTTAATCGGGATAGTGATACTGGTGGTGGTGATTCGGCCGCTCACGCAGCAAGAAAAACCGGAAGATGTTTCCATTGGCGCGCTGTCGGAAACCGCCCACGAGATAGAAAAAATCAAATCGGGTTTAACCATGCGCGACGATTCGGATCGTCTGCATAAAGTTTGTGTTCTATCCGGAAAGTTATCGTACGACGAAGTAAAAGCTCTAATCAAACCTTATAAGAAAAACGAGGTCTTCGAGTTTAGCGACCTCGAAGTAAGCGACGAAACACTCAGACTTCTCTCGATGCTTCCGATTCAAAAGATAATTGTTCAGTACACACAAACGTCAGACGCGCTGATCACCGCCATTAGCAACATGTCGAATCTGCTCCATCTAGTATTTCGCGAATGCGGTGACTTGCCTGACAACGCAGCCGATCGATTTCAGCATCTGAAGTTGCAGTCTGCCCATATAAGCTTCGGAAAAAAATACAAGAATCTCGGAGAACAACTGGCAAAAATAAAAACGCTTAATTCCATCAAAATCGAAAACGCAACAATCACGCGCGAGGATGTAAGTGCGATGGCGACACTTCCAGCATTAGGAATGTTGAATTTCGATACGTGCGATTTGGCCGATGATGCACTGGCGGATTTGAAAAATGCCAAGACCCTGTATTTCTTTGGGAACTCAAAGGGATCGTTTACATCGCAACTAACAGAACAACTTTCTGAAGCTCCAAATCTTTCCAGTATCAATTTTCACAGAACATCAATGACTGATGAGTGGCTCAAGAAATTTTACAAATGCAAGAACTTACGGCTAGCATCATTCACATATACTAGCGTCACAGAAAACGGTGTGGCGGAACTCAAGAAAAACGTTCCGACTTTGAGCGCGGTTACTGCTGATTCGAACTCTCCGGAAGAGAAGTTGATTAACGACTACTCGAAATACTGATGACTAAACTAGAGGTTGTATGACTGCCAAGCTTCCAATGCTACCGCTACGAGATTTAGTTGTATTGCCGGGATCGATCGTGCCGATATTCATAGGGAGAAGCAGTTCGGCTGCAGCGGTCGATACGGCCATCAACGATGACGAGCGATTAATTCTGCTTTTTACACAAACAAATCCTGAAATTGAGGAACCAAATCAAGGCGACCTCAACGATATCGGAACCATCGCTGAGGTTCTGCAAGTGATCAAACTTGCAGATGGAACCATGAAGGCCTTGTTCGAATCTCGCGCGAGAGTACGACTAGAAGCGCTTGAACGCGATAAGTTCTTTGTCGGTCAGTTTTCGGACGTAAAGGAAACTGAGTCAACGGATGATGGTAAAAAATTGTTTTTGGAACTCGCTGCAAAGTTTGAGCGTTGGGCAAGACTCATCGAAATTCCTTTATTCTATTTACAGCGATTTACTCCGGAGATGAACCTATCATGGGCGACGGACCGGATTGCGACGAATTTGCGTTTGTCGAACGAAGACACTTCAAAGTGCCTGAGTGAATCGTCCGTCGAAAAACGAATTCAACTTTTGAATCAATTGATTGACGATCTGATCTCCAAAAATTCGAAAGAGTTATTGGAACTCGAGAGTCACTGGCGCGATCAACCTGAAGTTGAAGATGCGCAACTAACTGCAGAAGAAACAAGCGATCTTGAAGCTATTGGTGACCTTTTTGCCGAGGTGAAAGGCGCCGCGCTAAAGTCGTCGTCGTCACCAGTGAATTTGAAAAGTCGGGCGAACGGACTAACGTACAATCAACTGACTAACGGCGACAATTGGTTGTACATAACACAAGGGCTAGCCAATCATGCCGGATTTGAGACGGCGATCATCACAAGAGAGCAGCAACGGTTTCCATTTGTTTTCCTTAATTACATTGCGCAAGATGCAATTCTTAGAAAGTTCCAGTTGCTGCAGCATATTGATGACAACGGATGTGCGGTGCTTTCGATTGAACTGCCGGGCGAAGGTCATCGCTATTTCCTGATGACGAAAGTAGAACAAAGCACGACTCCAACTCTTCTCGCCATCGCGGTAACCGAAGACGAAGCAGACATGCACAACACGTCCGAGATGCGCGCTGAAGTTTTATCCGCGCTGGGAGGAGCATTTAGTTCGCTTGATCGCAAAAGCGTGTTCGAGCGCGACAACAACGACGTCTAGCCCGCACTGTAACGCAGGAATGAGCGCGGAGTTCCCAGAATAGAAACCGTGGAATATGTCTGCTGTAGAGGCGAAGCCATGTCTCTCGGTCGCGCAACGACACGAATGCCCGGCGCCCCAGAGTAAAGACACGTAGTCAAGAAGTTATGATATGACTTCTTCAGTTTACTTTTCGGCAAACCATGAAGTCGATAGCAGAACGCAACGAGCCGTCTCTTCGCGAAAACGAAGCTGCCACCGAAACAATTGACACGCGAAAATTTGTTCGCGATGGTTCAACTTGGGCTTGTTATCTACTTTATGGCTATTGGTCATATATCTGGGCAGCGTTCGGAGCATTTGTTCCGTTCTTACGCACACAATTCAACATCGACTATTCAACGGCAGCTCTACATTTCAGCGCACTGGCAGTCGGTCCATTCATCTCAGGTTTCTTAGGCGACAAAATACTTCGCTCTTTAGGTTTATCGAAAACAATCGCGACTGGCCTGTCGATTGTGCTTTTTGGCTTGTTACTGGTCGTCACCGGCGATCAGCTGGCGTACACCATATGCGGTGCGTTACTGATTGGTTTTGGCGGCAACATAATGAGCCTTTCCATCACCACTTCGATGTCCAATCGGTTCGGAAGTGGACGCGCAATCGGCATTACAGAAACTCAGATCGTTGGCAGCCTGTTCACACTCTCGGCACCATTGGTGGTGAGCATGGTGACCAAGATGGGATTTGATTGGAGAGATGCGCTCACCTATTCCGTCGTACCGTTTGTAATTTTCATAGCAACCAGTCTGAAGTCACTCAAAAGGCTGGGCGCCGTATCGATAGAAGATCAAGCCAGAACAGACAGACCATCAGCTTTACCTCCAATCTACTGGTTGTTCTTCACGGTCATATTTTTCAGCGTAGCATCTGAGTGGACCGTCGCATTTTGGAGCCCTGAGTTTCTAGGTCAAACATTCAATCTGCAAAAATCTGATGCCGCATTCGGTATGAGCCTGTTCGTCACAGCAATGTTGGTCGGACGAATCGCCGGCGGTTTCATTTTGCGCTTCGTAGATGAAAGCAAGATGCTGGCGGTTTCCGCCATAGTCGCAGCTGTAGGTTTCCTCATCTTCTGGCTAGCAAGAGATTTGCCGATTAATCTGATTGGATTATTCATCATGGGACTTGGCGAATCCAATGTTTATCCACTGAGTCTCTCTCGCGCCATCGCGTCAGCAGGCAATTCACCGGCCAAAGCGACGGCAAGGATTTCGTTAAGCACAGGCAGCGCAATTCTCCTGGCACCACTGTGCCTCGGTATGCTCGCAGACAAAATTGGTATCAGTGGTTCATACGGGATGATTGCAATGCTTCTCGTACTCGCCGCGGTCTCTGTTGCACTGGCTGGCCGAAAGCAGCGCGCAGTGATTACTGTTGAATGAACTTACAACAATAGATGAATAGATATCCACAAATACAATCTTGACGACTTAACAGCAAACTTCGCAGTGATAGCATTATCAATGACGAATCGGTTCGACTTTTAGATGGAGCTCAAGACAATGGCTACAGCAGGAAAACTAATCGTTATCAAGGCGAAGAGCCTGCAGGTGGAATTCACGAACGCCAAAGGCAAACTCGTCAAGATGCAGGTCCCAGACAATCAACTTTCAACCAGACTTGCGCATACAAAAGAAACAAGCATAGAAGACCTCGATGGTGTTGATGTTGTGTTCGACGAGGTGCAAGGGCTGCCGAAAAACGTTCGCGACAAAGGCGAAAAATTCTCCAATTTGATGTAAGAAGAAACATGCAAACACAGATCCTTCTCCGATTGATTCTCATCGTACTGTTTTTATTCGTGAGCTCTGGAACCGCTTCCTATGCTGATAGTCACGTATTAGACGTGCCCACAACATATTGCAATCCGATGAATTTGAACTATGACTTCGAGTTACACAGACGCGATGAACGATTGAATCACCGGTCGACTGCAGATCCTGTGTGTTTCATGTACAAGGGAAAGTATTTTCTGTTTTCCACCAATCAAGAAGGTTATTGGTGGTCCGACAATGACATGGCAACTTGGAACTTCGTCGAGCACAATTTCAAGCAGAATTCTTCCGCTGATGACGTCTGTGCTCCAGGCGCCTGGCCTACGAAAGAAGGGCTGATCCTTCTTCCATGTTTTACGGAACGTGATACCATGCCGCTTTACCTGAGCACCGACCCGGCAAAAGGAAAGTGGACTGAAGCCGTAAAAGAATTCTCGATTCAAGCATGGGATCCGAGTTTCTTCGAAGATGATGATGGCAAACTCTATTTATATTGGGGCTCTAGCAACCTCTATCCACTCTACGGTGTAGAGCTGGATCCTAAAAATGGATACAAAGCTATCGGTAAACGAGTCGAGCTGATGAAGCTCGATCAAAAGAAACATGGGTGGGAACAATTCGGCGAAAACAATCAAAACGGAACCATGGATCCCTTCGTTGAGGGGGCATGGATGAATAAGTTTAACGGTCGCTATTATTTGCAGTATGGCGCCCCTGGGTCCGAGTGGAATGTGTACGGTGACGGCGTCTACACGTCAGACAAACCGCTTGGACCGTTCAAGTATCAAGAACACAACCCGTTTTCATGGAAGCCTACTGGTTTCGCCCGCGGTGCAGGCCATGGCGCGACATTCACAGATCGCTACGACAACATCTGGCATGTCGCGACAATGTTGATTTGCGTCAAACACAAATTCGAACGTCGACTAGGAATGTTTCCGGCGGGCGTCGACAAAGACGGAGTGCTCTTTGCCAATACGGCATATGGTGACTATCCTCAACTGATCCCGAAGGGCAAGAGAGACCCACAAAAAACATTTACGGGTTGGATGCTGCTGTCTTACAAGAAACCATCCTGGTCTTCAGAGTCCAAGAGTGACACGGCTCTAGCGTTTGATGAGGATATTAAAACGTACTGGACCGCACCGGATGGCAGCGCTGGTCAATTTCTCGCGGTCGATTTGGAAAAACCTGTTGATGTAAGTGCAATCCAAATTAATTACGCGGATGAAAACTGCGCGTTTCGTGGAAGGCAAAAAGGCGTGCTCCACCGCTATCAAATATTTGAATCGAGCAACAAGAAAGACTGGAATCTGATCGTCGACAAGAGTAAGAACAAAACAGATGTTCCACACGACTATGTCCAGTTTTCACAACCCGTGAAGACTCGTTATTTAAAGCTCGTGAACTTGGAAATGCCCACAGGAAGCTTCGCCGTAGGCGACTTCCGCGTGTTTGGAAAGGCACCAGGCGCGGTGCCGGACAAGGTAGCCAATTTCTCCGTCAAGCGTGATGAAAATGATCGCCGAAACGTCAGTTTAAAATGGGACAAAGTTGCAGGCGCATACGCGTACGAAGTCTCATTCGGAGTCAACCCAGACAAGCTCTACAGCTCGCTTCTAATTTACGATACCAAGTACGATCTGCATTCGCTTAATATCGATTCTGATTACTACTTTAATATCAAGGCAGTCGGCGAAAGCGGAGTAGGCGAAGCGACCACAGTCACGTCGACAAAATAGTCAACGCCACAGGCACACTAGCGCTCCTTGAGCAGATTAAGCTCGTCGAACGACTTCAGCGTGTCAGCGGCTGACTACTTACCCACTTTTGAAGGGTGGCTGTACTTATTGATAGTCGGCATAATCGGCTGACCGAATCCAGGACCTTGTGCACTCGTCTTCAACGTGTTGTGGAGTTGATCCAGTGTGATCCATCCATCACCATCGCCCTCGCCACTCTTGCGCTTGGCGCCCTTCACTTCGGGCTCGCCGTGCTGGTTATCGAGGAGTATCCAGATTTTGCCGGAGCCAGGTTCTTCCCAAGCGTCATGGATGGTCTGTGAATGGGCACCGCCCATGGTGGGGGTGAGAACCGGCATTTTGCCATTCTTTTTCCAATCAAGGATGGTCTCCTTGGTCGGCAAATCGTTTTTATACTCGCGCCTTCCTGTTTGCGGATCGTCGTACCAACCGGTACAACCGATGTATGTCGGAACCTCGCCGAAAAAGATTTCAGCCGATTTGAGAACATTATCTTGAACGAAATCCGGACCACCTTTTGTCGGCTTTCCATCTTTACCAAGGACAGGTTTTCCTTTTTGCATCAGCAAATCTTCGCCAATGTCCATGGTGACTTGTCCCTGAGGAGTGTTTTCGACTTGCACTCGATTTGGTCCCATCACGTAACGCATATCGGATCGATCGACGGTAATCTTGCCGCTATCCTTGTCGACCTTGTTCATATGCCCAAGTTCATACATGGCGTTGATCAGTGTCATTTGAACGATCTGGCTGGCGATGTTGCGGTCACCCGTATCCGGTTTGCCCACATCGTATTTGGCTTCATCCTTTCCAGGGACAAGTGAGTTGTACACCTGTGCTTTGCCATCAGGATCGGTGCCTGCATACTTGGTCGGCGGAGTCGATTTCTTGCCGTCATATGTTGTCCAACTGCCGGTGAGTGAAATCTCTTTCAAAAGTCGCGTGTATTCATCCGGATGTTGCCTGGCTGCCACTACTTCCACAGAAGTGACATTACACGTAGGGTGGCTGCCTTGATCTATTTCCAGATACTTGGTTATGTTGTGCATTCCGGTTTCGACAATCGACTTGAGCTGTTCCGTGGAATAGTGCGGGCTCTTGTCTTTGCTTGTCAAAATGTCGCTGAAGTTATTCATCGTTTTCACGATCTTTTCCGGCGAGACTTTGTTTGTCGTAGCATTTTCTTCGAATTCTTTGATCCACTTGTTGAAGCGTTCTTCGTTGATTCCCGAGTTTTTCACTGCATCGACAAGTCGATCGCGCGCTTCTACAACAGATTCAGAACCAAGGACGAACTCGCCGCGAGCAATGCGATCGATGTCGCGCACTTTGGCTTCATGAGGCTTTTTGTCCTCGGCACTGACATATTTGATATCGGCGTCGTCCGTAACGCTGACTTTGTCACGGCGATAGACCTTATCGTTTTCTCGTTTAGAGATAAACGTATCGTCTTTTTCGCGTTCCCAAGTCAGGTCATGCTTGCCACCGTCTTTGGTGGGAATGTGATCGACAAACTTGCTCAAACCTTGAGCATCGTACGTGAACGTTCTGGTCGCACCACTTGGGAATGTGACGAGTTCCGGAAGGTCTTTTGCATTGTAGTTAATGCGTTCCATCGCCACAGTTTCTTTGACACGTTTACCGTCTTTATCGGTAAACTGCAACGAGCCGTCGGCAAGAACTTTCAGATCCTTTCTTGTCTCACTCTTATCTCCGGATGTCCACTCATCAGTGTTTCCCTTTCGCGTCCAGGTGGTCTGGGTATCGCCCGACTTCGTCGTAATCTCAGAAAGAGTAGCGACGCCCTTATCGTCTTTGGTGTATTTCAGATCGCGAGAACCATCTGCGTTGTCGACTTTAATTCGTTCGCCGTATCTGTCAAAGCTATCCTTGACACCGTTTTTGGTGACAAACAGTTCGCTATTTTTCGACTCGACTTTCTTCGTTCCGTCAATTTCGGTGTATGAAAGTTCTCCGTCGGTTTTTAACGCGACGTTTGTTCTCTTGCGAGCAGGGCTCTCGTCCGATGACCAGGTGTCTCCGTCTTTAGTCCAGGTTACAGTTTTTTCTTTGCCATCCTCGGTGCGTTTTTCTTTGAAAGAATCTACAACCGTTCCAGTCAACTTCGCTTCAATGCTGCTTCCATCAGGACGTTCAATGCTAATCTTCGACGGCCAAATCCCATCCTTATCGCGTGCTTCCGCTTGTTCCTTTGTAAGCGCCTTGCCTGCGCCGTCCTCGAACTTGACCTTGCTCGTAGCATTGTTATATTCGGTGTAAACACCTTCGGGCGAGATTCCTCTGTATCCGGCCCAATTGCCCTTCAGCTGATGATTGGAATCATAAATAGACCAACTGGCCATTTCGTAACCGTCAGTTTTTACGATCTCGCCAGTCTGGCTATATTTATGAGGAGAGATGTACTCGTAAGTGGTGCCATTCTCGGTAACACTGGTGACCTTGTTCGGATCTTTCTCATTACCGTACTTGAATGTGCGCTTGACCTTGCCATCAGGCGACTCTGATGAAATAACTCGATTTTTGTCATCACGAACGAAGGTACCATCTTTGGTGACTACCGTTTTCACATGGCGTTCAGCTGCGGTGCTGTCAGCAGCCAGTCCGTTTACTAAAACTTTTCCGTCCGCTTCGCTAACCTTAGGCTTAGCTTTTTCAGTTGCTACACTCGCATCAGCCTTTTTATCTTTTGGTGCATCGGCACCCTTGACACCAGTAGTGGTATCAGGTCCTTTTGCGTTGCCGGCTCGCTCCGGATTGGCGGCTTCTTTAGCGTTGCCGGCATCAATCTTTTGATTGATCGGCACAGCCACAAACTTAGTTTTCTTAGAAGCGTTGTCGATTGCTTTGTCGATCTCTAAATAGATATCCGGGAGGGCCAAACTCTCGTCGACTTTCTTCGAATCAATTTTCTTCGACCCGCCTTTTTCGCCGACACCTTTATCGTCGGTGGTCACGCGCTTGCCGTCCGTCGGTTTTTGACCAACCGGCATTTCAGTAGTTACAGGTGTAGTAAAAGATTTGCCGGCAGATTCTTCGACTGGAGAGCTCACGCCACCAACGGGCTTCTCCTCGGCACGTGCTGCCGCGGGTACGCCGTTTGCTTCTCTGCTCAAGCGGACTGAAAGATCATCGTCATCAACCGGCTTAAAGTTGAAAACGTTGTCTTGAACGGCTTTCGCCGCAGTTTTTTCGGTCATAGAAGTAGACTCCTGGAATTTGGAGAACGGCTTCTATCAGGTTTCATTTCTAACGGCTATTAGGGCCGAATGGCCTGGATAGGGTAGGGGCAATCGGGCTGCGGGCTCAACTAATCGGGCCGGAAGGCCTCGAGAATGGACCCGTTCGCCTGACCCAAACCGCACGATCTAATCGCACGGGCCTTGGATCGGATTCATTATTACGGATGGTTGTGGCTAAATTGTACCGAAACCTTATGCTGGCAAAGGTTTGCGGAAAATTTCAATATCCAAAGCGCTGAAACCCCAAAAGGAGGTTTCACCCGGGTAAAATTATGGTATGCTATTTTCACCCGGATAAAACACATCCACCATATTGAGAAAAAAACTGACCAAAATAAAGGAAACTGACCATGGACATGCTTCAAAACCGGCATTGTGTAAGCTTCTCCGGCACGAAACTAATTGCGGATGGCGATCTGCTATCCGTCGCACTGGCATCGAAAAAGGCGGTGGACGAAGGGGCCTCGGAACCGGTGCTGATTTTTGACGATGAAAGTAAATTGGTTGAGATCGATTTTCGTGGCACGCTCGACTCCGTTGAGGAACGAATTCGTTCTGAGCAAATTCGTTCAGAACAAAATGAACTTGCCGCAAAAATCTCCGAAGGCTCCGCGGAAAAAACCAAACCCGGTCGCCCGAAGCTGGGAGTGGTGGCACGAGAAGTGACGCTGCTTCCTCGTCACTGGGATTGGCTAAACGCGCAGCCCGGCGGAGCCTCAGTCACACTTCGAAAATTAGTGGACAGCGCTAGAAAAGAAAATGGTGGAGATTCGATTAAGAAAAAACAAGAAATCGCTTATCGATTTTTGTCAGCGATGGCAGGCAATGAGATCGGTTTTGAAGACGCGATTCGGGCACTCTTTGGAAACGATCAACAAAACTTCGATCAAGCGCTGAAGAGTTGGCCGGCTGACGTGGCGGCTCATGCGCAGAAACTCGCTCGAGACGTTTTTACGAAGTGAAATTCCAACAGAAAAAAATCGTTTTCACAATAAAAAGAACACCACGCGTGGTGACAACGCGTGGTGTTTAATCTTACTCGAATCCGAATTTAATCATTCGGTTTGAGACTTTATCTTGGTCGCTGACTCAACTTTTGAAGTAATCCACCGCTATTATCGGGAGTCTGACCAACGAGAATCGGCACTTCAATTGCACCGTTATCTGTCTTCGAAGGTTTGACACCGACGTCATCCCAAGCTTTTTCCAGCATCTTTACTTGTTCCGGAGTGCCAATTCGCTTCGCGGCCTCGATGGTCTCGAATGCAAATTGTGCGAAGCTTGGGTTTGCACCAGCCTTGGCCCGTGCCTCAAACCAGATCTTTCCAGGGACTTCGTAGGCATTTCCACCGACAGCAGTCGCGAAATCAGCAAATGCTTTGTTTGGAATTCCCGAGTTGATGTGTACGCCACCATTGTCGCTACGTGTCTTGAGGAAGTCCTTCATGTGCGCTGGTTGCGGATCTTTGCCGAGCAACTTGTCGTTGTATGCGGTGCCAGGATTTTTCATATCACGCAGTGCGCGTCCATTGACGCCTTCCTTCCAGATACCGTCGCCAACTAGCCAACCGGCTTCACGAGCGGACTGACCTCTTGCTCTTTGATCGACCAGCGCACCGAACACATCCGAGAAGTGCTCGTTGAGCGCACCAGGCTGATTGCGATATACGGTTCCGGCTTCGAACTCGGTGACACCATGACTGATTTCGTGTCCAGTGACATCGCGGAGAACGAATGTCTTGAACGGACTCTTCTCGTTGGGCTTACCATATGTCATTCGCTCGCCATCCCAGTAAGCGTTCTCCATGTCGCCGTAGTTGACGGTGGATTTCATCTTCATGCCTTGACCGTCGATCGAGTTGCGGTTGTGCACTTGGCTATAATAGTCGCGCACGTCACCGGTGTACTCGTAGACATTGTCCGCATCTTTGATGCCCGTTTTCGCTCCACCTTCAGAACGAACCAGATCTCCGACGCGTTCTTCGCCTTTGGCGTCGTAAACTTCACGAGCTCCTTTGTAGTCGACTTTAACCGCATTCTCCGCATGGAGTTTGCCTCTCTGACCGGTCAGAGCCAGTCCTTCCGTTTTTCTGATCGTCTCCATATACAGAGGATCTTTCGTGTTTTTGGCCAACGTTTCGAGCAAGTGTGGTGGCACGACTCCGGAGTAATGCCCTTCCGGCATCCGCATAACAGGGCTGCCTACGCCAGCCCTCTCGAATGCGGCATTGCGCATCGCGGCATTTGCACCATCGATCTTGGTGTCTAGTTTCGCGTATTGTCTTGCCTTCCAATCAACAAATGGTTCAGCGAATGATGTGCCCATGACTTTGCCGGCAGCCATCGTACCAAGCTTGGCACCCACAGCCCCTTCCGCGATGGTGACAGGCAGACCACCAACAGTCTCGGCGAGGTGATTCGATGCTTTGTACATGTCTATATTAGTGTTGGCAGTCGCAGCCATATAATATGACTCGAGCAGCGGCTTACCTACGAAGTACAGTCCGAGCCCTGCACCAGCGGCTTTAGCAACGGGACCACCTTCAGGAAGGGCGACCTTCATCGCGGTACCGAATCCGAAACCGATCGCGACGTTAGGCAAAATATTCTTTGGGTCAAAGGAGTTAACGAACGCATCAGGAAGCTGAGTCGCTGCGTCTTTCGTCACTGTCCAGAGACGTTGTCCAAGTGAGTCAGGGGCGGGGGCCATGGCGTCTGCCATGAATTTGTCACGCAGTTCAATATTTACGAACTGATTGTCATTGAGGATCTTATTTAGTTTTTCTACGTTGTTGACAGGAGCCTTAGCGCCTTCAATTTGTTCTTGTCCCATGTTCCAATTCTCCGCAAATTCGAACAACAACCGCACCACCCGCGTATCAAGCCGGTAGTAAAAAAGATGTGTGTGCGGGCTGCATTTGCGAGGACATCACTAAAACGTCATAAGGACGCAAAAGTGTTTCTCTTCTACGAAGAGATGAATGTTTTTGCTTAGGCACAATGCGATCGCTCTACTCAGCGAGAAAGAGCAGTTGTTTGTTTATGCAAAACAGAGCCAGAGTCTCTTTCCATCAGGAAAGATCCACTGTGTGTGTCATGAAAAAAGAAACATGTCTTTCCCGAAGAAAGACGAGTGTTTTAACTAGAGAGCCGCGTTCCTTCTACAGAGAGAAGGATGGTGATTTTGTATGAGAGAGAGAGCTGCTAGTGTGTGCGTGGTTCGTAATTTGATTCCGATCAGTGGTTGGTTGATCAAAATCTCAGATTACATGTACACAATAAAGCACAAATCGTTACTTGTCGAGGGGGTAAATACGTCTCTGAGAAACTGAGCCCGTGGACTTCTACAATATCGCAAAGCATTTAATCTATTCGTTTTGAGGTCGATACAATATCAAAAGCAGGTCAGCGCAAGCGTTTTCGGAAATCCCCGACAGGATAAGTGACGACAGACGTTTTCGTATTTCGCCCAAAATTTTTTTGAATAAAACATCTTATTAGTATCTAGATCATGATCTCTGATTACTAGAAGCCAGAAAAATTGATCAAGCGCTTGAATCGAAAAGTTGATCCCTCCCGAGGACTACCACCGGAGGCTGGTCTACGACACTACTGATAGCTGATTTATGGTCGGCTTAACCGTAATATAAAGCCGCCTATCACTCAAATAGGCGGCTCGATGTTGATTTCAAAAACGCGCGGTCGGCTACGGACCACCCATTGGTGGCAGAGGGCCAGCAGGACCATAAGCAGGAACGATGTCCGTCACAAGTGTGATCGAAGACCCCTTACCTATCGCTGGTGACGTGGCATCGAGGGCGTAGCTGTTTGTGGTCCAAACTTTAGGAGAGATCGTCTGTGGAGTAACTGGTGCCCACAACTGCGCTTCAGCAGTGAACATAGGATTAACCAACCCTGCGGCTACCGCTGTCGTATTGCCAGTGACATGATATTGGAAGTTGTTTCCTGCGTTTATTAGCTGCGTTGCCGGTACGTGGACTACGCCACCATATACGATACTGTCACGGATTTTAAACACGCCATTTCCATTTGTTGAGATGTTGTACAAAAGCATGCCGTACTGCGAAAACCCGGAGTAGTTCGGCTCGTATAACGTACAATTGCTCACTACAGCTTTCGCAGTCGATCCGGCATTAGCGGGCTCAAAGGATATATTGGCATAATTCGATCCAAGAAAAAGACTGTCCCCGACACTGAGCTTTCCTTGCACCACGTCTATGCCCTTGTTGAGTATCGGACCAAATACACACTTGCGCGCGTGGATTGTTGAATCGATCGCAGTTGCACCGGGTCTGGCACCATAGATGCCGGTTCCCCACACGCCCCAGAATCCATAACCATCATTGCCGAAAGTGCAGTCGCGGAAGACAGTGACGTTTGCCACACCTGCCACCGGACTTTCTACCGCGCATTTGGTGTAGTCACGGAAATCACAACTGATGAATTGATTGTTTACACCGCCGAACACCAGAGCACCGACGCGACCGCCTGCGTAGGGAGGAAACCCGGTTACGCTGCCGACTCTAACGTTTTTGAGCACATTCCCGTTGGTCAGAACACGCACACATTCGCCACCAAAAGAAGCAATCTTTATTCCCGATCTTGCGTTGCCAATGATGCGAACATTGGAACCAGATATGGTGACACCAGTCTGGACTGGTTGACCAGAACCGACGATGCTCACCGGACCTTTGCGATTGGCGCCCCCGGCTTGCTGGATTACTATGCCGCTGACAGGAATTGTAAATGCTCCCGGATATGTGACCCCAGCGGTGCCACCATCGACGATGATACGATCGCCTGAGACGACTTGCGTCCAGTCGATAGCTTGAAACGATTTCCATGCTGTTTTCCACGTGTCGGCAGTAGTACCGTCTCCGTTAGGCGAAACATACAAGTCGCGTGCTTCCACTTGCGAAGCACACGTGAGCGTCCACATGAGGGCGCAGAAAAGACTGGTCATTAGAAATGACCTTTTGTTTTTTGAACGTGTCATCTGATTTCTCCCGTAAATTCAGACCATATGTCGAGCACAAAAACGCAGCACAACCCGAAGACGCTGCCGCCGTCCTCGCACACACATCACTTGCGTTTTGTTTATTGTGGCTCCACTGTAATCGCGAAACGTGAACTCAACGTGAGGCTTACGTGAATTAAACGTGAAGTCGATCGCAGAAAGAACTCGCACCTCATCAGAGTGTTCCAAAACATCAAGGTCGACGACTGACGCCACCACGGAGCAGCAATGGTCGGTTCCGCCACCCCGCTTCGCAGACGATTCAACATCTATAATTCGAGACTCTATCGAGAGGCACGACTGCCAAAACTGCAGACCCATCCGAGTTCTGCGAGTCTTACCAGTCTTCACAACAACTTCACGCACGCTACCTTAGACTCTAATCGAACATCTATAAGAAGAGTCGTCGATGAAAGTCCAGCGGAAGCAAAAACGCAGAAACGAAACGGGCAATCTCTATGTCCTCTATATAGCGTTTGCAGCAATGCTGATCGTCGGATGGAATCTGTTCGCGGGCATCGGTGTAACTCTTATCGTCAATTACCGCAACAAGTGTGCGCTGGAATCAGCCTCATTGGCGGCCGCTCGCGACCTGTCCAGGATCGTAATAGATGATTCGAAGTGGGGTTACGTATCACTAACAGATCAACCGCCTATCGGCGATGAGACAGTAGCAAAGGATGGCTATCCACTACCTGTCACCGGCATTAATACCATTCTTGCCACCGTGCGGCTGGAGCTGATTGTTGCACATTCAATTGGTACCAACGAAGCAATCGATTGTGCGCAGACAGATCTAGCATCTGCACGAGCCGCCTGCCGACGCCTTTCACGCGTACTACGCAATTCGCTGAAAGAGACAAAAGATCTCCGCAGTGATGAAATCGCTCGTGATATTTTCGGAAAAGAAGTAACCCCGATGAAGAGCGCGCGAGATCTTTATAGAACAAACGCGACATCTCTGCTCGATTGTTTAGGTTGGAAGGTAGACAGTGTAACAGGTGAATTAGGTTGGCTCGAAGGGGACGGAACCACCAATACTCCGCTGCCGTCCATGGGTGAACTAGCTGCTCTTGATGCCAGTCTTCGAGATTCGAAAGTCTACCCGGCGTTTGTAGACGTTCCTGCATTTGATGAAGAATTCTATTTTGCCGGTCTGGGCAAACAACCAAGTTTGGTTGAATCCGACCTTTTCCAAACTTACAGTACTCAGAATAATTGCTCGATCATCAGACTAACATCGCAACTCCGAAAAAAGGACGAGACGGAAGTGTGTATAAAGTCATCAGCCTGCGCGCAACCGGCATACATGGAAGATAAAATGCCGACGGCGTACATGGTCCTGCGCTTTCCTAATGGTGTTCCATCTAGAACAAACAGTCTTCGCGATTTGCTTACGTCAGAAGGCATGCACAAAGAAATCCCTCTATGCACCGCCCGCGGTGGCGACTTCCCAGTGGACAGAGGCGCACTCTTGCAAGCGAATCCGGATAAACCGACGGCAACCGTTCGGCACGCATTTACCAGAGCGTTTTTCGACTGGTTGAGAACCGCTCACGCTAAGCCCAAACTCGACTCGTTGATAAGTGCGTTAGATCATCAATTCAACAAGCAACATAATTCAACGACCTATCTCTTCACCATTAACAATCAAGGCGCGGTAAATGTCGATGCACCGCAAAACTATCCGTTCTCTTCGCAAACCGCTTATGAAAACCAGCTCTACACGGTAGCCTTTAACGCGCTCATTGATAATGGATTGACGTGGACCGTTCGTATTCGCGATCAGGTTCACAGATTGGGCAACCTGGAAGGCGGCAAACATGCAGGTCAACCTATGCCATCAGTGTTAGCAGTTGATCTAAGTCAGGATGAGACAAAACGATTGCTTGAAAAAGCCGGCAATCGATACGATAGGTCTCGATTGGCGACCGAAGTGGAAATTTCTAGTCCGATCGCTGCATCCTCGCTCGAGAGTAAGATATGACGACTACGAAAAACAGCCAGACGAGAAACAGAAATCGACGGTCAAAAACCGGCGCATCCATCGCAGAATTCGGCGCGGCGTTTTATGCATTCTGCATCGCTATCATGCTTCCAACAATCAATTGCCTGAGTTTTGCCATAGCGTATTCTTATAGCTTTTTGTGTGCGAATGGAACGGCTGACCACGTCGCACAGGCAATCAGTCCCAAACGAGCATTTCGGATTCTAGATGAAAGCACAGTCAACCTCAATTCCGATCCTCTGGCACATTTATTCAAAATCAAAGCAAGCGAACAGCCATTCAAACTCGCGCTAGTTAAGACAAATTCGCGTGGAGAATCTCTGGTGGTCGCTAACAATATTAAGGACATCAAGAAATTACTTAACACGGACGAAAATGCCAATCTGATTCAATACGAAGTTACGTCAAGTTTCACGCATCAGCCCCTGTTGGAGCTTGGAGCGATTCCGATTATCAATCAAATTCCTCTGATTGGAAAAGAGTCGACTCTATCGTTTAAAATGCTCAGGCATCCGGAGCATTTATCCGAAGACTCCCTGTGAACTCTTTGAGGAATTTGGCATGAAACTCGATGATTACGTCACCTTAGGCCGCTCTGGTCTGAAGGTCAGTCCACTCTGCCTTGGCACAATGACTTTCGGTGAAGATTGGGGATGGGGTAGTTCTGAAGAAACAGCGCGACAGGTTTTCAACCATTACATTGAACATGGTGGCAACTTTCTTGATACCGCCGATGGTTACACCAACGGCTCAAGCGAAGAGTTACTCGGCAAGTTTATAAAAGAACGGAAACTTCGAGACAGTGCCGTAATTGCTACTAAGTTTACCTTTTCCGGACAGCCAGGAAATCCAAACGCCGGCGGTAACGGTCGAAAAAATATTTACCGAGCATTGGAAGGTTCACTCAAACGATTGGACACTGACTACATCGACTTCTATTGGCTCCACGCCTGGGATAAAGTCACGCCGGTCGAAGAAGTTCTATTGACTCTAAACGATTTGGTCAGCCAGGGCAAAATTCGATATTTCGGATTGTCCGATGTCCCAGCCTGGTATCTGGCAAAAATGCAAACGATCGCAGATCTAAAAAATATGCACAAACTTTCTGCACTTCAGCTCGAGTACTCGCTGATCGAACGCAACATCGAGCGCGAGCATATCCCTGCGGCGCAAGAATTCGGTTTGGGACTTTGCCCCTGGAGCCCGCTGGCCAGCGGTCTACTCACCGGCAAATACACCCGCGAATTCTCAGAAGACGCCGGTCGACTATCGACGATGAAAGGCAGCGGACATCCGGGATTCGAGAAACTGTTCAAAGAACGCAATTTTGAAATTGTCGATGCCGTTACGGAAGTCGCAAAACAAGTTGGCAAATCCGCTGCACAAGTCGCAATCAACTGGGTTGCTAACAGCCCCGGCGTCACCTCCACAATTATTGGCGCGACAAAAATCAATCAGCTTGAGCAAAACCTGCAAGCGATCGAATTCGATCTGCCCGAAGATGCTCGCGCGAAGCTAGATGCCGTCAGCAATCCGGATCCATCAATTCATCCCTATATCTTCTTCACGGAAGGGATGCAATCAATGGTGCACGGTGGGGTCAAAGTCCGAGCATGGAGTTCGGCAAACTGACATTGAGTCACGACCGCATCAAGAGTCATTCTGATGGTCGATTCGGTGATTTCGACTGTCACAGGAGTCGGATATAAATTGTTGGGCGATAGATAATCGCCCAACAATCTTCCAAACATCGCATTCACCGGTATACTTAGGGTGTCTTCTTTGCTTGAAAGTATTCCATGAAATTTATTGTCCTCACAGCCCTAATGCTTATCAACACCGCAGTCCTGGCAGATTCAGCTTCTGGAGCTGGTCTATCAGTAACGTCGGTGAAAGGGGCGAGCGGGACGCCGTACAAAATTTACGAAAAGAATGATTTGCGAATCGGCTGGGAGCTTAAGCGTCCTGACAAGAAAAACCAGAAGATCAAGTTGTGCATTCCTGCTGCCTTTACTACCACCACAGGCACCGTAGTTGGTATCTATGCCTACAAAGGAAAGGTTAGCAATGCCAGCCGTGTTTCCAAACCGATAGGTGGTGCGCTTCAAATTACCAGAGGCAAGTTCAAAATCTTTCCGTCATCCAACGGCGCCTGCTTCACAAAGGAATTTCTGACGTCCATAGAGAAGTCCGGTTCATCTATGTTTCAACAGTTTCAACTCGTTGAGAAGGGAATACCGGCCAAATTCAAAGACAAGAAAATATTTCAGATGCGTGCAATTGCAAAATTCAAAGACAATCGCGAAGGCATCGTCGAGAGTGTAGACGCGATTAATTTCAAACAATTCAATAGTGATTTGGCAGCGATGGGTGTCGAAGATGCGCTTTACACCGACATGGGCGCATGGGATGAAGGCTGGTATAGAGACCCTAAAACGTCCGCAATAGTCCCGATCGGTAACGACAGATCTTTGACGAATAAACAAACAAACTGGGTTGTGTTTACTGCTGGGAAATAAACATACGCACTCGATCTTAAAACGAGTGCTTCAGCAACGGCGAGCACACATAGTTGAAACAGGCTACAATTCGTCTCGGCTCAGGTCAGAGGACAATGTCATGGCGCATACAAATTCTTGCGTGAGTACCCGTTTGCGGGCATTTCTCTCCGCATTTCTAGCTTTCTGGCTCTCGATAGAACCGGCGTTAATCGGCATGAACAGCACGAATGTGTTTGCGCAGACTGGAGAAAAGGAGGAAAAAAAATCCGGCAAAAGGACATTGACATTTGATGTCACTGAGGGTAAAGGAGCCCCTCCTTCAGTCGACAAAGTAAAGTTAGCAAGCGCGCAACCGTTACCGTTAGATCGATTAGAGAAGCTAATCCGAAGACTGCCACCACTCACAAAATCATCCGAGACCGTCCGGTTCAAATTTCCGGAACAATCACTACCCAGACCGGATCTTTCGAAAGATGCTTCGTTGAAAACCATTCCGCTCGCGGGAGAAGGTCCGGCGAAGCCCAAAGAAGTGCCTGTGCAGCCACTCATGGTGAATCGCATTAGTCAAAGCGGATCCGTCGACAAATTTACGGAATTGGCTGTTGCATTCTCACAACCGATGGTGCCTATCGGACAACTTAGCACCGTAAATGATACCAGTAAACTTCCGGTAAAAATCACGCCGCAGCCGCCCGGGCAGTGGCGATGGGCAAATACACAAACCCTGTTGTTCGAACCAACTGGCGGCGTCGCTCCCGGTGCGACGATCTATAAGTGTGAAATTCCAGCAGGCACAACTTCAATTCTGGGTGGGAAATTGACCCTGGTGAAGCGCTGGGAAATTGCAACTCCGGCTCCAGACATTCAATATCTCACACCGCAAGAAGGTACGCTCGATCTGACTCCAACGATACTGGTTCATTTCAATCAAAAAATAGTTGACTCTGATGTTTTTAAGTTCATCTCAATTTCGAATCGCAAAACTTCGTATCCTCTGGTGCTAGTACCACGCTCGACAATCATGAAGGACAAGAAGCTAAAACCGTACGTTCCAAAAGATGGAATACAGCGCATTGTCGGCGTGAAGCCAGCGGCACCACTGCCGAAAAACACGCCCTTAAAGTTGAAATTTAAAGCAGGAATAAGTTCGACAGAGGGCCCGTTAAAAACGAAGGTCGATCGAATATATTCATACAGTACATACGGTCCGCTCGAGATTTCGCATGGACCGGAAAACGGTGTGTCACCGGAATCGTGGATGAACATTTCATTTAAGAACCCGCTTGACACTACCAAGTTCAAAAAATCAATGGTTACTGTCAGCCCGCCTGTACAACAGTTAAAGGTCTCGGCCAGTGGAGAGAATATTAGTGTCAACGCAGAATTTAAAACGAATACTAGATACACCATCACTTTTGACAACCTTTTGACCGACATTTATGGACAAACTCTCGGTACTACCCGTAGTGTCACACTTACGACAGGCCCAATGTGGTTTAACCTGGAACGTCCCGGTCATAGCTTTGTTGTAATACCGTTGGGAAAGAAGCCCGCATTGACGTTCCGGGCATCCGGAATGCCCGGAGTAAAAGTATCAGTAGCGCGCGTGAAACCAGAGGCGTGGGCACATATCTCAGACTACAGCAGACTGGTATCAGACCATAAACCGATCCCCAAAAGTTCGGAGTTTCAACCAATAGATTCACGAACGATTCAGGTTGGATCGTCTCGCAAAACTATCGACATCGATTTAAATCCATATTTAAAAGACGGCAAAGGTCACGTGTTCGTGCAAGTCGAGTCGGTCGGAAACAAGGAGCAAAAACAAAGTTTCTGGAGTTGGGTTCAGGTCAGCGACATCGGGTTGGATGCGTTTACACGAGAAAATCTGACTGTCTTTGCTTCATCGATTGCATCAGGAAAACCTCTCGCCGGAGTTGAAGTGAAGTTGCTTCCCGGGAAGACCAGCTGCAAAACGGACGCACAGGGATTGACCGTGATTCCGGCTGCGGACGGCACCGCTACAGACACAGAGGTCTTAATCGCGCGTACAGCAGATGATGTTGCGATTCTTCCTAACGATGAGTACCGGGCGCGTCCCTGGAGAACGAATTCGACTTCGAGACAAATACGTATGATGGGGGTTACTGATCGAAACCTGTATCGCCCGGGAGAAACTGTGAGCGTCAAAGGCTGGCTCAGACTATTCGATCTGGGCAAAGAACGGCAGATCATATTGTCTTCAGTTCAAAATTTAGCATTCAAATACGAAGTTCAAGACTCGCAGGGTAACAAAATAGCGGACGGTCGTGCCACCACAGGCGCCAACTCCGACTTCAACTTTTCCTTCGAGGTGTCCAAGACGGCTCAATTAGGTCGAGGTCGAGTAATTCTAAATTTAGAAAAAGATGTCGCTTCGGGAAATCAAAAGATTACAGGAAAATCTTTGAACGAACTTTTGCCGTCCGTACAATACATTGAATTTTCCGTCGACGAGTTCCGAAGACCTGAGTTTGAGATGCATGTTTCGTCTTCTGCTGGAAACACGCTCTTTCTCGGGGACACAACGACGCTTACAGCCAAGACGCACTACTTCGCGGGTGGCTCACTGCCGGACTCTCCAATAAATTGGACAATAGTAGCCACTCCCGAAAATTACTCACCGCCAAATTGGACTGACTACAGTTTTGGAGATTGCACTGGATGCTGGTGGGCAGATCAATATCATGGCGAAGACTCGAAGTCAAAGTATATAAGCGGTTCGACGGATGCTTCCGGAAATCATTCGCTCGAACTCCGTTGCACCTCCGTAAAAGAACTCCGTCCAGTCAGTTTTAAATGTGAAGCCACCGTATCTGATGTCAACCGCCAGCAGTGGTCAGACCAGACAGCCATTCTAGTGCATCCATCCGATCGGTACGTGGGAATCAAGCTCAGCAAGTCATTTTTTAAACGAGGTGAAAACGTTGACGTGAATGTGATTGCCACCGATATTGATGGCAAAGTTTCCAAAGACCATTCGATCAAAATCAAACTTGCATTATTAGATGATAACGGGAAGGAACGTATCATCGGTGAACAAACAATCAAATCCGGCGATGCATTTCAAAAAGTTTCATTCTCTCCCAAAGAAGGTGGAAATGGCACAATCAGCGCGGTGATTACTGATGAGAAGGGCCGGTCGAATGAGACATCTGTCACCGCCTGGATTGAAGAAGACAAACCGTTATCCACCAAAGTAAACGAACAGCAGACGCTGACCCTGATTCCTGACAAGAAAGAATACAAAGCAGGCGAACAGGCTCACGTGTTGATCAACTCACCGTTTGCGCCGGCACAAGGTGTTTTCTCCCTACGACGAGACGGGATGATTCTGACAAAAGCGATTGAACTGACTTCGTCATCGTTAACCGTTGACTTTCCAGTTGACGAAAACCTCTATCCCAACGTGACAGCGCAAGTTGATTTGGTCGGCAAAAATGGCGCATTCGCAACCGGTGAAATCGGCATCAATATTCCTCCGGCCGCGCGCAAACTCGCAGTGACAGCCACCGCAGCAGATGCTGCACTCAGCCCTGGTGGTGATACTACGATTAAAATCGATTTGAAGGACGCGGCAGGAAATGCCAGCAGCGGAACCGTGGCTTTAGCCGTGGTCGATGAAGCAGTCCTCGCCTTGTCTGGCTATAAGTGGGATGATCCACTCAGCGTCTTCTACTCCACAGTTGAAGATGGTGTTTCCGAGAACCACAACAGGACCTTCCTGGTTCTACCTGTTCTGCCACCACCGGTGGAGAAACATGCAGATGACTTATCTGCGCTTCCCCCGCCATCCGCCTTGCCACCACCGCCAGTCCCAGGTGCCCCCGATGCGGGTGGCTTCGGCGGTGCTAACGCCCCTAGTCCTTCCGGTCTGGTGGGTGCACCAGTTGACCCACGTTACGGGCAGTCAAATGAAGTTGGGTCAACAAAACCGATCACGATGAGACTCAACTTGAGCGCTATGGCGTTATTCGAGCCATCCGTCAATGTTGGTACCGATGGAAAGGCCGAGGTCAAACTCCATTTGCCGGACAGCGTTACGCGCTACCGAATCATGGCTATCGCGTCAACAGGTCTAGACAAATTCGGAAGCAGCGAATCAGTTGTGGAAGCGCGATTGCCTCTAATGGTTCGCCCATCCGCACCGAGGTTTTTAAACGTCGGCGATACGTGCGAACTGCCGGTGGTGCTTCAGAACCAGACGGATAAGCCTATGTCAGTCGAAGTCGCCATGCGTTCCGATAGCATAGAATCCATCGAATCGAGTCAATCGGAAGGCACAGCCACGACAGCACGAACAGTCGAACAGGGAAAGATTGTTGACGTCGCCGCCAACGACCGAGTTGAAGTTCGTTTTCCCATGCGTGCAGCACGAACAGGTTCAGCGAAGTTTCAATTCGCTGCCAGCACAGGCGAGATAGCCGACGCGCAAGAACTGACGGTGCCAATCATAGTTCCAGCCAGCACCGAGACATTTACTGCATGTGGTGAACTTGACGAGGGTGCAATCAAGCAAGTTTTTCAACCGCTTGAAGATGTGTTCCCCACCATCGGCGGAATGGACATCACCACCAGTAGTACCGCGATGCAAGAACTGCAGGGTGCGTACTTATATTTGAAGGATTACAGTTTCGGTTGCTCAGAGCAGATCTCTGCACGAATGTTGGCCACGCTCTCATTGTCCGAATTATTCTCGGAGTTTGGTTTGATTAGCGCGGAGGACAAAACTCAACTGCCGCAAACGGTCAAAGCCGATATCAATGAGTTGGTAAAGCGACAAAACGCTCAAGGCGGTTTCGCTCTCTGGAAGCCGGGCGAGCCAGAAGCCTGGCCGTATGTGTCGCTTCAAGTCACTCGAGCCATGTTACTTGCAAAACAAAAAGGCTACGAAGTTCCGGACGAAGTTTTGAAAAAATGCAAAAACTTTCTGCGTAACATCGATCAGCACCTGCCAAAAACTTACGGGCAACTAGACAATCAGAGTTTACGCTCGTACGCGCTGTTCCTAAGATACTTAAACGAAGACATCGACAGTGCAGGTGCTCGAAAACTTATTCGCGCATCAATTAAGCCACTGCTGAAAGTTGAGTCAGCTAACAGCGGAGAAACCGTTTCATTAGACAACGTGGCTATCGACAAGGTCACTTTTTACATACCTATGGAGTCTGTGGGATGGCTACTGCCGGTGATAAGCAAGGATAAGAACTCGGTCGCCGAAGCTAACTTGCTCAGGAGAGTGATCGCAAAAGCTGTAAGAGAAACGTCGAATCACGCGACAGTTTCTAGTACCGGATATGGTGATCACAACTACTACTTGTTCTTTTCCGGCAGAAGATCGGATGCGATTATCTTGGAAGCGATGATTCTCGATGACCCGCAAAACGAGCTGGCTGCAAAACTGGTGAGGGGGCTGTTATCAGGGCGAAAGCACGGTCACTGGATGAACACGCAGGAGGATGCGTATGTATCCATGGCGATCAACCGATACTTCAGAACCTATGAAAGCAAAGTTCCAAATTTTGATGTTCAAGAGTGGATCGGTGACGCTTACATCGGCACCCACAAATTTGCCGGGCGAAGTTTAAACAGCCAGACAGCAACGTTACCGATGGAGTGGTTGTCGGAGCAGAAAAAAGCGCACGACATACTTTTAAATAAAGTAGGGGACGGTCGTTTATACTACCGTGTCGCTTTGACCTACGCCTCAAAAAATCTCAAGATGAATGCGCTCGATAACGGATTTGCTGTTTCGAGAATTTACGAAGGGGTGGACAATCCAAGCGATGTCACCAAAGATGCTGACGGCGTCTGGCACATAAAGGCCGGTTCAACAGTACGAGTTAAACTCAATTTCTCGGCTACCTCACCGCGATATCATGTGGCGCTTGCAGATCCGCTTCCTGCAGGTGTAGAACCGCTAAATCCGGCACTCTCAGGCTCCCGACAGCTGTTTAAACCAGTGGTAGAGGAAACACCTGATTTGGATTTGGACGCCGACGACACAGCTATTGGTGACACCAGCATTGGAGACGAAACTGTATTTCTTCCACCCCCAAACCTGCCTCCACCGCCAGTTTCATCGGTCGCGGCTTGTTTCATGCCCTTTTGGACATGGCCCTGGTTTGATCATCAGAATCTGCGCGATCACCAAGCAGAGGCTTTCGCATCGTTTGTCTCAGGTGGTGCTCATGATTATTCGTACATGGTGAGAGCCACCACCCCCGGTGTCTACAACGTAGCTCCGACCAAAGCAGAAGAAATGTATTCACCGGAAACGTTTGGACGTACTTCAAGCGACAAGGTAATCGTGGAATAATGTTTCTGTCGGGAGAAACATCGTATGCACGAATTTCTGAAGAAGGTCACTAAAAACATCGAAAAACCCCCTCAAGAAGCGATTGACGCCGCCGTCAATCAGGCTGAGCCGGTTGAGCTGACAATCCCAGAAAACCAAGCAGCGTCAGACCTTCTGGCGGAGTGCCGGGCCTTCTATCGCACGCCGCTGCTGGACTCTGACCGCCCGGCCTGCAAATTATCGTTGTCAAAAGAACTCCACGACCTCTACGAGCGCAGCAATCAGGCCCCGCTCAAAATTCTCAAGGACCAGGAGCTGTTGCACGAGCGCGGAAAAGTGTATTGGGGTTATCTGGTCGAAGCCAACAAACTCTTGTTCAAAAACTCAAACGAATACACTCTGCCAGCCGCGATCATTTACAGTACGGATGCTTTTTTCGACAGTCAAATCAACCTGCTCGAATCGATCGCAAAAACGCTGGACGAGCATAAGGAAACGCCTTCCAGTGATCCGGAAGTGCGTGAATTCATACGCGCGATTTCATCCGACTTCGAGAGCATTTTGCGTTTGGAGTTACCATTGAGTTGTTGCCACGGACGGTCTGTTTACTATGCCACCTGTTTGATTCAGCCGCACCATCTGCCGCACGGATACATCGCCAACCTCTGGTTGCCTATCGTAGCCAACTTTGATGAAACCGAAGCTGTGATGGTTTTGCCATCACACCTCTGGCCTGAACGACTTTTGATTCACTGGCGGTGAATCAATTCAAAAGGGCTACTTCACGAGTTTGCACGACTCGACCGATTTAACAAGCAATGTTTGTGATTCGGTGAAACCATCTTTGGTGTCCATGCCCGA
>JBGAHZ010000023.1:0-128979 GCA_044225915.1 Obscuribacteraceae bacterium (SeqCode)
CTGGCGTTTGTTATGTTGCCAACTCTAGTTTTTTCGTATTTAAAACGAAGCCATCACAGAACATATCATTGGATATTCATGCTTCTGACGGCATCCTGTCTGGTATGCGCCGGGGCGCATGGCATTAAGGTCTGGACTGTCTATAATCCGGTTTTTGGTTTGGAAGGCACGCTTGATTTCGTCGGTGGTGCCTCATTTTTGACGACAGCATTGCTTGTATGGCCGCTTCTTCCTAAGCTTTTGGCATTGCCGCAACCAGCACAAATGGAAAAAGCTTACGATGAGTTGAAGATGGAGATGATGCGACGCGAATCAGCTGAGTATCGCAATCGCCAACTCGCTTCAATTGTCGAATCATCCAATGATGCGATCGTTAGTTTTATGTTGAATGGAACTGTGTTGAGCTGGAACCGCGGTGCTCAAGATCTTTTCGGTTATACCGTTGACTCGACTATGGGTAAAGCGCTGCGTCAATTAATCGGCCCTGATATGGACCGGGTTGTAGAAGTACTGCGCGACGGAAAGAGGCTTGATACCCTCGAGATACCCTATACGAACAATGAAGGGAAGCAGATGCACCTTTCACTATGCGTTTCTCCTATTAAGGATGCCGAAGGAAATGTAGTTAGTGGTGCTGCGATCTTCCGAGATATTACTCTCATCAAACAAGCCGAGAAAGAGCTGATGAAGGCGTCAGATCAGCTCACTCAATCTAATAAGGAACTTGAAGACTTTGCTTGGGTCGCAGCGCATGATTTGAAAGAACCTGTGCGAACGATGGGAACGTATTCGAAGTTGTTAAAACAGGAGTACGGAGATTCTCTTGATGAGCAGGCTGAGCAATTTCTCGAGTTTATACATGGTTCATCTATTACTGCCATGGCGCGCATTGACGACGTGTTGAAATTCGGAGCCGTGCGTCGCGAGAAGTTTGAAGCTAACGTTGTGAAACTTGATGACGTGCTGGCTTCCGTAATGCAAGATATTCAATCTTCGATCAAGGAATCGCAAGCAAAATTTGTAATCCAAAAGGATTTGCCGAAAGTTATGGGCAAGTCAGAGTATCTTTCGCTACTCTTGCAAAACATTTGCAGCAATGCCATCAAGTACCGTAAGGCTGATGTTGCGCCGGAAATAAATATCTCTGCCGAGCAAGTCGAAGACGGTATGTGGCGAATCGCGGTTAAAGACAATGGCATTGGATTTGAAATGGAGCATAAGGACAAAATTTTCCAGATGTTTCAGAGATTGCATCGAGATTCAGAATATCCCGGAACTGGACTTGGTCTAGCAATGTGTAAGAAAATCGTCGATTTGCACGGCGGGAAGATTTGGACTGAGTCAGTGCTTGGCGAAGGTACAACCTTCTACTTCACTGTCCCTGGAGCGCCTGTGTCTGCGCCTGTTGCCAACGCTATGGTCTGACAGACCGTCGATAAATTTAGGCGATAGTAAACATTCATTCCAGCTTCCTTTACCGAGGCATGGACTGCGCGCCTTTACGCTATGTACCTCTCGGAAGAGTTTTCTTTGAGGATCAAATGATGCTACGAAATTGCAGTGTACAAAATAATGTGAGACGTGGCGTCCCGCGCCTGCCACTGGCTCAATCGCTTGTGTTGGCCGGTATCAGCTTAGCCGTGCTCTCGCTTCCTACTTTTGCGCAGGATACAGTAGTTAGAAAAGTTTTGATGACAAACGATGGAATTACTGAAACCACGACAACAACGACCACTACTCCCGCATCTGTCGATCGTGTTCTCGTACCGGTTTCAAATGTAGATCGTGTGTATGTTGATCGACCGGTCACGCTGGCGGATCAGACAATCGTGCGTGAAGTAACTTCGGTACCTTCAACAACTACTGTGCAAAAGGTAACCATTGATGGAGTCGTTTTCAAAAACACTCTTCAAGAAAGAGAAAAAGGCTTACGTGCTGTAATCGCGTCGGGAGTTGCTGATGGCACTCTGACTGCCGAACAGGCTGCAAGATACCGCGCGGAGCTTGACCGACTTTCCTCAATGGAACTGTCTGTCGGCAACGGCGCGACAGTCTCCTACGAGAGAGTTTTGCCGGTCGCATACGAGTATGACTTGCTCGGTACAACCCTAAAAGTTAGAGACTACAAACCGTTCATTCAAGGTACGCGATTTGTAATTACCGACGCCAACGTCGTTCAGATCGATGACTTGATGAATCGAAGAGCCGGTCTCGAAGCCAAGATCAGCTACGGACTCGTGTCCGGAAAATTGTCTATTAGCGAAGCCGATCGCCTTCGAGGAATGTTGAATCACGTTGCCGTGGTTGAAAATAGTTTCCGCGCCGACGGTGACATCTCGGATAAAGAAGCAAAAGACCTTTATTCGGAGTTCGATAAAGTAGGTTCTGCTATCGATCACGCGCTCTAGAAATAGACCGCTGGAGGAAATTACATGACAGTTATCGGCCTGGACGAAACCAATCGTCAATTCAAAATAATTGAGGAAGACACCGGAATCGGTTGGGCCGTGACTTTCATACTCCTCGCTATTGCTATGGGTTTCTGTTTTATCATGTTTTTGGATCGACAACCCATGATCGAATACAAAATCGATAAGGCGTGTAAACAGATTCGTGAAGAGTGTGCGCTTCTGCAGAATCACTCGGATGAGCTGCAGCGACGTAGTACCATCAGTGATGCCAGCTTTGTAGACCTGGATGAAGTTGTTGATTTGAACAGTCCTTCGGATTATCCAATCCGTGCGGCATCAGTTAAGCGGTTTAACCACATTCAATAGTCGATTCCATCGAGTTCTAAGGGAAAAGAGCATGCCAGTCTCATTGGCATGCTCTTTTCGTTTAGGGTCGTGCGAAAAACGATTTAAATCGCAATCACCACGCAAGAATCAACTGGGCAATGAAGTGGTATCAAACCAGTAAGTAAGAACGTTGTTGATGGAGCGCTCGTATTCTTGAGGATCGACTGGCTTCGTCATGAATGAATTGGCGAAGTGTCCGTAAGTCTTGCGCACATCTTGCGGATTGGAAGAAGTCGTAAGA
Organism: Obscuribacteraceae bacterium (SeqCode); assembly: GCA_044225915.1. GTDB lineage: Bacteria > Cyanobacteriota > Vampirovibrionia > Obscuribacterales > Obscuribacteraceae > JADYXR01. The sequence goes on from JBGAHZ010000023.1 coordinate 3,040, forward strand.
ATGATCACGGGAATGTGTCTGAGCAAATCGTTGCTCTTAATGTCGATCAAAATATCGTAGCCACTTCGACCGCCAGGAAGATTCAGGTCCAGGAAGATTATGTCCGGGAGGTCGTCTCCAGGCGATTCCTTGTACATGTCAATTTGTGATTGCGCCTTCTTGCCGTTGTCTAACACTTCAACTGCTGTCGGCAACGAGCTCTGTTTTACGCAGCGCTTGAACATGAACACGTCAGGCGCGTTGTCCTCAATCAACAAAATTTTGATTGGCTGTCTTGTATCGTCGGATGATTCCTCTGCGGACATCATCAATTCCGAAATGGTGGCATTGAGCGCGTCTGCAATGCCTTTAAGGCTATCGATGCTGATGTTTTTGGAGCCGCCCTCAATATTGTTTATATAGGTACGGTGAAGTCCTGCACGTTCAGCTAATTCTGTTTGAGAGATTCCGAGTTGCTCACGGCGCTTTCGAATAGTTTTGCCGATCGCTCCAAGTAGGTTTTGTGAGTCGGACATATATAAGGATCCTTTGGGTGTCTCTTCTGTAGATTATACCCTACAATCTCCCGGATTTGAACCCATAAAAATGCCCAGTAGATTTTAAAATGCAGAAGAATTTTTTGTTTGTGTAATAAAAACTACTGATTTGTTTTGTTGAACAGGCGGCGAATGTTGCTGGAAGTGTTGTAGAGTTGGTTTTGCGGACTGTAGTAGGATTGTTGATCGTGTAGATTGAAATCTACTTTTGTGTTGACACGATATAGGTGCTGTAGTATATTAAGTACATGAGCGGTTCGAACACCTGTAGAACCGATGCGGAAAGTACAACTGAACCCCAGCTGAAGCAAATGGACGTCCCCATTTGACTGGCTCAGCGCGAATAGTCCTAGGAGGTCATCATGTCAGCGTTAAGCAACCGTGCCTATTTTGAAGACTATACTGAACAAGTAGAAGAACTCGATAGCGCCACTGACAATACTGTTCCTTTCAGAAATCATGCCGACGACATCGAGCACGTATCCAACGTCCGGGTGTTTGACAAAAGAAAAAGTCATCAGCCCGTTAAAAGCTACATGGATACGATTGGCACCATCAAGCCACTGACAGTCGATGAAGAAAGAGAACTCGTTGCTAAAGCTAAGAAAGGCGATCAACGCGCTCGCAACGTCCTCACTCTCGCCAATCTTAAGCTCGTCGCTTCAATCGCAAAACGTTATGAAGATCGTGGTTTGCCAATGATTGATCTTCTCCAAGAAGGCAGCATCGGCTTGATGTCCGCAGTTAACAAATTCGATCCGAAAATGGGTCACAGATTCTCGACCTACGCCGCATGGTGGATCAGAGAAGCAATCACACGCTCGCTCTCCAACAAGTCGAGAATCGTTAGATTGCCTGTTCACCTCAATGAACTAATGACGAAGATCCGTCGCGTTCGCAGCACCCTTGCTGTTAAATACGGCAGACAACCTACTACCGAAGAGATCGCTATCGAGCTGAGCGAAAGCATCGAAAAAGTCGAGAAAGCGCTCAACAGCTCGCAACCATGCTTGTCACTCGATCAGAAAGTTGCCACCACTGATGATGAAGGTTGCACACTCGGCGAAACAATCATGGACTCTGACAGCGCAACTCCTGTCGACCAGGCTGATGCACATTACGTAAACTCACAGATCGCTGAGTTGCTCAATGGACTCAACGAGAAAGAACGCAAAGTTGTGAAACTGAGATTCGGTCTGGTTAACGGACAAGAAGCCAGCCTCAGAGAAATCAGCAAAGAAATGGGATTGACCAGAGATCAAGTTGGTAAGATTTCTTGCCTGGCAATGCGCAAACTGAAAAAATTAGCCAAGAGAGAAGAGTTCGAAGGATATCTTGCCTAGGACTCAAGCCTGAGAGAAAAATCAAAGCCCGCAAATGCTTACACGGATAGCAAATGCGGGCTTTTGATATTTGGATTTCTTCGTGGTGGTCATTGATCTGAGCTTCAGCTCTATGCAAAAACTCTGGACTCAATGTGTGATCGGCTTGTGTTTAATTCGATTCTCTGGCGACACCATTAGTGATACCAATATTAAAATGACGGTTCTACTGTGTTCGTCGAAAAGAGCATGGTGAGCGGTTGCTCGTGCTATATACGTAACACGATCGTCAGACACAACAAAATTTTTCCCTACACTGGCTGTTGACGATCAATGAGAGGTAATAAAAAATGAGCTTTTTGATTCGACTGGTATTACTCGCGTTGGCATTCGAGTTTATATTTCCGATGATACCAGGTATTACGGTGCACGGCGGATTCGTCACGGCTCTTGGATTGGCGCTCATGTTCTCTATCCTCGGGATCGTCGTGAGCTGGGGTGCCGCACTGCTTACTGCATTCCTTGCGGTGGGTACTCTTGGAGTCGCTCTGCTGGTGCTGATTCCATTGTGGCTCGTTGGCTTCTGGTTGTTACCGGCTTACACACTGATGCTCACATCGGATGTAATGCCTGCGTATCTCAACGTCGCCGGCTGGACGCCTGCAATCCTTGGTGGTTTGCTGACTCTCGTAATCGGTATTGCTACTGACTCAGATAATTTCAAACGAACAAGAGTTATCGAAGAAGTCTAAATAAATGAAATAAAGAAGACCCCCCAGGTCTGTGTTCGGGATGAAGAGCCGCATCATGTGCGGCTCTTTCGTTTTGAGAAACCCATTTGATTGAAGCACAGTTCCATTGTTCTATAAATTGTGTATTCGGTTACGCAATTGCAAGTGATTAATAACGGCATAACTGACTGCGTCTTTTCGCGGACCGCGGAATTGGTGATTGGTGAATAGGTGATCGCTTTGGCGGCGGGATGCAAGTGTGTGAACGATTTCGCACCTCCGCCGCTGAGTTGATTAGCGCTTGGAGGCGCTATCGTGTTTAATAACTCGTGCTCAAGAATAAAACGCAGAATGCAAAAGGAGAAGCGGTGAGCTTCTCCTTTTGCAATTGGGCGGGGTTAAATTGTTTGCCAGCCAGATGCCACTATAAGTGGTGCTTGCTCTAAACTCGACCTCTGCCGAATAACGACAGTAAGAAGATCAAGAGTGCAGAACCGATGATTGCAGGGAGCAGTGAAACGCCAGCCAGGGCGGGTCCCATCGAGCCGAGCAACATGCCGCCGATCCAGGCACCGATAATACCGACTACGACTGATGCGAGAAATCCACCAGGAATTCTGCCCGGAGCGACATAGTCTGCAATACCTGCGCAAATAGCGGCTACCAGACAATAAAATAGAAATCCAAGTATGCTCATAATGCCTCCAACAACTCCTGTATCCACAAGTTTGTTGTAGCATCGATTCAATACATCGTTGCCGACGCGCTCAGCGATCAGCGCGGGTTCTTACTTGGAGTGGCGCTTTCCGTGCCACCATACCATTTGCTTGCGTTGAGATCGTTGTTGAGTGTATCGGCATAGTTTCTTTGAGAGTACGGACTTCGGCTATAAACAGCACCCATGTCTTGATTCATGTTCTTGTATAAGCGCGGTGCCCAACGTCCTTCGCTAGCATAGCGTTCTGACATTTCCTTATAGATCACATCACGCTGGTCGTGCAGTCGTCGTTGTAATTGCGGATCTGCGCGCTCGTCAGGAGTGAGCAAACTTTTGGCTTTCTGATACCACGCATCCGCTTTGTCGCGAAAAAGCGGATCGCTTCCTTTCTCACCAGTCCACTTCACCTTAACGACTTCCACTCCTTCTTCGACAGCTGTCTGTGGTTTGACTGGACGAAAGCGTTGAGCCGCAGTACTGTTTTTAACCTGGTCTCCAATACTTCTACATATCGCGTCCAGTTTGGTTTTCACGGCAGTGTCGGAGCCACCGGATTTAACCGTAGATTCCATGTCGTCCCAAACAGGAATATAGGCATTTAGTCCAACGCCGCGTTTCTTTGCCTCCAGCAGCCAATTTCGCACTTTGCGTCGATCGTTTTCATAGGGACCGGGAACAGGTTCAGAAGGCAGCACCGCTGTAGTTTTGGGAGGAGTACCGGCAACAGGGCCAGTTGCTGCTGTTGATGTCTGGTTGCCTGTCGGTGTCGTCTGCGCAGGCGCCGATTCGGTAGATGCTGCAGTCGCCGCGTTTCCTGAGGGTGGCTCGACTCGCGAGGAGGAGACGTTAGACGGTGCAACCGGTTCGCTTAAATTGGGCGTAACTGACCCCACCGGAGAGTCTGCTTTAACGGCAGCCTTCTCTCCGCCGCTCGGATTGACTCTCGGCGCCGTGTGAGCGGGCGAGCGTCGAACCGTATCTTCTTCATGTTCTTGATCGCTCGCCTCCGCGCAGATTGCCGGAGTGCAGTTGACGGCCATGGCGGCGAGGACGAGCAGCATTAGTTTAGTCATAGAGATTTAAACTCAATTAGGTCTATGACTTGAGTCTATCCTTTAGGCGAACTGAGGGCAAGGGTTTGATAGCCGGGCGGCGTGGTACTGGAAACAATTCCCGACATGCCACCTTGTTTTTGCCTCGTCCCGATTACGGCGGAACGCGCCCGGCTTTTCTGCTCTATAGAGTGGATGGCTCTGCTCAGGAATCTGTAGGTGGTCAGGGATGAGCAGTTGCCCACTAGCGTTGCTGCCGTTTCTCCACGATCATCGACTATCACTAAAGTTGGAAATGCGAAGATTCTGAATTTCTTCTGAAGCTCGGTGACAAGACGTGGATTTTTTCCGAGTTCCTTTAATCGATCGGTCACGCGAAAGGGCATGAAATGCTCGTCTATGAGTTGGTTGACCTGAGCGTTCGTCAGCGATGTACTCTCCATCTTTCTACAAGGATCAGACCATGGCGCATAGAATTCGTAGATAACGTATTTGTTTTGCGCTAGACCGAGCGCTAGAACTCTTTCCATCTCTTTCTTCGTTTCAGGAGAGACATCCTGCACTGGTGGTGGCACAAACTCCTGTTTGGTTTTAAACGTACCAGCAGTCATCTCCGGCAGTTCATGCCATTGAATGGCTTGTTGCACCGGCTGTGGTGCCCTGGCTCTGGCGATTTGAAATCCAATGTCCGTAATTCTTGCGATCAAAAGTACTGCAGCAACTACAACCAGTGCTTTCGGCATAACAGTAGTTGATTTGTCGTCGACCGGGTTTGATTGTTGGTGTGATGTCATTTGATTCTCGCTGGCTTTGTTGTCGTTCGTCATTGCATCATGGTTATTAATTGGTGCCATAGAAGAACTCCCGCTTGTTAGTGGATGCGATTGCAAATGCCAGATAGAGGGTTACCGCAGAACAGTATGCAAGAAGTGGCGTTAGCGACAGAACTTTTGTGTTTATCAAATCGTAGACGTTCACCGTCGGTAGTATCAGATCTGCGATATACTGCGATGCCGATAGCATAAACTTGGTCGCCTCAATAGACAGGTCGCCGGCGGCACTCATTCCGGCGACGCTGACTGGCGGTATGGTCTGACCGGCTAGCCAGATGTAGAAGGAGAGTATTGCGGTTATTTGAAATGCCGGATTTTTGTTCAGCATTGTTAGAATCATGGCGGCGGAAATCAAACCGGCATCCATGTAACGTTCTACCATCATGCTTAGAACCGCCGACCAGGTGACTACTTCACCGAACGTATACCCGATTGTCGCTACAATCAGGTTTTGCAGCGCTGCAAAAGATCCACCGATGAGTGTGATGATCAACCACTTGCTCAAAACATATTCAGATCGCGTCACCGGTCGTGTGAAAATCAGGGGAAGATATTCTCCGCCTCTTCCCTGTGTGGCGCTGTTGCCGGCAAGTCCAAGGCAGAGCACCATTAATACGAACGCTACTCCTACTTTACCGGTAAGCATCTCGAATGTTTGCGAGTCAGCCGCGCCGTGAAACATCGAGGCAACTTTCATGCCGATAGGCATGACAAAACCAAGCATGAATACGTATAGAAGTTTGAGCGGATCCAGGCATGCCGACATTGCCGTAAACTTCATGATAGTGCTATTCATTTGCCTCACCTCCAGTTTCACCTGCGAACAATTGTTCTAAACGCATTCTCTCCGGTACCGCTTCTTCGATTGGCACACCTTGCGCAATCAGGTTCTTAAGCAACTCGGTTGCGGCTAGATGGTCCCTGACGCGGAAGCGACCCCACTCGTGGTGGCATTCGTTAATTGACGTTTGTGATAGAGCTGCTGCACGTTCAACTACTGAGGTCAATGTTCCATTCAACTGATTCTCGCTCCAGCGGACAAACAGCATGTAGTCTGTGATAGTGCCGCCTTTGATTGTTTCAATCGACGCAATTTTTCCCTGGCGAATGAATGCGACGCGATCGCAAAGCCGTTCAACTTCATCCAGTTGGTGTGAATTTATTATCGCGGTCACACCCATCTCACGCATGTTCTTAATAACGTTTCTCACCACGGTGACGCCGGTCGGATCGAGTCCTAGTGTGGGTTCGTCTAGTAAAGCGAGTTTGGGTTTACCAATCAAAAGTTGACCGATGTTTAAACGTTGAAGCATTCCTCGAGAATAAGTTCGCAAGCGTCTATCCCAAGAAGTCTTCGCGAGTTCGACCATTTCGAGGCACTCGTCGATGTCACGCTTTCGCGTGCTCTTGCTCATTCCAGCCAAGCCGTGGTGGTATTCGAGAAATTGTCGGCCGGTCATCCAGTGCTCGAAATCGGAGCGTTCGGGGACATACCCCGTTTCCCTTCTGACCGACATGAAATCCGCCGGTCTGCCGAATATTCGAACACTGCCGGAATCGGGCTGTAGAAGGGCAAGCAGGCACCCTATCAGAGTTGTTTTTCCAGCGCCGTTGGGTCCGATTAGCCCAAAAATTTCTCCTTGTGCGACGGTGAAACTGATACCGTCTAGTGCGCAAACATTCCCTCCTTTATACGTCTTGCGAAGGTCTGTTACTTCGACGGCCGGCTTTATGTCATTCATTATTCGGCGTTTCCTTGTAATGGTTTTACGCGGACTGTATTTGAACCATACCCGATTCGCCCCACGAACGCGTGAGGGAGTTGTGATAATCGGCATCTACAACAATAGGCTTTTCTCGGAAAAGACACACTGGGGAGATCCCTGACAATCGCTTCGGGTGATGAGTGTGAACGGACCTGCGGTGCATTCAGAGGAATCGGCTCCGAAGCGGTCTAATTTCGCTACATGTAATAATGGCGCCGTTTTCGAACCTTGCACAGACGCCGAACAGCAAGATACATAACAGGAATTTTTATGAGTGAGAATGTCAGCGATTTCGTAGTCAGCCGTCTGTCAGATTGGGGCGTGAAACGCATTTATGGATATCCAGGAGACGGCATCAACCCGCTGCTCGGCGCGCTCAATCGCAGTGACGGTTTGATTGATTTTGTTCAAGTCCGTCACGAAGTGATGGCATCATTCATGGCTTGCGCGCATGCAAAATTTACAGGTGAGGTGGGTGTCTGCATGGCTACAGCAGGACCCGGAGCGATTCAGTTGATGAACGGTCTGTATGACGCTAAGCTGGATCATCAGCCTGTGGTTGCAATCCTCGGCCAGCAAAATCGTAGCGCTCTAGGTTCTAACTATTTGCAGGATGTTGATCTCGCTGCGTTATACAAGGATGTTGCGCACGAGTTCGTGAATGTTGCGACGGTTCCGGAACAGGTACGGCATCTTTTGGATCGATCCATCCGAATCGCCCTTGCTGAGCGGACTGTAACATGTTTGATTCTTCCACATGATATTCAAATTCTCCCGTCCAAGGAAAAACTTAAGCGCGAACATGGCATGACATTTTCCGGCTTGGGATACTCCGCACCTCGAATACTGCCTCAAGAAGCCGATCTTCAGAATGCCGCCCGAGTTCTCAATCAAGGAAAGAAGGTAGCTATACTGGTAGGCGCTGGTGCACTTGATGCGACCGACGAAGTATTGCAAATTGCCGATCGACTCGGGGCAGGCATTGCTAAAGCGCTGCTAGGAAAGGCCGTCGTGCCGGACGATCTGCCGTTTGTCACAGGCTCTATCGGTATGTTGGGAACGGAAGCAACACAAAAGATGATGGAAGAATGCGACACGTTGTTTATAATCGGATCCAACTTCCCGTATGCGGAATTCTTGCCAAAAGAAGGTCAAGCAAGAGGTGTGCAAATCGATATCGATGGTCGTAATCTGAGCCTTCGATATCCGATGGAGGTAAGTCTTCAGGGCGGAAGTAAGGAAACTCTTCAAGCTCTAATTCCGTTGATTGAAACCAAAATCGATCTATCCTGGCGTGCAAAAATTGAAGAGAATACTGCCGACTGGTGGAAAGTTGTCGAGGAGAGAGCCAGTCAGAAAGCCGATCCTGTCAATCCGCAACTGGTGTTTCGTGAGCTTTCGAAAATGTTGCCGGATCGATCTATTTTGAGTGCCGACTCCGGCACGTCAACTGTGTGGTATGCGCGCGATATCAAAATCAGGCGCGGAATGATGGGCTCTGCTTCGGGTGGACTGGCATCTATGGGCTGTGCTTTGCCATATGCAATCGCTGCGAAATTCGCTTTCCCAGACCGACCTGCATTCGCGTTTGTTGGCGATGGCGCCATGCAGATGGGTGGCAATGCAGAACTACTGACGGTGGCGAAATACTGGAAGGAGTGGAGCGATCCAAGACTGATCGTTCTTGTTTTAAACAATGAAGATTTGAATTTTGTGACCTGGGAAATGCGCACAATGGAGGGCGATCCGAAGTTTAAAGCCTCTCAGGATATTCCGGCATTTTCTTACGCAGACTATGCTGATTCGATCGGTTTAAGGGGCATCAAGATATTGACGCCTGAGGATGTTTATCCTGCGCTCAACGCGGCCGTCGTCGCTAACTGTCCAGTCGTGCTGGACGTTCACAGCGATCCGAATATTCCGCCTTTGGGACCTAAGGTGACCACAGAGCAGGCGAAAAGTTTTGCTTCTGCGATGGCGCAAGGTGACGTTGATGCACCGAAGACCGTCGCGGGATCGTTCGGGCAGATATTCAGAAATCTGTTCACTCCCCGATAGCAGCGACGTTTCTATCTTGCTGGCTTCCAGGAGTCGCAGGAAGAATAGTGGCGAAATCGACTAGATCACTTTTTTCCGCTGGGCGAATACCTGCGTTAGTGGAATCGATAGAGTTACGGGATTGTCGATGCCAGGGATATTGACGGTTGTCGACAGCATCAGTTGATTCTTCTCTCCACGCGAGAGAAGCGCACTGCCTTTCACGTCGATGGTGCTGTCCAGCGGTCCGAGTTTTAACGACAACTTCAGACCGCGTCGAATGTTCATCCGCAGTCCCTTTTTCTCTTTATCGACAACTGCTCCAAAGTTCAAATCTTCACCGAATGTTATAGCCGTTAGATCAACGAGCGGCGCGATGGTGTGCTTGAATTTGAGCACAAGATCTTTCTTCCGTTTGATATCAACATCAAGTTCTAATGGACCTTTAGGGACGATTTGAAGAGACTTGACACCGGTTAGCTCCGTGCAAAGTTCGCTAATCAGATCTACGCCAAATTGATAACCGTCGCGTCCCATGCGAAGAAGGTCGTTGAAAATGTTCTTCGCCGTTTCCTGATTCTCTTGATTTATCAACGTCAAAAACTGACGTTCGATTTCCTGATAGACATCCTGATAAGGTTTTCTCTCAGCGTCGTTCGAATCAGATGGTGGTTTCTCAACCATGGCTAAACCCCCGAGTCCATGTACAAATGGACCATTTGTCAGTATGCCCGCAATTATAGCAAAATCTGATCTCGCCTGACTGATCGTCCGTGCGTAGTGAAGCATTGCTTCAAAAAACAGCGCAGGCCGACTAGCGTAGTGGATTTAAAACGTCCGTCTCTCTTGTTTGTTCATCCACTTTTGCGAGCGATGGATCTTCCTTGTGGAATTTTTTGAAGAGGAAGCGTTGAAAGTCGTCCATGTATGTGAAAACAACAGGCACCACTAGTAGTGTCAAAATCGTCGACATGAAAAGTCCGCCGACTACTGCAATCGCCATTGGCGCTCTTGCTTCAGCGCCGGCTCCCAGTCCGATGGCGATGGGCATCATGCCTGCAATCATTGCGGTTGTGGTCATCAAAATCGGTCGCATTCGAGTTCTTCCCGCACTGAAGATCGCTTCGTGCTGGGTCATGCCGTTCTTCATCGCGACCAGACAATATTCCACCAACAGAATTGCGTTTTTGGTGACCAGCCCCATAAGCATCACGATGCCAATCAACGCATACATATCGATAGGTTTGTTGAACAACAGCAGGCCAATCAAAGCTCCACCGAGCGAAAGCGGCAGTGACATCATGATTGTGAATGGCTGAAGGAAGCCGCGGAAGAGGAGAACCAGAACAGCGTAAATCAAAAGTACGCCTGTGATTATCGAATAACCGAAACCGCCAAAGATATCGCTTTGAATTTCAGCGTCACCGGCTTTGTGTTCTTTTACCGATGGCGGCATATTTTTGAACGCGGGAAGTGCGTGGATCTTGCGGATTGCTTCACCCAGCGTGAGACCAGAACCGAACTTTGCTGTGACCGAGACCTGTCTGGCTCGATCGTACCGATCGACTTTAAACAGACCGCTGTCAAATTCTACTCGTGCGACGCTGGACAGAGGGACCAATCTGCCATTGGTGCCGGCGACCTTGAGATTTCCTATCACTGATAACTTATGCCGGTACGCCGGGTCAATGCGCACCACGATTGGTATCTGTCGGTCGCTCAAATCGAACTTCGGACGATTAGCATCGATATCACCCATGGTGGCAACAAGCGCGGTGCGCGCTATTGATTCGACTGAGACACCTTGCTCTGCCGCTCGTGCGAAGTCCGGATGGACAACGAGCTCCGGTCTCAATGCAGCAGCGCTGGATTGGATGTCGGTGAGACCGGGAACGCCGCGAACCTGTTTTAACAGCTCTTGAGCCGTTTGAACCAGCACTTCAGGGTCGTGGCTGGTGAGAAGAATATGCACCGCTCCGGAACCCCAGCCACCGCCAAAGTTGATGCGTGCTCCTGGTACTTGCAACAACTCCGGTCGAATGGTTTCTTCGAATTCGTCTTGAGATAGTTTTCTTTCTCCACGAGGTTTCAAAAGAATGATCAGTCGTCCATTGTTGACCTCACCGCCACTTCCAGCGTTGGCGAAGATGGTATTTACCTCGGGGTGTTTTAAAACAATGGCGCTAAGTTGTTGAACGATCTCGACGGTGTCCTTCAATTTCGAACCCGGAGGGAGTTCGATATTGACGTATGACTCGCCTCTGTCGATTCTAGAAACCAGAGATGTAGGTAACGACTTGAACAGATATATGCTGGCCGCAAAGAATATGATTCCAGCAATTACGGTGATGAGCCGATGTTTGATCACGACGTTGAGCGCTTTGTCGTAGACTCTATTGATAATGCTTTCGCCGTGTTCTTCCTTCGAGTTTTTCAACCAGAAGGCTGCCATCAGGGGTGTAATCAGTCGTGCAACGAGGAGAGAGCAGAACACCGCCACCGATACCGTGAGACCGAACTGTCTGAAGAATTGTCCGGGGATGCCGCCCATGAAAGCGACGGGGAGAAAAACTACGACAGCGGCCAGGGTCGTGGCGACTACGGCCAGACCGATTTCATCTGCGGCATCGATTGCAGCCGCATACGGAGTTTTGCCCATGTTCATATGGCGCACGATGTTTTCAATCTCGACGATTGCATCGTCTACCAGAATTCCTATGACCAGCGCCAAACCGAGCAGTGACATGTCGTTGAGCGTAAAATTGACAGCCTTCATAAACGCGAAGGTTGGTATCACAGATAATGGCATTGCCAGAGCCGAGATCGCTGCCGCTCGGCTGTCGCGAAGAAACGCCCAGATTACGACGACCGCCAAAAGCGCGCCTAGAATGAGCGACTCGAAGGTGGCTTCGCATGATTCGCGGACGAATCTGGCACCGCTGAAAACACGAGTAAGTTTCACATCGGGATATTTTTTGTGCAGCTCTGCAACGATTCGGTCGGCGTCTTTCTCGACCTGGACGATGTTGTGTCCGCGCCGCCGGACAACTTCCATGCCGACTGCCGGTTTGCCATCCAACAGTGCCATGTGTCGCTGCTCTGAATGACCGTCAGAGATGTTGCCCAGAGCAGTCAGTTCTACCCAGCGTCCACCGGGTATGGCGATACGTGTTTTTTTCAACGTTTCGATGTCGTGTGTGCTGCCGAGAGTTCTAATCGATTGCTCTGACGAGCCGATCTCACCTCGACCACCAGGCAGGTTGATGTTTAGCCCGCGCAGCTGTTGATTGACCATGTCGGCTGTGACGCCGAGCGCTTCTAATCGAACGGGATCGAGGTCGACTAGAATTTCGCGATCGACTCCGCCGAATCGATAGACCTGACCGATTCCCGGCGTCGCCATCAGCTGCCGCGAGAAATCGTTTTCAATCAAGTAAGTAAGATCCATCGCCGAGCGATCTTTTGATTCGACAATGTATGTAATTCCGGAATCGCCGACGAAATCCTGACGCTGAATAATCGGTTCGTCGATGCCTCGGGGAAGGTGCTGTCGAATGCGGGTCACAGCTTCGCGAACGTCATTGGTGGCGCGATCGCTGCTTGTACCAAGTTCAAATTCGACATCGGTGTTTGAAACCCCGGTGTTCAAAGTCGATCGGATATGTTTTACGTTAGCGACGCCGGCGACCGCATCTTCCACGCGACGTGTAATTTGTGTCTCCAACTCCAGCGGTGCTGCACCACTCTGTGTGACAGTGACGGACACCCAGGGCACGTCGATGTTTGGCTCTTCTTCAATGCCGAGTGAAACCAGGGCGAGAATACCGGCCACCGAGAGGAGTAGAAAAAGAATTACAGGAGGAATTGGATTGCGAATACACCAGGCGGAAATATTCCAGTTCATTTCGCGACTCGCACCAAATCACGATGTTGGAGGAACCTGGCACCTTTCGCTACGACTACGTCTCCGGCTGACACGCCTTCTTTGATTTCCACATATTCTTCGGTACGAATGCCCGGTTTTACTACCGTGCTAATCGCATGCTTCTCTTTATCCAATTTGAAAACAACAGATTCACCGTTGCGAGTGACCAGTGATACCACTGGTACTGTCACCGATTCACGTTGCCCTAATCCGACTTCTCCGCGAACGAACATGCCCGGTTTCAACCCGGCGTCGGCAGGCAAGTCAATTCTGACGATTCCCTGTCTTGTGGCACTGTCCACCAGTGGGTTGACCAGCCTAACTTTTCCGATAATCGGTGTTTTTTCGTCTTCTCGGATTGTCACTTTCACGCTTTGTCCGGGATGAAGTTTCGAAATGTCGATGTCGGATACTTGTGCGCGCATCTCGACGCGATTCATGCGAACCATCGCGAAAAGCGGAGTTCCTGCTGATGTGATGTCACCGATATGACCGTCTCTTCTGGAGATTAGTCCATCGTCAGGTGCACGAAGAATTGTTTGTGCAATTTGTTGTTCTAAATGTTGAACCTGCGCCTTAATTTCGGCGACAGTTGCTTTCGAGATTTGAACATCCTCTGCTCGTCCGCCCCGTGTCGCAACTAGCAGTTTTTGACGCGCATGATCCACCGCAGATTTTGCAGCTTTGATTTTTTCGTCGAAGTTTTTCACTTCGTCACGAGCATTGATCGCTGCAACTGTCTTGTTGTCAGCATCTTGTGTGCTAATTGCTCCGGCGCGAGCCAGTTCTGAGAATCGGTGCGCGGTTACTTCGGCGTTGCCGAGGCTGGCATCGGCCTGGTGTCGTTTGGCCTCTTCTTGTGCAACTGCTGCTTCGGCCTGCGCGAGCATTGCCCGAAGCGCGATGATGTCTTCAGGTCGATTCGGTTGGATTGATTTGCTGAGGTTGGCTTGACTGGAATGCAGTCTGGCTTTTGCCTGATCGAGTTGTGCGCGCAAAAGCGAAGAGTTTAAAGTGGCAAGAACTTGCCCTTTTTTGACGTGATCGCCCTCTTCTACATTGATGGACGTGATTCGCAAACCGCTTACTTCAGGACCGACGCTGAGTGGATCCCATGCCCAGATCGATCCTGTCACGCTCAACGTGTCCTCGACGCGTTGGGCGCGCGCCACGTCAGTCGATACTGTCACCACTGCTGGTGTCACCGCATCCACTTTTGGTGCTTGCGATTTTTGCCATGTTTGATACCCGTAGACTGTACCTGCAATCGCTATCGTCAAAGTGACAGCGCTCGCGATAACCTTCTTGCGAGTCCAAAATCTTTTCGTTGCGACGGGCGATTTTGCGTCGTTGACTAGACGAGCTGAGTTTTCCGTTTTGTGCTCGTTGTTTGTCGAATCTGCATCGGAATCTGAACGGTCTAAATTGTCGATTCGCATGGACAACTGAATGCGGTCGGTGTCGCCGAGCCTGCTGGCCTCGACAGTCGCTACTCGACCCTTGCTATTGCGAGGATCTGTTTCTTGATTGCCCGCATCCAACTGGTGAAGTCGTTGCGCCTCTGTAGGTTTTGACGTTTCCGGCTTCACGTTGATTCTCCCGTGAATCCAACCTTTGAACTGGATTCACATTGGCAAGGGTAGGACGATTATGAGACAGAATCAATAGTTATTTAAGATATTTTGATATTCCTTTAATTTTGGCGCTTGGCAGCAGGTGAAACCTACGATTCTTTCGAGATATCTGTTTCCAATATCGGTAGGTGTTTTCGGTGCTGTCGGCTTGAAATTCTTTTGAACCGTTTGAAAGCACTTGAGCACTACAAATGCTCGTGTTGGAGCAATGCGTGTTGTTAGTCAAATGAGTGATCCGCAGACATTTCATACTATCGCACAACGTCAAACTCTGCTCGCCGCTCTGAATGCATCGTCGGGCGCCGCCTGACGTCGTTTGAATGTTGGAACGCGACTGGTATAGTAAAACTCATGCGGGACGACGTGGAAACTCTGGATAAGTTGCTTGAGGCTGCTGAGGCTGGTAATGCAGCAGCTCAATACGAGTTGGCGGTGCGTTACGAAACTGGCGATGGCTGCGAGCCGGACCCGAAGCAATCCATTACCTGGTTGAAGGCATCCAGTGCTGCCGGGCACGCACCTGCATCGCTTGCGTTGGGTTCGAAATACGAACATGGCGTCGGCATAGCACAGAATGTCAGGCTGGCTTGCTCTACTTATCGTAAGACTGCGGAGGCGGGCGATCGTGATGCGCAATTCGCGCTTGCGAAAATGTATCTGCTTGGAAAAGGTGTTCATCTTGATGCCGACGAGGCGTTCGAGTGGTATCATCGCGCGGCGGAACAGGGACACCCGATTGCGCAATTCTATATCGGAGAGATGTGCTTCTTCGGAAGAGGAACCACGGAGGATGAGAACGAGGCACATAAATGGTATCTAGCTGCCGCAGAACAAGGCGTTGTCGAAGCGCAGATGAAAGTGGCTAAAATGTATCAGGATGGACGTGGTGTAGAAGCCGATGAATACTTGGCCTCCGAGTGGTATCGCCGAGCGGCGGAGCAGGCTTTGAAAGACGAGAAAGACACAACCAAGCACCATGGTTTGCAATACGAAAGGTAATCAACTGAGCACTTCCGAGCAGGCTACTGAAGCAACCAATTGGAGACACGTTGGACTTCTGGCGTTGTTTTGCCTGATCACGTTTTTTGTCGGTCTCGGTAGTTAGGGTGTCATCGATCGTGCAGATGCGTATTACAGCGAAGGTGCGCGTGAAATGTTGGAATCAGGACAATTCCTGATTCCGAAATTGAATTACATGACGTTTTACGACAAGCCAATTTTGATGTATTGGTTTCAAATTCTGTCGTACTGTGTGTTGGGCGTCAACGAATTTGCCGCCAGGTTTTCTACCGCTTTCTTCGCTTCAGTTCTTGTTTTTGCAACTTATTGTTTTGGAAGAAAAATCCAGGACGAAATCACTGGTCTGCGTGCCGCGCTGATTCTCGGAGCAAGCCCGATGTTCATCGGACTGGCTAAACAAGCCCTTGTTGACATGACCTTTTCCGCATTCCTTGTCGGTGCATTATTTTGTGTGTATTTGAAACTGTCTGATGCAAAACGCTGGGTCGGTGCTGTCGGGTATCTCTGTTTAGCTCTGGCGGTTCTAACAAAAGGCCCTTTGGCTGTCGTACTTTTCGGCGCAGTAATTGGTTCTTACGTGCTCGCGGTTTGCAAAACGCGGGCGGGATTTTTTCAGTATTTACGGAAGCTGGATATAGTCATCGGCTTACTAATACTGCTGGTGGTGGCAGTGCCGTGGTATGTGATTGTCGCTCGTGAAACACAAGGCTTCTGGACTGAAGTGTTTTTCATCAAAGGAAATCTTTCTAGAGTTAGCGGCAGCGTCGGTCATTCTCGCCCTCAGCTCTGGTTTTATTTGCCGATACTTGTTTACGGATTTTTTCCCTGGATATTCTTTCTTCCTGAATCGATATATCGATATGTGTCTTCTGTTAAACAGAACTGGAAACAAGATCTGACTGCATCAATCCCTTCGTTTCACTCACGAACATTTTTATGGTGCAGCTTCCTGGCCATGCTTGTTGTCGTGAGCTTACCGGCTTCGAAGCTGCAAACGTATATCTTGCCGATGCTTCCGGCGTTATCTCTTCTTGTTGCCTGCACGATAAGTGATTGTCTGAAGGAGTGGAATCAGCAATCGACCATTCCTAAGTTCATAAGAGGTCTCAGTATATTCTTTGCAGTGGGCGGAGTTGTGCTGATAGCTGCCGGATGTGTCTTTGCCGCGATGCTCGGGCAGCCTGAGCTGAACGCGATGTTGCCGGCTAAAATCGCCAATAAGCTGTTAGCCCTCTCAACAATTGGCAACTGTGAGGTGACCATATTGTTAGTGGCGGGCGCCATCATATGTGGTGCAGGGTTAATTTTTCAGAGTGTTCGATTGTCGAGAAATGCTCTGCTGACGTCCTTGAATTTAACTGTAGGCTGCTGCGTAGTATTTGCGATAGTCGCGTCGCATGCCGGTTTTTGGATCGCGTATAAACTGACTGGTGCCGATCTTCATACTGCTATCAAATGTCTGGATGGTAGAACGGATGCTGAGGTTGCGTTTTTCGAGGAGTTCAAACCTTCAGTGATGTTCTATTTAAAACGCCCGACCAGTATGTTCGATCAGTCCAGATATCTGGTTCCAGCGGAGCCGGAATCGAAGCTGTATGTTATTGCTAAAACAGACAAGTTTTCTCGGCTGGCAAAACGAGGCAGTGGCGTCACCGAAATTCTCGCTCAGAATGGCGAATGGATTGTAATGCAAAAGACCGGCGTCAAGCTCAACAAGCTACGCACTCTTGATGAGGTGTTGACCAAGGGAAATCAAACACTCAACGTCGAGATGCTCACATTGCCTCTTACCGGCGGTGAGAAAACGAATAGAACTCCGGGGGAAAACCCGTCGGTCTCTCCGGAGCAAAACTCGACTGTTACTCCGGAGCCGAAATAATTTCGAGCACCGCATCACTCCCCGATGCTGAAACGATTTCAGTTGTGTCTGATTCAATGCTGCGCCAGAGTTCCGCAAGACGTCCGTTTTGTCCGAGAAGTGTTTTTAAATCACCTTCTTCAACTATGCGTCCGTCATCAAACACGTAAATATAGTCGAACATGTCCAGCAAGTGGAGCTTGTGCACGGCTGAAACTATGCATTTGTGTTTGAACTTCTTGAGCAGATTCTCGTAGATGATATGTTCATTCTGCGCATCGACACTGCTAGTCGGCTCGTCCAGTAAGACTATATCGCTGTCCTGCGCGAAGAAAATTCCGCGAGCTAGAGCTAATCGTTGCTTTTCGCCACCACTCAGGTTCACACCTTTTTCCGCGATGTTTGTTTCCAATCCGGAAGGCAGTCGGGCAAGAACACTCTCAAAGCGCGCCAGTCTGACAGCTTCTTGAACATCCTCTTCATTCGCGTCGATACCGAACGTGATGTTGAAGCGAATTGTATCAGCAAAAATTTCCGGATCTTGCGGCATCAGTGTCGTGCACGAATTGAGACATCGCAAGCCTCCTTTCATCTCCGCACCGTCGCATTTCAATGTCGACTTGTTTGTCGATTGAATACCGCGAATCAGGCTCAATAAGGTGCTTTTGCCGCTGCCGCTTTCGCCGACGAACGCGATTGATTTTCCTTTTTCTAGAACCACATCGATCTCGGTGAGATGATGCGAACGATGTTTTTCATCTTCGTACAGAAAGTCTAGATCGCAAATTTCCACGGTCTTCCAGGTGTTGAGTACGCTAATCTGAGCGCTGGTATCTTCGCGTGCTTCGTAGGCTGCATCAAGGGTTTCTGCACTTTGAACATCTGCAGCTTGACGTGTGACGGAGCCATAGAGCCAGGCAAAGTTATAGAACGAATCACCGATGCGTCGAAGATATTCGAAGAGCGTAAAGAAAGTTCCGGCTAGCAAAACCTTGCCTGCCGAGAGGGTTTCGTGCGAATACCAACCGAGAACCAGCACCACCATGATACCAATCGAAATTGTCGTCAGGCACCACTTAACCTCAACCAAATTGTTGTTGTGTTTAAACAACTTCAACGGCGCTTGCAGGCGACGCAAAACCTCGGGCAAGACACGCTGTTCGAGCCGTAGTGTGATGACAGTGACTATATTTGTGATGTAATCGTGAACCGCGGCGGCTGTCGAATTATCGAATTTGTTCAGCGCTTTGTAATTGTTGTATAACAATCGATCGAACCAAAAAATTATTCCGACCGAAGCACCGGCAATCAAGAATGAGACTAGCCCTGCCATTGGCATGAACCATATCAATACTGCCTGGGCGCCAATCAGACGAAAAAGCATGTAGGCAACTTCGAATGTGTTGTCGAAAAATTCTGAAAGCGCAACTGTTGCTCGATTGATTTTGTCTATACTCTCGCCGGAGTGGTGCTCTCTGTGCCATTGCATCGGCAGCTCGGTGAGCTTTCGGAACATCTCGCTTTTATAGTTGACTTTGATGTGAAAAGCGACGAAGCGTTCTACCAAACGCGCGGGACCGTGGAACATCCAGAAACCGACTTGTGTCGCGAAGTACCAGCCCAGATACATCAAAATGTTTTGTTCTAATTTTGCAGAATCGGAAAAGCCTTTCGTTGCGCTCTCCTGTACGCAGTTGATCACTTTGCCGATGATGAATGGTTCTGCAAGAGTGATTGCTTGTGCAATTGCAAACATGACAAGATAAGCAATGAAAAGCGGCTTGTGCTTTCCTGCGTATCGCCAGCCGGTGTATAGAAGGTAAAGGATTGGGCTTTTGGACATTGCTCCATCCTACCTGAAATTGCTGCGCATTAAAACGTAGCGTGGCGGGACGGATACAAATCAACCGCGTAAAATGTTTCTGTCTTCAGTAATCAAAATAGTTCGATATCACCCAAACAAACGAATAGAAAAATGAAACCCAGAAACAATTTTGTAGCCGTTATTGCCACTATTAGCGTACTCAGTTTTTCACAGGATAGCGCTTGTGCGCAGGGTCAAACTGTTTCGAAATCTGAGGCGGGAAAACCTGCAGGCGCTGTCGCGAAAAGTGTGGTGAAAACCGATCAAGGAAAAGTAGATACTAAGCTTGATTCTAAAACGACTGCCAAAGATGATGCTTACGCTAAAGGTTGTAAGTTTCTCCAACAAAGTGATGCGCGTAAGGCGATCGAACAATTCAACAAAGTGATCAAAGCTGATCCGAAAAACTCGATGGCATTTTGCAAACGCGGCGAGGCATACGCGTTTATGAATAACGATAAGCTGGCGATGAAGGATTACAACTCGGCGATTGCGCTGGATCCGAAAAATGCTGCAGCCTATTCAGACCGTGGTCATCTGAAAGGAAGCAGAGATATCGACGGCGCAATCAAGGATTACACGCTCGCAATCGAGAGTGACCCGAAAAATGTAGACGTCTATGGCGATCGAGGAATGCTCAAAAAAGCGAAGGGACAAAATGAAGCAGCGATTGCTGATTTTTCCAAGGCG
Source organism: Obscuribacteraceae bacterium (SeqCode) (assembly GCA_044225915.1). Taxonomy (GTDB): domain Bacteria; phylum Cyanobacteriota; class Vampirovibrionia; order Obscuribacterales; family Obscuribacteraceae; genus JADYXR01. Next base: position 23,026 of record JBGAHZ010000023.1, read on the forward strand.
ATTGAGCTTGATCGAAAACTGCGATGGCCACTTGTTCAACGCGGACTCGTATACATGGATGTTCATCAATACGATAAGGCTGTTTCCGATTTCGATCAAATAGTTGCGCTCGATCCGAAAAATTTTGATAGTTATGAACTGCGCGGACGCGCATATCAGGCGGCAGGAAAGTATGAAAAGGCGAGAGACGACTTTTCCCAGGTGATCAAATTGAGTCCGGATTATGCCGGCGGCTTTTCTTATCGCGCTAAAGTCTACGAAAAGCTTGAAGGACCCAATTCAAAAAACGCAAAAGCCGATCGCGCCTGGCTTAAGAAGCACGGATACTAGACCGTAGCAATTCTGTTTTAGCTTTTGACTTGAGGATTCGCTGGAGGATGCTGGCGCAGCACCACTTCTTTGACAATGGTGTCAACGTGATCCATCAGCTGTATATCTTTCTCTTTGTCCTTTGGATTCAACTCTGCGTTGAGTTGATGCAGGCGCTCGAGCAAGTGGAGTTCAGGATAGGTTCTATTGAACAAATGCTGTTCGCACCATGCCACCCGGGATAGCAGGCGAGCACCTTCTGGCGGAGGTGTCGGCAGCGAGGCTGCTGGATCTTCTGGTGGTCGGGCTGGCGCTTGAGAGCCACCATCCGTAGGATCGGGGTAACCCATCGGACCCGTTCCGAATCCACCGACACCCATGCCGGCATTACGGAAACCGTCGCGGATACGGCCCGTGCCGTTGAACATGCTGTACGAATCACCCTCCATTGCGCCACGTCCCCAGGGGGATTGTCTAGGCGCATCCGGCGGGTCTACCGGTTGGTCGAATGCTTTCTTGTGAAGCTTTACCTCGGCGAAGCGCTCCAGGGCATCGGTTCTTGCGCTCAAGTCCGGATTTGCGGAGGCGCTGCCGAAAGCTTTGGTTTCCAGCCTGGCAAGACGTGACTGGAGTGAACCAGTAAATGCTTTTCCTAGAATTTCGTTTTCCAAGTACGTGACGTGAGGATAATCAGTACCGTCATCCGTGTCGTCTGACGGCGCAGGAGCGGAGTCGCTCATTTGCTCTGTGTATGTCGATGACTTTGGTACGAAGGCGACTTTCTGAGGCTTTGTGTCGATACTGCTTAACGGAGTATCGGCTGAATGTGTTTCCAAAACTGAGGAAATTCTCGCTAAACGCGCTTGGTCAGAGCCTTTGTTCGTTTCGCCGAACGTGAATTTCTCCATTCGTGTGAGGCGTTCGTCCATAGGCTCTTTCGAAAAATCGTGCATGAAGAAGCGCTTTTCGAGCGTTTGCAACTCGACACTCGCCTTCGGATCGCTTGTGGCAGCCGTCGTGCCAGTGTTAGCTGAAGCGAGATAGTTGTTCGAAGGCTTCAGTGCCAACATTTGATGGGCAGACTTTGTAGCCAGTGAGTCACCGGTTGGCATTACAGCTAGAGCCTTGCCGGGCACGACAGTAGCGGCCGCGGACACCAACAGAAGTGAAGTCCATTTCATAAATTTTTCCCCAGTCCGACGCGGGCATTATAGATCAAATATCAAGTAGCTCCGTTTAACGCGCGCTAACCTGGAACTCGATCTCGTCGAAATCGTCAGCCGAAATTTGAACATTCAAGTTGAGAGCCTGATATTCGATCGACATGCCGAAGCGCTTCAAACCTCATGATCTGGATGCCTGATGTGAATAGAATTCACGATTGGGGCTGAGGTCGGATTCGAGTGTGTTTTTTGTAACCTAGTTACCGTGCAGTAACAGGCAATCTAAACGAATTGCTATGGCTCGTTAGATCGGCGCAAACTGCGGCATAATCAAGTTTGGAATCCGAGGTATCACTATGGTTAAAAAAGTAGTCAGCAGCCACCAACCGCGTCCGCCACATATGGTCGGAGACGGACTGCCTGTGCGTAATTTGTTCTCCTATAACGACTTGGGAAAGTCGATGTTGAGTCCTTTTCTGATGCTCGACTACGGCAGCCCATCTGAATTCCCGCCAACCGATAAAAAGTTGGGCGTGGGCATGCATCCACATCGTGGATTTGAAACCGTCACTCTGGTGTTGCAGGGCGGACTTCAGCACAAGGATACGGCAGGAAATTTCGGCGAGATCGGACCTGGCGATGTGCAATGGATGACCGCAGGCAAGGGTGTTCTGCACGAAGAATTGCATTCTGAAGACTTTCGCAAGACTGGTGGCACTCTGCAAATGGTGCAACTCTGGGTCAATCTTCCTGCCGAAAAGAAAATGACGGAACCTAACTATCAAACACTGCTTGCTGCTGATATTCCAGTAATCAAAGGTAAAGATGGTGCTTCGAGAACGCGTGTAATCTCCGGCAAATTAGGCGAAGTTAGCGGACCAGCTAAAACCTTTACGCCTGTGAATCTCTTCGATATCGAATTCACCGGAAAGGGAGCCCTTTCAATTGAGGTTCCTGAAGGTTACACAACCGCACTGTTTATCATGGAAGGCGCCGTCACCGTAAATGGTACTGACACCACTGACGGTGTTTCGATCATGATCTTGGAAAGAAACAAATCGAGAATCGATCTAACCGCAGACGCTCCTGCCCGCTTCCTTGTTCTCAACGGCCAACCCATTGATGAACCTGTCGTCGGCTACGGTCCGTTCGTAATGAACAGTTCTGATGAAATCCGCCAAGCAATGCAAGATTTCAACAGCGGCCGATTCACCGCCGTTCAATAACCCCGCATAGAGTTTGAACCGCACCTGTCCTTAGCTAATAGTAGGGGCGGCTTGCAGCCGCCCGGTCCTCGATGTGAACGTGGTGGCGACTAAAAGGTGCGCCCACGATTTGGGAACTAGCAGCCGGGCGGCTGCAATCCGCCCCTACAATTACAGAACGCGCAATTACAGAACGGCGCAATTACAGAACGGCGCAATTGCAGTACGGCGCAATTTTAGTACGGCGCGTCAAGAAAACTGAAGCGTGAGCTGAACATACTCATCGTTCTCTCTTTCGCTATCCAAATTCGACAGAGTCAGACCGAGCAGTCGCACATTTCTCTCTTCCGCTTCCGTCGTATCAAGAAGTTCATTCGCGATCCTCATAATTTGATCGAACTCCGCAATGGTATCAATTACGGTGCGACTTCGAGTAACCTGTTGATAGTTCGCGTATTTCACTTTCAGCGTGAGCGTGCGTCCACCGCCTTTCTTTTCGATTCGACGCATGAGTGTCTTCGCGATCAGTTCCAGTTGAATGATCATCTCTGCGCGATCTTTCAAATCCTCTGCAAAACTTTCTTCGGCACCGACAGATTTTCTAACTCGGTTGGGACAAACTTGACGATCGTCTTGCGCGCGAGCAATCAGGTAGTACCAGCTTCCGGCCTTGCCGAACTTCTCGAGCAGCGCACGTTCCGTCCAACTCTTCAGGTCCGCTCCGTTGCGAATTCCGAGCTGATACATCTTCTTCGCAGTCACTTCGCCAACGCCATAAAAATCTTCGATGGGCAGAGTTTCCATAAACGCCTCTGCTTTGTCCGGTGGAATCAAGTACATTCCGTTTGGCTTTCTGATACCAGATGCGGTTTTCGCGAGAAACTTGTTGATCGAGATTCCGGCAGATGCTGTGAGATTTGTCTCCTGAAAGATTCGCTCTTTGATCTCTTTAGCGATCAATGTTGCCGAAGGCAAGCCACGTTTATTTTCAGTGACATCGAGATACGCCTCGTCCAGTGCGAGCGGTTCAACCAGGTCCGTATATTCATGAAATATAGCCCTGATCTGTTCTGAAATTTGGTGATAAACATCAAATCGCGGACGGACGAAAATCAAATGAGGGCACTTTTGAACCGCTGTTCGTGCAGGCATAGCGGAGAAAATTCCAAACTTGCGAGCTTCGTAGCTTGCGGCGCAAACCACGCCGCGTCCTTCGGGCGAACCGCCCACAGCAACCGGATGACCGCGGTAGTCCGGATTGTCACGCTGCTCTACGGACGCATAAAATGCATCCATATCAACGTGAATAATTTTCCGCGGATTTTGAAGCTGTGCATTCATCGTAGAGCAAAATTATCTCACAGACTGTGCTACCATGCACGATCTATCTTGTTGCAAAGCAGAGGAGCAAACATGAAGGGCGAGAAGATTACCGTTTATGAAAAACCAACCTGTTCGACGTGCAGACAGGTTCATAAAATTTTGACGGAATCAGGAATCGACTTCGACAAAGTGAATTACTATGTCGAGCCGCTGTCAGCGCCGAAGATCAAAGAGTTGCTAAAAAAGCTCGGTCTTCCTGCTCGCGAAATTTTGCGGACGAAAGAACAAACGTACAAAGATCTCGAACTTGCGAAGAAAGATTTGAGCGACGACGAGCTAATCAAACTGATGGTTAAACATCCGGAACTTATGCAACGACCAATATTGGAACGCGGTTCTAAAGCCGTTCTTGGAAGACCGGCCGAAAGCATCCGAGCGTTTTTGAAGTAAACGCTGCTCGGCTATTTGACAAGCTCTCGAATGATCGACTATTCGGTCGGTTCAAGGTACATTAGGTACATCGTTTCCACATCGATGAATTTACCGCTTTGCCGATTCGCCTGAGCATTAGAAACAAAGGACTGCTAATCGTAGCGGTTCCACTCCTGTTTCAATTGCTCTTTGTGTTTATCCTTTTCAAGGAACTGGAACGAGCCAACGCCGAGACGTTAGAAGAAGCTCGCGCCCGCGCAGTGATCTCCGCTGTGGATCGTTTGTTTGCGCACTCTTACGAAGCGTCCTCTGCGCTCTACATGTACGCGTACACAAAAGCTCAAATGTCTGAAGAAAATTTTGAGCAAGGCATCACCGAAATCAGAAAGGATCTGCGTTATCTCAAAGAAAATTCCAAGCACGATAAAACGCTTTTTCTGTATCTCAATGATGAGATGAACAAAGCAATTCACGATCTTCGCGATCAGAAGCGCATGCTCGATGAGGATCAACATCCCGGTGACAATCCGACCAGGTTGATCGGATACATTCGAGTCAAGAAAATGGTGGCAAAAGCACGCCGGCTTGCCGGGGCGGAACTAGCTGCGTATTCAAGACCAGAACGGAGTTTTGACGCTCGAACAAATGGTATTCGGCGCGTAATTATACTGGGGGTAATTGGTAACCTGCTGATTGCCGTTTTTATCGCTAACTTCTTCGGGCAGAGTATTGAAAAGCGACTAAAGCGCATTCTCAAAAACGTAGACCTGTTTGCGAACCGACAAAATTTGTTGCCACCAATGGTGGTGACCGATGAGATCGGCGTAGTTGATACCGCATTCCACGAAATGGCTGGTAATTTAAGGCGTGCCGAGCGGATAAAACAAGATTTTGTTGCTATGGTGGGTCACGATATCCGCACTCCGGCCACTACGATTAAACTTACTCTAGACACTCTCGATGAAGACTCGGCATCATTGGATAGTGGTTTGAGAGAACTCGTCGCCGATGCAGCCGGAGAGTCCCGACGGCTGATGACGCTTACCAACAATCTCCTGGATCTTACGCAAATTGAGCTTGGTCGCTTTCAAGTCGACGCTCGGCCGATGCAGATTTCTTCAGCCATTAATCAGGCGGTGCGTAGTTTATCTCTATATGCGCAAAGTAAAAAGATTGCCGTTAAAAACGAAGCTGACGACTTCCGTGTCAATGCTGATTACGAGCGGCTTCTTCAGGTATTAATCAATTTGTTGTCCAACGCCGTTAAATATTCACCGAAGGGTTCTGAAATTGAAATTAGAACGTCGAAGTTAGACGAGTTTGTCGAAGTTGAAATCTCAGACAACGGAGCCGGAATTCCCGCGGAAAAACGAGACCGAGTTTTCGAGGCGCACGAGCGATTATCCGGCGACGAAGAAGGCGAACAACATGGCATGGGTCTGGGTCTTGCCATTTGCAAATCTATCGTCCAGGCGCATGGTGGCACAATTGGAGTGAGAGAAAGTTCGAGCGGCGGCAGTGCGTTTTGGTTTAAACTTCCGGTAGCCGATGGTACAACAGATGAATAATTCAGTGGATTTTTAAAGACGACCATGTCGAAAATACTTCTGGTAGAAGATGATTTAGCTCTGAAAAAGTCGCTCAAGGTATTTCTCGAACGACAAAACTTCGCCGTCGAAGCAATCGAAACTGGCGAAGAAGCGCTGTTCAGGCTGAAGACGGAGCACTACGACGTTATCATCCTCGACTGGGGTTTACCTGACATGACTGGACTCGATATCTGCGAACAGTATCGCAACCAAAATGGTATGACACCGATATTGATGCTGACTGGTAAGAATCAAGCAACGGATAAAGCGCGCGGCCTCGATTCTGGTGCTGACGACTATTTGACTAAGCCGTTTGAAAATGTGGAACTGACTGCACGTATCAGGGCATTGCTGAGACGTCAGCCGGTAGTGAAACCAGTTGTTCTACAGATGGGAAACGTTCAACTTGATTCTGTAAATGGTGTGATGCTTGTCGACAACAGAAAGTGTTCGCTTTTTCCGAAAGAATTTGCATTGCTTGAGTTTCTGATTAAAAACCCTAATCATGCATTTCCTGCGGAAGTCTTGTTAGAGCGCGTTTGGTCGACGGAATCGGAAGTGACGCCGGATAGTATAAGAGCTTACATAACAAAGATAAGGAAGAAGTTGGAAGCTGAGAACGCGACGATTCAGATTTCGACGAAGAAAGGATTCGGGTACACGCTCGAACTGATGAGTTAAGTAGAACCAGCAGCCAGTGCGACTCGCCGTCGCCCTTGCTTTCAAAACGATCGCATCTGCCAAATGTTAGAGAAAAACCGTCGCTCCGTAAAGCGCATGGATAGGCTCTTAACTTAAGGTTTACAGGAGTCGCGAAAGGCTCAACTGTTGCAGGTTTATCTTCCTTACAGAGCTATTTTGGCGCTTTTGTGCGATTGCGACGATTTTGTTTTGATGTATGCTGATTGAACAGACAACTCAAATCGCTTTGACGCACTCCGGTTCGGTCCGGTAGTCATCGCGTGTTGTATCGCCATGGAAACTAAAGAATAAGTTCTTCGAGGGCTCGAAGCCAGTCGGGTTCGGCTTTCGCGTGGAGTTGGTTATATGAAAAAGGCAAGAACAGTTTTAGTTGTAGCAGCTGTATTAGGTTTGCTCAGCGACTATCTCTTTCATGATTCACTATTCAAGCTTGTCCCCTGGGGACTAAATCTCTTTGTGTGGCTTTTGACCGTCACAGTTGCATCGTTGATCCTCACATGCCGCACAAAGCCAACCAGCCAATGGAAAAGTGCGTGGTTCCTTGTGCCACCACTTTTCCTGGCTGCTGGTTGCGTCTGGCGCGAATCGGTTGTGCTGCGCTCTCTGGATGTTGCCCTCGCCATATTTTTCTTGTCGGCCGCATCACTTTCAATGATGGGAACCAAAATGGTGACCGCCGGTATTTCACAGTACTTGAGTGTTGTGTTCAACATTTTTGAAAACTTGGTTACAGCTCCTATTCTGCTTATCACAAAAGAAGCGGGATGGAGCAGCATGATCGACGATCGCGTTCGTTCTCATATCTCGGCAGTTAGTCGAGGACTACTTATTGCAGTGCCGATCGTCGGTGTATTTTCGATACTCTTAGTGACAGCAGATGCGGCTTTTGCCGGTGTGGTCAAGAACACATTTAAGTTTGATCCAGGCCAAAGTTTTCAACATGCATTGCTCGCGTGTGGTTCATTTTGGTGGGCCGGTGGCTACTTATTCGACACATTCAGCGGACCGCTTGGTGCCCCGAAAGTGGCTTCGGTCGAGGGAGAGAAGAAACCTAAACTTGGAGCTGTTGAAGTTGGGGTTGTTCTCGGATTGATCGATTTGTTGTTTCTTGCATTCGTGGTTGTTCAAGCAAAGTATTTTTTCGGCGGTGCCAACCTCGTAGAATTGACCAGCGGCTTGACTTATGCGGAGTACGCTCGTCGTGGATTTTTTGAACTCGTAACCGTAGCATCACTCGTTCTGCCGATTCTTCTCACTTTGGATTGGTTGGTTGAAAAAACATCTGCTGTTGCGACTCTATTGCTTCGCTCGTTGACTGGAATTCAAATCGCTTTGCTGTCCGTAATCATGATGTCGGCAGTGCAACGTATGCGACTGTATCAAAGCGAATACGGGCTGACTGAGCTGCGCCTCTACACAACAGCATTTATGGCTTGGCTGGCGATTGTGTGCGTTGTCTTTGCCGTGACAGTTCTGCGCGGACGACGACGAACATTTGCGTTTGCTTCAGTCATGTCCGGTTTGCTTGTCGTTGGAGGACTGCACTTTATTAATCCGGATGCATTGATTGTGACTACAAACATCGCTCATGCGAAAGAAGCGAACATTGCATTCGACGTTCCATACGCACTTTCATTGAGCAGTGACGCAGTGCCACCACTAATCGATAACATTGATGCATTGAAGCCAAGCGAACGTTTGCTTGTGGCCGATCGCATGAGAAACATGCATGGTAAAGCTTGGAAAACCGATTGGAGATCGTGGAGTTGGTCAGGCGATCTCGCATATCGTTCCGTCAATGGATATCTTGATAAGCTGAAAATTGTCACCATTGACGGTGCGAAGTAGCTAAAGGTCTAGCAAAGGTTTAGCCTGGTTCCTCCCCGAAAATGAAACCCGGAGAAGCGATAAGCTCTCCGGGTTTCGTCATGGTCCGTAGTCTATGCGAGAGGTTATCTCAAATAGCTGCGGATCGTGGTCAGAAGGGACGGTCTATTGCTGTTCAGGTAATCTATGAAACCTGGTTCGGAGTATTGACTCCAGCCATAACCGCCATTCCAATTATTGTTTTTGTACAGTGAAAATTCGGTTCTCAAATTAGCCAGCAGTTGTTGCTCCTGGTATGGTGTGATACGTCCTTCCAAGGCTAGTTGATGAATTCTCGCCATATTTCGCGACAACTGATCCCTTTCGCTGAGCCAGTTATCAGAGTACAGGTAGTTACCTGTCCCAAGTCCACCCGTCCCGACTCCCAGATAACCAAGAATCCTGTCGAGCAGTGAAGGTTGGTTTACCTGCAAATAATCAAGGAATTGTGGCTCGGAATAATAATCCCAGTTATAACCACCGTTCCAATTATTGTTGTGATATGCAAGATACGCCGCTTGCATCTGCGCATTCAACTGTTGTTGTTGAAGTTGCGATAGTGCTCTCTCTTGATTCAATCTGCGAATGTTCGCTTTCAGATAATCACGTTGTGCATCCCAGTTGCGGAATGCTTTGTTGTACGAGAGGATCTGACGATTGTTATGCCACCTGCCGTTGTTGTCCCAACGGTTGTCGCGATCGTTGTCGTGTCTGTTTGAGGTCCAACGATTGTCGAATCGATCATCTCTGCGGTCGTCCCGGCGCGCATCTTGCTGTAGTCGGACTTGGTTACGTTGCGCCAATTCGCGTGCTCGGTCTTGTTGCTTCGCAAGTTCATTTGCCGCGCGACGATTTTGTTCGAATGCAGATTGCTGTGCGCGCTGTGCTTGTCTGAAGTCTTGTCGGGTGTTTTGCTGAGCTTGTCTAATGTTCTGTGCATTCTGATTAAATGCTTGACGCTGATCTCTCTTGGCCTGTTTTTCAGCTTGATGACGGTCTCTCTTGCTCATGTCTTGCGCCATCGCCGGTGATGCCATAGTGGTGAGCACCGCTAGCGTAGTCAATAGTTTTAACGACAATGATAATTTCATGGTGCCCCTCCGCAGGTCACTAGGTTGGATGTTTTTGTGTGCGCAGGAGCGATTATTTTTTTCGCCATCCTGGATGCGTTTAACGACGCGGTCGTGATGATTGTGTTCCTACGGGATTTCTAGCACAACATTTCTAAATCATTGGCAGCGCTGCAAACGCCGACCCAGCGGGCGTTTGGAGTGTTCCTCAATTCCGCCGCACAGCGGTTTTGCACTTGCGCTCGGTACGGAGTTTTCAGTAGCAACGCTCAATCTCTTATATAGGCACCGCTCGCTAATCAGAGAGTTTTATGCAGACATCATGGTTTAACAAATCGTGTTGATCCAGAATTGCTTTTATATAGTGGTGCTTGAACTTAGAGAAGAAGTGAACCCGTTGCAGAGACTGGGAACGCGAACTTCTAATTGTAGAAACCGTTTTGTTGCAATGCCTGTCTTCTCATGAATTCACGCATTGCAGCGCGGCGAGTCCAGTCTCCTTGCCTGTGAGGATGTGGTCCGCCGGGAGCGCGTTGGAATCCTTGATTTTGCCATTGCTGATTAACGTCATCCTGGTCGTCGTCAGGATCGGATATCTGTTGTCCTTGTCCGTAGAACTCTTGCGGTCCGCCGAAACCTTGAGGCGCGAAACCTTGCGGCGCACCAAAACCAGGTTGTTGCAGACCGCCGCCGCCAAAGAATGGTGTGCCACCATTGCCACCGAATTGTCTAGCGCCGCGTCCATGAAATGGTGTCATACCATTGCCGCCCATTTGTTGAATTCTTCTTCGACCATAGAACGGCATGCCAGCAGAAGCTTCCTGGTTGCCTGCTCCTGTGAACGGTATTATTCCGTCATCATTTGACGATTGTGAATCTTGTGAACCAGTGAACGGTGTAATACCACTGTCATCAGTTTGTTGAGAATTTTCGCTGCCGGTGAACGACTGTACATCACCTGCTTGGAGGTTTTGTTCACTATTACCAAAAGGAGTGTTGCTGGTTCTACTCGCTCTGCGGTTGCTTCTTCGATTTTCTTGAGTGCCACCACCACCGGTGAATGGCAAAACACTGCCCATCTCAGGATATTGCGAACCAGTTGAATTCAGAGCCGTATAGCCTGCAACACTATATAGGTGTCTCATTGTGTTTAGATCACGTGGTTTCAAACTAGTTGCCTGGGCCGGATTGACCATCGGGTACATGATGTCGCTCACTACGTCTGAGTGCCCTTGTAGCCCCAGAGAGTGTCCAACTTCATGCAAGCATGTCTTATACATATTGTCGTTGGTAAACGACTTGCCCATAAACTGAGTCAAAATGCTGATTTGCGCTGAAACAATTCGGCCTTCGCCGGTATCACGATTAGTTTGAACTAGCGTTCTGGTTTGACCTGCCTCAACGCTACCGGGTTTAACTGTCGGACTATTCGTCCAGGTGCAGACGATATCAGCTTGATTCGCATTGTTGACCTGTGACCACGACAACAAGCCGTGGGAATTCTTGCACCATTCGTTGAATGCATCGGCAATCATTTTACGAAACTCGGGGCGATACCCTGGAACGCTTCCGCCGTCTGAAATGTACACGTGCAGCGGCAATCTGTTTGGTGACCATCGGAAGCTGCCATCGGCGCTGACCGCTGCGAGGTAATCATTCTGTCCAGCGGTCGAGATCGCTCCTTGCTGATTAAAAGTCGTTGGCGAATATGCAGGCATCATCGGAGCGCCCATGTTGCGCGTAAAGCTGCGCGGTCCAAATTGCTGGCTCAGAATTCTTTGTGCGATTGGTCCATAGCTGTCGGTTCTACTTAGCTGCGAAACGGTATGCGTCACAATTCCTTCATTGCTCGGCTCGAATCCGACCTCGCCTAATCGTGAGAGATCCGGCGTTCCGACATGAATGTTATGGTTGTTGGTTACGAAATTCTGTGCCGGCGGTGTCTGAAATAAAAAAACTGATGCCACGCTCCAGACAACCGCGACAATCAAGAAGGGCACTAGTAGTGCCATTGACCAAAGTGATTTGCTAAACATTGGATCCCCGGAATAAGAAACACCACATCAGTCATGTGGAAAGAGCCCGCCCCGAGCCAATCGGCTCAGTTCATAACAAAGCCAATGACAACGGGCAAGATCTGTTTGTTCCCGAGAACAATCCGGTCTGGTACTGAATTTTCAAGTTCTTACGCAGACGGATCGCCGGTTAACCAGTCGAACATTTTTTGCTCACGATCAGCCGACGCGAACAGACTCTGCAAGCGAGGTTTCGTGAAGTATTCCGTTTAAAAACATGCCGGTTGCTACGTCGGCGAATTCACCCGGTGTGTAAGGTCCGGATGTTTTAAACCAGGTGTAGGTCCAATTGATCGCACCCATTAGATACATCGCGAGCGAACTTCGCATGGGGTCAGCCAAATCCGGTCGCAACTCCGACACAATTTCTTTGATTAGTTGCAAGACTCGTTTTTCTAAACCTTTTATCTCGGTTTGCTCGCCTTCAGGTAAGCAGTGAAGGTTGTTGAGCAAAACGATATGCTGATCGCGCGAACTCATGTACAGTTTCATCAAAGCCCGCACCAATTGTTGAAGTTGGCGGTCTGGCGGCTCGCTCTTTTTGATCGACCCGACAGCGGTGTCAACCAACAGTTGGCAATGCGATTGCAGAATGTCGTAGAGCAATCTGTCTTTCGACGGATGGTAGTGATAAAGCAGTGCTTTCGAAACACCGCATCGCTGCGCGATATCCGCAATCGATGTGCCGTCGTAACCGCGTTCGGCAAACATGGCGGCGGCAGTGTCCAGAATCTCCTGCCGCCTTTGCTCGTAGTTGTCCGCACGCGGTCTAGCCATGGTTTTACGCTCTCAATCTAGAATATTGGAACGATTTTGTCGGCATCGAATGCAACATCTTCACCGTCGACATCAATTTCCGGAAGTGCGGGAAACTTGATGCCGTGCGGCTCTACGATCGTCTTCAATCTGACGACCGCAGTGCGCCAGTTGGCTTTGCGTTCTTCGAGGTCGAGAATTCCGAAACCGGCCGTGCGGGCAACGTCTTCCAGAGCGCGTTGTGCAGGGAGGAATGTCGGAGGCAAATTCCAGAATTCGCCTGGTGGCTCGAACAAAATTCCGGAGAGGAAAATGAAGCCAGCACGGAACTGTTTTGTAATCGTCATTTTCTCTTCTTCGTTCAACTTTGGAAGAACTTCTTTGAGAAGAGCGAGGCAAAAACTCAAGTGTCTGCCTTCGTCGCGACCGATGTTTTTGAAAGCTTCCTTGAACACAGGAATTGTCGTGTTCTGATACATGCTGTGGAAAAGCGTAGAAGATGCGACTTCTCCGAAAAGGAACGAGCTGAACAGGATCGGCATAGGATAATGTTCTACAGCGGTTTTGTATCCTTTCCAATATCGCGCGCCATTGTGATAGAGCCACTCGATATTGTTCTTAGCCAGCTTTCCAAGCGTAGTTTGCGGATCGTGATTCAGTGGACCATTCGGTGTCAACAGCGTGATCGCTTTGCCACAAACCTCTTCATGGTTCATTTCATCACGAGTTACAGAGAAGAAGCATTTGCGGATCGCATCTTCTTCATGCGTTTCGTATGCATGAATCATGGCTCGGGCAAACACTGCAGGACCTGATGCATCAAATACGGACAACAGTGCGAACCAATATGAGATCGCATAACGTTGATCCAACGTCATTCCCTCGACATCTAGAGATGCCCAGTCTAACTGTGCCGGCGACCATCCCGGATCGCGCGAGTTGTCGTAGATCTCCATTAAACGAGGCGTTTCTACTCGCCAGTCGAACGGGAAAATACAGAGTTTTTCCAGAATTGGAGGTGCATCCTCAGCATTAAGCAGTAATTCTTCCGGATTCGGCATGCTCGAATGCTCGTCCGGCGGAGGAACCAAATGTCTGGTGGTTACGGCTGCATGCCCGGATTTGTCCATATCTGCCATCTTCTTCAAAACTCACTGTATGGGGATGTCTGGTCTGTCTTGGTTAATTAACCAACCGACCGGTCAGTTAATATTATAAACCGATATAGTCAGCTTTGAACAGAGACTGGCCGGTTGTGAAGCAAGAATTTAACCAGTGAGGAGCAAGTTGCCACAGGCGTGGGTTTGTCGTGTTTACGCTACATGATTGGTATGGAACAAATCAAAACTAGTCATATCAAAAACGTATGGAAAGTGAGCACTGGTCTGTGGCGTGGGGGCCAGCCGGACGAGGAGGGCTTGCTCGAACTCAAACAGCTTGGCATTAAGACAGTTATGTGTCTGAGGTTCAGAACTTCTATCATCGACTGGGAGCGAACCGCATGCGAAAGAATCGGGCTGAAGTTTATTTCGATTCCACTAAACTATACGACATTGCCACATGCTCCGCATATCGAGAGGTTCTTCAGTATCGTGGATGATGCCGGCAATCAGCCGGTTTACGTCCATTGCTTTCATGGTTCGGATCGAACAGGATTGATGCTAGGCATCTATCGAATTTCTCGCGATGGTTGGACCGTTCAAAACGCGTACACCGAGATGAAGAAGTGTGGTTTCCATCGGTTTCGTATTCGACCATTCAAATGGTGGCTGTGGAACTACTATGCACACTTTTTGTCAGAGCAGAAAAAAGAGAACCTGGCTCGGCAGTTGGAAGAAATCGTGGATGCTCCAGTGACAAACCAGGTAGACAGCCGTTCTCAAGCACTCGAGTCGAATTAGATCTATTTCTCGAACGATGCGGAGTAGGCATTCAATTCGTTGCGAGCGACGCATGCTTGCCCGCTTCGAAATAAGCGGACGCGGCGATTAGGCGTCAGCCCAGGACGTCTACCTAAGATGAATTGAACCCAGTCTATGCCACTGTTTCGAGTGGTACGAAAATGTCGACTGCCCGTGGTAGCGCTGCCACTACTACTGGTGTCGTTCCAAACACATCGCCGTCCAGCATGGTGGTCGGTTGATCTTTGTCACTAAGAATGGTGCCTTCTTCCGGCGAAGGGGTAAAAACTGCGGGTAATGCTCCGGCAAGGATTGGCGCAATCGGCAGCTCTTCGAGCGCTCTGATTTCAACTTCATCGACTTCGAATATTCGATAAGGTAATTTATCGGTTTCCGTATTTCCAAGAAACCATGACCCGAAGCGCATTGAAATATCGACAAAGTCATCCAGATTTTGCGGATTCAAGATAATCAAGTTTAGTTTTCCATTGCGCAATGTGGTGGCATCGGACTTTTGACCGATTCCCAGCTCTTGCGGATTGGTCACAAAAATGGCTGACGCCACGCATTGAAACGTATGACCGCCGGTTTTAATTTCGAATTTGTAAGGATGTTCGAACATCGATTTCAATAGCGGTCGAACGTAGCTCAACAGACCCGCAGAATTTTTTTCTTGCTTTTCTGGTTGAGTGATCGCCATCGCGATCGGACCGATGCCCAGATCAAGCGCAAACGGAACGCCGTTTGCACTGCCGAGATCGATTGATACTACTCTGCCATTTCGGATGGTTTCGAGTGCGAATGGCACTCGGTCCTCTATCTTTTCGGGATGGATACCAAGCATTTTTGCAAGCAGATTGCCAGTTCCGGCTGGAATGATTCCGATTGGAATTCGAGGTTGATGAGTTGCCAACTTACCGAGAAGGCGACCGACCGTACCATCGCCGCCGACAATAATGGCTCTTGTCGCTCCTGTTAAATCTGTGTCGGTGAATTCTTCGGCATTAACTAACTTGGACGGCACTCCGGTGACTTCTTCGAGTTCGTCTGCTATTGCATCCAATTGTTCGCAGCAGGTCTCGTACGAGCCCGCTTTCTCGTTGCAAAAAATAACTGTTGTCATTTCGGTTTCCCTCGATGTCGTGCATGAAACGCCACCACGGACCCGTCATCTTCGGGGTCCGTAAATTTAAACGTAGCGTGTCGATCACAATTCGATGCCTGAAATGTTGTCTCCAATTGAAAACAGGGCGTGCGTGCGATGTCGGGTCGCTTCGGTTGAGAAAGAGGGCGGTGGTAGCAGCTTGGGCGCTTACAAAAGTAGCCCTTCAGCCGCCCGACAGCACGCCCTATTACACGTCCCTACAAGGCACCCCGACGTGGCGTCTATCAAAACGTCTTTCAAATGTCCATTAAAAACGTCTGGGTAAGGCGTCTGTACAAAACTTCTGAACCACGCGTCTGAACAAAGCGTCTTTACCAAGCGCGGTTCTACAGAGCACCAGAGTCGGTTAGTGGCATGCGTGTGCAGCAAACTGGCTTTTTGCGAAAAGTCTTACGTTTGGATGTTAGGCTTATAGATGAAGTAGGACGAGGGCTAACACAAGTGGCGACGTTTAAATTCCTGGCAATCGCGATGATCGTTCTGTTGTTCACAAGTTCGAATGCTTGGGCTGACGATAAGAAGGATGTTGAAAAAACTTCGGTAAAAACGACAACAAAAACAACGACCACGACAAAATCGAGTTCTTCTGCGGCGAAAAGCGATAGCAAAGACGCGAAACATCCCGACAGTTATTGGAAGAGTAAACTTGATCCGAATGTATATAACGTCACCAGATGCAGTGCAACCGAACCGGCGTTCACTGGAAAGTACTGGAACAATCACGCTCCAGGCGAGTATAAGTGCAGTAATTGCGGAGAGCTCTTGTTCGACTCTCAGGATAAGTTTGATTCAGGCACTGGTTGGCCGAGTTTCACAAAGCCGCAAGGCCAGTCGGTCGCGAAGAAAGCCGACCACTCGCACGGGATGAATCGTGATGAAGTGATTTGTAAACATTGCGGCGCGCATCTCGGACATGTGTTTGATGATGGACCTGCGCCAGGCGGCAAGCGCTATTGCATTAACTCCGCTTCTCTCGACTTTAAGGGCCGGGCATCCGGAAAATAGTTTTCTCGATTAGTTGTAAAAACTCTATTAGTTGCAGAAATAGAGTCGCCCGGGCTCCTGGTTCCCGGACGACTCTAACCTTTGGACAGACTTTCTGGGTATCTCACTTGGATCGGATGCTCTCAATCACCTTCTCCTCATGACCCTGCGATACAACCAGTGCCAGTGTCCAATGCTTTTGGATCAAGATAACTATTCGGTTAGTGCGGCCCCTCCATGTTTGTGATTTCAAAGTTTTGCGGGTGTGCAGCGTATCTTCCGTCGTCCAGCCATTCATGAAGTGGTCAGCAGTTCTTCATTGGCTCGGTGATACGCAGCATCTCCGCGCGTTTGCCGATTTGTTATCCGTTCATCCCTCCATTTCTTTCGTCCGCCCGGGGTTCGTTGCCTCGCCCCTCGATGTATTCATCATCATTCAGGTAGGCGTAAAGGAAACGTCAAAATTTTCAGAAAGTTGGAAGAAACTATCTAAAGGCGCACTGGAGCGCTATCCCTAATTATTTTTGGGTGAGAGTTTCCGTTTTTGAAAGGTTGGCAATCGCGGGAAAAGGTGTGTATGACACCAAAAACGGGCAAAAATATTATAAGTTGTTCGTGGTCGATCCAATACATTCGGCAGAAACTGCGTAAGGCGTCACGTGTCCCCTACTCTACGTCCTGAAGACATCAGTGAAGACGATCTGAAGGTCCCTGTCGGTGGGGTCTGTCGTGTTGTGCTCGTGCGCGCGCCACGCGGAGTCAGCTCCGTACTATTAGATAAGTTGGAACGAACACCATGCAACGAGTTCGAATTCACCTCGGCTATATCCGTTGAGGACGCCATAAAGAAGATCGATAAAGCGGCGTGCGATCTCGTCGTGCTGACATTCGACCCGGTGGATCCCCAGCGCTTTGCCGGATTCGATGCGATAAAAAAATCGTTCCCCGAGTTGCCGGTCGTTATCTTCTCCGATTCAGATAAGAGCGAGGGCGCTCTGTCCGCGGTGCGGCGTGGAGTGGATGACTTTGTGATCGCTTCCAACGAATCAGTTGCATCCGTTAAGTTGCGTCTGCTCGTGAGTATAGAACGTCATCGTGGTAAATTTGCTCAAACTTCGATTGCTCGGATGGAAAAGTTTGTTTTGCGCAGCGTCATTGAAAAGGCGCCGCTCATGTTTGTTCGATTGGACAATTCTTTTATAGTACGAGACTGCAACAAAAACTTCGCCGGAGTCCTCTATCAAACTCCCGAAAAATTGCGTCGTCGATTGATCTTCGATATGCTCCCCGATCTTACTCCTACTGAGATTAAGAATCTGTCGCAAGGCGATCAAATTCTCCGTAAGCGCATCCGAATCTCACGGGCGCCTGAAGACGCATATTGGGATATTTTCGGATGGCCGTTTTACAAAACCAACAGTGAAGAACGAGAATGCATCATTGTTGCCATTGACGTCACGCGCGAAACGCAATTAAATCAATTTCGAGAAGAGTTTCTTGCGGCAGTTGCGCACGACATAAAAAATCCTGTTGCTGGACAGGAAAAAGTTTTGTCCGCTTTGCTGAACTCGACCAAAGATATGCCACCGGAAGTGGTGTCATCAATTACCACGATTCGCAATAGCAGTTTAGAACTACTGAATTTTTTGAACACATTGGTTGAAACCTACAGGAGCGACTCTGGCGAGTATCCAGCGTTTGGCAAAGGCTTCTCAATCAATTCTGCAATCACTAAGCAGTACGATGAGTGGATTTGCATCGCTGAGTCATCGCAGCTCAAACTCGACCTGGATTTAGCAGAGCCCATGCCCCTATTGGGCATCGACCCCACAGCTACATATCGATTGGTTTCTAATTTAATCTACAATGCACTTCAGCACGCGCCGAGAGATTCTCGAATTCAGGTGAAGACCTATTTTAATGAGAAGGATGTGGTCTTCGAGGTCAACAATCAGGGACCGCCTATTTCCGAAGGGGACATTGTTAATCTGTTTCAACGCTTTTCGCGTTCCAATTCAGGCACTGTCCGTGCCAATTCCACTGGTCTTGGTCTCTATCTTTGTAAACAAACAGTAGAGCGTTTTGGTGGAACCATCTTTTGTATTTCGGATGAAGCGAACGGTACGACATTTGTCGTAAAGCTGCCAATTCGGAAGAGCGAGTGATATTAATCCGGCGATTCGAACCTGCATATTTGGGGCATTATGAGACTGGTACGCATTTGTTGAGTTTCGGCGTTGCAACGCTGTCTGACTCTTCGAGCTACGTAACCAGGCTGGTCAGAGGTTCTATCCTGCTGTTCGGCAATTCTCAAAGTTTGTCGATGATCGTGCGATCAAAGTTTTTAAGGAGCGCATAATGGACGAAAAGACAAGAAGACAGAATGAGCAAGCAGCCCTCGCCAGAATGGACAGAGAGCGCGAGGAGCGTCGCAAGCGTGAGGAAATCGAGCGCCGCCGTCGAGCTGAAGACCACGAGCGTTTTCGCATGCAGCAGATGGCTATTGAAAAACAAAATGCCGGTAAAAAAGCTGAAGAGCTGGCTATCTCGAAGAAGAATGATGCACTGTTGGATGAACTCGAGATGAAGAAGCGCGCAGAACTTCTCAAAGCCTACCAGGATCAGCAAAACAACCAGTAAGGGTTTACAAAATGTCTAAGAAGTATTTGGCTCCGGCGTTGGCCGTCGCCCTGGCTACCGCATTTGGTTTTTGTTTCAACGATATTCAACCCGGGTTTGCGAAACCAGGAGATAAGGAGAGCAGTAAGAAAAGCATGGCTAAGATTTATGAGTTCAAAGCGAAGGCACTTGATGGGAAGGACATCAACTTCGATAAGTACAAAGGTCACGTGTTGTTGATCGTCAACACCGCGAGCAAATGCGGTTACACTCCGCAGTACGCGGGTCTCGAAGAACTGTACAAAAAGTTTTCGCCTAAGGGATTGCAAGTCCTCGGATTTCCGTGCAATCAGTTTGGCGGGCAAGAACCTGGCGGGAGCGAAGAAATCGGAGCATTCTGTCAAAAGAATTACGGAGTGGACTTTCAAATCTTCGACAAGATTGATGTGAAGGGACCAAACCAGCCTCCGATCTTTAAGTATCTGACCAATGGCGATGACATCAACTGGAACTTCACTAAGTTTTTGATCAATAAAGATGGTGAAATAGTTCATCGTTACGAGTCTAAGGTGAAACCTGAGGAGATCGAGGCGGACATTCAGAAGCTCCTCTAGCTTATACAGAGTTCTAATTCTGAAAATGGGCGGCACCATCTGCGGTGCCGCCCATTTTGTTTTACCATCACGTTCTTTTTGTTGAACCAATATTGTTCGTTCGATTTTAGCTCTCATTCTGGTCGCGTCGGACTCAAAAAATCGAATCTAAAGCGACCTTGAATGCGCTGGAGAAATTACACCAGAGCAGGCACCGGCAGCGGATTTCGCTCGACAAACTGGCGTTGGTGCCAGTATGGATAAATCATGGTTTGCTCGCTGGCTGCGTCAAGTTTTGCAACTTGCTCGGCAGTGAGATTCCAGCCGATCGCTCCAAGATTTTGCTTGAGCTGTTCTTCGTTGCGCGCACCGATCACGATGTTTGCGACGGTAGGTCTTTGGAGCAACCAATTGAGCGCTACCTGTGGAACTGTTTTTCCAGTTTCTTCGGCGACTTCGTCGAGCGCATCAATCACGTCGTACAAGTATTCATTGTTGACTGGAGGACCAAACTCAGCAGTTTTGTGGAGTCGGCTCACTTCAGGCAGAGGTGCGTTGCGACGGATTTTGCCAGTCAAGCGACCCCAGCCAAGCGGGCTCCATACCATGGTTCCGACTTTCTGATCTAGCGCCAGTGGCATCAGTTCCCATTCGAACTCGCGACCAATCAATGAGTAATATGCCTGATGCGAAATGTATTTCGACCAACCGTATCGTTCTGATATCGACAACGATTTCATCAAATGCCAACCGGAAAAGTTGGAGCAGCCGATGTAGCGTACTTTGCCGCTCTGCACCAGGTTTTCCAAAGTGCTTAAAACTTCTTCGACTGGAGTCAGGGCATCGAATCCGTGCATGAAGTAAACGTCGATGTGATCCGTCCCAAGTCTGCGCAAACTGTCTTCGCAAGCCTTAATTAGATGATGGCGGGACGAGCCGAGATCGTTTGCTCCGTCATTCATTCTGAAGGTTGCTTTTGTGGAAATCAAAACATCGTCACGCTTTTTCCCAAGTGCCTTTCCTAGAATTTCTTCCGACATACCGCGCGAATAAATGTCAGCGGTATCAAAGAAATTGACACCGGCGTCGAGGCAGATATCAACAAGTCTGCTGGCTTCTTTAACGTCTGAATCGCCCCATGCTTTGAACAATTCTCCGCCACCGCCGAAGGTGGCAGCACCATAACTTACTACTGGTACTTTTAAACCGGAACCGCCAAGTTGTCTGTATTCCATTACTCTTCCACCGTTGATTTAGTTAACCGGATGCAACCGAACTTGATCGAATCGCCGACCAACCCAATCGAAATGCGAAATGCGTTTCGATAGTTGTCACGTCGATTGATGTGAACGTGCGCAAATTTTAGTATGTGCGCAGAAAAAAACAAAGTCGATGACAACTCCGGCACGATATTCGCGCCAGAATCATAGTCAACGTCGCTGCGGTCTCTTTGAATATATTAGACCGGTCGTCTACATTCTGTCAAGAGTAATACAGTGATTTCTAAAATCTGAATTTTCTAGGCTCTGTCTGCTATTCTGGCGTTGCTAGGATCTCCTCCACTAATTTCCGATGCACGCGCAGTGATTGAGTTAGTCGAATTGCAAGCCCAAGAATTTTCGGAAGATTTTTCGAGTTCAGGTGCCAGATGCAAAAGATTTTTCTTCAGCAATTAAAAATTGGATCCCTTCGTTCGAGAGCAATTATGCAAATGACAAAGTTCAAATCGTTCAGAAAGTCAGTAGTGGTATCACATGTAGTGGCGGCAGCTTTCTTGTGTCTTAACGTCCCGGCATACGCCCAGGGAAATACTCCTCAGGAAATTCAAGCGAGCTGCAAAAAATTCGTTCAAGGTTTTTATAACTGGTATGTTCCATCATTGACGAAAAACGCTAATTCCCCGTCACCAGCGATTGCTATCGAGAGTAAGAAATCGTCTTTCGATCCCGTTCTTTACCGCAAACTCAAAGATGATTTTGATGCTTCAGCCAAAGTTACCGGTGAGATTGTCGGGTTAGATTTCGATCCGTATTTGAACGCGCAAGACTTCGGTGATAAATATGTCGTCAGTAAGGTGACACCAAAGAAGAACGGAACCTACTGGGTTGAGGTTCACTCCATTATGGGTGGAAAGCGTAATCCCAAGCCTGACGTGACGCCCGAGGTCGCATACCGAAAAGGGAGATGGCAGTTTGTCAACTTCCACTATGGAAAGAGTGACATACCCGTCAACGAGAATCTGATCAGTATTCTGAACGTTCTCAAAAAGGATCGCGAAAAGTACGGCACAAAATAAGTAGCGCAGTCCAAAATCGCTCGCAAGATTGGTGGCTTGCTTAATCTGCGGCACGCACTGTGCCGCAGATCGACTATTACAGCGGTTTTGAGGTGCTCGCTGATTTCGGCCTGCACACAGATCGATCATAAAACCAATTTTATTACGGGCACTTGTATCAAAAAAATGATCGTTGAAATCATCATGAAAGGTGCGCGGAACATCGTCCTAAGCATGACGTCAAACTGTGATGTCGAGCCGATTAACAACGGCTTGATGATAACGAAAAGCTAAATACGTTTTGCGAGATGGCTCTACGGAACCGCCGATGATACCAATCGCTACAAGGAGGAAAGTCAATGCTTAAGTCGTTTAAAAATGGAATTTTGACTTTAGCCGTGCTGGCGACGACCGTCTCTGGTTTCGCTCAGCCTGCTGAGGCACGTAATTATTTCAATCCATATAATGGATATTATCCACAGGCGACCTATGTCAACCCGTATTACAGCAACTCATACGGTTACGGCAATCAGTTCTATTATCGGCGTCCCAGCATAATCAAGCCCGCGTTAGTGGGTGCCGGTATCGGAGCAGGTGTTGGAGCAGGTGTTAGTTTACTGAGCGACAACGATGGACACTCGTCGAGACACTTTGTTCGTAACATGGGTATTGGAGCCGGTGTTGGAGCAGGCGTCGGAGCCCTGACGGGGCTGATTCGAAGATCAAATCGCTACTATTATTAGCGGTATGTAAGATCACAAGATGCCGCTTGGCTAGAGGCTGGGCGGCATTTTGTTGTGGTTGGAAAATCACACGCTGTTCCGTCAGCCATTTTTTCCGGTCTAATTTTCTTGCAGAACCTTTCATGAATGATATCACCCATGGTTCTGCTAACTTTCATGATGGTGGATTCACACTTATTTCCTATAGATGTCTGTTCATCAGCTTTCTCACAGATGTTGTTCCATTAAAATTCTGAAAAAGCGCACTATTTTTCAACGTTTTAACGCACTGCATTTGTTGGCGCGTGCTACGGATGTTTTATTCGTATCAGAAACGTTCGCTAAATAAGTTCTGCGACTGACTCGAATAGTCAGGTGTCGCGCAAGGTTCCACGGGCTAACGTGGGTCTTGTTGCGTTTCGCAGAATTGTTGACTGTTTCAGGGGTCATCTGTGGGTGGTGAAGCGGCAAGCTTCGTGCGTGTTTTTAGGGGGCTTACTATCATGATGCTAAATCAACGAAATCGAATACCAAGACATTGTATTGGTGAACTACTCTTGGAGAGTGGTGCAGTTACTGCGACCGGACTGAAAGATTGTGCGATGATCGCAAAAAAAGCAAATGCTCCAATCGGCCGAGCGTTAGTTATGACCGGTCAAGTCAGCGATTTAGATCTCGAGAATGCGTTGAAAACGCAAAGAGCGATCAGAACTTCGACAATTCCTGAGCGGCTCGCAAAGCAGCTGTTGCGGGCTGCACATGCTCATCAAGTCACGATCGAAGAAGCGTATAAGCTGAACGACATCAAAATGAACGATAACACTCTCAGTCGCCTTGCGAAGCTCATTTTGGCTGCCGATATCGTCAATGAGTACGGAATGAAACAAGCTATCGGATACGCCGATAAAACCTGCTATCCGATCGGCCAGTCATTAATGCACCTGGAATATCTTTCTGAAGCAACGCTTCTAAATTGTTTCAACCTTCAGATTCTTCTCCGAGACGGACATTTGTCATTCTATGACGCTGTTAGAGCTCTTCGTGCAATCGAAAAAGAGGGACGTTCGTTCGAATCATTGCTCGTCGCACTGGGTCTTCGTCAAGAAGAGAACTCCGCAGCGGCACCTCGAATCGGTGAATTGCTAGTTGCAGCAAAATTGATTACTCACGAAGACAGTCTCGTGCTGGCGGAGTTAGGAATCGAGTGCGACTT
The DNA here is from genome assembly GCA_044225915.1 of Obscuribacteraceae bacterium (SeqCode). Lineage (GTDB taxonomy): Bacteria > Cyanobacteriota > Vampirovibrionia > Obscuribacterales > Obscuribacteraceae > JADYXR01. Next base: position 46,988 of record JBGAHZ010000023.1, read on the forward strand.
GCAGTACGGACAACTTCTTGCCGCCTACAATCTAGTGCCATCATATGTGGTGGATGCGGCGGTCGACCTGCAGAAAATGATCTCCACCAAGTTTACGTTCGAACAGGCGGCTCGGGTTCTGTCCATGGTGAGTGTCACTGGAAATTCACTGGATCAAGTAATTGAAGAGATTGATTCCATTCGGATGGCTGTGCGACTTCTGCAATCCGCGGAGCTCAATGGACAGGCTCGCTTGATAGTCGAGGAAGAAACCGATCTGGAATCCTCCCTGATCAACGATTTCGAAATTACGATTGCCGAGGCAATCTTGGTGAATCATGTCGAAAACCTTGGTCATGTTCAAACTGCCATTGATGCTGTGAACAATATGGTTCAACTTGATGCTTCCTTCACTCAGACCGTCACTCGTGTGGTAGCTGAGATCCGAAACGAGCACATGTTGCAGCGAATCGACATGGCTGCCTAGCCAGATCCAACAACTGGCAATTACTGTCTAAAGAGTAAAAGCTCAACAGCGCCTCATCTCCGGATGAGCGCTGTTTATTTTGATCACAATTGCATCCTCACCTCAAAACAAATGCGCTAAGAAGAAATTGGAGCGCAAGAAATGTTGGGTTCAAATGAGAGAGGTATTGTCATGAGATTTTTGGTATCAGCCCTGGTCATCGCCGCAGTCGTCACTGCCGGAGCCTTTTCGTCGGCGGACGCGAAGAAGTACACAATCTATCAGCGTCAGATTGCGTTGAAGACTCGCATCACTAAAGCGGAACGTGCAAAGGAACTGACTTTCAAAGAAGCGAATCACTTTAGAGACGAACTCGCTGATGTGCAAGAAGACAAAGAGAAAATGATGAGTAAGAACAACGGCAAGCTCAGCTATGAAGACACAACAAAGCTCGAGAAGAAGCTGAACCGCATCAGCACCAGCATCACAAAGCACAAGCTTGAGAAGCGAGCAGAGTAGTCAACTCAACTGTAGTCAGTTCAGCTACATCCATCTAAGCGCTGAATCGATTAGGATCGATTCAGCGCTTTCTGTTGCGTCATGAATGCACCCAACATTGGTTCGATGGTTGATCTGAACTAAGGCGGTCCGTTGCTTTAGTGGTTTCTTAGGTGCCCTTCAGGAAATCGAAGTTTGGCAGATCCATCGAGCGAGTAAATTCGCTGTCGTTTTCAACTTTTAGAATCTGAGTAACTGTGCCGCGAATGCCGGCACAAATATTATCGAGAGGAAGATCGTCGCCGTCGTATCCAAAAGGATCTTCGATGTCTTCAGCGATCAATTCGATACCAATCAAAAAGTATGTCGAGGTCAAAATAATCGGTAGGCACCACCAAACAGAAAATTGTTGGGACATGTACCACGGCATGGCAAGCAGGTTGAGCGCGATACCTTGTCTCATGAATGCGCGATAAGAGATTGCAATCGGGCTGTTTTTGATACGTTCGCAACTGCCGGCAATGTTCATAAATGCAGCTGCGTGAATGTCAAATTGCAGAATGGTCATTCCGTCGATGTGCCCGTCTTTTCGCCATTTGAAGAGAGTCTCGAAGATTTTTCCCGCAACAAAAACCGGCAGGTTTTTGGCATCGTCTTCAGGCACTACGCCGACACCCGGCAGCGGCCGGCTTGGAGCAGTGTTGCGCAAATGGTGTTTCAACGCGTAAGCAAATGAAATTACAAGCTCACCCAGGCGGACCTTTTCCGACTGCCGAATGCCATCCAGTGCGCGCAGTTTCAAACATAGGTTTCTTGAATCGTTGACGAGCTGTCCCCAAAGTTTTCGTCCTTCCCACCAACGTTCATAGGCTGAGTTGGTGCGGAAAACCAGAAGCAAACCGAGGATAATGCCTGTCGCGGAAACAGCGCTGAACTCCTTAAATACGTGCGATGGAAAATTTTCCTGCGCGATCCAATCCACGAGAAACGTATAAAGCGCCATGACTGCAACGTACAGCCATACTCGCTTAACTACTGGAATGCGATGCGCGAGCACGAACGGACGGTACCACGAGCGAAATCCTCTGCGGATGCGCCCCGCTTCATCGCCTCGCCCTGGTGCGGTTGCATATGCAGCTTCGAGCGTGTCGAAATCTGAATCTTCTGGTGTGGTGGACAATTGTTGACTACCGTCGTGAGATGCCGGTGTGCATTTTCCTACATTATTCGAGCATTGCCAAGCGGGTGGGGCGTTTCCGTGTCATCGTTCGCAACAGGATGATGCTTATGAAGCTGTAAATGAAGACTGGGCCGAGCGCTCGGGCGATTAAGCATGTTCTCAATTAAAACCAGGTTTGTCAGCAGTTCCATTCACCGAAGTTTCACCTTCGAAAATAATTTGGTCAATTGAGAATCTTCCGAGACGTTTTCTCTGGTTCAAACTTGTTCGATCAACTGGCGAATGACCAGAAAACTCCGGTGATTTTTATTGCTTGTCGAGATCGATATCGGAGTCAATCAATCTGATCAAATCGCGCAGTTCCAAAACCATCAGTTCAGCAACAGTGGAAACATCGGCAATCATAGAAATTTCGTCACTCAAGTCGTCGAGTGTCATGGTTGCTTTGCCACTAGTGGCGATACCACAAACCATATCGATTTTTTCTTTTGTTCTTTTCGATCCAGGCGGTTCCAAATGACCTCGAAGTACCCAATCGTGTTCGAGAACCTCGACTCTTGATAATTCCTTTTCACCCGGAGCCTTACTGTGAAAAAATCGCCAGACGCTTTCAGGATATGTTGTGTCCTTATCGATTGGCCGACCGAACAGCTCCGCCAGAATTGTCGGTGTGCCTTGACCATTACTCTTCGGACCGGATTGTTGTTTCAACGAATAAGTAGACATCCCGGACTGTACGACACCGGATAACATCTGGTTTAAGTTACCGGGAAACGGTGGCGTTTTCTCTGAAAATCCAAGTATTGAACCGACGGTGTTCAGTACGCCGGAAGCGATGAAATTAGTTGCGTTATTTAGTTCGATGCCGCGATCTCGACGTGCAGTAAAAAGGTCTTGCAGCGCTTCTAAGCGTCCTTGCTCTCTGTCAGCCTCGGCTTGAACGCTGGCTGCGTCGAATGATGCTTCCAGAATGGTTTCCAAAATTTTCGATCTTAGTTCTGATCTCCGGGGAGACGTATTCGTTCTGCTCAAATCATAAAGCTCTTCCAACAGCGGAAGAATTTCTAATTGCTGAGCGAGTTCTCTTGTCTCGTCGGTGAGTTCGTGTATCTTGACCACTGAGAATAATTCTTGACGTGGTCTGTTTACCAGATGGCTTTTTTGTATGACTTTTTGCGCATAGGCGGCATCAGTGGTGACACTGAATAGAAGAAGGTTTAAAGAGAGGAAGCAGAGAATCAGCCGACACATGAAAATGCTCCAATCCAATATTGTCCATTGGTTTCACAGAAGCATATCAAAATGCGAGTAGACTTTCTTTATCAAAGTTACTGAGTCGACTCGCTCGGTCACGCCGCATTCGCAGTACAGGTACTAACGTGAAAGCAGAAAAAGTTTTAAGCGTAGGAGCGCAGCTTGGCGAGGGACCTCTCTGGTCGCCGCGAGAAAGTGCTCTGTACTGGATCGATATCGTCGGCTGCAATATTCATCGGTGGTATCCAGCAAGTGGCAAACGTGATACTACTAAGTTCTCACAATGGATTTGTGCCCTGGGTCTTCGTGAAGGTGGTGGCTTGATTGGTGCCGTCGAAGACGGTCTTGCTTTCATCGATTTCGAGGCAGGCAACTTCGAAGTTGTTGCGAATCCACTGCCTGATCGTTCTATGCGTTTCAATGACGGCTCATGCGACCGCTCGGGAAGATTTTGGTCCGGGACCATGCTGCGTGAGGATCAAAAACCGGTTTGTTCGTTTTATAAACTCGATCATGATCTGTCTATTTCTGAAATGGATAAAGGCTTGTCGCTCTCTAATGGGATCGGCTTCAGTCCTGACGATTCGGTGATGTATCTGTCCGATTCAATACAAAGAGCGGTCTTTGCGTTTGATTTCGATCTCGCAAATGGAACGATACGAAACAAGCGACCACTCTTTGTAGTGGAAGAGAGAGATGGTTACCCGGATGGACTGACCGTGGATGCAGAAGGATTCATCTGGTTGTGTCACTGGGACGGGTGGAAAGTGACACGCCATGCTCCTGATGGACGGCTGGTGGAAGCTATCGAGACTCCTGTTCCTCGACCGACTAGTTGCGCATTTGGTGGCGATGACTTTTCGATTTTATACATCACCTCGGCGATTATGGACTTGACTCCTCAACAATTGGCAGAGGCTCCGCACTCTGGTGATTTGTTTGCAGCGCAGCCGGCCGTGCCGGGTGTCGCTGAATTTGAATTCGTTTCAGCTATTGAAAAACAGTAGGGACTTGAGGCACCACGTGAAGAGTCACGAGCGTCATCAATCAGTAGATAGTCGACATCCGAATTTTAGCCTACGTGAAGTCGGATCCAGAAAATGCTTCCGCTGTCTGGATTTACCTCTACTCTTTTAGTGCCGGATTGACTTCGCAAATCTTGAATAGATGTTCCTCTCACGCCGATTTCGCCCTGATGTGCATCGAGGATTAATTTACAAATTGCTAATTCGAGACCAGTGCCTTCCTCGGAATTCTGCGACGGTAACTGCGCGAATGCGTCGAAAATTTGCTCTCGATAAATTTCCGGAACGCCAGGACCCGTGTCTATGATGCGCATCTCGACCAAACTGTTCGAAAGATGTTCTACTTCAATGGTAATTGAACTGCCGGGTGGCGCAAAACGAATTGCATTGGAAATCAAGTTGACGACGACTTGAATCAGTTTATTTCTGTCACCACTAACGGTGGCGCCTTTGGATGGTAACACAACCTTCAGGTCCTTGTTTTCAATCGAATCTTTGACCGTTTCGAGGGATTCGTCGACTACGTCTTTGAGATTCACCGGACCAAGCTCTAGCTGCATTCTGCCGGCTTTTAGCTTTTGGAAATCGAGCAAATCGTTGATGAAGTCCACCAGGCGTTCCACATTGTTGACCGCGGAATTGACCTCTTTTCCGGCTTCCTCGGGAAGTGGACCCTTCGCACCGGCCGCGATCATGCTCAGGGAGCCGAGCATCGATGTGAGCGGACTGCGCAGGTCGTGGCTAATCATGTCCACGAAATCTTGTTTTAAACGCTCAATGTTTTTCTCTTCTGAAATGTCATGCACGACGGCAAACAAGTTTTGCTCGCGCTCGGACCAGACGCATGACCAACGCGTATCGACCGGGTCTCCATTTTTCCGGTTCAAAGACAGATCGAATGTGCGCATCTCGGTCGTCTGACTCGATGTTCTCAATTCATCGTCGGCTCGCACTGCGTCATCGTCACCGCAGATGTCCATCAGCGATTTGCCAACCATGTCTTCCGCCGGTACTCCGAGAAGTTCCATTGCATAGCTGTTCGTTTTGAGAAATCGGCCTTGCGAATCGAGTGTGCAAATCAAGTCGCGCGCGTTTTCGATCATCGCCTTTTCATCAGCGAGTGCTTTGGTCACGGCGAGACCTAGCGAGTGTGTAAGACGGTCTAGTTCGCCAAGCTCGTCACGACTTTTTAGAGGTGCAATTGGAGGCTCTCTCATCGCGATGCGGCGACATGTTTCACTGATGTGGTTTAACGGTCCTTTTATTGTCATCGCGTAGATGATGCCGAGAAGTATGGCAATAAAGACACTGACTGCCATCGACAGATGTAAGTTGGTTTTTATATCTTTCCATTGAGCAAGAGTATCTTCGTTAGAATATTTGCCTTCCTCCGTTCGAACAAGCGCTCCGAATACTTTTAAAAACCTATCGCTTACGGCTACCAGTCTGACTGGAAAATCATTGTTGATCCGTTGCCAGTGCCGGGGACCCTTTTCTTGCTCACTCACGAACCATGTGAAAAACGTGTCTACTTCAACGAACAGGTGTGTCAATTTTTCGATTAACGGTGCCTTTGATGGATCGCCTTTTGCTGTATTGCTTATTGCTTGAACACTTTTGTTTACTTCGCGGAGGCTTTTAAGCGAAGCTGCACGATCGATCATTCCGTTGCCGTCTGCGTTCATGCGCAAATCGCAGAAGGTCTCAATGAGTTTACTTTCGAGCGCATAGCAGTCGCCTATGAAATCGCGAGAGCGGGACTGATTCTCGACTTCTTTCAGTATGTTTAAATAGTCCGAGGTAAACTTGACTGCAATCACCATCATGCAAATTAGCGGTATCGCTACGATAATTGCGCCACGACTTTTTAGTCTCACGGAGAGCCCTCCGTGTCGGCAGACAGTCGAATCCAAAACGTGCTGCCTTTGCCGGGTTCGCTATCGACTCCTACGCTGCCGTCATGCGCTTCAACGATAGCTTTTACAATTGCCAATCCGAGCCCCGTGCTTTTTACGGATGTTTGTTTTGCTGTATGCGATTGACGAAACTTATCGAAAATAAGCACTGCGTCTTCCCGGGCGATACCAGGACCCTGGTCGGATATTCTAATTTCGATCACGTTTCCGTCCTTGACGATAGCAAGTTCAACAATCCCGTCTCTGGGAGAAAATTTAATTGCGTTTGAGAGCAAGTTGGTAACCGCCTGGACAAGCCGTCCTTCATCACCGAAAACCGCAGCGTCGCCGCTGGGTCCCTTGATGTTGACGTGCGCCGATATCGCCATCGATTCGAGGTTTTCCTTTGCGGCCGTAACAACTTCGAAAACGCTCACAATAGTTTTTTCAAGAGTAAGTTTTCCGGCTTCAAGCTTGTCTAATTCGAGCAATTCATTGACGAGTTCAGTCAATCTGGAAATGCTTGTTTCCGTTCTTGCCAAAATCTTCAAGACATCATCAGAAAGTTGTCCTCGTTTTCCAGACATCAGAAGGCTGATGCTCAGCCCGGTCGCTGTGACTGGTGCGCGTAAATCGTGGCTTACCATCGACAAAAAATGTTGCTTCAACTTTTCCATGGCACGGCGTTCTGTGATGTCGTGCGCAACGCAGAAATATGTTTTTTCTTTTGGCGCCCAGCGCACGCTCCACGAGAAATTCTTGAAATTTCCGTCGTGACATCGAACGATGTTTTCAAACTCGCCCTCGTGAGAACCGCTTGCGATGCGCTCCAACGCAGCGATAGTTTCTGCGTGTGTTTGCTTCGTCAAAATTGAAATCAAAGGACTGCCCAATAGTTCGTCCTGTGAGTAGCGCCAAATTTTATCGACTGTTGCGCTCATGCCGGCAAACCTGAAGCGTTCATCAAGCGAGCAAATTACATCAGCGGCGTTATCGAGAATCGCTACTTCCTTACGCCTTGTTTCTTGCAGTATGGCATTCGTTTCGTGCAGCACTGCATCAAGTTGGGCGATTTCGTCGCGCCCCGCCTGTGGTGGCGGCAACGATCTACCGGCGGAAACCAGATGCGCTTTTTCCGAAATGATTCGCAGTCGTTGAAGGATATCCCTCGTGAAAAAGATTGCCAGCCCAAAAGATACAAAGATACCGACGGCGAGACCCACAGCTACATTCAGCAGCATGCTATTTTTCAGAATTGCAATTTGTTCTGGTTCCTCGCTTCGAAATCTTGATTCCAGTTGAACCACTTTTTGCGCCAGATCGTGACTGCTCATGATTGTTGCAGCCAGCGAGCGTGTAGAAATGAGCCTTGGTCGTTCGTGTACGCTTATGGTCGGGTCTGAAACGACTGCTTCGACTCTGGTTATGAATTTGAGCATCGACTGACGCATAGAGATTGAGTCTTCAACGACTTCCTTTAGCTCCGGGTCCAAGTCGTCGATTGATTTCCATCCTTGCCCCGAGGTAAAAATCGTCTTTAACTTCCTGATTTCCGGGAGCATCACTGCTGAATCTTGATGTTTGGGATCCGTGATGATCAATATGGATTGGGCTACTTGGGTCTCGAATCGATTGAGTTCGAGAACAACTTCTTTGGCGCGTTGCAGATCTCTAATTTGACGTTCTGACTTTGCCAGCGAATCGGAAAGGGATAAGCCAAAAAGGAGGAGACCAAGTACTGGTACTACAATTAGTATCAGTCCCTTTTTTGCAATCGTCAAATTTGAAAACAAACGAAAGCCACCAAATCCGCGAATCGCCGGGAAGCGTGGTCGAGCGATCTACACGCCCAGAGTACGTTCCCGCAAAACAATCCCATCGCGATTCTAACACTCGGAGATAGCTTTCTCAAGCCGAAATCGGCTGCTTGACGTTTTAAACGAGTCGCTCTTCTCTGTGTGCTCGGCGAACATAGATTTCTTTGAAGACAACCGAGTTGCCTGGACCGATCCGGGTGGCAACCGATTTTACGAATTCAGTTACTCTTCTTCCTCTGGCGTTATAACTGATTTCGCGCAGCACATCTTCTCTTGTAATGGACGACGCAATCTGACACTTATACTTGATACTGAAGGAACCATCTTTACGCACAATCAGTGTTGCGTTACGGAATTCCAAATTTTCATCCGCTATAGACTTAGGCTTCATGACCCACATCGCGCGAGATACACTGCTGAAGTCGAAATCTATATGTTTTTCAAGCACCGTTCCGTCTGCAAACTCTATCCGCGCTGGTTCGTTATCTTTGCCATTTTTGTACACATAGGAATATATTTTTTTACCGCTGCTCTCCAGCGACACTACTCTGCCTGCAGAATCTAAAGTAACAACACTGCCGTCTCGGTTAGTTCGATAAAACATTACCAGCGGCATTGGCTCTGGTGCCGATTGTTTTGCTACCAGGTCCTTGTACTCCAGACCAGTGCGCTGCATTTTCTCCGCTGCCGCGCGGAGACGACGCGATAGCTGCTCTGTCATTTGCGGTTCGTTTGCCACCAGTGGCAATAGTGTTTTGGCAATCGGAGATGATGAAGGATACATGGCGCCCTCCAGAGTTTTCGCGAGTTGAATTTTCAAAATAGTGTGCTGTTGTATTCAGCAAAATCAATATACTTCCGTCAACGTGAAGTGAAGGTGAACCGCCAAAAAAAATTTTTTCAGGCGGATATAATGTCGATTCGACTCGACTGCTAGAGAGAAAAAAATGTTCAAGAAAGTTGTGGTTTCAATCGTCGCTTTGACCTTAACGATGTCTCTGCCGGCTGATGCTGCCAAGAAAGCTGGGGGCGCTGCGCCAAAACCTGTCGTCAAGAAAGAACCGCCGCCTCCGGATTACTTTCCGCTGCGCGTCAACGATTGGTGGAAATATCAATCTACGACCGGTGAGGGCAAGCAGACCAACTTCATGATGAAGGTCGTGAGTGCTGAAAAGCAGCCTGACGAAACGATTCTCTATAAAGTCGATACGACCAGTACGACACCGATTCATGACTGGTACTCGAAGCCGACCGGGCTTGTACTGCGCCAGAAAGAGCAGTTTGGTGAGAATGCCAACGCGGTAGTGAATTACGTTCCGTTTTATCAATTCTTGAAAAACCCGCTATCCAAGGGCGATACATGGAAGTGGGCAGGTAGAGGTATGATGGGCGTGGATATCGAAGACAACGCTGAAGTCTTCGGTCCCGAGGATATTTTTGTTCCGGCTGGAAAGTTCAGTACGATGAAAGTTGTGACGAAGGTCTTGCAAGGCGGCGCTCCAGTGACCAAAACGTACTGGTTTGCCAATTGGGTCGGACTAATCAAGTCTGCGACTCAATCCGGACCAGTCGGCTCCGTGACCGAACTGCTGGACTACAGTTTCAAGAAGCCCGAGAAGAAGAATTAGCCACACGGCGATAGTCCAATATTGATATATGAGGACGCGTCGCTGCCGTTCAGGTGGCGAGAGCGTAGCCCTTGACGGTATATGTGTTTGAGAGTATACTGGAATTATGGATAAAGAATTCCAGAATCGAAGAATGAAGCCTGGAGGACAGGACAATGTTAATCACTACGGAAACAACAGTTAAACAAATATTGGACGAGCGCCCCGATGCGGTAGAGGTGTTTGAAAAACACGGAGTCAATGTTCCGACGGAATGTGATGATTGCATTCTGGACACTGAATTGGTACTTTGCGAAAGCATGTGCCACATCGATGACCTTGATGGATTGATCGTCGATCTGCAAGCGCTGTTCGATCAAGGATAGAGGCATGTTTTCTCAAAGTGTAGACTACGCCCTGCGAGCGACAGTGTGCCTGGCGATGAATTCGGACAAGGTTTTGACGACTGAGTTTATTGCTAAAGTCACCAAGGTGCCCGCACCATATTTGGCGAAGATCATAAAGTCACTCAATAAAGTTGGTATCATAACGTCGCAAAGAGGCGTAAATGGCGGATCTCGATTAGCAAAATCTGCGGGGAGTATCACTGTACTTGATGTGATGAATGCAGTCGATCCGATGAAGCGAATTGATTATTGTCCGCTTAATTTACCGAATCACGGCGTCAATCTCTGTCCAATGCATCACAAGTTAAACGACGCAATTACAGTGGTTGAGCGCGTTTTGTCCGACTCAAGCATCGAAGATTTGATATCGGAGAAAACGCAATCGATACCAATGTGTTCTGAAAATGCTGGTGCGATTTCTTGAATCATGCACCGCGATCTATTTAAAACGAAAAAGGAGTTCTAGATGGGAAGCAACCTGGAGTTAAACGACACTCTGTTAATCACGGCAGAACAAGGCTTTCCATCGGACTTATTGAAACGCGACGACCATGTTCGAAAACCTGTTCGTCTTGATGACGTTGCAAAAAAGACTTTCAAATTTTGTGAAAAAGATGGTGCTCGAATTTTCCATCTTGATCCTGTGCGCGTTTACCTGGTGGAAAACGTTGATGGAAAGTGGATCTTCTGGGGAAAGGCTTTTGTGCTCAGCCAGACGATCGAGAAGAAGCTAGAATCGGATGGCTCCTGGAAGCAGGGAAATTGGGTTACATCGGGAACTTTCAAAATCGTTGATTTGTTTGAACCTGACTATCAGGAGGCATTCTCGCGACGCGAATGTCCTCCCGGTAAGAGTTACTTTTAGATCGCGCTGCCACCAGAAAGCCGACTGCGTCGAAGCCGCTCAGTAGCTGCTTCCCAATCATTACGGATCGACGGCTGGAGTCTGGCGTAGGCACGCAGTAATCGCACCCGTTTTCCAACTAGTTTTGTTGCTTGTGTTTTTCGCTGCTTTTGGTAGATTCCTTGCTTGAATCGCCGTTCAGTTTTTTCGACGATGATTGAAACAGAAAATCAGGAGACTTTATCAAGTCTTTGAAAGAGCCGTATCCAATGCTGCTCGACATTACGTCGTTGCGTACTTTTGTTTCTTTGTAATCACTTGGGCAGGTGAAAAGCGAGTGCGGAACAGTAATGTTTTTCACGGACTTGGTTACGAAGAATTCGTGGACTTCTGGCTTAGCGTCGCGATCTACCTCGTTGAACATATCTGCTTTCGTTACGTACTGATGCCAGTTAAGGGGTAGACCTCCTAACTTTGGAAGGCTTCCGCTGAAGTTGCAGACTTGCTTAAGGACAGCATCCTGTACTTTCGGTTCTTTCAAAACCCAATACTTAAGCCAACTCTTTTTAGGAGTGTGTTTCTGGTACAAAAGAGCAGGTCTGCCCATTACGGTGGTCTCCACCGGTGGTTCAAACGGTATGTCACTAAACTCACTGGTTGTCTCCAAAACCAGTTTAACTGAGTTCATTCGGTGCAAAGATTTTTCCGTCGCAATGCGATAGAACAATTTCTTTTTCGGATTGCACCATAACACATGTGTGTATGGCGCCTCAGATAAAATCACTACGCCTGTGTTGGGATTTTCCAGTCTCAGACCGTCTTTTGAGAATACAACCCGCTGCGGACCGCCCATCGCATGCGTTTGCAGAAGTTCAATAGCGGGTTGGTTGCGGGATGGTGAAGTGCGGTTTTGTTTTGCCACTGTATTTGGTGGCAGTCCGGGTTTGGGCTGTGCGGCAGTGACAGGTAATGCAAAGTTTACCGCTATTAATAAAACAAACGCGGTAGAAGAGACTGCCAGTAGATTTCTTTTCGAGCGATTCATAATGAACTTTTGCTCGCAGGTCTACTTATTCTACCTTATTTGCTTTTGTCTTATTGTCAAGGTTAGTCAGTGCCTCGTACAGGATTTTCATATGTTCTTCGGGGGGAGCGGACAAAATTCCGCGTTTTAGAACCGCGCGAGCGCCGTTGAAGTTGCCCATCTTGGTGAGCATCGAGGACAGATGGTTTATGAGTACCAAGTTTGTCGACTGTTGTTGTTGATTCATGAACTGTTGGTAGTACTCAGCGGCTTTGGGCAAGTCACCGCTCTGTTCGCTAACCAGACCGAGCACGAAAAGCTTTTCATCAACCTTTGCTTTAGTTGGACTTGGCGCTGCAGGCTCCTCACCTTCACCCTCTGGTTTTGGCGAAACTTCCTCACTAGCCACCTTTTCTGACTGGGCCAACAATTCCTTTGCTTCGTCCGAATCGCCTTCGGCTTTGCGTTCAAGTAGACCAAGCGCCAGGTTGTTGTAGGCCGATTGGAATTTGGGATCTTGAGTCAGTGCTAGTTTATAAAACGGAATCGCCTTTTCTAAATCGCCGAACTGATGATATTTAACAGCTAAATCGAATGATTCCGGCAGCTTCGCGGTTTGCAGCTTCCGCTTAAATTCGGCTTCTGCCATTCTCTTTTTTTCTGCGATGATTTCTTCCGGAGTTGCGGTGTCATGAGACTTATCGGCATCGAACCCAAACTCTTTAATAAACTCTCTTTTGCTGCCTTGAAAATCTTTTACGAAATCGCCGCTTGGTTTTGCGAATTCCTTTTGAGTAATGTCTTCTTTCTCTTGCTTAGGAAATGCAGTAGCTCCACAGCAATTGGTCGTAACTGTGAGGATAGCGACAACCCATGGAGCTGCCAGGCGGATATTTTTGTGTGCTTGTCGTTGCACGGGACTTGTTAAGTAGCTTGCTAACGGTGTTTAACGCATAAGAGGATATCATCTAAATCTTGAACTCTCGTAATTAAACAATTGCTATCTACCGCAAGCCAGACACTGCAAGGCTTTCAGGGACCACAATTTTAAAGAGGTTTAAACGCAAGCTTGAGAAGTCATGAGAATCAGCGCGCGCGGACCCGCACGAAGGAAAAGCCACCCCGTTCATCAGGAGTGGCTTTTGTAGTTTGGATTAGTCAAACTCCTGTGTTCAAGAGGCTCTGGCTCTAGACAACTAGTTGGCGCGAAGCGTTGAAAATTTCGCCCTGGGGTTACTACTTTTGTTCGCCGCAAGGTGGAGCTGCAAGCATTCTTTCGTGAATCTGCTCGGGAGTCAGATCCTCTTTGTGAGTGGCTAGGCTCCATGGTTGACCAAACGGATCGATAACGCGAGAGTAGCGATCTCCCCAGAACATATCTTGTGGTGGCATAAGTCCTTTGGCACCAGCTTCGATGGCACGCGCGTAAGCGGCATCAACATCTTCGACTTTCAAGTGAATCAATACGTGGGAATTTGTTTCCGTTTGTGGGTCGAACGTGCGACCGGCTGGATCGAATTCTTCGCAGATGTAGATGTTGAAGTCGCCGAATTGCAAGTCGCAGTGCATGATGTTGCCATCAGGCATTGCGAGGCGGTAGCATTCCACGGCGCCAAAGGCCTTCTTGTAGAATTCAATCGCTTTAGCCGCGTCCTTGCGAATGAAATGTGGAATCACATGTTGAATACCGGATTTATTTTTTGTTGCCGCGTGGGACATTATGTTCTCCTTCATATGCGTGTGTGGTGTTTGAAAAAATTGAACAGACTTGATGTGACGCTATTTTGACGAATTGAATAACGACTCGAACTTGTCCAGTGAGGCGCCCCATCCCATTGAGTGACCTTGTGCAGAAACAGGTCGCGTAAAGTTCTCATGCTTGAGCGCTAGTTCTGTTTCGTTTCCTTTTGCGATGAATTCTACGGTTACCAATGTATTTTCCGCTGGAAATTCGACTGAATTGTTGGTCCATGTGTACACAAGTTTTTTGTTCGCGATGATCTCTTTGTATGTTCCGTGAACCACTGCAACCTCTCCGTCGGTGCAATGCATCTCGACTCTGAAATTGCCGCCGACACGCAGGTCTTGATCGACTTTCACTTCGGCAGTTTTTCCGCAGCCAAACCATTTTGATATGTGCTCTGGTTCCGTCCAGGTTTTATAAACCTTCTCCACGGGTGCCTTCAGTGTCTTGGTTATTTCCAGCGTCGTTTCTTGAACCTTCGTGGTCGTCGTCATCTTCATCTCCTTCTAATTGCAATGTGAGGTATTTTTCAAATGAATCAAGCTGCCGACTCCAGAATTTTTGATAGGCAGCGAGCCAGTCGTTGGCTTCGGACATAGGTTCTCCAACCAGAGTTAAATAATGCACGCGACCTTTGCGCACGCGAGTAACGAGATTTGCATTCTCCAAAAGCTTGAGATGTTTCGAAATTGCCGGCAACGACATGTCAAAGGGCTCTGCCAGTTCAAGCACTGAACATGCGCCTTTCGCTGCGAGGTTACCGATGATCGCGCGGCGCGTCGGATCTGACAACGCGAAAAAAGTTCTATCAAGCTGTTCGGAATAGTGTTTAACCATGATTACGATTTTGGTGTTTCTGTGATTGCCTTGAGATTATTCAATCCAGTCGTAAATTCCTTTCCGACCATGTCATCCATGCTGCAAACAACGGATATGACCTTGCACATGAAGTTGTTTTTTCCTTCCATCGACCATGTCACTTTGGTGGCATCGCCTTCGGGCACCATGACGAATTCTGCGATGTTGTTTGCTTCAAACGGTTTTGTGAAATCGAGCTTGATGCGAATTTTCTTTGGTGATTCGGCCTCCGCAATTTCCATTCGGCCGGACCCGGCGTCGTTGTTGCCATCCCACTGGTATACAGAGCCTATGCCGCTTTCCGGTCCGCTAAATGTACGCTTCATATTCGGATCGAGTTTTTCAAACGGAGACCATTGATTCCATTTATGAAAGTCATTGATGAGCGCGTAGATGTTTTCAGCCGGCGCTTGAATCGTTGCAGAACGCTCGACGCGAAATACATCCGGTTTTGTTGCCGCTAGAGCACAAATAGTGCCCACGGCCGCGACCACGACTGCTAAAACTCCGATCACGATTTTCTTCAGCATTGCATCCTCTTGCTTTCTCTTTTGGAGCTTTCCGGCTGGAACCCGTAGCACGGGTGTCTGATGGATCCTACTATTTATGAATACGACCATCGTTACCGTCCCGAGTTGGCTGTCCGGATCGGTCGCAGGTGGCAATGTTTAACCATATCGTTAAATATAGCACCTGGTCTCGTTAAATTGAACCCCTTGGAAAGTTCTCGGAGCAAAATCTAATTTTGGTCGTACTATAATTCTGAGCCTGTTGACGAAGGAAGCTCTGATGAAAAGAAACGTAGTACATGTATTTGTGTGTTCGGCGGTTTTAATAAGTGGTGGGAATCTGGATGTTCAAGCGTTAGCAGCTGACAGTTCCGCTTCGTCAAGCAAGTCTGTTTCGAAAACTACCAAACGCGCCGTCAGGGCGAAGCCTGTGGCACGAATCACGGAAGAACGAGCAGTGACTATCGTTGCTGCTCGTCCGGAAGTGAAGAAATTTTTGCAGGGTATTAAAAGTGCAAAAAGAAAAGGTGTGACCGCGCAACTCGAATTCGATCGCAAGGAAGGTGCAGATCTGGTCGTACACGTTTACGAGTACGTTCCGGATGACGCGGAATCTGGTCATACTGCCACTTTTAATTGGTACCACGTCAATTCGAAAACTGGAAAAGTCAGCACCGAATTTTAATCGGATCGTTGTACTGATTGATTAGTTATTGATCCAGTCGATATCGTTATTTATGATGCCATCACCTTTGGTGTATTGTTCCAGACTATTTTCCTTTGCCTGGATACAAAGATACACGAGCTGAGCATCAGTGCTGGCGCGAATCGCACGCTTACTTGCCGGCAGTACCTTGATAAGTGTGCCTTCTTTTACATCGACCAGGTTGTCGTCGAGTTGCATTTGCCCGCTGCCCTGTATGAAGATGTAGAGCTCTTCGTTTTGTTTGTGACTGTGGAAGAACGGACTTTTGCCACCGGCGGGAATGGTTGTGACTGAAATCTCCATTCCTGTAAGTGCAAGAGTGTCTTTCAGGAATTTCTTCGGTCTGTCGTTATCTCCATATTCAACTTCGGCGAACGCTCCAAGTTCTACAGTCGTAAAGTTTGCTGTTTTGGCGCTCATTGCAGTACTCCTTTGAAAAATAGGTTGTGGACTATGGGCGATAGACCTGCCCGAAAGCCTTAATAAATGTGCTTAACTTGTAAATTGCAAGTTGCATGTTATCATTATATACACAGGCTATTCGAATCTGCAATGGATTGTGATCGGCCTGTTGAATTAAATCTGCTGCCGTGAGATCACATCGAAAATCGATTTATCATTTATAGGAACGAGAATTATGGATGGAACTGAAGTGAAAGAAATTTCTGCTGAAATTCGCGCCGCAGCGTTGGATTATGTTTCACCGAAAGGACCCCGCCGCGTAGTCCGTCGTCCGAAAACCGATGCGGCTTCGGATGTGAAATCTGTTGCTTATACCAAGGGACATCTCTCTATTCGTTCGTGGGGCGAAGGTAAACCAGTTCTTCTAGTGCATGGTTGGGCTGCGAACCAGACCGATATGTTTGCCTTTGTTCCTCCGCTTGTAGAGCGCGGATACAAAGCGATCGCCATGGACCTGCCTTCGCATGGTGAATCAAGTGGTGACTATGCGGGACTGGATCATTTAGCGGAAGGCATTCACGCTGTCAGTGAAAATATAGGTCCACTCGATGCGGTGGTGGCTCACTCCGCCGGCTGTGCCGCGGCTCAATTGGCGATTTCGAATGGAATGCGAGTGGAGAAAGCTGTAATGCTCGCTTCACCTACTAATTACGAGATCAATGCTTACCGACATGCGAAGGCGCTCGGGTACGACGATCAGCAAACGCAAGAATTCATTCAAGCACTAGCAGATCTTGATGTGCGTGTTGCAATCAAAAGTGTTGATTTCGTTCCGTCGTTTAAACTCTCTGCTCTCATCATTCATTCTGAAGACGACGCTATTATCCCGATCTCGAGAGGTGAAGAGCTCGCTCGTTTTTGGAAGGATAGTCAGTTTATAAGAGTAAACGGATTGAATCATCGCGGTGTACTAAAGGATTCATCTGTTGTTTCTGCTGTCGTTGATTTTATTGCCGGGTGAGTTATGTTGCGAAGATCGAATTGTCCAATCTCTTGCACACTAGATTTGATCGGGGACAAATGGACCTTGGTGGTCATGCGGGATATGCTGTTTTTAAAGAAATCTCGCTTCGAAGAATTTCTCGATTCGCCTGAGAAGATATCGACGAACATTCTCACCGACAGGCTGCACAAGCTGGAAGCCGCAGGTCTTGTCGTAAAGGAACCATATAGCAATCACCGCTTGCGAATGGCGTATACGGCTACCGAAAAAGGGAAGAGTTTGATTCCACTGTTGAAGCATATGGTCGAGTGGGGGTTGGCAAACATCGAAGAGACAAGTGCGAAACCGCCTTCCAAGTCCGATTAGGTAGAATAGTTTTGCACTATATCGTTTAAGAGTGGTGAGCTAACTGGCACCACAAGTGGTTTCATTCGGCGTCGTTTTGCAGATCAGTTTATCGGTCTACCAGGACAGGCTGTCGAAGCGAAATGAATAGCCCGCGCCAACAAAAGCTGCCGGCGAAGTTTTATTCAATCCAACTCCGAAGTGCAAATCGATCTGATGATTGCGCCGTGGCCTATAAACCGTGCCGAAATGTGCGAACTGAATGCTGGGACGGTCGTGTGTGAAAAATCCAGCATACTCCGCAAATACACTTGCTTTGCGGCCAACCGCGCCTGTGAGCATGAAGTTTGGTTGATACTGCAAGGTCCGACCGGCATCGAAAATAAGCAATGATTGCATTCCCTCAATTAAAACCTTTTTCGACAATGGATATGACCATGGTGCGCGAAAAACAGGCTGCACTCCGGTGCCGGTAATGAAACGGTTTCCCGTCGGAAGATTGACCGATGGTATGAGCGATAGTTGAAACTTCTTCAGCGTCGGTAGTTGATGTTTAAACCCGACTTCACCCAGGTCTGAGACACCGGTGAACGTGTCTTCATTCCGCCTTCTTATCAGAAAAAAATTGGGAACGAACATCTGAAATTCTGTACGGTCAGTAAGTCCTACTCGAATCAGGGTTTCTGAGAGGTCGAAAGCATCGCTACCGCGAGGTATGTGACTGTACAAAAATCCATTCTCTAGTTGAACACTTGACCGCGGCACCACCAGCGGTGAGAACATGAAGCTCGGACGATTGGTATCAATGTCATCCGATTTGTCGAGTGCGGACGCTTTTGAGTGTGTTGCTGCTAGTGCGACTAAAACGCAGAGAAAAGTTTTTCCAACAGTTGACGAAAAAAATAGAAAGCTTTGAATACTCTTAGTTGGCTGCTTCTCGACGAGTTGGGCCCGAGTCTCGTGATTTGAAACTCTGTGCTGGAATTCTTGTGTTGTCTCGTCAGGCAAATCGTTAATGCAAAGTTGGTATCAGACATTATTGCACGGAGGCTTGATTACTTCATCCGTGTATCCGGAATGGTTGGTGTCGATATACGTCAGGGCGAGAAAGCGTAGAGTTGGAAGCACTATTTGCAGTGGCATCTGGTTTGAATTTCGGTCAGTGCTTGCATTGACCAATAGTGAATGCTTCGATCACCTGTCCAATAGTCTGCCATTGGAATTAAGATTTTTCGATCGTCACAATTTCCGTAGCGAGAAATTCCGGCGAGGCTTCGCACTTTTCCCTCCAAACTGCCGGTTTTTAGAACGTGTCGGAGAGTGGGAAGTGCTTTATCTTTTTGGCAATTCGTCAGTATTTCGATTGCCGGTCCTTGATAAGATGATTTCGAGTTCAGAGCAATCGCTTCAATTTTTTCGATCAATTTCGGACCGCCGATTCGGATTAAGGCATCACTGATGGTGGCTGGTGAGTACGATGGACTAGTAAATAGTTCTAATATCGCGTCGGTCGCACGCACTTCACGCAAATCTCCGAGACGATATACGATCCAATCGATCAACACGGAATTAAGCGCAGTTTTTTGTTTAAGTTGTTGAATCAAAAAACTGGATTCGTTGGATGTGTCGAGACCTTTAACCAGCGGTTCGGTGGTAACCCAAGAGGACGACCAGTTGGGCTTTCCAGCAATCAGCTTCGAGGCTTTCTCGTAGTCTCCTGGTTGTTTTATCCACGCGAATTCCAGCAGCAGGCGAATCTGTTCATCCGAGTTATTCGAGCTTGATAATGTTGTCCTGATCTCATTCAAAAGTGCTTTGGCGGCTTTTCTTCGAGCGTCGAGTCCGAGTTCTAAAATAGCCATGGTGGCGATTTTATTTGCTTTGGCAAAAACTGCCTCGCGCCTCGACAGTAGAGCGATGAGACCATCTACGCATTCCGTAGAGTGGAGTTGACGCAGAATTTCCGCGGTATCGGTTGCTTCCAGGTAATTGCCGGTTGCCGCATCGTGAGTAAACCATGCGATTCTCGACTTCAGAATCTTCTCTTTACTATTGCTGTCTACATAGGGAAGAGTTGCTAGTGCCGCGGCCCTGACGATATAGCCATTTTGTTCTTTGGATTCTAAAATCGATTGAAAAACTTTTGCAGCTTCCTTTGATTTCCCTTTTTGTCTCAACTCTTCAGCTTGCTGAAAGGGCGTTGGCGGCGGCAATGCGTCAGCGGCTCCAGTAGTCTTAACGCCTCGTCCCAGCAAATACTTAGCGATTGATGGCCGCATGTCCTTGGGCGCGCTATTTGCGATTTTACTCATCGCTGCATCAGTCGCTGGACATGGATAGTACCAAATAAGGTGGCTCGCCGCACTTCGTGCCAATGATGAATCCTTTGAATTCAACGTATCAATCAGGATTGGAACTGCTCGATTGTCCCTCGTTTCGGCAAACCATTCTTGCAAAACTAACCTGTCTTTGGTATCGAGACTCGGTTTGAAATACACTGATTTAACCAGCTCGAAGTTGGCTGGATCTCGCATTTGTTTTATCGCCCAGAAAAATTCTTTTTTGAATATTGGTCTCGGATCGCCTTCAAAATCTTTTGCATCGAAAGCCTCGTGTTCTGTAAAGAATTTGCTCAATGCCACGAGTCGATTGCGCTCTGACTTATCGGAGTAAATTGGAACCAGATATTTGAGACAGGAAATTTCGTCCGGTGTATCAAAAATCGCAATTGCAGACTCGATCTCTTTCGATGAATCGGTTTTCAATCGTAGCAAAACTGCGGCATTTTTTATGGTCGGTACAGGAGCGCTCCGGCAGCCCATCCGAATTGGCTCCGGCAACGAGAGAGTTTTTCCGACCCATGATTGATTTCCTTTGAGGACCGATCGAACAGTGATCTTTCCGTCGGTTTTATATTCACCAAGAACAATCAAATTCGACTGTTCGACATTCTCTCCGAATGATTGTGCTGCGCTCTTCTCACCAGTTACGATAACCGATTTAGTCATACCACCTGCAACTGACTTAGCGAAAACCGGCGAAATTACGAACGTCAAACCGAGCGATATTGCAACAATTGATGCAAGTTTTTTTCCGTTTGAACTACGCATTTCGATCCAAAGTTCCGCGGTGCTTTACACTACAATATCGTAGTCCGCTAACACTTTGCATATCCAAAACACGGAATAATAACTAGATGAAAACCGCGCATTGTCACCGCCGGCTCAACACCACACGCTCCGCCGATACAAAATCAAGGCGGATGCTCAGCGCGACTATTGCTGTCGGCGCACTGTTGGTGATGGGCGCTGCCGCGTTTGCCGGGAAGTGTGATGCTAAGGAGTTTATAGCGGTTAAGAAGAGCGATACCGAAAACACGGGCACGAGCGCTGTTTCTGAAACCAGTCGAAAGGGGAGTGAACGAATGACTACGGTTTATGACTTCAAAGAAAAAACTATTGATGGAAACGAAATTGACTTCAGCACTTATAAAGGCAATGTTTTGCTTATAGTCAATACTGCCAGCGAGTGTGGTTTTACCCATCAGTACAAGGGTCTCGAGGAGTTGCACAAAAAGTTCGAAGGGAAGGGTTTGAAAATTCTCGGCTTCCCATGCAATCAATTCGGGAATCAAGAGCCCGGTGATAGCAAAACTATTGCTTCGTTTTGCCAGAAGAATTTCGGCGTTACCTTTCAGCTGTTCGAAAAGGTTGATGTGAAAGGCAAGGCGGCGAATCCTCTATTCAAATATTTGACCGATGCCGCGCCTGGTGTGCTGGGGAGCAAGGCAATAAAATGGAATTTCACGAAGTTTCTCGTCGACCGGCAAGGCAACGTGGTAAAGCGTTTTGGTCCCAATGTAGAACCAGAAAAACTTATTCCCGAGCTTGAATCTGCTTTGAAATAAGATGGCGTTAATTTTGCTGTCGTTGCCGCACCTGGCAAGGTTAAGGGTTTTTGTGCCGGAAAAGCGTGACTTCAAAACGTCTCGTTTTCGCATTTATGAGAGCAATTGACTGGGTTGCCATGAACTTTTGCGCTAGGATGTCGAGACCCGGGTCAGATGACCCATTTACAGGCAAACCATAGTTACATGCGACCACACACAATCCGAATCCTGGCACTTTCTGGATTGCTCTGCGCGTCCGTGAGTGCGGCTTCATCCCAAGAGCCCACATCTGCAAAGTCTGCGCAGCCGGCAGCCCCAAAGATTGCCAGCTCGCAAGTCAAGGCACCCAAGAAGAAAAAATTGGGTATCGTGCGACGTATGCTCGAGCCTGTCACGGAATTGCAGACCCAAAGTATTAAGCTGCAGGAACAAATCATCAGGCTGGAACGCCCAATCGAGATGCTCCAATCGCCGATTGTTGAGCTGTCTGATCGATGTGGCACGATGGATAACCATTTAACAGAACTGCACAACGGAGTTGGCAGTGTAAAGAGCGAAATGTCCAATGTTCGGAATGAAATGACGAACGCCCGCGCGGACATGACGAAAGTGCGGACTGATATGGATTCTGTTCGTCAACAATTGAAGACTATTGAAAAACCGATTACGGACCTACAAGGTCCTCTTCAAAAGCTGTATAAGCCGATTAACGATCTAGACAAACCGATTACCGGATTGCACTCTGAAATTAATGATTTCAAAGGCGAAGTCGGTCAATTGAAACAGCAGATGTCGCGTCTGGAAACACCTTTGAGTGATGCCAACAGTCGCCTTGCGAAGTTGGAATCCCCACTGATCGAGCTTGGTAAGCCGATGCACAGCTTGCGTGAAGAAGTGGTGGAGCTGAAGTCTGAACTTACTGAATTGAACGCGACAGTTAAGTCGATGACGTCGTATATTCTTTTTGCCACTATTTCGTTCGGAAGTTTGATGTTAATTGCATCGCTTGTCGGCACCGTCTTGATGTGGAAGACTTTGAGAAACAGCCTGTTTCCAACCAACGAGATCAAAGAAATTGCTCGCGCTCGGTTAGACGAACAGATCAAACGAGAATTCGCCAAAAACGATCCGACGAAGCTCTAATTTCATTTGTTTTTGAAACATGGAACGGTTACCAATCGATGATGCACTACCTGAGCTGATCGAGCATTTGTCGTGTGCTGGTGCTGTTGTACTCAAAGCAGAGCCAGGCGCAGGCAAGACTACGAGAGTACCACCGGCGATACTAGATGCTGGACTGGCTGATTTGCCGAATAAACAACCAGGACAAATCGTCGTTATCCAGCCTCGACGTGTGGCCGCACGTGCTGCAGCAGCGCGCATGTCAGAAGAGCGTGGTACCGAACTTGGTGCCGATATCGGCTATCGTGTTCGGCATGAAGGGCGGACTTCAAAAAACACTCGAATAGTTGTTTGTACTGAAGGAATATTGTTGCGTCGTCTTCAGGACGATCCGATGATTGAAAACATCGCCGTCGTGATTTTCGACGAGTTTCACGAGCGCAGTGTCGATAGCGATCTGGCTTTGGCGCTTACAATGCAGGTCAGGCAAGAGCTGCGACCGGACTTGCGAATAGTCGTCATGTCGGCGACGCTGGAACCTGCGCCGATCTCGCAGTATCTAGGCGGATGTCCTTCGGTCGAGAGCCCTGGCAGAACATTTCCGATTACGGTCGATTACCTGCAGTATTCTTCGAGCGCGACTTTAGATCGTCTAGCTGCTGACGGCGTAAAGCAGATGATTGCAAAGACTGCAGGAAACATACTTGTGTTTCTTCCCGGCGTTGGAGAAATTCGCAAGACTCAATCAATGTTGGAAAGTATTGAGGATGAACAAAACCTTGCACTCATGCCCTTGTACGGTGATATGTCACTCTCTGAGCAGATTGCTGTTTTGCGCCCAAGTTCGCAGCGAAAAGTGGTGCTTGCCACCAATGTGGCCGAAACATCACTAACGATAAATGGCATTGGTGCCGTGGTGGATAGTGGTTTTGCGCGAGTGAATCGATTTGATCCGACGCTAGGAATTAACCGATTGGAACTTACTCGAATCTCGAAAGCTTCGGCAACTCAAAGAGCTGGTCGAGCTGGTCGCACCGCGGCTGGTGCTTGTCTTCGCCTCTGGACAGAGCGAGAACAAATGGCTCTTGCTGAATTTGAACTCCCGGAAATCGAGCGCCTGGATTTGTCTGAATGTGTTTTGCAATTGCTTGCCTGGGGAGAGCAAGATGTTCATTCTTTCCCCTGGTTTGAACAGCCCCCTGCGGCAGCTATCGATCGAGCGCTCGAACTTCTCGACAGGCTGGATGCGATGAGCTCAGGAAAACTTACCGAACTTGGAAAATCAATGGCGCGGTTTCCACTGCAACCACGATTGGCACGTTTGTTGATCGAAGGCGCACGTCTTGGACAACCGGAACGTGCTGCATTGTGCGCAGCAGTGCTATCCGAGCGTCCACCGTTTCGCAGGACCGATGAGCCTTTTGCGAAGGCGACTCATCATACCGACTCCGATGTTCTTGCACAAATGCATGCGATTGAACTATTCGAATCAGATGGATACAAAGATTCGATCATGGGCGAATTAATTCCAGGTCAAACCAAACAAATTTTGCGCACGCGAACTCAGCTCTCCAGACTGCTTAAGGAGCACGAATTGCATGTTGACGATAAGCCAGTGAAAACCTCCGTCAACGAAGACGAAGCAATTCTTCGCGCGATTATGACGGCCTTTCCCGATAGAATCTGCAAGCGCCGACAGCCCAAAGAACCGCGTGGAGTGATGGTCGGCGGGCGAGGTGTGATTTTGTCTGAACAATCAACTGTCTGCGATGCAGAGTTGTTTGCTGCCGTAGACATGGTCGATCTTAATCGTGCAGAACTAAGCGTCCGCAGAGCATCCGGCGTTGAGCGCGGCTGGCTGCCTTCATCTCACGTCTCGACCATGGTCGACGTTGTTTACGACAGCTCTCGCGAGAAGGTTGTAGCATTGAAGCGAAGCAGATTCTGCGATCTTATTCTCGATGAAACTATATCCAGCATTCCTTCAGAGATTGACTCGGGAGCGGTTTTGGCGGATGCAGTAAAAGCAAACTTTGATATAGAGTCTTTAGTGGATGATTCGGCCAAGGATTATTTGAACCGAGTTCTACTGCTTCGGGAATGGCTTCCGGAGCTGGATTGGCCAGAATTCGAGTCTGAAAATCCATGGCATGAATTTCTGCCTGAGTGGTGTTTTGGCTGCACGAGTGTCGCGGAGCTGCGCTCGAGATCGGTGGTGACTGCAATACAGTCTCGCTTGAGTCGAGAGCAAATCGCTAGTTTGGACCGTGAGGCGCCGGAGCATATGACACTATCGAGCGGACGGCGCGTCAAACTTCAATACGAGAGCGGCAAAGCTCCTGTGCTTGCAGCTCGGATACAAGAGCTGTTCGGCGTGTCGGAAACCCCGCGCGTAGCTCGCGGTCGAGTTTCCGTGATGATGCATCTGCTCGCGCCCAACTATCGTGTTCAGCAAATTACGCCAGATCTCAACAGCTTCTGGAAGAACACTTATCCTGAAGTGAAAAAGGAACTCAAGGGTCGATATCCCAAACACAAATGGCCCGATGACCCGATGAAACCTTAGGCTCGTCGCTCGGCTTCCTGTGGCTCGGCCGCTTGTCGCTCGGCTGCTTTTAGGGGCGCTTTGTAAGCGCCCAGGCTGCTATTAGGCACCAATCTCTTTTAAAACTTGTTATTTCGAGGCGGCGTTCTTTTGTTCCATCCGCTCGAGATACGTTGAATTGCGCACCGGAGCCGCCGTAACTTCATACTTGTTCTTCGTCGCCTGCAATTGCGAATCAAGCGCAACACGACGATCAAAAACAAAACACTCGCCAGTCCAATGATCGCCACCAACTTCCTCGAAGTATTTCAAAATGCCACCATCTAATTGGTAGACGTTCTCGAAATTCGCCTCTTTCATCAGAAGAACCGCTTTCTCACAACGAATTCCGCCGGTGCAAAACGAGACAATGGTTTTGTTCTCGAGCCCAAGTTTAGTATCGTCAGCGGTGCTCTGTAGTCTCTCTGGAAATTCGCTAAAGAAATCGATTTGCAAACTGAGCGCGTTGTTGAATGTGCCGATATCAACTTCATACTGATTGCGAGTGTCGAGCAGAAGCACTTCGCGACCGTTGTCATCGTGCCCCTGGTCGAGCCATCTCTTCAATGTTTTCGCGTCAACTGCCGATGCTCGAGTATCTGCCGGACGAATCATCGGATGTTTCATAGTGATGATTTCTTTCTTGATACGAACGACCATGCGCTTGAAAGGCTGGTAGTCAGTGAGCGATTCTTTGCCCACGAGATCTGCAAATCGCCCTCCGAACAGTTCATCGGTTCGCAAAAATTCCATGTACGCATCGATTGATGCGCGTGCCCCGGCGAGGAATACATTGATTCCTTCGGGCGCGAGCAAAATACTACCCAACAATCCGAGTTCGTCTCCGCGTTCTTTCAAGGCGGAGCGCCAAGCATCAGGATTGGGCACGTCTGCGAATTTGTAGGCTGAGATGTTAACGATTTCCATAACGCATTATTAAACCACAAGAACCCCGCGCAGGTGCCCTCACAGGGGCTGGCAGCCTTACAAAAGTTTGTTGATTCGGTTTCAGGTTTGTTCTAGATTAGATGGCTATCACTCACCTTAAACCCGCGTCTGCCGCCGGTCTGAGCTCTAGCTACCCGAGAATGCGATGGACAGGTTAGCGGAATGACGAAGCAATTAGGATATGATCACGAGTCTTGTTCAACAGTCACAAAATAACGACCACTCTAGAACTCGTTTTGCATGTCTTGAAACCGAGTGTCAAACAAACCAGGGGCAGGTAATGGAAGACAACATCGAAGTCGCTTTGGAAATCTTGAAAAATACAGGTCCGGAGTTTGGTCAAGGTTTTTCGAATCATGGACCGATGGCTGCAGAAGCCATGATCACCATGAATCGTCCAGACGGCGTGCGGCATTGGACCAAGCTGTACAAAAAGCGTTTGCATGATCATCCGCAACCGAAAGATGCCATAAATGAACAGAACTGGCAAGAAGCGTTAGGAAAGCACGATCGCGTCGGCGACTGGTCCGTATATTTCCGAAGGCAGCTCAAGGAAGACTCGTGGCAAGTTGCAATCGATAAATGGATTCCTATTTTGGCACCGGGGATGATGGCAGGTGGAACGCACGGAATCATTCGTACGGGCCACGCAGTGAGAAGTTTAACCCGGCAAGAATCGCAAATACGACTTGACGAATTAGCTGAAGGGCTGTCTTACTGGGCGTCTTCGTTTATTCGATTACCCGGAGTGAGAGACGTTGCGGTCGGCAGCCTGAGACCGCCTGTGGCAATCGAAAAGGTTCCAGTGGTTCCCAAAGAAGAGTTGGGTCGTTATAAACTGATTGAGGAGTCAATGCAGGCGCTCGAGTTGCTGCCTACGTTTCCAAAGGTTGTTGACGAGATTGATGTTAGTGGAAGCTATTCGGAATTTCTGTCTGAGCTGACTGAAACTACTGCTGCTTGTTACTTACAGAATGCCACCAGCATTGGTCACGCGATTGCGTTTATCCACACGGTGACTGCGCCAAGCATGTTGAGAGTGTTGATGCCGTTTGTATCATCGACTAAACACGATGAGGTTTTAAGTTATGCCTGGCAGACGGCGATGGGGCTTTATTCTGTCTACGGTCAGGAGGGCAGATTCGGCGGTTGCTCTGCGCAGGAAGAAAAGAGAGATGATTTGATCGATCGAGCTGTCCGCACCAATGACGAGCATGCGATGAAGTTTGCCGAGGCTTGTTTGCGTGAGCATGATTTAAATCCGAAACCGATTTATCTTGCTGCGACATCACATGCCTCTCGGCTGATCGGAAAGGAACCGGTGACGCCTGCTTTGGCACAGTGCTAGGTCACTTTTTCTTTTGCATTTCCTGCCAGCCAATTAACACGCTAAGGTTGGACACTTTTGATGTGCTGATGGAAAGATATGAAGCTTTCGGAAGGCACGGGACTCAAAACATCAACGACTGGGTATATTGAGACTTGAATCGATTCGAGCAGAGTGACCATCGCATGAAAAGCCACAATATTCGCTTTCCAAAAAATGCTGGGGCATTTGTCCTGGTTCCGGTGCTCTTCAATCTCGTCATGTGGCAAAACTATCCAGTCAGTGCACAGTGCCTTATGCCTGATGTTCTGTTGAACATGGGCATGCGACCTGCATTGTTGGTGTTTGGGCTCGGCTTCGGATTGTTTACTTCGTTGGTCGCAAGTATTTGCTTCTTCTCGTGTCTCAATATGCAGACCGTATTGAGAAAACTTCGGATCAACAACTATGTCCGGCGGCATCAATCGCTTTATGCGGCGCTCTGGATGCTGACTTTTACACTTGGAAGTTTTGCCGGATTTCTTCTCATTATTTGTGTTCGATACCACGCGGAGACGTCAAATATTTACCTCAGCGGTTCGCAAGGATTTTTAATCGCTGGTATCGGAGCTGGTGCTCTGGGGGTGGTAATCGCAACAGTCTGGTCTTCACTGCTGGATCAAGCGAGGAAGCACCTTTTCAAAAGATCGAATACTCTGACTGAGTGCAATGGCCAAACAACTTGAAAGTGTCGGCAGCAAAGTTTCTCGTAGGTGATCTTCGCGAGTTCACACGACGGTTTTTTCAGCTTCCCAAATACTCTTTCAGTGGAGTTGTTAGAAACTTTCTGAATTTGCCCTCCGGTCCGAAAAGAACCACAAAGAACACGAATATGAGCACACCCGTGATCGTAAATACAGCTGCCGCTATCAGACCGAGCTGTCGAAACTTCGCCATGTCCGGTTTTGGAAATGCCATGTCAGCGTGCATCCGGGCCTCATCAATTTTTCCTCTGCTCTGTTCTACATTGGACAGAGTGCTCAAAGAAAACGTAAGGTCATCGGAATTGTGAGATCGCTGCGCGAGCTCTACTGCCTTCTCCAGGCTCTCTTCAGCCTCTCCCCATCGATTTTGTTGGATTAACTTGCTGGCATTGTTTGTCTCAGCTCGCCATTCTCGTTGCAAAATACGATTCGAGTTCATGGTATCGAATCCGCGAAGTGCTAGAAAACATGCCATTCCCAAGAAAATAAGTATCAGCGCAATGCCGATTCTAGTCCTGGTCTTGGATGTATTGTCTTTCTTCGCGTGTACAAGTTTTTCGTTTCCTCTGAGCGAGTTGATGTCTTCCAGCAACTGATCTGCCGTCGCGTAGCGCTTGTCCGGTGATTTTTCGAGACACTTCAGAATCAACACTTCAACATCGTCAGCACCCTTGATCTCCGGTGAGTCATTGACATGATTCATGATAACTTCGATGTTGCTGCTGGCTTGAAACGGCGGTCTCCCCAAATACATCTCGTGCATCAAACATCCGAAAGAATAGATGTCTGATCTGACGTCGACACCTCGCCCGAGGCATTGTTCCGGACTCATATAATTGGGTGTGCCGAAGACTTCGCCCGACTGCGTGAGATTAGGATTCGCCGGATCATTTCGTAGCAACTTAGCTAAGCCGAAATCGACGATCCTTACGGACTCCTCACCACGACCGTCTTTTACTAGAACAATGTTTGCCGGTTTAATATCGCGATGAATCACGTTTTTCGAATGTGCATGAGAGAGACCGGTGCAAATTTGTGCCGCTATATCCAGAGCTCGTCGTGAACTGAGCTTTCCCTCTTTGGCAATCACATCTGTCAATGACTTCCCATCCAGATAATCCATTACGAGAAACGCCCTGTTCTCCTTATGAATTTCGAATTCCTTGACCGCACAAATATTCTCGTGGTGCAGTTCTGTCGCTGCTTTTGCTTCTTGCTGAAACCGCTTGGCTGTTTGTTTATCGTAAATAAGTTTTGGAAGAATAAACTTTATGGCCACGAATTTGTCGAGAAGCGTATGCCTCGCTTTGTAAACCGTGCTCATGCCTCCGGAGCCGATTCTCGACAGAATTTCGTAGTGACCGCCGATTGTTTGACCGATGAGATCGTCGTCGTTTTCTTCCGTCTCGAAGGTTATTTCGTCCTCGGCGCGAATCGTGCCCTGTTGATCGCTCGAAGTCTGTTCAGCCATGAGGTGACTATCGCCAACCTCTGTTGATGGCGTTTCGTCACTTTCGGAGGCGACGAGTTTCAGCTTCTCTTTCTGGTCTTCAAGCTCCATGTTCTATATTTGCCCCAACAGCCGCTGATTAAGCGGCTAAAACGCCCTTCAGATCGAACCTTTCAACGAGTGGAGGGCGTTTCGTTAGCGCCCATGCCGTCTCCTGCCGGAGTAGCAGCCAAACATCACTAGAATTCGTGGTTCTGGGCACATTATTAAATGCTTGCCGCGTGGCATATAACTCTGTGCAAGGAACTTAAAACGTCCGGCATGGTTCAATGTTTACTGAACGCTAAACTCAATTTGTTCGGATTTACGGGATGCAACGAAAATTCAGTTCGCGACGACGCAGATATTCAGTCGAAATTTTTTCATTCGCACTGTTGTTGTGCTTTGCGTTTTCGTCGCAAGCCTCGCTGGCATTGTCGGTCGAGGAAGCGAATAAGGTCAACGGTTTCCTCGATGATGGGCGGCGTTTGCTTGGTGAGAATAAACCGGCGGAAGCGGTCGAGAAGTTTCGAGCAGCCAAAGCTGTCGCTCCGACTTTTGCACTGGTTCTCGTCAACTTAGGATTTGCGTTAGAGAGAAATGGCGAATACGAAGAGGCTCTCACGAATCTTACTGAGTCGATAAAACTCGATCCGACTATTCCTATTGCCTGGGTTAATCTTGCTGGTGTTTATCAATGCACAGGAAGAATTCCTGAAGCGATTGACACTTTCGAAGAGTACTTGAAGCGATTTCCGAAGGATACAAACGTAAAGGAAGTGCGTTCACTCCTTGCGATTTTGAAAGATACAAAAGCTGTAAATTCAAAAAGCGTAGACACTGCAGACAAGCCTGACTACTACACCTCCGTCATCCGCGAAGGCGTGCGGAAATGGGATACTTCGCAGTTTCCGATCAAGGTTTGTATCACTAAAGGTAATCCAGCGCAAAACTACAAAGATAGTTTTGCAAAACAAATTGAAAGTGCGTTGGACCTCTGGCAATCCAAATCGAATAATCTGATTTCATTCGCTTTGATCGACGATCCCTCCAAGGCGGACATTGTGGTTAAGTGGACTAACGACAAAAACGCTGTGTCCAAGCCAGGCGAGGCTGGTGATTGTTTAACTCGCGTGGGAACAAAGGGCATCACCCATGCCACCATAACTGTTTTAATCTCGGACAAAAATGAAGCCATGCCTTTGGGCGATCCACTTGTTTATTGGGTTGGTCTTCATGAACTTGGGCACGCACTCGGACTGGGTGGTCACAGTGTCAGTTCTAATGACATTATGTATGCCACCATGACTTACGATTATTACAAGAAGACTATTTCGGATCGAGATGTCGCCACATTAGTGCGCCTGTACCAACCGGACGTAAAGGCCACTGGTTCGCCAGTTGAGTTGTATAACGATGCGACCGACGAGTTGAACAAACAATCTAAGCTACCGTATGAGAAGCGTGACTACGCGCTCTCTATATCGAAATTGGAAAATGTCAGGAAGGAGTTTCCTTCCTTCGAGGGCGCGAAAGGTCCTTTAGCACAGGCATACGCAAATCAAGCTTCGCATTTATACAACGCTAGAAGACTTGATGAAGCCGCAGTGTTTTATAAGAAGGCTCTGCTAAATTTCACGAAAGACAATCGCCCGGGAGACGAAGCATCTACGCGTAAGTATTATGCTCAGTTGCTCAGAGAGCTTCATCGAGATGCTGATGCGGCGCAGGTTTTATCCGGGAAAAATCTATAGGTCATAAAAGGTATCAGGTGTCCTGGTCTGGTTTGAAAAAACAAATTGAAGAGCGATTTGCGCCCTCGTTGCAGGGGCGAGTCAGTTTGTTTAAAACGAGGCGAAGAAGCACTCGCGGTGCAACATTGCATTGTGGTATCAGGATTGATGGTAAAGAAATTCTCAGCGGAAATTCTTACGAGAGACCATGGCGAGAAACGGACGAACCTCGAACCAAAGACGATCATTCCTTCTTTAATGGGGACGACTTCAACACAGCTACTGATAGATATTTAGACCTGACGATTGAGGAAATTATTTCGTCGGACAATTTGGTTGTCCGTGCCATCGGAATGTTGGATAAACGGCTCGGAAAGCGACGATTACGCGCGATGGATTTAAGCGGACAGCCTGAACTGCTCCGACGTTTATGGCAGTTTCGCTGCTTATCGGAAAACATGATACTGCAAGCCAAGGAGATAGAATCAGAAATAGATTTTTCTCAACGCATTCCAAACCCACCGAGTTGGCGTCGCCAGTATGCACGCCATGTCGCTAGCCCTGCGGTTCTCGAGGACTTATTGCAGAAGCATAAGGTGAGTCTGCGGATACCACAGATATTGAGATTGCTAAAAGAGAAAGCCGTTCTTGAACGTGACCTTTCGACGCGCGTGGCTCGGGAGCTCTTTAAGGCTTACCATCAGGCGAAGGACGTCAACAAGTTTTCTCAATACGTTGAATACTTGAATAGAGAAACAAAACTACTCGACGATGTGCAGTATGCAGTGGGAGTATTTGAGCTGGCTCTGGACAGTGAATCTTGGATTCGTCCAGTCGAAGATTGGCGCTCATCGTCGCACAATGCTAACCGCCAATTTTATAGTCTTGTCCGTCATCTCCTGGCTGAATATGAGATGCCAGTTTTTATGGATCATGCCTGGTTTTCCGCGAATCGAACGCACCAGGGGTGGTACAAGCACCTGGCCGCAGGCAAAAATATTCGCACTGCCCCTGGTTTTCCAACTACCGTATCGAAAAAGGGCGCGCACTATTTTCTCAAGGCTCCAACACATTACACCATCGATGGTGCGATACGCTTTGGGCAAATCTTAGCTATGGGCGGAGATCAGATACTCAGTGACACGTTAATCGAAACGAGGCTGGGACGGTCATTCGAACACGATCAATTTTGGCAAACCGTCGTATCGTTTTTTGTGAAAAATCCGATGCTCGATTTGATGTGGGCTGGACCAATAATTGATTACATCTACCACCAACGCTTCGAGCCCGTATTCGAGGTTCTAGAGGATGGGTTGGTTCACGAGGGACCGCCGTTGAATCCCCACTTTTCCATGTCGGGTCGAACAGCCGATTCGATTTTGCGTTTGGTCGAAGAGTGGCATGGAGCGCTCAGTAACAGCCAAAATCTAAACCTCGTTTGGAGTCCGTCCGGAATCGAAGGCCTCTCATTCGTCGAAGGCAGTCGCGATTCCGAAAACAAAAAACAGTGGATAATCAGAGAGCTTATCACTTCTGCTGAATTGCTTGCCGAGGGGCGCGCTCTCAAGCATTGCGTTTACAGTTATGCGCGCTCGTGTGCAAGCCGCAGGTGTTCAATTTGGACACTAGAGGTTCAGACTGAACGGTCTAAAGACAAACTCGTCACCATTGAAATTGATAACCAGTCCAGAGAGATCCGGCAGGTCCGAGGTTATAAGAATCGATATGCTGTTGAGGATGAGACGCGAATAATCGCGATGTGGGCTGAAAAGGCGCACCTCGTTTTTGCTGGTTGAACTTGGTGTTGCTCAGTTTGAAGTTAAAACGATGAGCGTCTATAGTGGTAGAACACTTTGAAATCTTAGAGAGAGCATTAGTGTTGATATTTTTCATGCTACGGTGCGGCGCAGTCTGACTTAGTAAACGCGGGTCAAGAATTTGAACGAGCAATTCAAATGAGCAATCCGGAAGACACCGAGAGTGTCTCAGAACCTCCCCATAGTAAAACCATCGGCGGACGTTACGAGATTCTCGACGAGATTGGCTCTGGTGGTCTAAGTACCGTTTACAGGGCTAAGGACCTGGTGCTTCGACGCAAGGTCGCAATCAAACTGTTAAAGCCCCAGAGTTCCTCGCAGTACATTATTCGACTTCAACGAGAAGCTCAGGCGATATGTCAGCTGAAGCATCCGAACATAATTGAAGTCTATGATTTCTTCATGACAGATGATAACGTTCCTGTCCTGGCAATGGAGTTAATTAACGGGGAAGCGTTAGACCAATTTTTAAAACGCAACGGACCGATGACAGTGTCGCTCGCTTGTAATGTCCTTCTGCAAATCTGCTCGGCTATGGATTATGCGCATCGCCTGCAAATAATGCACAGAGATCTGAAGCCGGGAAATATTTTGCTTAGCGGATCCGACTTGGAAAAGCCTGTCGTTAAGGTCATCGATTTTGGAATCGCGAAGCAAATGAATCTTGACGAAGGCGCACTCACCGGAGCAGGTGTTGTCTTAGGAACACCTAGCTTCATAAGCCCAGAACAGGCTAGTGGAGCGGCGATCGATAATCGAAGCGATATCTATTCGCTTGGCTGTTTGATGTATAAATGTTTGACGGGTAAGGCACCATTTCGGGGAAGCACCGCCGTTGATGTCATTAGTGCTCAGATAAACGAGCCGGCACCAAGCCTCATCGAAGGAAATCCGTCACTCCAATTTTCCGATGAGATAGAAGAGGTGGTGGCAACCGCTCTCGAAAAAGATCCTGGACAGCGTTTTCAGTCAATGAATGAATTTTCAAAGGCTCTCACAGCGCTAGTTTCTGACGCTGTGTCTGCGGACAACGTGACACCCTTCACTTCCACTACACCAAAGGGCAAATTCAGTTGGGGTGCCCTGTCCGTAATTACGCTATTTTTGACTCTCATCGGCAGCATCGTTTACTTTATTTTTCAATTCGACAGTACGCTTGAAAAAGACATTGCTCGCAACGATCAACTCTTCGACCTTAGATTCAAGCACCATATTACGACACGTCATGTTCAAAAGTGGGAATGGTTTGTCATTGAAGGTACCGTGACTGACGAACAGCTAAAAATTCTTCCTCAACTCAACGTAAAGCGGCTAGACCTGGCGTCGAGTTCGATTACTGATAAGCAACTTACCTACTTGCTGAATCTTCCATCGCTTCAAGGTCTGGATCTTAGAGGCACCAAGATCTCAGACAACGGTATTGAAACGATTCTCAAAATGCGAGGGCTGCAGACGCTATTGCTGGAGCGCTGCCCTAACGTAACCAGTACAGGCTATCGATTGCTAGGAAATCTAAAGACTCTAAGAATTCTCTCTCTGAGAGATTCGAACGTAAGCGATGAGGATCTCAAATACCTTTCGAAATTATCCAATCTGCTTCTTCTCTATGTATCGGATTCGCCCAACATAAGCGATGCCGCAATCGACGAAATTCTCAAGCTCGACAACTTAGTGTCTGTGAGAGTTGGTGGTACCAAAGTAACCACAAAGGGAATCGATAAACTGAAAGATCACTTAGAGTTGATTTTTCTTGGGCTCGATAATTTAAATCTTTCAGATGTCACAATGCCAAAATCGTTCAGCACTAAAATCACGATGCTTGATTTGTCCAAAAATCCACTTTCCTACAGGGGTTTGGCAGGTGTACTTGCGTTGAAAGATCTCTGGTATCTCGATGTTCGAGAGTGTCCAAATATTTCCGACGAGCAAGACCATCTTCTAGCCGCCAGATTTCGGCCCGACGAAGGTCGCATTATTCTCTCGGATGGACCGGCTCGGGGCGCCTTTTCCGATACGCGTGACGAGTTCTATTTCAACCCTGAGCATTACAAAGAATCGGGTCAACTCAATCAGGTAAAGTTGAGAAGGAAACTGATATTGGATGCTATTCAAGGTACAAGTTTCGACTCGGAAGGCAACGAGCTGGAAGATCGAAGACCGGGCAATTAGAGCGCTTTTAGACGGGCATCTACTGTTTTAGCCTCGTCGGTGCGCCCGAGAAAATTAAGCAATGCGCAGTAATTTTTCAGGGTTGTTTGTTGGCTCTGTTTTGTTACACCGCCCTGATTTTGAACAGCAATCGCTTCTTTCATCAGCGACTCTGCTTGTTGCATTCTATTTTTCTGAACGCAATCGGCAGCATAGTTGTTTAAACAAACAACGAAATTTTCTTTGATCCTGTCAGAGTCTGGTGCGATTTTCATGGCATCGCGACACTCTTGCATACCCAGGTCGAATTGCTTCTGCGCGAAGTGGTCAGTAGCGCTTTTGCAGAGCGCGAGCGCTCGATTCACTTTCATGTTGATGCGATTCTGCTCGTCAATTTTCGGATCTGCTGAGACCATTTCCATTGGCGGATCTTCATTCTTGCCGTCTATCTCATCGAGGCGCTCTTTGATGATATCTGCGTTTTCGCCTTGTGGTTGCAGGGCAAGAGCTTTCTGGTACGCTTCTTTCGCCTGGTCGCGAAGGTCTAGATTCATCGATGCTTCGCCGAGAAGTGACCAACCTCCGACAAACTGAGGTGCTAATTCAACGCATTTTTTCGCTTGCTCTAAGGTGTCTGCATCTTTGCCTTGTTGAAGAAGCACGAAACCATATTTGTAATGCCCTGATGCACTCTTCGGTTCTGTTTCCAAAAACGTCTTCAGTAGGTCCGCCGCTTGATCGTATTGCTTGGCTGAGATCAATTCTTGGGCGCGAACGAAAACTCGACCGGCTTCCATACTTACAAGCTCGTCACCAATTTTCATCATCTGCTTCTGTTTCTGCGCTGCGTATGCCGGGCAGCAAATGCATAGATATGTGATTGCTAGAACAATCCGGAGTTTAAACTTTGGTGAAAGCATGAAGCGCGCCTCTTGGATAACGCTCAAAAGTGAGGAATGTTGAAGCCTTGCGACGACTTTCGGCAGCCGATTTCTTGAACATTCTCGCATATTGAGAATTCATTGATATCATTATAGGTGTCTTTCGGTAGCAAAAATTTAAACCGGTGCGAGATGGATTATATTAACGAAGCGCTCGCTGGCGCGCAGCTGACACCGCTGGCGGTGCAGGAGCTGGAACAAAAACTTATCGCACAACCTGACGTCATGGAAATCCGGGCCACGCTCGTAGGTTACTATTTCAGCAGTCGATTCGACATTCGAGAACATTCAAAAAACCTTACCGATCATGTCCATTGGCTCATTAAGAATAAACCGGAGGAGCGCTTCATCGGTAGCCCCTTCGGACAATTGCTTTCGCACATTGAAGGTGCTGACGCGTATGCCGAAGGTAAGAGACTTTGGTTAGACAACATTCAAAACTATCCGGATAATCTGCTGATTTTAGAACATGCTGCGTCTTATTTATTTCTTGAAGACAGAGCCTTGGCAGAGACTTATTTGAAGCGGTGTCGAGAGTTGGAACCGGAGAACGCTCATTGGCCCAGCCTTTTGGCTCAGTTATATGAGTTGCCGAAGGTCGACGCACCAGCAAAGGCCCAGGGCAAAAAGAAAAAGTCTAAAAAACAAAAGCCTGGTCAAAAAAATAATCCACCATTGCAGTTTATCGATCCTGAATCGTTGGCGCGAGCGAAAGCAGCATTCGCTGAACGGGAGCGCGCATTTTCTTTAGCCACGTCGCCATCCGAGGTTTTTTACGCATTGACTGACTTGCCGCAAAACGCTGTGAATTGCGGTGAAATCGAGAAAGCGAAATTGTATGCCGATCGTTTGTTGGAGCTGGTTGACCAACATCTCGGCAATTGGAACTACAGCAATTCGATCTACGAGGCGCATACGGCGCTCGGCAGAATTGCATTGCGAGAAGGCGATATTGAACGCGCCAAAGAGCATTTATTGAAGTCAGTTTCATCATCCGGTTCTCCGCAACTGGACTCATTCGGGCCTGACATGGTGCTTGCGCAAGAGTTATTGAATGCCGGAGAAAAAGAGATAATCTACGAATTCTTTTTCCGAGTTCACATCTTTTGGAAGTCGGAATGTATAGAGATCTGGGCGAACCAGATTAGAAACGGAATCATTCCTGATCTGTCGAATAAATTCATTCCGGAACGCGAACGGTACACAGAAGTGTAAGCAATCGAGATTGCACTTTCTCTTCCTGGAAGCGCATTGTGGACGCTTATCCGGCGCTTGCCAGACGCTTGTCGGCGTTTATCGGATGCTATGTCGAATCTTCTTTGACGCTTGTAGCGACGCTTTGTAGGCGCCCAGGCCGCTAATACTAGCGCTTCGAGAAGCAACGAATATTCTTTGCAGAAGAACGAGAATTAAAAATCGGTCTTCTTTTGTTTCAACAATTCCAGGTCCGATAGCACCTCGCTGAGTGCGATTGGATCTACATTGCCAAGTTGGATACCTTTGTCGAACTCGCGAGCATAATCGCCTGCGACTTTGCCCGGTAAGAATAAACAGTGGTCGATGTATTGATCCGGATTATCCACGCCACCAGTACCGGTGGCTATACCGTCGTATGTAACAACCGCCGTCGCATCGGCGCGAGGAAAGTATTTCAGATGCTCGGTATACAGTCCGCCATCCATTACAGGACCGCGCTGCCAGCCGCGTTTGTCGAGGGTGCTGACGATTGCAACTGCGGGAATTCGAATGTTGCGGAGCCGCAGAATTTCGAAATCATTTTCTTCGTTTTTAGCAAGTCGCTGCACTGCGCGATCTAGTTGAGGAAATGGCTGTTTCTTTTTGCGTGCGCCAAAATCTTTTGTCCAGCCTTTTAAAACTTCATCACTCATTTGCAGAGGATGAAGCAGACCAATTTCGTTGAAGTTGCTAATCTCAACGGGCTCGCCATCCAGGTTTCTAATGTCGTCTTTTTCGTGTATGTAGAATGTTTCTTTGAGTTTGCCCATCATGTCAAACCCGCCCCAGACAAAATCTCTAAGAATGAAATGCATCAGAGGGTGGTGAAACAGAAAGTTGACGTATTCATCCGTAAACCATCGTCGACTTAAAACCATCGATTGTTCTAAACGAACAGTCTGCACTTGCTGCAGTTCCTTCAGTCCTTTCTTCAGCGCCTTCCATTCTGTGAGCGCTTCTTTGGCTTTGTCCGGATCGTCGGAGGCACCAACGGCAGGAAGATCTGCTCGTTTCTTTTCGGCGGAATCAAACACTTCCGGCTTAAGTCCCGCTCCGATTCTGACGGTAAACTGTCGCGGCCCGAAATCGAATTCTCTTTGTCCTGCTCGGGAAAATCCCAATGTTGGAATTATTCGATCGCCCAATCGCTCTTTGCTCATCTGGCGACTTTCTGCGATTGCTTCCATGCATTCTTCGGCCTTTGCCTTCAACGCCTTAAACTTGAGCTTGTCAGCGATGCTATTGAGCTGCATTAAGGCAACGTCGGTGCCCATGACACGCAAACAATCCAGACCTACGACTGCGCGTTTGTGATTGCTCTCGCCCGGCCAAACTTTGATCAGTCGAGTGAGTTTTTGTGCGAGCGAGTCGGAGCCGAAGAAGGCGACGGCAAACATTGTCCAGTTATCCTTCGACTTGCCTCCATTTCTCAACCATGTATCAAAAAGTAGCCATGAGAAACGGTCAAGAGACTTGGAATCGGCGTTGCTCTTCAACGACATGACGAGGGGAGATGGTGCTTCGAGAGTGCTTCGTTGCAGCGCAGAAACTACGACGGCAATTTGTGCCGGATTGAGTTTGTGCTCGTTCACCACGAGTGGTGGCAAAATGTTCAAATGTAACCAGTCAGGCAATTTCTGGATCGGTTGTGCTTTGAGCTCAGCACTGATCGCAAGCGCCAACCAGTCCGGCGTTGATTGATTGTCCAGGATTGGTAATTCACTGCCGCTCGGCTGGAGTATCTCATCGTTCAAGCGCTTCACCGCTTTTGGTGGCATGTCGGATGCCAACTCACGAATGACAGCGTCGCCGAGATTGTTTCGAATAAGTCGCAACTGCGAGAGAGCTTCATCACCTTTCTCGCCGTCACGCGCGGAGAGATTGATGAGTGCCTCCACGGTTTCTCGCATATTGTCGGCCATCCAATCTGCTGCGATCGTTTTGTAATTCGGATTGTTTTTGTACAAATCGAACATCAGTTCTGCAGTTTTCAAAGATCGAATCGATGCGATTACTTTGATCATGCTGGACTCGTCGACACCGAATGGTGCCTTGAGAACCGACCGCATAACCATGTCCAGATGCTGGTCTTCAGTATGTGCTATCCATGAGATAGTTTGCTCATGATCGGTGAGAAGTAAACCGAGGCGGTTGAAATGCTCCACTACAAGATCTGCACTGCCCAATCCAAAAACGATAAGACCCAGTTTCTTATCCTTCATGTCTTGCCGTTTATGGTAAGTGTCGGACCAACTGCTGACTAGATTGAGAGTGTAGTCATGGAGACCGAGCGCGGCCGCGAGATAGTACGGAAAGTTCAAACTACTTTCCCATGTTGATTTGCCGAGGCATCTCTTCAATTCATTCTGCACAGACATTTTCTTTTCTGCAGAAAGAAACGGTAAAACATACTTGCGATACTGAGTGTG
The DNA here is from genome assembly GCA_044225915.1 of Obscuribacteraceae bacterium (SeqCode). Lineage (GTDB taxonomy): Bacteria > Cyanobacteriota > Vampirovibrionia > Obscuribacterales > Obscuribacteraceae > JADYXR01. Next base: position 86,957 of record JBGAHZ010000023.1, read on the forward strand.
GAGCGGCAGCATGGGAGGCAGTTCTGAAAACAACCTGATCATATCTTCGCTAGTCATCAGAGTATCCAGGATTTGGATAGGTACCAGTCCGTGTGCGCGCTCCAATTGAAAACGTGTCTTTTTCAACAAAGACCTCATCACATCCAGGTCGATCTTTTTGTGGCTGTTGACTTGTGAATTCAGCTCGTCCAACATTGCGAAGTCGCCAAGACCTTGACCGAAACAACCAGCAAACCAGAAGAGTGCTTCCTCTGTACTAAGCGATAAATCGCAAGGTGCACTCAGCCAGTTGACGACATATTTTTCGATTTCAGTTTTTGCTTTTTCTGTGTCGAATTCGCGTGGAGGTTGTTTAATCAACGGTTGATTATCGCGCCAGGTCGCGGCAAACCAGTTGACCGGATTCCATTCGATTGAAACTTCTCGTGTTTGAGTGGAGCTTCCGGCAGTTGGTGCCATATCACACATCCTTTGCTGTTTAAATCAAATTGTTCGAGGTGGGTAAACGTTTCGGTGTCCGTTGACCAGTTATGCCCAGTTAATGCCCCAAAGTTCCAGCAATTACACCCGCTATCGTGATCTTTCTACATCGCCGAAATTGTAGTTGGTGAAGCTGCTTTGCGGTGACGTGCTGACATTGCCTTCTTGCACGATGATGCGGCGTTTTGAACCGCGGGGATATTGCAAAATTTTATTTCCCTGCAGTCGATTAATCGCATCAAAAACAGCCTGATCGTAGGTTGGAAACTGTGAATTTTGGGTCAGTCGAATGTTGATAATTTTTCGATTCGGTAAGACGCTGATGGCATACCATGCTGAAGTTCCGTTTGGATAGCGGCTTTGCATCATTTGGGTGCGTGGATCCCAAACGAAATGTACATCGTTGTGAACGTTGATATTCGCTAGAACACCTGATTGAATCGTTTGCATCAGCGTGTTGCGCCAGCGGTCCCATTCGATTGAAAGTTCGGGACTATCGTCTGGATCCTCCGATGCGCCGCCAGTAAGTGGACCATTTCCAGATGTTCCGCCCTGTAGATTCGGTGATTGATCCATCGCCCCCTGTTGACCGTTGAGCTGCCCACCCCAGTCTCCGGCACCGCCCTCCAGAAGCGTGTTCTGCGCATCGCCGCTTAAAGTGGTGTCTTGAACGTCGCCCTGCACGGAATTCAAATCAACTCCGCCCTTCAGAGGTGCGCGCTGACTTTGTGAGTAAGCGGGTTGTATGCTTGCGGTCGCAATCAGGCAAGCGAGCACCAGGCTCAATCGCAAGTACCGAGATTGGCACGTTGTCGTGGAGAACCGCTGACCGGTCCGATGTGTTGGAAATGTGATCTTCATAGAATAGCCTGAGAGCGCTTCTAGTTTATTTTTACCATGATACTTGTTTTGTAAAACACTTCAATTTGTCGCATCACGGGTGGTGGCATCGGAAACGTTACTGATATGTTTGTGAACCAAGCCGAATCCAGCCGCCTGGATGTTCGTTCGTATCGCTGTGATGAGTCCAATGCAAAACGCCACCACGCTTGGTCCAAATGTATTCGCCCTTGAGGTCGAGGATATCGCCAGGATGACACGGCACCATTTGTCCCATGGTCAGGTCGTTGGCGACTAAAATCGTGGTTCCATTCGTCAGTTTGATCAAAAACTTTTGATGGCGAAGACCCTTTTCGTCTGTCGGTAGCATGCGGCAGACCTGTGCTGTCAATTCAACTTCGACCTTCCTGAGTTGCTCTGCTTGAGCCTCGAGAATGCCTTGCTGTGAGGGTTGAAGATCACTTGCGGGTTCCGGCATTTCGTTCGGTTGACCGAAAGCCTCTTCGTATCCGGGCTCGTTCTCGTACCAGAGAACGCGTTGCTCCTTCGTCTGTGTGCCGACGGTCGCATCAGTCGAGGGTCTGCATCCGCTCAGCACCGTACACGACAACGCGAGACAGACTAGAACGAAGAGACTGTGCTTCCTGATATTTGTTGGTTTCATTGTGGAAATTCTGTAAATTATTACTTGTAAGTTCTAACTGATTTGCGATCTGTTGTCGCCTGTAACTTCGCGCGTTCTTTAGATTTAATCGAGTTGGTAATTCTGCTGACTTAAGCTTTGAACACTGTTTATTTCTGCCATAGTAACTGATCAGTGGCTCTTATTTGTCAAAGAGCATTAATGCTTCAGTGGTATTGGCTGTTGATACTTTCCCTGGTTGTACTGATCGCGCGTCCTTTATCTAGAATGTGGTTCTGATTTGGGGGCGAAAAATCGGTCCAACCGTTGCTCCTGTACCTGCTATTGCTGACAGGGGAGCGGTCTCCAGGTGTGTCACAGACGTCACGTTGCCGTCACTTTGGTTTCACATAATGTCCTTGCTGCCAAATAACTCGCTGATTATTTAACTTACTAGAATTATGACAACCAATACTCCTCCGGCTGAACATGTTGAGGCCCCTCAACGCTCTACTGCTCCGAAAGACAATGCGCCAACTCCGGCTCAAGATGAGTCTTTCAAGAGTTTATCGAACTTCAATGACATGAAGGCATCAATGCCCGTCACTGCCGATCTGCACAAAATGGAAATCGGCGGAATCGAATCGACCAAGACCGCGACTGCTGACGGTGCTCCTGGAGACGTCGAGAAGCCCGTGGGACCGACGATCAAGAACGGAAAGGTCGAAGGTTTGCCGCCGGATTCGCAGTTTAAAACGCCCGAAATTACGGTCGAAGAGCTGTTCCGCAGGAAAGCTAATGCCGAAGGTCAGGTTGTGGCGGAAAAGGAAGCTCCTGGACTGAAGAAACCGCTAGAGCGTGCAGAAAATCCGGGCGATAACTCGGCGTCGGCAGAATCCTCGGAACCAGCTTTCGGAATCGAAAGACTTGACACTTCAGTCAGCACCTCTCGCGACGGCAAAGGCAACATCAAATCCGTTACCTCGACTTTCGAGGGCGCTGAGGTGAGCTTCGATTTCGGCAAAAACGGTGAAGTCACCAGAACTACCAAAGGACCTGAAGGTAGTGAAGTCGCTAAGTTTGGCGCCAACGGCAAACAAATCTCCCGTGAAGAACGCGATGCCAGCGGCAACGTGACATCGAGAAAAGTCGAGAAAAATGATTCGCTGAAAGTCGAAAAGGGTCGCGATGGCAAGATCACCGCTATTTCGACCGAACAACAGGGCAGCAAGATGAAGCTCAATCTCGATAAAGACGGAAACGTCACGTTTCGTTCTCTGAAACAAGGCAACCTCGAGATGACCACCAACTTCGATTCAAGCGGTGAGCCAACGAGAAATGTTGCCTCTGAATATCACGAAAACGGCAACCTGAAACAGCGCTCGACACTCACTCCTGGTCACGAAGTCAACGAAAAAATGGACTCCGACGGCAGAATCGTAGAGTCCGAAGATATCACCGAAGATGGCACCACTGCCTGGAAGCAACTCAAAGACGGCAGCGAAATGACCATCAAAGATGACGGTGACGGTACCAAGACTGAAATCAAAGACAAAGACGGCAACGTTATTTTCACCCATGAAATTGACAGTGAAGGCGAAGAGTCTGTCACGCACATGAAAAATCCGGACGGTTCTTCGACCAGAACGACTGAGACCAAAGACTCGCTGTCTTCATGGACTGTGAGACCTGACGGTTCGTGGGAAAACAAAGAAACCAACAAGACGAATGGTTTCACCCGATACAAAGTTGGTAAGAGCCCAGAGGATCCTGGCGAAGAGCAACGCGACGCTTAGAGCAACGTGGTTGTTTAGCAAATATGGTCCGGCCGGCGTCACTTTGCCGTCACGTTGCCCTGATATAAATATAGTATTCGCTCACTAAACCGCTGTTCACTCTTACTAAACATGGCAACGAACAATGAAATGCCTCCTCAGAAAGAGGGGGGGCTCGACAACGTCAAGCACGCCACTCCGACAGACAACGTCAATGTTGACCGGATGCAATTGTTCGAGGATTTTAACAAGGTCAAGCCCGCGACTACGTCGGACAGCAATTTGACCAGCGGCTTGCAGAACCGCAATGAGCCCGATCAGCTCGTAATGACCGATGCGTTTGCCGGAGTTACCGATAACTCGAAGGCAAGTCTCGCAAAGACCGTGAACGGCACCAACACTGAAGCCACACCTGATAAAAAAGACGCTAATAAGAAGGCTGATACCGTTAATGGTGACAATCCTCCACCTCCTGGTGGCAAACCACCCGAGTCTTTAGAAAATCGAACAGAGCAGCAGCCAGCCGGTTCTGACACTGCAAAAAATGAACCGTTCAAAGTCGCTATTCAAAAGCCTGAGCAATTGGATAAGAAAGCTCCGACGGCTGTTTTCCTTGATAATTTCACTGATAAAGAAATCGACCTGGGCAATGGCACCAGAGTCGAACATGGTGAAGTCAGTCGACGTGCCGCAGAAGCTGCCGGTTTTAACACCGTAGGTCTGGACATGAATCTGCAGAGAAACTCTACTGATGACCTGGACTTCTCGAAGTCTCTCAAGGAAATCGATCGTCGCGTCACTTCAGGTGAAATGCCACTCGGTAAAGGTGACGTGGTCAACGTGAGCATGGGCAACAACGATCCTACATTCAAGAAGGCATCCGAGTTTCTCGGTATGGATGTTAATGCTGGAAATCTCGCCGAGCAGAAAGACAAGATTTTGGATCGCATGCGCGAGATCAGTGGCGATCCGACCCGCTCGCAGGACGATAGAGACACGGCTAAAAGAGTGGTCGATACAAATGATGCTATCAAGAGTCTTCAAGATAAAGGCATTGAGGTGGTTCACGCTTCGGGTAATACCGGACCAGATCGTTTTAGCTGGGATTTCATGAATGCCAAAACTCAGTTAGCGTCAGCGACTCCTGGCGGCAGACTTGATTCAGACAGCGCATTTCATTCGTTGACTCAGAAAGCAGATGGTGCACTGCCAGTCGTTCACAAAGATCAGATAAACATCCTAGATGCAACGCCAATTGCGCAGCAGAAGGGCTTTTTCGAGCTCGGTGATTCCGGCGCTAAGTTTACTGACACAGGCACGCCAGTCGGCAATCCAAACGTTTTCAATCGCGAGCAGCAAGATCTTAGATATTCGATGCCGCATATTAAACCTGACATGCCAACACTCAATCCCGAAATGCTTAATCCCTCACTCTCTGGCGCGAAACCATTCGACGGTAAAATGATCGATGGTTCTACTCCAATTAGACAATCAGAAACCTTCGATGGTTCGACGCTGGGCAAATTCGAGCGGATGCAGCCATACAAACCAGAGTATGACAAATGGTCGAGAAAGCCTGAAGCTGGTGAGTTCGCCGTCAACAAAGTAATCCAGGGCACTTCGTTCAGCAACGTTGATTACCTGCGTCGCAACTTCGATCGCTTGAAAGAATTGAAAGCATCGAATTAGTGAACACCAAATCTCGAAACCGCTTCGTCGCTAAGCAAATTTCTAAACAATTCTGACAGCACTTGATGAATTCGCTGATTTGACCAATGGCGCATCCTCTGGACGAGTAGCATCCAGCTTCCTATCATGTGTTGTGGAAAGTTTTTATAGACATGAGTGCCATCGCATATGGTGCCCATGAAGTATCGTCGCGTTTCATTCTTGTGGAGTTTTATCATGAAATCAAACGTTAACCCTGTGTCTGGTAAGTTTGCCGACGAAACCATGAATCAACTAATTGCTGATGAGAGACGGCTTAGCGAGCGCACAATGCTCGATACTCTCAAACAGTTTGGAATTAAACTGGATAAAACCTTATTGCTGAAAGCCGGCGAAAATGTCATTGCCGTTGATGAAGCGTTTGAAGTTCTGTCGAAGGACGTGCCGGAGCATATAAAGAATAGTTTGAAGTTCGACGTTGCGTTCATGTATGTGCTGGAATTGTGGCGACGTTGGTATCCTGACAGAATCGTCTTCGAGACGCTTCAAATGCGGATTGATAACGTGATTGGTTTACTGGAAAACGACAACATCTCAGCCGCTGCGCGACTCTGGTACAAGACGTGGCCGCTTTGCCTGGAGTTTTTCGATAAGTGTAAGGTCACGTCAGCCCCTGAATTCCGGAGCCGGTACGAAAGGTATCAAGAACTGTTGGATTCAATTCTAATCGTTGCTGATGAGCTTGCTGAACGCGGCGGACGTCTTCATTTTATCGATGCTCGAATTTCGTTTTACGAGCAGCTGCTGGCAAAACTTTCTCCGGATTCAGAGCTGGACGACTTGACCAATCGCATCAGAGCTCTGCTCGGTGACTCGTACATGGCTACTGATCGCGCGGAAATGGTCGACGACATGTTCAATAAATTTCTTGCTCAAAACCCGACCTGGAGCTATGCGTGGTTGGACTGGTATCACTGCTATCTGCGCGAGCGCACGCCGCAGGGAAACGAAAAAGCAGAAAGTATTTTGCGCGAAGCGATGAGAACGCTGGATGCTCGCACCGATGTTTTCGATCCGGAATTGCATGAACACAAAAAGCAGATTCTCAGTGCACTGATTCGATTTTATGAACGATTTGATCGACCGGAAGAATTGCAGCGGGTGATCGAGCGACTTGAAGAGGAATATCCGGACGAAGATCTGCAAGAGCTTTTTGAGGAAGACGACTGGGACGATATGGAGAAGGAGCGCATGGGCGAAGCAGCTAGTGACTAACCCATCTGTCTGAATTCCAAGACCAGGTTTGCTTGGCCAAATCGACATCTTTTTGAATTGTCGCTAATTTTCCGGGCGATGCAAATGAGAGCATCTCGACGCTATTAGGAAAAAGTGTTCCTCCAGCAAAATAAAATGCAATCTTCGCTCCCATAGTAGGGCCTTCCCAGCACATTTGGAGGACCGGCTTGCCTTTTATATCAATCGTCGAAGCTGAAACCAGTTCCTTTTGACTGATTCCCTTCAACGAATCAAGTTCCGTTTGTGATAGCGTATGTGGTGCTTTTTTCAAAAGTAAAAGTAAATCCTCGTTCAGGAAACCTGAGCTATGACTAACAACTTTGTCTTTCTGAACAAAGGCGGTTGCAGTCACCATCCCAGCCCGTTTATTACGGCTTCTCTCGGTCCACTCGCCCGGAAGGAGAATACTGCTGATGGCGCCAAGCCGGGAAGCATAAAAATTATTGGTTGGATTTTTTGCGATGAAGAGCCTGTTAAACCGCTCATCAAACTCCTTATCTGAATAGACATGAGCTGGAGGCTTATCGATTTTATTTGGAGGATTGCTGTCAGTATCCATGTTAACTCCGGATTTAATGCAGATGCGACTCTTTCAAAATTTTGCTGCTTCGAGTTTTCGGCAATGTTTTCAGCAAATCTTTAAATGCATGAACATCGTTCTTCGATGGTTTCGGATCTTTTGCTAGTTCCTTAGCATATTGTGTGAGCCGATTATCACAGTCCTCGTGTGATATTTCGCCCAGCGAACTCTGCAAAGTTCTCATTCTACCTTTTCCTGACCACGATGAAAAGCCGCCCTCGATCAATTTGTCGACGACCTCTATTGATTTGTCTTTGTCTTGTTGGTTGAGCTTGCCGGCTTTATCCTGTTGGTTCCAGACTTCTTTTTGACTCTTCATCAGGGCGGATAGCCTTGTCTCAAGGGTCGCTTCGTCTGGGATGATTTGTCCTGCATACTCCATACGTATCAGGTCGAACTCTTTGTGACTGTCGACGTGCCCGCTTCGTCGATTGTTCATTACGTCTTTGCGTAGTTCGACTGCTGCGTCAGCCGGAGCAAGAGTAGCAAGATACAAGTCATGCACTGGAATGCCGCCGTCCTTTATGTGGTCGTATTTTTCTCCCCATTGATTGTCAACCATTATTCGGGGAGGCGATCCACTGATATCGCGGACAGTGACAACGTGCGCACCACTCGAGCCACCAGCTGCGCCACCGCGACTATCAGAAAAGAATGGTTCACTAGTGCAATCAACGCGCAAAATCACCGGCAATTTATTCTCTGCTTTCAGTCGCTTAATCGCATCAGCCAGATCATTTTCAGATCTGATTTTAGTGATTTCAGGAGTATCTTTGCCGCACAGGTTGCGTTCGTTGCAGAGAATTATTCCCTTCTCTGATTTTCCAGTCACAAGATTGCTAATTTCGCAAAGTACGTGATCGTCCAGGTTCGGAGATTTCTCGAGTACTTTTCCCTTCAGCGTACCGTCGAGCAGACGTTCTCCAGTGTCGTCCCCACCCGGCGCCTTCACTTGTTCGTAACGAATGTCGTGACCGTTGTAGCGACCGGCCAGTTTCCAATGCAGGTTTATTGCGGTACGTTGAAAAATTTCGCTTGCGTGAGATCGTGCGCTGTCATGCGGAAGTATTGATTCATCGTCGTAAGTGCGAGGTGTCAGCTTGACTGTGACCCCATGCGGCGATACGAATTGTCCGTCTACAATAACGTCTGCGACTAGTTTTGCTGCAATCGACGGAGTCCTGGTATACGTGCGTGATTCGATAGTGGTCACGTTGCACGTATTGTGGTATCCCTGGTCGATTTCGGTGGGATGTGCGGCTTGGTCAATTACTTGTTCGGCAATGTGCTTTTTCTGTTCGAGAGTCAATGTCTTACCTGATTTGTCCATCAGAATTCGGTTGACGTTTCTGAAAGTTTCCGAGGACTCTTGTGGACTGTGCATAGACTCAATTTTTCGGATGTTGTCTGCCAGATTAAGGCCCTTTTCTGCAGCCAGTTTCAGAAGGGTGATTCGCTGTTGCTCAACGTCTGTTACCGGCGGCGCTGACTCCGATTTTTCCGATTTGTGTTCAGACTTGTCACCAATACCACTCGTTGGGGGAAGTTCCAATTTGTCGCCAGAATGTAGTTTGGCTGCCGGATCTTTGATGTGGTTGAGCTTTGCAATTTGTTGTGTGTATGAGTCGATTTCTGCTTTAGGCGCATTCCTTCCGAGAACAAAACTTGCAATCGTCGACAACGTATCATGGTTTTGAACAGTGATGGTTGGCTTGGGAGGCGGTGGAAGCTCGCCCTTACGAGTGATATGAAAACCAAGCGCCTGATGTATCCCACCGTCATGTTGCTCGCTCGGAATGTGCGCATGCTGTCCGGCTTTGAGAACTTCCGCAATTGCCGTTTTTGTGACTTTCTCAAGCTTGTCGCGCTCTTCCCCAGGCGGCATTTTTCGCCGAATCTCGCGCCGCATTTCGGCAAATTGCTCCGATTCCGGAGTGCCGAGTGCAGCAAGTTTCTCGATCGAATGCGAGTCTGCAGCATGCTTCTTCTCGGTGGGGGGCTTGTCCGCTATGGCACCGATAATTCCAAACGATTCGTGCACGGCCTTTTCAATTCCGCTCGGCGTCTTGTCCCGATTTTTCGAAATGCTTTGTTGCTCTTCCACAACCTTGTCAGAGTCCGCGCGCGTGGTGATCGCGGTATCTTTAGGCGCCGTGACGGACGACTGCTCCTGTTTCTTTTCGAGTTTTTCGTGAGGATCGTGGTTTGTCATTGTCCAACCGGAATCAATCAGGAGCGTGACATGAGAGACCAGGAATTCGAAATGCAACGGCTGATTACAATCTACCCAGTTTAGTCTCGATTGGACCATGTTTCGCCGCTGGCATTATTTCGCCAAGACTGAATCGTACTTCCTTTCACAATGCTTGGAACTGTTGAATTCAACAGTTTGCGGAGACCGCTCAATCAATTGTCTGGCTGGGTATTAATCTATAGATTGCCGAATAAAAAACTATGTAATGAAACCCGAATTGGACGACAAAATCTGTCCTAAGTGTCATATGCCGCTCGAAAAGCAAGGTTCGGGCAGTTTGACGCAATGGATCAAAGTCTGCAACTGCGGGCGCCCGGAACCGGAAAAGGTTGTCGGCGCCCCGATCAAAATTTGCACAACCTGCGGAAAGCGTATTGAAGGTGGCCGCACGGGCACTCTCACGCAGTGGATTTTCCGCGCAGATTTGTGTACGTGTGAAGCGCCCACCTGGGTTAAAGATCAATTGGAGGCGGCTGCTAATGCGCCTCTGGATGAAACGAACGATGTGTTCGAAGACGTCGAAGAACTGCCGATGGAGCCAGGCAGCTTTCCGCTAGAGCGCTATGGTCCGATTCGTCGAATTGGCATGGGGGCCAGCGGAACTGTCTACCTTTGCCGAGATCGTTTGCTGAAAAAGAAAGTAGCGGTCAAAGTTTTAAACAATTTGAGCAGCGAACAGTTGGTGGCATTCCAACGTGAAGCGAAGGCAACAAGTCAGATAAACCATCCGAACATCGTCAAAGTTTTGGATTTCGGCGTCTCCGATGGAAAGCTGCCATACATGGTTCTGGAATTTGTTGACGGGTTAAGTCTTCAAGAAATTTTGGAACAAAAACATTCTCTTTCTGTTGAAGAGTCGATTCCTATCTTCAGTCAGATTTGTGATGCTTTGAGTTTTGCGCACAAGCGTCAGCTGTTTCACCGCGATCTTAAACCGACTAACATCATCGTTGTTGGTTGGGAAACGAAAAACATCGATGTGCGAATCATCGATTTTGGCGTGGGCGTTTTAAAACAGGAGAAGACGGAACAAGGAAAATCGGTTGCCGGCTCCCCGCCGTACATGGCTCCGGATCAGGCGAATGGACAACCGTTTGACGAGCGATCGGAGGTTTACTGTCTCGGCTGTGTGATGTTCGAGGTGTTAACAGGTCGTCCGCCGTTTCTCGGTGAGACGGCACTGCAAACAGTATCACTCCATGCCCATGCTCAACCGCCGACTCTGTCCGAAGTTCACAGCTCTATAACTTTCGAGGATTCTGTCGAAAATGTTATTGCGACGTGTCTTAACAAATCTCCTGACGATCGATACAAAGACATGGAGGAGCTTAAGCACGCGATCTCGGAAATGTCAGAACAGTCTGTTGATGAACGAAAGCTGGAAGCTTCGACGTCGACACCTGAGCCGCGATCCAATATACAGTCGTTGGCGATTGTATCTGTCGTTCTACTCTTTTGCACTGTCGGCGGTGCACTTTTTGTTGCTCAAATGTTCAATCCTAGCGAGCCTGAATCTAAGCCTCACAAGAAACAATCCTACCAGGAACCGAAACTATCGGATGCGCTTGATTCGATGCAAACGGATACCTGGTACAAAGGCGGCAATATTAATAGCCCGGTCGTTTGGACGTCCAAACCCAATTTATATGATAAGGACATGGAACTGCTGACAAAAGAGCCGGATGTTAAAAGAATTGCGGTTGGTATCACGGACAATATCACCGGCATGGGTTTTAAACATTTCTTGAATAGAGGTCTAGTGTCCGTTGCCGTTCAATCTACCGGTCTCACCGATGAAGGTCTTGCCGAGATAGCGAAAATGAAAACGCTGGAAGAGCTGCGACTTTCTCTGTGCTCGAATTTGACGACGAAAGGCATAAAGAGCATCACCACTCTTCCGAAATTAGACAATCTCCATCTCACGTTTATGAAAATTCCGGACGGTTCCTTCGAGGAGATTTCCAAAATCAAGACACTCTCGAGCCTGGCGTTTTACAATGCCAAAAATATAAAAGTCTCTGATGTTCAACTTTTGAGTAAACTGCCGAACCTGGAATATCTGGATCTATCCTCGACGAACCTCAATAATGATGTGATTCCCGTGCTTTCGAAATTTAAGTCTCTGGATAATCTTCGTCTAGGCAATCTGAATTTGAATGACGAGAACTTGGAAGAGCTATCAAAAATTAAGAACTTAACTCATCTCGGGCTCGCACAAAATGCAATTACTGATGCCGGACTCGAAAAACTGGACAAATGCAAACATCTGGAAGTCCTGGTGCTAGACCATTGCGATCGAATTTCGCCAAAAGCTAAGGCGAATTTTTTCAGACTTCATCCACGTATTACGCTGCAAACCATATCTGATACCAGTGTTGAGTTAGAAAATTCTATGGAGTCGCTTAGCGATAATTAGCCGCTGCCGCAATCGTTTGTTTGAAATCCGAATTCAGCCGCCTGCAAATTATTATTTGGAACTCGACCATATGTCGGGACCTTCTCACCGCTGTTACTTGGCGTCTATCGTGCCTGGGACGCACATAGCGATTCCGACACCGGTCATAACGATTCCAAAAAGTTGCAATGCGAACGGTGGCCAGGCGCGGCGGAAGTTGAAGCAGAGAAAAAGCAGTGAGCCTATGTTGCCCGGGATAAACATGGCTAATCCCCACAGCAGGCTCGTTCTAAATGCCACGATGATCAAACATACCCAACCGACAAACCAGGCTATGCCACCAAAGCCAGCCATTGCTAAACCTGCCCAACCGACAAATGAGGTGGGTTGAAATACTTTCTTGAGAAATTCTTCTGACTCTTTCGTTTTCTGCGCCTTGATTGCGTCTGAATCGATACTCAACGACGAAAAGAATTTTTGTGCTTCTGCGCTATCAATGGGCGCTGTAGTTGTTTGACTAACAAGTTGGGTCAGCTCATCGTCCGTCGCAATTTGCATGGCGAGAGATGAATCGCCGCTATCGGTTGATAGCTGAAATCGCTTGCCCTTCCATTTTTGTCCGGTGGAGTCTTGCGGATCTGTTGATTTTTTAAAGCCGTCCTTTTGAAGCAGCTTTTTGACCTCAACGATGACGTCGTCGAGTGGAACGTCCGAGTCGTGTACTTCTGTCGTGACTGTGTAGACGTACTTGTCGTCTTCCGCTTTGTAGGATTCGATTGGACCGGTCTCCTTGCCGTCCTTTCGGAGCGTTTGAACTTCGCCGGGCATTCCCATAGATACGCCGACTTCGGGGGAGAATGGTGTCCAATTTTCCGCTGCTTCGCAAGGTGCAATTGCAAAGCCGGCGCAAATCACGATTGAAATTGCTCCGATCAATGTTTGCAAGAAGCGATTGCGTCTTGTTCGAAGCTTCGCGATCTTCGTTGCAGTTAAACGCACTCCGTTTAGAGTCTGATCTGAAACACTTTGAGGCGGGTGGAAAGACATACTTGACCTCACGATGGGAGTGTCTCTTCTACTACGGTTGTTGTAATGATTATCCTCGCTGAGCGTTCTACAAACAAGTTCCGCAAGGAGATTGGCAACATCCTTTGGGACCGGTCTATGCGATGTGATGTGCCGCCAGTAAAGTCGATTGACACGGCGCGGACCCGACAACATGCTCTGTAGACTACAGAAAACGCGGTGTGATGGTTGACAAATGCGATAGGTCTTGGCTACTGGGAGCATTCGTGTGAGTTAAATTTCGTTTTGCAGGCTTCCTGATAAGTGCGAAAATCTCATTGTGATCTGATTTGTGAATAGTCGGCTCGCGGCGGAACAAGGAGATGCGTTCAAATGCTCAGCTCGATAGTCGACGAAATCAAAATTGCCAGTAAATCGATAGATGAACTAAACGGTCGAATGCGCACCATGCAATCAGCAGAACCGGATATGGTATCGCGACAAATTTCGCAGCAGGTTTCCTTCTTCCCGATGTTTCTTTCTCAGCAGATCAAAATGATTTCCGATTTGGAGAAGCAATTCGGTGAAGAGTTTCAGTCGAAGTGTTTGGATGAAGTCCGTGAGATTGCGGAAACCGCAAAGAATGTTCAAGCTACCACTGAAAGTGCTCTAACCGTAGTCGATTCGTCTAAGCGAATCGAATTTGCGGATGCTCTGTTTAAAGGCACGTCACGCCTCAATATCCTGCAACAGAGAATCACAGCCAAAATGATGAGATGCAAAAAGAACCCTGAATAAGATGATCGCTTTATGGTGCTTGGGTGTCAGCGAACAAAATTTCCAGGCAGATTGTTGTTCCATCACTCGATGAGTCGAATGAGACATTGCACGGAAACAGGCAGTTGATGAGCTCTGACCTTTCTTTGATTATGCTCGTGCCGGTCCCTTTTGTTGACTGAACATCAGGATCCAGACCCTTTCCGTTGTCCTTGATTTGCATCGTGAGTGTTCCACCGTCCGTCATCAAGTTGATGTTAACCGAGGTTGCACCTGCATGCTTTCCAATGTTGTTAAAGCATTCTTGCGCGATCCGATATACGTGAAGAGATACTTCATCGGGCAGATCCGGTGTCTCTCCGCTCGAAGCGAACTGGGCTTGAACACCTGTTTTTCGCGTGAATGAGGCACACTGTTCTTCCAGCAAAACAGCGAGACCTAAATCTTTTAAGTCACGAGGGTAGACATCGTGACAAACTTCTCTCAAGGTCGTTGAGATTTCGTGGAGGACTTTCTTTATTTCTTCGGGTGGCAAAGTCTCTGGAGAGCCGATGGATCGTTCCAAAAGCATGACGTTGCCCAGCACCGCGTCATGCAAATCTCTCGCGACCTGACTCAGGATCGATTCTTGTTGGTTCACTATCTTCTGAACTAGAGCATGACGCTCCGCCACAAGAGAACGAACCGACCTCGTCAGGCTCAATCCTCCATGGACAAGACGAGTCGATTCCGGAAGCAATTCGTAATCGCCTTGGGATCTGACGATCAGGTCTTTTAACAAGCTGCGCGACAATGTGTTGAGTTCCGTTTCACTGACTGGCAGTCCATCCATAGACCAGCCCGCAGACTTGGCAAATGTAAGTCTGAGCTTGGCCCTGGATGCGAGTTCTCCCTGTTCCAGATTCGGCAGTTCGCATGATGGAAGGATGAAGAATTCGATCGCCCCGGCTGTTGCGCGGATGGACAAAGTCCAAAAGGATGATGAAACAAGTAGTCGATCGTAGCGCGCATTTTTGCTTGCACCATTAGTAGTATCACACGACGGAACTTGAACTGTCAGTTGCAATGGTTCATCTGCAACTCCTGCGTTAAACTCGCGCGTGAGTTCTTCGAATAGAGCAGCAAGCGATTTCATCAGAGCTTTTGTAGAGGCTTCTGTTTCAGTGCCGCCACTCAATATATTCGTCAAGTTTTGCCAGAATTGCATGAATCAGAAGTCTCTCACAACTGTGCTCACCATCGCTCAACATCCACGGTGCCGTAACCGTTCTCCACAGCCCAGGCGATTAGCTCTTCTCGGCTTTCCATGTCGAGTTTAACCAGAATCTGATCGACTTGTTTCCGGACCGTCTCTGGTGCTGTGAATCGTTCTTTGGCAATGTCTTTGTACTTTAAACCGCGTGCGATTAGCATGAGCAGATGTTCTTCCGCCTTTGTCAATTTGCTGTCGGAGCTGTTTTCCGTTAACTCCGCGGATACAATCTGGCGATCGTTCGATACTACGGATCGAATCGCATCCATGATGTTTGCCATTGGTTCTGATTTCAGGAGATAGCCGCTAACGCCGCTTTTAAGAATCAAATCGCGAATGGCGATGCGACTGTCGCCGCTGAATACGATGATCTTTGAGTTCGAGTTTTCGCAGAAACTGCCGGCAAGAGATCTTGGTCCCTCGGAGTCAGGTAAATGCAAATCCAGCAACACGACGTCCGGACAAAACTCGTCCAGTTGGCGCAAACCGTCCTGACAATTGCTGGCCGCACCGACCACTCTCATGCCGTCGGTTTGCGAGATTTCGGCGACAAGACCTTTCAGAGTCGCCTCGTGATCTTCAACTATCAGGACTTTTATGTCTTTATCCGTCATTCCAAACTTTTCCTGTCACATAACAATCTTCCCAGATCTCTCAAAGCCTAGCGCCTTCTTTTCGATTCGTCGAAGTAGTGGATCGCGACGATCGTTACGTTGTCGTTGGCTCCGTGCGCCTTCGTCGCTTCCAGCAGTTTCTCACAAGCTTCGTCCGGCGTCTGTGATAAGCCGACTAACTTTGCGATTTCTTCGTCGTCTAGCTCAGAGTTCAAACCATCGCTGCACAGTACAATCCAATCGCCGGGCTTCGGTTCGATTACATTTTTATCGATCTCAATTTCATTATTGTGACCCAGGCAGCGTGTCAACAAACTTCTATAGATGCTGTCTTCCGCCTGCTTCTTCGTCAGTTGCTTCTTCAAATACATATCCATCACGACGGAATGATCGAATGTTATGGAATTTGCTTTTCCCCGGCGAACCAAGTATGCACGCGAGTCTCCGACGTGCGCGATTTCCATTTTTCCGTCTTCGGTCTGCGCTGCTATCACGAGAGTGGTGCCCATTCGGCGTGGGGAATCATCATCACCTGCAACACTATATATGGTGTGATTTGCTTCGGCGACAGTGTCCACGAGCCAGTCTTGGGTGATACCGGAAACAAGGTGTTCCGGCTTGCTGTTATCCCAGCGTTGCTTGACTGTTTCAATTGCTAATCTGCTTGCTACGGAGCCATCGCGGGCGCCCCCCATGCCATCAGCAACAGCAAACACTCGGTCGTCTGCACTGACAAAGTAGTTGTCCTGGTTTTCCATTCTTTTCAATCCGCGATCGGTCACCGCGGCTGCACGCCACGATAAATTCGTCATGTTTATTTCCTCAATTGTTTTGAATTGCGCGCAATTGCGCCTCACAATACTATTTTAGGTACGAAAGGCTCTTACGTGAATTCCCGAAAACGGGTAAATTCCAAATAGCGGTTAGTTATTGGGTTCCAGGACAATGCCAGCGTCAAGTTCGGAGAAAGAACCAGCGAACACACCCGGTGGAGACATATCGCCGAGTGGAGAGCCGCCACTTCTTTCAGCGCCTGGCGATTTAGACACAAAAGTGGCTGCACTCTCCGAGGACCACGTCAATGTTTTGACGCCTGATCCATTAATAGGAAAAGCGCTGACGGACGAATATCAAATACTGGAGTTGATTGGCACGGGCGGCTGGAGTCGCGTATACAAGGCGAAGCGAAACAGTAAAGATGATCATGTCGCGATCAAAGTTTTGCATTCGCACTTGTTGTTTGATCAAGAAAGTCTCAGCAGATTCGAACGCGAAGCGAAGTCGCAAGCGGGGTTGTCGCATCCGAATATATGCCGCGTTTTTGACTATAACAGGCTTGATTCTGGGCAGCCTTATATTGTTATGGAGTATTTAAACGGTGAGAGCTTGTCTGCAGTTCTAAGGCGCAAAGGCAAGCTTGACCCTCTCGCTGCCGTTCCCATATTCGCGGACTGCTGTCGCGGTCTCCGCGCGGCGCATGAGCAGGGAATCGTGCACCGAGATGTGAAACCGGCTAATATTTTTCTGCTAGACGATTCTGATGGCAAGCGACAGATCAAGTTGCTTGATTTTGGAATGGCGAAAATTATAGTCGGGAGTCATCCTGACCTGACACAAACCGGCACCGCATTTGGTACCGTTCAGTACATGAGCCCTGAACAAGCCCTTGGTGAGAAGATAGACGGTAGAAGCGATCTCTATGCACTCGGTTGTGTGATGTATGAAACTCTGACCGGAAAAAAAGTATTCGAAGGACGCACCGCATTTGGAGTTATGGAACAACATGTTAGGAAAGAGCCTAAGCAATTCAGCGAAGTCGATCCGCTAACTAAGGTTTCGCAAACACTTGAAGCGGTGGTTATGAAGGCTCTAGCGAAGAATGCTGACGATCGTTATCAAACTGCTGGTGAACTCATTGACACGCTAGAAGCTGAGAACGGCATACTCGCCCCCAGAGAAGTCGATCCAATCACTACGCCGCAACACCACATTTGGTGGATTATTGTGCTTTCTCTGCTTTTCGCTCTAGCCCTGACGTTCACATCACAACAGTAAGTAAGCTGAAAGCTAGATGAATGAAATTTGGCTTCCCTATGCACAGTGTGTGCTAAGTAAGCGACGAAGACTCGAACTAGCGACCGCATTGCGATCGCGCCACACTGAGAAGAATTGGAAACCGCTGTATAGATGCTAACTGATTCTGATGTCTGACTTTAAGCCTCCTAAGCCGAACAAAGCGTTAATTTCGTTGGCTAAGTTCACTTTGCCGTTTTATTTGAAATTTGTAGAACGACTGTCGTTCAAGTTTTCAGAGAGTGAAGATCGTCCAGCGAATTTCCTTAAGGGCAAAAATGTCGTTATTGTAATCAACCATTCCGATAGGCAGGATCCACTGCTGCTCATCGCTCTGGCAAAATATATGCACGAAGATTTTTTCTGCATCGTTGCGCGAGAATCCTTCGATTGGGCAAACGGCATCCTCGGTTGGTTGTTTCAGCGCCTCGGCTGCTTTTCCGTCGACCGTGGATCGACAGACTTCAAGTCGATTCATACCACAAAAAATATTCTTGCAGATAGTGACAAAACGCTTGTAGTGTTTCCTGAAGGCGAGGTCACCGGCGACGATCATCATGTACACGAGATAAGCCCGGCTCTCATGAATGTTTTCCTCAACACGCAAAAGAAAATCGCGGAGGATGATTCTACAAAGTCTTTGTGGGTTTTACCGATTGGTGTCAGTTATAGACTCAAAACGGAACTGAATGCCAGTGTCGACAAAACGCTGAAGAAGGTCGAGCAAGAACTCGGGATTCAAAGGGAGCATCGGTCAGATGCACCTGCGCGTGCACTCCATGCGGTAGATTCTCTGCTCAAAAAATATTCTGAACAGTACGAATTCGAGCTACCACGTCAACATCCGCAGCATAAGCAAGTAAGTTTGTTGGCTCGTCATATCTGTGGGCGAGTCGCCGATGGACTGAATGTCGAAAAAGATGATGAGCTGCCAACCGAGCAATTTTTCTATTTCCTGCGTTCAGAGATGTTGAAACCAGAAATTGCAGATAGCGGTTTTAAACCCGAGCTTCTGACTGAATGGACTAACGATCTTAACAGAACTGAACGCTTGCTTATCCTTCAGCGCGTGTTGAACCAGAAGTTGTCAGCGATACAAGTTTGTCGTATCACGGATTTTTTAGAATCTGAAATTTTTGGAAGAATGACAGCAAAAGGTACGCAGTGTGCCTCAGTGTTCTTCGGCAATCCGATTGAGGTGTTGCCGTTTCTCGACGATTACGAGAGTGACAAATCCGTCGCAGTGGAACAGCTCAGAGAAGCCGTTCGCAGCGGACTACAAACAGCGCTGGATAGTTCGCGCGACAGATTGAGTCTATGCGGGAAGCATGTCTCTGACGCCGATTTCACGGGCAGCGTTGCACCCGGACAGACCGTTCATGCCACCAGGATGGGTGGCGGCGCCACGTAAGTATTTTTTTCAATCGGCATGCTCTATTGTGTAAAAAAAACGAGGATACTTCGCCAGTTTGGCGGTTTAGTTCTCGGCTGACTGAACCCTGTTTTTTTTAGAATAGCATAACGAAAGCTGCATGGAATGCTAAAGCGAGTGGACGCTAACGAAATTCTCTGAGTTCAGTAACTAGTCTTCCTAGATCTGGTCGAAAATTCAATAATGGGATCATTCGACAGCTCGCAGGAATCCCAAAGACATTCAATCACATCGTGATGCAATGTTCTCATCGGTCCTGCGACTTCCAGGTAACGAAGCACCGAGACATGATGGGATTGCCGAAAGGCAGTGCTTGTGAGGCTCTGTAGGTAGGACCTCCGCCGAGCGAGCACGTCCCATTGTGTCCGATTTACGAGGTGAATACGATGTTTTCTATATTGTCTATTCTTGCCTATATCGTAGTAGCGTATGTGGTGCTGGCGCTGTTAAAGAGTTTTTTTGTTCGCCAAACTGTTTTTGAATTCCAACGGGTCTTGTTGTATCGAGACGGCAAGTTCGTAAAAGTTCTAGAGCCTGGCTCTTATTGGTTCTTGAGATTCAACACCACGTTTACTTTCATCGACATTCGTCCCGTGTTTCTGACTCTTGCCGGTCAAGAATTGGTGACGTCGGACAACATGTCGATTAAACTTAGCTTGTCCGTGAGATACAGAGTGGTCGATCCGTATGCGGCGATCCATATGACCGACAACTACGCAATGACACTGTATACAGTGGCGCAATTGGAACTTCGCCAATTGGTCGCGCCAATGAAAATCGATGAGTTGATGGTTGCAAGATCGGCTGTTTCAGAAGGTCTGCAGAAGGTGCTGGCAAATCGTGCTTCGGAGTTCGGCGTTGAGGTTATCAGCGCGGATATTCGCGACATCATGCTTCCCGGCGAAGTGAAGAAAATGATGACCCAGGTCGTGAAGGCTCAAAAGGAAGCACAAGCCGCGCTTGAAAAAACTCGTGGTGAAACCGCAGCTTTGCGTTCGCTGGCAAACGCCGCGCGCATGCTGGAAGCCAACCCAGCTTTAATGCAGTTGCGTCTGTTACAGTCGATTGGCGAGACGTCCGGCAATACGATTGTTTACGGAGTTCCTGCTAATGGAGCTGTTGTGAATGTGGCTTCGACGCCTAAAGGCACCTGATTGAAAGCGGGCTTCATGCCCGCTTTCATGTTTTGTACTTTGAAGACGTTCCCGTAGTATCATTCTGAGGGATGCGCATCACGGGCTTAAGGTGCTTCACTTGGCAAATAAACTAGACGTCGCGATTATCGGTTTTGGTCGTTTCGGACAACTGTGGTCGTCGATTTTAAAGGACGATTTCAACCTCAAAATTTTCGATTCTTCCGCGGATGCCGAGGCGAAGACGCGTGAGATGGGAATTCCTTTAGTCGCGCTGCGTGAAGCTCTCGAATGCAATACGATTTTTTATTGCGTGCCGATTTCTTCGTTCGAAGATGTAATTTCCGAGCATTGTGAAATTCTCAAAACGCTTAGCGGTCGGCGGACTCTTATCGATGTACTTTCTGTGAAATTGCATCCGAAGGAAGTGTTCGCCAAACACCTGCCGGACGGAGTGCAAGCTATTCTTACTCACCCGATGTTTGGTCCTGATAGTGTGCGTTCCAATGGATTAGCAGGTCAACCTATTGTTGTCGATCGCTTTAGAGTTGGTGACACCGATTACATGTTTTGGAAGAGCTATTTTGCCGAGAAAGGAATGCGAGTTATCGAGATGGACGCTGACGAGCATGACCGGCTGGCTGCGCAAAGTCAGGGCGTCACACATTTTGTTGGTCGAATTCTCGGCGAATTTGGTTTTGAACCCACCGCGATCGACACTTTGGGTGCCAAAAAATTACAAGAAATCCAAACGCAGGTCTGTCACGATACGTGGCAATTGTTTGTTGATTTGCAGACGTACAATCCACACACGCGTGCGATGCGCTTAAAACTTTCCGATGCGCAATCGAAGATATTCAATCAACTTTTGCCAAACCGGATTTACAAAGATCGGCTGGTCGTCGGTATCCAGGGTGGTAGAGGCAGTTTTAACGAGGAAGCTGCCCGGTACTATTTGAGCAGAACGCCGGATGTTCCATTCGAATTTAGTTACCTGCACACGACGGAAAATGTTTTACGAGCACTGCATGAAGGAACTGTCGATCGTGGACAGTTTGCGATTCACAATTCCCTTGGTGGAATAGTTACGGAGACTGTGCTTGCAACAGCACGCTATCGTTTTGACATCATCGAAGAGTTCGGAATTAAGATTGCGCATGCGCTGATGATACGTCAGGATGCTGATTTTAGCGAAGTCGACTCCATCATGACTCATCCGCAGGTTTTGAAACAGTGTCATACCAACCTGGAAATGAAATACAGCAAATTGAAACAGACCAGCGGTGAAGGCGATTTAGTTGATCATGCCAAGGTCGCGGAGTTGCTCGGCAAAGGTGAGCTGCCTAAAAACATTGCCACCATGGGTAGTCGCACACTGGCTTCGATCAATAACTTGAAGATCATTGAAGATAATCTGCAGGATCTTGATTCCAACTTCACGAGCTTTTTGTGGGTTCAGCGTCCGGTGTAGGAATCGCTGTATCGTGAATGACTTTCCGCGCGAGAAAACCCGTATTCAAAAAACAAGGCTTACGCTGCAATTCGTAAGCCTTGTGTGTCTGAAAGAGCATTAGACTTCTTGGAAGTTAGCTTCCAGGAGTATTTACCGGCAGTCTATGGAATGTCGTCGTTGTTGGTTTTTTGCCACCACGCGCGACCGGGGTTTAAACCAACTCCTGCTGAGCGGTCGCCCGAGTACGCTTTGACATAGACATCCGGATGGACTTGAGGATAGAGACCGGCTCCTGCCGAAATTCCATTGTCACCAATATTGGTGCCGACATCGGCTCGTGCTTCGTTGACGGCGCCGAGACCAGCGCGTGCTTGCGCGTGCACTCCGGCGTAAGGCTGTGCGCCTATGTCGGTGTCTCCACCGGCTTGTATGCCTTGTTCCGACAGATTTGCGTAGGCATTAGCACCGACCTTTGCTTCTCCAACATGTGTGTATGCGTCAGCTTTAGGTCCGAACTTGTTGCCGATTTCGAGACCGCCATGACCGCCAGCTCCGACTGTCTTACCGAAGACGTGTGCATCGGCACCCCCGCCGATGTTGATACCATCAGCGTTTGGTGTTATGCCGACTTTTGCGCTACCGCTGGTTACAGAGTCGCCGAGCACGCGCCAGCCGGCAGCTGGACCAATGTGATTTTTGTTGAAGTCGACGCCTGCACTGGCGACGGTGTTGAGTGCGTCAGAACCGGCATACGCGCGGGTCTTTGCTCCGAGCATTACGCCACCCTTCGCCAGACCGAAGATATTTAGTCCAAGACGTACCGAACCATCTTTAACACCAAACTCGATTGGGCATGGAATGTGGAAACCTTTACGGCGTGGTTGCGAGTACTCATAAGACTGAGGGCCCGGCGATTGATATCTCGCTTCGGCCCGCATCTGTGGAGTTCTTTCGTCGGCGCGCACCGCTGCTGGTGCTTCAGCCTTTGCCTGCTTTTGCGTAAATTGAGCGCGCATGTCTTCCGGAACGTTGCCTGCGTATCTGCCGTTCTTCTCGCCTCGATCCCAGATGACCACATCTCCGTTATTTTCTACATTAATGTGCAGCTTGTCGCGGTTGGAACCTTGCGACTGTCTCGACATCTCAGACTTGACTAGTGCGAGAGCCTGAGAGGGGTCTGATTGAAACTCATCGAGCAATAGAGCAGCTGCGTGATCAGCTTTGCCTTTATGCAGATCTTTATCGAGGGTGTGTTCTTTAGCTTGAGAGCAACGTTCGTCCATATTGATTCACCTTTAGATTGCAGCACGCATGACCGAGCGAATGAAGGTTTTGCGTGAGTGAGGGTTGAATATGGGCCGCATGAGTAATTTATCGTTGTCGTTGTGGTGGCACAATGGTGGTTTCACGAAAGCGGATCAGTGATGATTTTACGAATTCTGAATTGTGGCTTCACGACTGCGATTGCGAGGATTTCGAAAAATGAAAATTTAAATCTAGCTTCTATAAAATGATAAAAGTTAGCGAAAACACGCCAAAATGTTCGCCATAATCCTTTTATATGCGTCTTTGAAGGTCCGCATGGATAGGGGATTTCCGAAGGCACAACAAAAGATCCTTCCCACTTGATTGTGAGAAGGATCTTTTAAATCTGATGTACAAGTCATCAGTTCAACAGTGCAGCTGTTGAAGCGGCCCGAGTGGCTTGTGTAATAGAGATTAGTGCGAAACTATGACTAACTTGTGACAACTTTATGTAAGTGCCAAAGTATCAGGATTGCTTCAGGTCGAAACGATCGAGATTCATCACCTTAGTCCACGCGCTAACGAAATCGCGTACGAACTTTTCTTTCGCATCATCTGCTGCATACACTTCCGCGATTGCTCGCAATTCAGAACTCGATCCGAACATCAAATCAACTGGACTTGCAGTCCATTTGACCTTGTTCGTTTTGTAGTCCTTACCTTCATATACGCCATCGGCTGCTGAGGATTTCGACCACTTTGTGGACATGTCTAGAAGGTTCACGAAGAAATCGTTAGTCAGAGTGCCAGGCTTATTAGTCAGTACTCCGAGTTGCGAGTGTCCCTCGTTGGCGTCCAGAGCGCGCATGCCGCCCACGAGCACCGTCATCTCAGGTACTGTGAGTGTCAATTTATCCGCGCGATCGATCATTAGATCCGTCGGTGAGCGGTCGTTTCCTTTGCCGAAATAGTTTCGGAAACCATCGGCTTTAGGCTCAAGCAGCGCAACTGATTTTACGTCTGTTTGTTCTTGCGATGCGTCGGTTCGACCTGGTGCAAACGGAACCTTAACCTGCACGCCAGCTTTCTTTGCCGCTTCTTCGACCCCAGCGCTGCCGGCGAGCACGATCAAATCGGCCAGAGAGATCTTCTTTCCGTCGCTGCTTTGGCTGTTGAATTCTGATTGAATTGTTTCCAGCGTTTTTAGAGTTTTTGCTAGCTCTTGAGGGTCATTCACGGCCCAGTCTTTCTGGGGCTCAAGCCGAATCCGAGCACCATTTGCGCCACCACGTTTGTCAGAGCCACGGAATGAAGCTGCTGATGCCCAGGCTGTTCTGGTGAGTTCAGATACCGAAAGACCTGACGCGAGGATTTTGGCTTTGAGCTTCTCTACATCGGCATCGTCGACCAATTTATAGTCAACCGGGGGAACTGGATCTTGCCAGAGTAAAACCTCTTTCGGTACTTCGGCACCGAGATAGCGTGAGCGTGGGCCCATGTCCCTGTGTGTGAGTTTAAACCAAGCTTTTGCAAATGCGAGCTTGAATTCTTCAGGATTTTTGTGGAAGCGTTTTGCAATCACACTGTATTCCGGATCGAATTTCAGTGCGAGGTCAGTCGTGAACATCATTGGAGGATGACGCTTGGTTTTGTCGTGTGCGTCAGGAACCAGATTTGCAGCCGATGGATCTTTCGGCGTCCACTGCGTGGCGCCCGCAGGGCTCTTGGTTTGAACCCAGTCGAATCCAAACAAGTTATCGAAATACTGCATGGAGAAGTGAATAGGAGTTTTAGTCCAGGTTCCTTCCAAACCGCTGGTGATCGTATCGGCACCACTTCCGGTGCCATATTTGTTGACCCAACCGAGACCCTGGTCTTCGAGCGGGCAGCCGGCTGGTGCCGGTCCGAGATTGGATCCTGGCGCCGCACCGTGTGACTTGCCGAAGGTGTGACCGCCTGCAATCAGGGCGACGGTCTCTTCGTCGTTCATCGCCATGCGATCAAAGGCCTCGCGAATGTCTTTGGCGGCCTTGAGTGGATCAGGGTTGCCGTCAGGACCTTCCGGGTTGACGTAAATCAAGCCCATCTGCGTTGCTGCCAGTGGCTTTTCCAGAGTACCGGATTTGTCACGATTGCTCGTCATCAACTTAGCGCCCGGACCCCAGTAAATCAAGTCCGGCTCCCAGTCATCGGTTCTTCCACCGGCGAAACCAAAAGGTTTGAAATCCATCGATTCAAGTGAGACGTTGCCGGTCAAAACCATCAAATCGCCCCACGAAAGCTTCTGTCCATATTTTTTCTTGACTGGCCATAGCAGCCTGCGGGCTTTGTCGAGGTTGGCGTTATCCGGCCAGCTATTAAGAGGTTCGAATCGCTGTTGCGCACCGCCCGCGCCACCACGTCCATCGGCCACTCTATATGTGCCTGCGCCGTGCCATGACATCCGAATGAAAAATGGAGCGTAGCTGCCATAGTCTGCGGGCCACCAATCTTGTGACGACTTCAATACGTCAGCGATATCCTTTTTAACTGCGGCCAGATCGAGGGTTTGAAACTCTTTGGCGTAGTTGAAGTTCTTGTCGAGTGGGTCTGATTCTGCCGCATGACTCCGAAGCGGCGAAAGATCGATTGTATTCGGCCACCAGAATTGGTTTAGCCTGGGCTCGCCGTCTGCATGAGCCGGCATCGCTTGTGATGCTAGAGACAGAAGAGTAAGTTGAATTACTAACGCTTTGGTTGCACGATTGAGCATGGCGGGTTCCTATGTTTCTAATTCTGAGTACGTTTGTCGCCTCACGCATTGCGGACACGACGTGGCGTGGAGTGGAGTACTCCGCGACGGCGTCGAACACCCTACGATCGTGAAGATGATCGCATACAAAAGGTAGTCGGTGCGTGAACCATGCCAATACGGCGACGCAATGCCGCACGAACCCAACATAGTTTCTCCAGCGCCGGCCGCCATTAGAGTACCGTTTTGACTCGGACTATCTTTAGACTAACTCTAAATTGAATAGGTGTCAAGATTGACACCCGACTAATTTGGCAAGCGGGAAATCAAGTAATTTGTGAAAATTATTCGGCCGTTTATGTGGCTAAAATCATTTGGACTGCTGCCACCACTATTAGTGTCGTAACGGCGGCGCGAAAAACATTTTGCGGTAATTTCTTCGCGATTTTGTTTCCGACGAATGTTCCAATTATCGTCGTGATGCTCATCGCTATTGTAAGTGCGGAGATGCTTGCAAATTCCGCATTATTGACGCCATAAACAAAAGCTTTTGCAGTGTGCATCACAAGCGAACAAAACGCGTCAGTCGCGATGTAAGTAAGCGGTGGCATGTTCATTGACATTAAGACTGCGGCGCCCAGCGGACCAGCTGTGCCTATAAAACCGGACAAAAATCCTATAATCGCGCCTGCCACGGGCAAACCTTTATTGCTAATTTGACCTTTTGTAAGACCGAGAAACTTGAGCGCAATGAATGCAAGAATGGCGAAGCCCACGATATGCAACATCAGTGTTTTCGGCACGGCTACGAAGGAATACGCACCTAGAATCGCAAAAGGTACACCCGTAACTAAGTAGCCTTTGACTGCCGACCAGTTAATCTCTGTTCTCGCGAAAGCCACGCGGGAAGCGTTTCCCACTATCTGAATAAAAGTAAGAATCGGAACTGCTTTTGCGACTCCGACAGACGCGGTTAATACCGGCAGCAGCAGTATGGCGCCCCCGAAGCCGATCGTGCCGGATACTGCGGCTGTGGCGAATGAAGTCAGCATCAATAGAAATTGGTCCATAAAGTTCCTCGCGATTTTTTCGGAGAGCGAAACATTGAATGAAGGCGCGCTGTACTGGCAGACAGCAGGCGTGCTGGTGCCTTGGTAAACTCCTCGTGAGCTACTCTTGCGTATTTGATAGTTGGACGGTGCAAATCGCTTTTTGTTCTGCAAATCATGCCTTTCTTACAAAAAAGTTGAACTTTTTTGCAATACGAGGTGTAGATTCGGTGCAGGTTTCGCGAATTTTCCGCTGCTGTATCAATTAGAAGTTGTGTGGATTTAGGGTTGCTCAATTTGGAGCTTTGCACGCAGACGTTTGTGCTGATGACTGTCGTTCATCATGCGCCAAAATCTATCAGCGTCGTCAGGATTTTCGAGAAGAAATTGTTGAAGGCGGGCTAGACCGATTTCTCCTGCCAGTTTGCGTGCTACGTCCATTCCAGGTTGATTCAATTTCTCGTCCAGTTTGATCGCGTCTGCCGTGTTGATGCTAGCTAATCCTAGCAAAATAGTTTGTTCGGCGTCGTTGTCGGTTGCCCGGAAACGCTGAAGCAACTGGCGGGTGTAATCAGCGGTTTGCCCAGTACCGGTCGCCATGCGGTTTAGACTCAGGCGACCCATGATAATTTCAGGCGCCTCGTTGCTAGAAAGTAAGTCTAAGATCTTGAAACCGATGTCTTTGGTGTCGTCGTTTTTCAAAACACTATGCATGGAGCGAATGTCTTCCAGTCCGTTGTTTAACAGGAGAGGGGCGTTCTTTCTAAAGTCTGAATTTGATCCGGCGATCTTCATAAGGTCTGTCAAAATTTCCGCATCTCTTTTATTTTGCATCATCGTTTGGAGTGTTATGTAATCAAATCGATCCGCGCTCTGTATCAATAGTTTCGCAAACTCTCTTGAATTGACGTCGCGTAAAAGCGGAAGTAGAAAGCTTGATGTACCGACACCAGGTCCGCCTAGAGCCGAGAGGAAACCCTCCACGCGAGTTATGTCTATTGCGCGACCCGAAGTTAAAATGTCTTCGATTGCGTTCTTAACATCGGCCTCTTTCGGGTCGAGCATCACCGCCAACATTCTTTCGCATGCTTCTGGTGAAGAAAACATTTTCAGGACCTTCAGCGCCGAGTCCGCTTGTTGCGCGTCGCATAGCATTTCTTTGATTGCCGTCTTGCTTTTGTCTTCTACGAAAGGTGCGGTCAACACATTTGCGAGGTTTTCGATCGCTTGAATGTTTGCTTGCGTCGGATTGTTCAATAGATGATTCAATCGTTGTGCGCGCATTTTTTGTTCTGGACTGGCATCTGGGTTGGGATTCAGGAGTGGAATTAGTTGAGTCACGGAATCTCTTCGTGTGCCGAATGCAAGTATCAGAGAAATCGCTCTGTCATGTGATTGCTTGCTAGCCAACATATCGATTACGAACTTGGCGTCGCCGGCGGTGGCAGGGCGGCCCATTAATTCGATCAGTGCAGACGCCGCGACGCTAGGATCCTTCGGCGGTGGTTCGTTCGGATCTGCAGCTTCAGTGGGCTGGTTGCGCATACGAAAAATCTCTACGACCGCTTTCATCTTTTCAGGTGTGTCGGCAATTTGTGCAATTTTGCTGAACTCTGGATCTTTGGGTCCGATGTGCTTGAACAGCTCAATTGCAGCAGACGATTGTTGGTCTAAAAACTTGAGCATGAGCAGCGATGAGTTTTTGACATTGGTGTCAGTGCTGTGAATTCCGTTATAGATTTTGTTCAACGAATCTTTTGCCAGTGGGTGTGCCACCGCGAGATTTAGAAAGTGTTTTGCAAGATGCAATTCTTCTTCGCTACCATTTTGCATCGCATTCTTCGCGCGCATAAGAGTTTCATCGCTGAGATTTGACGCGAGCAGGTGGCGTGCGATACTTCGTTCCAACGGCTGATTTGCGTGGATACGGTGTGCATCTTTCGGTGCAGTGGCGGGATTTAGGTTGAGGTCTTTGGTGGGTTTGTTCAGCATCGAGAGTAGCGAGAATCCTATTCGATGCGAATCTGGACTTGCAGGGTCGAGCATTTTGAGGAAGCGTTTAACGTTTTCATTATCGACCATCATCTGCCGCAGTACTGTTGCAACAGTGGCTCGTTCTGATTCTCCATAGATCTCTAAGAACGTGCCGAGTTCGCCCCGTGTAAAGTCTGCGCGGATTAGTGCTTTGGCAAGAGCCGGATCGTTCTCGGCGATCTTATTCATTTGTTGGCGTAAAGGCACATCTTCGGGAGCGGAATAGAGTGGCAATAATTTAGCCACTGTGAGGCGGCTGTCAAATCGGGAATCATCGACACTTGCCAGGATTGCCTTTGCAAGCGCTTTCTCTTGTGGATTATTGAGCATCTTTTCTAGAAACACGCCATTGGGATGCCGCTCTTTTTCAGGTCCGAATGAATTGAGAAGTGTTCGTGTGATCGCTTGCTCTTCCGAGTTGCCTTTCAAGAGCGTGTGTATGATCTGTTTTGGGGCGTCGCTCTTATCTGGCGAATTCAATATGCGTATTAGCGTTAGCGCTCCTGCCCGTGTGGAAGTGTTGACCATGGCGGTGGCAATCTCTGTCAGTTCATCTGACTTAGTGGCAGCGAACTTTGTCGCCATTGATTCATAAAGGTCGATGTCCGAATATACTAGATTGACGAAAAATTCGGCCGCCGTTTTACCATCGGGTCCTGCATTGGCGAGATTCACGATGCCGACTCCGATTTTTCTGTGTCGCTCCTCGGTTGAAGACAGAAGTCGTTGTGCGGGCTGGAAGATCAATGAGTTGTCAGCGCAGTGAAATAGTCTAGTTGCGAGCGACTTATCTCTCTGTAGGATTGCTACTAAATGCTCGGAATTTTTCAAATCGTCACCGAGTATAAACGACAGCATGTTGGTGGCGTCATAACGGTCTTTCCGATTATTTGATTCGCGCTGCGATAGAAGCGTTCTGATACCGTCAGCGGTGCTTGGCCGTTCTAGCAGCGTTAACAGACGCTGCGACATCTTCTCGTCATCAAAGGATAGAATGTCCACGACGTCTTTGGCCGATTGAGCGTCCTTCCCCAGGCGTTCGAATATCCTCTGGCCGAAGGTTTTATCCTCGGCAAATGCACTTCCTAAAAGTTGAAGAGTAGTTTTTGCGACTTCGGGCTTCAACAGCAAAGCGTCGATCGATTTGTGGTTTCGCGGCTCGCTTGAGAGGTTGAGCAATAGTTCAATGTCGTCAGCGGTCTCGACGTTTCGAACGATGTCTAATGTTCGCTGGCGTTCCTCACCTCTTTCCGAGCTTAAAGCCCGGGAAAAAAGGCAATAGTCTTGCCCGGCTAATTCGATTAAACCAACAGCACTATCAACATCTTTTTCATCTGTGCTTTTGAGCAGCGATCTAACTTCTTTGATCTCAGCATCGGAAGCGAGGTTGAGAACCGTGAGCATCTTGCCCAATTGATCGAGTCGCAAAGGTCCAGTAAGAAGTTCGAGCACTAAGTCTCGATCATTGGATGTGCCGCTGAGCATTTTTACTACCTGCTCGGACATCTCTTGATTGCGAGGTTGAGTGTTGGACAACAAGAAGATTAATGAATCGCCTGCCTGAATGTCTTTTGGTTCTTTGCTTTTCAGTAATGTCGCTAAAGTCTCCACAACTTTCGGTGATTTTTCACTTTCGGCAAGCTCGAGAACTGCATGCCGTCCGTTGCAATAGGTAGCTTTCTTCACAAGCTGTAGCAGTGCCTCTTTATCTAAAGGCGGTTTATCACGCTCGATCAATTTCAAGATTATATTTGCGTCGCGCTCTTTTGTGGTATCAGCATCGGTGCTATCGTTCGAGAAGATGCCTCGCAGAGCTTCTGCTAACGCTTTATCGATTGGTTTGTCTGACTTGGACAGCTCCGCAATGGACGCTGTAATTTCGGGAGCTGGTTCTGATGTATCAATCAGTTCCGGGCTACCAAAGAGCATTTTGTCCACTTCTGCAAAGAACGGATGCACTTCGCTCTTCGCCGGATTCAAAAGGTCAAAATCGAAAACTACATCAAAAATTTCCGACGCAGAGCCATGGTCGATCTTGTCCGCACGCGACTCGGTATACATTTTTGCCCCCTCCCATCATCGAACTGAAGCTTACCGAGGGTTTGTTACAAAGTTGCTAAGACCATATTGCCAGGCTGTCTGGCTTGATTCTGATGCTTGATGAGCGTATCGACGTGCGAGTTCGTGAGAGCCGCTCGAGTTGCTGGGGTCAGCCTGGTCGAACGCGGGTCGTACCGCCGTAGCGCACACATTTAAATGCGATTAGCATACAGGCCGCCTCTTGAGGCTCCCTGATTTTGAATCTCGTTAAAAGATGCCAGCTCTCGTTTTTCAATCTCCGCCGGAGATGCCACTGAGTAGCGCTATCTCGTCTTCACGTCAGGCATGATGATATTGATGTCCCAGCTGCTCAATTTATGCTCTCCGACGAAACCAGCCTTCAATGAGGCGACCGCTGGAGACTTGTCTAATGGTATCGCTACTGGTGCGTTGAGCGTTCGGCCCAAAACCGCGGTTCTATCATCATAACTGTCAGCATCGGTGACTTTTGCAGTTGTCACCGGTAAGCCGGCGTCTCTTAACCGCTGGATCGTAGAGGGATTTCCTTGTCTATCGTTACCGCTAGCCAGGTGTTCACCAGACGACACTAAAACTACTTTTGCGTTCTTATCGCCCTCGATAATGTCTTGGACCGCTTTTGCACGTTGTTCGGATCTGCTGTTGTCGATAAATGCTTCTGTTCCACCGCTGACTATCTTCAGCCCGTTGTTGAGTGCAGCTTGCATTGATACCGCATCGTAGTCAGTTTTTGCATTCAGATTGAGCTTTGTTCGATCTACAATACCTGTTTTGTTGAATTCATCCAGTAATGGTTTCAGCGACTCCGGCACATCGAAGACAGCATGCGTCGCGCCACCGTCTTTCAATGCTTTGAATGCTTTCGTTGAAAAATCGAGATTTTGTTTCCAATCGATTTGAGGATTGTCGATGCCGACTACACGTGCTGATTTCATCGAATCGGTTAGAGCTTTCTCAGGCGTCATGCCATTCTTGCTCACCTCAGCTTTTACTTTCGCTGCGTCTTCAGCCTTGACACCCATTGTTTCTATTTCGGACGTCGACGGAGTTGGATCGATCTCTGCCTTGGCTGTCGGCTCAAGTTTCAAATCCTTCATACCTTTGATATCGCGCGAACGCTCTTCGATTACAGGTATTCGTTGTCTCTCCCACTCTTCGTCTTCCTGCTGTATTTGTTCTAGAGTTTTGACTTCGCGTTCATAGGGCTTGTCGCTGTATCGATCTTGATAGAGGGGCATTTCACCACGAAATGGTTGATCGAATGGTTTCTCACCACCTTGTTTCTGTTCGGGTGAGCTTTTCGAAAAGTCGTCAGGCTTCATCTTTGCGCCAAAAGGATTTGAAAACTCTAGTAGCGAAGGCTCATCTGCTTTTCGCATGTCGGGCCGTGAAGGAGTTTCCTCCGGTTTCTTTGTTGACACCATCTCAGACTTCGGGTCATCTACGATGTCTTTGCCTTTGGTCGCATCCGTTTTGTTCGGACCAAGATATTGATCGCCCACATCCTGCAAAAACTTTTGTCCGACGTCCACTGCATTATCGCGAGTAGTCGGAGCGATGGTTTTATCCGTAGTTGTTGTCTGTGTGGGTGTATCTTGTGTTTCCGGTTGTTTGACGTTTTCAACCATGAGCGACCTGCCATTGCTAATACCTGCCAGGGACTATCTACCCCAAAATTGATACCTTTAGACACCCTATGGTAAGCGCCGCCGAACTACATCCTCACTTCAAATCGGTATACAAAGATCTCGCTTCGATTTATACGGAGATGGGGCGAAAAGCTGATGTGAAGTCAGCTCTAGCGACTTACAATCAGCTCTAAAAAAAAAACGAATCACACGATTGGTTCGGCCAAGCGCCGCGGGTGTTCTCTTCTGCAATGAAATTTCTGCAGCGTGGCATCTAGACCACCATTCCTGGCATTACCATGGATCCTCTCGTATCGCTATTTGAAAACGAGAACAAACTGTTCATATATGTAGGAAGAGAATTTTGTTCGAACGCAGTGCTTGACACGTCGGAATTAATGAGTGTATACTCACTCATTAATGGAGGGATTAATGGCTCGACCAAAGAGCGAAGAAAAGCGCAACATCCTTTTGTCGGTAGCCACTCAAGTATTTGCGAAAAATGGACTTTCGGCTTCGACCGCCTCGATAACCAAAGCGGCGGGAATGGCTGAGGGAACGCTATTCTGCTACTTCAAAGGCAAAGACGAATTGATGAATACGCTATACGCCGAGATCAAATACGATCTCGCGGAGGCAATGCTTTGCGGTCTTCCGCGAAACGCATCCGCGCGAGAGGATATGGAGTTCATTTGGAATCACTACATCGATTGGGGCGCTAATAACCCGGACCGATTAGCTGTTTTGCACAAGCTAAAAGTGTGGGAAGGGTTGAAACCGGAAATTGCAGAAAACACCGCCAAGTGTTTTAACGAACTGCATTCGCTGGTTGAAACTGCTATCACCGGTGGTGCACTAAAAGATGTCCCGTTTGAATTTCTGATCGCCATTTTTTCCGCCAACGCCGAAACTGTAATGCAATTTATTAAACAAGACCCTGACCGAGCAGCGTTGTACAAAGCGAAAGGATTTGAGTTGTTTTGGACAGGGATAACTGCAAACGATAATCGAAAAACATAGCACGTGCTGGTTCCATATTCGGTATCACGCCTGATTTGAGCCAACGCGAAAACAAGGAGTTCGAGAATGAAATACAAAACCCTCGGTGACACCGGGTTACTGGTGTCGACGGTATGCTTTGGCGCCATGACTTTTGGCGGTGATGGCATTTTCAAAATGATTGGTGGCACCAAACAAGATGAAGCCGACCAACTGATTAAAGGATGTGTAGATAAAGGCGTCAATTTCTTCGACACCGCCGACATCTATTCCGACGGTGCCAGCGAAGAGATTCTCGGACAGTCTTTTCGCAACCTCGGTATTGAGCGCAAGGACGTAGTCATTGCCACCAAATGCTACGGCAGAGTGGGACCAGGACACAACGACATCGGTGCCTCGCGAAAGCACATCATCGAAGCTGTTGATGCCAGCCTTCGCAGATTGCAAACGGATTACATCGATCTCTATCAGATCCATGGCAGCGATCCGATCACTCCGATCGAGGAGACTTTGCGCACTCTCGACACACTCGTCGGTCAGGGTAAGGTCCGCTATGTGGGCTGTTCTAACTGGGCTGCCTGGAAGTTGCAACGGGCGCTCGATATCTCTGAGTTTAAAAACCTCGCTCGTTTCGATACGTTGCAAGCGTACTATTCGATCGGCGGTCGCGAGTTAGAACGCGAGTTGGTTCCATTAATGGAATTCTCGAAGACTGGCTTGCTGGTTTGGAGTCCGCTTGCTGGCGGTTTGCTCTCCGGTAAATTCAGTCGCGAAAATCAAAAGCCGGAAAACAGCCGTCGTTCAGAATTCGATTTTCCGATTGTGGATAAAGAACGCGTTTGGAAAATTTTGGACGTGATGAATCCGATCGCGAAAGAGCATAACTGCACTGCTGCGAGAATCGCACTTGCCTGGCTATTGACCAAGCCTGTGGTGACGTCGGTAATCATCGGCGCTAAAAATATCAAACAACTGGAAGACAACATCGCAGCAGTTGATGTTCAACTAACTGATGCGCAAATCAAAGCGCTCGATGAAGTGAGTGAATTGCCGCCGGAATATCCAGGCTGGATGATTCCATTCCAGGCTCAAGATCGGCTTGATCCTAAGTTCGATCGATGGGCTAGTTTGAAAGACAGTTTTGCAACTGCAAGCAAATAACTCACAGATTTTTCACCAACTCACATAACAGCAAGGACGCGCGTCAGCAATAAAACTGCTGGCGCGCGTTTTGTTTAAACTCGCATCTATCAGCAAAGCATGGGAGTTCACGCGTATAGCAATCCGATATTTCGGAGTTCCTTTCAGAAAGTCGATACGTGTGCTCGCTCTTTGCAGAGTTTTAATTTGCGGAACGGATCATTTTCTCGAATCGGTCAATAGTTGCAACCGATTCGTCCGTGCGTGGAACGACCTTGCCATCGGGCGTTCTAACCATCTTAGAATTCCAATGCCAGTCTTTGCCGTAAAAACCTGTTAGCTCTTTACTGTCGTATTCTTTGGTCATTTCGTAGAGCGTTGGCGAATTCTTGTAGAGCGCTGCGCGTGACTCGGGACTGAAGCGGAATGATGTGATTGCTTCCGCCATTTCTTCATACGGTGATGAGAAATAAAATGTGCTTGGACGAATTTGAGCTTTATCCATGACTTGCTCGTTTGTAAACTTCGCTGCGTCTGCTACGCGTTGCACTGGTAGACCATTCTCATTGAGCGGCCATCCCGATTTATGGATGGAAAACCAGGTCGTTGGTACCTTGCAAGAGTCTGATGCGTTGGCGAATAACTCACCATTTTTCCCCTGAATAAAGGGATAAATTGTTTTACCGCTGGAGTGGACATATTTCTCCCATCCCATTTTTTGCGCTTCGGAATCGGGGGTCTGATTGTGCCATTGCAAACTTTGACTGTTGTGAGATACTTCGTGTGTCGTAATCCATGCGACGTTTCTGTCACCGGGTTTAAGCGTGTCTTTCGCCGTTGCTGGTTGGTCTTGACCAGCCGGAGTTAAGAAGATCTCGGGCTTGCCGTCTTGACCAAGAAACCTGAATGTACCTTGTATCTTTCTGCCACCATAAAAATCAGGTGCAGCCTGTTTGTCCAGGAGAAAAATCTTTACGCCCTCTTTGCCGCCCGTGATAAATTGACTCGGCTGTGACTGTTTAAGACCGGCTTCAATACCGTACAGAACAGGTAGTGTTCCTTGCCGTGCAAGGACCTTTTCGCCCTGGATCGGTTTGCAGTTTTCGTCCTGTAGCTCCTGATAGGTAGCGAATTCACCGGGTTTGGCAAAACGTACTTTGAATGTGTTTTCAATCGACTCTACTTTTTGTCTAACGATCTGGTCTAACCGCTCAGGTGCTTTATCGAGACTGGCTTGGTCTGCCGCAGTTCGCAATACTATATTGTCTTGTCCACCGGCGCGATAGAAAAATTCGTTTTGCCCATCAACCTCTCTTACCTGGACACCGTATTTGTCCAAGAGCAGTTTCTTCGCATCGGTTGTCGACTTATCTGTTTCGCCTGGTGTTTCGTGTTTTGTTTTCACATCGCCGATCGATGTTGAAGTCGGTGCTTGGTCTGTTGCTTGTTGTTCTGCCTTCGCTGACGTCGGTTTCGACAAATCCGCATCTTGCAAAAGTGCCGATCTCGCACCATCTGATGCAGAGTTAGCAGCCGAGTGTTCGAGTTTTAGATTAGCCGTGCAGAGTTCACACATGAATAGAAACCTTCTAACAACTTTTTCCAGCCTTAGTATTTTTATGGAAAATTGTGTGTCTGAATATGTGAAGAGCACCATGGGTACGTCACGTTCCGGTCACAGTAATGAGATCTCTGACTCCTCTTTGGTTTTCACGCAACATTCAAGTTTTCAAGTCTTGAATAAAGAATTAAACTTTGACAATCGCTCGAATGCGCTTGTAATGCCGATTTTTGAGCGGCCATAGGTTTGGAACCGGAAGCATTGAATCGAGAATCATCTGTCAAGCTGTTATGATTCGTCCTCCACTGGAATCAACGTAAGGGAAGTAGCAATGCCAAAGACAGAAGGAAACACCGTTAAACTTCACCGCGTAATGCGTGCGCCGGCTGAGCGGATTTATAAAGCTTTCATCGATCCGGATGCAATGGCGAAGTGGTTGCCTCCACATGGTTTCACAGGGAAAGTTCATGAGATGGACGCTCGCGTTGGTGGAAGCTACAAAATGTCGTTCACCAATTTCAGCACTGGTGGCACACATTCTTTTGGTGGCACTTTTCTCGAATTGACGCCGTATGAGAAGATTCGGCACACAGACAAATTTGATGATGCCAATCTTCCAGGTGCGATGGAGACAACGATTGTTTTCAAAAAAGTTCTTGTCGGAACTGACATCGACATTACGCAGGCTGGAATTCCATCAATGATTCCAGTTGAAGGATGCTATCTCGGTTGGCAGGAATCGCTCACTCTTCTTGCGCAACTCGTTGAAGCTGAAATTCCAGATCAATAAATAAATCGACTTTCAATTTGTCTAGTCAAACAGTAATCCGGCGAGTATCGTGACGGCGAAAGTCTTGGCGGATCGCTGCTCGTGAACCTGACTTGGTCGCGTTTGTGCGCAATTGTGTGGAAATGCACAGCGTGCGAAATCGTTTGATGCCTGTTGTTCTTGGGCATTGAAGTAAGGCGGCGGACGTTTTTGACAATTGAGATTGACATTGCATGCCAGAAAACAAATTGAAGTTAGCGTTGGATTGGAAGAAAAAACTGGCTGAGGGAAGTGAACTCATCGAAGCCAAAGAATATAAGCGTGCCCTCGTGCTTCTTGAAGACGCGCTCAAAATAGCTGAAGAATTGACCGATGGGGACGACTTACGGATAGCAGATACTCTGGAACGTATCGCTTTTTCTTATCATCGTCTGGGTCTTACGCAGGAAGCTGAGCCGCGTTATAGACGAGCAATCGAATTAGCAAAGCCAAGACTTTTCGGGAGGGATACCGAACAGCTCGCTACGGAAAACTTAGCAGACCTTTTATGCGAAACCGAACGAGCCGCGGAAGGCGAAGCTATGCGCGAGGCAATCCATACCAAATATCCAGGTTTGGATGTGCCTCTAGTGCAAACAGACGTCAGCACAACGTATCGTGCTGCACCCGAGAACGACATAATGAGAAACCTCAACAGTTTAGCGCGTGTCAATCCCACGCTGGCTATTCCGCTAATGAAAGAAGCTTTTGGGTTAATTGAAACCGTATATGGTGCCGAGAGTTTAGAAGCGGTCGAGGCGCTAGAGATGTTGGGTGGACGCTCCGAGGCCGGAATTGAATTCCTCGAAAAGGTGCTGCGAATTCAGCAGAAGACGCTTGGTTCGAGCGACTCCGACGAAGCCGCAATTGCATATTCTATGCGCAACCTGGCGCTGTCTCATACGGACAAAACTTTGAGCCGCGCATTACTATCCAAGGCTCGAGCCACAGAAAAGAAACTCGGCATCGTAAATACGCTGGATATGACGATGCAAATGATTCGTGCGAAATTGCCGGGAGCTTCAGCCGCTCAGGAAGATATGCCTCTGGAAGAAGCCGAGGCAATACTGGCGGCGTGGGCGGAAAAGACACCAGATGTGCCACCATTCGTGGACCTCGCTATTACGGAAGAGCAGCGACAGAGCCAGATTCGATCGCTTATGGAAAGAAGTCTCGCTGCTGCATTTGAAATTGAAAAAGACGAAGAATATCCGTTGAACACCATCTGTATGTTGTCCTTCGCATGTACTTTTCACGAGAAGTCCGGTGATATTGAAGCGGCAAAGAAGATGCTCGAAAAAGAGATGGAAGTTATTGCTAGTCACTGGGGTGATGGACACGCGATGATGGTCGACGTGTACGAAAGATATCAATCGTTGGGAAGTAAATCAGAGTCGGCTACGTAGTAAATGTTTAGTTCAAAACTATAAGCATTCGGCAACAAGTGGTCGTTAGTTGTCCACTACCGCCCAACCGCTATCAAAGCGCACCTCCAGTGCGCAAGCCTTGAACGATGTCCTCTATTTGACGCATCGCCCGTAGTACCGCATCCTCCCGCACTACAGCGGCAGAGAGTGACCCGAAATGTTGTTCGAGACAATCGAGCAGAAGTGTTTTAATCGCCGCTTCGTCAGGTGAATGGCGCAGCTTGCTGTCCGCGTAGGCTTGCTCCAGTTGACGTTCTTTATCGGTGAAATATTGTTTGACTTCATCCGCTGTCCAGGAACCACCGCGAATCGTCTTCAGTAATTCTCGGTTTCGTTCCAAATCAAGATCGCCTTCCACTAAAATTTGTTCTGCTTCCAACATCAGACGGACAGTGTGATACGCCTCCTTTGTCGAGTAGCCGTGCTTCTCAATATCCGCCAGGCGCTTTGGACTGTTTTTGTACTCCTTGGTGAATATTTTGCTCAACTGACTGAATGCGTATCCTTTAAACGTGTGCCACGACCCCTTGTGCAGAAAAAGTTTTCGGCTGTCGCGGATTCGCTGTCCAGCTGGTGTCGTGAAGCGTACGCAGCGCTGCGGAACGAATAGACTGTCGAGCATGTTGGGATTATTATTCATCACCAAATTGAAATATTTGATGATGTTGTAATACTGACAGTCGTAAACTGCGCCCTTCCCACCACGCGCTTCAGGATCCTCGATGTGATGCATCTGCCACACTTCGAAGCGTGGTCGTTGCGTTCCGAATCCATCAATCTCTCCGCGCAAATGTGGGAAAATCTCCGTCTTGTCAGGAATGGCAAAACCATAGAGATCGATGTCGGATGAATTGCTGCTGACGCCGTAGGCTTCCGAGCCCATAGTGACTTCGTATTGCACTGCCTCAGGCAGCCAGGAGGGCACACCGCCCCGATTGATGCGCTGCTTCTTGCATAGATTGACCAGCATGCAATGGCTCATAGCTCCTCCAATAATTGAAATGTGTATTTAAATGCCAAATCGAAACGTCGTTTTAACTCTCTATTGACGCGCGCTATTGGATCTCAAACCTAGTATCCTTGTCAGTGACAGTATTATTTGACTGAGGAATAAAACGTGCTGCAAGATTGTATCGATAAACACACTATTGCGGGAGTCGTTAGTTACTCGACCAACGAACATGGTTTGGTCTATGCGTCAATTACCAGTGATAAATGCAAAGCCGTTGTTTATCTTCAGGGGGCGCATTTGACTGAGTGGTGTCCTGCAAATCAGCAGCCTGTTCTATTCCTCAGTGAGCAATCTCTGTTCTCCCCAGGCAAAGCAATTCGTGGAGGAGTGCCGATTATCTTTCCATGGTTTGGTGCTAGAACGGAGAATAAATTTTCCAATCGCACGGATGGACCTTCGCACGGTTTTGCGCGAACGTCAGAATGGCAGCTAGTCGAAGCGAGAAGGGACAATGAGGATGTTGTTTTGACAATGTCGCTCGCGCCAAATGACACTACACGTTCGCTCGGTTATGACGATTTTCTTTTGACGTATTCGCTTGTGCTCGGCGAGAAACTTGGTCTGCATCTTACCGTTGAAAATCGATCGACGACGCCGATGTATTTCGAAGAAGCACTGCATACTTATTTCGCGGTCGATGATGTGCGGCAGATCAGTATCTACGGGTTGGCTGATACTAATTACTTCGATAAGACCGATGGGTTTAAGCGGAAGCTCCAGGAAGAATCCGCGCTGACATTGAGCGGTGAAACCGATCGTCCATACGTGGGCACTGAAGCGATTGTCGAGGTGAGCGATCCGGTTATCCGTCGCAACATAATTGTCAGTAAGGAAAACTCGAAGACAACCGTGGTGTGGAACCCGTGGGCAGAACTGACTGCGAAACTGGCAGATATGAGTCCGGACGGATGGACGCGCATGGTGTGCATCGAGACAGCCAATGCGATGGATGACGCCATCACTCTGGCTCCAGGCGAGAAGCACACTATGAGCACTAACATTACGCTAAAGCAACAATGAGTCGAAAAGGTTTGGGAGTCATTAATCGGGTATAGTTATGCAGTTGTTCGGAGAATCGACTGATGACTAATTCGGCTGTGACAGTTCAAAAAACCAGAGATTATGCGTTCTTTGATCCGATCATGGACGATTCTGAAGAGTGGCTGTCCGACCCATATCCCGTGCTTGAACAAATGCGAGTACACAGTCAGGTCTTGTGGAGTCCGCGCGGCAATCAATGGCTCGTGTTGGGTTACGACGAAGCTAATTCGATTTTGCGAAGCAAAGATTTTGGGAAACGTCTGCTTGAAAGTTGGAAGCCGCCGAACATGTTCTTACGTGGCGCGATGCGAATGCTGCGGCGTAAGCAAGGCAGCAGCATGCTTATTCAAGATCCGCCCGATCACACACGGTTGCGTTCTCTGGTGAATAGCGCGTTTACACCTGGTGTGATTCACGGATTGGAAAGTCATATCATCGAGATCGCAAATGATCTGATCGATAAGATGACGGTTAAGCTGCAACGCGGCGAGGACGTCGATCTTATCTCGGATTTTGCGTTCCAGCTTCCCGTGATTGTGATTGCTGAGTTGCTTGGTGTTCCGACAGAGAGTCGCGATAATTTTAAAAAGTGGTCGAATGACATTACGATCGCGTTTAGCGGATCGGTACAGCCGATGCGGATGGCTAAATCATATATGTCGATGTTGAATCTCCGTCAGTTTTTGAAACTAGTAATAATGGAGAAACGAAGAAATCCGAAAAATGACTTGATATCGGCATTGGTGAATGCTCAATCAGAAGATCATGATCGACTGTCTGATGACGAACTGCTCGCCAACACGGTTCTAATTCTCATTGCGGGTCACGAGACGACAGTCAACTTAATTGCCAACTCCGTCTACAATCTTTTGCAACATCCTGAAGAATTACAGAAGATTCAGAGCAATTCGAATCTGATACCAAATGCGGTGGAAGAAGTTTTACGTTTCGATCCACCGGTTCAAATCGTTCGGCGACTGGCGAAAAAGGAAACCGAGTTGGGCGGCAAACTGATTAAGGAGAACGAAATCCTTACCGTCGTTACCGCGGCATGTAATCGAGACCCTCGTATCGTTGATGAACCTGCTCGTTTCAACATTGAGCGCGAACAAATCAAACACCTGACGTTTGGTGCCGGAATTCACTACTGTCTTGGTGCGGAGTTAGCGAGAACCGAAGGGCGAATCGCAATCAAGACTCTATTTGATAGATTGCCGAATCTCGCGCTCGCCGACCGCAAGCGGGTCTACAAAGGTCCGTTTAGTCTGCGTGGGTTCAAACAGCTCTATGTTTCATTAAAGTAATTGCGAAGAAAAACATTCAACTCAGGATGGGCACCTTACTTCGACGATGCGATTGAATAGCTAGCAATACGGTTTCGATGCTGTTTCCCTGACCAGATTACCGGTGCTTCACGCGCTCATAATGGTGCTGCTATACGTGCCCGCGATCTATCTGCGATCGCTATTCACGTTTAGACGATCGTTGACGGTTTAGTTTTCGCTCGAACGTAGCGATCGATCATCGTAATGAACACTGCTCCGAAGATGACCAGCGTCACAAATTCGTACCAGGGGTGCGTCTGTGTGCACAGGAATATCGATTTTGTTTCCAGCACAG
>JBGAHZ010000101.1:0-13512 GCA_044225915.1 Obscuribacteraceae bacterium (SeqCode)
TTTTCGATTTGCTATCGCAAGTTTTTCTTACTCCGTTCAACTTATCGCATCAATAATCCATAGCAGTTGCTGATTGATAGCCGAAAATGGTCGTTTTCGGCTATCCTTATTTCTGCGGCTCGACCGGTCCTGAATCTCCGGTATGCTTTTGCGTCGTCACCAATGATCATTTTCGGCTATCTTGGCAAACAGAAGAAGTACCCGCCACTGATCAACTCCAAAAACTCCGAAAGCTCTCTCAGAACGGTTTTAGAGACAAGTGGTGTCTATAAGCGATTCCCATATTCTGCGTGTTGGTGAAGCTTGTAGCCTCCGCTGGGACCAGGTTGATTTGAAGGAGGTAGACAGCACGTGAACCGTTTGAAAAACTTCGATCCTTCGATTCACTATGTTGAAGCTGAAGAGTTGCTAGCGCTCCGGCAATTGCGACGCGATCATCCCGATTCAGATTTTGTTCAATTCGCAGAACAAAATTCTTCCACCCACTTTTATTCTCAGAAGCGGAAGATCGGATTCGGAGACGCCCTTCATTAGCTAATATGGTGATACTTTGCGTTAAGCATGTCGCACGGAGCTAGGCTGTAATTTCAGCGCGCTTCGTGTCGTGGTAAGTTCAAGATGCGCTAGCCAAGAGCTTCTCGATGAGAGGTGTCCGTCCGCGCGTTGGTTTTCAAACGCCGGATTATTTGACTGATTTGCTTGATTGCGTAACAGAACGTTGATGGTAAGCTGTTTCGTAATATTTATTCCTTAACGCTGCACGAATAAATTCATCAAAACTCTACGAAACAAAAATCACCCATTCGGACTATTGACAGTAATTGAACTTGCTGGCGGACTCGCGGAGAGTGGCTCTGCGTCAGTGTTTCGTTGGAGCGCCGATTATTCACGAATCAATTAGCGCAAATTTGCGTCATCACCCATTCTTCCTACGAGATGGTTTAAAATGTTTCCTGACTTAACATCGCGTGAGCGGGTCGCATCTCGAAGTCAAGACGGCGCGCCATTTTTAAGAACAGTAGTCGTTGAAGTTCAATCTGGATCTCACTCCAATAATTTTGAAACCAATTCGAATCGCACTAGCAGATGACCATGAAATTTTTCGAGTAGCGTTACGCGCGATGCTCGAAGATGCTGGCGAATTCGAAGTGGTTCGTGAAGCGGCTAATGGAAGTGAAGCAATCGATTGCGTTCGTGAGGTTAATCCGGACATTTTGATTTTGGATATATCGATGCCGG
Organism: Obscuribacteraceae bacterium (SeqCode); assembly: GCA_044225915.1. Lineage (GTDB taxonomy): Bacteria > Cyanobacteriota > Vampirovibrionia > Obscuribacterales > Obscuribacteraceae > JADYXR01. Next base: position 1,240 of record JBGAHZ010000101.1, read on the forward strand.
TTTTGGACGGCATCGCTGCTGCCGCAGCAATTAGAGAAAATAAGTTGGATGTTCGCATCATCATGCTCACCGCTGACGAGAGCACTGACGCGGTTTTGGCATCCATTGCATCGGGTGCTCAAGGTTATTGTTTGAAAAGCGTTTCAACGGACCGTCTCCGCGCAGGCATCAAGTGTGTTCAACTGGGTGACTTTTGGATCGACAGGGACATCGCGACCGCTGTCCGTTCGAGTATCAAACAGCAACGAATGCCTGTTGTTTCCGATCGAAGCAATTCTGAAAAAGAGGAGCTGTCAAAACCAATCAGTGACAAAGCGCTCACTGCTAGAGAGTTAGAGGTTTTAGATCTTATGAGTGATGGCTGCTCAAACGCAACCATTGCTAAGCGCATGAATGTCAGTGCAGCAACAGTAAAAAATCACGTGAGTAGCATTCTAGATAAGCTTTCCGCATCAGATAGAACAGTAGCCGCAGTCAAAGCATTGCGTGCGGGAATCATTCGCTAGGGTTTAGGCTTTCGCGTTCTGAAATAAACCATTCCAAGGGATTGACCCCGCATCTCTATGTCGGACTCCTCCAGGGAGGTCACAGGGTCCTTAGGCGCAGGATTTGGCTCGAGCTCCAACCCGCTCAAGATCTCAGAACGAGCGACATTCATCGACGCGATACAATGAATACATCGAAAACACGCGTCGAACGAGTGAAGTCAAAATGTCGTTGAAAATAATTTTGGGTGACAAAAATCCTGATTTAATCGATGCATGGACCGCGCAATTCTCGGGGCTCGATGATGTAACCATCCGTGGTGGCAATATTCTTCTCGGTAAGGCTGATGCGCTGGTAAGTCCGGCGAATAGTTTTGGTTTTATGGATGGTGGTTTTGACGAGTCTATTAGCCAATTATTCGACCGAAAAATTCAACCGATTGTTCAGGATGTGATTAGAAGCAAGCACGCAGGTGAATTGCTTGTTGGACAGGCGGAAATAGTGGCGACCGGTTACGAACAATTCAAATATCTGGTATGCGCCCCGACCATGCGGGTTCCGCAAAATGTTGCTTCGAGTGTCAACGCATTTCTGGCAATGCGCGCGACATTGTTGGAAGTGATCAGGTTTAATAAACAAAATAACCATGCAATTCAAACCTTGGCCGTGCCAGGGTTTTGTACGGGTGTGGGAAAAATGTCTTTCGATGTTTGTGCTGCGCAAATGCGCTTTGCGTACGATCAAGTCTTAGGCAAGACATCAAACAAATATCGCACTTTGTCTGACGCAATCAAAGACGAGCAACGCTACAAGGGCGAGCTAAAGTAGTCGAGACTTTTCGATAGCCTCCTTGCGCAGTCTCGGTATTAATGCTTCGCAGCTTTCGCCGTCAGGTTGTCGATTTCTACGGGCTCGGATTCGTCGGCGGGTTTGTAGCCAAAAATACGTGAGTAGAAATAAAACTCGCCTTCAATCGTTCGTTTGATATTTTCAGCTTTCCGGAAGCCGTGCTGCTCGCCTTCATAGGCGATATACGCAACTGGCAAACCCTTTTTCTTCAAGGCGTTGACCATGGCTTCGGCTTGAGAAGGTGGAACGACCGCGTCTTCTAAACCCTGGAAGAAGATGACTGGACAGTTCAACTTTTCCGTGTAGTGTATGGGTGAACGCTCCATGTAAAGCTGCTTCATCTCCGGGTATGGACCGACAAGATAGTCACCGTATCGCGATTCGAACTTGTGTGTGTCAGCGCAAAGTGCTTCGACGTCGCCGATGCCGAAGTGGCTGGCGCCTGCTTTGAAGTCGTCGAGGAAGGTGAGAGCACACAGAGTGGTGTAGCCACCAGCGCTACCGCCGGTGATGGCAAGTCTATTTCCGTCGACGAGTCCTTTCTTCACGAGATAACGCGCAGCATTGGCGCAATCGTGCATGTCGACAACGCCCCAGTTGTGCTTGAGGCGATTGCGATACTCACGGCCATAGCCGGTACTGCCGCCGTAATCAACATCGACCACCGCGATGCCGCGGCTCGTCCAGTATTGAATCCCCAGGCTGAGGACAGCGGACGTGCTGCCCGTTGGTCCACCGTGACTTTTCACCAATAGTGGTGGCAATTCGCCTTCAGGTGCTTCGAAGTCTTTGTTGACCGGAGGATAGAAGTAGGCGTAGGCTGTGAGTCCACCTTCAGTGGGAAACTCGATGACTTGTGGCTTTGTGAAATATCCCGGATCGATCGCAATCGAATTGCTGACGCGGATGGTTTTGAATTCCTTGCTTTTGGGATCGAATGAAACAATGGCAGTCGGTTTTGTGTGGCTGCCGGCTTGCATGCCGACTTGTTTTCCGTTGCTCGCCATGTACCAGAAGTTGGTGTATTCACATGGAAGGGTTTCCATCGTAAATTTCGATGGCGCGCTTTCCGATATGATCGCCAGCTTGCAAACACCATCTTCGTTGTATTGGCAGATGATTCGACCGCCATCGAGGTGCGCGTATGTGCTCATACCAAACACCCAGAGCGGCATTCCGAATTCGGCATCCATCGTTACTACCGGTTCGATCTTGGCTTTACCCTCGAACGCCTCGACTGGGTTCGCAACCATATAGAGGTTCCACCAGCCAGTCGGATCGTTGACGAAGAACAGCTTGCCATCGGGTGACCAGCTCGGCTGGAAGACAGATTCTTCGACACCACCGGCGATGACAACTTCTTGCGTGATCTTGCCGGACTTGTTGAAACTGCCTAGATGTAAATCGGTTCCATCCCATGGCATATTGGGATGATTCCAGGCTATGTAGGTCAGCAGCGCGCAGTCCGGACTGACGCGCGGGCATGCATAAAAGTTGTAGCCGCTTGCAATAACTTGTGGAGTTACTGGTTGAAAGTTTTTATCGCCTAGTTTCGAAACATCGATCGAGAGCAGCATGTTATCGGGTTCTTGACCTTCCTTGGTGTGGTCTTCGCCGACGCAAATGATACGCTTGCGCTCACTGTCGAGACTCATATCGGCATAACGCAGTTTGTTTTCAGGAGTTACGGCGATTGGCTCACTACCTGGTAGTTGAGCGTAGAGGCGCTGGTCTTTGTAGTTGACGAAATAGATTGTGCCCTTATCAATTAGAAAGGAAATGCCACCGTACTCATGCACGAGATTTCGCACGTTGAATTCTTTTGGCAGTGCGTCTTCCAGCTTTCCATCACGATTACGCACTAAAACTTGTCTGCCGCCTTCTGACGGTCGTCCTTCCAGAAAATACATGTCGTCGCCGTCGAATGCTACTTCACCGAGTCTCAACGAGTTAGACGCAATCGCATCGGCGGTAATCGGGGACTTCCAAGAACCGTATTGTGACCGGGTCTTCGTGGCACTCATGATTCACTCTCCTGTTGGTGGAAACGTTACTATGTCGTGACGAGCACGAGTCGACTCCTGGGAGCGCAGGCTTCCAGCCTGCACCTGGTTCGCCATCGTATCGTTACCGCTGCGGCATTTCGAAGCAGGCTAGAAGCCTGCGCTCCCAGGATTTGCTCCCGAGGATTTGCTCCGAGGATTTGCTCCCGAGGATTTGCTCCCGAGGATTTGCTCCGAGGATTTGCTCCCAGAATCTACGTTCGGCATCTCCGCTACTGATGGCTACTGATCGAACTCCAGACCGTTTTGTCTGATCGTGAAGTTGACCACTGCTTGATCAAGGGTGAGCTTACCAGACTGAAGCAAGTCATGCATGATCATCGCCGAGTCGATCAGCGCACGATCTTCCGGTTTGGCATGGTTTAACAAGAATCCCAGCAGCTCTGTGTTTTTGAAGCTGATTTTGATAGCTTCGCGCAAATAATCTTTGCCGACACTGTTATCCTTTCTGGCATTTTTCATGACGGCACCAATCAACTCAGGATTGGACATCACCATTTGCACGATGTCCTTCATCGAGTCTTTGGTCAAATAGCCGGACAACCGAAGGAAGTCGCAGAATGAAACTTGCTTCTGAAACTCAGACGGTTTTAAACCTGTCTTTTGGAGACCTTCTTCAGCGTTCATTCCGGACTTGTCGATGTGCTTCAATGCGCTTGTCGCGCGATATATGCTGATTCCGCCGCTCCAAACCATTTCTTGCAGTCGCAATGCTGCAGTTAGCAACTCTGTCGAAACCCAGCCCATCTCGATCAGCACTTCTCCCATCATTTTGTCGTTAGCTTTTGCCATCTCGACTGCCGTTTGGACATCAGTTTCGCTGAGTAGTTCCGACGCGATCAACAACTCGCCGATTCGAAGTCGTTTGTCGTCGGCATCGCCATCTCGCCCTTCTGATGAGAAAAGTAGCTTCTCCTTGCGAAGCTGTTCGACCGCCGCGGTTCGATCGACTTTACCGAAACGCACGTCGCGTTGTAGGTTTAACGCTAGGTCCAACGACGGCTCAGAGAGTTTACTCAGAAGAACAAGAACGCGACCGAGCGGCAAACCGCTACCGTCACTGGCTTTCAGGGCGATGTCCACTTGCATGGAACTCAAATGGTCGGCTGAAAGCAGCAGTTCGCCGAGTCTCGTACCCCTTGTCGCATAAGCGTCTACGCCGAGCACGATCAAGGCATCCGAAAGCGTCCAGCGTTTACGATGCACTACGCCCATCGCTTCGCGGGCTGCTTCAGCATCGAGCAGGCTGTCTTTAATCATCGACTGCGCTTCGATCGCCGCCCGAACCACTTCGCTGGTCACGAAATCGAGCATGACCAGGCATTTCCCAAGCGGCAGCCCCGTGTGTTTTGACAGCACGAGTGCTCTTTTGATGTCCGATTCGGACACGACTCCGAAGTAAGACAGAAGAGTGCCGAGTTTTAAATCAGGAGGCCCAGCCACACCAGTTATTCTCGTTGTTTTTGGAGCTTATTTAAACTTTCCACTTGGCAGGAATGCCACTTATATGCTCACCTACTGGATATTACCAAATATTATGTACTCCGTTACGTTTAAGAGGTTCACCATCTCACTAAATATTACGTAGTCGCGTTCCTCGGACGACGCATGGCGTCGCGCCTATAACGGCTTGAGACCGGCTTCGTGTCTGAGACGCGAAGCTGGCGGCGCGTAAAACCCTGAATGGCGTAAGCCTAATGTCAATTCGAGACCAAGAGTTGCGTGTTTTTCTCGCCTGTTTCGGAGGCGTGGATGGCGGTGACGATTCGTGTTGCTGTAGGGCGACGACGGTGGTAAACCTGAACAGGATGTTGCAGGACCGAACCGCGCGGGCGGTTATGTACCTTTTGGCGTGGTAAGAAATCCAAATTTATGGCACAATCAGCAGTTGCAAGTAGGATTGGTGAGATGTCTGAGCTCGTTGGCAAGACTGTGCGCATCAGGTACTTCGCTCTTCTTCGTGAAGAGCGGGGTCTTTCCGATGAGACGATTTTGACCGAAGCGACCACAGTGGGGCAGCTTTACAACGAAATCCGAAACAAGCACGATTTCTCCCTCCCGCTCGAACGAATGTCGGTGGCAATCAACGACCAGTTCACCAGTTGGAGCGAGCAATTGAGCGACAACGATAATGTGGTTTTCGTTCCGCCCGTCGCCGGCGGCTAGTTTGAAATTTGGCGAGGACAAATGTTTCAACTGACCGACAAAGAAATCGATGAAAACCAGCTCAAGAAGCTGGTAGCTGACGAGCGCGCCGGAGCGATCTGCACGTTTGACGGACGAGTTCGCAATCACAATGAAGGCAAGTCTGTCAGCGCTCTGGCTTACGAGGCTTACGAGCAACTGGCCATCAACGAAGCTCAAAAAATTATTTCTGAAGCAATGGAACGCTTTCGCATTCTGCACGTGGCTGCTGCCCATAGAACCGGCGATCTGGCAATCGGAGATGTCGCGGTATTTGTGGCCGTCTCGGCGGCTCATCGCGACGACGCCTTCAAAGCCTGCCGTTTCGTTATCGATGAGATCAAATCTCGACTGCCAATCTGGAAGCGCGAAACCTACGAAGACGGCGGCTCTGTCTGGGTAAACTGTCAGACTTGCGGTGGTGAGAAACATCACGAGGCACCTCATGCGGTGCCGCATACTCGTGAAAAGGTGAAGTCATAACACTCATGAACTCTCTGATTGATGGATTCGGACGAAAACATACATATCTGAGAATCTCAGTGACGGACAAGTGCAACCTCAGATGCTTTTATTGCATGCCGGTCGAAGGCATAGTCTGGAAGCGCAAGGAAGAGTTGCTTGATTTTGAAGAAATCAGTCGGGTGTCGAGAGTTTTTGTAAGACTGGGTATCGAAAAAATTCGTTTGACCGGTGGAGAGCCGCTTATGCGGCGCGATTTGCCTGACCTGGTTTCAATCCTTTCTAGCATCGATGGATTGAAGACCATCGCGATGACGACCAATGCCACGCTTCTCGCGGAAAATGCGCAACGCTTGAAGGACGCAGGCATCAGTCAATTGAACATCAGCATCGATAGCTTGAAGCGCGAACGTTTTCAATCGCTTACCGGCCGTGATGATTTGGAACGTGTTTTAAACGGATTGGAAGCAGCGCGGCGTATAGGTTTCGACAGCATTAAGTTGAACGTTGTTGCAATCGCCGGTGTCAACGAGGATGAAGTGTTGGACTTCGTCGAGTTGGTGAAAGACACCAATATCAATGTCCGCTTTATAGAGTTCATGCCGTTTCGCGATAACAACTGGCAAGTCGATCGTGTCTTGACCTATGCGGAAATGCTCGGCAAAATCAGCGAACGATACCAACTCCGCCCGCTCGAAACCGAGCCGGGAGCAGTGGCGCGCGATTATGCGATCAACGGGCATACGGGCACGGTCAGCTTCGTCACATCGATGACGGAAAGTTTCTGCTCAAGCTGTAATCGGCTCCGGCTCACGGCGGACGGTTCCGTCAAATCTTGTTTGTTCTTCCCGGCTGAAGTAAATCTTCGCGATAGACTGCGAGCAGGTGCTACGGATGCCGAGATCGAAGAGATGATAATGTATTCGCTTATGCAAAAACCTGAGGCGCATCCACCGGCAGAGGAGATAGCGTCTCAACTCAATCGCAGCATGATCGAAATTGGAGGATAGATGCGCGACATATCAAACAAGGTTGTTACCTTTAGAACCGCGGTCGCGCAGGCGATGTTGAGGGTGAGCCCAACGACAATCGAACGCATTCGAAACGATCAGGTTCCCAAAGGTGATCCGCGTCCAGTCGCTAAAGTCGCGGCTATTCAGGCGGCGAAGAACACCAGTCAAATAATTCCATACTGCCACCAGATAGCGCTCGAGTTTGTCGGTGTCGAATTCGAAATGACCGACAATTCAATCAGAATTGAAACCACGGTCAAAGCCGACGAGAAGACCGGCGTCGAAATGGAAGCGCTGACAGCCGCATCAGTAGCTGCGCTCACGATCTATGACATGGTTAAGGTATTCGATGACCTCTGTGAGATCGAAGGCGTGACGCTCCTGAAAAAGACTGGCGGTAAGTCGGACTTCAAGCCGAAAGTCGATCGCAAAATTCGAGCTGCCGTACTCGTTATGTCGGATCGTGTTTCTGCCGGCACGGCTCAAGATCAATCAGGCAAACTAATCGCCGACCGTCTGGAACTGCATGGCGTTGAGGTTGTAGAGCTCAAAGTAATTCCCGATGAAGAGGCGGAAATCATTCCAACAGTCAAGCGCTGTACTGATGATTTGAAAGTCGATCTGGTATTCACCACCGGTGGTACCGGAGTTGGTCCACGGGACATCACGCCGGAAGCCATGGCTCAGCTGATTGAAAAACCGCTTCCAGGAATTTCGGAAGCCATAAGAAAGTATGGTCAAGATAGAACACCGTATGCGATGCTCTCGCGTTCTGCTGCTGGTGTGCGCGGAAACTCAGTGGTAGTCAGCCTTCCGGGATCGCGCGGTGGTGTGAGTGATGCGCTTGATGTTTTGCTCCCGTATGTACTTCATGCCATTCCAATGATAGAAGGCAAATGTCACGACAAGAGTAAGAAGCAGACGGCAAGCCTCTCCACAAATGGACACGAAAAGAAATAATGTCAAAGTGTGATGTTGATTTAGGCAGTTCGAAGATGCTCACGTACGATGAAGCGCTTGAACAAGTCTTGCAAACCGTCCGGAAATTACCCGTTGAAGCGGTAGAGTTGGAGCGTATTCTCGATAGATATTTAGCGGACCCGATTCGCGCGACTTTTGATTTGCCGCGTTTCGATAATTCAGCGGTCGATGGATACGGAGTTCACGTGTCCGATCTCACCAATGCCGGCACTGGCAATCCGGTCAAGCTCAAGCTGATAAGAACTATCCATGCCGGCGACAGTGCCGGCGTTGCACCGCTTCAAAAAGGCGAATCGATCAAAATTTTGACCGGTGCGACCGTGCCACCATCAGTGGAGGCAGTGGTTATGCGCGAATTTTGCCACGAGCATGACGATGAAGTCGCAATCGAAACAACCGCAGAACCAGGCGAAAATATCCGCCGAAAAGGCGACGAGGTAAAACAGGGCGAAGAAATTTTGCCTGCGGGCATCCGGGTCACGCCTCCAATTGTAGGAATGATTGCGTCGGTTGGGCATGCGCGATTCAATGTTTATCAACAACCTCGTGTGGCTGTCGTTGTCACCGGCGACGAATTGGTCAAACCAGGTGGCGACCTGGCTGACGGACAAATTTTTGAATCCAATTCATATGGTCTCGCCGCGGCGGTCAAGGCGCTGGGCTTGCCCGACTGCAAAACCATCCACGCCAGAGACGATCGCCAAGCTACCGAGCAAGCCTTTCGTTCTGCCCTCGAAGATGAGCAGGCGGATGTCATCATCTCGGCAGGCGGCGTTTCCGTCGGCGAGCATGACTTTGTGAAAGTTGTTTTAGAGAAAGATATCGGCGTCAAATCCGTATTCTGGAAAATCGCAATCAAGCCTGGAAAGCCGGTCTTCTTCGGATTTATCGACCGACCGGCCAACGCCGGGGACCAACCACGCCGCCAATTAATTTTTGGTCTACCTGGCAACCCGGTCAGCGCTCTCGTCACCTTTAACCTCTTTGTAAAACCGGCTCTCAAGGCGATGCAAGGAGCCGCTTCCAGCCATGCTGCCTGGTTTGCGGCCCTGGAACGCGATATGAAGAAGAAACCGGGAAGATTGGATTTCGTTCGCGGTATACTAAGTTGCTCGCCGGATGGGGCACTAAATGTGCTACCAACGCGCGGACAGGACTCGCACATGCTGAGTGGGCTCGCCAAGGCTGATTGCCTTATTCAATTTCCGGCTGATGACGAGCGTCTATCACAGGGGCAATGTGCTCGGCTGGAGCGACTGGACTGGCATTCTTGACTAGATCCGTTCCGTCTTCGCCTTTCGGCTCAGACTACACTTAAGGAGGAATCGGGAGCTCATGGCATCTGAGAAAGTCAGTATCACGATCGGTGACGAGTTTTTCGATGCTTACGTATCACTGCCTCCGCAGGGAAGCGGACCGGGCATACTCCTGATTCAAGAAATTTTTGGCGTCAACGCACACATCCGCGATGTAGCCGATAGGCTTGCGGCGGAAGGCTTTGTCGTAATGGCTCCGGATTTGTTCTGGAGGATGAAACATAACATTCAGCTTGGCTACGAGGGCGCAGACTTCGAGCAGGCTCTCAAATACTTCGAGATGTTTGACGAAACCAAGGGGCTGTCGGACCTCAAGGAAGCCGCTACGAATCTCCGTGACCACAAAAAATGTACCGGTCGCGTGGGTGCCATGGGTTTTTGTCTGGGTGGAAAACTGGCCTACAGGTTGGCGTCACACTTTAATCTGAATGCCTCTATCTGCTACTACCCGGTTGGTCTGGAAGACCATCTCAAGGACGCGGAGCGCATCCGCTGCGAGATCGCCATCCATTTTGCCGAGCAGGACCACTTCGTTCCTAAAGCGAGTGTTGAGAAAATTACAGAAGCCCTTGCGAGCCGACCCAACTTTCATATATACCAGTACGAGGGGGTCGATCACGGCTTCAATTGCGACGTTCGCGGTTCGTACAACAAAGCGGCTGCAGACCTGGCCTGGTCGAGAAGTCTCGAGATACTGACCAAAGAGCTCATGGGTTAAACTTGGATTTTGCACTCAAATTCGGAACGCAACGCTCTAAAATAGTTTTGTACTATGGGCCAGTTATTGACATGGTTTGCGGCTAGCCCTCAGGAGGCTCCGGGTGTCCACCAGTGACGAATTTCCGATTCTTACGCAACTTCTGCTCGGCAGCGGTCTGATAACTCGGGACGATCTGGAAGATTACAAAATGATCGCGCGGGACCTGAAGATTCCAGTGACTCAGGCGATCATGAACTCCGGTCTGATTAACGCTGACAACCTTAAACTCGCTCAAGACGCAATGGAGCTGATCACGGCAAAAACCATCACGCCTGACATTGCTATTCGGGCTGTCCGTGTTTGCATGCAGAAAAATATTCCGCTATCGCAAGCGATTCAGTCCGTCAATCAGATGCACCAGCGCACGCAAGTTGTCGTTGCTGCTTCAAACGATCTGACTGATTTGTTGATGGCTGCCGATATGCTGACGCAAACACAGCTCGGACCGTTGTTCGTGCGTTCTGTCGAGTCGTCGTTGATGATCGGCCAGCTTCTTGTGCTCGACGATTTGATTTCGACTGAGGGATTACTGGCGGCACTACAATCGGTGCTGATGATGCGTTCTTCGGAGATGCCGAAAGCGGATGCCGTCAAAGGTTTGAAACACGCCAACGCTACAAAAGTTTCGTTTGAGCAAGCGCTTTTTGAATTGGGATTATTTCAACATCCGGATGCGAAGACTACTCGCATCGGCGAACTCTGCTTGATGGCAAACCTGATTACACGCGAGATATTGGCTGAGTGTTTGGAAATCGAACTGTTTAAAAAGAAACAGTTTGGTCAAATTCTTTTGGAACGAGGCTTGATGGTCACGGAACAATTGGAGGCTGCAATCCAGCTCCAGTCGGCAATTTCCAATGACACGTTGAAACCATATCAGGCTGCTAAAGCACTTCATGCCGTTTGCAAAGACGGTAAGAATGTCTACGAAGCGATGGCTCAATTTCACGGCGCGCATGAAGGTAGCATGAGGCTCGGCGATCTTATCGTGGAAGCTGGGATTTGCGATCAGGAAAAAATCGACGCGTTGGTGAAGAAAAATCCGGACAGCGCAGTGCGAGTCGGCAGCGTGCTGTTGAAAGCCGGAATCATCGACGAGAACACGCTTTATTCAGCGTTGCGATTACAAACCTCTTTGCGCCTGGGCTATATGTCGCACAAGAAAACAGTCGAGCTGCTCAAATACTGCCATGCCAACAATGTCACTGTTGAGAAAGCCATGCATGACAATCATTTGTATGTCCCGTCCCGCATGCAGTGGACCTGGGTTTAGGTATATCGAGCTGATATATTGTTCTGCGGATCTATGCTAGCACGGCTTGTAGAGAGTTTTTGCGGCTTCATTTTTGTCGTTGATGTCTCACAAATTCGTACTTTATTCAGCAAACTGTCTGCTTCGATCGTGACCGGAATCGCTTGTCTCATCAGCATCTCCGTGAATTAATTTAAGACGACGTGAAAACATTTGCGGCTGGGTAAATAGACAGTGGAAGCTTGGAAGATTAGCTAAAACAGAATGCATACTGGTTTGCTCCAATTGAGAGCGGGCTTGGCATTGCATTGGCAGAACGTTGTTATCACCACAGGATGCGCACTTGAGCACGTCCGATAGGGGAAGATTTGATGATTGGAACAATCGAACGCATTTCGGAATCAACGACAGAAGAACGCGCAGGCCGCACGGAGCCTAAAGACGCGCGACTGGCAAGATATCGAAGTTTGGCGCAAGAAAATATACAGCGAGAGAAATTCGACGCTGCACAAAGATGTTTGGAGAAAGCCGTTTATATCGCCGTGAGAACGTACGGACCGACCCACATCGAAGTCGGAACCAACCTGTTGGATTTAGGAACCGTCCTCCACAAACGCGGCTTCGCCGAAGCCGCAGAACCACTCATGGCCCGCGCAAGACGCATCCTGCGAGTAGCCGGCAACTAATCAAATAAACCGAGCCGTTAATTGAGGGGCACCATTTATGGTGCCCCTTTGTTTGGAAACCTGGTAGCGTCGAAGGCTAGTAGTGTCGGATCCTGGTAGTGTCGGATCCTGGGAGCGCAGGCTTCCAGCCTGCTTCTACGCCGCTATTAACCGGTACGCCAAAAATTCAATAGCGCCAAAAATTCAATAGCGTAAGTGTATTTTTTTCGTTCTCGAAAATC
>JBGAHZ010000024.1:0-122032 GCA_044225915.1 Obscuribacteraceae bacterium (SeqCode)
AAATCTATGAAACCCTTGATGGTCGGGCACTACCATTAATTTCATAAGATGAAGTTGAGACGATCTTACCTGCTGCTCTCTCTCAAATTTAAACAGGTGGAATCTCTATGAAAAGCACTCGTAGAGCTGAGCTTCTCAGCGCGCTTATGATCATGTCGGTAGTTGTATGCAATTCGGTGGCACCAGCTATGGCATCACAGTTGAAGCAAGACAGCTCAGTGGCCAGCATGTCCCTAGGATCATCAAGGCAGCCCGCGACGTTTCAGCAAGAAGTGGTCAATAATCGGAAGTATCAAGTCGCACGTATATTTATTCCCGCCAAGACTGATGAAGTCTGGAATGCGCTGACTACCTATGACCGCGCAACTGAGATTTATTCCAACGTCAAAGAATTGAAGATGATCAATGATAACGGTCCTAATAAAGTGATCGAGTTCAACGTAACGTCGATGGGCGGTCTTATGAAGTACGACTACACCCTGGACGTCAAGGAAATGAAGGCGGACAAACGGATTGTATGGACCAGGCATAGTGGTGCATTCAAGGTCAATGAGGGTTGGTGGCAACTTACGCCTGCTGAAGGCGGTACTCTCGTGACTTATGCCAAGTTTATCGATGGTGGATTGTTGATGCCTCAGGCTTTAGTTAACGGTGAACTGAAGAAAATTATGCCGGACGTGCTGACAAACTTGCGTAACGCTGTTTTGAGAGAGCAGATCGCAATCAAGTAGGTCTCACGCCAAACGGCTCAGAATCAAGATTTCAACTCGCATCTCGCGCTCGCCAATTACAATTGGCAGCGCGATTTGTTTTGCTGACCTGATCATGATCTCGACGCCGTCAGATGAAGTCACTCACTATCGGTGGTGCTTAGTGGTGTCCATAGACGGTGCCGCTCCAAGTAGTCTCGTAGACTTTCCAGGAGCCACCTTCCCTGACCATCTGTGCTCTAACGTGGGCTGCGACTCGTTTACCGACGTCTGCACCGATGCCTTCGCCTTCGATGAAGGCGCGTTCGTCGATGACTTCTTCTCTCAGCACACGAAACTTCGCGACGTATCCTCGTTTGTATTTCTTGAGGCAGTCAATCGCCTCTTGTCCGGTCAGGCTCTCCATGTGCATTCTGGTGGTTTCTTGCATGCAACCGGAAAAGTCTTTGAGTTGCTTCGCCCAGTACAAACGAACTAAAAATTGTTTGTAGGCGTCGCTTGGCTTTGACGCCTGGGCGTCAGCCGGCGTGCAAGCCGGCATCAAGAGACCGAACGCGAGGAAGAGGCTCAATGTGATTAATCGCAGTTTCATGAATTGCCCCGAGGTCAACGGAAGGTATTAACTGATAGACTACCGCGCCGCAATTTTGCTCCCTTTCTTAGCATAAACCGGCGTTAGCCACTTGTGATACTTTTCGATTTCACCGTGGGTAATTTTATGATAGAGATCGCGAACCTTCGTGCACATAGGACCTGTCTTGCCTGTGCCGACTGGTCGTTTGTCGACCTCGACCACTGAGACGACTTCGGCACCCGTTCCGCAGAAGAAGATTTCATCGGCGGCATAGAGTTCTGTGCGGTCGATTTTCCGACGAGTGGCGGTGATTCCGAGTTCTTCCTGCACGAATTCGATTATCGAGGTCAAAGTGATTCCGACAAGTATGTTGTCGGAGACTGGCGTGGTGATTAGTTCTCCGTTTTTGACCAGGAAGATGTTCATTGCAGAGCCTTCTGAGACGTGACCGTCTTCGGTTAAGACGATGGCGTCATCGAAGCCGTAAAGAACCGCATCGGTTTTTGCTTGGGCTGTGTTGGCGTAAGCGCCTGTCACCTTAGCTCGAGGCGGGATGGCATTATCTTCCAGACGTCTCCAGCTCGAGACCATTACTTTCAGACCGTCATCTCCGCCTTTGAAGTAGGCTCCGAATGGGACGGTGTAGCAGCAGAACTCTGATGGGTTGTTGTGCAGACCTGGTCCGATTGCGGTGCTGTTTTTGTAAGCCAGCGGGCGAACATAGATATCGGTGTTTGGCTTGTTCTTTTTGACGAGTTCAACCACCATGTTGCACAGTTCATCGACCGAATATTTGCATTCGATTCGCATGATCTTCATGCTGTCCAGCATACGCTCGAAGTGTTCGCGCAGACGAAACAGGTAGATTTCTTCTTCCTTTTCGTTCCAGTATCCGCGAATGCCTTCGAAGACCCCGGTGCCATATTGAATGACGTGAGTTTTGATGCTCACTTTGGCGTCATCGATATCGACATATTTGCCTTCGAAAAATGCGTAGTCAGTCACCTTTGTCACCCCTCGTCGAGTATTGTCCCTGGCTAGTTTGTCGAAACTGCCTGTCTCACGCTACAAGGATAGCGCTATTGACAGGCGTCCTGGCAGAATCTAATTCTGTCTTCAATATTCTTCCGTTTGCTGGCGTCCGGACTGAGCGTCAGGTACTGAGTGAAGTTCTCTCCAGCCTCTTTGTATTGCTTGTCACTTTCCAGCATAGCGCCGTACTCATAGAAGCCATTAGCGTACGTAGGCTCAGACTGAGTTGCTAAACGAAACTGTGCTTTCGCTTCGTCAAGTTTGCCAAGCGCTTTCAGTGCTTTGCCGTATGCAACGTGGCAAGCGCCGGAACTCGGATACTTTTCCACTTTCTTCGCGAAGAATGCAGCTGCTTCATTCTTATTGTTGATTTCGAGATCTCGGTAACCCTTAGCCAGTTCTTTATTCCAATCGGTTTGTTTGTCTTTGGCAAAACAGTCAGTAGAGCAAATCCCAGCAACCAGGAGCGCTGAAAGCAGTGATAATGCCAGCTTCTTTTCAGTTTTCACGTTCATCAATTTAAGCCTCAATCTCAAAATAAAATGCACCATTTCGCAAAAATCGCCCAGGCATAGAATGCCGTGGACGAAGATGCTTTATTGATTTTGGCGATGCCGGAATCGAATGTAGTTCTGCATCGATTCCGGCTTGCCGAATCTGTTTCTAAGTCCGC
The DNA here is from genome assembly GCA_044225915.1 of Obscuribacteraceae bacterium (SeqCode). GTDB lineage: Bacteria > Cyanobacteriota > Vampirovibrionia > Obscuribacterales > Obscuribacteraceae > JADYXR01. Next base: position 2,990 of record JBGAHZ010000024.1, read on the forward strand.
AGCAGTTCTATTTATCTAGAACGACTCCGGTTACGGAAGTTGACGAGACTTTCACCGAGTCGCCGACTTTTACGCCGGTTCCGGAGATGTCGCCGGAGGCGGAGCTGTCATCAGCTTCTTTGATGGTGATCGTAGCGATCGTATTGAATACTTCCTTGATTACTTTGCCGGAATCCGGATCGGTGATCTTCTTGACCGAGCGTTGGACGTTGAGTTTTGAACCAACTTGAATGCCGGATTTTTTGCCGACGTTAATGGTTGCGGTATTGCCGGTGATATCAGCAATTTTGCCTTCCACGTTTTTCGCGATCAGTGATTGGTTATCGGGAATTTTGACCGCTTCGGCGACGATTTGACTGCTCAAACTGTCCACCGCTTGGATGGTCGCTTCGTCTGCGATGGCGCTTTCGCCATAAGTGTCAGAACTGAATCCGCCGATGCCGCCACCCGATCGTTTTGCTTCACCTGTACCTTGCATGGCTGCAAGAATTTCAGTGGTGTTGATGTCGATGACTTTGGCGTCAATCGAAACTTTCGTTTTGCTCTTGCTGCTACGGATGCTTCCGAAACCACCGAATCCACCGATATAAGGAATGCCGGGGATGTAGCCGGTTGGGAGGCTGGCGCTGGAGCTTTTGTTTTCTTGACCGAACTGGGTGATGCTTCCAACTACGATTGCGTCTACGCTCAAAATCTTACCGATTTTGCAGGCAGTGGCTGGGTCAGCTCGATCGCTGACTGAAAGGTTTTGTTCTTTCATAACTGAATCGAGCATCTGGCGGTCGATCAGTCTATAGGTCCCGTCTTTGACGAGCTTGGTCGTCAGCATCGATGCAATTGCAGAACCGAGGTCGACGTTAGCGATCGCGCTGGCGTAAGAACCCGAGTCAAACGGCATGATTGCGATGCGGCGCTTTGCGTCAGCATGAGCCGGCGCAGGGAACATATTGAGAAGAAAAACTGCCGCAATAAGAAGAGCACCAGTTTTGCGAAACTTCATACACACTACTCCTTGGTATTAACCACTTCCGTAACCACCAACTCGCGGCTTTGGGAAATTAGGCTGTAAGAGCCATTATTTGCAACGAGAAATTCTCGAGTACAAACCGTTGAGTCTACTGGATTCAATGTACATTAGATCCGCAGTTTAAGCCTGATTTCAATTAAATCCGCAATCTCTTTAAACTCGCGGAAACGCCGTGGACTGCTAACGAAAGGTTCTATTTCCGTTGCAAAAAAACAGGCGACACCTGCAATGCCGCCGTTTTAGAGTTCTATCGGTGCGCTGTGATTACTTGTTGAGGCGCTTGTTGACTTGGCTTTGAGCGTCTTCAATCGCTTTCTTTTCGAGCTTCAGAACCTTGTCGAGTGCTTTGAGTTCCGCATCCCCACCGCTTGAAGCGGTTTTTGTGGAGGAGCTTGTGGTGCTCTTGTTATTTTTTACTAATTTCTTAGGCGCTGAGCCATGTGAATGAGCTGAATAAGAAGAGGCTAATGCGTTGGCCTTCGCGCGATATTTCGACTTGGCTGGAATAGCTTTCAGTGATGCCAGTGCAGCACCGTACTTACCGGACGCCGCCTGCGCTTGGGCCTGTTTCAAGCTTTCCATAGCTTGTTTTTCCATCGAAAACTCACCCATCAAATCGCGAGCGTTTTCAAAGTGTGGTGAGTCTGGTGATACCAAGCGCAGCGAATTGATCGCTCCGTCGTATTGCTCTTCCTCAGCCATAATTTGCGCTCTGATGATTTTTTCGCGAGTCTCCATTTCGGTTGCGACAGCGCGTTCAATCGCTGGAATGGTGCGCGAAGCTGCTGCAGAAGTTGCTTCCTTCGCGGCTCGATCGACGAGCACTTTGTTGAGTGGTGCGCCCGGCGTTACGGAGTAATCTTGATTGTATTTTTGAACGGCGACGGTGTCGATCACTTGTCCTTTACCGGCAGTTTTGATAATCACATTGCCGTTGTATCGGATCTGACCACTCATCTGATCCATGAACTCTTTGACGTTGCAAACAACGAACCAGTCAGGATTAACGGTACTTATTGAAACGTTGGGGTTGTTCTGAATTTCATTGGAGATCTTGTCGACAATCTCTTGTTCGATACCACTGCCACCACCGGTGACGACTGCGATTCTCACAGGTGGTGCGGCTGCCAGGGCTTGATAGCAGCAGACTACTACGCCAACCAGCGCCACTAGTAAAGACCATAATTGCTTCGTGCGAAACATGAGTTGAAGACCTCCTCGCGATTTTGCCTATTTTTACCCTATTAAATGGATTTCGTCATTGGAATCTATCTATGTGATTCCTTGTTCAGAATCGATTGCGATTCACGTTTGCACTACGGCGTGAAACTGAGGAATTAGGGATGATTCAGTTTTCAAACTGTTTATAGGCGCTGCGTTAGTGCGCAGCGCCTGCGGACGCAGATTCGCTCACGCGGGTGCGTCCCAGTCTCAAAGCCTCTTCGATTTTATGTGCGTCTTTCCCACCAGCTTGGGCGATATCCGGTCTGCCACCACCTTTGCCACCACATACCTGAGCGACTTCACTGATGATGTTGCCGGCATGGAAACCTTTTTTGGTGAGTGGTTGTGACACCGCACAGACGAGGGAAACCTTGTCGGGTGCCTGAACGGAGCCCAGCAGTACGACAAGGTCTTCACCTTTGTCACGGATAGACGATGCAATCGTTTTCAATCCGTCGCCACTGACGTTGTCGAGTTTGCCGCAAACAAATCTGACACTTCCAAGTGTTTCGATATTTGCCATCAAGTCCGCTACGTTGGCGAGCGCGAGGCGCTCCTGGAGCTGCTCGTTGAGTTTATCTTTGTTTTTGATCTCGGCTTGTAGTCTGTCGATTTGGGCTGCGAGGTCGGATGGTTTTGCTTTCAGTTTTTCCGAAGCTTGACCGAGATAATTCATTTGTTCGCTGATGTAGTTCCAGGCTTTCGGTCCGGAGAGAGCTTCAATCCGGCGAACGCCCGATGAGATGCTGCCTTCGGAGACGATTTTGACCAGACCAATACTTCCTGTCGATGCAACGTGCGTGCCACCACAGAACTCGATACTGAAATCACCCATTTGTACAACGCGAACCACGTCTCCGTACTTCTCGCCGAACATGGCGATGGCACCCGTCTTCTTCGCTTCTTCAATGCCCATCTCTGTGGTTTTGACTTCAGCGTTTTCCTGAACCCAGGTGTTCATCATGCGTTCGATTTCGTTGATTTCTTCTTTGCTCACTTGTCGTTCGAAGTTGAAGTCGAAGCGCATTGCTTGCGGACCAACTTGCGAACCGGCCTGCACGACATGCTTGCCGAGCAGTTCTCGGACGGCTGCGTGGAAAATATGGGCTGTACTGTGGTGCAGGACGGTAAGATTTCTTCTTTCGGAATCGACAGCGGCGTTCAACTTGCTGCCGCTAACCAGGGTTCCTGCGATTACGCGAACACGGTGAACGTGCAGACCTTCATGCTTTTTCGTGTCGAGCACTTGAACTTTGCATTCGTCATTTTCCCAATAACCGATATCGCCAAGCTGACCGCCCGATTCTGCATAGAAAGGAGTGGTATCGAGAATCAGATCTACCTCGTCACCTTCCTCGGCTGTTTCAACAACATTGCCAGTCTTCAAGATACCAAGGACGGTGCCTTCACCGGTTACTTCCTTGTATCCGGTAAATTTGGTGGCACCATGTTCTTTCAAAATCTTCCCGGTAGCTTCTTCGCCGGTAATGATCACGTTAAACTGGTCGCCTGCGGAGACGCCGCTGTGTTGTTCTTTGGCGGCTTCGTATCCTTTCAGGTCGATCGTTTTGTTGTGCTCTTCGGCGATTTCCTTTGTCAGTTCGAATGGGAAACCGTAAGTCGAATAGAGATTGAAGGCTTTGGCACCATCGACGATATCACCAGGCTCTTTGAGCAAGTCTTCCAGGAATTTTATTCCGCGGTCGATTGTCTTGGCGAAGCGCTCTTCCTCTTCCTTAATTGCCTGCGCTACAAACTTCTCGTTTTTCTTCAACTCAGGATAAGCGTCACCATAAATGTTGACGATGATCGGCACTAAGTTGTGAAGAAACGGTTTGTCGATGCCGAGTAAACGACCAAAACGAGCGGCTCTTCGTGTGATGAAGCGCAGCACGTAGCCACGTCCGATGTTACTTGTTCTGACACCGTCGGCGATGAGAAATGAAATCGCGCGTGCATGGTCGGCGATGATCTTCAAGTAACTGTCAGTCTTTTCTGTAGGAGTTGTCGGAACGGTCTTAACTATGCCACCAGTGTATTTCACACCTGCGATTCGCGAAACTTCTTCTAACAGTGGGAAAAACAAATCGGTTTCGAACGTGTTGTTCTTCTTCTGCAAAATCAGGGCGACGCGCTCCAGACCAGAGCCCGTGTCGACGTTTTTCGCAGCAAGCGGAGTGAACTTGCCGTGCTCGTCCTTGAAAAGTTCCATGAACACCAGGTTCCAGAACTCCATGTAGCGATCGCACTCGCAAATGCCGATGCCGCATTTTTCAGGATCGTCGCTGCAACCATACTCAGGACCGCGATCGTAATAGATTTCCGAACAAGGTCCGCACGGTCCGGTCGGACCAGGAGGACCCCAGAAATTGTCTTTGCGCGACATTCTGATGATGCGCTCTTTCGGAACGCCGACTGTTTTATTCCAGATTTCGAAGGCTTCCTCGTCGGCCGGTACCTCGTCGTCTCCTCTGAAGATTGTGACGGTCAGCTTTTCCGCATCCAATCCGAGATCTTTTGTGACATACTCCCAAGCCCACGGAATCACTTCTTTCTTGAAGTAATCGCCGAAGCTGAAATTACCGAGCATTTCAAAGAAACTGTGGTGCCTTGATGTGCGACCGATGTTTTCAATATCCGAGTCTTTGCCGCCAGCCCGCGCGCATTTTTGCACTGTGACCACGCGTGGCGGAGTTGGCGCCGGCGCGTTGCCAAGGAAAATTGGGACGAATTGCACCATCCCCGCGCTGGTCAGCAGCAGAGTTGGATTATCAGGAATGAGGCTGGAACTTGGTTTGTGTAAGTGCCCGCGTTTATCCCGAAAATAGGAGATGAATTTATCCCTGATTTGAGCGCCCGACAGTGTCATCAAGACCTCCTGAAACATCATCAAATTGCACGGAGTTGGATCATTGGAACGGCTGGAAAGCCGCCCAGGCTGCTGGTTTGCCAGACTACAGCATCTCTCTGTAGACTGTTTGTTTCCAAGACCAGTCGAAGAGCCCGATCAATTCCTTGAAACGTTCAGTATAACCTAAACACGGTGCCTCAGCCCCGTCGCCTTGCGGCATGTGAACCCGAGTTTTGTCGCGTCAGCACTTGGAGTTGCCAAACTGGAACGGTCCCATATATGGTAATAGACCTGACAATCTGCTAACCTTTCGCATCTGTCCTTCCTGTTTCCCGGGAGTTTCACCGTGCTGCTCAGAAAAGTTCTGGTGCTTCACAAGAAGAGCATCTATCAGATTCAAGCAGAGGAATACAAGGACGAGCGATTCTTGCAATTGCTCAAAGAAGGTCACGAGTCGGTACGCAAAGTTAAGCTTGCGCACGAAGAGCATACGACCTGTCTGCAAACAGTCAAAGACGAGTTAACCAAGCGAAAAATCGACTTCACGTGCGTGGCGCGAATCGATTTTGATACGCGCGTCAATGATATCGATTTGATGATCTCAGTTGGTGGCGACGGCACTTTTCTCGATGCCTCACACTTCGTCGATTCAGTGCCAATGCTCGGTGTCAATTCATCGAAGTCATCAAGCTTCGGTCACTTCTGTCGAGCCGATCAAAACAACTTCGCACAACTTCTGGATGAAATTCGTTCCGATGAATTGAAGCCCGAACATATTCTGCGACTGGAACTCGAGCTCAATGGAGAAGTGCTTAAACAGCGGCCTCTCAACGAAATTTTGATTGCGCATAATCACCCTGCAGCGACCAGCCGATATCTTCTTGCAATTGATGGAGTTAAAGAAGAGCAGCGTTCATCAGGCATTTGGATAGGTACGCCGGCTGGATCTACCGGATCGTTGCGCTCCGCCGGTGGTGACCTGCAACAAATTACTGAAAATAGATTCCAGTACGTCGTGAGAGAACCCTGTCTGCGTCCGGGAGAAGCGGATAAACTTTTGAGGGGCTTCGTCCGCAAAGATCAATCGATAGAAGTGGTATCGCAAATGCGCACAGGCTACATCTACATCGACGGTCAGCACAACGACTATCCTTTCGGTCTCGGGGACAAAGTAATAGTCCGCGCCAGTAAGCAAGATTTGATGGCTTTCGTAGATCCGAATGTCAATGATATGTTTTGTGTAAAAGATTTAGTCGACGCCGAAAGCAAACACTGATTTTGATGGACTGTTCGATTTCCTGAACCGCGGGAGTCTGGGATTCGGCACTACTGAAGTTGGCGATGGTCGGTAACTGTTCTTGAACCAGGGTTCCGTCCAACTTGCCAGGATGGCGGATTCTCTCAACGGTTTGAGAACGACATGTGTCGTGAAACTTTGTTATAGCCTCTCGGGCGTCTCGTAAATTTCGACCCCGACAATTTCTTGCGGTCAAATGTAGTTTTTCCCGACCCGAGTGGCATAGTAGTAATTAGATCTAGTCGTAATAAGGCGCTTCACGTGGCTGCGAAAGAAACAGAGAAAAAGGTCGTGCAACCGGATGTCTCGCTGTTTGGCGAGGCAGACCCATTGGTCGGCAATGTAGTCGATGGTCGTTGGGAGATTGAGACATTTCTCGGTGAAGGTAGTCTGTCCGGCGTCTATAGGGCAAGAGACCGCGGTGCTGATCGCGAAGTCAGAGTCCTGAAGCGCATCCATCCGCATCTGCTTGCTAATATCAAGAACATGAAGCGCTTCGAAACGAAGTGCCGAGCACTGTTTGCCATCAAGGGCGACAATGTGGCGTGTTATAAGGACGTAGTCATAACTCAGGATGGCGGCACATTCTTCCTGGTTATGGACGAAATCAAGTTCGAGAGTCTCGAAGATTTGCTCTCGAAATCAGGTCACATCTCCGTTGAGCGGGCCGTTAGTATTTTTAAGCAAGTATGCCAGGCTCTGGAACAGGGTGAAGCTGCTGGTTTCCAGCATCGCGACATGAAACCGAGCAACATCATCATTGTCGACAACGCCAAGTTCCTCGACGAGGTCAGGGTTATCGACTTCGGCGTGGCAAAATTGCTGGCCGAAGAGAGCGAGTATAGTAAGTCGGCGCAGTACATCACGCATACTCGCGAAGTGTTCGGCAGTCCGCTCTACCTCAGTCCTGAGCAGTGCACAGGCAAGCGGCTCGACCACAGGACAGACATCTATGCGCTTGGCTGTGTCATGTATGAGGCAGTGACGGGCAAACCTCCATTCGTAGGTAAGAACGTGCTTGAGACCGCTTACAAGCACATGAACGAACCGCCCAAGCCGATTGAAATCGAAGATGCAGATCCGACATTCTTAAGCCGTCTGCAAACGATTACGTTCAAGTGTCTCGAGAAAGAGCCTGATTTCAGATACCAATCCGTTTCTGAACTGAAACACGATTTGGACTTGCTGCTCGTTTGCCCTCAGGAAGAATGGGACACGACGGCTTACGCTCTGCGCAAGGGCTCCTCCACAAAAAGTCGTCGACGCGGTTTTATGCCTGTGTCGTCCGAGTTCATGTTGTTCGGCGTTTTGACCGCCATTTTGATTGGTGTGCCGATCTTCTGGGTGACCACGAGCTTCAATCCGTCAGAGCAAAAGTTTCCTCCGTTTCCTAACGATAAGCTTTGGATTGTTCAGAAGAAAGACAAAGTTTCTGAAGTCGAAGGCTTTGGTCCGAGGCAGGAAGCGGCTAAGGATGCGCTCGAACTGGTCAAGGAAGAGCAAGGCGAGGACTCAGAAGAGTACGCGAATGCATTGTCCAGTTTGGTGGAACTGTATGCCAATTCTTCTCACTGGAAAGAAGCTGAAGAACGTACTCGACAGTTGATCAAGGTGACTGAGAAGATCAAAGGACCGTGGCCGGCGGCGCAGTCATGGCGCATTCTCGGATATGTCTGCTTCATGCAGGATGAATACGATGCGGCTGTTGAAGCGTGTACAAAAGCAGTTAGTTTGATGGAAAACGATCCCTTGCAGCAGCGACAAATGCTTCAACCGTTGCGAGTGCTCGGCGATATTTATACACAACGAGGTGAGCTCGAGAAGGGCGTCGCGACGTATGAAAAACTGTTCGGCATCGTCGACATCACGAAGGAAACCGATCCACCAAGTTATGCTGACACGTGCAGCAAGCTTGCCGACATGTATCGAAGACAAAACAAATTTGCAGATAGTGAACGTTACTATCGACTCGGATTAGAGTGGTGGCGCAGTCACGGCAAGGTCGAAAGTCCTTACGCGGCGAAATCTCTTTATGGATTGGCTCTCGTGCTCATAGCCCAAAGCAAGTACGATGAAGCGCGCGACACACTGAAGGAAGCTATTCCTATTGTAAAAACGACGGTTGGCGATAAGAGCGGATTGATGGGTGCTGTGAAGAAACAGTATGTGTCGGTTCTCTGGCGACTCAGTCCGTTTGACGCTATCAAAGCGCAGATGGGTGATAGTGAAAGTAATAGCAGCAGCTCATATTAATCCTTCTAAAATCGCTTCCGAATTTTTCAGAGTGCGGATATTTCGCAGTGTGTTGAGCTAGAGTTGTAATAGAAGAGCATAACAACGGTTCGGTTTAACTGCTGCAGAAGCCGATTGGCGCAGCAACCGTGGCTAAGGTTCGCGAAATGGGGCACCGTCCCCGTTTCGTAGCTGTAAGCCCGCTATTGGTGCTGGAGTTTTTTCGCGGCTATTTCGGATCTTCGTGGCCGATTTGATCTGTGGTTCCAGGCAATGAAGAGTTTTCTTGCGTACCAGTTGCCGGTTTAATCATCCGGTTTTGAAAGTAAAAGAAAGGCAGTCCCGAGAGCACGAGAAGTGTGCCCCAGAGTGACTCTTTGGGCATGTAATTGATTGTGCTCCAGGCTAGAAGCAATGAAACCGTAGCCACCACAATCGGTATCACTGGATAACCGATCATTTGAAAGCGATCAGAGACTTCGTATCCTCGTCTGCGGAAAACAATGATTGCAATTGCCACCATGGCGAAGAAAATCCAGATCCATAAACCTGTGAAGAACAGCAGCATCTCAAACGTTCCGGTCAACACCAGAAGGCAAGACCAGATACCATTGAATACGATTGCTCGCAGTGGCGTTCCCGTTCTCTCGTCCGTTTTCTCCAGGTATTGAAATAAGCGATTGTCTTGCGACATGGCTTTGGCGAGAAAGCTGCCGGTCAGAAGTAAACCGTTAATCACTCCCAGTGCGTATACAATGATAAGCCCCTCAAACAGCTTGGCGCCTATTTCTCCGAAGACGATCTTCAGCAGTGCGGCGGCGATCAACGGCGAAGTTTTCATTGTATCGACTGGAATAAAAGTCAGATACATGAAATTCATTGCGCTATAAATTACGGTGATTATGCCGCATGTCATCATCAGCGCGAATGGGACGGAGGTTGCTGCATCTTTGGTTTCCCCTGCGAGAAACACGTTGTCACGCCATCCTCCGTAGGTCCACATAATTGGAACCAACGCCAGACAAACGGCGCTTAAGACGTTTAGAGTCGGATGAGATAATTCTGAAAGATCGAATACGGTTACAGGCGGTCTGGACGATGTTGCGCATGCCACTATGATTAGTACCAGGGCAGAAACTTTGACCACCGTCAGAAGGTTCTGCAATCGACTGCTTTGTTTCAACCCAAATAAATTAGTCGCGGTAAGAACCGCAATGACAGCCAATGCCGCCACTCGTATCAAACCTCGGTCCATTCCGAACAAAGAGCAAAGATACTCGCCGAACATCAAAGCGATGGCGGCGACAGAACCTGTGCGAGTGATTAATAGTTCTGACCACGCAAAGAGAAAGCCTACGACCTTGCCGTAGGCCTCTTTTAAATACACGTAGTCGCCGCCGCTCTGTGGGTGTAGAGCTACCAGTTCTGCATAACAGAGGGCGCCCAGCAGGGAGAAAATGCCACCCAGCACCCAGGCAAAAAGTATCCATACACCCGACGACAAATGGACTGCAACTTCTGACGGCACTCGAAAGATACCGACACCAAGAACGATGCCGATGCTGATGGCGACGGAATCCCAACGCCCTAGAATTTTTCGGTTGTCAGACAATCACGTCTACTTTGTTTCAGACTTGCCCGAATCAAGCTTGGCTAATGCTTCTTTCGCTGGTTTGAACGAAGGCTGGAGGCTCAACGCTCTTTCGAATTGAGTCTTGGCTTCAGCTTTTTTGCCACTCTTTTCGAGATAGCGGCCGTATTCCATCATGCTGACCGGGTTCAACGGCTTGATAGAAATGCACTTTTGGAATTCTTTTTCGGCGGCTGCGCTGTCACCCTTAGCTGCAAGCGCTGAGGCCAAACGGCTGCGAGCGATCGATTCCATCACTGGATTTTTAGCGGCTTTGATTACTCTGCGTTGCGTTGCAATTGCCGCATCGTAGTTACCTTTAGCTGCTTCCATCCAACCGATTCCGCTTTGTGAGAACAAGTGCGCTGGTTGAACCTTAAGTGCGGCTTGATACGCTTTGATCGCTTCGTCTGGTTGATTAGCGTCAGCGTAGATGTTGCCGAGATTGTAGTTGGCTGCGTGCGTTTCCTGAGGTGTGAGTTTTAGACTCAATGCCTTCTTTTCAGATTCGATCGCGCCATTGAAATCGCCCATGCTTTGCTGGTGGACACCCATATTGATCCAGGCGGCAGGATAATCAGGTTTGATTTCGGCTGCTCGGCGATATGCTTTCAACGCTTCATCATCTTTGCTCAAGTGTTGATAAGCGATACCCAGATCCAGGTGGGAGCGGAACGAGTCTGGCTTGAGCTCGGTCGCGGCTTTGAATTCGCGAACAGCATCCTCATATTTGTTGCGATTCGCGTACATCTGACCCAACACAACGTGAGGAAGGTAGTACTTAGGATCGAGTTTGACCGCTTGCTTTTCTTCGAGTTCAGCGGTCTCGTCGAGATCCTTCTGCGTCTTTTCGTCGGGTGCGATGGTCGCTTGAGCAGCCAACACTGCGCCCAGTCTTTGGTGAGCTTTGGCGTTGCCCGGCTCTTTTCGAATAACTTCGCGGAAGACATCAGCGGCTTCTTTGAGCTTGTTGGCCTTCTGCAGATCGTCGCCTTTTTTGATTTCCGGATCAGCAGCCGACTCAGCGAATACCTGACCTGTTGTAGCCACGGTTGCCAGTGCAAGAAGCAACGCTAATTTTGATTGTTTGGAACTCAATTCCTTTTCCCCCGTTGATGTAGATCAAATTTTTGATTGAAAAAACATTTTTGATTATTAGTAGGAAGCTGCGCCAGCGGTGCTTCCTTGAACGATTGAAACACCAGAGGATGTTCCTAATCGATCGGCGCCTGCTTCGATCAATGCTTCCGCTGTGGCTCTGTCGCGGATGCCTGCGCTGGCTTTAATGCCGAGCTTGGATGAGCCAATCTCTTTTCTAAACAGTTTTACATCAGCAACAGTCGCACCCTTGCCGTCTTTGACGAAGCCTGTCGATGTTTTGATCATGAATGCATTGGCTTTCAAGCAAGCATGTACGGCATGCGTTTTTTCTTCGTCAGTGAGTAAATCGCATTCAACGATTACTTTGACAGGATGGTCACCGGCTGCTTTGACGATCGCTGCGATCTCTTCGGTCACGTAATCGATTTCACCGTTTCGCAGAGCACCGATGTTGATCACCATGTCGATTTCATCGGCACCATCGGCGATGGCACGCTCCGTTTCTCTGACTTTGATTTCAGTAGTGTTTGCTCCCAGAGGGAAGCCGACTACCGTGGCGACCTGCACTTTTGACCCTCGCAGAGCCTTGACAGCGTGCTTGATGAAGTGCGGATTAATGCACACGGCGTAAAAATTATTCTCGGCGGCTTCCTTACAGAGCTTATCCACATCCTTTTCAGTCGCATGTGGAGCCAGAAGTGTGTGATCGACGTACCTGGCAATATCGGTAGACACTGTTAATCTTGCCTCAAGTGAGAGACTTAAAAGAATTCGTATAATAAGGACCGCGCTTGTGTCGCTTGACTACTACTCGCGCATCCGTGCCGATTGGAAGCCAGCGCTCCGAAGAACAGGAAGTCCATAAGCTGAAACTCGTCGCTGTTCAGTTTACTTCGAGGGAGAGTATGGGGTGCTGCGGGCTCGGGCGGCGGATTCCCAGTGAGTGATTTTGCTGTGGTATTCCTGCAAACTTTTCACTGATAAGCCGTCGGTTTGGATTGCGGCGATTGAAGATGCGGTGGCGCGGGCGCCGGCCAGGGTCGTGACCACTGGGATGTGGTAGCTGATCGCCGTGCGACGGATGATCTGGTCGTCACCATAGGCGGTGCGTCCCGATGGGATGTTGATGCACAAATGAATCTCGCCATTTTTAATTTGGTCGACAAGATTCGGGCGACCCTCGGACACCTTATTGGTTATTTTTACAGGTATTCCGGCACGTTCTAAGGTCGCGGCGGTTCCTCTTGTGGCAATCAGTTGGAATCCGAGCTGGTAGAGGTTTTGTGCGATCGGGACAATGTCATGCTTATACTGATCCGTTACGGAAACAAAAACAGCCCCTTTGGTAGGCAGTGTCTGTCCGCTTGCTACCTGTGCTTTGGCGAATGCCAGATCGAATCTGGTCGCGATTCCCATTACCTCACCAGTCGAGCGCATCTCAGGTCCGAGTGAAATAACTGCGCCTGGAAAACGTTCAAAAGGAATCACTACTGATTTAACCGACACGTGCGGAGGAATGTGTCGTGGCGCCAGCCCGAGGTCCGAAAGGCTCTTGCCGACCATCACTCCGGCAGCCATTTTGGCCCAGGGCACCCCTGTCGCTTTGGAAACGAATGGTATCGTCCGTGATGCGCGCGGATTGACTTCGAGAACAAACAGTTCGTCGTTGCGAACAGCGAATTGAATGTTCATCAGCCCTACGACGTTTAACTCGGCTGCAATTGCCATCGTCGCTTTGCGAATATCTTCGATAATATTCAACGGAATAGTTTGAGTCGGCAATACGCATGTGCTGTCTCCGGAGTGGATTCCAGCCTGTTCTACGTGCTCCATGATGCCCGCAATGATAGTTGCGCGACCATCGGAAATTGCATCGACATCGATTTCAATAGCGTTCTCAAGGAACTGGTCGATCAAAATCGGGTTTTTGTTGGCGATGTGAAAACCGCGCTGCAACCAGGTTTCAAGATCATCGCGTCCATAAATAATCTGCATCGCCTGACCACCAAGCACATAACTCGGTCGGACAAGCACCGGATAACCGACTTGCTCCGCTGCTTTGATTGCTTCTTCGGAGGTAAGAGCCATCGCGCCTGGAGGCTGTCTCAATCCGATGCGAGTGATCAGGTCTCCGAAACGAGCCCGGTCCTCTGCCATGTCGATCGAATCGAATGAAGTGCCGAGGATTTTGATTCCAGCTGCTTCCAGTCCACGTGCCAATTTCAATGGTGTCTGTCCACCGAGCTGGACGATGACACCATCGGGCTTTTCAACGTTGGCAATGTTGAGTACATCTTCAAGCGTGAGCGGTTCGAAATAAAGTTTGTCGGACACATCGTAGTCCGTAGACACTGTTTCCGGATTCGAGTTGACCATGACCGACTCATAGCCAAGTTCGCGCAAAGCAAGACTGGCGTGGACGCAACAATAGTCGAATTCGATTCCTTGACCGATTCGGTTAGGACCACCACCAAGGATCATTACCCTTGGTTTTTCAGAAACGCGAACCTCAGACTCACTTTCATAAGTCGAGTACATATAAGGAGTAAATGCCTGAAACTCGGCGGCGCACGTATCTACGATTTTGTAGACCGGTTTGAGACCGATGCTTTCGCGATGAGCGCGCACTTCGTTTTCACTGACCTGCAAAAATTCTGCCATTTGCCGATCGCTGAAACCTTGTCTCTTGTAGCCGAGATACTCCTCTGCATCAAGATCTTTGAGCGCCGGTTTGCGCTCTTGAAGCGAACATGATGAATCGAAGATTGACTTGAGATTGCTTAAGAACCACGGATCGATTGCGGTTAGATCGTGTATTTCTTCAGCGGATATGCCCGCATCAAAAGCACCGAAAATGTCAGTAATTCGATGAGGGCTCGGTCGTGATAGCCGTGTACGCCACTCCCAGAAGTCGGCGTCTTTGCGAGCCTTGACCGCTCCGAAACCGTCCAGTCCCAGTTCGAGTCCGCGAAGCGCTTTTTGCATTGCTTCCTGGAAGGTTCGGCCGATTGCCATAACCTCGCCGACAGCCTTCATCATCGTAGTCAGAGTCGTATCTGAACCACGAAACTTTTCGAAATTGAATCGCGGAATTTTAACGACGACATAGTCGAGCACCGGTTCAAATGAAGCAGGCGTGTTGCGTGTAATGTCGTTGGAAAGCTCATCCAACGTCAATCCAACTGCGAGCTTGGCAGCGATTTTAGCAATTGGATAACCGGTCGCTTTACTGGCCAGCGCAGAAGATCGCGATACACGTGGATTCATTTCGATGACAACGATTCTGCCGTTGTGCGGATTGACGCCGAATTGAACGTTCGATCCGCCCGTATCCACTCCAATCGCACGGATAATTTTTATCGCGGCATCACGAAGTTTTTGATATTCCTTGTCCGTCAAAGTTTGAACTGGTGCTACGGTAATCGAGTCGCCAGTGTGGATTCCCATCGGATCGAAGTTTTCAATTCCGCAGACGATTACGACGTTGTCTTTTGTGTCGCGAACAACTTCCAGTTCGATCTCTTTCCAGCCCAAGACGCTCTCTTCAATGAGAATCTCGCGCACAGGACTGGCGTTGAGGCCATTGGTCGCCATCTCATCGAGTTCTTCGTGATTGTAGGCAATACCGCCGCCGGTGCCGCCCAATGTGAAAGCCGGTCTGATGATGGCCGGGAATCCAATCTTCTGAGCCACTGCCTGGGCTTCGCCCAAGTTGCGCGCGATGCCGGAATTTGGAACATCGAGTCCAATTTCAAGCATTTTAGCTTTGAACAAGTCGCGGTCTTCAGCTAGCTTAATCGCTTCCAGTTTCGCCCCGATAAGCTCGACATTCATCTTTTCCAGAAAGCCGGACTCAGCCAATTTACAGGCCACGTTGAGAGCCGTCTGTCCGCCCATTGTAGGCAGCAAAGCCTGCGGGCGTTCTTTCTCTATAACCTTCATCGCCACGTCTTCGTTGACGGGCTCTACATATGTCCTGTCGGCGGTCTCGGGGTCGGTCATGATAGTTGCCGGATTTGAATTTATCAGGACGACTTCATAACCCTCTTCCCTCAGCGCTTTACAAGCCTGGGTCCCGGAGTAGTCAAATTCACACGCTTGTCCAATCGTGATTGGTCCCGCTCCAAGAACGAGAATCTTTTTTATATCTGTCCGTTTTGGCATCTTGAATCCGTGAAATCATGTAAGGCGCGACTAATCATCGACGAGCGCCAGCACGTCCTGCTCAGTGTACACAAAGACAGGCGGAAGACAGCTATTTATCTCTAACAAATTCATTTTTTTTCGCGAATATCCTATCGATATTTTTGAATCGACGATAAACCCAGAAAGCTGAGAGTCCTTAAACCCGATAGCTTTCTAGCCTCGCAGGAATTTAATGGACGAGCGTAAGCCGCAGTCGTGGTGCCTTTTACTGAATTCTAACGGTTTCGACGGCTATATTTTTCAGACGCACGGTTTGAAACGCCCTCCTATGTTGGTATGTCCAAGAAAGATTCGCAAATGAATCTTTCGAGTTGGCAGAAATCACTTATTTGCATACCTCACCGTGGAGGGATGTGCGTTCTCATGCGTGTAAATAGAGTCCCCGTGAAAAATTTATCCAGAAGTGCGTTCGCCTGGCTGGCAACCGCTCTTGCGATGTTTTCCGTACAGCCGGCATCAGCCGAAGTTGTCAGAAACGACAGCGCCCAGCTGGAAGGTCTGCACAACCGTCGTGTTTATGAGTGGAAAGACAGTGAAGTCAAGCCGAAGGCGGTAGCCATCGCTGTTCACGGTCTTGTCATGCATGGCGCAGTCTACGACAAGATGGCTAGAGAGCTTGTTTCTCAAGGATTTGTCGTGATTGCTCCCGACCTGCGCGGCTACGGCCGCTGGTGTCCTGCGCACCAGGCACGTGACAAAAATGGTTGTACTGTATCGCTCGACAATGCTACTGCTGTACCGGTCGAAGGTCTGCCGGACGAAGTCCGTGCTGCGAACTGTTCTGACTGTGACACGGCATTGGTTCGCTCGTCAAAAGTTTCATACAAGCATAGTTATGGTGACTTGAAAGAGCTGACCAGAGCTGTGAAAAATCATTATCCCGCGTTGCCTCTCTACGTCATAGGAGAGAGTCTCGGTGCCGGTCTTGCGCTCCATCTCGGTGCCGACCTGCCTGGCACAATCGACGGACTCGTCCTATCCAGTCCCGCGATCAAACGCCGCCATTATATGGAACCGCGGATGGTCGTGGATCTGACAGTCATGATGTTCAAACCAAAGAAGACTATTGATCTCGTTCCTTATATCAAACGTTTTGCATCGGAAGATCCTTCCATCATCAAGACTGCTATCGAAGACCCGCTTGTGCGAAAGAAACTGACTGTTTTTGATTTGTTGAGAACGTCGCAGTTGATCAAAAGCAATATCAAACATGCTGAGCGAGTCTCGGAAACCATGCCTGTTCTCGTGATTCAAGGTGATCGCGACCGAATGCTAAATTCCAACGGCGTCGTTGTATTGCTCGATCATCTAAAGTCTAGAGATCAGACAGTGAAGTGGTTCCCAGGTAAGGGCCACTTGCTGCTCGAAACACCGCACATCGAGCCAGCCACTATGGAAACTGTTTCCACCTGGCTTGCAGATCATGTCAACACAATTCAAGAAACCAAGACTTCTGCGATGCACATGGAAATCAATACGGACGGCATGAATTAAATCTGCCAGATCAGAGTACAGGACGGCGGCGCTATGCGTCGCCCTTTTGTTTTTGCGCGCAATCGCATACAGCCCGCCGTTCATTTTCGCTAAACAGAGATCTCGCTAAACATCGATGGATCCTGGTACTCGCGAGAATACTCGACGTAACTTTTCCAGTTCGTTTGCATGCGTTGCTGTTCTTGCGGCTCCAGCTTTCGGACGACCTTCCCAGGAACGCCCATCACCAGACTATTTGCAGGTACGTTCGTGCCAGGCGAGACCACCGCTCCTGCGGCGATCAGACAACCTTCGTTGATCACTACGCCATCCAGGAGCACAGACCCCATGCCAATTAGACAATCGGACTTGACTGTGCAACCGTGCAAAATCACGCCGTGACCGACGGTGACTCGCTCTTCGACTTTTACGGCATGCTCCAAAGTGACGTGCAAAACACAGTTGTCTTGTATGTTACTGTCGTTTCCAACTTCGATCGAATTGATATCGCCGCGCAAGATTGTGTTGAACCAAATGCTCGCGCCTTTACCGACCTTCACTCTGCCAATCAGAGTTGCGTTCGGTGCGATGAAAACCGACTTGTCGACTTCAGGTATGTTTTGCATATAGCGGTAGATCATCTGAATACATCCTTAAACTGGAACACTCGGAAACGCTCTTCTTGTCAGGAGTTGTGCGTTAAAAGACTCTAAAGGCATACAGAATAATGGTTTTGGCTTCTGTAAACCTTTTAAACGGTTTATCTTAGATCTCCCGAAAAGCCGATGTGCTGCACCGATTGGTCCTCTTGATCATCGATCGCGTATTGATTAGATGTGGCGTAGATGCCAACTGTTGCAACATTGCGTCGCGGGCATGAAACGAGTTTTCCGGATGCAAAGATGTTAAAATTAAACCCGAGACAAGGAGAGAATGTATATGCCCGTTTTTGAACAACCAATGCGTAAGCTTTTGGGGTCGCTCTCACCAACGATCGACTGGCTCAGTGAAAAAGGCTCTGTAGACGTCGGAGCGGTACCCGAAGATCATCTGGATGCAATCAAGCAATTAGAACGCATTGGAGTTGTGCATAAGCGAAATAATCGCTGCTATGAACTCCAAAAAATCAGATTGAAAAAGCTCATGGGCAACCTCGGTATGGAAAAACTGGCTACTCCGGATGCTCCAAATTTCCCAGAACCAGTAGCAGTCTCCCCAGACCTGAATTAGTCTTCTGCCCTGCGGCATTTCTTTTGTTGTTGTCTTTGAATCAGCCTCTCTTTTACAGGCTTGTGAAGCTTCACGTGAAGCCGTGTGAGCTCGCAGTCGGCGAGTCATATGGAACAGTTGTTTGATATAGACGGTAGATCTCTGCGCTCTCTTGAATGGGATCGCTTGCTCGGTTATTTGTCCGGCGAGGCTCGCTCGGAGTGGGCGAAAGAGCGTTGTCTCACGCTATCGGGAACGGACGACCGAGATGAAGTCGAGCGTTTGATCGAGGAAACCGATGAAGCCCTGTCGATGATCACTCATCGAGCCGCTTTGATGTCTGATGAAATCCCGGATGTACGCGACATCTTGCGCACCGTGCGCGCCCAGGCACGTCTACTTCCAATCGATCTACTGGCAGTGCGAGAACTGCTCACGATAGCAAAACAGGTCAAGGGTGCTCTCAGCCTTCTTGAAGACGGCTCCTTTCCTCGTTTGTATCAATACATTCCGCGCGTCCATCCTATTGATATGTTGCGCAAAGAGATCGAAAGATGCGTGGACGAACAGGGTGGTATCAAGGATGATGCCAGTTCGGAACTGCGTCATCTGCGCAGAAGTGTTCAAAAGCTGCATGGCGACATTAGAAACGAACTGTCGCGCCTGATTCATTCGTCGACGGTCTCCAAAGCCTTGCTGGAAACTATATACACTCAGCGAAATGGTCGTTATGTTTTGCCGGTTGACGTTTCCAAACGCAGTACCGTCGATGGTATCGTTCATGATTCGTCGCAATCAGGTCTGACGGTCTACCTGGAGCCGATGTCGGTAGTTGAACCAACCAACCGAATTCGGCTAAAGGAAGGCGAAATTGAACGAGAAATAGAAAGAATCACCACAGAACTCAGTCGACTCTGTTTTCAACACATCGATGAGTTGCTTGAAACATTCGAGACCTTAACTGATCTGGATATGATACTAGCCAGGGCCAGGCTTGCTTTCAAATACAAGGGAATTAAACCGGAGATCAGCGAAGATGATAGCTTCGTTCTGATCGATGCTTCGCATCCTTTGCTTTTGTTGCAGAAAGAAAAAAAGGTTGTTTCAAACGACGTGAAATTAGGTGGGCAAGACCGCACTCTAGTCATCACTGGACCCAATACCGGCGGCAAGACTGTATTGTTGAAACAATTGGGATTGGTAGCATTGATGGTGCGCACAGGTCTTCTCATTCCTGCCAAAATTGGATCGAAAGTTCCTATCTTCAAGCGCGTTTGGGCCGATATTGGCGATGAGCAATCCTTGACTCAAAGCTTATCCACGTTCTCATCGCACATGCAGAATATTGTCGAGATAGTCTCTACCGCTAACAAGAGAGTATTGATCTTGCTCGACGAAATCGGAGTTGGAACAGATCCTAAGGAAGGGGCTGCACTGGCTCGGGCCGTGCTCGAGCATTTGAATCAATCCGGCGCAATCACTGTCACGACAACTCACTATGGAGAGCTGAAGCTCCTTGCGTACTCCGAATCGGGGTTTGTTAACGGCAGTCTGGAGTTTGACGAAACCAATCTGCAACCTACTTACAAATTGCGACTGGGTGTTGCAGGCAGCTCCAAAGGCACGGCGATCGCTTTGCGCCTTGGTCTCGACCCCAATGTTGTGGAGCGCGCGCACCAGCTACTGGCCGGACGCGAGGAAGAAATCAGTCAAGCAATGGCGGAGCTGGAGAGACGAACGCAACTGGTAGGTGATCGGGAGAAATCGTTGACCAGTGCCGAAAGTCGTCTTGCCGAAAAAGAAAAACAGTTTGATGAGACTTCCGGTGAACTTCTGAATGAGATTGAAACGAAGCGCCTGGAGTATGCCGATGAGTTGAAAAATCATTTCGACATTGCACTGAAACAGATAAAGAACTTGACCAAAGAACTACAGGCGACCCCTAGTCTGAAACACGCGCAGGAAGCCAGGGAGAAAATTGAGTCTATAAAAAATGATCTTGCCTGGATGAAAGCGCCCGCTCAAAAGAGTTCGAAGAAGCCAGACGCCAACGTCGAAATCAGCGAGGGGCAGCAAGTCAAAGTTCTTTCCCTCAACCAAGTCGGTATCGTCGAATCGCTGGTCGAGGGCGACAAAGCGGTGGCGACTGTTCGATTGGGCAACATGCGAGTCAAAGTTGGTGTTGATGAACTGGAGCCCTTCAGTAAATCCGCGCAGAAGAAAGAACATTTCAAGCAACACAAATCGACTTCGAAGCGGACCAACGAACGTGTGCGACCCAGCGAGAAAGCCATGGACGCGTTTATTAGAACGTCATCGAACACTCTCGACCTTAGAGGCGAGCGTGTCGATGCCGCGTTGGCGAAATTGGAACGTTTTCTCGATACGCTCAGCGTAGAAGGCATCAGTCCCGCGATGATTATCCACGGTCATGGCACTGGAGCCGTTAAAAGCGCATCTCGGGATTTTCTCTCGACCTGTCGCTACATAAACAATTTTCGTCCCGGCGAACTTTATGAAGGCGGAGACGGCGTCACAATCGTCACGCTCTAGCCGCGGTCACTCGTTCGGAAAAATTCCGAAACCTTCTTGCACATTGGTTGTCCAAAAATTTTGCAGCTCGTATAGACCTCATCACGCGACCATATCGAAATCCCGAAAGGTTAATTCAGCGCCTCTTGACAGCCCTTATACGTAGTTTCCCCACATACAAAATCGGGCATGTTAAATAAGCTGGGCACGATGGGATTAGTGTCAGTAATTCTGCGTTTTTTTGGTGAGGGTTAGGCAATGGCAGACATTCCGGGCGATAACAAGAAAGCTACTCCAGCTCCGCTTGATGCACCGTCGACAACAGCTCCGGGTAAACCCGAGGAGTCGTTGTTCGATAACATCATGCGACCCAATGCTGGGGCGGACAAGGACAAGGCTGCCGCCGATGCTAAAGCCGCGGCTGATGCCAAAGCCGCCGCAGACGCCAAGGCTGCTGCCGATGCTAAAGCAGCCGCTGACGCCAAAGCCGCCGCCGATGCTAAAGCTGCCGCCGATGCTAAAGCTGCCGCCGATGCTAAAGCTGCCGCCGACGCGAAAGCCGCCGCGGACGCCAAAGCCGCTGCTGATGGTAAGGCACCAGCAGGCGACAAAGTCGTGCAACCTCCCGTCTCTGACAAGGTCGAAGACAATCCATTATTTAGAGGACCTACTGCACCTCCAGGTGGAGCTGACAAAACCTCAGCTGCAACCGACAAGACAGTTCCTCCAGCTGCAGCCGACAAGACCGTGCCTCCAGCTGCAGCCGACAAGACCGTCCCTCCAGCTGCAGCCGACAAGACCGTGCCTCCAGCAGCAGGCGACAAGACCGTTCCTCCAGCTGCAGCCGACAAGACCGTTCCTCCAGCTGCAGCCGACAAGACTGTTCCTCCAGCCGCAGGCGACAAAGTCGTTCCTGCCGGAGACAAAGCCACCGAAATCATCAAGCCGGAACTCAAGGCTAGCGTAGACGAGAAGATCACCAAGCTCGTTCAACATATAAATAACGGCGCCTCCTTGCTCAGAGAAGGCAAAATTGAAGAAACGGTCAACGCATACAGAGCTGCGGCTGACCTTGTTTCGCCTGAAGAACAAAAAGTATTTTTGAAAGAACAGAATAGAGTCGCCGAACTCATCAAAGCTGAGAAGCTAAAACCAGCCGATCAACAAGATGCCAAAAAGCTCGAGGAAATGAAGACCCTCGAACTCAACCTCAAGACTCTCGGCCGCGTCGACATCTTCACTGAAGTCAACGCCGGATTGATCTACACACAAACTGGCGATATGACCAAAGCCGGAGAGGCTTTTGCCAAAGCGTTCAAGAACGAAATAGCTATGGTGGACGAGAAAGAGATTCCGGATTTGTACCTTATGAAGGATCCAAACCTGGGCGCTCGTATCAATGAGATCAGCAAAAACACTGGTGTCGACATCAAAGGTTTGATGGGCGCCGCCGTTACGCAAGCCGGATTGGATCCGAAGCTCGTCGGCATTGATACAGGTCGAGGACCGCCCGAAGTCGTACCTGCGCCAGCGGATAAGACAGTACCTCCAGCAGCGGCCGACAAGACAGTACCTCCAGCAGCGGCCGACAAGACAGTTCCTCCAGCGGCAGCTGACAAAACAGTACCTCCTGCTGCAGCCGACAAAACAGTTCCTCCAGCGGCTACAGACAAGACAGTACCGCCGGCAGTGACAGACAAGGCACCACCTGCGGTGGTAGCAGACAAGGCAGTCGAAGCGCCGGTAGTATTCTCACCAACCGACAAAGCCGGACGCTCTCCGCTTGAACAAGTTGGATTCCTGATTGACCAGGCGAATGAGAAGAAAGTTCTCACTCCGGAAATCAAGGAAGCGATCAAAAAAGCTATTGCAGATGCCGACAAAGGCGTATCACCAAACGTAGCGAAACTCGAGAGACGCGAAGCAGAGCTCAGAGTAAAAAGAGCCCAGTTACTCGACGGAACAGTTGCCGGCGGAACCGAGAAAGTTGGAGATGCTGTCGGTAGAATCGACGGTGCCATCCTCGGAACCTTCGAAGAGAAAGTTGAAAACGGACAAACTATCGTTCGTCAAACCAAAGAAGGTTTGATTGACAAACTGCAGCCACCAGCCGATTACAAAATGTCGGAGGAGATTGCTAAGGCTGTTGCGCCGGCCGATTGGAAGCCTGAGCTGAAGAAGCCTGCTGACTCCAAGTTGTCGGATGCAGACTTCAGAAATGAAGCTTATAGAAATGAACAGAGAGCTATCGAATACAGAACCGGCGTCCGGTCGCTGTACACCGCTCTCGACGATTCGATGAACGAAGATGCTTACAAGCAGACTCTTGCAAAACTGAAGAGCGTTCTTCCTGCAGACAGCAAAACTTTGCTTGACGCGATTACGGAACGTGACACTGCGTCTGCATCTGTAAGAGCTACTCAGTTCGAGTTGAACATGACTCATGCCAGAATTCCGGCAGAGAAAAACCAATCGGCAATGGCTCGTGCTCTTTATGGAGACCTGCTCCTGACCACCCAAGATCCGAACAATATCAAGGAAGGTCAACAGCAGTTCAAAGAAGCATACGCCTGGAACCAAATTCCATCGCAAACCGAAGAATATCGCACCATGGCTATGCAAGCCGGTATCAGCCCGATCGACTTGCTCGACGCTGCGGTGAAACAGAACGAAAGTCGTGGTGGAGCCAAGCACGGAAAAGCGCTTGAAGTCGAGAACCTACTGCAAGAAGCTAACTTGATTTACGCGGCTGCACCAGCTGACAAGAAAGCTGAAGTTGCCGGCAAGCTCACACCTTCAGTTGAGAAACTGCAGCAGCTGTCCAACAAAGAAGCCTCTGAAGTCGAAGCCCGTTCGCAAGCTCTTCTTGCCGACTACGATAAGTCGCTTCCTGCAGACGAAAAACTCAGAACCGAACTCAAAGGTCTTGAGAGAAAAATGATTGCCGCCGAGCAGAACTTCACGCCAGCCGAAATGGCCCTGGTTGAAGCTTCGATGGATAGCTCGACTAAACCTGAAGATCGTGCCAAGGCCAAAGAAGAACTCAGAAAGACTCAAGGTGCTTGGGTAACTGACACCGATCGGTATAAAGAGATTCTTGGTGACAAAGCTCAAGCCTACACTGAAGTCAAAGCGAAGATCGCGTTCCACATGGTTGACGTCAGCAAGTCGACTGAGAACTTGTTCTACTCCAGAGCAATTCAAGCGAACATGCTTCAGGAAACCGGCAACAAGGATGGCGCCAAAGCCAAAATGACCGAAGCATTTGGCTCAATCCCTGCGAAGATGCGCGATACACTTTTGCAATCCAGCCCGAAAGTAGCAGAACTCACGAAAGCGATCGGTCTCGATCCAGCCGCTATCAAAGCGCTGCCTGAGCCGAAGATCGTTGCTGCTGCTCCACCGGCCGGCGCTGACAAAACGCCGCCACCAACTGGAGCCGACAAGACTCCTCCACCAGCCGGCGCTGATAAAACGCCACCACCGGCGGGGACCGACAAGACACCTCCACCAGCCGGCACCGACCAGACAGCACCTCCTGCGACGGTGGACAAACCAGCAGCCGCGAAGGATGTTCCAGCCGGTCGTGTCAACCCAGTTCCTGGAGCTGACCCACGTTTCCTCAGCATGACCGATGCTGACCTCGATCGGAAGATCAATGAGAAATCTGGCAAACTCGACAATGTCGAGGAAGTCAAAGACATGTACAAAGAGATGGTCCGCCGCTATGAGTCGGATCTGACCAAAGACCAGTTCAAAGAGTCAATACCTTCAATGAAGTTGTTGTCGGACGCTCTAAAAGCTGGAAAAGATCTCGATGGACCAGATGATAAGCGTGTAGTCGGAACCGAAGACCTCTCTCCGGATCGCCGCTGGGACTTCCACCGTGCAGTATTTGCTGACATGGAAACTCTCAACAATCAAATTCGCGTTCGTCAGGAGTTTGCACAGTTCCTCAAAGCATCCGGTCAGTTCAGAGACGCTGAAGCTATGGGACTGGAAGCGAGAGACTATGCCGAACGGCTGATGAAGCCAGTCGACGTTAACGGTAAGCAAGTTCGTCCAATGGATCTGATCCAGGACGAAGCCGATCGTCTCGTCAACGATCAAGGCGTCATCAGCGATCCAGCCAAGCGCCAAGAAATGGACAAGGCGAGCTGGGTTCTCACAGGCACCAATCTTGATACCGGACTGATCAAGTCGCCGATCAACACCAATAAATTCCTTGCGCAATTGTACCTGGGCACCGAGATCGTTCCGAAGCTCAACGCAGAGGGCAAGATCGTCGGCATTCAAGACATTCAATTCGGTAAGTCGAGTGCATTCAAACCTGAAAAGGCTTTGGAAGCAGCCAACAAAGCATTGGGCTACACAAGAGATATTCTCAAACTCGATCCACTGGATGCCAAAACGGCTAAGGAAAACCCAGGTATCGCCTCGTTGTTCGGTGTGCTCGCCGACGTGATCGACAAGCCTGAGAAATACAAACTCTACGTCGGTAAGAAGGGCGAGACCTTCGTCAACGAAGAAGGCAAGACCGTTTACCTCAAGGGTGGAGAACTGGTCGGCAAAAACGATCACGATGTTCCAATCCTCATCGAAGCGCACAGCGTTCAGAATCTGAAAAATCAGATCAAGAAAGACAGCGCCGTGGACAGTCTCGTTACAGACATGGTCGTAACTCTGGGTATGGGCTTCGCAGCTGCAGCTCTACGCAGTCCGAAACTCGCCGAAGCCGTCGAAGGATCTCTGGGCAAATACTGGTCGCATGCCGGAGTCGCGGTCAAGGTCGCTGGTTACTCGTCTATCGCCGCTGGCGGCTTGATGGGTCGCAACGCCATGTACAAATACATGACTGGTGTCAACGAAAGCTGGACGGACAGTGCCGTTCACGTTGTCGGCTCGATTGCGGCAGCAGAAGTGGGCGGACGTTTGTCCGGACGCGGAAGCTTGATCACCGGATCTCAAGCCGGTCCTCGCCAATTCGCCAAGTTCGATAACCTGGCTTCGGCTGAATGGCTCAAGAAACAAGGTTACGAAACCACTGGTCAAGTCATGGACTTGCTCAACTCTCAAGGCTTCATCAAAGAAGCTAAAGAGTTCGTCGGCATGAATCGTGCTACCAAGCTGCTCGCCGAGGGCGGCGGTATCGAACCGAAGGTTCTTGCTGCACTCGAAAAGGCCAACTTGAAGGGCGCCCGTATGGGATCTGTTGCCGAAGCAGTCATGAAAGAATCGAAGATGACTTCCGGTATCAAGCTGGACGTGCTTGCCGAGAGAGTTGCCAAAGCCGATGCCGGCGGAGTCAAGACGGTTCGCGATCTCGAAAAAATTGTTCAAGCAGATCAGAAGAGCCTTCAAGGACTGGCGGATCAAGTCAGCTCCGGCGGACATGCCGACAAGGTCAAAATCACGCCGGAACTTCTTGCCGGTAACCCTGAAGCCGCTAATCTGTTGGCGACTGCAGAGAAGTACGGCTTGAAGAACGTTGGTGAAGTCAAAGCTCTGGCAGCTGAATCCCATAAGATCGGATTCGACAGAGTCTTCCCTAAACTGGCAGAAATGAAATCAGCCAACCTGATCAATGGTGGCACCAAGCTGACAGAAGTAGTCCAAATGGGTACCCGCACTTTGGAAGGACCCGGACTGCAACGTATGCTCAACATGGTCCCAGCCGGAGAGCGTGCCGGTCTCTTCACCGAGGCCGCATTGAAGGAAGTTATGGCTGCTTCGCCTATCACTGGCGAGCGCAGCATCATCTCCAGATTGAAAGACGCCAGAGACGGCACAGTCAATGCCTGGAACACAGTCACTACCAAAGAAGGTTGGAAGACCATCGGTGGAAAACTGTCCCCAGTTGTTGACCGCAACTTCTATCTGAAGACTGTTCCTGGTGCGATGAAAGATGGTGTCGTATTTAGTGCCACCAAACTCAATGATGCAAGAAAGGTCGTAACCGGACGCTTTGAAGTTCGCGCTCTCGATCCGCTGAAAGCAACACCGGAAGCGCTCTCCAGAGCACGATTCGCCAGTGGCTTCTATGGTGGTTTGGGCGCAGCAGGTACATACAACACAGTTGTTAAACCATACGATATGACCGGTCAGGTCTTCGGTGTCACTCTTCCGCAATACGGTGGAGACGGTAAGCCGCACGCCATTTTCGCTAACGAAGACGGTGAAGACATGAAGTGGACTGACGCTCTCAGAGAATCTCACTTCCCGACCATTACCGGAATCGATCGCGAGAAAATGCCATGGTACGCCAAGTCCATCTTGGTTCCACTGGCCGAAGCCGCAATCGGTACACCTGGTCAAGCCATGTTTGGTGCCGTATTCCTGAAACCAGGAGCGATCTACAAACCTGTCTGGTCCAATCCGGAAGCTGGTCCATTCAAGAAGTCCATGCAATCCTTCTTCCCTCTGTCTCCAACCAGATGGAACAATTGGAACGCCGGTGTCTTCTCCGGACCAACAATCGGTGCCGCATCAGTACTTCCAGGCGCGCTCGTTCCGAACGCCGCCGACAACCTGGGCAACCGACTCAAGGTCAGAACATATAAGGACATTCTCAAGGCTGCGCAGTCAGAAATTGAGAACAAGCCACTGCCTCCTCAACACACTGATATTCAGGATGCACTACCTCCACCGGCCGGTGCAGCTGACACGGTTAAGACGCCAGCTCCTGAGAAGAAACCCGGCGATGACAAAAAGCCTGTTGTTCCTCCGAAGGATGGCAAACCGGAAGAGCCCCCACCTCCTGGATCTGGTGGCTAAAACACACCCTGGTCCTGTGAAAATCAGAAGCAAGACTATTAGAGCCCGGCAATCGCCGGGCTCTTTTGTTAGCAATTTGTTTTGCTTTTGATATTGCGAGGTCGCATCAGTACTGCAATTTGCCACTTTTATTAGGTCTAAAAATGTCTAATTCCGGGCATGTAATGTATACATTCTCCTACCCCCTATTCCCTGGCGAATGCCATTATTTTCTGAGGTCTCCCTGTAATGGGTAACGAGAAGCCTGATGCTCCGAAGAGCACTAAAATTGAACCAATGCACGACAATGGCGCCGAACACGAGGCACCAGCGTTAACTCCGTTCCAAGCTGATTCATATACGGCGCCGCCACCAGCGCAGGAAGTCGCACAGGTCGGTGGTCAAAATCCACCGGCTAAAGATGCTCCTGCCGCCGATGGTGCGCAAAAAGATGCGCCTGTTCCGGCGCCGCCGGTGAAGGATGCTCCTGTCGAAAAGAAAGTCGTAACCGATAAGACTGAAGCAGGCTCCGACAAAGCCACCGAAGCAATCGATCCCTACGAGCATGTCGCTAACGCGCAGACATTGAGAGAACAATTAGACACTCTCGTTGCGCAAGGCAGAAAGTCGGAAGAATATATTCCGGTTCGCGTTAATGGCGAAGTCAAAGAAGTGAAAGTCGCCGATCGCGTGGCGCAACTCAAACGCGACATGGTCGCTGAGATAGAACTGGCTAAGAAAGGCGCCTCCTCGATTCTGATGGTCGGTGATGGTGCCACCAAGCGTGGTATCGATGACATTGCTAAGGTCAACACTGCAGACCGCGACAAACTGGCTAAAGAACTCGGTCTGGACCCAGCAAACTTGAACATAAATGTGCTTGGCGATGAGTATACGAAAGCCGCAGGCAATAAAGATCGTCAAGACAAAATCGCAGCTCTAGGTGAAGTACTGGTAACTCGCGATTCCCTGTCCCGTCTGCACTTTGCGCCGATGGCAGTCAAAATGCTGGAAGCCGAATTTCTGGGTCGCGGCTATCTCGATCCCAAGCTGAAAATCGAAGATCAAGTTTCAGAGGTTCACTTGAAACAGGCTGCCGACAAATTTGCTGAGGCGGCAAAACCCGGTAATGCCGCTGATATAGCTGCGTTCGGCAACGGTAAAGAGATCAGCGACGCCAAGGAAGTCTATGGTACAACGGCAAGAACACTCGATATTTTGAAGCTGGACCAGCAACAGAAGCTCGGTCTGTCGATTTTAGCCGAAACCGACCTTGCTTCAAAACCGGGTGAAGATCCGGAAACTCATTTTAAAAACGCGATCAAACTCGCCGAAACTCAGAAAGTCGGCTATCTCGCGCTTGCAGCCCACGACCCTATTAACAAAGAAATTGCACAAGAAATCGTCGATACAATCAGGATGGGCAGCAATGCTCGTTTGAAATACGCTGAGCATCTGGTCACCAAGGGACGTTTTAACGAAGCTCAAGGACTGATGGCGCAGGTCAAGGCTGATTCGCCCGAGCTGATCTACGCGATGGAAAACGATCAGCCTATCTACCGCAAGTATGATAACGGCAAAGGCGGGAAGCGCTCCTATGAAGAACTGGACCGCGCCGTCACTCTCGGTATCTCAGTGAAACCGGCTACTTTCGAACAAGCGCATTCATTGTTGTTCGACAAACTCGGAAAAGATAAACTCGGTACCCAGGCTGATGCCGACAACTTCGGCAAGCGACTGGAACGCGGCGAGTTGGCCAAGGACGCAGACAAGATCAATTACCTCCGTTCCGATGATGCCAAATCAACCGAATGCTTGAAGGTGATGAAAGCCAGTCGCGATCAGGCTAAACAAGATGTGACCAAAGCCAATGAAGTTGTCGATAAGGAACTTCAAGTTCAAGAAGCAGCGAAGAAAAAATTCGAAGGACGAGATAATCTCACTAAAGACGAAGAGATTGAAAAGGCTCGCGTCGAGCGGGTTATCGCATCTCTTCAAAATACCAAAGCAGAACGTGAAGCATACATCAATCGTATCGACGCGCTTACCGATTTCACCGAAGGCGTTGTTCACCTGTCGCTTGGTGGAGCCAAGAGTGCTCACGAGTTGTTTGAAGCCGCGCTCAAGAAAGACCCTTCACTGGACGCTGAATTCGCTAAGATGAAGGTCGACAATCCTGACGTGAAGACGCTGACCGAACTATCCAAAATGACCGACAATACGTTGGATGCATATTGGCAGCGCAACTATAAGAAGTTCGCGGTCGCTGGAGCTGCCATAGCCGGCACCCTGACCGGCGTTGGACTGATTGGCGTCTGTGGATACGTCGGCGCCGGCGTGACAACTACAGCGGTGGTCGCCACTACAGGTGGTGCACTCGCCGGTGGTGCCACGAGCTGGGGAATTCATAGAACGGTCAATGAAAAGGCTGGTTGGCCTGAGTTTCGCGATGGCGCAAAAGTCGGCGGATTGAGCGCTGCTCTGGTCGCCAGTCCATGGGCCGCTCAGGCTTATCGCGCAAAATTAGGGACCGATGTTGCCGCCAATACAAGCCAGATCGGCAACCTGGCGAGCAAGATTGGCATCACTAAAGGCACTCTAGTCGGCAGCATGGCAATGTCGTACTCATTCGCCGCAGGCGATGTTTACTTCGACAAGAAGCCAATTGGTAAAGCCACCGTCGATGCCACCAAAGAAGGTATTTACAACAGCTTGCTTCTCGGCATCTCTCAGAAATGGGGCATGCCTATGGAAGGCAGTTCTGCCGTCGCCAAAGCCGCCTCCATGTTCAACAAAACAACGCTTGGCTATGGCTTCGGGCTGGCTGCGTTGCCTCAAGCTATGGCAATGGCGTTTGACGGCAAGCCGATGAAAGAAGCTGTTTCCGAAACCCTGCGCGACGGTACGCAGAATACCATCATGTTTGGTTTGATGAGCAAAATGAAGGTCACCGAGGCAGGCAAAGAAACCATGCTCGGTCGCTATGGAATCAACAAATGGACGGTCCCAGGCATCGTCGGCGTCTCGGGATACAATCCAGTCAAAAATTATTTCGATGGCAAACAAACGTTCCAAGATGCAGCCAAAGATTGGCTGACCAACGCAGCCATCGATACTGTCGCCGTCGGCGCTGTAAAACGCTATGGTCTCAACGACCACGGTACGGGCTCCAGAATTGCAGCACCGACAATGAAGGATACGCTAGTCTACGGGCAACGCGCTTTTATGATGCAAGAATCCTGGAACTTCGCAGTCGCTGTAGGCAGCAAACAATTCCTGCACGACATCGGCGGCAAGCCTTATTACATCAAGGATCAGGGTGGCGGTTTCGTTGCACCTCTGCTCGATGATTTCTTCGATCGCAACTTTGGTAAAGGTCTCGATGCCTCGCACCCAGGCGATCGCAAAATCATCAACCAGAACCTCGATGGTCTCAACACACCATTGACCGCCGGCAAATTCGCAGATAAGAAGAACGTCGATCCCCTACAAAAGGGCGACAAACAGGGACTGTTCTTCGACTATAGCAAAAAGCCACCGAAGCCTCAAAAATAGCCCTTTTCGGGTCAGGTTAATCTGCTCTGTCCTTGCGTAAAACCTTTGGCCGCCTAACCATTCCACATTTTTGGACCAAATTTTGTCCAAAATGGGTATGTAATGTATACAACCCGTAGTCAGGATAATTCAATATCACAACTTTACGGGATTGAGGAAAGCGGTTTTGGGAAACGAAGCACTAGAAAAAGCGAAGCCAGCAGTCGATAAGACGCATGGGCACGATGACACGACAGCGGTAAGCCCGCTTCGTGCACAAGTCGATGGCGCCCTCGCCAGCCCACCAAAACCGACTGACAAAGCTGAAAAGACTATCGAAGTTCCACAACCAACTGGCGACGCAGCCGATCCGTACACGCATACTAATAAGATAAAAGCACTTAGTAGCCAGCTCGACCAGCTCACCGCTGACGGCAAGAAGCCCAACGACATCATCACTGTTGATGATAAACAAGTGAAGGTGAGCGATTTCGTCAAACAAGCTAAAGAGATAATCAAATCAGAACTGGAACAAGCTAAGACCGCCGTTAAAGGCATCAAGCAAGAATCAGTCGGCGTAATGATCAATCAAAACGCCCAGGACAAAATCACTCTATCTCAACAACTTGGTCTTGACCCCAAGACAATCACACCGCAACTCTTGCAAGCAGAACGCGCAAAGTCCGCCAATAACCCCAGTCGCACTCAGATCATCGACGCGCTCGATGGCAACCTTCAAGAAAGAGCCGCCATGGAAGCTCTTCGTCATGCGCCAGCTTATATCAAAATGGTTGAATCTGAAGTGACAGCCAAAGGTCATGCCAGACCAGAACTGGCTCTTGGGAAGGAAGTCTCTGCAGATGACACGCGCAAGGCGTTTGAACTTCTAAAACTAGCAGGCAACGAAGATCCTGAATTGAAGGCATCCGACCTCTATGCTAAATCGGAATTGATTGTCGGAATGACCTTCGCCAGCTTCCAACAAGAACGCAGTGCAAAAATCATCGAATTGATGAGAAGCGCTACAGAAGCCGGAAAAAAAGGTGAACCGCAAACTGTTACGATCGACGGCAAGACTCAAACACTCAATCAAGAACAACTGCTGATTGAAGCTAACAAACTAGCGGATAAGATCAACATTCCATGGATCGCCAGTCAAGCAATGCTTCCTGCTAACGAGGCTAACGGCGCTTCGACAGAATTGAGAAACATCATCTCAATTGCCAGCTTCGCTCGTCTCGACTATGTGCATTACATGGCTGATCACGGACAAATGAAGGAAGCACAAGTTCTCTTTACCAAGGTCAAGACTGATTCTCCGCAATTGATCTACAAGGAAAATGGCGAGTATCGCGAAGATAGTTTGAAGACGCTGGATAACAAACTTACACTCGGTGTTAACACCGACGGTGCTGATTACCAGTTGGCGCAAAGCAATTTTCTCCATTTGATTGAAAAGGGCAAACTCAATCCTGATCCGAAACATCCTGGTCAATCTGCTGCAGAATGCCTCGACCAGATGAAAGCCTTCAATCAACAGTTCAAAAAAGAAATGGAAGAGGCCAATAAACCTCTTCTGGCTGAGAAGCAAGAACTGTTGAAGCGTCAGCAGGAAATGGAGAAGAGAGGCAATCGTTCTGATGCCGAGAAAGTTGAACTGGAAGAATTGAAGCGCCAAATCAAAGTCATCGATGGAACTCTCGATCAAAGAACTGCTTACTTCAATCGTCGCGATAACCTCACTACGTATCTTGAAGGTTCGTGGCTTGAGGCTAAGGAAGATATCACGGCTGCAAATCAAAAGTATTCGCAGTTCGCTGCCAAAGAAACAGATCCGACACTCAAAAAGAATCTCGAAATCGACGAAAAGATCAAGAGAACCGAAGATAGTTGGTCCGGTTGGTGGCATCGTAACTGGGGCTATTTCGCAGTCGGAGCCTCGATTGTAGTTGCAGCCGGATTGACAGTCGCTACGTTAGGTGTGGGCTCTGCCGTCGGAGCGGGATTGGTCGCTACCGCTATCACCGCAGTTGGTGTCGGTACCGCAGGTGGTGCTGCTGCTCACTGGGCTGTAGAACGAACCGTCAACGAAAACGCCGGTTGGGAAAGCGCCTGGAAGGGTGCTAAAATCGGCTTGGCCACATCTTCCATGATTGTTGCTCCATGGGCGACTGCAGGAAGAGCTGCCGCCGTTGGTGGAGCTACAGAACTCGCTGCTGGAACCCAAGTTGCGTCCAACGCTACCGCGATCGGCAGACTGCTGGGCGTAGCAAGAACAGTAGGAATCACGAAGACCTCGCTTGCAGCCGGTTACACGACGGCAGCTATCACCGAGGGTGGTGACTATGCTTTCGGATACAAGACCGGCGGTGAAGCTGCAACCAGCTTCGTCAAGGGTGGTCTGTTCAACTCCATGCTGATCGGTCAAGCCGGCAAGTGGGGACAATTCTCCGAGGCCGCTGTGGCAGCTAATACCACTAAATTCTCGCTCACTAATGCAATTGGTCTTACTGGCAAAAATGCGCTTGCTGGATACTCCGTTTCTGGAGTGATGGAAGGCTATAACTACTTTAGCGGTCAAAAATCAGGCGGTGAGGCGATCAAGGATTTCGCTGCGGGTGGAGCCGTCAACACCGTGACCCTGAGCGTGTTGCGCAAATATGGTCTTTCGAATGAAGTCGGCAAGGCCGCTACTGCTAACATGCAAAATCTTCGATATGCCGGACAAACCATCTTGCTCAACGAATCATTCGGTGCTGCAAGCGACATCGTAGGCACTAAGTATCTCGCACACGATATCTTGGGTGCGCCCGCGTATGTCTCAGAAGGTGGCAATCGCACAACCAACTTCTTCAGCCCTATGGTCGCCGATTTGTACAACCGTAAATTCGGTGATGGCTTGAATGTTCTGCATCCAGGCGACAGGAAGCGCTTCTCTTCCAACCTCGATGCTCTTGGTAATGACATGACCAGCGTAATCGCTGTCGATCAAAAGTTCATTACACCTCAGATTATCAATCAAACCGGAGTCGTCGACCAGCCTCCGGCTGACCAACAAAAGTAAGACGTAACGACTGCGAATTGGCACCAGCAAGACGCAATTTGTGTAGACTCTCATCGTGTCAAACCGGTTCAAACCTTGGGCGGCAGAAACAGTTCAACGTCGTGCCAACATGGCATAACTAAGGAACTGTCCTGTGTTTTTGAGCCAGACATATGATCGATCCCCAAGAAAATAAAGTATGTCCAATATGTCATCGACCGAAACAAGGCGGTGTCGCCGGCAGTATCACACAATGGATTTCTGTTTGTCGTTGCAACGTTGGCGACGAGCGCACTGAAGATCAGTCTAACGCTTTGCGAATCTGTGCTGATTGTCGCAAACGAGTGAATCCAATCAAAGGCGGAACAATCACGCAGTGGATTTTCTCGGAGAATTTTTGCAAATGCGAGAATCCCACGCTCGTGCCAATGGCAGCACTCGAGATTGAACAGCGTCGTAACTCAACCGCCGAGAATCTTGTCGACGAAGTTTTTCTAGATGTCGATCCTGCGGCGTTTCCAGTCGACCGTTACAAACCACTTCAATTCATCGGCAAGGGAGCGCTCGGAGAGGTTTATCTCTGTCGAGATGTGTTACTCAAGAAAAAAGTAGCTGTGAAGTGTCTTTTAAACGTTACAGGCGATCGAGTGGTGTCATTTCAAAATGAGGCGAAAATAGTCAGTAAACTCAATCATGAAAGCGTGATTAGCGTAATGGACTTCGGCATCACAAATAGTGGCAGACCATTCATGGTTATGGAATATTTCCCAGGGAAAAGTCTGCAGGAGATCATCGCTGAGAGCGGCAGAATTGCCGAAGCCAACGCAATCGAATTGTTGAAACCGATATGCCGCTCTCTCGAGTACCTGCACGAGAGCAACGTGCTCCATCGTGACCTGAAGCCTTCGAATATTTTGGTAAGAGTGACTCCTGGCAGTGCGATCCATGTGCGATTGATTGATTTCGGTTTGTCGAAAACCACACAGGATGCTCAATCAAAAACGCTTATGGATGGCAATACCATCGTCGGAACACCAGGATACATGAGCCCCGACCAAATAGGGGGACAATCATACGATGCCAGATCCGAGATCTATTCGCTGGGTTGCATTATGTTCGAGATGCTAACCGGCACGCAGCCCTATGGTGGCGAAACAGCACTGGAGGTATTAAACAACCACGTCCACGCCCCTGTGCCGTCTGTTGAGGACTTCGATTGTGATGCCTCGCCTCCGTTGGCAGAGGTGATCGAAAAATGTTTGAGCAAGCAAAAGCAGGATCGATTTAAGACTGTAGGTGAACTGCTAACAGCAATTGAGTCCTGCGATTCAAGCATCACAGGAGCCGCTCAAGCTGGCTCGGCAACAGTCCATTTTTCTTCCGACTCAACCACGCTGTCGCCGGCTAGGACGTGGAAAAGCGGGTGGATCATTGGGCTATTATTTTGTGTCCTTTTGATGCCAGGAGCGTTCATGATGCGGCTGTTCAAGCCCTTTAGCGAAACGCAAAAAAACACTGTCAGGCTGGCGATGAGTCAAGCCGCGGATATTCACTATTCAAAAGTTTATGACGCGCTCGATGAAAAAGACACGTTGGAAGGAATGTCGCAAATGTCCATCGAAGCTCCTGAACGTCCAGAACTGCCGGAAGGAAAGAGTGTGAAGCTGAGGGGCCAGGAGAATGTCAGTGTAAATCTGAAAAAGTTTGCGGAAACAGCACCAAAAAATCCCAGAATCATTTTGGACGATTGTCTGATCACCGCTAAAGATGTTGCTGCAATCAGCGCCTTAAATCCAATAGAAGTCAGTCTGGTAAATTGTTTTGGTGTCACCGACGATACCTTAAATGAATTGTCGAAAAGTTCGAACCTCAAAATGTTAACGCTTGATGGATGCAAAAGGCTCACTCCTAGAGGGTTTAAACACCTCCAAAAATTGCCAAGGTTATTCGCGCTTTCGATTAAGGGATGCGGCTTGGGTAATGCAGTCATTGAGCCGATTGCCGGAATAAAATCGCTCACGCACTTGTCGTTGAACGGTAACGAAGTCACCGGGTCTGGCTTTCTTTATTCCTGGCGAGGTTTCCGCAAATCCACCGTTCCTGTAAATATTTTTCTGGATCTGGGAGCTATTGGTCCTGGACAAAAAAAAGCCATTGAGAAGAGTGGAGTGATCGTTCATTTCACCAAAAGCGGGCTTGGACGGTTCGGACTCGAGTGACCGGCTCAACGCGAATTCGGGCTTTTATGACTCAGAGCAATTTTATATGTGTGACTTCTTATGAATAAGTAACGTGTGAGCCCGTAAACAAACGGGTTTGCGTTTTTCGAATGCCATATACTTGAGGAATGACTGAGCTCTCCGTGATCATTCCGGCGTATAACGAGGAGGCGAGGCTGCCTCGCACGCTCGACTCGGTATATACCTATCTATCAAACCGCGGTCTCGCCTTTGAAATCATCGTCGTTGACGATGGCAGCATCGATCACACGGTTCAAGAAGTCGAGAGTTTTGCAGAAAACCGCCCCAATGTGCGTGTCATTCAGTATGCGCCGAATCAAGGCAAGGGCTATGCAGTGCGAACCGGCATGCTGGCCGCCAGCGGCGAACTCGTCCTTTTCAACGATGCTGACGGGGCGTCACCTATTGAGGAAATCGAGAAGCTGGAGAAAAGCATTGCCAATGGTGCTGACGTCGCGATCGGAAGCCGCGCAAAACCCGATAAGACCAGAACTATCAAAGCTCTCGCCTCCCGAAAATTCATTGGAAACACATTCAACCTGATGGTTCAATCACTTGTTTTGCCCGGCTATCATGACACGCAATGCGGTTTTAAACTGTTTCGGCATAAAGTCTCGCAGGACATTTTTTCCGTATCTCGTCTGAACGGTTTCGCCTTTGACGTCGAGGTGTTGTACATTGCGAAGATTCGACACTATCGCGTCGATGAGATCGCGATTAACTGGACCAACATCGATGGTTCCAAAGTGAACGTACTAACTGATTCTCCAAAGATGCTGATTGAGTTACTTAAAGTCGCAGTGGGCGCCTGGTTTGGAAAATACAAACCACTCGCGTTGCCCGCTAAACAAAACAAAGAACGCAGTCTGGAAAACAACAAGAAATAGCGACAATCGTTGATTTCGCGGGGCTTGAACGTTGGAATTCAGCCAATCGCGGTTTTTTTACCGTCTGGAACCCACGAGTCCGCAATAGTTTAACCGCGATGTCTCGACGTGTTAGGGTGCCTGCTCGGCGGCGAGACCGAGGGAGCGCTATTTCAACGCCTTCGCCTTGACGTCTGAGAGAACTTTCAAAACCTGATCGTGCACCAATCCATTGGTTGCAAGGATGAAACCCTTGTCTACGTCAAGCTTATTGCCTTCCAGGTCGGTAACGCGACCGCCGGCTTCTTCGACGATCAAACTTCCCGCGCCCACATCCCATGCGGATAGACGCTTTTCCCAGAAGCCCTCGGTTCTTCCTGTCGCTACGTAACAGAGGTCCAGAGCCGCGCTTCCGTCTCGTCTGACGCCGTGTGACAAGTTTGTCAATGTCGTGAATTCGACCATGTTGTTGATATCCGTCCCTCTGGAATCAGGCGGAAATCCAGTAACCAACAGGCTTGCGGCAACCGAATCGATTGTGGACACCTTTATCTTTTCGTCGTTGAGGAACGCGCCTTCACCCTTCAGCGCGTAGAATAGTTCATCTCGAATTGGATCGTAAACGACTCCCAGCACCATCTCACCGTCTTCTTCGAGTCCGATCGAGACGCAGAAAAACGGATAACTGTGTGCGTAATTTGTAGTTCCATCCAACGGATCGATTAGCCAGCGCCGGGCGCTTTTGGTTTTCGACGCACCGCTTTCTTCGGCAAGGATTGAGTCTTCCGGAAAGGCTCCCAGTATGATTTCCAATATCAACGTTTCCGACGCCTTGTCGACGTCTGTGACCAGGTTGAAAGCGCTCTTGTAGTCAATAGAAGCAATTTGCCCCATGCGCTCTTTGATCAGTGCGCCGGCTTCCAGTGCGGCGCGAAACGCGACTGTACGTTCTTGTTTCAATGTTACTTCCCTTCAGTCAGATCGATTTCTGTCGATGTCGTTGACGACTATTGTAGTCCGTTCAGGTCGTTTGCTAATGAAATCCCTTACGTCCGGCAAACAGGAGCTTTGCGCGGTTATGCAGAACGTTACAGCACGCTTC
Source organism: Obscuribacteraceae bacterium (SeqCode) (assembly GCA_044225915.1). Classification (GTDB taxonomy): domain Bacteria; phylum Cyanobacteriota; class Vampirovibrionia; order Obscuribacterales; family Obscuribacteraceae; genus JADYXR01. Next base: position 41,310 of record JBGAHZ010000024.1, read on the forward strand.
TTAATTAAAACTACCTAACTGCATAGTCTATGTAATATTATTCGTTATACGAAAGCAATCACGCCGATTGCTCGTTATGCGTCGGCGTGTCAGATAGACCCGGAGTTAGATCATGAGCGACAAATCGTCCTATCCCGTAAATTTGCCCAAAACCGACTTCCCGATGAAAGCAAATAGCTTTACGCGTGAAGTGGAGTTTCAAAAAATTTGGGACGAAAAGAAGATTTACGAGAAGAGTCTTGCCAATCGTGATAAATGCGAAAAATTCGTGTTGCACGATGGACCGCCGTATTTGAGCTCCAGCAAGATTCACATCGGTACTGCTCTCAATAAAATTCTCAAAGACATCGTCACGAAATACAAGGCGCAGCGCGGATTCTACGCGCCGTACGTTCCTGGCTATGACAGCCACGGATTGCCAATCGAAACTGCTGTTGTGAAAAACGTCAAGGGTGGCCGCAACGCGATCTCAACAGTCGAGCTTCGCGAAAAATGTCGCGAATTCGCTTTGGAAAATCTCAAAGGTCAGGAAGCTAATTTCCGCAGACTCGGTGTCTGGGGCGATTGGGCTAACCCATACATAACACTGAAACCGGAATTCGAATCAACGCAAATTCGCGTGTTCGGAAAAATGGCGTCGGCTGGTTATTTGTACAAGGGACTCAAGGCTGTTCAGTGGTGCCCTAACTGCGAAACTGCACTAGCTGAAGCCGAGGTGGAATACGCCGATCACGAGTCGCATTCGATCTACGTGAAATTCGAAGTGGACGATGAGAGTCGCAAAAAGCTTCCGGCATTTGTTCCAGCCTCAGAAAAAGTGAGTTTCGTCATATGGACCACTACTCCATGGACACTGCCTGGAAACCTTGGTGTGGCCCTGCATCCCAAGTTCAACTACCTCTTCCTTCAGACGCCGAAAGATGGAGTTGTGGTAGTCGTCGATGAATTGAAAGACGCATTCTTGAAAGCCGTTGGTATCGCCGATGGTGAAGTGAAAGTGCTTGGCCAGGCTGTTGGGAATGAACTGGAATTGCTTGAAACGAAGCATCCATTTTTAAACCGTCTCAGTCGCGTTATCGTTGGCGATCACGTCACCACCGAGGTCGGTACCGGTGTAGTTCACACTGCACCAGGACACGGGCCGGAGGACTTTCTGATCGGTCAAAAATACAATCTCGGCATCATCTCCCCAGTGGATGGTCGCGGTATCTTCACTGAGGATGCTGGAAAGTTTGCCGGCAATCGTTTCGATAAAGCCAACCCGGAGATCGTCGAGCATCTGCGAGAACTTGGTGTTCTCATGGGTCACTCCAAGTATAGCCACAGCTATCCGCACTGCTGGCGGTGCAAAAAGCCGTTGATCTACAGAGCAACGGAACAGTGGTTTGCATCCGTGGATGGATTCAGAGATAAAGCACTGAAGGCAATCGACGAAGTTAAATGGTTGCCTGCCTCCGGTCGAAATCGCATCTACACTATGGTCGAAAATAGAAGCGACTGGTGCATCAGTCGTCAGAGAACCTGGGGGGTTCCAATCCCCGTGTTCTATTGCAACGGCTGTGAAAAGCCTTTGATGACGACTGAGAGCATCAACCGTGTTGCTGACGTTTTCAAAACCGAAGGCTCTGATGCCTGGTGGAAAATGGAAGCCAGCGAGTTGCTCGGTGACGGATTCAAATGCGAATGCGGCGGTAAGGACTTCAAGAAAGAAACCGACACAATGGATGTCTGGTTCGATTCCGGAGTAACTCATGCTGCCGTTATCGATGCTCGTCCGGAACTGAGAGGGACGCCTTGCGAGCTTTATCTAGAAGGCAGCGACCAGCACCGCGGATGGTTCCAATCATCTCTTCTAACCAGCGTAGCCGTTCACGGAAGAGCACCTTACAAGGCTGTTCTGACCCATGGTTTCGTCGTAGATGAGAACGGACGCAAGATGTCGAAGTCCGTCGGCAACGTTGTCGACCCTGATGAAGTGATCAAGCAGTATGGCGCAGATGTGCTCAGACTTTGGGTCGCATCTGTAAACTACACGGACGACATTCCGATCGGCAAAAACATGCTTGCTCAGCTCGCTGACGTATTCCGCCGCTTGAGAAATACGGCACGATATTTGCTCGGCAACCTGAATGATTTCAATCCGGCATCAGATGCGGTGCCTTATGAAAAGTTGGGGAAACTAGACAAATACATCTTGCATAGACTGCAAAATGTCGTCTCGGAAGTAACTGAAGACTTCGATAACTACGAATTCTTCAAGTACTACCAACTCCTTCAGAACTTCTGCGGTGTCGATCTCTCGGCCTTCTACTTCGATATCGTAAAAGACAGACTGTATACCGCTAATCAAAATGCGGAAAGTCGACGTGCTGTGCAAACTGCTTTGTACGAGATTCTGAACGTTCTGGTGCGCTTGCTCGTTCCCGTCACGCCTCACCTGGCTGAAGACATCTGGCAGCACATGCCTGACGCGCTGAAGCAAGGTGGTGCGCACGACAGCGTGCTCCTCACAGACTTCCCTGTCCGACAGGACAAGTATGTGAATGAAGAACTTTCCAACTTCTGGAAAGACCTGACGGGTGTTCGATACGCTGTCAACAAAGCTCTCGAAGAAGCTCGGGGCGCGCATAAGATCGGCAGTTCGCTCGAAGCACAGGTAGTGCTTCAGTTCGAAGACGCTGCGTTGAAAGACAAAGTGGTTTCTCTCGGACCAGAGCTGACGGGCTTCTTCATCACATCTCAAGCAACAGTGTCGGAAAACGGCGCCAATGCTGGTGAACTGTTGTCGGAAAACAAGGAAAGCGGAATGCACGTTCGCGTCTTCAAAGCTGAAGGACAAAAGTGTGCGCGCTGCTGGAAGTACTCGACAAAGATCGGTGTCGATCCAAAGTGCCCCGACATCTGCGACAACTGCGCCGATGCGCTTGCAGGAACGGAAAGCTGCTGCAGCCACTAGTTGGTCGAAACTGGCACCACATACGGTACTAAGAGGAATCAAGAAACCTTGATTCCTCTTAATGTTTTATTTCGGTATGTCGCGTTCTTGGCATGAAGAAAGCTGGTAAACTCAGTCAGTTCACATTCTAAGGAATGTGAGCGTGGTAATGATTCCTGGATCGTTCGGAGAGTTCTCGATGTTAGAACTTTTACAAAAAACGCGGATCACTAGCATTGTTCGCACTGGTTCTCTAGTTGCAGTGTCGGTTGGGATCGCGATTGGTGCCGTGTCACCGGCAGTCGCTCAACGCGAATTTCCTGGCGAGGGCGGCGGCGGTAGACCACCTCGTGGTGGTGATGGCGAGGGACCCGGTCCTCGTCCACACGTAATTCAGCCAATTCAGCCAATCGTCATTCCGACGCCTCCAGCGCCAACGCCACCACCTCCTCCCACCCCTTCTCAAACCAACCCATTTGCCAACCCCACACCCGTACAAACGGACTTCCAGAGCGGACTGGGCTCGTTCCCTGGCAACGCTCCTGCGACCCCGGCCATCTATCATGAGGCCGCAATGGGCGGAGTAATATTGCTTCCAAAAACCGAATTCCCTAAAGAGGAAGCGACCAACGGTCCCATATCCGGTATCACTGTCAAGTGGACGGAAGGTACTCAGTTCGACAAAGTGAGCGAATTTATTGTCAAGTTGGACGATGGTGAAATTCTCGTATCGGTTAAACGACCGTCTAAACTGGCTCTAATCAAGACTCCTCTTGGTAAGGTCTCCGTTAATTCGAACGGAGATGTACTCGCCAAATTTCACAACGGCGTTTTGCGTGTCACCAATCTTGATGGCACCGGAAAAGCGATCAAAGCGTTATTTGACCGCAAAGGAATTTTCGATACACCAATCGCAGTAAGCCTGAAAGCGGGTTCCGAACTGGTTTGTGGTGAGAAAAAACTGAGTCGACGGGATATTCGACCTAAAGATGGTCTTGCCAGACGTGGTTTCAAAGTCATCGAAAATGCTCATCTTGCCGTCAGTGAAATCTCAGTTGAGAGCGTCATGCGTCACGACGATTTGATTACGCACCTCGGACAAAACACGAATGGTGCGAAGGAACGTCGCATTCTTAGCGACATGTCGAAGATGGCTGCGATTCTGAATTACAAAAATGGAACACAAGGTTTCAGAGTTGAAGATCCACAACAGCTCGCATCCGACCCATCAAAATCAACAGTTAAATAACGATAGCGCAGGCTAAGTTACATCTGATGTTGGTCGGCAATGGCGGTCAGTGGCGAACATGACGAAGCCACTCTGCAGCAGCCGCAGTTCGACGACAAGGAAATAATGAATGGCATCGACGTTGCTACAGCAATTACGGTGCCAGGTTGATAATGCTCTTGTCCGTTTTGTTCTTCGTGACTTTCCGCGGTAGTCCGTAAATCGTGATTACGGATTCACCACTGGAGGTGGCAGTCACTTTTTCAGTGCAGCGGACTTCAAGAACACTTCGTCCGCTCGACGCCAGGTTTCCGGACTTGGCAGTCAACTCTTTCATTTTGACCAGACAGCTGTTTGCAATGGTCACGTCGACGTTATCAACGTTACCGTCGATCTCTACAGACGATGAATCCTGCACGTTGACTGCCAGATTCGCACCGCTTACGTTCGTGACTTTAACCAATGCACTTTTGCCTGCGCTCAGCGCCACCAGCGATGGCATTGTGATTGCGATCTTGGCGGTTGACGCGCTGAAACCCTTGGCCGTGTTGATGTTTAACGTGCCGTCTTTCTCTTCGAATTGAATCTGGTCAAAACTATTTTTACTGCAGTCGACGGTGACTTTGGATGGCTGACCGACGTTGATATCGACTTTGAGAGCGGCAGAAACATTCACCTTGTCGAATGTGCCAGTCACTGGCGCGTCGGCAGTCTTAGCCGGTGACGTATCAGTGGCTGAAGAATTAGCAGGTGGCGCTGTGGTCGTATCAGGCGTGGTGGTCGTCGTTGTAGTTGGCGTTCCGCCAGTAGTTTGAGTTGTCGTAGTCGTAGTTGTCGCCGTCGGAGTGGCGGTCAGATTGACTTCTTTTTTCGGATTCTCCGGATGCGTGAAATCTTCTGGATTGTCGCAGCCACAGAGCGCGAACAACGCAACAAATGGAATGAGAATTTTTCGCATGATTGGTTCCTGTTTCAAGTCAATCCGATGAGAGCAATTCGGGGTTTTATCTTTCATCAGCATCATATCAGGTCCAATCAGTTCGCTTGAAACTGACATCTTCCGGATGTCTAAAACTGCCCGTTGAAAGCTCCTCAAGGCGTTTCCATGAGGGCTGCCGGTCTGACCTGTTACGAGTTCTAAATGGACTTATTAGTACTTAATTGTCCGAGTTGTCCTCGCAAAGGGGTCCGGCAATTCTGTTGGTCTTGTCACCCACTCATGGAACTTGGTCGCGGCTACAGCAAGAATTGCAAGAATTATCGACCAGATGCCTGACCAGAAAAGTGTCTCGGTTCCTTTTAATTTATCGGGGTCGGTCACGGACTTCTGCGGATCGGCAGGATTGTATTTGATCTGAATTACCGGCATGTGTGCTTCTAATTGTTTTTCAAGCAATTCGTCAAAGCTCGACTTGAGTTGGCCGGTACCCGGATCTACAAGGTCGATATCCGAGTCTGACACCTCAGGTTTAACTTCATCGGTTATGTCTTTGGAAATCGCCAATCGAACAAACGTCAGGCAGGGAGGAAGTTGTTGTCTCTCGTGATATTTCTTTCCTGCGACTTCATATTTATAGTCGACGTAAGGTTTTGAAATCAAAAGACAGACAAAACTGGCTGGAGACAAACCCAATATTCCAGGAGGTCTGATCCCATCGCCGCGCTCCACAAGCCGAGCTTCGGTGACCTTCCAATCTTTGGATTTGTCCTGTGTGTCTTTGTACTGATAGGACAGAAGAAATTCCCACAATCCATAACATGCCAGGCAAAATGCCAGGGGGAAGAACATAATCTTGAGCGTTCCCATTTAGTAAACGTGCTCCAACTCGGCTATATGACTGATTTCACTAGTTGAGGTTTCCACGGACTATTCTATTCATCTCGACATCTTTAATACAATTCGCTTGTCATTTTAGATTTCCACATGCACCGCATATGGTGGTGCAACAAAACCCACGTACTTTAGCTCGTGTCCTTTGAATTTACATTTTTTGAAGAGCAACCTACTCTTCTAAACTAGCCGCCTCAACCACGGCGACGTGCGCCGCCGCCACCGCCGCCGACAGGCGCTCGGGCGAACACGTTGCCTTGACCGGCGTATGTTCTGCTTCTCGAATATGAACTAACAGCCTGGAGTGCTACGTTAGCGTTGTATTTGATGAGTGGATCTTTTGCGATTGAGGCAACGTAACCGAATTCCGCTGCGGCTTTCTGCAATTGCCCCTGTCCTTGATAACAAAGACCAGCGTAGTAGTGAGTGAGCTCGGTCGGCTTCATGGTCGCAATTATCTTCAGGCTATCAAGATACTTTCCTTGCTTGTAGAGCAATTTTACTTGCGTCATTGGTGGCACAGCCGATGTTGGTTTCGATGTTGCAGCCGGCGCTACCTTTTTCGGAGGAGCTGCCATCGCAGTTTCATCAATAGTTGTCGTCGTTGTGACACTGCCGCTAAGACCGCTGCTGTCGTCACCGCCTAACAAATGATCGACATTCGGAAGCTGCGGCTCTGCAACTTCTGCGGCCGGCGCGGCTTCAGTCGCCGGAGTCGCAGCTGATGCCGTTTCGGTCGGCTTTGTTGGTTCTGCTGTCTCTGATGCAAACGCAATTTGCGCATTTGCTAACAGCGAAACTGCCAGGCACAAGGTGGACCGCAGGACGGATCGACGTGTCCTGAATTCTTCGGGGCGGCTGCCAATGCTCATCGAGTGTAGCCTCACAGTCAAAAAATGATCTCTGAGGATTACTTACCCGAAGTCCTTTGCAACCTATCACAAACCTTGCAATATTCAGGATTTCTTCAAGTTTTGAACGACAAAATCAGGTTTGTCTTCAACGCTTATTTTGTTCGTCTACCTTTGTCTACGACTGGATGCGCCGGGTCTGTCATTGTTCTCTTTTGATAGGTGCCATCTGCGTTGATGCGACTTTCGATCAGCGGATTACGCATGGTGACCACGTTGTTTCCTGATGAGTCAACCACCACGCTTCCCCAAAACTTATCCGGTTCGTTGGAAGGACCTGCGATTTTTTTCCAGTTAGCTGTATCGAGACGTCCTGCATGCCCCTCCAGCATCTGCATCTGGTAATCTCTCACGACTCTGCCGCCAGGGTTGGTCTCACGCATGTGAGTGGGGTACAAGGTGCCGCGATCGCCCATCTCTTGTTTCCACTCATATTCCATTTTTGAACCATCGGGCATCGTCACTTTGGTAGGGCGCAATGTGCCGTCAGACTGTTTGTGTCTTTCGATTTGCCAGCTCTGTCCGGTCTTGTCCGTGTACTTCTCGACTGTGGTGTTTCCATCTGCTGAGGTCAAACGTTCTCGTACGGTGCCGTCTTTGTCTGTCGCCTTGTCGAGCCTATTGCCGTTAGCGTCTCTCCGTGTCGCATCTAGAGTTGCACCGTTGTCTGCTGTAGTCCTGCCGGTGGCATCCATGCGAAATTTAGCACCGTCGTCTCTTTTTAAAACGAGAGCGTTGGCGTCAGAGCCCTCGACGATATCGTACTTGCCGAAAAACTTTTGCACGTTTCCGTTCTTACTATGATCGAGCATTTCGTTTGCAGCTCTGAGCGCGGCTCTGTACTGATTTGGATCGCCATGCGCGGCTTCCTGGAGTGCATCGATTGCGGGCTTCATGTTGTGATTTGGATCGGCGACACCGCGTTCAAACGCGCCTGCGATCTTTTGTGCCTTGTCCAAAACAGCCTTATCCGGAACACCATCCCCTTGATTTGGAGCCATGGTTAAACCTCGTATGACGCGCCGAGACGCGTTCTTTTATTAAGTGAGTGCAGCGAAGCAGGAAAGATTCCAGCTATAAGTTTTGATATTGTGGGGTAAAACCTGGCGACTGTCAGTGGGGAAAATACGTAGTCGCAAAACAACAATCGCGAGGTTCAAACGCGAAAGCTTGCGTTTAGGAGAACAGGGTTACAGCCGGCTCCGTTTTCCGGCTCGACAAGTTTCTCCTTCGAACTCGAATTTCGACATCGCCTCGTCGTTTAACCTACAAAGAAGCCAATCGCTCTTTCATCTTCTTGAGTGGCTCCATATCGCCACGCTTTGCGGCGACGTCTATGCCAGTCTCATACGTTTCTTTTGCTTCGTCGATGCGGTTTAAACCCTCAAACGCGCGCGCCAGGACGAGATATCCGTTGCTATTTGTCGGTTTCGCCTTCAATGATTTTTGAAGGTGAGGGATCGCTTCCTCGAAACGCGACAGCTCTACGAGGCAATCGCCATATCCGTGATTAGCAAGTTGATCGTCTTCGTCGATTTCGAGTACTTGTTGAAACATGCTCATTCTCTGAAGCGTTTCCTGCTCCGTTGCTTTCCGTTTTTCTTCTTCCTGCTTTGTCTTGGAAGCTTCTGCGGCGGCGATTCTCATGCGAATGCTCATGGAAATCGCTTTCTCGTCTTCGGCTTTTTCCTTCCAGCCTTTCTCGACGTAGAAAACCGAAAGGTTTGTGTGTGCCATCACAGAATCCGGATTCAGTTTCGCCAAATACTCCATTAACTCGATGGCTTCATCAAGTTGCCCGCGCTTGGAGAGAATAACACCCAGAGTTTCATAGGCGTCTTCGAACAAAGGATTCAGTGTGAGCGCTTCTTTCAAAAGGTTGATGGATTGCCAATCTTCGCTTACTTGATTCTCATCCTCTTTGGCGAAAATCGATAGTGCTTCTTCATACAATTCTTTGGCGATTTCGGCTGGCGACTTGCCTTGATAAAGTGGCAAGAGTTCTACCGTTGCGGTTGCCGCCTTGCCATCGATTACAACGTCGCGAACTTTACCAGGCGTTCTGTAATCGCGCTTGACCAGAGCGATTGCAATAAACTTTTGCAGAAACTCCGAATAGAAATTAGATTTGATCCAGCCAATCGTTTCACCTTCGAATTCGATCGCGGTGTCGAGTTTAAATGGTGTCGCAGGTGGTGGCGATACGATCAGTCCCACGAGCGCGCGCGAGGGCGATCCTTGTGTCCTCACTCGGGCGAGTACTTCCTGTCCCTGGAAACAGCCTTTGTTGTAGCTCACTGCGGTTTCCGTCAGTGTCGTTTCTGCAAGCAAATTGTCGTCGGAAAAATCCACACCCAGTTTCGGAAATCCTGCTTCGACGCGCGCCAACTCCAACTGCTCTTTCGAAAGAGTATCGAGACCGACCGTTTCCGCGACTGCTTTCAATTTGTCGCGAACAGCGTCGATGTCCTCATCGAGAACCACGAGGAGAAAACCTTCTTCACCGGTGAGAGACATTTTGAAAATTTGAATCGCGCGGTCATCGACAGTTCCTGTTGTCGCGTCGTTGTCGAACAGGTCTCGAGGCGGAATACCGTCGAGGACTTTCTGAATTACCGAACGGCTCTTCGGCCCTTGCACTGTCAAAAAAGAAACAAACGAATCGTCAAAGTAAACCTTGTCCGCGAATTTGAATTTTTCCATGTGGTCGAGAATCGCTTCGCTTTGAGTGGTATCGCAGACGATGGCGAAATCATTTGCCAGTTTGTAAACTTGAAACACGCCTACCGGACGAGACTTTCTGTCGATCAGGCAGCTGAGCTGCGAATCTCCGACTTTCAATTGGTTGATGTCGTTAGTTGTTTGCGCCTGCAGATAACGATTAGCGTCCTGTCCGTAGACCCGGATGTAATGCAAGTCGGCTGGTCCCCACGCACCGTTGTTTCGCAAGCGAGTGGTGTCGATTGTTTTTCCGAGTTCAAGCGTCATTGGTCAATGCCCTTTCAAAGTGAGTAGATGCGCAAAAGGCGAGGCCAGGGAGCCGTCGCCTAATGCAAATGTTCTAGAGTTTCAGTTAAACGGAGAACGATTGTCCGCAACCGCAGTTGCCTTTGGCTTGTGGATTCTTGATCACGAAACCTTTGGCTTCAAGACCTTGTTCGAAATCGAGTACGGTGCCTTTCAGATAGATTGCGCTTTTCGGATCAACAAAAACTTTTACGCCGTGTTGTTCGATCACGTGATCTTTCTCTTGCTTCTTATCGAAGCTCAAACCGTAAGACATACCTGAGCAACCGCCACCGCGGATTTCGAGTCTCAAGCCTTCTTTATCCGGTTCTTCCGCCAGAAGTCTTTTTACTTCACCGGCCGCCGATTCCGTCAACGATACGATCGAGGCTGGGGCTTCAGTGCTAGTGGTCGTTTCGGCCATTATGTCACCTCTATGGTTGTGGGCTGAACATCGCGTGAACGCTTGCCCACCTGCTATTCACCTACACTTTACCATATGACAAGTAATGTGGAGCGTTTCGATACGTAATGTTGATAGCAAGAGGTAGATTTCCACTTGACCTCATCGCAGCGACCGATGATGAACATTTTTCGTAGCGCGAAAACCGCGCACCGCTAATCTCGTTTTACGATGCATTCTTTCCTGGAAGTGTCGCGCTACCGGTTTGACCCAGCAGCAAATTCTTTATCTTCCTGGACGCGCGCTTCAATCGAGAGTCATAGTCACCTTCGATCAATTCATCCAACCCGATCCATTTGAAGTTAGACACCTCGTTGCGGTCGATATCGACAAGGTCATCATCTGCGAACGTGCCATTAACGCAAAGCAAATATTGATAGTCGTGGTGGAAATGACTGCCTTCGTTTTTCTTCTCATTCGGAGGAATTGCGTGCGTATCCATGTCGAAAGGAAATGGATTTTGCTCGTGCCAGGGATGAAGCGAAACCTGCTTGATTCCAGTCTCTTCGATAAATTCTCGCAGTGCACCTGCGGACGGACTCTCTCCCGGATCGAGATGCCCTCCCGGTTGCAGCCAAAGTTTTAAAAAATTGTGATGGATCAGGAAAACCGATTTCCCGTCCGGGTGCAACAGAAGTCCGCTCGCCGTAAGATGTCCCGTCATGTTTTTTCTGCTGCAAAGCTGACGATCTCTCGATTGAAATTGCTTTATCAGGGTCGAAAATGTATCTCGCTCCTCCGGAAATTTCGCCAAGTACAATTCGAGCAGAGTTGTTGCTTGGTCTAGGAACGCGTCTGTAAGCTGTTCTGCCATTGTCGGCTATTCCGCCTTCTCTTCAAGTTTTGCAAGTTTCCGTTGAGCATTGTTTAGAAGCACCATAACTTTAATGGCACTGATAAATCCGGAGTTGTAGACGAGTGGCTCGCCTGTTGCTGTGACGATGTGTACGACGGGGACGGCAGTGGAACCGTATTCCTGGTACAGACGATATTCCGTTTTCGTCATTTTCTTATCGAAGCGAATTTTGATTGGGTAGTATTCCTTTTCAATTTTCTCTCGAACTTGCTTTACACCTAACGATGTATTTTCCATTTTTTGAGCGATCGAGCTGCCTTCGTCAGTAAAGAAAATGAAGATGGGTAGCTGTTCTACGTTGTCAGGAAAAATTTTCTCAAGGGCAAATCGTTTTTTTGTTTTCTTCCTGATGATTACTGGAGGCTTCGAATCGGCGTCTTTTTCTGCGATTGAATTCTCGGTTGGCTGAGAGTCGAGAATTTTTTTCGCCTCTATCAGTTTCGCTTTTGTATCGGCGTCTTCATCGATCGCTTTGTTTGCGGCTTCATTGGTTTTGACCCCAGTATCGCTAGCCATGGTTGTTGAATCGATTTCGTCATCCACCATGATTGAACTGTGTCCGTCTTTGAGAACATCCGGAATTGGTTTCCATGCGACTGTTGATTTTGCGTTATTCGGCATCGCAGCCTCGATAGCGTCGACTGCAAAGCGAGCAACAAGAAAGATCAATGCCGATAGAAATAGAACCGAAACTGTTCCTCTGGTGGAACCTTTTTTAGTCAACATCATAGTGATACTCCCTCGCATTAAGCACCGCGGTTGCGATGGTCAGTGCGATCAATATGTTGCTGAATGGCTCCATCAGAGCAGACCAGACAAAAGGACGCGCTTCGAGAATATCAAAAACGTGAATCTGGGGCGCCAAAAAATTCGATAGATTGTTGATCACAGTCACATATTGTTGAACAGAACCTACGGCGTTGCCTCCGAAAATAGACGGCAAAAGCTTCGTTTGAGCCCATGTGTCCAGACCAATAATGGATGCCACCAGCTCGCTTACTTCACTGGCAGTATCCGGCAATGGAACGGCAATATTCATTGCTAAAATGCTGAATCCCGTTGCCATTTCGAATGCGATTATTCCGCACAACACCATGCTCTGCGTCGGCAGCAGGTAGATCATGGTCAGTACGCTGGAGACGCTGAGCGCGGATATAATGCGTTCTATAAAAATGGTCACAATCATGTTTTCAGTGAGTCCCCACTTGGCGTAGGCACCACTGATGGTGAAGAGCATGTGTTGAACCGTTGACACCACCGCGATTATCGTAGCCAGGGCAAGCCACTTCGAAATCACATACTGGTAGCGGTGCATGGGGCGCGTAATGATCAGGGGCATGTAGTCGCTACGTCCGCCGATTGTCAAACTGCTGCCGATGGCATTAGATGCGGTGACTGTGATTAAACCAACCACGGTGGAAACTGCAAAAGCATCCCAGCCCTCGATAGTGTTTACCGACGGTGGCTCAGGCGAGAGGATTAAAGCCATTGGAATCAGTAAACCCATGGCGAACAGCACGAATACAACGAAGCGTTGTCTCAGAATCTTTTTGATCGTTTCCAGATAAATTGCTTTGTTCATTCTTTATCCGATCCGTTTGAGAGAGCTTCTTGCTCGTTCGAATTTCCGCTTAACAACTCCGGCATCTCATTGAATAGATGTTCCAGAGACGTTGATTCCGGGCTGGCCGATTGAACTGGAATATTATGCTCGACGCAATTGCGGATAACTACACTGGCCATCTGTCCGCTGGTAACCGCTACGCGTGCGCCCCGCGAATCGACTTCAAGAATGTTGGCACCTGTGGCGATGGCGATTCTTTCGAAAATCTCAGCAAATCCGCTTGTTTCCTCGGTTGCTGCAAATCGCATTCGCAGGACGTGCGGATAATCGGAATCGTCAGCCATTGATTTGATCGATTGAATTTGTCCGTTCTTGATAAAGGCGACGCGATCGCAGACTCTCTCCATCTCGTCCAGGTGGTGCGAGTTTAAAATAATGGTGGCATTGCTGCGTTTCAATTCCAAAAGAATTTCGCGCAGTAATGTTACTCCAGGTGGGTCCATTCCTGAACCCGGCTCGTCCAGAAAAACAATTTTCGGTTTTCCTATCAACGCCTGGGCTAGTCCTAATCTCTGCAACATGCCTCGCGAAAATTTATTGGTTTTGCGAGACCAGGCCGCTTCTTCCAGACCAACTCGTTTTAGCATTTCAATGACATCGGATTTTCGTGTGGCTTTATCCATGCCGGCTAACGAGTGGTGATATGCAAGAAACTCTCTAGCGGTAAACCATGATTCGAAATGCGGACGCTCAGGAAGGAAACCAATTACTTCACGAACAGCCAGATCATTTGGATCGAGTCCGGCGACCGTGAGCTTGCCGCCATCAGGGTTTAACAGCCCCAGCAGACAGCCCATGAGAGTGGTTTTGCCGGCGCCGTTGGGACCGAGGAGTCCAAAACATTCGCCTTCTTTGACATCAAGGGTGATGCCTTTCAGTGCGAGATCAGCACGGCCTTCGTAGGCTTTGATCAAGTTCTCGACTACTATCAGGCTATTTGCGCCTGTCATTAAAAACCTCAATCTTCGCCGGCGTTTTGTTTCACTTATCCTCTAAGCCACGCGAGCTGGCTTAGAAAGCCTCGAATAGTATTTGTCCGATTTCTCCCAACTGTTTGAGTGTGACACGGATGACATCGATATTGGCGGCGTTGAAATTTTGTGGCTGCGACAGGTAGAGTCCAGCTTTCGACTTCACCCCCATCTCGCTAAACTTTGTGTTGGCATAAAGTTTTTCGATTCTTTCGATTACGCCGGGATATTTGATGAAGCGCTCTGCGACTGCGTGTTGGTTGAACGAACAGAGATACTTACTGTCGAACTTCTTATCACCGACACTCTGACCTTTCGATTCGAGCAGAAAAATTCGAGTTACGAAACCGAGCAAACCTTTTGCATAACGAGGCATGATCGTCAGGTTTAGAGGGTCTTCCTCTTTCGGATTTTCAAGTACGTTGACTTCGACTATGTAGGTGATACCAAATGGAAACGAGGCTCGCAGAGCCTGTACTGTCGCGGGGAATCCAAGCACGGCGCCCTTGATGCAGACTTCCAATCCAACCGCATCGTCGATCACTTTGCCTTCCAGGATCTCGGCGACTTCGTTCATTTTTGCGTTGGTATCGATCATTGTTTTGGTGGCAGTCGACTGCCGATTATCCGTGAGGTTTCAAATCCGAATCAGAGTTAGGAGGCTGGATGAACATATTGACGTTTTTCGCAGGAGCCTTCTCTCCCTTTTTCTTGAAAATCGATTTCAGTGAAGGCTTCGCTTTCTTATCGTCATTGGTACCGTCATTGGTGCTCGCGGCTACCGTCTTTGGACTGCTTTCGGTAGCCTTCGGTGTTTCCGGTTCTGACGTAGTTGTTGCAGTGCTTTGTTCGCTACCGTCGCGTTCGAATTGTTTCTCAAGACCTTCAATTTGTTTTCTGGCATCACGGGCGAATTCGGCTTCCGGAGCCAGTTGCACAGCTTTGTTCAGGAGCACATGCGCTTGAGCGAGGTGCTTGGTTTTGTTCATCAACGAACCAATGCGATAGTATGCATCGGCCATGTTGGGATTGATGTTGGTCGCTTTAACGTAGCATTCAAGCGCATCATGATGCTTCTCTTGAGTCTCGTATGCGTTGCCCATGTTGTAATAAGCAGAGGCGAATTTAGGATCGATTTCGATTGCTTTTCGCCACTTTTCCATGGCTTCATCGTTGCGTTTCATCGCATAGAGCACGGTGCCCAGCCCGTTTAAACTTGTCGTTCGATCGGGTTTCATAGCGAGCGCTTTGTCAAACGCTTCCAGTGCCTTGCTCCAACTTTTCTGTGCGGTATAGACAAGACCGATGTTGCTGTAAGCCGGCTCCATATTCGGATCCGCCTCTATCGCCAGTTTGTACTCGGTGATTGCTTTGTTCAAGAAACCGCCGCGATGCAATTCCACGCCGCGATTATAGTGTTCTCTTGCAGCCGGAGGATGCACTCCTTGCTTCTGCGCCGCCTGGGCCGCGGCCTCGGCAGCCGCATCCGCTGGGGGTTTTGCGCCCTCTTGTGCACCGGCTCCATTGACCAGGCAAAGCACGGCAAATCCGGCTATCAAAGCAACAACTGGTGGTTTTGCGTTTAGCTTAGAAATCAAAAACTGTTTCCTCGAGCCTTGTCGCGCCAGGCAACTTATTTCGGATGAACGTGCAGGCAGCAAGCCCTATTATAGCCTGGCTTCTGGTTTCTCCCCGTCAATGAACAACTTGGCTCATTAATTGCTCACAATCCTTTGCCTCAACGCTGCCCGTATACGCCATGTAGACGGCAATCGGAGCTGGTTGTTTCGTCCTGGCAACGGAACGAATCTTATTTCATTTTGTTCTTCAAAATCGTACTGAGCGCGCGTAATCCAAGCAGGTAGCTGTCTGCGCTGAATCCGGAAATAACCCCTTCAGCGATATCAGAAAGATATGTCTTGTGGCGGAATTCTTCGCGTTTGTAGATGTTGGACGCATGCACTTCGACGAATGGAATAGATACAGCAAGAAGCGCATCACGAATGGCGATCGACGTGTGGCCGTAAGCGGCTGGATTAATCAAAATTCCGTCGATCTTTTTGTGCGACTGCTGAATGGCTTCGACGATTTCGCCTTCGATGTTGGATTGGAAAAACGAGATTTCGCTCACCGAAAGCTCATCGGCAAGCGATTTCAGTGCCTCGTTAATCTGCTCGAGCGTTGTCGCCCCATATGTTTCAGGCTGACGCACACCAAACATATTGAGATTGGGTCCGTTGATAACCTTGATTTTCACTGACGGTTAGTTCCCGGCTTCTTCCATGTCGAGCGCTTCGAGCGCGCATTGCGCCTCAAGCAGAAACGGATCGTTTCTTGCAAGCAGTCTCTCTGCTTTGACCATGCCGATAAACTGCGCCAGAAGGTCACGCACTGACAGCTTCTGAGGTCCGTTTTCGACCCGGTCGGCGATTAGAAACATCGCTGCTGCCAGCAGCATGCGCGCCTCTACAGGACGCAAATCGCCACTGCGGAGGATTTCCTCCAGAAGCTTCGGATCTGCCTTGGTTTCAAACGTAAGCTCTTTGCAGAACTGGAGCACCGAATTGGTCACGGAACGACTGCGCTCCTCTGGCAAAGATGCCGCAGCTCGAATCAAATTGAGCTTGTTGCCTGCATCCCCGAGCGACTCAGCACTGTCGACCAGGTTTCGCACCTGGTTGGCTTTGGTGTTGAATTGCCGTCTCAGTTCGGTCGGCGCCACAGATGACACAGGATTGCTGGCTGCATCGAGACGCTTGTCATAAAAATCTTGCACCTGTTGGCGCTTGAGCTCTACACCAAACGGCATCAGCTCCATAAAAATCGACTCAAGCCCCTCCAATTGAGACTGAAGGTACATAAGTTCGTCTTGGGTGACCACCTGGTGATTCTCCTTTCAGTTTCCCTAGGGTTGTCTTGCAGCTAGCTGCTCGGCTGCTGATGTCGCGTCCGCCGGGAATTCTGCTCCTGACTTCTTTTTCCACTTTTTCGACAAAAATAGCTGTCTAATTCTATAGGATCTGCTGATGTGTTTTGAGCGCTTCTTGAAGCCGATTAACGATTTGATGAGGTGCAAGTCCGGAAGTGTCGACTGTAATGTCGGCGCATTCATACGCTTGTCTTCTCCTGTCAAGCAGCTCTTGCAGCCGATGCTGCAATTGCGTGGAGGCGTTATCAGGAGAAGTTTGTAATTGATTGTCAGGAGCGTCCCGTGACGAATCCTGCCTGTTACCGATTTGTTCAGTTGAAGAAACTTTTTTGGACGCAGAGGTTATTGACTCTTTTTCATGATTCTTTTGAATCGAAACCTTGGCATCATTACTCTTTGAATTTTGGGCCAAAAGCGGTCGCATTCCATCTTGTTTTAAACGCGCGGCAATATCGCTTGGACTGGAGGAAAGGTAAACGACCGTCCCCAGTCTTTTCAGTCGTTCACGATTTTCGACAGGTTCCGGCATGCCGCCGCCCACCGATAAGACTAAACCTTTTGATTTCACCGCCTTCAGGATCTCGGCAGCCACACTGCCTTCCAGACCAGTTGTTTGAACGTATTGCGGCTCACCTTCACCGAGAGTAGAACTCAAACGGCTTTCAATAAGTTTAAGTAGATCGCGTTCCAGCGTTCTGAAATGCGCTTCTCCGTGATTGGAAAAAATATCGCGAACAGGCATGCCTTCGCTGCGTTCGATCAACTTATCCGAATCAATGAAGTTGTATCCGAGACGCTTGCTAAGAAGCTTGCCGCAGGTGGTTTTACCCGAGCCTGGCAGTCCGGTGACAATGACGCAGTGAAATTGATCTTGCGAAATCAATTGAGACTGAGCTGACCACGTGCGCGTTTTTGTGCCAATTCCAATTTGCTGCTCGCGTCGATCAAATCGGGATTTAGTGCCAATGCACGTTTGAATGCACGCGCACTTTCGTTATAGTTTTTCGAGTTTAAACAGGCGATGCCGAGTCCGTAGTGCGCGGACGCCATGTTGCCATCGAGGCTGATCGCTTGCCGAAACTCACGCTCGGCGCCGACGTTATCTCCGTGGAAGGAATACATGGTGGCAAGATTGTTGTGTGCCAGTGCGAAATCAGGTCGACCGGCAACTGTCTTTTTGAAACATCCAATCGCCTTGTCATATTGACCGGAGTCAGCATAGATATTGCCTAAATTGAATGATGCTGTGACTTCCTTCGGATTGCAAGTCAAAGCAAGTTCGTATTCTTTGATAGCTTTGTCGCGCTCGCCGATCTGCGAGAAGATGTTGCCCAGGGCGCTATGGGTGGTGGCATCAGCAGAGTTGAGACCTTCAGCTTTCGTCAATTCTTCTTGCGCGAGCCAGAGGTTGCGCATGGTCAAAGCGGTCATGCCCAGCTCTTTGTGCGCGATCGCGAGATTTGGAACACGCTCTGAAAGTTTTTTATACTCTTGCATCGCTTCCAGATTTCTGCCCGCTTGACGAAACGCATCTGCACGAGCCAGTTGTACAGCGGTTTCCGAATCAAGGCGATTGGCACTGAGGGCGGTGCCGGATGTCACTCCAGTTTGTTCCCCTGGTTGTTTCATCGCTCCGGAAAGGGAGATGTCTTTGCTGAGTTCGGCTAGCTGAGCCATTACTCGATCGCTCTTGCCCAGTTGCTCGTAGACTCTCGCTAGACTGCTGTGTGCTGCTGCTAATTGAACATTCAGTGTGGAAATTTCCAGCATGCAGTTCGATGCTTTTTCGACATTACCTTGCGCGCTCGCCTGATTGCTCTGGAGTGTGAGAGCCTTGATGCGGTCTCGCGAATTGGCGATGGACTCTTCGAAATGCGTGACTGCCGAGTGGGGCTCGCCCATCTCAGCGTAGATCAGTCCAAGTCGATTGTGGAGCGACGGGTCCGTTGGATTTTTCGATACCTGGCTGAGAAGCGACTTGATGGTCGCGTCCATGAGTTTGATGTCAGAACCTGTGACTGCCGGTGCAGGTACTTCGGCTGGTCGTTTTGCCTGTGAAGTCGCGGTCGTCATTCGACCGACCAATGACCGACTCAATTCTTCGAAAGCGTGCCAATCCAGGTCCGGACCGGGAATTCCCAGGAATTTGAGCGGCAATACCGGCAACGTGACGAGTACTATGGCTGCTACGATGCCAATCCAAATTCTTTTACCCGGAGCCTTGCGCCGGTGGATGTTTGCAACGATTTGAGTATTGCTTGCCAAGAGGTGCCGCCAAAACGGAGCTGCGAGCCTGACTAAATCACTTCTACTGAGTCAGGTTTTATATATGCAAAAGATAATGGCAACAGGAGAGAGGGTCAATGCGGTTTTTCCCACGAGCCTCAAAACCCGCACTGCTGCTGCGTCAGACTTGTTTACAGTTTAAACGAAACTCATAATTGGTTGCTCCGATATCGCAAGCTTTCGACTCCGTCAGTTCAGGGGCTTCTCTTTTCCGGAGTGGCGGGATTCTGCCGGCATTTAGGAGCAGGCTGGAAGCCTGCGCTCCCAGGAGCCGAAAAGCAAGCCCTCGTACTCACGAGCCGCATACGCAAGGCGTTTCAGCGCCGATCTCACGAGGCCGTGCGCAATGCGTTCCAGAGCCGTTCTCGGGAGCCGCAGATACAAATGCGTTTCAGCGCCGGACTCAAGATGCGGAGTCGCAATGCGTTCCAGCGCCGGTCTCAAAAGGCGCATTCGCAATGCGTTCCAGAGCCGATCTCGCGAACGGCGTTCCAGAGCGGTTTCGGGAGACGTGGATGCGAGCGGGCGCAAGATTCTTCGGCGAACAATCCATATAGAAGGTTTGGATATTCGATCTCTATCGGGTGGATATTGAAACCGGACAGTCGGTAATTGAAACCGTGCTATCGGCCTTTGAAGTAGAGAATCATCACGCCGAGCGAGCCGATTACCATGTTTGGCAGCCATGCCGCTACGATTGGGTTGATTCTGCCGGCTTCACCAAGGGCGCCGGAGCTGGATTGCAGCACGTAGTACAGGAATACTACGACGGCTGAATAAATCAGACCCAGGTTACTGCGCGATCGACGGCCGAGGAGACCGAGTGGAGCGCCTGCGAGTGCCACAATTAAGCATGCCAGTGGTTGGCTGACTTTCTGGTACAAGCGAACGAGCAAGTCGTTGGATACGGCGTTTGATGCTTTGAGCGTGTCGATGTAGTTGCCGAGCTCAAACATGTTCATTTCTTTCGGTTTGATTTGTCCCGAATCAAGAACCTTTGATGCATTCTTCGCGCCTGGAATTTTCAATTTCTGGAATTGCAGAATCTGCGCGATATCACTCTTCGCGTTGATGCAATACGAACGACCTTTTTCGAGCGTCCATTCGCCGTGATCGAATGTGCCTGTTTCCGAGCATACGATCTGAGCGAGTTGGTCGCGCGAGAAATCAAGCACGATTACGTCGTGGAGCCGCTTTCCGTTGTAATAGCCGACGTAGAAAATGCGGTTGAGTGAGAGGTTTTTGTTGCGCTCCATATAAGTGAAGTTGGCTTGCCCTTCGGGCAGCTCGGATTTATAGAGAGCGAGGAATTCGAGTTTCTTCGCAGTACGACTGGCGATTGGCACGATACCTTCGTTGATACCAAAACTGACAAAACTGGTCAGCAAGCCGAACAGCAATGGTGCCACCATGATGCGATAGAAGCTAACGCCGCTTGTGCGCAGAGCGATAATTTCGGAATCGCCGGAGAGGCGGTTGAATACGAGCAGGGTACCGAGCAACACACCGATTGGGATGGTGAGTACGATGATTTCAGGAAGGTGCAAACCGAGAATCGTAAACGCCAAATCGAGCGGCACGCCGGAACGCATGATCAAGTTGAAGATCGTCTTCAATTGATCGGCGCCAAACCAAACGCCGGTCACGATGCCGATACCGAAAAGCAGCGGCTGCCAAAATTCATTGGCGATATAGCGGTCGAGTAGTTTCATGTTCCACATTAGAGAGTGAAATCCTCCCCGAGGTATTGTTTCCTGGCGACTTCGCTATTGGCGATTTCGTGTTGTGAACCGGCAACTAGAATTTTGCCTTTGTCGATCAGATAGGCTCTGTCCGTGATCTGTAGCGTGGCTCGCGGGTTGTGGTCGGTGAGCAGAACGCCGAGGTTCCACTCGTTTTTGTCTTTCAGACGGCGAATCAGCTGTTGGATATCGGCGATCGAAATCGGGTCGATACCGGTGAAAGGTTCGTCAAGCAGAATGAATTCAGGCTCGCCAGCCAGAGTCCGTGCGATTTCCAACCGGCGGCGTTCACCACCGGATAGTTGGACCGCGTGTACTTGCTCGAGGTGTTCGAGACCGAATTGTCCGAGCAAGAATTTGATTTTTTCACCCTGGTCTCTGCGCTTGACGCCGCGGAGTTCAAGGATCATTCGGATGTTGTCGCCAACAGTAAGTTTTCTGAACGTTGAGTTTTCTTGGGGCAGGTAACCGATGCCCATGCGCGCTCTCAAGTGAATCGGCAGTCTGGTCAAATCACGGGGACCGAGCGTTACTGAACCTTTTTCAGGAATGACCAGACCGAGCACCATATCGAATGATGTTGTCTTTCCAGCACCGTTACGTCCGAGCAGACCAACTACTTCCCCGCGCGAAACGTGGAAGCTGACGTCGTCGACCACTCTGCGCCCGCCGTAGGACTTCTGCAGATTGGAGATCACCAACGTTTTTTCGCCATTAGTGGCTATCGGTGCCGTTGTCATAATCTAACCTCTAACCCCTATTGAACTTTGTTGCG
The DNA here is from genome assembly GCA_044225915.1 of Obscuribacteraceae bacterium (SeqCode). Lineage (GTDB taxonomy): Bacteria > Cyanobacteriota > Vampirovibrionia > Obscuribacterales > Obscuribacteraceae > JADYXR01. Next base: position 62,867 of record JBGAHZ010000024.1, read on the forward strand.
GCCGTCGTCCGCAACACGTGACCCGCTGTCTTTCTTTGGTACTGCTGATGGTGCAGTTTTGGGAGCGGCCGCGGGTGCGCCACTTGCGACTGCTGTTCCCTGATTGTTCTTAATGATGATGGCGCGGGTGTTACCTTCTGCGAGAACTTTGTTGTCCTCAACCGTGTAGGTGATGCGGTCAGCGATCCAGCGACGACCGGGCTGCGTGATTTGCGAGCGTCCGATGAATACGACTTTGTCGGTTTCGCCAAATTCGTTGGTCAAAACAGTCATCTTCGGACCGATACCAACGGTGGTGCCATAGTAGAGTCGCACGCGACCTTCAGCATCGACTCTTCCGCTGTCTTTGTTGTAGTCCTGTGCATCCGAAATGATGATGATTTCTTGGCCGCTTTTACCGGAAAGGTCCATAACTTTGCTGTTACCAGCCGTCTCAGGCGAGCTATTTACTACCTGAGGGCCCCCCTTTTTGGGTTCTGCTGCTTTCTGCTGAACCACTTTAGATTTCACATGTCCTGTTGCTTGCAGTCGCTGCGTCGTCAGGAAGTAGGTCATCACGTCCGCCTGAGTGACGTTGGCGTCTCGTTTCGCCGTCACGTCCCCCGTGAAGACTACTGCTTCAGCCTTCTGGTCGGTGCCGTATACCAATTTCAGGTGGTTCGATTTGACGTTGATACCTTGAGTGACAACCCGCACGTTGCCGTGGGCTTCGAACTTTCCACTGGTCCGTTCAAACTCTTGTCTGTCCGAATCAGTAATGATTTTTTGAGGTTTGCTTTCGCCTGCCGGTTTCTTTACTGGCGCCTCAGCCGTCGGATCTTTCGGTTCTTCTGCTGTCGAATCAGTCTCGTCTTGCGGTTGAGCTTCTTCCGGCTCGTCTTCCGGATTGAGAGTGGTTGGAGCTTTCTTGCCTTTCTTCGGTGCCGGAGCTGCAGCACCGCCGCCGCCACCACCATCCATGCCGTTGGACATTACTTCAGAGTGTGCGTTTCCTTCAGCCAGAATCTTCGCTTCCTTAATATCGAAAGTCAGCTTAGCTGCCTTGATTGTGTTAACGCCTTGAATAAGTATTGGATTGCCGGTGAAGATCGCCAGTTTGGGCTGACCAGCCGGATCTCTAAATAGTGTCGCCATTGGTGCACGAATGATTGTGTCGCCGTGCACGACTTTGACTTTTCCTCGAGCAATTACTCGATCGTCCCCGAACTCCTGCTCATCAGCCTGGATGTCGATAGGACCGCCGGAAGGTTCTTGTGCCAGAGCCATCATTGGGCTGAGCGCGATAGTGGCGGCGAGCAAGCTCACCAGTGTTTTAGCACCGCGTCTGGAGTTATTGATGGATTCTTGAGGGATTAGCAAGCAGGTTTCCTTTTTCTACATGTCAACTAAGGCGTGAGTATTGCCGCTGATTATCAATTTTTGCAGTGCCCCTTTGACAAAAGAGCCGCGGGCGTTGGAGCCGGTCACCTTGGCTACCCCTGGCCACATGATGTTAACACCACCTGTAGCCACAAACTGATTGTTTTTTGTTAATTCCAATTCCTTCGTCTCGAGCTGGGCCTGCTTCTCGTCGCCAGTTACCGAGACTTTCGTGTCGCCGACAGAATGGAGCTTGATTACGCGAGTGAGCTCGTTGGCTTTACCGCTCGGAGCAGCCAGCGTCATACTCACTTTTCCTTCTTTGTAATAGTTTACTTTGACATCTTCCAGGTCCACGTCCTTGGAGCTGGGCTCCATGGTTCCCTTTTTAGCCGTAAGCAGCCAGTGGGTGGTGTTGTCGTCTGCAATTTCCTTAAGCTCGTAGTTGTCAACAACTACTGAATCGTTAGCTTCTTGCTTCTTCTCTTTGGCAAACTCTTTGAGCTCTTTGTCAGCTTGATTGTGAGCGTAATAAACCAATCCGACGATGCCAAAAAGGATGCCCAAAGCCAGCACCAGTTTTAGAACGCCGACATTGAAAATTCGTCTCATCAAGAACTCCTAGTTGCCAGTGGACCGTAGTGCAATTGCTTTGGAAACATTCGAAAGACACAGACCAAGATTGCCCTTCTTTAGATAACCTTCGCCGAGGAAGAAATAGGGAGCCGGACTGTTAGGATGGGCATCGCGACAGCTTTCCCAAACCTTCATAGCCGAGTCGATATCGCCTGAATATTCAGCTTTCAGATGTGCTCTATAAAGGTTAGCGAACATGTCGTCCGGTTCTTTCTCGATTACTTCGTCCAGTTTTTTCAGGGCGCGGCGGTAGTAGGCTTTTACTTGTGGTATCACTTCCGGTGCGGCGTTGGCTGTGGCGTATTCCATACCGGTGATGGGACCGAGGTTTGGAAGGTTGCCCAGTGGATTAGCCCAGAAGTTCTTGTTGCCGCCGTGAGCCGCCGCGTTGACAGGAGGCACCGTCGGTGGTGTGAAGGCTGCTTTCTTCACTTCTGTTTTTGCTGAATCCGTTTCTTCGCCAAGATTGACGTAGTCTTTCGATTCTTTCGAATTGTCGGAAAGTTTTTCCTTCGACTTCTTCGATGACTTCTGGTGTTTGGCTTCCTTCGAATCTGAAGGTTCTTTGGTGGAGGCAGCCGAGGTTGTGGCGTCTACCGTACCTTTATTAGAAGGTTCGGTATCGTCAACGAGTTCTTCCGGCTTTAACACCGAATTTTGCGCGACGAATTCTGCATGCCAATCCTTATTGGGCTGAGCTGCAGGCTGCGCTGAAGCATTAGCAGTCGCGGTCGTTGGAGTTGTGGCGACGGCAGGAGGTTTACCACCTGCATTGTTGGCAGCCACCGCCTGCGGTATTGCAGGTTTTTGGACTTGCTTCGAGTATCTGGCAAGAACATAGGCTTTCATGTAATAAGCCCACGCCAGGTGATAGCGAATTTGATTGTCTTCCGGATAATTCTTGAGCATCTCTTCGTACTCACCGATCATCTGGTCGAAATATACTGCTCCACCCTTTGCCGATGAGAGTTTTCGCGCAGTTCGGATTTCTTTGAGAGCCTCTTCTACCTGACTGGTTCTCGTTAAAGAAACCGCATAAACGAAGTGTGCTTCAGGGCTGTCGGGGTTGCTGACGACCTGCTCTTTGGCGAGTTTGGCATCGTTGGTGACCTTGATGGGCGTTTCATTGGCGGTGCCAATGGTCAGTTCCATTCCTGGTTTGAAAACGAATTTTTTGCGTGGCGCACCGGGCACAGCCGGCGTGGTTGGCGCGGTCGGTGCGGGTGTCGGAATCAAGGCTGGTTCTGATGCGGTGACTTTGCCGGGCTCCGTTGCAGTCGCACCGGCGGTGGTGCTAGCACCGGCAGTAGTGCTGTCGACCGCGCTCTTGGCGCTCTGCGCTTTGGCGGGACTGACTACCGTGAGCGGCATTGACAGCGCAATGATCGCTATATAGAAGTTGTACGAAACGTTTTTAGGGCGGTTCATAGGCTTTCCTGTCTTTTGGCGTCGATGTGGTGGGTCTATCGAACGCGGTTTCGCCGCGAAAGTTCCACTCTCAAGTTGAGAGCTTTCTCACACTCGACTTCGATCTGCCTTTACTCGTTATCCGAGAAAGGCTGATCATATCAAAGACTGATAGGTTGCCAGTGGTTACCTACTTGAGAGAATATTTTTAGATCAATTCTTAAGATGCTGTGTTTGCCAGCCTAGCTCAAGCTACGCGCTTTCTTCCCTGTAAGATTAGCTTTGTGGCCTGTTCAAGATTTTCAACAATGTAAGTTGGCTGGGCAATCTCCAGTTCTTCTCGAGTATGGACACCTGTTGTGACGCCAATCGCGTCTACACCGGCGTTTCGAGCCATTTCCAAATCGTACCAGCTGTCACCGATTACGACCGCTTCATGTGGATTGTGTGCCAAATGTTTCAATGTGTTTAAAACCAGCTCAGGATGCGGCTTATGTTTCGTCACATCTTGCTGTCCTAAAATCAATTGAAAATGATGCATCAACTTATGATGATTCAAGACTGGCTCTACGATTTCTCTTCGCTTCGAAGTAGCAATCGTACTGGCAATGCCTATCCGATCCAGAGTCTGAAGCATATTCGTGAGATGCGGGAACGGTGGGCATAACGCAATCGAATTGGCGTCATATATTTCCCGATATCTCTCTACTACTTTCGTATGAAACTCTGCCGGACTGGTCGGGCAGATTAGCTCTACCTGGGCTAAGAGGGGCATCCCAATGAGGGTCTTCCAATGTTCTGCAACTTCCGGAGGAAGTTTATATTCATCGGTCACTTGATACATAACATCGACTATTCCGGGGGCGGAATCCACTAGTGTGCCATCGAAATCAAATATCGCAATTTTGTACAAACTAAATCACCTTCGCTTTATTGTCTGACTTCACCAGGTCGGTGAACCTGGCGAACAAGTAATTAGAATCATTCGGTCCCGGGTGCGCTTCCGGGTGATACTGCACGGCAAAAATTGGCAGATGTTTGTGTTGGAAGCCTTCGACGCTGCCGTCATTAAGATTGACGTGCGTAATCTCGACGCCCTCCGGCACTGAGTCTTTATCGACGGCGAAGCCGTGATTCTGACATGTGATCTCTACCTTACCCGTGATCAAGTCTTTGACGGGTTGGTTGCCACCTCGATGACCGAACTTCAATTTATAAGTCTTGGCACCGAGTGCTAGAGAAAGAAGTTGATGTCCCAGACAGATACCGAAGATTGGAATTTTTGCATCAATCAGTTTGGGTAGCTCTCGTAAAACATCCGTGCATGCGGCTGGATCTCCAGGTCCGTTAGACAGAAAAATTCCGTCTGGTTGGTTTTTCAGTATTGTGTCCGCTGTCGTATTTGATGGATAGACTGTGAGCGCAAAACCTTCAGCCGCAAGTAAATTCAAGATATTCTGTTTTATTCCAAAGTCGAGTACTGCTACTCGAATGTTCCCATCGCCGAAGGTGTACGACGAATCGCACGTCACTTCGCGAGTCAGGTCAAGCCCGTTCATGTCGGGGCTTTGCCGAGCGATCTCGATCAGCTTTTTCTCATCCGCTGCTCGATCATCTCCGAGTTCGGTTGTTAGAGCGCATCTCATGGCGCCTTTGTCACGAATATGACGAGTAATAGCACGCGTGTCGACGTCGCTAATGCCGACTATATTGTGTTTTTTGAGAAAATCATCAAGGCTGCTTTGCGCTTGCCAGTTGCTGTAAATCTTGCTCAACTGGCGTACCACGAGCCCTCTGGCGTAGACCTTTTTGGATTCCATGTCACCGTCGTTGGTTCCATAGTTGCCTACTTCAGGCGTGGTCAGCGTTATTACCTGTCCGGCATAACTCGGGTCAGTCAAAATTTCCTGGTAGCCATAGAGGCTGGTATTGAACACAAGCTCGCCCGTCGCCGTGCCTTCGGCTCCGAAACTCTTGCCCGCGTAAGTTTTGCCATCCTCGAGAGCTAGTAAGCAGGGTTTAACCCGTGAGTCCGTGATTGTGATTTTCTCCGTCATGATTCCAACCGTGTATGTCTATATTACCCTTAAAATGAGAATCTTGTTATGTATTATCAGGTGAGATTTTTCCATATCGCAGACTCGATTGTGAACGCTCAGATGCCGCGAGGCAACTCGTGACAATCTACCTGATTGAGAGCCCATTGACCGATAGAGGCGCTGGAGAGACTTTTGCATCTTGCTTGCGTGTTTAGCTCTGTGACGAATAGCAAATGCATTGGACAGGTTTAAGTTCTTCTTTATCCTCTGCGGATTGGGGCTGTATGCCGGTTACGCGATGCGCACGCGAAATACTCGGTATCTGACGATTTTAGTTTTCTCAAAAACTCACCATTAAATACTTAGCCTCTGTAGAATTCACCTGACTCTTATAACGTGGTTGCCATGTGTTTCGATGGCAACGAAGCGGATAAAAGCGACCCAAGGTGTCACGTAGGGAATTTTGATGAACACGATCGAGTTGTATTCACAGGCGCTACAGCTGCTCCTGCCCCACATTTTAGTGATTATCGGCGTCTTGCTGACGTCGATATGGGACCTCTTCTTTCCTAAGCTCAGATCCTGGACACCCTGGATAGCCTTCGTCTCCTTACTAGCCGGCTTTGTCTCCATGACAACGCAGTTGAACGTCAGTCAAAAATTATTCGGTGACCTCTACTCGGTCGATCCCCTCTCCTGCGTCTTCGGACTCATCGCGCTGGGTGTCGGTATGCTGACCGTGCTGATGACGACGGGGTACGAACATCACTTCAAGACCAATCGTGGCGAGTTCTACGCGATTTTGCTCACTGCGATCGTGGCGGTTATGTTCCTCGCCGGATCGACTGATTTGATCATGCTTTTCGTCAGTCTTGAAACCTTGAGTATATGCTGCGTAGTCCTCGCCGGATTCCAGAAGGGTGACGTGAAGAGCGGAGAGGCTTCATTGAAGTATCTGCTCTCGACTGCAGCCACCACAGCCACTCTTCTCTATGCTCTTTCCTTTGTATATGGTATGACCGGTGCCACCAGTTTTGAAGGCATCGCGGCGAAAATGGAATTCTCGGCGCAAGGAATGCGCTCGCTGCTCGAGTTCTTGATTATCGCTCTAACCCTCAGTGCTATTGGGTTTAAACTGTCAGTCGTGCCATTCCACATGTGGACTCCTGACGTTTATGAAGGCGCGCCGACACCCGTGACGGCATTCCTGTCCATCGGTTCTAAAGCTGGTGGATTCGTAGTTGCCATGCGCTTCTTGATTCAAGTGTTCCATAGTATCTATTTCGATTGGGTTGTTGCCCTTGCGGCACTGGCTATGGTGTCAATGATCGCAGGCAACTTGATCGCACTTGCTCAGTCATCATTCAAAAGAATGTTGGCGTACTCCTCGATCGCGCACGTCGGCTACATTCTCATCGGACTTGTTGCCTTCACTGCTGAAGGCGTTCAGGCGATGGTCTTCTACATAATTGTCTATGGATTCTTGAACCTGGCAGCATTCGCCGGTGCGATTCTCGTTTCAAATGAAACCGGAAGCGATCGCATCGATGACATGGCCGGCTTAATCAGAAAGCGTCCAGTCTTGGCAATATTGATGAGCATCTCTTTGTTGAACCTCGCTGGTCTGCCAATTCCGCCGGCTGGATTCTTTGCCAAACTGTTCATCTTCAAAGCAGGGTTGGAAGGCAATCCTTTCCTCACTGACCCTAGCGCTCAAAACGCCATGCTTCAGCACACTGCTCTCAGCAATTTGAACCTGGGTTGGTGGCTGGTCGCAGTCGCACTGATTACTTCGATTCCAGCAATCTATTATTACTGCCGCGTGGTCATCAAAATGATCGTTCCTGAGCCATCGGAAAAGGTCGCTCAGCTTCCTGCAACGCGTGCCTTCGTTGGCAGCCCGCAAGAAGGACCATGGGTTGCTTTGTTGGCATGTACCGTAGCGATCTTCGCGGCAGGTACATTCCTCGTCGATCCAATCGTCGGTGTCTCCCGCAAAGCGGCTGAAGCAATCGATCCACACAAAATCAAACAGATGACTCTCGAGCGCAAGCGTCAGGAGCGTGTGATCAGCACCGGCAAAAACCGCGTGCGAATCCTCAGCGCCCATCCGACGGATGAAACGAGCCTCGGAAATTTGCGCACCATCAGCGATGCTGCAGGTAATTCTGATTCATTGCGAAACATCGGCGATGTCGACGGTAGCCCAAAACTGAAAAGCAAAGAACGCCCGACTACCGATTCGTCCAGTAAATCCAAGAACGTGCAGAAAGTTCGTGATGCACAATTTGTTGGCTATACCGAGACGTCGGCGGTTCGGTAAATCGTGCCACGTCGCACAGACTTCAGACCACCTGGCAGTGCCAGAGAAGAGTCCGTTGTACTGGCGAAGTTGATACCATACGCCGTTGTAATAGTTGTCTCTACGATTCTATGCTCGTTGCGTTACTTTCAGGTTTTGACCGGAAAGTTTTGCTTCGCGTCGGCAATGCACGTCAGGCATCTGGAGCCTACCGCGGGCTTCTTCAGGGAATCTTTGAGCGCATACAAACTGCCGTTTTGGAACCCCTACTGTTACTTAGGTATGCCGCAACTGCCTGATTGTTTTCCAGGCAACTTCTATCCACTCAACCTATTCTTTTTGATTCCCAATTATGGAACGGCTTGCGTAGCCTTTCTTCTTGCACACCAGGTCATTGGGATTCTTGGGGTATACGTCGCTTCATTGAAGTTCGGTGCTAAGACCGTGATATCGCGAGTGGTGCCGGGACTTTTGTATGCAGCTTTGAGCATATGCCTGTGTGGCGACGAAAACCTGGCTTTGACTGCTGTTCTTGCCTGGTTACCGTTTTGCGTATTCGGAATGATGCGGTGTGTCGGTCTCGGTTCTGCCGAGGGCGATGCGAAACCCCATCCAGGTGGGCTGATTGTTGTTAACGCCATCTTTCTGAGTCTGATGATGGTTGCTGGAGCCACTCTGGTTGTGGGCGCAGCCATAAGCATGTTTATTCTATTGCTGTTGATTAGACTAATTCAGTTTAAAACCAAAGAAGGTATACAGAGTCACAGTCCGGCGCTTGCACTGTATCTGGTGTCGATTCTGGTTGCGGCGTGTCTCGCATCGCCTGTTCTGTTGCCGTTGTTCGAATGGGCGAGTGGACCGACCACATCGTCGAGTGTCGCACCTCCGGCACAAATATTTGAAAACCTTGCGCGTACCTGTCCGAATTGTTCTTCGTTTATTGGTTTGATTCGTGGACCGGAAACGGTTAGTCGTGAATCTCGAGACGAGCTGGCCAAGAAGTCTGACGAGATGATGAGGTCGATCAAGTCAGTTGCTGCGCACCAGGGGCGGTATCTGATCATGTTTCCTAAAGAAGAGATACCGCAGGGCAAAGATTCCAACGTTGTACGTTCTGTATTGCCTAACAATAATGTGAAGTGGCAGGTCTCAAGCTCGTTGGGGTTTCTGGGACATCCTTCTAATTTGTACAAAGACATTGCATCTGCTGCAATCCAGAGTGATCCCAGACTGGGCTTCGGGTACGTGCCAACTGACTTTGAGAGTGCATATAGATTGCTCTGTTTCTGCCGGTTGACATCGACAGGGGTGATCGCGTCCTACGAGTGGCCTGACGAGGGTCATACTCACGTTGGGTTTACCGATTGGAGAACTTTTTCTGAGCCGTTGAAAAAAGAGCCGGAGACCTGGCACCTTTTTCAACAAACGGTAACTACGCCGATTGCCTATTCATGCGACGCCTGGCATTGGCTGAAGGGTGGACAAGAACTAGTTGACCGCGCCTATTCGGTGAAAGATGCATTCGACCCCCGCTACCTGGCATTGATCGAAAAGCCGGAGCGTTTCGAAATTGATGAGGAGAAGCTGGACAAGATCCCGCTGACTGAAGGCAAACCGCCGACCGGTCCGCCGATGACTGATTCTCCGAAAGTGGAACTTCCTCAGAATGTCACTCACATCAAAGCGGTCGAAGTCCTGACTTACGAACCGGAGCACATCTCGCTTTCGGTGCGAGTGAAAGCGCCTTCTTTTATCATCAACAACGACACATACGCTCCCGGTTGGAAGGTTTACGTAGATAGCGTTCCTGCGCCGTGTTACCGCGCCAACGGCTTTGCTCGCGCGGTGTTCGTTCAAGCAGGTAGTCACGCAGTCACTTTCGACTATCGTCCAGACTCGCTGCGGATTGGTGGAGCGCTTGCGGTTGGTACATTCGTGCTATTGATTTTACTGACCTTCTATTGGCTCTGGAAGCTGTTAGGCAAGACAGTACGTCTGATGTCGTACGGGAAATTTGAATAATTCTCACTGTTGGTTGTCGCGTTGGAGATCGGGATGCTTGAAATTTTTTCGGACTTGATTTGTCCGTGGTGCTACATCGGGAAAGTGCGATTCGAGAAAGCACTTGAGAGTCTCGAGGGGGCGCAAAATCTCGAAGTCGTTTGGCGTCCTTTTCAATTGAATCCGACGATGCCTGCAGAGGGAATCAGTCGGAGAGAATACAGAATTCGAAAATTCGGAAGTTGGGAATACTCACAAGAACTCGATGCTCAGGTCGTTGCCGCAGCTAAGGGTGAAGGACTCGACTTCAATTTCGAAATAGCAGAAAAGACACCCAATACATTTCTTGGTCATAAACTCGTGAAATTCGCTGAGCAGCATGACTGTCAGGATGCAGTGGTAGACGAACTCTTCAATGCATTCTTCTGTGAAGGAAAAGACATTGGAGATAGAAATTTTCTCTTACAGGTCGCAGTTAGATCCGGATTGAATGAAGCAGAAACAAGTAAAGCATTTGACGATTCGAAACTTTCTGAAATTGTGTCTGCTGAAGAAGCGCGCGGACGCTCGCTCGGTATAAATAGTGTTCCATCATTCGTTGAGAACGACCAAGTTCTGTTCAGTGGTGCACAGCAACCGAAAGTCATCGCGGAGACATTGAAAGCGAAAGTTTTGCGTTGAAAATATAGTGGCAAGAAAGCGCTTGAAGCTCTTATTGAAATGCATTCGTGGATTCAGGTCCTATCGACAGTCCCTAGCGTTATACGGGGAAGTGGCGTCTTGTAAATAACCTTTTTGCAGCTCTGTATCGCCAGGGCGCTGCTTACGCCGTTCTTAACAACAGCACCTTCTTTGGAAATTCGCAGATTTCAAGACTTCAAGCCCCGCATACGCTAAAATGATCTCTGAACAAATTAGCCCTCGTAGTTCAGGGGATAGAACACCTCCGTCCTAAGGAGGGTGTCGGGCGTTCGAATCGCTCCGAGGGTGCTACTTTTTGATCGGAATTCTGACGGTCCTGCGGACCGTCCTAGATTTGATATGGAAATGCTTTCCGGCTCGATGATGGAGAGTTGGTGATGTTTCTAAAATCGAATCGCAAAGCCTCTTGTTTGATCTTCCAAGTTGACGTCAAACTGCGGAGGCGATAAGTTCAAATGGGAAAACCATGCCCCGACCATACTGCTGGAAAACTATACCAGAACCCGAGAACTGTGCAAAAGCAGAATAATTTGCACAACACAAACTCACCGTCGACTCTTTCGTTTCGACGGCGAATTTTTTAGAGTTGGAACGTCCCTGTCCGGTTGGCGCATGGTCGTTGGTCAATGTGGGCAATTTCCTCAATACTAAGCTTTAGTTTCAAGACTATCGAAAAAGTGCTTGAGTGCGGACTGCACGATCACTGAGTCTTTCGCGTTTACAAAGTTATGCCGGCCTTCGGAAAGAGTCAGCAGCGTTGATTTTTTCATTCGTCTTGTGAAGGTCAGTGGCGTGATGATCTGGTATGGTCTCGTCTTGCTGTCCGTGAATTATTAGTTGGGATCGCGGTGCTTTTACTGCTTCTTTGCCTTACACGTCTGAAACCAGAGGAACCTATTTTTAACGATAGTTTCGAACTTACAAACTAGAGTCTGCGTCTGAAGTTATCAGAGACTACAGACTCGGGAAAAGACTCAATTGGACTCAATGTCGCTGAGGTCGCGGCTTACTAAATATAAAATTTAGATGTAATTCTCTCGCTATCCATTTGGTTTGTCACCATGCGCGGTGGCAGTGCTCGAAGTTCTGTCTGATCTTCCCTTTTCTGTCTGAACAAAGTAAAGCATCCTAGGGGGCTGCCGCATAATACGTTTGGTGCTACATGTCAGAGTCAATTTAATGACGCAGACTCCAAATTTCTTCGCGTCCATGCAAAACTGTTTGATAATATGGTTCTAGTGAAGCAGAAAGGTTTTGAAATGAACGACCCTTCGACTGATGAAGATAGCCGAGAAAAGTCTGTCTTCGATCTCGAACTGGACTCGCCGTTCATGAAGTGGAAGGAAGTAAGAGCACTGGAGAAGCAGCTCAAATCTTCTCCAAATGATTTTGAATGTCGCGCGAGGCTTGCGTTCTTTTATGCAATGCAAGCATGGAGGACGCCAAACAAACTGCAGACTTTGGTCCGCGGTTTAAGCCACGCTCCATCGACGGAAGAAATAAGGGCGCGGTTTATTGAACACTGGCTCTGGGTCGTTGCAAATCATCCAGAAAGTAGAGTGAATGACAATTATTTTGGCGCCGTTATTCTGCGGCAAAAGACCTTGCAAAAGCAGGTTTATAACCTCTGGCATGAGCAGTTGGTGAAGCATCCGGCTGACGCGCGGGTCCATTGGAACGCAGCAAGTTTTATTGGAACTATGAGTTTGGAAGAATCAACTGCTCTTCGGAAAAAGGCATGCCTTCTCGATCCCTCTAACCCAAAGTACCCCCGGGAATTAGCTCAGCGCCTATCCCATCTAGCCGATTTTTCGGTGAATCGGAATAAAGCAAAGGACTCTCTAAATGAAAGTGATCAAGCAAAATGCGAGGCGCTAGCACTTCAGGAAGACGCTCTGTCGCTAGCTGAACCGGATCAGTTGTTGGACGCGCTTGTAATCACCGCTAAACTGGCATTCAAAACTGGTCACTTGGAAAAGACCAAAGAGTATGCGCAACGAATTTTGGATTTTGATTTTTCTTCCGAATACGCATTTATCTCACACCAGAGTCTCCATTCTGCGCACATACTCCTTGGTCGTATAGCTCTAATTGAGGGCAACAAAGAAAAGGCTCTTGAATGTTTAGGTGCCGCCGCAAGTATCAAAATAGAGTTTTGGAATATTCAATCACCAGACCTTACTCTCGCCGCCGATCTATTGCTCCTAGGAGAGAAGCGCGCTGTAGAAAAATACTTAGAAGGCGTACTGCGATTTTTCCCATCGCCGGAAATTATTCGGTTGTATTTTCTCATTCGCTTCAACCTGTTGCCTAAGTCATCTCGGCTAGATGAATCCCGTAGCAAGACTTATACCAACGCCTGGTTTCACACAATCCGAGCGCTTAATGCGTGCATGTCAGGATTTGGATTTTTTCGATAGCACGATAGAGTTTGGCATGAATCAACCGCTGTGCTAGCTCCATTCATCAGAGGTGCGTGGCGAACTTTGTATAACGGAGTTAGGCGAACCAAACGAGAAGGGCTTTGTTAGCGCCTCGAACTTCAGACATGTAGTCTCTTAGTTCAAAAAAATCTGCACAAAGATCGTCGAGAGTACCATCGTAGTGGAATGTTTGTGGATAAGTGCTTGAGTTCATTTCTTCTGCATCGAAGTTCGAGCGGAATTCGTGCTCTGAGATTGATACGAGAGCTTTCTCTATTTCGATGACGTCTTCACGCGAAAATGCGCGAACGCTATCGACAGCGCTTTCCATGCTGTTATATTCGAATTCCGTGCCACCAGATTTTAGGAAAGCGAGTAGAAGGTTCCGACCTGCGATTGTTTTGCTGATCAGGTAATCGATGCCGTCCCAAGTTCTGTCTAAAGTGAAAGAATCATCTGTATCGTCGTCCTCGACCAGTTCTTCAAGTAGCACTTCGTCGCCATTTATGATGTCGTTGTAGGCATCCTTGTTAATTGCTTGCAAGCAGCAAATTATGCTCATGATTTCCTCGTGCCTTGAGTAGATTACCGTTGCCCCGACGCTTGAGTATATGATGACAAGCCAGAGCTCTGCCGTTCTTCACATAACAAGATAAACTCCTTTTCTGAACGGTGATGATTTTAAACAGGCACATAGGTTAATCGGATTACGACTTCGTCCACCATGGTGCTCTCAACCAATCGAAGCGGTGGTCTTGCGCTTGCGAAGAATGGCTTGCCGGCTCCAATAACTATGGGGTGAAGGTAGAGTCTATATTCATCAATGAGTCCAAGGTCGGTAAGGCTTCGTGCAAGGTTCGGTCCCGAGACGTCGATCTCGCCGGCGATCTCATTTTTCAATTTTGGTATAACGGTTTCGATATCAGCAACAAGAGTAGCGTTGGGACCGACTGCGTCGAGTGTGCGTGACACTACCCACTTCGGCTGCTTGCGCCATGCTTCCGCGAAATCGCATTCTGCCGCGCCCCACTCAGGATGATCTTGATCCCAATAACGCATTGTCTCGTACATGATGCGACCGTAAATGCTGCCAGACAGTCCGCTCACTTGTTCGGTCCAGTGGCGAAAAAGTTTTGGACTAGGAGAGAACTCTTCATGTTGATCGATATAACCATCGAGAGATTGATTCATTCCGAATACGAATTTGGCCATTGCAAAAAAATCCTTTCAGGGCTTCCAGATTGCGTGGATTGGGAGCTCTCACCGTTATATCCTCGCGTCGAACGTCACGCCACCACACTCGGGGTCATGTTTAAAATTCAATAGCGAGCAGTTTAATTCGCTCCAAATTGTATCTCGGTAACCACACGCAATGAATGAATTGAATCACCTAATTTCGAAGAACCTTTCGAAAATCGTCCAGTTCTTTAAGAAGGGCTGTTTCATCGTCGTTCTTGCCAAGACAGCTCGGAACTTATTTGACGCTGGTGCTCGGTGGTGAGAGTGTCTCTCCGTTCACTAAAGCTGCGCGGGAACAAAAAGCACTTCACCATCCGTCCTTTCAGTGCCAATTGCAATCGCCAAAAGTGATGGAGGATATTATGAATAGCTATCTACTGACTGCTATCTCGATGGCAGCGTTGATTGTGACTCTGCAGTCGCCGGTTCTCGCTGAATCGAATGCGACTTCCAAGAGCTCAACCAAAGTTGTTCAAACCAAAGAGTTGAAAGGGTCTAAGCAATTGATCAACAACGACAACTTGATTCCGACCCAGAACAGAACGCAGGCGATGGCGGTTGAAGCGGAAACTGGTCACCTTCCTGGTGATGAAGATGCCATGTTGGCGAAGCGAAAATCTGTGGTCAAAAAGAAGACTGTTTCTAAATCACGCAAGCATCATGTGAGAAGTCGAAGTGGTATGTCTCACTCCGAAATTCGAAGGGGTGTATTGGAGGCTGCTCGAGGTCGCTAGTGGAATACGTTTCGGAAGCAGAAGGATATCTGCTTACCTTTGTACGTAATCTAGAATTACGAAGGCGTATTCCTCAGCTGAATCCATCACATGATCGGTTTGAATTAAAAATCGCGCGGGCGCTGTCGACCAAAGACAAGCTGAATGTGAGATTTGGACCCGATACTGCGGCCCATACAAATCCAGCGAACAGCAATGCACCAGCGGCGATACTACCTATTAGCCACAGCTCTACGCGTTTTTTAGCAATCAGAGTTCGAATCCCAAAAACGAGTCCACTGAGACTGAGCATGGAAATCAGAAATGTCGGAACCATCGGGAATGTCTCCGGTGGCCTTGGACGCTCGCGAGCAGCCGTATTGATACCCATAATTGATACGGCATCTCCACCCTGAGGACCAATTGTGCCACATGAAGCACCTTGAAGGAACGCACCTGCTGGTGCATTGGGTGCAGGAGGTTTTCCAGTCGTTCTCGTTTCAACTTGCTGCGGTTTTAAAGGAGTAAAGGCTTTTCCGTAAGACTGCGCAAAAGCCTGAGACTGCAAGCCCACTATCAGAGTAATGACGACAGCAAAAATTATTCGCGACCTGAATTTCTGCACGGCGATGTCCCTCGTATTCACTGCCCATCGATCGTAGTCAAAATCCCGCGTATTCGCTAGCAAATTGCCCCTGAAGAAACATCAGGGTTTTCACTAAATCCAGGTTGAATACAAGTACGAGCACGAATTCGCGAACCAAACAAAAAGAAAGAACGGAAGAGAAGGAGGCAGGTCTTCTCTCCCGGCTTTTCTCTCGGGTCGCTGTCGAAAAAATTGTTTTTTATGAATATTAAGGCGGCTTCGGCAGCTCTAGAAGCGCTTCCCGGGCTGAGTTCAGACGGAACACTGTCAACGCGTTTCCGCGCGTGCCGCGTGCAAAATCAGAAAGGGGGAACGGGAAAGCAGGCAGAACTTTCCCGTCCGGCTTCTCTCTTACTTAGTCTCGATCGCACAGGTGTGTGGTGTGGTGCAAGAAAAGACTAGGCGGTCAGTTGATGGTGAGGGTCTTCATATGGAATGCGGACGACCCCACCTTCTTCGGGAGGTTCCACATCCGACTCGTGCCTCGACGCATCTTCAATGTCGATTTCCGGATCGAAATGTGGCTCGGAATTTAATTCCGGTGGTGGCTCTATAGGCTGCCCCAGGGATGGGGAGGCAACTTTTAGTGCCGATTCTGGCAGCGTATCAGGATATGGTTTCAACCGTTGAGGAAAGGCCAGCTGAGTTGCTTGTACAGTTGGGGTGACTCTGCTTTTCCCGTCACGGTCTGTCCATTTCTCCAGATCTAGTCGTCCGGAGACGGTAACCTGGTTTCCTTTGTGCAGATAGCTTTTGGCTAGTTCGCCCAGGCGGTCCCAGGTTTCCACTCTGTAGAAATCGGTAGTTTTCTCCTTTCTGCGATTGTTGAACGAATTTACCGCAATCGTCAGAGTGGTCTTTTTGTGTCCGTTAGCAAACTCGTGTTGCTCCGGTTCTCTGGCTAGGTTCCCCACAATCGAAATGTTAGCGAGACTCATGATTACCTCCTGGCACGCTCGTGTCCGCTGTTGTTGCTATAAACGGTGTCTTTCAATTGGGGAGATGCAAACATCATAGGGACCATACGAATGTATGTCAACATGCTTGTGTCTGGTAATTCGTCGAATTTTGAAAAAAGATCGAGTTTGCGCACCTGTGAGGCTTTTGGCTGTTGCCCATCACATATGTGTCCGATTTATGATCTGATAAGCCGGTATTTCCAGATTTCAAGGCAGTCAGGGTATGTAAAAAGAGGTGGAATCTCGATCAATCTGGAGTTGTCCAACCTTTTATGACGCGACCGGAGCGCGATTTTTACGAGGACTACAAATTCACTAATCCCATCGCCGAAGGCGGAATGGGTAGTGTGTTTCTTGGCGAAGATACTCGAAATCACCGTCCGGTCGTCATCAAGCAGATGCGCGGCATTGACGTACGCTCCGAAGAAGAACTCGAGGAAGCGCGTCGTCTGTTTACGCGCGAAGTAGACATCCTGAAGAGTCTGGATAACCCGGGAATCGTGAAATTTCTGGACTATCACGTCGACATGGACGGTCGTTATTTCCTTGTGATGGAGCAGATTCTGGGCAACAACCTGGAGACCACGCTTCAGGCGTATGGTCCGTTTTCTCAAAACGATGCTGTCATGCTCGGTATCCAGATCTGCGAAACACTCGAATACCTGCATGAAGAGGACTTGCCCAACAATAAACCGTCGGTTATCTATAGAGATTTAAAACCAAGCAATTTGATGTTGACCCCTGAGGGGCAAATCATATTTATAGATTTCGGGATTGCCAGACATTTCATGCCGACCGAGACCGCGACGCGCGTGATTA
The DNA here is from genome assembly GCA_044225915.1 of Obscuribacteraceae bacterium (SeqCode). Taxonomy (GTDB): domain Bacteria; phylum Cyanobacteriota; class Vampirovibrionia; order Obscuribacterales; family Obscuribacteraceae; genus JADYXR01. The sequence goes on from JBGAHZ010000024.1 coordinate 80,112, forward strand.
CTGCCGGCTATTCGCCGCCCGAGCAATACTTCGGCAGACCGGAGTTTCGCAGCGATCTCTACGCGCTTGGCGCGACACTTGCACATCTGGTGACTGGAGTGCGTCCACGACCACTCGTACCAAGCGTTCCAAGTCAACAAGGTGCTCCGGTTACGAAAAGCTTTGATGCATTGATCGCGCGTTTGACTGCGCATAGCCCGGCAGAGCGACCACCCAATGCAAGAGCTGTCAGGCATGAATTGTTTAGAATCTTCCAGGAGATAAATCCTGATTTTGAAATTCCGGACGAGGTTTTTCACGCACCAGCTGAGAGTCATGAAGATCAATTCGTAAGTCAGAAGATTATGCGAACAGGCTTGAAGGCTGCGAGTTCTGCTGCGAAGGTTTTGCCGGTTGCGCGCGGACCGGAGTGCGAAAGCTACACTGATGACGACATGCCGACATCGGTAACCAATGTTTTTCAATCACTGAATTTAAATAAGCCCAAGAGTGCGATCAGAAGCACCAGCAGTATGAATCAACGCGATACGCTCGAACGTACTAAGCCACCAAATAAGGTGGCAACGAGAGAAAATCAGCGGACGACGAAGGAAGGTCTGCGGACTACGAAAGACGGTTTGGGAACAACGAAAGATGGATTGCGGACCACGAAGGGTCTTAGAACGACTATGGATCGGCGGAAGGCTCCACCATCTATCTGGGATAAGTTCATACAATGGGTCACGAGAAAGTGATATCGTGCGGTCTTCGCATTCGCGTTTATTTTTAGGTAAAGCAGAACGATAGTTCATTATCGTAAAACAAAAAACTCAGTCACCAGGCTGATCAGCGCGCCTCGCTCGTCGTAGCTTACGAAGTTCGGATAGAAACCGTCACCCCATCCGCTTGAGAATACAACTGTATTGAGCCGCTTTTCACGGTCGATCATGTGGTTTGTCCATGACCATGTGTGGCGATATGTATCTCCCATTTCGTCGGCAATGTTTTCGGAGATCGCGTCTGAGTCTGCCGTTTGAATTAGCAACGCAGATTCGTAGCTCATAAAACAACCAATGCCGGCGTCCACTCCATAGCCGAAATGTTCTCCTCGTTTCAATTTGCTTCGATCTTCGCTGATGGTTAGAGCGAGATCCCAAGAGACTGGATGCGCATCCGCAAACTGTACGCGTGCGTATGCGACCCTTTGATCGCCTCGCATCTCTGCGACGGCAATTGACACCGGATAGTCGCCTGGAGCCAGGTTTATGTTGAATGGTTCGGCCCCAGCGCAGGTGGCAGGATCGCAAGCAACGAGTCTGCCTGAGGGCAGATGAACTGAGCCCAGTTGGTGAACTGATACGGTAGCGGTTTTGCCGTCTACGTCAAACGTTCCATTTTGCGCGAATGCTTCGGTGTAGTGACGAAGGTACTTAGAGTCTTTACCGCCAGCTGAGACTCCTGACCCGGTATCTTCAGCTTCAGCACTTGCGCTGCCGGATTTGCCGCCAAATTTGCCAAGTAGTAGTTTTAGAATGTCGAAATCCATTCACTTATATTAGTCGATCTTTTGCGCCCTACTACAGGTTTGAGAGAGGCAAACTGGATATATAGTTCTCTGCGAGACCATTAATGGGCGCGATTTCGCGAGTCGGATATACTAAGGCTGGATTGCTGCGGTAGCAACCCACTCGATCGTTTCACGGTAATTTTTATGAACACGAAAAAAACTCATGCTCTGTTTATTTCCGCAATGTCAGCCTCTTCGCTATTGTGCGGTCCCTTCGCCGAGGCAGCGATAGCCAGTGACGTTATCGCGCAGAACCTACAGATCGCCCAGCAGAACTCCGGCCCTCAGCCGACGCCGTCATTCTTGAAGCAAGCTGGCCAAAAGCTTTTCGATAGTGCACAGAAGCAGATGCTCCATCAGGTTAACGAGAAGTTGCAAGCTCAACCTCAAACACCAGCGCAGTCTGATCCGAGTCTTTTGAATGGCACTGTAGGCGGTGCTACCGGCTTTGGCACCGCTGGCGCTACCACAACTTCAGCTCCAACTACCGCTCAGCGATCAGCCCCTCCGTGCAGAACATGGGTGCAAGCCGGTGCAGAACCTATTGCGTGCTTGCTGTGTATCCATGGACTGGGCTTGCAGAGCAACTCTTATGAGTATTTCGGAAACGAACAATCAAAGCGCGGCTTGGCGGTTTATGCGATCGATGTGAGAGGTTTTGGTGCCTGGATGAATTCGAAGGGCAAAACCAAAATGAACTTCGACGAATGTCTTGCTGACATCAAACAATCACTTGAATCAATTCGGGCTGCTAATCCCGGAAAACCAGTGTACTTACTCGGTGAATCCATGGGTGGTGCCATCGCATTGCGAGCTGCATCGCTTTATCCGGATCTCGTTGACGGCTTGATTTCATCAGTTCCTGCAGGTGAACGATTCAATCAAGGTAAGACCAGTGTGAAAGTTTTTCTCAACCTTTTGACTGGTGTCAATATAAGTAATGTCGGCAAAGATATCGTCAATCAGGCTACTGCTAACCAGAAGCTAAAGTCGCAGTGGGAGGGCGATCCGCTTGCCCGCTTAAACCTGACGCCACAAGAATTGATCCAGTTTCAAGACTTCATGAATAGCAACCACGATGCTGCTAAAAAACTTGGATCGATGCCTGTGCTTTTTGTTCAAGGCAATGGAGACCAGCTTGTGAAGCCGGAAGGCACCTGGGAATTATTCAACTCAGTTGCATCGAAGGATAAATCATTTTTTGCCGTTCCTGGTGAGCACCTGATTTTTGAAGAGGCTCAAACACAAGATGCTGGACCTAGAGACCAGAACTTCCGCGTTATTCAATCGTGGTTAACCGCAAAAGTAGGTCGACGTGGAGGTCGCGGCGGTGGATACGCTGGTGGCTTCGGCGGTGGCAGCGGTGCTGGCTATGGTGGCGGTGGTGCTGGCTACGGCGGCAGTGGTGCTGGCTATGGTGGCGGTGGTGCTGGCTATGGCGGCAGTGGTGCTGGCTATGGTGGCGGTGGTGCTGGTTACGGCGGCGGCGGTTCCGGTTTTGGCGGTTTAGGCGCACTAGCCGGTCGTATGTCGTTCGTCAACACTGCTGGACTTGAGAGTCAGGCTCAGATGATTGAGAACGGGAACTATGCCAATGCTATTTCTGATTTGGAAGCGATCCGTGCTCAAAAACCAAACGATCCGAACGTCTTGAGCTTGCTTGGCAGAGCTTATTTCAAGAGCGGGCAAGCGGACAAGGCCGGACAATTCTTTAGAAGTGCGATGCGCATCAATCGCGCCGGAAGCGATCAGGCGAGAGCACTGAACGCGTATCTCTTAGGTATGAACACGCAGGCGCAGTCATTGCTTCCACAGTCGGGCTATTCTCCGGCTTCGACTCCTTCGCCATTTGCAGGTTTCGGTCTGTCTCCAACTCAACCTAACAATTCTCTGGGCACCAGCACCTCGGGTAGTGGCTTTGGGACCGGAAAGGCAAAAATCTACGCGTTCTATGCCAATTGGGCTGACCAATGCAAAGGCATGATTGACTCGGTTGGCAAGCTTGCCTCTGCGTACGGCGGTAAAGTGCAAATCAACTCTGTCAACGTTGAAGAGCCTGGCGCGGATGTTCTAATCGATCAATACAAGGTTGGACCGATACCAACTGTGGTGTTCGTAAATCCGAACGGTCAGGTTGCGTCAACAATCATCGGAGAGTCCGGCTACACCAATTATGAACGTGCATTGCAAGCTATTTCCGGCTTGCGATAAATCTATTTGCGCGTACGCAGGCTTGCCTGGGGGCGCCGCCTATCTTGGCGGCAGTTTGAAGCCGTTTGGAAACATAGATAGTTTGAAGCCGACTGGAAACAGGCGCTCCCGGAACGCAGTTTCGCAACGCGCTCTAATTTATCTCGGAACTATTTCGAAGGTCGAAACGCGTCGAGTGGGTTGAATTACTTGAGAAGGGCGTTCAGAGCGATTTCGCGCACGAGGGCGGACTTCTTTTCTTTGGTTGCGACAGCGCGGTCGAGCATCGTGTTAATCAGGTCAGTAAAGAGAACCGATGGTTTTGAGTTCGACCACAGATAGAATGCCAGTGAGCCTGGCAGTGGGTTGATCTCGTTGAAATATAATTGATTCGTGTTGAGATCCAACATGAAGTCGATGCGAGCAACGCCACCACATCCGATGTACTTGAATGCTTTCAATGCCCACTCTTGTGCGTTACCTTTGATGACCGGATCAAGATCGGTAGGATCAATCACGCGACTCAGACCGGCCATCCCTTGCGAGAGTTGTCCGCCTTTCTTGCCGCCCGCGCGAATGTATTTGTCTTCGTAGGTCAACTCTCCACCAGCTTCCGCGACGGGAATTTCGACGACTGAAGTTTTCGGTTCCACGTCATCCATTATGGAAACGTTGATTTCGAGTTTATTGTCCAGACATGGCTCGACAATGATCTGATGATCGTATTTAAACGCCTGCAAAATTGCAGAGTCGAGAGAGGCATTATCAGTGGCTTTTGCGATGCCGATACTGGAGCCGAGATTGGCTGGTTTAATGAATAAAGGAAACTTATCAAAGCCTTCGGTTTTCAAAACTTTCTCGCGCAGACCGGATAGGTCGCCGCCTGGTTTCATCTCGTCGCGTGAAAGAACAACGGATGGTAGGACAGGAATTCCGTGGCTCTCGAGAAACTTCTTGCAGTGATACTTACTCATCGCGATCGCGGAAGCCAGCAAGTCGCTGCCCGTATACGTGACGTCTGCGAGTTCTAGCAGACCCTGGATACAACCGTCTTCACCGAATGAGCCGTGGAATGACGGGAAGAAAATGTCGACTGGAATCACGTCGTCGCTCTCTTCTTTTTTTCCACCGAACAGAGCAAAACCGGATTTCTTTGCCGATTTGTTTGCAAGCACGGTGAGTCCACCGACGCCAGGCACCGGTAGTAGTGTCACCTCTTGAACGTCATTAAGCGTTCCCGGCATGCCGCGGTAAAATTCGCGTTTCAACAGTGGGTCGCCGGTATACCATTTGCCTGACGGCGCAATGTAGACAGGGATCGCGTTGTACTTAACCGTGTCCATCGCTTCCAGCACCTGGAGCGCGGTGATGACGGAAATCTCGTGTTCCGTAGAGCGGCCGCCAAACATGACTGCTACTGTTTTGCGTCTTCCATCACCGTTTTTCATCAATCTATCCTTTGCTGACTGTTGCTATAGAATCGCATTCGTTTGGTTAAAACGTAAGCTTGCTAGAGTTAAAACGAAACTTCCCCTTCGTAAAGATCTCCGAGGTCGTTTTCAATTAACACGACGTCGCCGTCTTTGCAAAACTCTGAGAGGTAGGTGAGCGCGGTGTGCATGTCGCCGAACTCCTGGCACTTCTGTGAGTCCAGTCCGCCTTCCTTTAGTCCGTCTGTTAGTGCTTTCTTGTTGGTGTCACCGACGACAAGAACGAGGTCGCAGACTGTCGCGGCCTTGGTAGCAGCGAGCTTGTTCTCTAATTCCTGTCGATCGCCAAGTTCGATCATTCCCGGCGTCACCAGAATTTTTCTGTTGCCGGAAACTTGACCGAGCACTTCGAGAGCCGCTGCAAATCCGATGGGGTTCGAGTTGTACGCATCGTTGAGACGCAGTACTTCGCCCGTCGCAATCTGTCCGTTGCTGCCGTTCTCTTTTACTTTAAACGAGCTGATTGGAACCTTAACTGGCTCCAGTCGATTGTTTTCTGTTTTCACATTGCGCATTGCCGAGATCACTGTCTGTGGTGCTATTCCGAGCGCGCATGCTAGTGTAAATGAAGCAAGCGCATTAGACAGGAGTGGCTTGCCGAGCAGTTGTGTGAAGCCTTCGTATTCTTGATCTTTCCAGCGAATCTTGAAGTGTGAACCCTTGTCGGTTGCTGTAATGTCGTAGATTTTTGCATCGAGATGACCGTTGCTTTCATCCCATCCGTAAAACAAAACAGTTTTCTTTGGATTCTCCGCAGCGATTCTTCGGCAATTCGGATCGTCGCCATTGACTACGAGGATGCCATCTTCCGGCACAGCTTGTGCCAGTTCGGACTTGGCTTTCAGAACCGAATCCTGACCACCGAAACGTTCTAAGTGCATGATACCGATAGCGGTGATGATCGCGGCCTGCGGTGGTGTCAACGTGCACATGCGACGGATGGAACCGATGTAGTACGCACCCATTTCGATTACCGCATATTTATGCGCAGGCTGAAGCTTTTCGCGAATCTCGCGAGTCACGCCCATGTAGCTGTTTATGCTGCCTGGAGGCACGAAGGTCGGAGATACGGAACTGAGTATTTCTCGAAGAATAATTTTTGTGCTGGTTTTGCCGTAACTTCCGGTGATACCAATTACGGTGGGTCCGTATTTCTTGATCAATGCGCGAGCTTCGTTTGCAAAACCTTCCTGCAAACTTGTCTCATAGGGCTGCAAAAGCGAGTTTGCCAAAATCAGCCACAGTGGCTGAGACCGGATAAGCAAGAATTGGTTGACCCAAAAAGCAAGTGGTAGCAAATCGGGAGTTTCGTTCTTTATGTATAAGTACCAGCCGATGTTCGTTGCTACGGATGCCACTACATACAATGCCATCGAAAGATAATAGATGCGCTTAGAGCGCGCCGTCATTTTTAATTTTATTTTGCCGGTAGTGCGAGGATCTTCCTCTCGGTGAGCCGTAATCGCGAGCAACACAAGAGCAATCAGCGACAATGCTAACAGCGGGAGCGTGCTTGTTGCGTGCAGCCAAAATCCGAGCACCATCGCCAGGAAAACCATACCGACGCAAATGTTTGATCCTTTGCGATCGTATGCTTTCTTTTCTTTCAACCAATTGAAGAAGCGCTTGCCGGTGTAATCTTCCTGCTGAAAGTACTTCAAATATCGCAGACTACGCCTGTAGTAAAAGTACAGGTTTACGAGCGAACCGATGGCGAATAATGCAATCGTCTCCATCTGTTAGGCTTCTCCTCGCTCATCGAGCGACTTGAGGAAATCTAAAATGTATCGTGCGCAGAGATGCACACCATCACCAAGATAGGGGAAGTGATCTTTCTTCGGAAGCACCACAAGTTTGGAGCCAGCGATCAACTCATTGAATCGATTCGCCATCTCTACCGGTGTTTCAGTATCAAGTTCGCCCCACAAAATGAATGTCGGATTCTTTATTTTCTTCGCATCCTCTGACGTGTCTTCGTTGACCGTCTTCACTAAGATATTGCGGAGTTCACCAGCATTTTTATAGTCTCGCGAGCCAAACTTTGGCACAAACCAACCTTCGAAGTAGTTTGTCTTGAAAGTTTTATCGCTCCACTTGAGAAGTTTATTGAGTGAGCGCAGAGCATCGGCTCGCAGTTTCTTTTTGCCTTCGAGCTTACGCTTCAGACCGGAGGCATCCACCAGCATCAGCCCGCGTACTCTTTCCGGATAACGGCTGGTCAATCGTGTCGCGACTTTGCCGCCAAAGGAATGTCCAAGGACATCTGCCTTTTCGATTCCGTTTTGAACCATATATTTGTGTATGCACTCTGCATATCCAATAGCGTCCCAATCGGCCGCTGGTCTTGGCGATCGGCCGAATCCCGGTAGGTCGATGAGGTGGACCTGAGCAGTCTTTCCGAGCAGTTCTCCGAGCGGACGCATGCCTTCGATTGACTGCCCCCAGCCATGCAATACTAGAATCGGATGCCCGGTATTGCCGATTCTATCGGTGTTTAGAACCTGACCATCCACTGTTACAGTCGTCAAAGTAGCTACCATGAGTGTTTCGCCACGCTGTCTTCGGATACGCTGCATAGCCGCTATTGATCGGATATGCGCCGCTTTTTACACCTATTATTATGTCGAAAAAACGCGCGCAGGTCAGCCCGCCAACCCGGTTTTATTGGTTATCTTACTTAAAGGTTACTTACACGCATTCTGGTTCAAAGCCTGTAAAACCCGTGTTAGCTGATCTATCAGTCATGTCCGTGACGATATTGGATCCTGGGAGCGCAGGCTTCCAGCCTGCTCCGATTCCGCATAAACAGAATTCCTTCGTTGAATACGATATCTTTCGTGTTTAAGTTCACTCAGCGTAGGAACTACTGAAACGCCATTCTTTAGGCGCTTGGCACAAGCCGGCCTTCACTGGATTGTTTTCGATGTACTCAACCGCAGCAGTAAAGTGCTCTGCATTGCGAACAAAACGATCGAAGTATTCTGTTTGCCAAAACGGTCCAGTTCTGCCAAGAATTTTATTAGCTTTCGTTCCGGTAAACGATTTCCACGAGTGTAGTATCGTTGACAAACTATGACCGGAACGAGGCGTCAGCAGCGCGTGGACGTGGTTTGGCATGATCGTCCATGCATGCATTTCGTAGCGATGACCGTTAAAGTGCAGCAATGTTTGCTGCACAATTTCGGCGACATCCGGACGTTTCAGCCAAGTTGACCCAATTCCTTCATCGAGGTATTCCTCAATTCGACGTCGTCGTTCGCGCTCAGCTTGAGTCGACGGCATTCTGGCCAGCTCTTCTTCCCACTCACCAAGGCGGTTTCCTGGAAACGAATCTGACAAACGAAAAGTCACTGTTTGTGGAACTGGTCCACCATCAAAGTGAGGCACGTAGCCTCGTGTGTGCCAACCGTTTTCTGGCAATTGCGGGTTCATAAGAATGCCTCCGTTCTGCTTCTATAGATAACGACGTTGCAGAATCAGAAAAAGTTCAAAGAACGTTAGCAAGCTAACTAGTAGCCCTCGGGCTTCTTCATGTAGCCATAACAAGCGGTCCGCGACTCGTCTTTGCTGTTGGTAACCCACATCTGTGTGCCCCAGTCAAAGTGCCACCACTCGTAGGGATAATTAGCGAAACCCTCGCTGAGCATTACCCAGTAGAGTAATCTCCGATTTCTTCGCGCCTCAATGGTGCTGGCTCCATCAGACTTAGAAGAGTTTTTCTCGAAATAGTCTGTGTGGCTGATGTCAGAAACGTCATCGAAAATACTTCCGAAAAACAGTTCTTGTTTCGATTCTAACGAGCGAATTGACAAATCGATTGCGCCTCCCGTGCTGTGGGTGGGCCATGTTTTAAAGTCGCTTTCATTGAATGAACGGGGATCGGAGCAGTAAAAACCCGCATAGTGAGCGCATTCTTCGTCGGTTGGATTTTTTAGAACTCGACGCGCCTGCGCGACAAAGTCATCCCAAACTTCAAACTGAAGTTCGATTGGCCGGAACCCATCAAGTAAATACAACTCTGCGTTGTATGGCTTCAGGCGTTTGTTTATTTCTACCAATTTCGCTGCGACCGACTTTCGCAGATACACGCGCTTGGATGCAGTGGCGAATGCCTTGTAGTAAGGAGCATTAAGTCCGTCCTGACGTGCATAAAAACTTTCGAAGGCCAAATTGTAGTCACCTGCAAAAACCAGTGGTTCTGTGCTCAGCTCGGAGTTTGTATTGACTGGAACTTCGTGGTAGTCGTGCGCGGACGCTGCGCCCTCCTCTCTTAGTGGGATTGGTCGTTCGCGAAGATCATCAGAAATAGCAATCTTATTGCCCGACATAAGGTCCTCCGAAGAACTTTTGCAATCGGCACTTGCACATGACAGTCCGACTAGAAATAGATTCATGATCGATATCCAGACTATTCTGCGAGGGCATAATTTCGAAAGATTTCTCACAACAGTTAGATCGATCCGGCATCTTCATTTGTTATCTATCAGGTGCGCAGAATAACATATGGGCGAGCGGGTAGTGTTTGTTGGAAGTCGACCACACCAGAAGTTTGCGCGCCCAGGATTCGTGAACTGCAACGCGCCGTAGTGTTAGGAACCTCTGCAAACGTCGACCACAATGCTGGGATCTCATAGTACGCGATCTTGCACGTACACGTTGGGAGGTCGGTGCAGGCTGGAAGCCTGCGCTCCCAGGATCCGTGCATTACAGCTCCTGCATCTCGTGCATTACAGCTCCTGCATCTTATTTTGCGCTCTAGCATTGCTACTAAGGCTTTTTCCAAACTTCCTTTTCGGCGTCGGAAAAGTGTCCGAGCGTTTTCCATTCGGGAGACAAGTGAACGTCGAATTTTTCTTGAACTCGATCTTGCATCTTACGGAGCAGCGTCGTCACTTGAGTTGATGTCGCGCCGCCGAGGTTGACTACGAAGTTGGCGTGCAGGCTGCTCACAGCGGCTTGACCTTCTTTCAACTCTTTCGCTCCGGCTTGATCCAAAAGGAATCCCGCGGTCCGCTGTGGGTCTGGATTTTTAAAGGTGCTGCCGGCGTTAGGCGTACCGATAGGCTGCGTACGCAGTCGATAATCTTCGTTCTCTTTTGTCTTGAGCTCGATTGCTTCGCGAGAGCCTTGCTCCATTTTGAAGCGTGCTTCGACAACCACGTGCTTATTAGGATCCAATCTGCAACGACGATACTCGAATGCGAGATCGTCTTTAGATAAGGTCTTTAGCTCATTTGTTGTCGTGTCAAAAACCAGAGCGCTTACAAAAATATTCGACATGCTGCTGCCGTGTGCGCCGCAGTTCATAATCACACCACCGCCGACGGTGCCTGGAATTCCAACGGCGAATTCAAGCCCGGACAATCCAAGACTGGCTGCAAATTTCGCGATGTGCGGGAGGCGGGCTCCAGCCGAGGCAACCAGAATGCCTGGCTCTGGATTTGTAATCTCGAGAAGATTGGTCGTGCGAATGACAGTTCCTTTGAAGCCTTCCGACGAAATAAGTAGATTGGAACCGCCACCAAGAATAAACCAGGGCTCGCCCTTGCTATTGCATTGATCGACGAGCTCTACCAACTCATCCTTAGTGTGCGGATGGCACAGCCTATTGGCTTCGCCACCGATCCTCAGGGTCGTGTGTCTAGCCAACGGAGCGTTGATAGCATCGTCCATTGCCTTAGCTGCTTTGTTTGAGAAGGTCGAGAATTTTGGGTCCAACACTGGTAATGTCACCTGCACCGACAGTCATGATCAGATCATATGGTTGCAAGTATGGTATCACCTTCGCTGCCAACTCGGATACGGAACCCGAGATGTAGTGCGCGTTTGCGTGTTTTAACTCTTTTACGAATCCTTCCGATGTTACACCGGCTATCTCTTTGCCTCTAGCGATGTATATGTCGGATATGAAAACCAGATCGGCATCGTCGAAACATTTCAAAAATTCATTCCAATGATTTTTCAATCTTCCAGGTTGGTGCGGTTGGAAAAGAATTACAAGACGGCCTTTTGCGCCGTCGGGCTTGATGCGGTATTCGGCTATATACTGTTGCGCGCCTTTACAGGTCGCGTCGACTTCAGTCGGATGGTGCGCGTAGTCGTCGACGACGAGAATGTTTTTCTCTTCACCAAGAAGTTGGAATCTTCTGTTGACGCCAGTGAAGGTTTTCAGAGACTCGGCGATCGTTTTGAAATCCATGCCAAGCTCAAGTGCGACTACCAGTGTGGCGAGCGCATTGTACTTGTTGTGCTCGCCTGGCACGCTCATGTTCATGGTGCCGAGCACTTCATCCTTGCGATAGATTTTCAGACCGAATGAACCGACATTCTCGAATGAATAGTCGCATGGATTTTTTTCATTACGCAATCCGTAGGTCACTACGGGCAGTGCACTGGTTGCTAAAATATCTGCGCGTAGCTCCCGGCAATGAACGTCGTCGGCGCACAGGACGACACACTTCTGAGTGTTGTCGATAAACTTTCGCATCGCCTTGACGATATCGTTGATTCCGCCTGGATAGTTTTCCAGGTGATCGGTTTCAATATTCGTGACTATCGATATATAGGACTGGACGACAGTTTGAGTGCCGTCACTCTCATCGATTTCGGCAACGAAGTAATCATTGTCTCCGTGGCGCGCGTTTGATTTGATCTTAGGAAACACTCCACCGACCACGACGGAAGGGTCTAGATTGCCGTCTATCAGCGTCTGCGCAATCATTCCTGTGGTAGTCGTCTTGCCGTGCGTACCCGAGACGCCGATGAGTTTCTTTCCTCGAGTCAGTTCAGAAAGCATCTCCGATCGATGTACGACCGGAATTTTCAGTTCCTTCGCTTTAACCAGCTCAGGATTGTCTGCTGAAATTGCTGTAGAGATGACCAAACAGCCAGCATTGACGAAGTTGTTGACACCGTGCCCGATGTGAATGTCAGCACCGAGTTGCTGCAACTCTTCGGTAATTTCCGAAGCTTGCTTATCTGATCCACTCACCTTTTTTCCGCGCGCTAGAAGAAGCCGAGCCAGAGCCGACATCCCGATGCCACCAATTCCGACGAAATGAATTGGTGCGTGTATATCTTCTAGATGTATCTTAGACGAGCTGGTAATCGAGTTTTTCGGAAGAGCTCCCTCGCGGGAAGACACATTGATTTCCAAATTTGCCTCACAGGATGCCGCATTTGGGCGGTAGAAAGTTGTCAACGGAAGCCAGTCTACGACTAACTCCCGTTAAATATAACTGGAAACTTTATTATGCTCAACGAAAAGAGTACTTACTTTCCGGTTGATTTAGCTACGTGTGCTTTCTTCGCCAAACGCGATTTTTTTCTAGCAGCGGTGTTTTTGTGCAACACACCTTTCGACACAGCTTTGTCGATAACGACGTACAAGCTGGCGAGCTGCGAATCGACGTCAGCAACGTTGGCAGACTTCAAAGTGTCTTCAAGTCTCGATTGCACTGTGCGAATTTGTGACTTGTAAGCACGATTGCGAAGGCGATTGCGCTCCGCGGTTTTAACTCTTTTAATAGCAGACTTGATATTAGGCACGACTAGGCTCCGCCCCGAATGGACATATAACGACCAGCTATTCTAGCACTCATCGTCGCCGTGCAAAGTCCCACCCGGCTTTCTCCGTTTACTTCCTTCACAAAGTTCCGCGGCTGGTGCGTAATTCGTTCCAAAAATTCGCCAAAATGGTGATGAATTCAGCATCTTGGAAACGAAAACTGTAGAATTGGCGCTGTTTTTGGTTCCTTGACAATCGGTGGCATCAGTCATACAAAAAATTCCGCTCAGGTTAGCCATGAGCGGAATTCCTTAATTCTTATGTCTGTCGCTGTGTCTGTGAGGCGCCCTGCTGGTGAGGTTTTCGCCTGACAAATATTAAACGATAGCTTCGATTGTCTTCGTGTGAGCCGCCCACGATGAGCCGGCGGCTGCGGAAATTGGATCGACCGGTGGATTAGGATTGCCGGGATGCAGCATCTTCGCTGCCATTTTGGGCAGTTCCGACATATCGTTGTACGCCGTCACAACGCCTTCTTTCACAACAGCTCTGCCATCAGGAGTGCTGAGCGCGGTGATTTTGTTGGCGATGCTAGTCGTTGTTGACGATGGAAGAGCTTGAATAGCCTTGTTGTTGTCGATTTCCTTTTGCTTGAACTCTTCAACGGTTTCCGGATTTTTCTCTTGCTCAGCCTTTTCCTCAGCTTTGTCCGCGGCAGCGTCAGCCGTTTGCGAGAAAGCCGACGTGTCTAGAGTCTTCGGCGTTTGTGCCTCAGCCTTCTGTTGCGGCTGCTCGGTCGTTTTCGGCTTTTCGAACGCTTCCATTCCCAGCGGATTATTGTCTGCTGGTTTGCCGGAGTTAGACTTATTACTATCGCCGGATTCGAATTTACTCATAATTCTCTTTTGAACTCCTGATTTTTTAACCCACATCAAGACTCAGGTCGGCAGTAACTAGTCTTGGGGTTGTCCTTCGAGTGGGTGGTCTTAAAATGCCTAGAGCGCCATGGGTGCTTACAGTACTGCCCTCATATACGAGCTTACGCCCTACCCCACACACCGTCAATGCGGTTAATACGTAGTCCAAGATGAATCTCCCATAAGACTTGATTAGTTCAGGTTCTGAATCATCATCCAGTTCAGATTCTAGAGTCTTGAATCTAATTACCTGCCACATGGCGTCCATCGCCGTCCGGACCCCGGGTGTGGGGTGAACCATCCAGGCTCAGTTTTTGGTCACTTTCCATTCGAAAACGTATCGCATTTGAACGTAAGGAGGCGAACCTGTCGGCAATGGGTCGAGTGGAGAGGCGGCCTCGAGCGCTTCCAGCGCGGACTTGTCAATGGACTCAACTCCGCTGCCGTCGGCGATTGATGCGTTGGCAATGGTACCGTCCCTCTTGATGGAGAAAACGGTAACTACCTTCTGAGCGTCAAAACCTTTGGGCGGCTTCCATTTCGACTGGATGTCCTTCTTCATTTTGTCCATGTAAGAATCGAAATTGACGTTGGAGAACGTCGCTCCGTCATACGACTCGTCATCGTCGTCGTCCTCTTTCGGTCGAGGCGCTGATTTAGAAGGAGTTCTACTTATAGAGGTAATTTTTGGTGACGGATTTCCACTGCCGGCAGCGGTAGCCGGGTGCCCGATTTTGGCAATTTTTTCGGGAGTTCCGCTCTTCACTGGTGTTGCGATAATGGTCTTCAGCATTGGCGCTCCGACATCCGAAGTTGCAAGAATCGGCACCTGCTGTTTGTGAAAGTCAGATGCCACTTTGTCTTGAACCATTTTTTCGACATACTGCGCCACCTGGGCAAATTCGACATTGCCACCGGAACTTGCCAGCCCCTCGAGCAATTGCTCCATGAATGCCGAGCATGGTTTTGTCGATGACGGATACGATTTGCCGTTGATCACCGTGTTGGAGAGGATTGTCGTGCCCGTGTCCTGAGCTATTTTCTGCAAGGTGATTTTGGTGGCATCGTCCGCTGCGGCTGGCGTGGCCGGCTCATCGGCGTCGTCATCCTTCTTCTGCTTGTTGATAGGAGCTGTGTCGAGCAAGCATAGAATCTGCTTTGACTGCGTTCTGCGTTGCAGATTTGCCAGGGTCGCTTTCAACTCGATCGCGCCTAACTCGGGTTGGCTGGCCGGTGTATCGAACATATACAGCAGCAAATCGCTGCCGTCGGCCTTACGTTGTGCTCTCGTGCAGAAGTAGAGGACGATCAAATCATTGGGCAAAGCGTTCTTCAAAAGCCAGGTATCGCCGAGTGCTTTTGACACGTTGTTTTTCGTCGCCTTGTTGTTAGTGACGATCACAACTCGGGAAGGACCAAACTTTCCAAGCTCCGGGCTGGCTAGAAAGGTCGACAACATCGAAGCATTGCTTTGCGCATTTTTCACCGGACGAATGGTGTCATCGTTGAATGCTTCAAGACCCACCAGAAGAGCCCATTTGTCACGTACCGGTGTAGGCTGATCTTCGGGCTTCAGCGTGTTGGTAATTTTTTCTTTCGCTGCTTTTGCTGCATTGACTGGATTGAGAGCGGCTTTTGCTGCGGCGATCGGTTTGAGCAAAGATTTCTTTGCCGGTTCATTTTGTGGTGGCGTTGCTGACTCGGCTTTTTTGTCGAGGTCAAAACCGAACATTCCGGTCGCAAGAACCATGCAAAAAACAGAAAAACGAAATTTTCTCATGCCGCTCAATATCCGCCTACAGTGCGCTCGTTCTCAACAACGCGCTATTGTAACCTACTCCGAGGCAGCGCTCTACATGTTCGATTTCTCTGGGCGTCAGACCATAGGCTTGATATACGAGTTGGTCTATTTGATTGCGAATTTCGTCATCGTTGTCACGAGACACCACTTCGTTACTCGAAACATCCCGAGTGGTAGAAAGGTCGCGCGACAACTCAGCAATGCGCTCAGTAAGACGTGCTTCGCAAATTGGGAGCGGCATTGTTTCAACCGTTTCTATATCGATCTGAGCAAGAGCTCTTCCGTCTTCGCGCGTTTTCAACCGATACAGATAATGCCAGAGCGTCGAATTCATCAGTCCTAACAACAGATGCAGGTCGATTCCGTGTTGACTCTTGCTGCGCTGACAAGAAAAACTATGGACATTATTGAGGTGGTACAGACCGCTGTCATCATATGCCGCAATGATTCTGTCTGCAGTTTGACGCATCAAGATTTTTGGATTTTCAATTACTTTTGGATCGAAGCCGCCACCGAATAGCAGCACCGGATCTATCTTTAGCCACGTTCCATCCCACCCGGCGACGAATGGTGTGATCATGCCACCGGATTTTATTCCTCGTTTATACAGCGCAGTTTTTTGCGTTTCTGCAACGATAGTTTTCTGACCTTCACGTGCTCGTATGCCAGTATGACCACGAGCTACCGTCGACAATGGTGCTAGTGATTCCAGCTTCACTGCCAGGTCTTCATCGAGTTTTTCAAACACCAGGCGAAACCTGCTCTGATCGTTTGTCACCAGCCGCGATGCCATAATTTTATAATCGGTCAGTAATACTTTGGAGGACCAAGAGTTCTTCAATTGTTGTATCTGCACAGGAGAGCTTGTTGAACTCTCAGTATTCGAGCTGTTTGAATTCGAAATTCGTACCAGATCGATCGGATATCTCAAGTCTCCGTCGCCGGCATCATCCCGTTGATAAATCGCCACGCACCATCTGCCGACTACCGCGCCCTTCATCGCGTCTTCCGGAAACTCGCTCAGACTCAGGATTCTCGTTCGTTTAAGTAAACTAGCTCGCAATTTTGCATAACCTTGTCCAGTCAGAAAACTGTTAGGTATGAACAAACAAATCTTGCCACCATCGACAACATAGTTGAGAGCGACTTCTTGAAAAATCGAATTCAGTCGAATTTTGTACTCGGCGGAATTCGGGAAGTGGTGCCGTAAAAACAAAGAGGTGCTTTCTAACAAACGTTCTTGATTGCGACTTCCGAAACTTATATATGGAGGGTTTGTAATCACGAGGTCGAATCGATTTTCGTTTTGATCCTTAGCTCCGAATGAATCAAAAACAGAGTCTGTCATCCGAAGATGTGCCCGCAGCTGCTCTATGAGGAAGCTGAAGTCCAGCTTTTCAACCTCATCCCCGGCAGCTTCCCAGGCGGTAAAAACAATTGACCAGATCGCGATAGCAACCGATCGTCCATCGATATCTCGTCCGTGTATAGATTCGCACGCGACTGTATATATCTCCCGGGCGGTGGCGCCACTGGTGCGCAAATTTCTAATTATGCCAAGCAGAAAGTTGCCGGTGCCACATGCCGGATCCAATACGGTAAAAGGTATATCTTTTGGCTGTTGGAGCCGTTTCATTAAATCCATTAAGTCTGGACCAAGGCTCTTTTCAAGACAGTAGTCCACTACCCATGGTGGCGTGTAAAACTGCCCTTTTTTGCGTCGTCCATATTTACCGTCAACGCTAGTTCGTATATGCGCTATGAAGTTTTTTCGTTCGCGACTCGGTGCTTTCGAAGGTTTTGATTTCTCTTCGACAAGCTCCAATTCGTAACTTGTCAGGTGTTCGTGAAGTGAGCCTGCCAGTTCGATAGACGGATGGAAAGCCGCATCAAGAAAGGCGTTTGCTTCGGACACCAGTTCTGAATGATTGTCGAGCGCAATTGTTTCTACAAAAGGATATATCTCAAAGGAAAGAAGAAATCTCTCAGCCGATGACACCGCATCTGGTACGTCCGTCTGTATAGATGATGACGATAGATCGCAACCATATTTGGTGGCCATCCATAACAAAAGCAAGCGCATCGCATATGCATCGCAAAGCTCGATGATATGCTCATGCGATGCTATATCCAGTGCTAATGCGGAAAGATGTGGATTGTTACGGAGTATGGAGTGCGCGATCGCAAGCCTGAACGCTTTGAAAGTTCGGTTATCTGTCGAAATCGGCGGCAAGGGCGACTGGCTTTCTATTTGTGGCAGGATATCTATCGGCTACGATACTCTACATTCAATTTAAATGCGAGCAGCCGGAAGCATCACCGGTTGGCGTTCACAGAGATATGAACAGAGCGACAAGGGTTAATGCTTAAGCTGTACGATTAAATATCGACACCTGTCAAAAACCTGTAGAAAACTTATGCACACAAGTCTATATCGACCTGCTATTTTCTACATGCACGATCGGCTAATTGCTGAATTCGCTTGAGTTTCGAAGAAATTGACAGTCAGTTCAAAAGGTGGCGTGATGTCAGGAAGCCTGTTCATAATCTCGACACCGATAGGTAACCTCGAAGATATTTCCGAGCGTGCTAAACGGATGATGTCCGAGGCCGATTTGCTATTGGTCGAAGATACTCGTGTCACCATCAAGCTGCTCAACCACTTCGGCATTAATAAGAAGATGGTGAGTTGTCATAAGTTCAACGAAGAAGCCCGCCGTGAGCTGCTCGCCGCCGCCAACGCCGAGAATCAGAAAGTTGCTTTGATTTCTGACGCCGGGACGCCTTTGATTTCGGATCCAGGTCAACGCATCGTTAGCCTGGCTATTGAACTGGGCATGGACGTTATCGCCATTCCAGGACCGACTGCTTTCGTGCAGGCTCTCGTCGGCAGCGGCTTGCCATGCGATCGATTCGTATTTGAAGGTTTTCTTCCTGACAAAACCTCTACTCTGAAAGCAAAATTGAAAGCGCTGGCTGCTGAAGAACGAACGCTTGTCTTCTATGTTTCTCCACACGGTTTGAAAAAGACGATTGCCGCGGTCCACGAGGTGCTTGGCGAGCGGCGAGTCTGTCTCGCCAGAGAACTGACAAAGCGATTCGAAGAATACATACGCTGCAATTTGAGCGAACTCGAATCACTCTTGACCGATGATCGCCTGCGCGGCGAATTCGCGCTTGTCATTGAAGGCGCTGAATCCAAGCCGATTCAGGAGCATGACCCCGACGTTGTCAGAACATATGTCACCGACAGGTTGACCGAGCAGACGTCATCTAAGGAGATTACGGCTGAACTGGTCACCAACTTCGGCATGCGGAAATCCGAGGCTTACGACCTCGTATTACTCGTCAAAAAAGAAGTAAACGGCTGACCTCTTCTCGTGGAGATGGCATAATAGTCGAACGAGCTGATTTGTTTGGGTCCCTCTCGTTCGGGTGTGATTGACTTAAACAGATGTCGTTCGCCAGGTCCGCGTGACGCCTTTACCAAAATTTCTGTGCAAGGAATAAATCGATGTTTCAACCCGGTAAGGTTTTGAAAGTAAAAGTAGAGACGAGTCCCGGGGAGATGGGTTTTGGTCGGGCGACGATTATCGAACGTACTGGCAGCCAACTGCTGATTCAAGTTAGAACGAGCCGAGATCCCAACAAAGTTTTGCCGAAAGGAACGAAGATCTGGTTTGTTAACGACTCTCCACGTCTTACCTTTAATGGAATGTGGCAGTCGACGGTACTCGGCACACAGATTTCGAAAGGGCGCCAAGTATTGGTGTGCGCTGCGCCGAAGTTAGAACCGGCATCGCAAAAACGCAAAGCGCATCGCGTTTCCATCGAAGTTCCAGTTACGATTTCGCTCGACATCGATGGGCTGGAAAAGCAAGATTTTAAAACTGTTGATCTTTGCAGATCCGGCTCTGCAATAGAGACTTCGCGGATCGACTCAGTCGCAGTGGATGTCGGTCGCGAAATCAATGCCGTCTTGCACACTGGCGATGGCGACGTCACACTTACAGCCAGGGTACTGCGCGTAGACCATAATTGGCTCGCTAACAAAACAACTCTAGGATTGGAATTCATTGCGTTATCGCAGGAGTCTTCGGAAATTTTGGACAGGGTGCTCGTTCGCGTTGGTGGAACACCGCGCGATGCCAGTTTGGATAAAACCACCGGTGGTGCTGCTGGCAGAGAAGGAATGACCTCATGGGCGAAGCAAGTTAAGAAGACGCCTGCACCGGATTCGTTCGGAGACGATCAGGCAGTGTCGGCTGAAGACCTGCGCGTCATCGGCGATGAAGACATCGAATTTGCGGATCAATATGATGAGTCCGATTCTGCGAAAGTAGATTAAAATTAGATTTTTAGTTCGAGGAAACCTCAGGTAGTGGCAAGCGAATCAATATCTCTCGTAGAGGCTGTGGTACTGGGAGTGGTGCAGGGGCTGACTGAGTTTCTGCCGATCAGTTCTAGTGCGCATTTGCGCGTTGTGCCGGCAGCGCTCGGCTGGCAAGACCCTGGAGCCGCCTATTCAGCGGTTCTTCAGCTAGGCTCTGTTCTTGCTGTAATGACTTACTTCTTTAAACAACTTGTTGAAATCGCAACCGGATCTATTAAAGCGATCAAAGAAAAAGATTATGCCGCTCCCGATTTCCGTCTAGCCGTTGGTATCATAGTCGGTACCGCACCTATTTGCGTACTGGGTCTGTTGCTCAAGAAACTTCTCGAAAGCGACAACAGTCCATTGCGTTCTTTGCTGGTCGTGGGCATTGTTTCCATCGTCATGGGACTGATGCTGATTGTCGCTGAGAAGTTTGGCAGTCACAAAAAAAGATTGGATCAGGTCAGCATACACGAGGGTTTTCTAGTAGGTCTCGGCCAGGCTCTGGCACTGATTCCAGGTTGCTCGCGAAGCGGGTCCACGCTGACTGTCGCCATGCTGCTTGGTTTAAATCGAGCCGATGCTGCCAGATTCAGCTTTCTTCTTGGAGTGCCCGCAATTGGTTTGAGCGGCTTGCTCGAATTAAAAGAACTAATTGAAGTCGGCTTCGCGCAGAGCGATGTAGTGAATCTCGCCATCGGTTTGCTTGCTTCAACAATCGTCAGTTACATTGCCATTTATTGGTTGATCAAGTTTCTCCAGAATCACTCGACCTGGGTGTTCGTCATCTATCGCCTCATATTCGGCGTGTTCGTAATCTGGTTGTCCACAAAGTCATAAGCTGCTTGCGGGAGTGCCATGGCCGAAAACTTCATCTCCCAGCTCTACAAGCCAGCTCCCTTCATTGATCGTCTACCCGCCGAGCAGATAGATTCGGCTTATAAACGTTATCGCGCTCAGATGTTGTGCACAATCTTTGTCGGCTATGCCGGCTACTATCTCGTTCGCTCCAACATCAACCTGGCAAAACCGTATTTGATCAGCGAACTCGGATTCACCAAAGGTGATGTCGGAATGCTGGCATCGGCGCTTACTATCGCGTACGGGCTCAGCAAATTCTTGATGGGAAACGTTTCCGATCGCTGTAATCCTCGATATTTTTTAGCGAGTGGATTGATATTATCCGGTGTTGTTAACCTGGTCTTCGGGTTTTTGCCCTCACTGATCTTCATGGTGATCTTCTGGTCGTTCAATGGTTGGTTTCAAGGGATGGGCTGGCCGCCGTGCGGAAGAACGATGGTGCATTGGTTTTCCGATCGCGAACGGGGAACCAAAATGGCGATCTGGAATCTCGCTCACAACGTAGGCGGAATGCTGGCTCCGCTCATCGCCAGCTACTCAATCATTGCGTTCGGATCATGGAAAAGTGCATTTTACGTTCCTGCGGTGCTTGCGATTGTGACTGGCGTTATGGTGCTCGCGTTCTTGCGTGACACTCCCCAATCGGTCGGTTTGCCATCGATCGAAGAGTTTAAAAACGACTATCCATCAACCGCTGTGGAGGATAGAGAAAGAGAGCTTTCGGGTTCCGAGATCTTGTTTAAATACGTCCTCAACAATAAGTTTCTGTGGATTTTTGCCGGCGCAAATGTGATGGTTTACATCGTTCGTTATGGTGTTCTCAATTGGGCACCGACGTATCTGACCGAGGTCAAAGGGTATTCGATTACGAATTCCGCATGGCAATCGAGTCTTTACGAACTTGCCGGAATTCCGGGAATGCTCTTTTCTGGATGGGCGAGCGATAAATTATTTCATGGGCGTAGGGCACCAGTCATGGTGTACTCGATGAGTTTAGTGGCGGGTGCGGTGCTGTTGTACTGGCTCAATCCCAAAGGAAACTATTTGCTGGATTCCGTTGCGCTGATCTCAATTGGATTTTTGATCTACGGTCCTGTCATGCTGATCGGGGTAGCTGCATGCGATCTGGTGCCGAAAAAAGCAGTGGGTACCGCCGCTGGTCTCACTGGTTTGTTTGGCTATCTCGGAGCTACGGCTGCAGAACTGGGCATCGGCAACATCGTCCAACACTTCGGCTGGAACGTGGGTTTCTCCGCAATCATTGGAGCCGCTCTTCTCTCAATATTTCTTCTGGTGATGACTTGGAATGTGCATGACAGACGTGCCGACTCTGCTCATGCTTAGCGGTTTACGCGCAGCTCTCAATGAACTATAGTAAAGAGATCCTAGTTTCTATCATGCATAAATAGGTTTTCGAACGTTAGTCGATGTGGGTGAAACTATGCAGATTTCAGCAAGGAAATGCGACTCGAAAAGCCGCTCTATTGGGCGGTTGGAGAGGTCTTTTAACATACTTTCCGTAATGTTGTTTTTAACTCTCGTTTTTAATGGACCAGCATTCGCCGCTTCGTTCTCTGCGAAAGTCGTAGCTGTCGTCGACGGTGATACCGTGCGGATTCAGCTTAGTGATACCAAAGCTACAGTCGTTTTCTACGGCATCGATTGTCCGGAGCTGACTCAAAGTTTTGGAGCCGAGGCGAAAAAATACACCGACGAAAAGTGCTATGGCAAGGTCGTCTCCATCGAATTGATGGGCAAAGACAAAATGGATAGATTGCTTGGTGTGATCACTTTGCCCGATGGAACCAACCTCAACCAAGAGCTTGTAAAACAGGGGCTGGCTTGGTGGAGCGATAAGTATGCGCCCAAAGACGAGATGCTTAAGCGCTACCATTCAGCAGCGAAGACATCACACCGTGGATTGTGGTCGGCATCGAATCCGATACCACCCTGGATTTTCCGAAATGGAGAAAAGAGTGTCGGCGGAACAATTTTGTCGAAATAGTTGCGGTTGTGCATAGATACCCGCAAGGCTCACACTAAATTTGTCCTCGCAAAAAGACGTTTCGATCGAGGGACCACGGTCTCCTTAAAATATAAAGAACCTGAAAACCGCTACCCTGTGGTGGTCTCCCGGGTTTACAGAATCCGATAACGCAGATTAATCCTGCTCGCATAGGCGATTGACTGTTGTTATACTAACAGTACCCAGCTAACCTGATGGTCGTTTCTATGTCCTCGTCCAATTTCAACGATAACTACCGACACAACAGCGGTCCCGCATCGGAATTTCCTTTCGTGCTCAAGGGACGCTGGGAAGTAGTCGATCGCCTGGGTCAGGGAGGCATGGGAACGGTCTACATGGCGCGGGATTTAAACCTGTCGACCCTGAGTCAGCAGAAAAAATCCGCGGTCGTGAAGGAGCTTCGAGACGACTTCATTCGCGGCGAAGACAAAGAGAAAGCCCGCGAGTTCTTCATGCGTGAAGTCAGCGTTTTGGCTGATCTGGACCACAAAAATATCGTTCGTGTTCTCGATCAATTTAGCGAACGAGGTCGATACTATCTCGTCATGGAATACGTGCAGGGTCAGAATCTTCACGAGATGATGACCAAGCGTAAGGAACCATTTGACGAAGAAATGATCATCGATTGGGCTGCCCAGATCTGCGATGTTTTGACTTACTTGCACACGCACGATCCGCCCGTTATTTACCGCGATTTGAAGCCGAGCAATATCATGATCAATACAAACGATCAGGTGAAGCTCATCGACTTCGGAATCGCAAGACCATTCCAAGAATCCGAAGACAACACGCACGTTGTGTCTCAAGGATACTCGCCGCCTGAGCAGTACTGGGGCGCCGCCGATCAACGCTCGGACATATATGCGCTTGGTGCCACCATTCAATTTTTGTTGACCGGACAGGATCCTCTTGCGCTGACGACATCGTCACCGCAAACTTTGAATCCGAACGCGTCCGATCATATTTCCGAGATCGTAGAACGCGCTACACATCAGGATCCGGACAGCCGCTTCCAGTACGCATCGGACATGAAGGAAGCTTTGATTTATCGTCCGGAAGTAGTTCAACCTGCTAAACCGAACACACTACTGGTGGCGGCAATCAGCCTCCTTTGCGTCGGTATGTTTCTCGGCGGTTTGATGATTCTGAACAAACTGCAAGAACAAGATAATACTTCCAACAAAGAAGTGAAGACTCTTGAAGAACAGCGCCTCGACGCCAAGGCGAAAGAGCTCAACGAGCAAGAAGAGAAATTGAACAAATTCAAGCGCTTACTTCGCGAAGAAATGGCTGGTGGTCTCAAGCCTAAAACGGCCGCCACGATACCCGGTCAGGGTAATAGCGAAGTCGTTCCCGCTCTCGAAGAGCAAGACGAAGCCGCCATCACTGACCCCGACGGCTTGAAGTAGACCTGCGGACGTGAGACTGTTCGTATCAGATCCTGGGAGCGCAGGCTTCCAGCCTGCTTCTATACCGCATGGTTATGCGCTGTTATAAAATTGGAAGTTTCACTATCGTGCCGGTTTTTTTCGAAGCAGGCTGGAAGCCTGCGCTCCCAGGATCCGTACTCCAGGAGCGATACTCACAGGATCCGATGCTAGCCCTGGCTCCGCTTACCTTGCGACTTCACCGACTTGATCTGCGACAGGATCTCATCCGCCTCAGCGGACTCGTCTGTCTCACGCAGTGCGCGCGCGAGCATGATCAAATCGTCTGTCGTCAGCTGCTGTTTCTTGCGAGCAGATTTGAACAATTGCGCCGCTTCAGAGTAGCGCTTCAACTTGAAGCTAGCACGCGCAGTGAGGCAAGTGGTCTCGTAATCGAGGTCCTCATCAGGAGTGACAAGTTGAACCTGTCGTAAACTCCCTTTGTAATCTCTTAAATCGTAGAGCAATGATGCCTTCAACAATCGAGCGTGATTGTTATCCGGAGAGCGGCTTAGAATGGTATCAACCACCAATGATGCATCCTTGGTTTTCCGTTCGATGTAATAAAGGTGCGCGATTTTCAGCGCTAGTTCGTCATTCTGCGGCTGCTTCTCGGCCAGTGCAAGATAGTGCTTCAGCGCCCCTTCTCGGTCGTTGGCGGCATCGAGAATGCTGGCTTCTAACAGAAACAATTTGTCCGGGTCATCGCCAAGATCCCTCATATTCTTGATTGTGTCTAGTGCCACCACTGTGTTGTTCGCTTTAGCCAAAGCCAGCGCAAGTGTTTTAGCAATCAAGAATTTGTTGGGAGAACGGTTGTGTGCAATTTTCGCAAACTCAATCGCTTTGTCGGTTTTCCCTTGAGCAAGATAGATTTCTGCCAGTCCATGGATTACCAGTGCATTTTTCGCGCTGGTTTTATAAACGTTTTCGAGAATCGACGCAGCGTCATCGAGTCTACTTTTGTTCTTTGCCACTACTGCCAGTGCCAGAGATGCGATCGGGTTTTGTGGAACACTTCTCAAGACGTCACTAGCCTTGCGTTCCGCTTCGTCACTGAGCCCGTCTCGAGCATCTATCAATGCTTCCACTGAACGGACGTGTGGAGTGACGGTGGCGTTCTCTAAAAGCGGTTTGATCAATTCGCGTGCTTCTTGATTGCGCTGATCGTACAATTCGATCATCGCGAGGTTGAGGCGAGGAGCCGGTGAAGTCGGATTCAACACCATTGCCCTTTGAAAATAAACGGACGCCTCGTGGTCGTCGCCAAGTTCGCGCAAAACCAATCCGAGATGGTTCAACAAGTCTGTATTGCGAGGATCGAGCTGTGCCGCGGCACGCATATGAGGCAGCGCTTCTTTGAATGAGCGCTCGACAATGTACGTCCAGGCAATGCTGAAATGCGCATTCGGATTATCGGGATCCGCTTCCACCCAGCGAGTTGCCGCGGCTTTGGCCTTATCCATTTCCTTTCTGGAAATAAAAAGTTCAGTCAATTGCGAGAGTGCCTGGGTGTGCTCGGGGTCGTATTTAAGCGACTCCTCAAAGGTTTCAATAGCCTTGTCTATTTCGCCTCTGACTTTGTACATCAATCCGATCTGGTATCGCAAACTGGCGTTATCTGGCTGCTGTTTCAGCGCGTGCAGCCCTTGTTGCATTGTTTCTTCAACTCGACCGCTCGTAAGTAATCGATAGACGAGGCTCACTTCCGACGATTGATCTATGTCGAGATTATCCAAGCCAGTAGGGAGTGCAGTCGGATCCTTGAGGTCAGTCTGAGGATTTTTCGGCGCGGAACCAATTGCAGCGGGTGGCGAGATCGTTCCATTACCTGTCGCAGACGGTGTAGAACCGGTCGCTATGCCGGATGCCATCGCCACGGCGCCTTGTGAATCGATCGGTGGCTGTATAACGCCGGCGCGATAATCGCTCCAACGCTCTGGAATTCTGATGATGCCCGCCTTCGGCGTGAGCCTTGACGCTTCGACTAGAGAGCGCGCTTGCGAGAGTCTATATTGAATTTCCGGACGTCGCGGATCGAGTTCATTCGCTAACGTAAGTTCTTTGAGAGCATCATTGAGCTTGCCGATGCTCAAGAGTGTGGAACCCAGCTCGAAGTGAGCAGGTGCGGACTGCGGAGCTGCTGAGACTGCTTGTTTGAAGTGCGCAAGTGCCTTCTGACTGTCGCCCTGCAAAAACTCTATTCGGCCCAGTCCCAGATATCCTTCACGGTGCTTCGGCGCTATCGTGATGAGACGCTTGTACAGTCCCGCTGCCAGCTCGTACTCGCCTTGAGAGAATCGTGTGTCTGCTTCCATAATCACAGACACGATTTCTTCTTTTAACGCAGCGGAGACCGCTTCCTTCGCGTTGTCGGGCGCTTTGTCGTTGGCAGCGCCTGCTGCTGAGGGTGACCAAAGCAACGCTAATAGAATCAAGTTCGTGACTGCGGATTTCATTGATGCGGCTCGTGACAAGCCTTATATTTATAGCAGGTTGTTGTGACGAAGAAGTTTCGAAAACAACGCCAGACTTTCACGATGACTTTCGTCGAGGCGCCAGTTGAGGTTGTCCACGAAATAAGTCTCCATCCGCGCGCGGCTCAAACCAGTCATGCTCACAGCTCGTTCTATGACTTGTTCCAGCATCTCCCCGGTTCCAATCGCTCTGGCGGTTTGAAGGCTCTCACTGATATGACGATAACTATCAGGATTTTGTTCTATAAAATTTTGCCTG
This sequence comes from Obscuribacteraceae bacterium (SeqCode), assembly GCA_044225915.1. Taxonomy (GTDB): domain Bacteria; phylum Cyanobacteriota; class Vampirovibrionia; order Obscuribacterales; family Obscuribacteraceae; genus JADYXR01. The sequence goes on from JBGAHZ010000024.1 coordinate 106,988, forward strand.
GCAACAAAAACTCCGAAGACCATCGGAAGCTTCATCCTGCTGGTCCACCACTCGCCCATGTCTACACGATAATTTCCTTCTGAAAATTCATCGTCGATTCTCAGCGCCTCGTCACCGATGACAAGCGCTCCTTGGAAGTCAGAATCTTCCTCGCCGATTTTTGGATTTTGAACAACTTCAAGTTTTGGATTGCAGCCATATTCGATCTGCAGCATTAACGACAACAACCGTATTGAAGTTGCAGATGCTCGAGGGACTGCGACTCGGGCATTGCCGAGCTGCTCCGGTTTACATTTAGAAAAAAATAAAACGCTGCCAACTGGGCCAAAACAAGAAATTGAAAGGTTTGGTATTAATTCCAGATCATTGCGGCTGAGATAAAGAAACGAGCTGCTGGAGCTGATCTCGAGTTCGCCTGCTTCGATAAGCAAATTTAGTTCTTGTGGCGTGCCGTCAATAAGATTCGCTTCCAATGCGACTCTTCCCAGTTCGATCGGCAGATTGATCGGCAGGCAATTGCTGAAATTAATTTGCCCAACCCTTGGTAAACCAAGCTGGGTCGGGTTATTGATGGATTCGATGGTATTAGGATCTGTAAAAATAGCCAATGAAAGAGGTGGGAGGAGAACCGACCTTTTAGTATATACAAACGTGGTCTCACTCCCTATCAACTATTATTCACGTCTAATCGTAGTAGTCAAGAGTGTACATTGACTAAGTGGAAATTTTTAAGCAAATTTCTCCCTGAAGTTTTTGGCTAATTCGAGCCATAACCTATTGTTCAAGCGGTTTTTACTGATCTGTCGATAATCGACTGAGGAGATAAGCACAGTGAGAATGGTGGATTTGATAGTCGGTAAACGAGCCGGCAATGAGCACTCCAAGGAAGAAATCGAATTCATTATCGATGGAACCATGGACGGCACCGTTCCCGATTACCAACTGAGCGCGTGGTTGATGGCAGTCTGCTGGCGCGGTCTCAGCCACAAGGAAACCGCCTGGCTCACCGACTGCATGTGCCGGTCTGGTGAAGTCCTCGACTTATCTCACGTTGCTGACTGGATTGGTGACAAACACAGCACTGGTGGCGTGGGTGACAAAACTACTCTGGTGTTCGTGCCACTGCTTGCTGCAGCAGGGATTCCGATGGCTAAGCTGTCAGGTCGTGGTCTTGGTCATACTGGTGGCACCATTGATAAATTGGAGGCGATTCCTGGTTTTCGCACCACTCTTCCTAAAGATGAGTTTGTGCAGCAGGTAAAAGAAAAATCGATGGCGATCGCCGGACAAACGGCAGAACTGGCTCCAGCAGATGGAAAGATTTATGCCCTGCGTGATGTGACCGGAACCGTCGAATCAATTCCATTAATTGCTGCATCGGTAGTTTCTAAAAAACTGGCGGCTGGGGCTAACTTGATCATTCTCGATGTCAAAGCAGGACGCGGTGCTTTTATGGACACCGTCGAGAAAGCTAAGACGCTTGCTGAAACAATGGTAGCGGTTGGCAAAACGTTGGGAAGACCGGTCAACGCCGTGGTCACGGACATGGAACAGCCGTTGGGAAATGCTGTCGGTCATACCGTCGAAGTTATCGAAGCTATAGAAACCTTGAAAGGAAATGGACCAAAGGATCTGCACGAACTTTGCATGGCATTGGGATCCATGGCTCTCGTTACTGCCGGGAAAGAAAAAAATCAGGACGATGCACGCGAGAAATTGAAGAAACTGATCAGTGATGGCACCGCTCTGGAGTTCTTCCGAACGTTAGTATTGGCGCAAGGCGGCGACGATAAAGTAATCGATGATTACAGCATCATGCCGACGGCTAAATGCACTTTTGAATTGAAGTCTCCACATGGTGGCACTAAATGGGTTGAGCATCTCGATGGCAGAAAAATCGCTGAGGCTCTAAAAATTATGGGTGCAGGTCGCGAGAAAAAAGGCGATCCAATCGATCTCGGTGTGGGCGTTGTCCTGAAAGCGAAGATTGGAACCGAGGTACCGGGCGGCGCTTCGCTTGCCACCGTTCACGCGCAGTCGCAAGAGCAATTCGATTCCGTTAAGGATAAAATGATTGCCGCTTTTACCTTTAGCGATTCCAAAGTTCCTGAGGCACCACTGGTGAAGGCGAGCGTTTCGTAACTCATCCCGAACCCGTTTCGGAGTTTGACACCAGATGGTCTCGAGATTCGCACACCAGGTTCACAAACAATGGCTTGAGAGCCCACTCCCAGTTCATAATTTAAGCAATGACTAAACACTGGCGATTGATTCCATATTCCGTTCACGATGCCGCTGACAACATGGCTATCGATGAGGCAATCCTGGACGCGCACCTAGACGGTTCAGTCACTCCTACTTTGCGGTTATACGGTTGGCAACCGCGCGCGGTATCAATAGGGTACGGGCAGAAACTATCTAATACAATCGAGTCTCGAATGAAGTCTCGCGGATACGATGTGGTCAGGCGCCCCACCGGTGGGCGAGCGGTGCTGCATGAGTTTGAACTGACCTATTCCTTCGTCGGTAGCGCCGGTGGTGCGGACGATTTTGGTGGCGCCCTCAGTGACAGCGTGATCGGGGCTTACAAACAAATTTGTCAAGGTCTGATTCTTGCGTTTAAAGAACTCGGTGTTGAGTTGGAACTTGGCGAGTCATCAAGCAACTACAAGAATGCGCAAGATTGTTTTCTGGCTACGACAAGTGCTGATTTGCATTATCAGGGCAAGAAAATGATTGGCAGTGCTCAATTGCGGAGAAAGTCCGCTGTTCTACAGCACGGTTCCATTTTGTTGAACCAGCCCCAGGACCTCATGAATCTTCTGCTGAAGGAAGGCGAATCCACGCAGGGAGAAAGTTCGAAAACTGAGATTCAACGACACGCCAATCTGTTTGAAATTCTGGGAGAACCAGTCTCCATTCCAAGGCTTCAGGAAGTCATGAAAATAGGCTTTGAAAGCGCGTTTTCAAACCAATATGACATAGAGAATCTCAAAGACCAGGAGCTCGAACTTGCTCAACAGTATCGCCCGCGGTACCAGGTCGCCTGCAGTAAAACCTCTTAGACCTGGCGTTTATTTAAACCGATTCAGTGGGTTGAGACCAGCTAGCATAGACCGTTTCTGTGTTTTGCCTTTGGTCTGCGCAATTTGCGCTTTTGCCATTCGTTTTAAACTTTGGATGGCGGTGCGGGCTTCTTGTTGCTCCAGATGATCCGCATCGTGTCTGGCCAGCAGGGTCCATTCATCGATGCACTGGGCGTACAAATCCCAATCAACGGACTTGCGATTCGAACGAATTTTTTGCGTCATGACTCGCGCGAGCATTAGATGACCAGTCGGATCTTGAGGGTCGAATTGAACCGCTTTGGCCAGCGCTTTCATCGCGTCGTCCAACTCACCTTCACTGATGAGCTGGTCGGCTTTGAAGCGCAATGCCGATGCTTCGCTCAACTTCGCGGTAGATCCGGTTCCGAAATACGAACTGTCCGGTTTCTCAGTTGAATAAACCTTGCCTGCATCTCCGATGCTTGGCGAAATTGAATCAGCTAACGCCGCAGAACTGCATGCAGTGGCGAAAGTCAGAGTCAGTGCGATTCTGGCAACATTCGTTTTGGTTTTGTCTAACATCAAATTACGCTCTCGGTTGAGTATAAAAAGGCGAACATTCTAGAGAGAACTATTCTTCTTTTTTCGCGTTCGCGTCGCCGGCATTATCATCTTTAGCGTCAGCCGACTCTTCTTCCTCGTCTTCATCCGTGACGTCATCGACGTCAACGTGTTGCGAATTTGCTTGAAGGTCTTCGAGATCTTCTTCAATCTGTTTGATCTTGTCGTCAATGCGTTGGATCTGATTGATCTCGTCTTTGATTTTTTCTTTGATTACATTGCCGTCAATGGCGCTGTTTTCTTCCAGCAAAGTGTAGACGCGCAAACCGATGGTTTGCAGATGCTTGTTCTTTTCTGAAGTCAGGGTTACTACGTTTAACTTCAGCTTGCCCTTCTTCGCTGCACGATTGGTCTCGTCTGCGACTTTTCCGGCGGCTGATTTTACTTTATCGAAAATGTTCATTGTTCTTTCCCTGTCATATCGTGAACTGCGGCCAGAATACCCTATATGGACGCCAAGCGCAAAGCCTCGCTTTGTCAGAACATATCAATCGCATATCGTTTAAGAATGCACCAATCGGCTTGTGACGGTGTTTTCGCCGTGCGGAAACCGATAAATCGTGTTTCACAGGGCTTACGCGATGAAGCAGTCTTCTTCGAGTTTAAAACGAGAGTGAATCACGCGAACAGCTTCGCGAGCATATTTTGCAGGAAGCAGGACGCTGACTCGCATGTCTCCTGTCGCGACCATGTTGACCGGGATTCCTGCGGTTTGAAGCGCTTCGAACACACTCGCCACCACCTCAGGTCGTTGAGTCAAGCGTCGTCCGACCACCGAGATGCGCGCGATGTCTGTTTCTACATTAACGCGTGGATTACCTAGCGATTGTCCGAGTGATTCGATCAGTGACTGTACTCGTCCAAGTGACTTGCGGTCGATTGTAAATGCCATCTCTTGAGACGGTTCGTCCTCATGAGCGAGGAGCATGAGCATGTCCGTATTGATTCTGAGCTCTTCCAGGCGAGTGAACAGTGCTGAAATACCTTCCAACGAAGCGTGGTTTTTATCGACTACTCTGGATTTAAGTGTCAGTGCCGCTTGGGTCATGTCACAAGCGATGCTGCAAACAGTGTATTCGGGCACCATTACGCGTGGACCGATCAGTGTGCCGACATCTTTGGGAGCGAATGTCGAACGAACTCGCAGTGGAACTTGTGCATCCATTGCTAACTCAACACTTCGGGCTGCGAGAACTTGCGCGCCTGTCGCAGAAAGTTCGAGCATCTCTTCGTAGCTTACTGATGCTAGCTTTCTGGCATCCGAAAGTAATCTTGGATCGGCAGTGTATACGCCGTTCACATCAGTGTAGATGTCGCAGCGATCTGCATTGAGAGCGCTCGCGACTGCGACTGCCGTCGTATCGGAGCCACCGCGTCCCAGAGTGGTCAGTTCGTTGTTTGGAGTGACGCCCTGGAAACCTGCGATAACCGCGATTTCACCGCGCTGCAAACTGGCTTCAACTGCGTCTGGCGCAACATGCTGAATCTTGGCGAGTCCGTGATTGCTCTCGGTGATAATGCCCGCCTGAAATCCTGTAAATGAACGAGCTTGATAGCCCATCGATTGAATTGCCATTGACATCAAGGCGATGGACACTTGCTCTCCGGTTGTAAGGAGCATGTCCATTTCTCTGGCATTAGGAGCGTTAGTAATTTCTTCAGCCATGCCGATCAAATGATCGGTTGTGTGTCCCATCGCGGAAACTACGGTGGCTACCTCATTTCCCTCATGTGCTGCTGCCACTGCGATCTCGGCTGCTGCTTTGATTTTTCCGACGTCGGCGATTGAAGTTCCGCCAAATTTTTGTACTAAACGACCCATGTGATTCGTTGCTGCCGTTATGAAGGTGCTGACAAGTTTTATAATAGCGTCCGTGGGTTAGATCGAAGTTAACCGCTTGGAAAAACCTTTCTCATAAAGGGTTTTGGCGTTTATCGACTGGGCATAGGCTTCGAGTCTTCTGTATATCTTGCAGTGAAACGTTCGTTAATGTGAATTTTGAAAGTACTTTAACGGTTTCGATATTTCGACAAGACCATACGCGCGAACACGGCACCACTTGTAATACCGTTTGCACGGCTACGAACTTACGAGTGACGGTCTAGTCCCTAGCGTCCGCGTTGCTTTTGATTATTCTTTGCGGCGTTTTTCATTTGCATCTTCTGGAGGCGTGGATCAGGAGCACCCCAGGCGGTGTTCGCTGACGATGTGGCGCGAGCGCCCCAGCCGGCACCGCTCGAGTTAGACAGTGCGGAATTCGATTGAGAACCCCAGCTCGCGTTGGAAGACGTACCTCCACCTTGTCCCCACTGTGATCCGCTGTCAGCGGAATTCTCCGCATGGGTTTTATGTTGCTCTGTGATCCGTTCTGCCGTCTCGCGATCTCCAATGGTAGGACCATCGTGATTTTCGCCAATCATTCTTCCGGAATACGGGTCGGTGCCGTCTTCGTTTTTGTCGTATCGCGGTTTTCCATAGTCCGAAAAACTGGCGACGTCAAACCGCTGAAACGGCATGAATGGTCGCTTTGCCATGCGCTCGTGCATAATCACGTCGCAGGTTTTAAACGCTTGACCCGGAGGATGTCCATTTTCGTCCATGCCCTGTTTTGCAAGTCTGGTATCGAGTATGGTGTCGGATGTATTCAGTTTATAGTGCGCTTCGTATTGTTGGTCGAACCCTTGCATATGGCTGCGTCTAGTCATCTGCACAGGGTGCTGATTGATGTGTGCCAATTGCATTTGTTGAAACAATTGATTCTTTTGGCTGCGATTCAATGTGCTGTCTGTATAGACTTTGTTCAGTTGCCAGGCAAACTTCATCTCCTGCGAGAGGTCCCGCGGATCCCAGTAACCGGGTAGACAATGTAATACAGTTCCGTCAGGCGATAACATGAACAGTTGCAGGTTGTGCGGTCCTGCTCCGTTGGTCGTGACCGTCGCATTGCCCTGTCGTTCGTGCCGTCCGGAAATGCCTGCGTAGCTTTGATTTGTTATATCTGTGTAACCGCAAACGAAATAATTTTTGAGAGTTGTAAAAGCTGGTTCTTGTGAGAGGCTCACGGCCCTCAGGCTATTGCCGGCGCTTCAGGTGGCGCCGGAAAGACTGCCTAACATGTTAACCCAAAATACGAGCTTGCCCTCTCTACGGGCATCTTCTTCTGCTTGAGAGACCGAACGGTGCCATTTGATTTCGCTCGTCAGGCGGTTGGTGCGCTCGGTGTTCTGCGCTCCCGTCACCAGATGTCGCGTGTTGGCGGAGTCTGCTGGCGCCGTCGCGAGCAGTGCAATCGTCGACAATGCTATTGCCGTAGTCAAACTTCTTAACTCCGGATTTCGCATTCGGCACTCTCCGATTCTCAGCCAGTGATGATACTTTCCACTATACCAGTATAGAAGTGTCACAAGGAAAAAATTACTGGTAAAAAATGCCGTATTCTGGGCAAAAAGCAATAATGCTGAGACGAAATTCCTGGTATCTCAATCGCAGCTCTTAGATAGTCGTTTAATTCTGCGGAAGTGGCAACTTGGATTCAACAACAAAGCAAACTAATCAGTCGTATCACCTCGTTTTATCTCAGATCGCGGATGCTCTCCCCGAAATGGTGTGGACGGCTAATCGTGATGGGCTCCCGGAATACTTCAATAAAAAGTATTTCGACTACACGGGAAAGACCTTCGACGAATTGAAAAGCGATGGCTGGAAATCGATTTTGCACCCGCTGGACCTGGAACGATGCTCAGAACGCTGGTCCAAGGCGGTTCTCGACGGTGAAGCCTACGAAATCGAATACCGTTTGAGACGAGGATCCGATGGCAGTTTTCGCTGGCATATCGGCAGAGCGCATCCGGTGAAGGATGAAGGAGGTAACGTTCTCCAGTGGTTCGGAACCTGCACGGACATTGATGATCAGAAACAAGCACAAATAATGTTGCAGTCAGTGATGGACAATATTTCCCAGTCGATTTTCTGGAAAGACAAAAACTCAGTGTTTCTCGGTTGCAATAGATTGTTTGCTCGTAATGCCGGCTTCAGTGACCCCAGCGAGGTAATCGGAAAAACTGACTATGACTTCCAAAACGTACCGAAGGAGCAAGCTGATTTCTTTCGTGCGTGCGACAAGTACGTGATGGAAAAGAATGCTCCGGAGTACAACATTGTTGAACCTTTCAATAATGCTGATGGCAAAACCATTTGGCTGAGCACGAGCAAGATACCTCTTCATGATCTAAACGGAGAGGTAGTTGGCATTCTCGGAATGTTTACAGACGTGACTGATAGAGAAAAGCTCATTTTGCAGCGTGAGGATTTCATGGCGTCTTTGGCACATGACCTGAAAGTCCCGATTGTAGGAGCGATGAAAGTTCTCGAAGCCGTTCTCCATGGCACTGCAGGTGATATCAACCCTGAGCAGAGGGAGTTGTTCACCATGCTGCATAACAGTAACTCGAATCTTCTTCAAATGGTAAATAACCTATTACAAGTCTTGAAGTACGAGGCACAGACTGACGAGCTGTATTTTATGACTTTTGAGTTTGTGGACTTGATTCGCGAATGCGTAAATGAGATTCGGCCGATTGCAGAGGCGAAAAAGGTTGCCATCGATGTCTCGATTCCGGAATCTGCATCTATCGAGGGCGACCGGCTCGCGCTTCGTCGGGTCGTATTCAATCTATTGTCGAACGCGCTCGATTACTCGGCGCCCGGGGCCCGCATCTCGGTTCGTTTCTCAGAGCTCACCCCGGACTCATACGAATTGACGGTCAACAATCAAGGTGAACCGATAGGTGTTAACGACCTGCAAAACCTCTTCCAGCGATTTTGGCAGGGTCAGAGATTCGGCGTCGGAACTGGTCTGGGATTGTATCTTGCCAGGCAGGTCGTAGAAGGCCACGGTGGGGTGATCGGTTGTGTGAGTGATAAAACTAGCGGTACCACTATCAGAGCGGTTCTGCCAAAAGTTGGCGTCGTCGTAGACATATTGCCGAACAAGAACCGGTCTCGACTATCAATCTCTCCGTAACACTTTGAGAGAATTTCCAACGTTGCCACCGAATATAGTGGCAGGTTTTAATCGTGAAAAAGTTAAAAACGGTCCGCGCGATTCTACTGTGACTGACTCTAGATGCTAATTGGCGCGCTCTTTTGAATTGACGAGGTCTGGGGCTGGGGCGCCAGATGTTGCAGTCCGTGACTATTGAGGTAAATGTTTAAGGAGCGAGCAAGGTCGATGTTGTTTTGAACAGGTTGAGGAGTAAAATTGCCAACTCTCTGTAACTTGGTCACGAGTGCGCCTTCGCGGAGCGGTTGTCCTTGAGAGGTGTAAATGCGATTGGAACTCATGTTTTCCATCTGACCGTCCGGCTGAATCGTGTAATCATTGAGTGACTCTTGCTGAAACATATCGGCAACAGCGGAAGTCCCGTTATATGTCTCGGTCACGATATAGCGCGCGCGAGTGACGAGCTGTTGCGGATCGGTACGTTCGCACTTCAATGACGTCATCAGGAAGCGCGCGAGCTTCCCCTTTGTCCAACCGTCCTTCTCTAGCGGAAGAATATCCGCGTGCCAAATGTTGCCCATCCGATCGACTTGATGACCCCAGGTTATCGTCATCTCGTTTTCAGTCCAGGCTGACATGCTTGTAAATCGGTTGGTGCGCAAGTCTCGGTAACTGACGGTCAAGTCACCTTGCTTTCTCCAAGCACCTGCCATCCACTTTGGGATCATGAACCACTCGACGGTCGTTTCCATACCTTGTGCGACTGTCGCGTTGCCTGCCAGTCGTGGAACCGAGTGGTACGCATCGGCGTGACCGGAAAGCGGCGATTCGAATTGTGGCGACGGTTTCGCTTGCTGCATCGCCAGATTGTATTGAGGATTTGCCTGCAGGTTTTGATTTAGTTGGTTAGCCGGATTTGTCGATATCGGATCAAGATAGTCTTCGTGTTGAATTCCAGAATACAGAGTGAAGGCATATGCGATGCCACCAGCCATGGTGAACACTGCAGCCAACAAAAATGCACTGAGTTGTTTCTTCATCGGGTCTCCTCGATCGTCTTCACTGCAGGAAGTCCGTCTGCCAACTGATAGCTCGGCTCGAGTGGTGTCTAATCCCAATCAAGTCCGCGCCCGCAAACAAATGGTCCGGTTTTTACGACGTAGCATTCACAGGCATTAGAAGAAAGCCGCGAGATACTTCGAAGTTCCAGGAGTTGTTTTATGTCTTGTGGACGTTGAACCTATTATAACTCCCACATGGGAATTCGCACGCCCGTTCGTTTAGCGCAGTCGATCGCTTCGTCATATCCGGCGTCGACGTGGCGTATCACGCCCATGCCCGGATCTGACGTTAAGACTCGTTGCAAGCGCTTTGCTGCTGCGTCAGTTCCATCTGCGACGATTACCTGACCAGCATGGAGCGAATAGCCGATTCCGACGCCACCGCCGTGGTGTAGGGAGACCCAGCTTGCGCCCCCGACTGCATTGATCATCGCGTTGAGGTATACCCAGTCGGCGACTGCATCTGTTCCGTCTTTCATGCCTTCGGTCTCGCGGTTGGGCGAGGCGACGGATCCGGCGTCAAGATGGTCGCGACCGATTACGATTGGCGCCTTTACCTTCTTGGTTTTGACCAGGTCGTTCATGATCAATCCCAGCTTGGCTCGATCGCCGTAGCCCAGCCAGCAGATGCGGCAGGGCAGTCCCTGGAATTTAACTTTCTTCGATGCCATCTCGATCCAGCGTTTGAGCCCTTCGTCGTGACCGAAGTTTTCCAAAATTACTTTGTCGATCACGTCTATGTCGGCCGGATCACCGGACAGAGCAGCCCATCTGAATGGACCTTTGCCCTCACAGAACAGTGGTCTGATGTATGCAGGGACGAAGCCGGGGAAGTTGAACGCGTCTTTAACCCCTTTGTCGAAGGCCACCTGTCTAATGTTGTTGCCATAGTCAAACGTTATTGCGCCTGCCTTTTGAAGTGCCAGCATGGCCTCCACATGTTTGGCAATCGATGCTGTCGACAGTTCGATGTATCGCGTCGGGTTTGATTGACGCAACTGATCGGCATCAGCAAGGCTCATTGGGACGCCGTCTTCGTTCAATGGAACATAGCCGGTCAACGGATCGTGTGCTGAAGTTTGATCTGTGAGTGCATCCGGAGTAAAACCGGATTTGATCATCTTCGGTAGAATGTCGGCTGCATTACCAAGTATGCCGATGGACAGTGGCTTGCCTTCAGCTTTTGCTTCTTTCGCCAGTTTGATTGCGTGTTCCAAACTGTCGGCTTGAACATCCAAATACTTCGTTTCAATTCTTCTCTGAATCCTGTGCTCATCGACTTCGACACAGAGAGCCACACCTTCGTTCATCGTCACCGCCAGTGGTTGGGCACCGCCCATGCCACCAAGTCCTGCCGTCAAAACGATGCGACCTTTGAGTGTTCCTCCGAATTCTTTGCGGGCGAGTGCTGCAAAAGTTTCATACGTTCCCTGCAGAATGCCTTGAGTGCCGATGTAAATCCAGCTACCCGCGGTCATCTGACCGAACATGATTAAACCTTTCTGCTCTAGTTCGCGGAAGTGCTCCCAATTTGCCCACTTGCCAACCAGGTTGGAGTTTGCAATTAGAACCCGCGGCGCATCCTCGTGGCTTTTGAAGATGCCTACCGGCTTGCCGGATTGGACTAAGAGAGTTTCATCGTTTTCTAATTCAGTAAGGGACTTTACAATTGCTCTAAACGAGTCCCAGTCCCGGGCTGCTTTACCTGAGCCACCATAAACGACCAGATCTTGCGGACGTTCCGCCACGTCGGGATCTAGATTGTTGAGCAGCATGCGCAGCGCCGCCTCTTGAATCCAGCCTTTCGTGTGCAGTTGAGTTCCGTGCGGTGCCTTGACTGCAATGGGTTTCTTGCTGCTCAAAATATCCTTGATCATTTGAGCGGCGTTCTGTGTCCCTGTGGTTGTAGTCATGACAAATGCTCCTTGATTGTGAAAGAATTTCAGTAGAAATACCGATTACCTTCTAAAGTGAAGGATGATCATATCTGATCACGGGTGCCAGCGTATCTTATCCCTATCTTTCGCTCGATTCCAATGGTACGCAAAACGTTTTATTCACCTGCTTATTAGTTTAAACTGGAACGAAAACACCTCAGAGCTCGCATGAGCGCCGCAGTTACGAAACACCGACCGCACAAACAAGGGGACTAAAAATGGTCAAGGAATTAGCTAAGCCTAATGCTAAAGCGAAGCAACCCAAGGAGAAGGAGCATGAGACTCTCTCCGGAATCCCCTTAAAATCGGTCTATACGAAGGAAGACATTAAGGACCTCAACTACGAGAGAGACCTCGCGGATCCAGGTCAATTCCCGTATACACGCGGCATTCACGAAAAAATGTATCAGGCGAAGCTCTGGACTATGCGTCAGTTCGCTGGATTTGGCGGTCCTGAAGAGACCAACGAGAGATTCAAATATTTGTTGTCCGCTGGTCAGACCGGCTTGTCCACAGCATTTGACCTGCCCACGCTAATGGGTTACGACTCTGACGATCCGATTTCACATGGCGAAGTTGGTGTCTGCGGCGTCGCTATCGACTCGCTTGAAGATATTGAAATTTTATACAAGGACTTGCCGCTAGACAAAGTTTCAACCTCAATGACCATCAATGGTCCTGCTCCGATTATCTTTTGCATGTTCCTCGCCAACGCACGTAAGCGTGGTTTTGACTGGAAGAAACTGGATGGTACGTTGCAGAACGATATCTTTAAGGAGTACACCGCTCAAAAGACCTATCTCATTCCACCTAGACCGGCTCTGAAATTGATTCAGGACATGATGGTGTTCTGCACCAAAGAAGTGCCGCGTTGGAACACGATCTCGATAAGCGGATACCACATTCGCGAAGCCGGTGCGACAGCTGCTCAAGAACTGGCATTCACGCTCGCCGATGGATTTGCCTATGTCGATGCTGGTATCGAAGCCGGTCTTGCGGTAGATGATTTCGTCCCGCGTCTTTCGTTCTTCTTTAATGCGCATATCGATTTCTTCGAAGAAATTGCTAAATATCGTGCAGCGCGCCGCATCTGGGCGAAGCGCATGCGCGACCACTATGGCGCTAAGAGCGAACGTTCACTGAAACTCAGATTTCATACACAAACTGCTGGTTGCAGTTTGACCGCGCCGCAGCCGGAAAACAATATCGTAAGAACGGCGATCGAGGCTCTGGCTGGAGTACTCGGCGGTACCCAATCGCTGCACACCAATTCTATGGATGAAGTGCTTGGTCTGCCGACACAAAAAGCTGCGCACATCGCTCTAAGAACGCAACAAATTATTGCTCATGAAACAGGCGTCGCTAACGTCGTCGATCCGCTTGCCGGCTCGTATTACGTTGAATGGCTCACTGACGAATTGGAACGCCAAGCTAACGAATACTTCGATAAGATCAAAGAAATCGGTGGTGTCATGGCCGGTATCGAGTCCGGTTTCTTCATGAAGGAAATCGCTGACTCCGCCTACCGCTTCGAGCAGAAAATGATGTCCGGCGATCGTCACTTCATCGGGCTAACTTCGTTTAAAGAAGAAGCTCCTGGAGCTCAAATCGATATTCTGAAGATCGGACCTGAATATGAAGAGCGTCAGACGAAGCGGCTTAAAGCGTTGAAGGAAAGACGCGATAATGAAAAGGTAGCCAACACACTTGCCGCGTTAAAAACCGCCGGCAAAGAAGGCAAGAATACCTTCCCTCTTCTCCTCGATTGCGTTGAAGCCTATGCCACACTCGGCGAAATCTGCAACGCCCTGAGAGAAGTCTGGGGCGCATACCGCGAAAACGCAGTCCTATAGACTAGTCGCCTACGCCACACTCGGCGAAATCTGCAACGCCCTGAGAGAAGTCTGGGGTGCATACCGCGAAAACGCAGTCCTATAGACTAGTCGCCTACGCCACACTCGGCGAAATCTGCAACGCCCTGAGAGAAGTCTGGGGCGCATACCGCGATAACACAGTCCTATAGACTAGTCGCCTACGCCGAATTTTTTCATTGCTTCCATCAACGCATCGTCGCTGGTTTTACGCAGTGCTTTGTCTTCGTGCAGCCTCACTCCAAATCTTTCGAGTGCAAGTTGAGTTTTTTGCGGAGACTTGATGGCCGTCGTCGGGTTGAAGACGCCCTGATGAAGCGCCGCGAAGCCAGTCCCTTTGTTGGAAGTAATTGTTGCTCCACTAAGCCGGAATGCATTATCCATTTTGTCCGATGTGCTTAAACCCAGTGTAGTGATTTTTTCAGAAGCCAATCGTCTCGCTATGTCTACTCCATGATATTCGCCCTTGAGACCACCAGCGAGAAGTCCGAATCGATATTTTGACAAATCAATGGCGACGTCGGTGCCATCAGTGGCGATACCAACAATGTTGTTCTTCAAGGAACGTGCACCCAGAAAAAGATCTGCCTGGTAGCCACTCTTTGAAAGTGCCGCCTTCATCGCTTGCCCCATGAATGGCGACTCTTCAAAAATTAGAACTCTCGGCAGGTGTGCCGCTGCGTATCGAGACATCCCGTATTTCGCCAGTCCAAGAGCTAGCGCCGTGCCGCCAACGCCTAATGCCGTTTTTCCAGGATTCTCCTTGATTGTTTGCCACACAGATTTGTCTTCTACAGGCGTTGTATCTTGCAGTGGCAGGTGCTTTTCTAAAGCCAGTAAGGCTTCGGCAGTTTTCGAGTCCTGCACATTATGAACGAGCTTTGAATCTGTTTCAGCTAATCCTCGAGGAGTTTCCACTCGGTCTCCGTCATGCTTCGAGCCGACATTCTGAACGGCTTTGTCTGACGAAGGGCGAAAGGCACCAATGTCCCAGTCCGGTGTAGGCTCATTAGTCGTAGCGTGTTTAATTGTCTCGGCGATCTCTAGACCCAAGTGAATGGACCTCCCCGCTAATCGATTTCCGGTGACTAGTATTAATTCCGAAGTCTGAAAAGGGCGCACCTGTACCGATTGCTGTTCAGTCTGCCACATAATATCAAAAGCTGGTATGGGGGGATTACGGGCTTGCAAAACCGAGGTCTCGCGAAACACTTAAACTGTCTGTCAACGTCGATTGTGTGCGCCTAACCGGCGTACCGCGAAAGTCCTGCCGCGAGTCCTGTCGCGAGTCCTGCCGCGAAAGTCCTGCCGCGAGTCCTGCCGCTGGTCCTGCCGCGAGTCCTGCCGCGAAAGTCCTGCCGCGAATCTTGCCGCGAAAATCCTGCCGCGAAAGTCCTGCCGCGAAAGTCCTGACGCGAAAGTCCTGCCGCGAAAATCCTGCCGCGAAAGTCCTGCCGCGAAAATCTTGCCGCGAAAATCCTGCTGCAAAAATCTGCCGCAGAAAT
>JBGAHZ010000025.1:0-121776 GCA_044225915.1 Obscuribacteraceae bacterium (SeqCode)
ATTAACTGCGGTGCTTCTCGTGTTGAGCGTTGCAAGCGGTGTGAACTCGAAATCAATTGACCCGCCGGTTGCCGAAGCACCCGTGATGGTGATCGACGTGTCGGTCTGTCTGAATGCAGCTCCAGCAACGATGGTGATGTCCGAGGCGTTTGCAGAGGCTGACGCTGTAGACAAATCTATGCCGATCGCGTTAGCGAAAATGTTGCGCCCTGCGACGAGGGTGATTCCGCCGGTAGCTCCACCTGGAGTGGTGATGTCTCCATTGAGTGCTATGTCCAGAGTAGAGGCTATTGCTACGCTCGACGAAGTGATGGGGCCGACCGATGTATTCCCTGTCGCGGACAAGTAAGAGAAAGTCCCCGCGCCGGATTGGTTAACAGAATTGATCGTCAGATCTCCTCCGGAGGCGATAGTCACTCTGCCGAGGGTGATAGGCGATGTGACTGTGATGCTTTGTCCAGCAGATGACGTCATATTGAGGACTGAGGTTGTGCCGCCGTTGAGGGCGCTTGCAGTGATCTGTCCGCCGGTAACTGTGATGTTGGAGCCGTCGCCGACGGTCAAATTTCCGACACTGATCGCTGATGTCTGGGCTGCTCCACCCGTGAAAGTGCCGGATGAAATACTTCCGAGTGTTTTGCTGAGGGTGACGGGGGTCGCTGGAGTGGAACTTGTAATTACGATGCTTCCAGCCGACGAACCAGCCGCGCCGCCAGTGGTGTTGATCGTTCCCAGATTGATACCTGCGAAGCTA
Source organism: Obscuribacteraceae bacterium (SeqCode) (assembly GCA_044225915.1). GTDB lineage: Bacteria > Cyanobacteriota > Vampirovibrionia > Obscuribacterales > Obscuribacteraceae > JADYXR01. The sequence goes on from JBGAHZ010000025.1 coordinate 755, forward strand.
TCAGCGTGTCCGGCGACTACCGTGACGTTTCCGTTAGCACCGGCACCATTACCTCCGGTTGAGATCGCTGTCGTCACGTCAGTTTGAACGATACCGAATCCGCTTGAGCCAGTGAACGCTACCAGATTTACATTGCCGCCTTTGCCACCGCTGCCGGTGCTGGTTGTATTGATTGCAGTGAGGTTGAAGTTATCGAAGAAAATTCCGCCTCCGGTCGCGCTAGCGCCGGTTACTGTCACCGCTGATGCGGTCTGGGTGAAGGCTGCACCGGTCACTATAGACACGTCACCGGACGCACCAGTGCCGGATGTGCTCAGTGATAGATTCGCGACGTTCGTGAAAACGTCTTTGCCGCTTACTAGAAGGATGCCGCTTCTTGCTGTGAGGTTACCATTCAAGCTGATTGTGTCAGTCGTGACGAGTGAGATGCTGCCGGTGCCTGCGTTGATTGCACTGGCGAAGAGGAAGTCTCCTGCGCGAACATTGACCGCCCCTTGAGTCGAAGTGAGCGCGCCGTTTAGAGAGACCCCACTATTTGTTTGAACGGTTATGTTGTTTCTAGACGTAATAGCTGCAGTCGTGATGCCTGCGCTCTGGATGGTGCCACCAGCGAAGCTGTTGGTGTATGTTGCGTCTGAACGTGTAATGACTTCGTTAGGAGTGGTGTTTGGAGTGGCGCTGGAGATAAGTACGTTACCATTGGCACCAGTACCGCCCGTGGTGTTAAGGCTTCCGCTGATGTTGAGTCCAAAACCGGTTGTTCTACCCGCAATTGCGGTGAAATCACCATTCGCGCCGGTACCGCTACCGCCTGTGGTGATGACAGTCGTTGTATCCGTTGAAATAAATCCGGAACCACCAGAACCAAAGAATGAGACTAACGTGATATCTCCGCCGACTCCATTAGCTGCGGTGCTTCTTGATGTGAGAGCTGCAACAGCGGAGCCGTCCAGGTCTATTGAACCGCCCACGGCGCTGGCACCGGTGATGGTGATTGTTGTAGCCGTGTTTGTGAATGCCGCACCCGCGATCATTACAATGTCACCGGCATTGCCTGTTGCTGACGCCGTTGAGATCGATGTAATTGGTGTTGCGGCAAAGATTGCAAGACCTGCAACGAGGGAGATGCCGCCCGGCGCTGCTATCGAACCGTTGAGGCTGATGTCATCGTGTGATGCAACCGAGAGGCTTGCTGCAGTTGTTGCCGGGAGATCGACTTGACCATTAGCATTGATGTTTGCTGAACCGGTAGCAGTAATGGAAGATGCGACTACGTCAGTTCCAGCATTGATCAGCAGGTTGCCACCGGTGTTGATCCCGTTTGCGCTCAAGTTTGTTCCGGTCGTCAAAGTGACATCGCCGGCGCCTGAAATTGCAGTTGTTACGGCACTGGTTCCAGCGTTGAGTGTGACGGTGCTGGTGTTGCTTGTCACTGTGGTGGTGCCGATGTTGTCGGTCGATGTCAGTGAGACCGCGCCGTTAGCGAGAACGGCTCCTGTCGATATAAAAGTGCCCGCATTTACCGAGATTGTTCCGGTCGTGCTTGTGATGTTTCCGGTCGTAGTGTTTGTGACCGATGTCGCCGACACGCTGCCTGTGCTGCTGATCGCACTCGTGTTGATGCGGTCGCCTGAATTCAACGTGGTCGTGCCACCTGCGGTCAGGTTGCCAACGGTAATTGCTTCAGGAGTAGTGAGAGTTCCTCCGGTTGTGAAACCGCCAGAGATAACTGCTCCGGTTGCATGGTCGATTCTTACTTGAGGTGCGGTGAGAGCTACGCTGTTTAAGGTGTTGAGCGTGATGCTGCCTGTGCCGGCAACTGTTCCTGTTCCGCGTGCATTGATGGAGCCGAGATCAATTCCACGCGCCATGATATTGACATTGCCATTGTTGCCACCAGATCCGCCCTGGGCAGTAATTGTGCTGGTTCCGATGAACACTTCTCCCAGATTGGTTCCAGCCGTCGACGGGAATGCGATCATTTGTATGTTGCCGGCGTTGGTTGTGCCGTTAGATGTGATTGTCGCTCCACCAGTAGCAGTCATATAGATGCCGCCGCCCGCGCCCGAAGGTCCGGTGATCCAATCTTGACCGATGTGACCCGGTGTCGTGTCATCTTCGAATGCTGCGCCAGCAACCATCAAGAGGTTGCCACCTGCTCCTGCACCATTGGCAGTGCTTATCGTCACTCCCGGATCGATCAATATATTGATTCCGGCGATATAGGTCAGAGGGTTGCCGCTAGTGCTGACATTAGTTGTTATGTTGATATTGCCTGTAGATGTAAAAGTCGGGTCGCCCGTGACAAGCGTCTCTCCGAGTTTTAAATCACCAACCGTGGAGACTTGAGCCGTACCGGAATGGATATTCACGAGTCCGGAAATGTTATTAGCGTTGACTTGAGCTGAGCCGTCGGCGTTGACGATGTTGAACTGCTGGGAGAGGAAGTCGCCGCCTTTGACACTGAGAATTGGTTTGCCGCTTGTCGAAGCGTTTCCGAAGTTGATATCTCCATTCAGAGCCTGAACTGTTCCGCCCTGATTATTGAAACTTATGGAACCGGATGTGGTGCCATCGACCGATGGAGAACTGACGTTGACGCTACCACTCGTGGCCGTCATCGAACCTGCGTTTGTAATGGACGGCGTATCGATATTCAAGTTGTTTTGCGCGGTAATGTTGGCTGAGGAACTGCGACTTCCTCCGTTGATAATTTGTGAACCGGCGGAGAGCGTAAGGTCGCCCGAACTTTCGATTTTGCCCTGGTTTGACAGAGTATCGTCAGCGCGCAGAGTCAGGTTGACGCTGCTTGCCAAATTCGATCCCAACGAAGCATTCGGAACTGAAGAGATTAAGCCGCTCTGCTCGTTAGTGAGATTGCGCGAAGCGATCGTCGCTTCCGTACCGCCTCCGCGATTGGCAATCGCATAAATAGAACCGAAGTTGGTGACATCACCCTTCAATCTGACATCCGATGTGCGGGAGAAATCGCCGATAGCTGCGACTTGTTCCGGAATTACGAGTGATGACAATTTCAAATTGTCGCCGCTTGCAGTCAAGGTTGCGAAATTCAAGTCACCACCCGATGCTCTGCCCTTGTCGTCGAGAACCAGCGTTTGTCCGCCATGCGTCGACTGAAGGATGGCTGCGTACTCCGCGGCGGTTACTTTCGAACCGGCTGTGAATGTTTTCTCGACACCACCTACGGTGACTGTAACTGAGGACGAACCGTCAAATAGATTCTGTCCAAGAACGATATTGCTCTGTGCGGAACTGAGATCGAGATTCAAACGAGCATCAACGTTTCGGACACGTCCGGATTCGAGAGCTTGAACAGTTCTTGCGCTGATCAGTTGGCTGGCTGATTGCTGACGTGCTTCCCGCAAGGTTTGACGAGCTTCGCGTCTCGTTGTCGCCAGTTCTGCTCTAGCGATGCGAGGCTGCTGCAGATTGCTTACTGTCGACTTGGGAGCGATGGAGTGCTGGAATATCGGCGTCAATACCGGATTGACGATCGGGTTTGAAACCGGTGATACCGATACTGGCGCTACGCGCAAATTCTGTATTCTCTCCAACCTTTGTTGGAGGCGCTGCGCGTGACGTTCGCCTCGCTCGAAGTCCGGCCGATCTAGTCGGCTGGCTTGAGCTGGAGCGCTCGATAATATGAACGAGACTAAAACCCACAGGGTTAGCAGTCTTTTCGGCAGGTCATTTGGCTTCCTGCATCCTTTCGAACCTTTTGTCAGGTTCGTTTTCGACTGCGTTTTGTAATTCCCTGAATTGCGGCTAATCATTTGAAGAGCGCTCCATTTTGGTTTGGTTGAAACATTGATCAACTTGGCTGGAATGCTGATGCTTCAGCGTGAGTCCTTCGAAAGGTCGCTCACGACTGAGTTCATAGGCATTCCGGCGCCATTTGAACCGATTGGATTGCGGTCATTTGAGTCTCTCAAACCGCGCCAGTCGGCTCATTAAGCTGCAAAGAGTAACATCAATCCGCCTGTGGCGTCCAACTTAGACGAAGAAAGCATGCTGAAGGATAAAATCCGAAACAGTGGGAAAAACCGCATGTTTCCTTAACAACAAACGATGAGTAGGCTACGAATTATTCACAATTAAAGGTTAATATACCGAAAGCTTGCTGGGATTGTTGTTTTCGGCGTTCTACATTGAACCCAGGTGCTCGAGTTTGAGAGGAAATCGGATGCTAAATCGGCTAGGCGTGGCTAAGACACCACATGTTAATCGTCTTCGAAGCAAAGCACTTACTAATCCAAATCGACATAAAGGTGACTGCCGACGCTACGTAGGCGGTATCTCCTTTGAAAAGGATCTTTTCGGTCTCAAAGTGATCAATGCTCGAAATATTCGATTTCGACAATTGTTTCACTACATTCAAGCTCGCGGCATTACGTGCGCACTGCACGTCGCATCAGACAATCTCAAAGCACGCGCGACTCTGATCACGATCAACGGTCGTGGTGTCAGTTGCACTTTTCGTCGTCGCGGTCATGAACAGTCGACGCTAGGCGAGGGTGCATTTGCAGAGCTGCTGATGGTTTTAAAAGAAACCGATTGCGAATTCAATCTTAGCTTGCTCAACAATGCCACCGCATATGGTATGGCTGCAACATTGTATGGACAGAGCACTATTAAACCGATGAGAGCTCCACGCCGCGCATTCTTGCTTGCTGTCGATGATCTGAAAGCGTCAGGCGGCTCGGGTTGCGTTCAAGTTTTAAACGATAAGTCAGAAGTGATCGTTACTGCTTACGTCTATAAAGGTGAAGCTCGCAGTTTTGTTTCCGGAAAGCAAGGAATTCTGGAGAGCTACAAATCAGCAGGTCGATTGCTTAACGAACACGAGCATGCCGAAGCAAAATGCGTGACGTGGAAACTTAAAGAAGTCGATTTACTCGATGAACGCGCATTCCCGATCACAAATTTGAGCATCGTCGATTTCGAGCCGTTTAACGACGGAGTAGTTTTTGAATCGACAGAGCAATTTCTGACTCCATTTTTCAAGAAACCAAACTTGATGGAAACGATGTTGTACGACAATCTCACTCCGAAAGAACAACATTCCAACGACATCGCCAACTATCACGCCAACATCACCAAAATTGCACACGAGTCGTTTTCTCATAAGATCAATCCATTCTGGGGTCGCATGTAGTCGAAATTAGCGCTAAGATATTGCTCGGTTTTTCCGGCAATCTTGGTTTGCTTGACTACAGGGGGCAGCTTGGAAAGAGTTTTTATTTCGACGCCGAGTTCAGTTGCGGCGCTGGTTGTGATGACGGCGTGTTCTTTTGCCTTCAATTCTCAGCCAGCATTTTCCGAGAATCAATCTAAGCCGCCAGGCAGTCCGCATAGTTCTCAACCGGATAAAAAGATCGATGGGACGAAACTCAACGAAGCATCCAAGGCGAAGGTCTATCTCGACAAAGATCCGGAAGCTGATAAGAAATGGGAAGCGCTCGAGACTAAAGCGGAAGAGGCTTTCGTTAAAGGTGACCTGACCGAAGCCGCCAAGTTGTGGCAGCAGACGGTTGACTTTGCTGCTGCTAATCCATCTCAAGAACTCAATCTCGCTACATCGCTCAACCAGATGAATCATTTGTATATGCGCACTGGTGAGTATGAGCAGTCGCACAAAAACTTGGAAAAGGCACTTGAGATCAGAATTCGACTGTTGGATCTCGATCATCTTTTGATTGGTGAAACCATGGGTAATCTTGCCCTGGTATGCAATGCGCTTCATCGACCACATGAAGCTGAAGAGTGGTATCAAAAATCGCTAGAAATCAAACGCAAAAAGTTGAAGCCCGATGCACCCGAAGTGGCTGTCACCATGCACAATCTCGCCCGCCTTTATGCTGACGAAAAGCGATTTAAAGAATCGGTTGAGATGCTCACCAAAGCGATGGAGATCGACAAAAAACACTATGGTGAAAAACACATTGAAGTGCTTCGCGATCTCACCACCCTTGGTATCAGTTGCTACCAGTGTCGCGAATATCAGGAAGCGCTCAATTACTTGAACAAAGCGCTCGAATTAAGCAAACAAATGAAAGACGAAAATCAAAGAGATTTGATTCCGATTCATCATTACCTCGGACTTTGTTATGCTCACCTCAAGCAAAACGAAAAGGCGCACGAGCACTATCAGCTCACTTACGACACCGGAAAGAAAGTTCATGGTGATCTGCATCACAGCAACACGACTTCTTTGCTCAACTTGGCTAAAGGATCGGAAAAGCTAGGCAGAAAAGACGAAGCTGAAAAACTCTACAAAGAAGCCGTATCCATCGAAGAGAATCGAAAACCCAAGCATGAATATTTGTTGACGGACTGCTTGATTGAATTCGGACATTTCTATCAACGTCAAGACAAGAATGCTGAAGCCGAGCAATGCTATCGCAAGGCGTTGGTCGGTTATGACGCATTGCCCGCGCATCTAAAACGCCGTTTCTATGAGCTTCCTACCGTCATGTCGATTCTTCTCAAAGAAGAAGGAAAAGAGCAAGAGGCTGAGGAATTATCGAGAAAATATTTGCACGTTCACACTCCACACGGTGAGGAGCACTTCAGATTGTAATAGTTAGCTCGGCTCAGGAACGGGATTTCGAATACTAAACGAGTAAACGATGTCAGTTTCCGGCACAAAATAATCTTTCCCAATCCATGCCTGCGGAGGATAGAAAACTGTCTGGACTTGTACTTAACGGCGAAGTAAAAAGCACGGCGACTTACGAAGAGTTGCCGAAGCAACAAGAGACGTTTAACGCATCTGAATCCGAATCTTACCTGAAGGCTGATGCGCAGACCGGGCGACATTACGTCGACTTGAATACGGCGATGAACACATATCGCGGTGCCTGGTTGTACGGACAAGAGCACGTTAGAACCATGGTTGGTCGATTGAAGGCTGAGTGGGAACAGTTTTGTCCCATCCCTGCTGATTTGCAAGACGGAATTTTGCTCAGAGGAAACGTGCTATATCGCCAGGCGAACGGCGGTTGGAACAAGTCTCCGGATTTATTCGAAGGTGTTTTGCACACTAACACCGGCAATGGTGGCATGAGATATTTTGTCGGAAAGACGCAGCATACCTTCTACGCGGCCAATCTGCCCGGTGGACATCTCAAGGTCGTTGCCGATCTGAATATCCCACTCTCCCACAGATCGCCATCCAGTCCTCTGGTTTCGATACCTCAGAGTGCATCGAATTCGGGATACCAACAACCGTCCTACTCGCAAAACACCTACACGGCGCCGACCCTGTCCTACCCCGGATATGCCACGGACCCATACGCCTCCCAATACTAACTCCAGTTTAAGCTCTAAATTTCGATCTCAAGAGTAGAACTAGGCTTCAGGGTGGGTAAAGTAGTAGGTGGGCGACTGCGTGGCAGACCTAGATACCAGGCGTCCGATAAAGCTGTAAGTACTTGCGTGGGTTGCTTCATGTACAGACCAAAAAAACACGTCCGTCTCACGTCGTTGCCTCACGCGCCGAAGGGAAGCGACGTCAAAAGCCTGCTCGAAGAAGCGAGGAAAGCCAAAGGCTGTACCGTCGAATTGCCCTGGAGAAATAAACTGACAGGCGTTCAATATAGTTTGACCACCAGGTTGGAAGTCGCGGGTGCGTCGGAGCCGATCTGGACGCTGTATGAAGGTGAGGGTGGAAAGTCTCGGGTGGTCTGGAGTTCGCCCTTCGAAGACGTCGACCTACTTTACGACGTCTTGATGCTATCCATTCCAGAGGAAGTAGAAACCGATATTCGCAGTAATCAGCCCGTCTCCGGACGTCACGTCACTCCGGACATGCCGGGGGCGAGCGTAGACCGGAGTCGAACCGCCCTAGACAGCGGTCTTCACAGCATCAGTTCCGGAAGTTACGCATCGCAAGAAACCGGTGATAGTGGTCTTTTGACTGGAAACGAAGCGGTTGAACTTCCCAAAAGCAACCTCGATTTTTACCAGCCCGGTCTCGCTTCCGGCACTGAATTTGCCCTTCTGACGGATACGGAAGAGAAGAAACCCGCCAAGAAAAGCAAGAAAGAAACTGACGCAGAGGAAGCTGCCGCAGCTGCAGCAGCGGCTGCCCTGGCACAGCAACAAGCTGCGCAGCAGGCTATGCAACAAAATATGCAATCAGGCGCTTACCCACAGCCCCACATGCAATCGGGTGCTTATCCGCAACAGATGCCGCCAGGCACGCAGTCCGGAGCTTATCCTCAACAATATGGCTATCCGCCGGGATACCAGTATCCTGGCTACCCTCAAGGTTATTATCCAGGCTACCCAGGCTATCCGCCTTACCCGTACCCACCTGGCTATGTGCCGCCTGCCGCCACGGTCGCTCTGCAGCAGCAGCAGCAGATGGCTCAGCCGGGTGCTGCTGCTGCAACAGACACTGGTGTTAACAAAATTCCGCTGGACCCGTCCAAACCTCGTCCGAATTTGCGACTCGGACAGTTTCTCGTTGAGTCTGGACTTGTGCCGGAAAGCACTGTTGACGCCGCGCTCCAACTGCAAGAGTTGGTTCGCTCCGGCAGTCTTTCTACGGCTCAAGCTGCAGAAGCGGTAAGACGAGCACACATTCGCGGTGGTGCAGTAGATCCAAAATTGATTGCCGCTCCGGTTTCTCCAAATGACATGAAGACTGTCGCGCCGCCTCTTGGGCAGATCCTGGTGGAAGCTGCAATCATTCGCGGACCAATCATTAGACAGGCTCTGAAACTGCAAGAAGCGATCAGATCCGGTGAAATGTCCAAGGACGATGCGCTTGATGCGCTCTGTCTCGAGGTCTTCGGGGTTGGACGCAAAGTGCAGGACAACTCGGGCGAATCTACTGAATCGACACAAGCTTTGGAACTTCTGCGCAAGGCCCAATTGGTCAGTGACTTCGACCACGAAACCGCCAGCAAGGTGCGCGATAAGCACGGCGGGCAGCTAGTCAGTATTCTGGTCAAGGCCGGCAAACTCGATCAACACACCGCCGATGGTGCGTTTAAATGCAACCAACTTGTAGCCCAGAAGAAGATCGAAGAAGGAAAAGCAATTATTGCGTTGCACTACTGCCAGCGCAGCAGAATTGACCTGGATTCAGCTTTGAAAGAGCTGGGCTGGGAGAGCTAATCCTTGTCCAGACTTGTTCTAATCGGTGTCGGCAATGCAGCGATTGCCGTCAATAACTTGGCGACTGCTGCTTCGCGGGACTCCTCGCCAAACTCGGCTGCGCCAGAGATCTCTAATAAATACCGCTATGATACTATATACGGCACCACTCGCCAGTCAGCCAAGATGGAAACGCTGGAGCGGTATAACATCAAACCGATTCTGTTAGACAGTCCACTTTCTGAAGAGACTTTGCACCAGCTGTCGCAGATTTGTGTGGATGCCCATGTTTTAGTAAGTTTTCCTCCATCAAAAGATGACGAAGTTTCAATCGCGCAGTCGCTTGGATCTGCTAGAAAAATCGTCTATATATCCAGTACCGGAGTATATGGTGCCACCAGTGGTATCATCACGGAGTCATCGGATGTTGAGTTCGATAATCCATCGATTAAACCTCGACTGGAATCAGAGTCGCTCTGGTCTTCACATGGCGCTGTTATTCTCCGCGCTCCGGCATTGTATGGACCCAACTATGGTCTGCACATCTCTCTAAAATCGGGCAAGTTCAAGATTCCCGGTGACGGTAATCGCTTTTCTTCGCGAATTCATCTCGATGATTTTGCATCCATCATACTTGCATCGCTCGAACGAGCCGATAAGAGTTCTCTCTACGTCGTCGGCGACGATCGACCAGCTACTCACAATGAGGTTGTAACCTGGCTCTGCCAGCGGCTCTCGATCGACATGCCCGAATCGATTCCGATCGAGCAAGCGCACGTCACTTTGCGGGCGAATCGACAAATCAATGCCGGCAAAATCAAATCGGATTTGAACATCGTTCTAGCCTATCCGACTTTTATAGAAGGGTTCAATCAGTGCTTGAGTTTGAATACTGAGGTTTAAGCGGCGAGCTCGTTTCTCTGTGCGTTCAGAAGTTCGGGTATCAATGGAACATTGATTTCGTTGCAGCCGGGTTCTTCATGAACACTCGGCAGCTGATTAGCTGCGACAGCTTTGTCGTAGTCGTCGTATTTCAGCAACACGCGTTGAATCGATTGCGATTGAATCACGGCCATTAGTGTCTGCGCCCCTGGTTCTGACACTTCACCTTCGGCGAAAAATACTGTCCCGTCCCAGTCGGTGAAAATCGGCAACACTGCAACGGACGCTGTCGTTGGATCGATCGCAATCGCGACGCGACCATGATAGATGTGCAACAAGATCATGTCTTTTCTAAGGTAGGTGAAACAAATGCCGGCGCCTTGATTATTGAACAGCTCATCAACAGTCTTGACGTATGCTTCCAGCTTGTCTGGAAATGATCTGACCAATCCGTTCAATAATTTCTTAAGTGCTTCAATGTCACCACGGACGATGGCATAGCAAATGTATGAGAGAAACTTTTTGTCGTTATCCTCGATCAGACCGGAGACGTATTCCATGATAATTCTGTGGACAACAGCGGCTCTCATCTGTGGATCCGTTTGCGCGTGATTGTAGATTGTGCTGTCGGTCTCTTGAAATTTTACTCGTGAAATAAAATTGCTGGCTTCGTTATCCGTTGAATGCATCACGCTGTAGTAATTGGTTGGTTGGGTCAGCAAGTCAGCGTAGAAACTTCGTGAATCGCTTACTCCATGCGCTTTTAGTTCGAGCGCTCTCAACCCCGGTTGGCTAGAATGATCCGAATTGTAGTTGGCGTACATATCGAGCTTCCTCTGTATTTATCTAAAGGTTAGTAATCTCAAGCATTTAAAAAATCATCAGTTAGTGGTCTAGAACAGGCTGTCCGGCAGATCCGCATTTAGGCGTTGCGGCGGCAATTAAATGGGATCTGCTGGAACTACCTGCGTGCTTTTTATCGCGTGCGATAAAGCGTGCTACTTAGTTCTGTTTTTTCTTGACTTCGGGAATCAAGTTCTCGATGCCTTTGATCGCTTTTCCGGGATTCATGTTTTCGAGACTTTTGATTGTGCCCGGAACTACATTTTTGTAGTGACTGTCACTGCCACCTTGGCGTGGGGTTTGCAGTTGATCGAGATATTCATATTTGTGAAATCTGTAGTTCATTCCAGTGATGTTTCTAGTTGCTTCATCACCAATGTTCTTCATCACTTCGCCCGGCTTGCGATTGATGATTTCGCCTGGTTTAAGAAGTACGCTGCCATCATTTTGTCGCTCTATTGCGCGAAGTGTTGTTTCGCCGGTCTTCGCGTTGATCGATACAGCCGTGTTGCCGTGTTTTTCGTAAACCAGCACATTGCCTTTGCCGTCGCTTGTCAGTTCAACACCCGCTCCTTCTCGTTTAAGCTGCCCGTTGATTTCTTTGAGGAATTTTTCCATTCGCTCCGGATCTCCGGAAAGGCTGCCTAATGAACCTTTCAGCTTGTCGAGATTGCCGTCGATTAAAGCGCCTTGCATTGTCTTCAATAGTGCTTTGTCTGCTTCCGGAATTAATTCGCTGAGTCCGTTGCCGAGCGCTTCTTTCGCTTCGTTGCGGTTCTTATCTGTGACATTTTTGTCTAAGTACTTGACGATATCGTTCATCCCATCATGCATTTTGACCTTATCGCCTATGTTTGGCGACTCGGAGCGGGCACCATTGTCGATACCATTCTTTAATGCATCTTTCAACAGATTTCCGAGCGATGGAGATGAGTCGGAAGGCTTTTGTTTAGCGACCGCATCTGCGACTCCTGAGGCGATGCCCTCGCCGGCTTTCACTGCTGGGCTGGAACTGTCTGCTGCCTTCTGTCCGAGTGCCTCGGCAACTCCGGTCACGGCTGATTCGCCGAGTTTTGCTGCGGAATCAGCGGGTTTCGAATCGCCGGTTACCGGATTTTGACCGGATTTAACGAATTCGTCGGATAGTACGCTACGTGCTGCGGCTGCTACTCCACCGGCTACTGCGGCGACTGATGCATCAGATGGTTGTTCAAAATTAGTCATGGGGGTTTCCTCCTGGGGAAGTCTAAAAAGTTAGACTTAAACTTTGTAATTAGGTGGCTCCCCAGCCCCGTTACGTTGTTTGGCTCCTGAGTCTATACTCGTGCTCTAAACTTTTGGACAAAACCGATCGGATTTGCGAGACTGGCTGGAAACACCCATGGAGAGCGCGTTTTAGACAATAATTCGTGGTTGTTTGATGCTCAAAACAACAATCGTGCGTAAACGCGCAACCGTAACTGCTGATATCCACATCCGCTAACCATGCGAGAAGAATCGGTCTTGTTGTGGTCGAAAATATCGGGGCACTGTGTAAGTGCCCAGGCGGATACGAGCATGGAACGGACAGTGTTAGCAGTCTGGGCGCTTACAACGCGACCAGATGACGCCCCCAAGCAAAACGCATACCGTTTGTGCGTTAGATGGAACGGGGGATTTTGATTTTCCTTGTGTGAAATGGAAATTCGAAAATCGCGTTGCCGATTGGAACCTTTATAAGTACATCCGCATCCCGCGGATTTATATAAAACTGTTCGCCGGTGCGTGACTCGAAGGGCTCAAGCCACACTGGCGTAAGGTTTGCGAGCTTCGCTCTACTTGGTCTTACGAGACCGGGAAGTGCGACATCAGTGTTTTCTCCAACCAATCCTTCTCTTGATGGCAGAACTCCGACTCGCTCTGGCACCGTATGTGATATCGCTTTCCATTCACCATAAACGCCGAAGACATTCGGACCCATAAACAAGTCGTGCCCGTTAGGTGGCACGAGTCCGCGCACATTGCGCGGCTTTTGGATGTTGGCGAGCCATGGGCGTGTATGTGTAAGGTCCCACATGTTGCGTTCTTTGCCAATTCTGTCGATGCGCTGGTGATCGACAATCGGCACTTCCTGTGCTGCTCGACCTGATTCCGTATTGACTCGTTCCAATTTAATCGGCCCAAGTTCGAACTCTTCTTGTTTGTCACCGACATTTGTCACTGTGACGAGAATCGCCAACAACTCCCAGAGATCGACGACAGTGCAAGCGACTCTGATTCCGTGTGCAGACATATAGCGAAACGGAAAATCATTGTCGATAATTTCTTGTGCACGCGAGGAGCCCGGCTCCCATTCGAATCGTAATTCTCCAACAATCGAAGGAGGCTGGCTTGGTATCACCGCTCTCTCTTTGATCTGATAGGAGGACTCGTATAAATCGTGAGCCGTATGTCGATCACCAATGCCGTGGTAGAACAGTGATTGTTCTCTGAGGACCTCGGCCAGGTCTAGCTTTTTTGCACCCGGGTTACGCTCGACGATTTTTCGAGATTCGGAAAATAACGGTTTTGCATCTTCAGTCCAACCATGTTTAGCCATGATAAGACCCAGCGTGTGCAGTGATAGACCATACAATTGCGTGTCGGTTTTGTTCTCGTCTTTCAGAATCCGAATCGCTGCTTCGACGTGATCTTTGGCCTCCTTTTCTTTGTTGGCTTTGTATTCGGTGTAACCGAGACCATATAGACACTCTGCGTATTCGAGTGACCGTGAGCCGTATTCCAACTGGCACTTCTGAATCGTATTTTGATAAATGCTGTGAGCTTCTGCAAAACGTGACTGTTTGAGGTACAACTGCGCTAGTGCTAATCTGCTCAGCGTCAGGCTGTGCACACTACTCCCGACGTTCTTCGCTTCCTTGATCGATTTGGTCAGCATATTTTCCGCTTGCTCAAAACGACGTTCTTCAAGCGCGGTCAGACCATTGCGGTAATATTTTTCCCAGACCGACGAATTGATCACAAGGTCTGTAGTCTCAATTTTTCCTTCGTGGAAATTGTTGGAACCATTGCCGGTCTTATGTCCGTTCGGAGAATTGACCGCAGGCGACTCGCCTTTCTTGATAGCTGGAGCTGCGATGCTGAGAGCCTGTTGCGCCGAAGCGCAGCCAACTGTCGCCAGTGTGATTGCGCTTGAGAGTATGACGGTGAGATGTGGCTTTAGCATCGCTTGAATTTTATCGTCGACCTAAATAAGGATACTAAGTTTCTAAGAGCTCTGCCCTTATTTTATCTTGAGCTGTTCAAGTAGTTAATAATGACATTTCAATCGGCCGCCCCAGTTCAATTGTCTATAATTGCGGCATAAGCCCCTAGATTCTTTTCAAGAGGCTGCAAGTCGGAGTTAAGCATCGAAATGACTGGAGTCAAACTAATGCTTTTGGACAAAGTGCAGATTCTAAGACTTGCTTTAGCGAGTCTCATTGTCTTTTGCTTATCTGCATTCTACTCGGATTCGGCAAGTGCTCAGGTTATTCGAGAGCTGAACAGCAATTTGAATGTCGCGGCGACAGGCAATGTCGATGTCGTCGAAAATTTGCGAATTTCTTTTCCACCAACAAAACAAAGAACCCAGTTTTACCGAGTAGTGCCGATCTGGTATCAGTCCGACAAATCGACCTTCTTGCTAGACGTCCATGTGAAAAGCGTTTTGATGGATGACAAAGTGTCTGTTCCGTTCAAGAGTTGGTTTGCCGGCAGAGAATTTCATATAAAAGTCGGTGATCAAACTACAATTTTGAAAGGCGATCACAAGTTTCGCATCGAGTACGAGATTGCCCGAGGTGTGCAATTTGTCAACGGAAACCCACAGCTCTACTTGAGTGTGACTGGCGATCAGTGTCCGTTTCCAATCAACAATCTCAATGTCAACGTTAACTTGCCTAAGGGAACAGATCTATCTCGAGTGCGGTCGTCGACCGTGTTTCAACCTCCTGGGCTGCTTCGTGCGGCGCCGCCGAAATCCGGAGCCCAAGCGCTCAAGCAGTCTTTCAGTAATGTGAAACCTTCACAAGCCGTCATTGTGGTCGTCGACATGCCTAAAGGTACAGTGATACCGCATTCGGTGCTGTTTGATTGGGTGCTGAAGATGCAAAAGCTGTATCAAATCTTTGTGCTTCCTGTTGCCACAATCATCCTGCTGAGCGCCTGGTGGTGGTTCTATGGGCGTGATCCAGGAGCAGACAAGAGCGCGATGGCTAATAGCTGGTTGCCTCCGGATGCTGTCACTCCGGCTGAAGCTGGCACTTTGATTGATGAGAGTTGTGATTTGAGGGATATTGTTTCTACTCTGATCGATTTAGCTGCAAGGGGTTATATAAAAATCCGCATTTTGCCGTACTCCGGATTTCTCTATCTGGATGATAAAGACTACGAATTCACGATGGTGAAATCAGCCAAGGATCCTGACCTGAAGCCCCATGAGCAGCTGTTTCTAACCGCTCTGTTCGGAAGCATGTCCGGAACTACTTATTTGTCTGCAATCAAAGGAAATTTCGCTGAATATCTGCCGTCGATCAAACGACTGGTTTACGAAAACCTGGTTGCAGAGAAGCTTTTCGCGCGTGACCCGGAAATCGACCGAAGAAACTTTTTGTCTGTCGGCGCCACGGTCGTCACCGTTGGGATCTGTCTGATGGCAGCCTCTACGTATCACATCGGCGGGCAGGCGACAGCGGCCGGTACCGTGCTCTCCGGTGTCATCATCTTGTTGGCCGCCAGGGCGATGCCTCGACGCACTTCGAAGGGCGTCGCGCTTAATCGCCAGATCTGCAAGTTTGAATCGATGATTGCTTACGGCGACAAGAAAGAACTGAAGAAGGTGGCAAGCGCGGATCCTAATGCGTTTTCAAAATATCTGGCTTACGCGGTTATCTTCGGGCACTCTGAACGCTGGGCCGGTGTGTTTTCCGAGATGATTGGCGACTTCCCTGAATGGTTTACCGTGGACCAGAGTTTTCTGCCCGAGGATTTCAACACTGTGCGTTTTGTCCGCCTTCTCAAGGACAGTATGAAGGTTATCGATCGGGCTTTGACCGACAAACCTTATGTGGCGCATACTTCCAACGTCAACACGCTGTTTGGCGCGCACCGTCATCGATATTATTGATTGACTGCGGAACCTAATTTGCTTTTCGTCGTCCTTTCAAAACTACAGGCACGAATTAGCGCTCGAGTGTGCGAAGAGCAGGTCGCTGACCGCTTCAGCGATTGACTGGTTGGGAATAATCCTTGTACGGTCGGTGAGAAGAAGCGAAAATGGACAGAATTGGGAGGATTTGTTGGATGAAACGCAAGTTTCCAGGTCAGCATTATCGCTTGCCGTTGTTGTCCGGTCTGGTGGTTTCACTGTGCTTCTCGAACAGTCTGGACCAGGCTTTTGCTGCTGATGGTAAAACAAATCAGAGCAAGGTCAATAAAAATGCAGCGAAGCTCAAAGCCGCTTCGCTTCTTTCCGCGCCCATGTCGGCGTCTTATGACACGGCTCCTCCACGAAAAGCGAGCGAGTCACCGCCTGCAGCTCCTCCGATTGAGAACGGTCGCACACGAGCGCATCGGCTGTTGAAAGAAGGCGCCAGGCTGCATCGTCTGGGCGAGTATGCGGAAGCTGAGAGGCTTTTCCGCGAAGCCGTCGCTAACGATCCGCGCAATCCTGACGGATTTTTCAATCTCGGTGCACTTGCCGAGGGGCGTGGTGACTTGATTGATGCTCTCACTCAATATCACGCCGGTCTTAGTTTAAAACCGACGGATCGATCATTGAAGGAAGCCGTCGAGTCGATAGAAAAACGATTGGCGGCTGGAGAACGCACACCACCTCAGGTTGAGAGCGAGCGATATACCAGATTTAAATATCCTCCTACGATGTTCTCCAATCCAAATCCGACCACCGCATTTGTGAATCAGGGTCAATCTTTCGATCCTCCGCTTTTGAACGTGCAGTCACCAGATGCGCCTGAGCTCACGACATCGAACGATCCACCTCCAGTGATACCGGTCAACAACAACGGACCCTTTCAGCTCAACTCGACTCAGAATGCCGCTCTCGGAAACACCGGCAGCTTCGGTGCACTCAATTCCAATTTGAACGTTAATAGCTCAGCGCCTCCAGTAGTCACGATTCGGCAGAACAATGGATTCGGACGACGAGTAGGGGGTGGCGCTTTTAGAGCAATTCTGAACGTAGGAATGAGTTCTGCGTTGAGTGGAACAGGATTGCATTGCCCAGCCTGCCGGTTACTCCGGTTCTAGGAGGCGGTGTGCGAATCTTCCTTTTATTAGCAGCTCTCCTGTCCTGCTTGAGTGCAGACGCGGCTTGGAGTGCGGACAATTCTGTCAGAATCGCAAGACCGGCGCGAGCTGTGGATAAGTACACTCATTGTTTTAGCGGCCCAAACGGTTCACTCCCCGCATTTAGCACTGCCGGTGGTGTCACGCCAATCTGCTCGACCGGCGGTAAGTCGAAGGTGGAAAATCACACGTGCTGCGACGTTACGAGCGAGTATTTTCCCATCAAAATTGCCGGACCTTCTCAGCACTTTGGTCTATGGCTAAGACTCAATCTGTATCCAACGCTATGTCACTCCGTCTTGTGCCAGAGGCAATGCGCGTTAAATGGATATGAGTCGTGCAATGCGCTGGGCGGCGAACGAAGTTTGATTGAAAAACTGATGGACAATACCGGCGACTGCAGCGGCGGAGGCAATGACGGCAACTGTTGCTCGGACCACGAGAACAGTAGTTCTTGTGGTCCGGACAAACTAGATGTAATTACTCAAAAGTGAACGGTTGCCACCGCAAATGGTGTACTCGGTTTCTTACTAAAGAAATTGCCTAAACGGCTCGCATCGGTTGTTTTGCCCTGACCATGTCGAGCGTAAGCTCGCCAGCATCAAGACGGCTTTCTGCCAGCCGCACCAGTTCTGTTGCTGATACATCCAGCGCTACGGCCAGTCGAAACATGTTTTTTACAGACAAGTTTCGCGCGCCGCGTTCGAGATCACCGATGTAAGAACGGTGAAGGCCGCTGCGTCTCGAAAGTTCGCTTTGCGACAAATTTTTCTTCTTCCTACAGTCTCTAATCACCTCGCACAACGATAATACGAGGGACTCATATTCTGAATTATCCACGCGTCATTTCCCCACTAAACAAACCCCAACTCGATCTAACCATTCGTAGATGAAATCCAAAACCCCCTTAAGAGTTAGGTTTCTCCGAAGCTAACTCACCCTATCGAGGCATTCGAGTTACTTTTTTGTCACTAATTTGAGGGGGTTTGATTACTGTACAACACCGGAACCCCCAACCTGGCGGGTTTAAATAACACCGGCAAAAGAAGATTGAGATTGCTGGAACACACTTGCGAGGTATGCGTCTGGAAAATAAGTTGCGATCAGTGTTGGCCTTTGCAAAGGCAAAACACCATCGCTGGGCTTGGCAGATCATGCCCCCATATCTTTATTAGACACTGCAAGAGTGGTGTGTTTTTGGTGCAGCCGGAGGAAACTATGTACGACTCATATTCAACAGACAATGCTAAGAGCGTTTCGCTCGTCGCCTTATTCGTCGCGTTTACTATCGCGTTTACGGTTGGATTTGGAGCTCTTTGTTTTGCGAACAATGCCGGTCATTCAGGAACCACCGGGAATCCCCTGAAGCAGCAGCAACAACAGCAGCATCCATCACAGAACGTTTAGGCGTAACGTCGTAACCTTGACGGTGTAAACCTCAATGGCCAACGGCCGAACTCGTTCATGCACTATGTCCGACCTATCGCTTGTCTGCTTCGGCTACTTGCGACTTATGATCAGCCTGATTCCGTTTTTGATCTTCGATCTCGGTCCAGGTTCCAAACCATCTAACTATTTTTCCGTACTGATCCTGCAGGGCGACGGCCCTGCTTAAGTGCCAGAGAAAACCTTGTGCGCCGGTTGCCACACCGGCAGCGCGTTTTAGTCGAAATTCAAATTCAAAAGTGTCACCGGTTCTCAGTGCTTCTTTTACTTTCGCCAGATATTGCTGGCGGTCTTGAGGATGTATGAGTAGTGTCCATGCGTCTGTGTGACCCTGCTCTGGGGTAAGACCGCTGTATTCGTAAAAGCGGTGGTTCCAAAAGTACGGCGTACCATCCGGGTTTGCGGCAAAAACTATATTAGGAATAGCATCGGCAAGCGTGCGGAACTGCGCTTCGCTCTCGGCTAGCTCGATCTGAGCAAGCTTTTGAGCGTGAATGTCTGTTGTGGTTCCAAACCACTTCGTCGACTTCGTGACGGGATCGTAAAACGGGATACTGTGCATCAAATGCCAGAAGTATTCACCTCTGCTGTTTTTGCAGCGCAGTTCCATCGAAAAACTCGTATTCGCCAGAGCTGCTTCATTGCCGCGCTCCAGCGCTTCTTTTAGATCATCAGGATGGAGAACGTTAACCCACGCCCAACCGTCGTCAGATTGACGACCTAGTCCGGTGAATTCGTAGAAGCGATTGTTGGCGTGAGTGGTTTTTCCCTCGTTGTCGGAGATCCACATCATATGCGGCATGGCAGCGGTAAACATCAAAATCTCTTGCTGCAAGGTCGGATCAATATCCACTTGCGTGTGAGGTAGAACCGCGGAATTCTGCGGTTGTTGCGCTTTCAAACGCTTCAATTCAGTTTCCAACCATAGGATTCGATCGGATAGTTGAGTTCCTTCAGTACAAGGAAGCTCCGATCCGCCCTTTATGTCGGATGGATTTTGTTGGTGTGCCATTGCCTTTGAGATACCAGTTTGTAGCTAGTGCTGATTGCCAGTTGGATTGTCAAGAATATCACAGGCTAGAAGGGAGTTGGACCTATGTGTAAGTATTTGTAGGGGGAAGCATTTTTAATACACAATTACTGGGACAGGGTCAGGGTTTTCCCTCTATAGATCAAATTCCGAAAAACATATTCTAAAGGCAAGAGAACTCCCAGTCACGCCTCGTCTAGCCAGCGGGGCGTTTCTGCATTTCAAGCTAGCCTGGGCTTTTGTAGTCATTGCTCTGATTGTGGGCGCTGGTAATCGTGGGCGCTTATCGTCGCGGGTTCTGAAGGTCTTGTTTCTGATCGTCGCGGGGTTTTGATGGTCGTGTTTCCTGGTTAGTCGGGCCCTGCTAGGGGGCGCGTTGTAAGCGCACAGGCTGCGATTTCCGGCTCGAATAGTTCAGTTAACTCAGTTCTGACGAACGCATATGGAATTTTGACGTTTCCTTTATGTTCGGCAGTCTTAGATTAGGAGAGTACTTGATGCACAGACGGAGGCGAGGGAGTTATGGAAATGTTCATCTGTTTCAAAAGTCTTGGGAGGTACCTGGTCGATTCCCCTGAACACATACGCGAAGAACTGGTCAAGGAACTGCGCGAAAGGATGCACCGCAAGGATGATTTACCAAAAAAATTGTCAGTTGCTAGGGCGGAAGAAGCCGAGTACAGCTACGGGCTTGCGAAATTGATTGTACGTGACCCGAATGCTCCTGCCTCCGTCCTGTCTCGTTTGGTCAGCACGGGCGATCCTGAGATTCTGGAGAGAATAGCCGAGCACCCACGCGCTAGTGCCTTCACTCTCGTCGAGCTGTCTCGAAGCGAGCACGTACACGTGCGGATGGCGGTAGCTGAAAACGCCAACACACCGGAGCAGGTGCTTTCGTACCTGGCTCGCGATGAGCATCCCGATGTCAGATATCGGCTGGCTGAGAATCCAAATGTCTACGTGACGATACTTCTGCAACTGGAAGAGGACGAAAACCCCTACGTCCGAATGAGGGCTGAGCAGACGCTCCAACGTCTAGACTTTGGATATAAAACGGCCGCTGCCTGATAGTTTGAGACACTCAGGAGGTGATGAATTATCGAATGATATAGTTGGTCGTGATCGTAAATGGCTGTAACTTATCCCAGAGGTCCTAATTGAACAGGATCGAAGAGAAGAAAAATACGACACCCGGCAAGGCTGGAAGCAACAACGGCGAAAGTGGCAAGGACTTTCCACCGTCTGGAAGCATTCCGACTGTGCTTGGTGTCGTGTTTTTTACTACCGTTGCTGCGTATGTTCTCGAGCAGGTCGACAGGGGCTTATCCATTCCCATTCACTCGGCGAACATTGTAATGCCGTACTTGCTAGGCATTGTCTGGTCTGCGCTCAAATTCGATCGCAAATTCGCAATCATTGCAGTGATACTGAATGTAATATCGTTCGCGATTTTCTATATCCGGCCAATTTCGTTGCAAGAGCCGCATGACTTCGATTATGTTTTGATTCTTGTGGTGTTTCTCGTTGTGGCAATCATGATTAATAAGCTTGCCTTCACCGCGAGAACACAAGCCGCCCAGCTACGAAGCACCGCAGCGCAAATTGAACGCGAGCGCATGAGAAACACGCTGCTGCGATCTGTGTCACACGATCTGCGTAGTCCGCTTTCCACGATCATGGGCGCGTCGAGCAGCCTTCTGGACGCTACCGGAAGACAGGCTTCCAGTGCCGATCGCAAAGAGTTGGCTCAGTCAATTTGTCGTGAAAGTAAACGTTTGGAACGCCAGGTTTCCAATCTTCTTGAAATGACTAGCCTTGAGTCAGGTGGGTTGGTTCTAAACAAAGAATGGTATTCATTAGACGAGATCTTGGGCAATGCCTTGACTTCGCTCGAAGGATCGCTTGGGGACAAAGATATTCAGATCGAAATTGCGGATAACGTTCCTTTAGTGTTCGTCGACGGAGTTTTGTTCGAAAAAGTCTTTATAAACTTGATTGAGAACTGCCTTAAGTATGCGCCTTCTGAAAAGTATCGAGTTTCGATTTCCAGAGTCGGCGCTACCGTTGAAGTGGAAGTGTTCAACACAGGTACGCCCATTACTCCGGGTGAGGAGAAATTGATTTTCGAAAAATTTTATCGCAGCAATAGTTCTGACAAAACTGATGGAGCTGGGCTTGGACTGGCGATTTGCTATTCGATTTTGCACCTTCACGATGGGCATATTTATGCTGTGCCTAAATTGACGCATGGTGTTTCAATGAAATTCGCATTGCCGATTTCGAAAGATGTTCCGAAGATTGAAACGAATGATGAGGAGTAAGTTTTGCCTGGAGAAGTTGCACAACAACCAACAATTCTAATCGTCGAAGATGAGCCGGAGATCCGAAGATTTTTGCGAATCTCGCTTGTTAATCATGGATACACTTTGCTTGAAACTCCGAAGGGTGAAGAGGGTTTAGCATTGCTTGCCGAAAAGAAGCCGGCGCTTGTGATTCTCGATCTTGGCCTTCCGGATTTGGACGGAGTCAACTTTACGAAACGTGCCAGAGAATGGAGTTCCGTTCCGATCATCGTGTTGTCAGCGCGCACGCAAGAGAAGGACAAGATCGAGGCTCTCGAGGCAGGCGCGGATGATTACGTAACTAAACCGTTTGGAATTCTCGAACTGCTAGCCCGAATAAAAGTGGCGTTTCGACACAGCGACAAAGTCGCCGCAGGTGGTGCCGTTGAGGAACCTGTATTCACCACAGGTGATATCAAAGTCGATCTGGCAAAAAGAACAGTTCATCTCAAAGGCGAAGAAGTTCACTGTACGCCAATTGAGTATCAGATTTTAACGATGCTAGTGAAGAATGCCGATCGCGTGGTGACTCAACAAGTTCTCTTGCGAGAAATTTGGGGACCGGGACACGCCAAGCAAGGGCATTATCTTCGCGTCTACGTCGGCACACTTCGTCAAAAATTAGAAGAACAAGCGGCGCGACCGAAGTATCTGATTACCGAGCCTGGGGTCGGTTATCGGCTTCGAGTGATCGAAGAGTCCACTCAATAATGACTTCCCGTTCGCGGTTTTTGGGAGATTCTCGATGATTTTTCCAGAAGACGAACTCGCCATGCAGTCCTAGTAAACCGTTACAGAAAAGCGGAAGTGAGAAACTTCCGCCTGTCTGTCTACTTGGACTAAAAGCTATTCGTGCTCTAGAAGTTGGAGGCCACGAAATCGTCTTCGTCAGCGGCAGGCTCGCTGCCGATCTTCTCTTCTGAATTTTGGAACGCTCTGTGATGTCGCTTGCCCATTTTTCCGTGATGTCCGTGCTTTCCACCGGATTTAAGACCGCGATAACGGACGAGTTTTCTTTGTTCAGGTGTCAGTTCTTCAGACATGTCTAGACGGGATGCAATCATCACGTTGGCCAGTTCTGTTTTTAACGAATTGATTTTGTCTTGTGTGCTTTGAACTGCTTTTCGATCGATTGATTCTTTGGTGAGCAGATCTTTCAGCACACGCTTTTGCTCAGCCAGAGCCAGTTTCTTTGGCCCGGCATCCGCCAACATTTTGTTCTTAATCTCAAAGAATTTTTCCTTCTGTGCATCAGTCAACTGCAGATGTCTGGAACTGGCAGCACCTTCGCCACCGAGAACGTTGACACTGGCCCCTTGCACCAGAGGCAGGGATGCGACTGTTTCGGTCTCGCTTACTGACTGTGCAACAGCAGGACTAAATGAGGAAGCCAAAAGTGTAAGAGCGCACAAAGCTACAGCAAATTTCATTTGCTAATCTCCTTATAAAGTATGAGTTGGAAGACAGACGTGGGGTCGTGTGCTGCCCTCTACTCTTACTAACGAAATTTCACACCAAAAAGTTCAATTTTTTCGGATAAAATTTCAAAGTTTTTTTCAAACGCCCACAGGCGCGCTATTTAGTGAGACAAAATGTAGTTCGCTAGAGTTCGAACTCCAAATCCAACTCCGCCTTTGCTCAGTTCATTTGCGATTTTCTCCGACCACGCCACACCGGCAATGTCCAGGTGTGCCCATGGCTTGCCATCAACGAATTCTTTGAGGAACATGCCGCCGCATGAGCTGCCGGCTTCTCCGCGCGAACCAGCATTGATCAAATCTGCGATGTCACTTTGCAAAGCCGATTTGTATTCATCATATAGAGGAAGCTGCCAATATTTCTCACCGGATTTTTCTCCAGCGGCCATAAGGTTATCGATTAACTCTTGATTGGTGCCCATGATACCTGCGGCCACGCGCCCGAGAGCCGTAACTACAGCGCCGGTCAGAGTGGCGACGTCAATCAATTCGTCTGCCTTCTCCTTGATCGCATAGGTGAGGGCATCTGCTAAAACTAGACGACCTTCCGCATCAGTGTTATTAACTTCAACGGTCTTTCCATTCATTGCTGTGATGACATCGCCCGGATGGAGCGCGTTTCCGCCAGGCATGTTTTCAGTTGCAGCAACACAGGCTACGACTGAAACGCCGGGCTTCAATGCTCCAATGATTCTCATGACGCCCAGCACGCATGCGGCACCGGACATGTCGTACTTCATGCGTTCCATACCCTGAGCGGTTTTCAACGACAGACCGCCGGAGTCGAACGTGATTCCTTTGCCGATGATTCCAATTGTCTTTTTCGATTTCGGTGCTGTGTACTTCAGGACGATAAACTTTGGCGGCTCGTCGGCACCGCGGGCGACACCAAGGAAAAGACCCATTCCCAACTTTTCCATTTGTTGAGTGTTGAGAACTGTGCAAGTTAGATTGTGTTCTCTTGCGATGTCTCGTGCCTCGACCGAGAGGCGAGTCGGTGTCATATAGACCGGTGGTTCGGTAATCAATGCTCGTGCAAACGTTGTTGCCGTTGCCATGGTTTCGGCTTCTTTCACGGCTTTTTGAAATGCTCGCGTTTCAACATTCAAGCCAGCCAGGCTCAGAGTGACGACCGTCTTTTTGCCTGCCGCTGATTTGGTTTTCGCAGCACCGTTTTCACCCTTATCTTTTTGTGATTTATATTTGTCGAAATCAAAACTGCCCAGTACCCAGCCTTCGACTGCGGCACCGATTAATTCGTGCGCACTACCGGCAGTGGCAGGCGCCGGCGCCTTCTTTGCGCGAGATGTTTTTGCCGTCTTTGCAGCGCTGGCTGTTTCCTTATCTCTCAAGAAGAAAACCACTTTAGCACTGCCGTTGCTTTTTACCTTGCGAGCCAGAGTGCCAGCGGCTCGGCGCAGGATGGTCGGAGTGTATTCTTCTTTCGGTCCGAGTCCAATGATGAGCAAGCGCGAGGCATTGATATGTCCGAATGTCGGGACGGAAACGATTTCTGATGCCTTGGCTTTGAAGCCTTCGTTTTCGAGATGTTGTTTTGCGGCTTCTTGCAACGCGGTGGGCAGTTTGCCGTCAAGAGACTTTAATACTTTGCCGGCGTCTTCGCCTTTGAAAAGTCCGACTGCAACTATATCTCCCTTGCTTTGGGATAACGTTGTTTTGACATGCTCGAAATTCATCTCTAAGATTCCTGCTAGCGATAGAGGTTGACCAAACCGATATTTTATCCCATCAGGAGCGCATTCCATGCTTCTGGAAACTGTTCTTCATTAAACAGTTTCGAAGCAGGCTGGAAGCCTGCGCTTCCAGGATCAGCTTTCTGAGCGCGTCGCTACGTTAGCCGCGATGGGTGTCGATTATTCGAGTTACGATTTCGTCGATTACGGCAGGATCGCTTTGCCTGCGGCAGTATGCGAGGTAAGCTTCCATCCAGCGGCGTAGTTCGAGAAGAACCGCCGACACCGGCGCGCCCGAACGTTTCACTTGACTGAGATTGACTGAAACTCGACCTTCGCGATCTATATGGAAGCGATTAGATGCGGGCGAGTCGCCATGCACGTAGTGCAGGCTAGCTTCAAGAATGCTGCGGTTGTCATCTCTGCCTATGACATCTTGAATTTCCGCGGTAATCTTTTGAAAGACCGTTAGCGGTCTGAACAAACTGGCTTGTTGAACAGTGACCAACTTGTTTTCGAGGAGCATCTGAATTGCTTTCAGAATCATGTGTCCCGGCCACGATTCGTACGAAGTGATTACCTCATCGATAGTGGAAAGTCCGTCGATAAGCTGAACCAACTCAAGGATCTTGGTCTTGTCGCTTTCAGTAGGAACTGATTCATCCAGATAAGTGACCTTCTTCTCGAATGTTTTATTCCAGAGTGTTTCGAAATTCCAGACCCGCTCGAGAATGGTGTTCTTGCCGGACGGCAGGGTGCCGAGAATCTGATTGACCTGATCTTGAAAAAGCGCCGAGTCAAGAAGAATTTTGTCGAGTGAAGGAGTGAGAACGCAGGTGTCATCGAGTTCTGTCGTTGTGGCTTTGTCTTTAAATACAAAAATTCCTTCCGACCAATCGACTAGAAACTCTGTCATCGCCTCGATTCCGACAAGACGATTCATTTTCGCGTGCGTCGGTCTTCCCATCGCAAAAGATACGGAGCAAGACTTGTCCCTGTTCTCCACCGTCAACAAGCCGGTCTTCTTTGCCGTCGAAAGTGATTGCAAAAGACCGGCGGTGTCGATCGCTCCAAGGCTGCCTATCATCGAATCGCGCATGGAATCTGAGTTTATCGCACGTTCTTTTCCCGCCGCATCTTTAGTGCGCTCTGCGTTGTAGCCACCATAGAGATACTGATCGTCCAGTAAAACTTCTAACTCGCGAGTGCTGAGAAAACCCTGACGGATAGCCAATAATCCAAGATAAGTCTTTTGTTGTTTCCCCCAGCCTTCTTCTTCCTGTTTCTCCAGCAACTCTTGTAATTGAGATTCGTTGAGGATTCCCGCCGCCACCATGTAGCGGCCCAGGCGAAAACGTTTGCGGTTGTGATAACAATTGGAGAGGAATTGTACGCGTGCGAAAATCGGATAAATGAAGCGCTGTGACTCCATCTCCTGAAGGATGCGCAGGGTCTCGTCGGCGGGCAGTTGATTGCGCGCTTCCAGCGTGCGCACGATCGATTCTACAGAAGAGTAATCGTCGACCAGCTGCATAACCCAGTTTTGCGGCGCCGGAAGAATGAAGTCGCTCTTCACGTCCTTACCTTCTTGCCTGGCAACCGGAATGGAGTTGTACAAAATGTGTGTGGCCAGCGTGCTGCCACCACCACGCAATCTTCTTCGATCGATGCCGGATACTGTCGCGCACACGTAATCAGCTAACAGAGGGTGTCTTGCAAAGATTCCAAACGGACTGTCGTAAACGTTTAAAGTCAACGCACCGGATGTGTCGTCCTTCGACAACGTAATCGCGCCGTCGGCTTTGACAAACAACAACACGCCGGATGGCTTCAATAGCCGTTTTGCATACTGTGAAAATTTTGCCAGTGCATCGAGAGGAATTGAAAAACCAGTTTGCATCAAATCAATAATCAATCCATCTACTGATTTGCCGGCTTCAACCAATCTGTCGAGTTGCGCGAAGAGGTTTTCCCGATATGAATACGTCAAAAAAGTCTGGGCGGCACCGAAATAACCTCTCTCATCGAGGGTCAAATCTCGGTCCGTTTCCAGTTTGCGTCCTTGTAAGTCGCTGTTTGAGGTAGGACGACGCAATTTACGGAACCTTTCTGTCTGGCGATTTCAACCTTTAATATTCCCAGTTTGAAGACCTGTTCGATCTTATTTCTCAGGAACTAATCAATGATACCGGGGATATCAAAACTTCTCAATTAGCTTTGGTCGGCGGTGTGACTGGCGTCGCAGCTGGCGCGGCGCCATCGGTACCTGGTGGCGGCGATGGTGGTGTTGCTCCAACTAGAGTACCCATCAGGTTCTTCGTCATTGGATCGGGAGGAGCGATAAACATCGCTTTGATCATGATGTCTTTCTTGACCTTGCCGCAGTCAATAATCAAATCATGTTTTTGAGTGGTGACCAGACGGTAGCGTGTGCCCCCGCTAGCCGGAGATGACATAGATATGACTTTGTATGGCTCTTGATTGCGTCCAACCAGACCAAGATACTTGGGAATGCTGAGAAGTGATGGATCTGCCAGCCATGCTTTTGCGAGGTCCATGCGACCGGTGCGCATGCACTGAACGAAGTAGGTCACCACCTGAAGTGGAACATCCTTGCTTCCGGGTGCGCCTGCCACTATGAAATGTCCGCCCACGTATTTCAGCACGATCTGGTACGACGACGACTTTGGACGAGGAGGCTGGCTGCCTGTCTTGGTTTCAACTTTGGTCTCAGGCTCGGCCGGGCTTTGCGACGATACGGAAAGCACCAGATCGTTTCCATTGAAACTGGCTTGACCTGACAGTGTCTGCAAGAAATTTTGCGAAATTTGCGAGAACGGCTCAGATGTAGCCGACCACGAATTGCCACCCGGTCTGTAAGCGCCTAGATAGACGAGCCCGCTCACACGATCCAGTCCTGCCACGACCAGCATGCTGGGACCCTCGACGCGTACTGTCTTTTGGATGACTTTGCGTCGGACCTTGATCGATTCCGTTTTAGTGGTAAACGATTTGACGATTTTGGCGGCGGTTATATTTACGGTTTCAGGGACAGGAACAATCACAGCCTTGGCTGCCGGTGCGCCTTCAGCAGAGACTCCACCGCCTGACTGAATGACCAGAGAGTGATTGTTTTGCGATCCCGGGAATGTCCAAACGCGCGCTCCGCCAGCTTCAATTGCTTTAGCCTGGAGATCTTTGAGCGATTTGTTTTGTGCGATAACCACTGAACCAGGAGCTCTTAGCGTGCGTCCGTCCGAGAGATAAACTCGAAAAGTTTCGAGGAAGTCTTTCCAGGTGGTGTCGTCCGGCGAAAGTTTGTAAGCCTGAGCTTTGGCTGTCAGTGCTGCGGAATTGAGATTTACTGGCGCGGCGGGAGTGGCTGCCGCGGGCACTGGTGCTGACGTCTCGCCTTGAGCGATGGTTCTTGGAGCCGCTGTAGTGGCGATTTTCACAGGACTCAACGCTGTCTGTGACTGTGCCTGGGATGCTGATTGACCGACTGAAAGGCTGATACCAAGGGTCATTGCAACCAGCCCGAGTGTGGATAGTCCGTTTCTCATCGCTCTCATAATGGCTTCTATGGCGCCTCACCGAAATTTGGAGTCAAAGCGTCATCGTATCAGGTTGATCCAGACGGTTTCTCTAAAACAAAAGTAAGTCCTTATGTCGTTTCAATATCCTGTTGATACCACGCTTGAATCGATGAAACCGAAAATGGCTGCCTATCAATCATTCTGGAGATTGTGATCGATTTGGGATTTTAAACAATTTGTTGAAACAGTAGAGGTGGGCGGGAAATGCTCAAATGACCCAGCCTCGTTTGATCTTTCCATCTAAAAATTCCGAACGCAGATGAAATCTTGTAAAACCTGGTTCTCAAGAGCGTGTTAGTCCCATAAACGACCCGTTACACATGGGAATTCCACCATTGGCTGAGGCGGTATTGAACTGTACATTAACAGTGGATTCTACAGGGATTGCAGATGACTTTCAGACCAATGGATGCAGCAATGACCCCCGGCGCCGATGCCGGCGCTTCTGCTTTGTCGGGAAATAGTATGCCTTCCAGCCTCTCGGCTGAGTTCCAGAGCATGGACCTGTCGAGCGCCTCTCAAGCCTTCCAAGCCGGAACCGGCGATGGCGGAGCTTTAGCAGCCAAAGCGCTCTCCGGTCTGGATATATCGGGTATATCTTCCGCCGCAACTCCCCTCGCCGGAACCGAAGCCGCAGCAATGATGCCTGCCGCACCTGGCTCCGAAGCTCTTCTGGCAGCAGCAAACGATCCAATCTCTCCGGTAATTCAATTGATCATGAAGCTTCCCGGTGCCATGGGAATCGTCACTTCATTCTTCGAATTCCTCTCAAATTTCTTTCTCAATCCAGCCACATTCCTCGATTTCTTGAATCCGATGAACCTGGCTCAGAGTGCAGCAGCCGCCTTCCAAAATTTAGGTTCGCATGTTCCAGCTTTCAGCCTTTCGATGCTTCCGGGCAATGCTCCGATTTTGAACGGCATGGCTCAACCTTTGTTTTCGTCTGACCTTTTGTCGGCAAAACTGAATCTGTCGCTAGGCAATTCATCTTCGGCATACAGCTCTCTGGCAAAATCGGCGCTCGATATTCCTGGACAGCAATCCTTTAATGTAGGTGGTGAACTCACACCTCAAACAGCAGTTTTCGAAACCGGCGGGGCTAACGGAATCTCCGTTCCACAAGGTCACCTTTCCGGACCGAGCCTGACAGATGTTGGTACTTCCAATCATGTCGCCGGCAATACAAGATTGTTCTCGGACAGAATGAGTGGCGGATCATCCTTTAATAGTATGAATCTGGCTGCAAAAACTCCTTCACCTTATGGTTCGACACCAGCGCCGACGTCCGGCATCAACAGCACTTCGATCCAGGGCTTGAACAACAACACATTCCATCAACCATCCAACAACTTCGTTGCAAATGCTCGCTTTGAAGGAGCACCGAATGTTGGAAACGTAAAAGAAAGTTTCGCTCCACACGCAGGACAGAACGTTGGTTTCGAAGTCGGCTCCAGCGGACAAGATGTCGGATTCAATGGCGCCGGACAATCCGATGCCTCCGGTGTTTCGTACGGACCTTCCGGTTATGTCGGCAGAGAACTTGGTGGTGCAGGCGGTGCCAATAATATGCTCGCCATGGATCAACCAGTGCAATCATTCCGTCCTACTTTGAGTGGTGCCGATTCACAATTGCGCTCCGCATTCCCTTCGGGACAGCCATCATCACCAGCTTCCGGCGGTGGTGACATGGGAGCCTCTACTGGTCTCAAAGCAAAACAGCTCAGTCTCGATAGTGTCTCCGGCAGTGCAAAACCTGCTCCGCACCTTTCGTCCAACACCGGTCATGCCGCAGCCGCTAAAGTTCCAAGCGCACCGAAAGCGGAAGCCGCAGTTTCACCGAAGGCCGAAGCGCCGATCGCCAAAGCTGAAGCTCCGGTTCATAAAGCTGCCGAAGTTTCGCACAAGACTGCCGAAGCTCCAGTTCATAAGGTTGCACATAAAGCTGATGCGCCTGTTCATAAAGTTGCTCATGCCAAACCTCAACAGGTTGAAGCTCCTAAGCAAGTAGCTCAAGCTCCGAAACAGCAAGAATTGGCCAATCAACAACAATTAGATGCTGACGGCAATCCAGCTGGTGGCGATGCCGCTAACTCGAATTTGGCTGCAGATGGCAGCACCGTCACTGATGGCACGCAGATTGCTCAAAACGACGCCGCCGCTTCACACTACAGTGTTCAAAAAGGCGATAGCCTCTGGAATATCGCGAAAAACAATCTCGGTGACGGCAGCAGATGGCAAGAAATCTATCAGCTTAATCAAAATACCATCGGACAAAATCCTGATCTGATTTATCCAGGAACAGACATTCAACTGCCGGGCGCCTCGCCTGAGATCGCTAACGGCGGCACCACCACGATGACAAATTACACTGTCAAACCTGGCGATAATCTCTGGGATATTTCTGAAGAAGTTCTTGGAAAAGGGTCACGTTGGGGTGAGCTTTATCAAGCCAATCAAGATTTGATCGGTGCTAATCCTCGTTTGATCCATCCTGGTCAATCGTTGAATATTCCATCGGCTGA
Source organism: Obscuribacteraceae bacterium (SeqCode) (assembly GCA_044225915.1). Classification (GTDB taxonomy): domain Bacteria; phylum Cyanobacteriota; class Vampirovibrionia; order Obscuribacterales; family Obscuribacteraceae; genus JADYXR01. Next base: position 32,041 of record JBGAHZ010000025.1, read on the forward strand.
TCCTGCTAGCGCCGGTGTTGCTTCCGCTCCTGATCCGAATGCCATGGGTGGAGTTGATCCAGCTGCTGCTCAAGGCGCACAGCCAGCTGCTCCTCAAGAAATCAGCAGTGGCGTTGATGCCGTTAAGAGCACCGCCAGTGAAGCCGTCGCACCAAACCCATACGCATCGAACAATCCGTACGCCCAAGAAGCTCAAGGTATGAGTCAAACTCCGGAAGCTTTGCCAACCGCACCTGAGCAACTGTCCTATTATGAAAGCACGATGAACGCAGCTCAAGCTGCACCGGCAACTGTCGCTACGCCTGGCTTCCACCCGACCGTTGCGCAAGCAAGTAAGGGACTTCCTGTATTACCTGCCAACAACGTTCCACTCGAAGTTGGTCCCGGAGCCGCAATGGCTGCCACTCCAGTAGATGCCGCAGCTGCGGCCGCAGCTGCAACCGCCAAGGGTGCCGCCGCAACCGCAAGTACAGCTGCCGCTAAAGGTTCCGTTGTCGCAACCGAAGCATTCGCGCACTTGAAAGATTTGTTCGGCAAAACTAAGTAAACCGGGTAAATACCCACTTCATCTTTCATCTCTGAGATCGGTTTAGATCTTAGGAAATTTTTGCTCTGAGATCTTTTAGAGCTTAGTGAATTTTTCTTAGAAAATTTTGGTGTCAAAATTCAGATACTGGTTGACTGCCAGTCTGGCGACGTTTAAATCAAGCGAAAAGGTTGTCGGCGATTTGATAGCGCCCCGATAGTAATCAGGCTGCTGGTAGAGTGATACTAAATGTAGTGCCGCTACCGACTGTACTCGAGCAAGTAATTTGCCCATTATGTGCATCAATAATTTGTTTGCATAAGTATAGTCCCAGTCCAGTCCCCGGAGTATATTTCCTGCCAACTCTTCCCTTCGAGAACCGCTGGAACAGCCGTCCTTGCTCCTCCTCCGAAATACCGGGACCTGTGTCGCCGATGTTGAGAGCGACACAACCATTTGTCGGATGTACAGAGAGTTTGATCTCTCCACCGCTCGGGGTAAATTTCAGGGCGTTGTCCAAAAGATTTTGCACGACTCTGCGAATGGCATTTTGATCCGCCCGCACATCTCGAAGGTTGTCTGGGAACTCAGTCGTGAGGCGGATTTCACGATTTTGCGCGATTGGCGCGATATCGTCGATACAAGACGCTATAATCCGAAGGAGATTGGTATTTTCAATGGTGACAGCGTTCACATCTTTTTCAAACCGATAGACTTCTATCAGATTTTGTATCATCGACAACAACATTTTATTGTTGTCTCTCATCTGTAGGAGTAGATCCGTTTGTGTATCGGAGAGATTTCCCATTGCTTGTTGCGCCATTAACTCGAGTACACGATTCGCTCCAATCAGCGGATTTTTTAGATCGTGAGTGAGTGTGGCCATAAACTCCTCTCGCTGTTCGAGCACCAAAAGTCTCTTCGTCTTTTCTTCGAATTGCTTGCGCTCAATGGTGTATCGAATAGAGCGCAGTAAGTTGTGCTCATTGATTTCCTTTTTCAAAATGTAGTCTTGTGCACCAAGCTGCACTGCTCTAAGTGCGATGTCTTCATCATCAAGTCCAGTAAGGATGATGATCGGGGTCATAGGCGCGAATCCAACCATCGAAAGAAATGAGTCCAGTCCATTTCCATCCGGTAAGGACAAATCAAGCAAAACTATATCAAACTTATTACCACTAATTTGATCGTGTGCTTGCGAAAGAGAATTTGCATGGCTTACGTTGTACGTTGCCTTTGGCAGTATTTCCAGCACATATCGAGCATCTGGAATGTTATCTTCGACGAGCAGTACTGAAGTGGTCATGATTTTGGTGGAAACCTCACTGCGGAAAACCAGAATCCATCAAGAGCTTTGATGATCTTGGTAAATTGTTCTAAATCGATCGGTTTAGTCACGTAGCAGCTTGCCTGCAAATTGTAGCTTTTGAGAATGTCCTCCTCTGATTGAGAGGTCGTTAAAATTACGATGGGAATTGACCGGAGGTGTTCATCCGCCTTGACTTCCGCGAGAACTTCGCGTCCATCTTTTTTTGGCATGTTCAGGTCGAGCAAAATTAAATCCGGTTGGACTTTTTCTCGGTACTCACCTTCGCGTCTCAGATACGACATTGCGGCTTCACCGTCTCTAACGATGTCGACATCAACTGCGATTCTTTCTTCTTTGAAAACTTCTACAATCAACCGCGCGTCAGCACGGCTATCTTCCACTAGGAGAATCTTGATCGCGTGGCTTTGACTCATCCTATCTCCCCTCTGTGCTTTGTCTTTGGAAGAGTGAAGTGAAATGACGAGCCTTTACCCACTTCTGAGTCCACCCAAATTCTTCCGCCATGCCGTTCTACGATTTTTTTGCACACAGCCAAACCGATACCGCTGCCCGGATACATCTCCTTCGTGTGCAGTCGTTGGAAAATTACAAAAATTCTGCGCGCATACTTCGTGTCAAATCCCTGTCCATTATCGCGAACTGTAAATTGCCATGCGCTTCCGCAATCTTCTGCGGAGATGTGAATTTCAGGTGGTTTTCAGATCGAAACTTGATGGCGTTGCTGATCAAATTTTGAAAAAGTTGCAGAAGTTGTGAGCTGTCTCCTTTGACCGTCGGAAGCTGGTCGCAATGCAGCTTGGCTTCGCTCTCCGTGATTGCAATTTTTAGATTCGCAATGGCAAGCTCTGCTATCAGAGAACATTCAGTGTCGGCAAACTCCTGGCCTTTTGTCTGTACGCGACTATACAAGAGCAAATCATTTATTAGTAATGTCGACAATCGAAGCAAGCACGAAACGCTCGCCCTCAGTCATAAGCGGATTGAGACCAATTTCGACAGGAACTCGCGTGCCATCTCTGCGCTCGCCGTAGAGATCACGACCAACTCCCATTGCTCGAGCTTTGGGATCTGCGAAAAATGCGGCTCGGTGTTCAGGATGTTTGTCGCGCACGCCGGATGGAACAAGCCTATCTATAGACTGACCGATTAGCTCGTCACGAGAATAGTCGAACAGCCTTTCTACTTGAGAGTTCACGAGCACGATGTGTCCGCTTTCGTCGACCATGATCATCCCGCTGGGCGCGGCTTCGACGACCAGGCGCAATCTTTCCTCCGAGCGTTTACGCTCCGAGATATCAACAACTGATGCAAGAACAAAGGTCTCACCTTCCGAGACGAGCGGATTCAGACCAATCTCAACAGGAATCTGCATGCCGTCTTTTCTGAGACCAAAGAGATCCCTGCCGACTCCCATCGCTCTTGTTTTAGGTTCGCTGAAGAAGCTATCTCGATAATCGGGATGTTTTTCTCTGAATGCTGATGGGACCAGCAACTCTATCGCTTTACCAAGGAGTTCCTCTCTCTGGTACTGGAAAAGCCGCTCTATTTGAGTGTTAACAAGAACGATTGTTCCGCTCCGATCGATCATGAGCATTCCGTTCGGTGCGGCGTCGACGATCAAACGTAATCGTTTTTCGTCGATCGTAATTTCTTGTTTGTTTTTGTCACTAAAGGTTGGCACGGAGAAATCTTTGGATCAGCCGACTATGGTCAGTAGTGATGCATGAGATTCCTTAACGAGCACACGATCAGTCTACACTTTTCGCGCTTAAATAGCTGTTTGTTTAGTCCGAATATTTGTTGGATTAAAACAGCATGTGCCGTCAAACGCTGTGTTTGAGCCAGTTTGCAAAAGTTTTTTCAACTCATTTAAAAGCGATCTTTTTCTTTTCTTTTTTATTTGGTGTCGGAACATAATTGCAAAGCTGCATTTTTGATATCAGCCAGAGTCGCATAAGTCCCTTCATCTGCCGCTGTCGCCAATACACGTTCGACTCCGTAATCTTTCCAGTTTATGCATTTTTCAACTCTACCTGGCACAACCCACAGATGCTTGTTGAAAGTTTTGCACAATTGCGCGATTTCACCGGTTGCTTTACCGCTCATGGATTGGCTGTCCAAGCTTCCCTCGGCGGTTATAACTATGTCTGCTTCCTTGATCTTTTCTTCCAGTCTGATAAGCGATGTGATCCATTCAAAGCCAGGAATTATTTCAGCATCGAGAGCTAGCGTCAGCCCGAAGGGCACACCGCCTGCGGCGCCGGCCCCCTGCAAATGTCTCGCCGATCCGCGTGTTGTTTGTTCCAGCACGTCTGCAAAATTTGATAAACCATTTTCCAAGAGTTCGACCTCCGCCACAGTCGCGCCTTTTTGCGGTGCGAAGATTCTTGCCGCTCCTTGCGGACCAAGTAGCGGATTTATCACGTCGGTTGCTACGCGCAGTCGAAGATCTGAATGTTTCGCGAGACTCGAAAGGTCAATCGATTGGATCGCGTGTAGATAACGGCCTCCAGGTCTAAGTTGCGCGCCGTTAACGTCAAAGAATTTTGCACCGAGGGCGGTGAGAATTCCGGTGCCACCATCTGTAGAGGCGCTGCCTCCAACGGCTAAGACGATGTTTCTATATCCACTCTCGTAACAGTGTGCGATTAATTGACCAGCACCGACGGTGTTTGAATCCAAGGCACTGACGTGGTCCGGCTCTATGTATGCTAGCCCGCATGCGGAAGCAAGTTCCAAAACACAGAGGCTTAAGGTTGTGTCGTGACTCGAATTAAAGCGCGAATAAGAATAAGTCGTTTTCACTTCGGTGGGTAAACGCTCGGTAGATTCTCTCTCTTCAAGTGTGAGCCAGAACGCGGTTACAGGCTCACCGAGTGGTCCGCTGACTTCCAGCTTATGGAGTTTACCATTGGTGGCAATCTGAATCGCCTCGATGGTGCCATCACCTCCGTCGGCTATCGGCGCTAACGAAACAATGTTATCTGCCGAACATTTTCTGACACCATCTGCGATTGCGTTTGCAACCTCTAAAGGCGAGAAGAAACCTTTGTAAGCCGAAGGTGCAATGAGGTATTTCAACGTTTGGTCCCTGCCTGACTCTACGTGTCTTTCATACTATAGCGGTGGACGAGCGTAACTTGTTCAAAATGTCCAAAAGTCTCTTCGAGCGATTGATGACAGACTTATATAATTAAGACTTCCGAAAGGTCCGCTGAAAATCGACCTGCGGAAACCCGCATTTTATGTGGATCTAGCGAAAATAATCGGACACAAAGCCGTTTACTTTGGTGGCACTTAGGGTACAATATATAGAATAAATATATCGGTTTTTGATGCTACTGCTTTCGCGGGGACCCTTTTGATGACCATGCATGACGAGTTTGATTCCACTTCAGCCGACTCGGCTGGTCCGGCTTTGTCGAAGCCCACAGACCAACTGTTGTACAGTAAAGACAATCTCGGCGCGTTTAAAGCAAATCAAGCCTGGCCCGGTTCGAATTACTTTCTTCTTGGCGAATCGCATACGATCGAGCGTCGAACAATTGACACCATCAGTGCCACCAGAAGATCAGCTTGTATAAACCATCTGCTTTTGCGCGGACGAAATAATCAGCGTTGTGTAAGTATTGCAGATGCTCTCGCTGTCCCAGGTTTCGTATCTTGCCTCAGTCGCGTTGAATACGAATGGTTGAAGAAACAACCTTCATCCGCTCTGATCGGTCCTTCGTTCAACCAAGATGGAACACTGATTGCCGAGTCTTTCGCTGTCTGGCGTCGCGAAGATGTTTGCAAAGCCGCTGGACGTGCCTACAACAGCTTCAGAAGTTTTAGAACTTCTCGCAATGCCATGGCTTCCCGCCACGAAAATTAGTTCTATCTTTTAGTGGATCGAATACCAGCTCTGCGTCTCGCCTTCATGCGAGGTATCCGGAGATTCTCCGGCACGTGGCTTTTCGATTTTGTCGACGCGGGTCTTGTGTCGGCCGCCTTCGAATTCGGTTTCAAACCACTGTTTCAGCGTATCTTCGATGGTAGAAACTGCGGTAGTTCTCGCCGCAAAACAGATGACGTTGGAGTCATTGTGTTGCCTTGAAAGCTTTGCGGTTTCGGCATCGTGACATAAAGCAGCTCGAACACCTCTAACTTTATTGGCTACGATTGACACTCCAATACCGGAGCCGCAACAGAGAATTCCTCGAGCGCATTGTCCCTTGGATACGGCTTCTGCGACTTTTCGTGCGTAGTCCGGATAGTCACATGAATCCGAGGAAAACGTGCCAAAGTCTTCGAACTCGATGCCTTCGTTTTTAAGGTATTTCTTTATCGCTTCCTTGGCTTCAAAACCTGCGTGGTCGCTGCCGATGCCTACCCGTTGTGCCATAGCCGGTCCTTTCCTGTGCTCGTGTGCTGTTCCCGTCACTCAAATTCAGCTATGCGATTGTAGCAACATGAAGACTGAGGCTGTAATTCGGTGAAGGCTTATTAACAATGCTCCCATGGCGGCGCCGGGTTGGAATTCGGCATAAATGGGCATATTTATTAAGAGCGCTCCGGTGCTTTCAAGACTTTTTGCTGAAGACAGTTGGCAATGGTATCAAGATGGAAGACCAGGAACACGACGTACTCAAAGCTCTGGAGCGAAGCGCTGAGTCAGCTTCAAAATCCGCCCCTTTGTCGACAACCCGAAAGCGTAGTGAGCGAGCCGTTAAGACTAACAGTTCGGCTGCTCCGACTGAGCATGAAGTAGACGCGAGGAAAACAAAAGAAGAATTGATCGATGAGGTTCAGCAACTGCGCAGACGTGTTGCTGAATTAGCATCAAGGAACAACAGCCCTGTAATTAGCGATGAGCGTTTCAACGCTAAACAGTTGCAAGATATGTTTCAACTGATTATTGATACCATTCCAGTCAGCATATGGTGGAAAGATCGTGAGTCCCGCTTTCTGGGCTGTAACATAAAAGTGGCTCAGGCTGCCGGATATGAGAATCCGCATGATCTGATCGGAAAAACTGATTATGACTGCCCATGGAAAAAAGAAGAGTCCGATTGGTTTGTCGAATGGGACAGAAAGGTGATGTCGCAGAATCGCGCTTACCATCACATTATTGAACCGAAGCTTACTGCCGATGGGAAACAGTCATGGCTTGATACCACGAAGGTGCCTTTGCACGACAGCGAAGGAAACGTGATTGGAACACTCGGTACGTATGAAGACATTACAGAACGCAAGATCGCGGAGATGGAACTGCGAGCAGCTCATGAAGAGCTGGCGAAGACGCACGCAGAATTGCAGGCTTCAAATGCGATGCTTGAGGAGCGAGTCATTGAGCGAACCAAAGCGCTTGAGATGACTAACTCACAGCTCAAGGATCTGTCTAAGGAACTTCTTTCTGCACGCGATCAAGCGATGGAAGCTTCGAAGTATAAGTCGAATTTCCTGGCTAATATGAGTCACGAGATCCGCACTCCGCTCAACAGCGTAGTCGCCATCACCGAGCTGCTTTTGAAAACAGATCTGAACGGCACCCAACAAGAGTTCGTTGATATCATTCAGCATTCTTCTCGTTCTCTTTTGGAAATTGTCCAAGATATCCTGGATATGTCCAAGATCGAAGCCGGTAAAGTCGACATCGTCACTGAAGATTTTGATTTGCTCTCCGTCGTCGAATCCGTTACCGAGCTACTGAGAAATAAGGCTGAAGAGAAAGATCTGAAATTATCCTCTCGATTCACCGGCGTGCTTCCTGTGCCACTGAAAGGTGATCCTGGTCGAATTCGACAAGTTCTGGTCAACCTTGTAAGCAATGCAATCAAGTTTACGAGCGAAGGCTCAGTCGAATTAAGTATCGACTCGTCTCAAATCACTCCGCATTTGTGTGAACTCAAGTTCAGTGTAGTCGATACCGGAATAGGGTTGAGCGAGGCGACGGCATCCAAGGTGTTCGAACCGTTCACACAAGCGGACGGATCGATTACCAGGCGCTATGGCGGAGCCGGTCTTGGGCTGTCAATCTGCAAAGAGCTCGTTCAACTCATGGGTGGTGAGCTGGGTGTTCAAAGTACTGAAAACGTCGGCTCACGTTTCTGGTTTACCCTACGTGTCAAACACGATGATAACTCGGTTTTGATCAATCCTAACGATGGTCTTCTCGGCATCAACAATAGCCGTGCATATGAGATTCCGTCACCCAGACCAGCTCGGAATGGAATGGTGTTAGTCGCCGACGACAGTCCGTTAAACCGCAAAGTCACTCTGCTCGTGCTCCATCATCTCGGTTATCGAGGCTTCGCCGTCAACAACGGACAGGAAGCCGTGGAGGCGCTGCGGACCGGGTCCTATGACCTCGTACTGATGGACTGTCAGATGCCGGTGATGGATGGTTTCGAATCCACGAAGAGAATTCGAGAAGCCGAAAAGAAAATTGGCTTGCGAACTCCTATAGTCGCATTAACTGCTCAAGCAATCGATGGTGACCGCGAAAAGTGTCTCGAAGCCGGCATGGACGACTACCTGACCAAGCCCATCACCCCCGATCGATTAGCCTCAAAATTAGCCCGCTGGCTGCCACTAGATTCGGTGCAACACGCAGACTAAATTCCGCCGCCATCGTATCGCCATCGCCTGGAATTCCGTCGACACCGTATGGAATATCGTCGCCATCGTATGGAATACTGTCGCCATCGTATGGGAAATAATTGTAGGGGCGCCTTGCAGGCGCCCATGCCGTACGGTCACGAACCGTATTTAGTTAACTGTAAATGCGCGGTGATAGCAGCCTGGGCGCTTGCAAAGCGCCCCTACGATTATTCAATCGATTTATTTCAGTCCGAAACTAAATGTACGATGCGAGCATCTGGCAGCGAAGGTCATTGATGTCGCGTGGCGTTTCGAAGTTTCGAGATGTTTCTTCGACGTCCTTCATTCGATCGGCTCTGAAGATCAAGATGTCATCGCGCTCGTGGCAGTATGCCACCACCAGCCACAGTCCTTCTTCCTGCAATAAGACCAGAGGGTCTAATGTAACCGAGTCGACTGTTTCGCGCTCGACGCAGTAATAATTTACCGCCGCAGAATTGTGTTTTACAAGTGCGCTCTCCAGCACTGGGAGCCGATCTTCGATGGAATACATCGGATAGGCGAAGGTATGATCCGCGAGGAATCTTTCGAATTTGCGAACTGTGTTTCTGTCGCTGACGTAGACTTCTTCCTCTTCTTCTAAGTAGAAAGGTGGCGTATTAGCAGACTTCTTGCTCGGTTTTTTCGTGTAGCTATCCGAGTTTCTTATTCGATTGAAGTCTTCTTCGAAATCGGTTTGATCCAATCTCTCGTTTAATCCTTCAATAGACAATTGCTTAGGTGGCGGATTGTTGTTGAAGAACTCATCAATCATCATCTCTTCGAGATCGGACTCCAGACAAGCCAGCTCCAATTCTTCCAGGTCGCCCTCATCGAGATCGCCTACTCCGAGAACTGAGTCGACAATAGCGTCGGCGAGTTCGTTAGACATCATCTCCATCTGTGGACTGATAATCTGCGAAAGCTTGGTTATGACTTCTCTGATGAGCTCGTCTTTTTCCTGCGAGTGAATCGTCACTCCAGCCACTAACTTATCGAATAATCTCGCCCCCGTGAGAAGAAGGAAACCCTCTTCCTGGGTGAGTTCGAGGTGGAATTCGTCTTGCATAAACGTACCTGCTTCACTAAGTTCGGACGAGCGGCAGTTATCGCACGCTCATTGTGCCCTGGCGAGCCGACTTCTAGTCGTCGGTGCCCTGAAAGAAACGAAAGAACCGAATTAGCTAGTCCCAAAAATGTGCCTCTGAATCTAGCCTAGCACTGCTTTAGTTATTCGGGTAGGGATTTGCCAGTTTTTCCGAAATTACATGCCCGCAAGGCGCCAACAGGCTTGTGATCTGGCTTTGATCGCGGTGCTCCGGCGGAGATCCGTTATCAGCCCTAATTTCGCTTGCGTTGCCGATAAATCGAACTCGGATACCGTGATCCTGAGCGGATCCCGGGGATTGCGAATTATCAGATAGATCCGAAAATGTTGTCTGGCTTACATTCGCTCGGGAGCAGACACGCCAATGATTTTTAGTACATTCGCAAGAACTTGCCGGGTCGCCATCACGACTCCAAGTCGCGCTTTCATAACCGGAACGTTGTCCGGAATTATCACTTGCGATTCCTCGTAGAATTTCTGCAAGCTGTTTGCCACTTCGTAGGCATAGTGCGCAAGCCTGCCTGGCTGCCAGTTGATTGCTGCGTCTTTGACTTCCTCAGGGAGAGCCTGCAATCGCATGATCAGATTTTTTTGATAAGTAAACTTGGCTGGGTCTTCGTCAAAAACAGCAAAGAATAAATCTGAATCACCAATCAATTCTTTTTCGAATTGTGCGAGCGTCTCCGGAGTAAGCGGCGCCGGACGCTCCTCACCAGTCTCTCTATCGATAGATGGTTCTACCGCTTTGCGCAAAATTGACGAGCATCGTGCATGAGCATATTGAATGTAGAACGATGGGTTCTCTCGTTTCTGCCTTTTCGCTAGTTCCAGATCGAAGTTGATTGGATTGTTCGGATTGGATTCAGCGAGAAAATATCGAACAGCGTCAACACCGACTTCATCCATTACTTCATCCAGCATGACGACAGTACCTCTGCGCTTCGACATACGAACCGCTTTTCCGTCGCGATTGAGGTTGACGATTTGAGTGAGCAGAACCTCGAGTTTTTTCTGGTCGAAACCGAGTGCTTTGATAACGGCTTTGAGACCAGGAACCTGACCATGGTGATCGGCGCCCCAGATGTTGATCATCAGGTCGTATCCACGACTGAATTTATCCAGGTGGTAGGCCGCATCGTTTGCTAAATAGGTATAGTCACCGGTGCTTTTTCTAAGGACGCGATCGCGCTCGTCTCCAAGTTCTTTGGCTTTCAGCCAGAGAGCACCATCTGCTTCGTAGGTGAAATTGTTGTCTTTCAAACGCTGCATCGCTTCATCGACTTTGTTTTCTTCATGCAATGAACTTTCGCAGAACCATTTGTCAAACTTGATGCCCAGGCGTTCTAGCAGTTTCTCTTGATCCTTTTGGATAATGCGTTTGGTTGCATTACCAACGGTCATTATCGCCTCGTCGCCGGAGAGCGACAAAAATTGGCTACCATATTCTTCGATGACCTTATCGATGTATTCGATAAGCGACTCTTCCGGATAGCCGTCAGTCGGGTATTCAACCTCTTTTCCGAGTTTTCGTTGATAACACGCAAACGCGCACTTTCCTAGCGAAGCAATCTGTGCGCCAGCATCATTTACATAGAATTCTTGTTCGACTTTGTATCCTGCAAATGCAAAAAGATTTGACAGGCAACTACCGAGAACGGCTCCACGACCGTGCCCGATGTGAAGGTTGCCCGTGGGGTTAGCAGAAACATATTCGACAAGAACTCTTTTCTCGCGTCCAACGCTTTCGCGTCCGAAGTTGTCCTTTTGAGTTAGGATCGCCTGAAGCACGTCGGTTAGCCAAGTTTGCCCAAGCCGGAAGTTGATGAATCCGGGGTTGGCCACTTCGACTTTATGAATAGAACCATTCTGAGCCTCCGGAGTTCCGTTTATATAATCGGCCAAAATGGTGGCGACTTGAAACGGAGATTGTTTGACATGACGCGCCAGCTTCATTGCGATGCCGCATGAAAAATCACCGTGCTCGGGAAGTTTTGGTTGTTCGATAACTACTGGCTCCGGGCATTCTTTAAGTTCGCCCATTCTGTTGTCGAAACGTGCTTTCTCGAACGCTTGTTCAACCAAGTTTCTCAGAAGTTCTTTGATCATGATGTTTGAATCGGGTCTCCGGAATCAGGATGTTTTGTTTAAACTTTGACTTTGCTTAATTCATTGACGATCGAAGTCGCGAATTCTTCAGCAGCTTCCGGACCGTTAGCTGTGATGATTTTGCCGTCTTGAACGACTGCTTGATTGAGATAATTTGCTTTGCCTTTCTGCAGCGCTTCGAGAGATTCAGGGCATTCCCAAACCGTCGCGTTTTTATTCGTCAAAATTCCGGCGTTGGCGAGAGCCGCACCAGATAAGCAAATTGCTGCCACCGGTTTGTCGGCCTTCACATGCGATTGCAGCAGCTGATGCAAATCTTTATTGCCCCAGAGGTGCTCGGGAGAACCCATTCCGCCAACCACTACGACGGCTGCGTATTCGTCGCTCTTCAAGTCGCGGATTGTGCTCTGAGCCATGGTTTTGCCGCCCAGCATGCCGACTGCCTCACCGACTTTCGTAGAGGCGACAACTGTCTCGGCGCCTTCTTGCTCGAATCGTTCTTTGGGAACGAATAATTCTTCGTCTCGAAATGCTTCCGGAGCGATTACAAGCGCTACTTTTAAACCTTGCAGTCTTTTGCTAGCCATGGCTAATCCCCCTCAATAAAGGCGCTGACGCAGTCAAACCGCCACAGGAAGTTTCCTGGGTCGATGACAATCAGTGATCATATTACAGATCGGGTTGCAAGGAGGGCGTTTGCAACCGTTCATGACTGATTGGAGGTCCAGGACGAACAAATATCGCTCAATCAAGCGCGTGAACCAGGTTGCAAACTATCCGCTGTTTCGCAGCTTATCCTGGTTGCTGACAGTCACTGCCTTGGACTAGGTTTTCCACGCCTGAATATCTCATCTCGGATAAATCAGTCAGATCAACTTGATCTATGCCTGTTATGCGCGTACTCGCGTCGGCGAGTTCGATAAAGATTTCTACTGATGTTTCGAAATCGATTCCGCCGTTTTCATCATACCGTATCTTCTGAGATTGCTTTATTCGATCAATCCTTTCTCCAGGTCTTTGAAAATTGATTGGGAATTGATGATTACACGCTTGTGGGTCTCTTTTTTGAATTGTTTTACGACCGTAGCGTCTATCGAATTGGAGGCGGACAAATAGATCTCATTCAAGTATTTTGCTTTCGCAAGAACTGGGAAAATGTTGTTTGTCACATGCGTGAAATTGATGATGAGGAGACCCGCTCTCATTTGAGGTACAGGTTTAATTGTCGCATCGGTAATGTCTGAGCTACTGAGGTCGAGGCTCCAGAGGGACTTTAACTTGGATAATGGTGATAAATCGATGTTAGCCAATCCCGTGCAATGCAGCATACCTAGCGTGTTCAGGTGTTCCAATCCGCTTATCTCTTCGATTGCCTTCTGCGTTATAAGCGCATCGCTAAACTTCAAATATTTCAGATCCAATTTTTTCAATTCGCCGATTGCGGAAAGATCAAGCTCGTTTTGAACTCCAAAGTTGATATGCACGACTGAAGGCATCAAGCTGATTTCATGCATGTGCTCCCTGGTTATTATCAAGTTTTCGAGCCTGAGTATTTTGATCGGGATTTTTCTCAAATGCCGAAAACCGGCTGGAGAAATTTTTGAATCCACAATTTCCAGTTTGGAAAGATTTGGATAATCGGATGATAAATGCTCCAGTCCAGCGTCCGTTTCATTAATCAGAGAGATGCTGAGAATTTTTGTTCGCGGTTGAACCGGTCTTTTAGCGGACATCTCATCCGGAGTTACAGTACCCAACGCGTTCAATGTGGAATTCTTTTTTGTTTTCTGTGCGCTTTCTGTTTTAAATCCTTCAGTTTCGCTTTTCGACAACATGATCGCGTAGAGAAAAAAGCCGCCGATTGCTAGAAAAAGGAAGGTTATAGCCGCCACATACAATTGTTTTCCCGCCAGCATCGACGAGTGCGACTCGATATCGGAGGCGCTATCTAAATTGGAATTTTGTGCAGACGAACCTTCTTGTGAGGTTTCGCTTGGTATTGCATTTAGTGCGCGTTCCAAATCCCTGGCGGATTGATAACGCTGCTCAGGGTCTTTGCTAAGGCAGACTTCGACAATCTTCGCCATGGCGGCGGAACGGGACGTTTCGCTGATGTAATCCAGAACGTCAGGCGGTATTTTCTTGGCATGGAGGTTAATCACTTCCAGAGGCGTCTCTGCATGAAAGAGCTGATGGCCTGTCAGTGACTCAAACATTACGCATGCCAGCGAGTACAAATCGGAGCGTTCGTCGAACTCGCGCCCTAACGCCTGATCCGGGCTCATATAAGCCGGAGTACCGATCATCACCATGCCATTGTATTTGGTGACTGCCTGAGAAAAGGTTTGTAATTTTGCAACGCCGAAATCGATCAAATAAGCGTTTAACTCGTTGACCGTTTTAACTATCAAGATGTTGCTCGGTTTCAGATCTCGGTGCAATACGCCCATGCTATGAGCGTACGCCAGTGCTTCTGAAAGCTGCTTGAACAGGGTGGTGGCGGTCGTCAGGTCGAGCTTGCCATGCTTGCGAAGGTAAGATTCAAGACTGACGCCTCCGACCAATTCCATCACCATAAATGGTACACCGCCCTCGGTGCTACCGAAGTCCAGAACTTTTATGATGTGAGGATGGGAAAGTTTGCTAGTGGTTCGCGCTTCATTCTGAAATGCTAAAAGCGCGTCGCGATCAAGAGTCTTCAAAACTTTGACTGCAACACGCTTTTGGAGCAATCGGTCGTGGCTGAGGTAGACCGTTCCAGTAGATCCTTCCCCTAATATTTCCAGTGGTCCATATCGGTCTAACGGAAATTTCCCGGACTCGATATCCAATTCGTCTAACGGTTCGACTTCAATTGCTTCAATCGTTTTTTCATCGACTGGTACTGCTGATAGTGAACCTGGGATCTGGCAACTGCAACTGTCACGCTGAAAAATCCACTGTGTGAGCGAACCTGAGCGCTGCTCGCGGATTGGCTTTCCGCAGGCTTTGCAGTGAGGGATGGCTTCAGACCCGACCAGTGGAGTAGAAGTAGGTAATCGATCGCAAGTACAAAGAATGATCCATTGAGTTAGCGAACCAGGCTGCGCGCTTTTCGGTTTCAAACATTTAGCGCATTTTTCTGGTGTCACGTATGGAGGTTAATCCGTCAGTGGGTTTCTTGATTGAATACGTTCTGCATATCATTCCAAAGTTTTTTCCAGCGAACAGGCTGCTGGGTACCAGCATCAACACCGGTTCCGCGCTGCCTCGCTTTAATTACTTCGGTAGTGAACTGATCGTTGAGCGCTTTTTTCTGATTCTCGTCGAGCACTTGCTTCTTCTTCAAAAGCGTTTGAGTCGCTTTCATTTTCAGCTTGCTCTTTTTGCCTTCGATTTGCTGCTGTACGAGCAGAATCTCGGTGGCATCCGGCTTTGAACTAGCTAGCAATTTTCTGAATTTTTGCTGCAAAGCCTGGATTTCAGGTTGAGTTGTTTGTAACTCCTGAAACCACTCCTGGTCGCATTGTTGGATTTTCACAACCTGTTCTTGTGTCAAGTTGAGTTTGCTGTAGTCGATATTGCAGTTGGCGCAATCTTGAGCGAACGCAACCGAAGCATCGGCCGCGAGCAACAAAATAGCAATTGCAATCTTCCTACTCATCCATCTGTCATTCATAAACCACTGCCTCAGCCGAATCCGTCGGCTCCTGGAACGATGATTCTATCAGGTATTGTTCGGGAGAAATCGACGCCATCATTTGTTCATCCGGAGATGATAACCATAGCGCCAACGATCCTAACAAACCAACCACAGCCGCAGCTGCTGCTGCCATTACGGCAACACGAGGACGAACTTTTTTCTTCGTCTTTTGTTGTTCGCGTGGTGTAAAAGGCACCACTTGCATTTTGACCTTGATTCCGGACCAGAGATTCAGGTTTTCCGGAACTTTTGGTGTGTAATGTGCCTTGATTAAATCGCCTACCTTGGTGATACCTTCATAGGCTTCACGACAAGGTACGCATTCGATCAAGTGCGAAGTGATAAAACGGTGGCGAGTGCTATCGACTTCCTGATCGGAGTAGGCCGACAAATCTTCGCGCACGGTTTCACAATCAGATTCCAGTTTGTCTTTGACTGCTGACCAGATATCTATTTCGATATCGGCAGGCAATTGCAGACCCTTAGATAAAAGTTGATTGGTCGAATTGAGCAATTTGAATTTATCAAGGCATTCGGAGCAGTCGTCAAGATGTTGCTTCACACCCTCTTGTGCTGCCGCCGGCAGTTCGCCGTCCAGGTATGCCGATAAATCCTCTTCTATCACTAAACAAATGCTCGGCAGCTCGTCTTTCAAGCTGGCCCATAAATCGGGCATTTCGCCAATATTGCCGCATTCCTTTGTAAGGAGACCACTTAAGGACTTTACGGTTTCGTATCTGGCGGAGCAGTCATCACAACCGGATAAGTGATTGTTGATGTCTTTGGACTCATTCACGCCAAGCTCGTTATCGAGCAAAGCCGATAAGTCATCTTGATAATCTGTACACGTTCTCACCATTAACTGGAGACCTCGCTTGCGGACTCGGTGCTTTCCAGATAGGGTTTGAGCATTTCTTGCAGTTTTAGGCGGGCGCGCGCTATCCGCGATTTCACCGTGCCCATTTCTGTCTGTGTTATATCTGCAATTTCTTCGTAGCTTAACCCTTCCACCTCCCTCAAGACGATGGCGGTTCTAAACTGTTCCGGCAGTTTCAACATTGCTTCGCGAATTACTTCAGAAAGTTCTTTATTTTGCAGCTTGTCATGAGGAAGATCGGATTCATCGGGTATATCCCGAGTCGCTCCGTCTTCGGTTTCGTCACTGCCAAGAGCCACATCCATTGAGACTGTAGGCAGTCTGCGCGGGCGCTTTCTCAATTCATCATAAAATAAATTCGTGACAATTTGCGTGAGCCACGAACGGAAAGATGCAGGATTTCTAAGGTTGTTGATCGAACGCCAGACCCGGATAAAAACTTCCTGGGCCAGGTCCGATGTGTCTTGCCAGTCGGGCGCCAATTGATACAGAAGGGCGTAAACCGTCTTTTGGTGGCGTTTTACCAGCTCTTCGAAGGCCTGAGGCTCGCGGCGTTGGCACGCCAAAACGAGGTCCCGGTCGCTCTGCTGTGAATATGCGGTTGCCATGATTAGTCCTTAACTGTACCTATTTAGTCCGTTCCGTTCGCCCGGCCCACTCACGTCATGTAATGGTATCACCTGATTGCATGCATCGAAACTATATATAGAAAGAGATGCAGACGAGCCGACTGACCGCTTCTATATTGTATTCGACACTTGAGTTTCTATCTTGAAATGTTAGCAATCCTGGCTCTGCGTGCTGAGAATGGCAAATGTATGCCGATTGAATATTCGAGCATATTTCTTCGATATGCGGTTGGCTCCTCTGTCACCCGTTTATTCACGATATCGCTGAGTAACAATTGGTGTAAAAGCGCATCAAACCTTGTATCTGTTTAATTAACGAGTAAGAAAAAATGGTAGCATAGCGGGTCCAGCCTGAGAAACGTCCATCAATGGCGAGGAGTCGAGCTATGCTGTCTTTGAAGACTGGCTAGCAGCAACGAGTTTAACCACTCACGCTGGAATCGGCTCAAAGAAATCCTACATCTTGTGAGGTACACAATGTCTACGCGCTATCTATTTACGTCGGAATCAGTGACTGAAGGTCATCCCGACAAAGTCTGCGATCAAATCTCCGATGCAGTACTCGACACAATTCTGACGCAAGACCCGAAGGCGCGTGTGGCTTGCGAATGCGCAGCATCTACCGGCTTGGTTCTGGTCATCGGTGAAATCACTACCAAAGCCACGATCGACTTCCAGGAATTGGTCCGCGGCGTAATCAAAAGCATCGGATATGAAGGCGAGAAGGGCGGCGGCTTCGACGCCAACTCTTGTTCCATTCTTAATGGTTTAAACAAACAATCTCCAGACATCGCTCCAGCTGTCAATTCCGCAAGAGATGACGAGGACGAACTGGGTGCAGGCGATCAGGGCATGATGTTCGGATTTGCTTGTGACGAGACTCCAGAGCTAATGCCTATGCCTATCTCGGCGGCTCACAAACTGGCGTTGCGATTGACCGAAGTGCGAAAAAATGGCACTCTCAAATATCTTCGTGCCGATGGTAAGACTCAAGTAACCATTGAATACGAAGACCACAAGCCGGTCCGTGTCGATTCGATTCTGATTTCGACACAACACGATCCTTCTATAGATAACCTGACGGAGAACGAAGAAATTCGTCAGCGTATCGAAAACGATCTCAGAGCGTATGTAATCAAGCCAGTCTTCGACCAACTCGGAATCAAGCTTGATGACAAAACCAAATATCTGATCAACCCATCGGGTCGCTTCGTCATCGGAGGTCCTCATGGGGACGCTGGTTTGACGGGACGTAAGATTATCGTCGACACCTACGGTGGTTACTCGAGACACGGCGGTGGCGCCTTCTCCGGTAAGGATCCAACAAAGGTTGACCGCTCCGCCGCCTATGCTGCACGTTGGGTTGCGAAAAACATCGTGGCTGCCGGGCTGGCGACGAAATGCGAAGTTCAGGTCGCTTATGCAATCGGCGTTGCTCGTCCGACTTCACTGCACGTCACGACGTTTGGAACCGGTAAGATCGCCGATGAGGAGATCACAAAACTGGTCGGCGAGAAGTTCGACCTGCGCCCGCAAGCTATCATTGCGCACTTCAAGCTCAACGAGCAACCAAAACTGCACGGTGGAAAATTCTTCCAAAACGTCGCAGCCTATGGTCACTTCGGCAGACCGGATCTCGATCTTCCGTGGGAAAAACTCGATAAAGTCGACGTACTGAAGCAGTCGTTGGCAAAGGCAACCACAGTTAAATAGTCGTTCTGATGCGGGCGACGCTATGCGTCGCCCCAGCAAGAAGCCGACTGGTGCCCAAGAACAATCGTCTGAAGACAGAGCCTGTAACTTCGATAACGAGTCCGGGACGTCTGAAGTCGAATCCGAAAACGTCTGAATACGAGCCCCAACGTCTGCCTTTGATGACTATGAGCCCGATCGTCTGACATGAGCCCAATCCGCATTTTGATCTCGCCTGCTCCCGATCAATCGTCGATCGTGCAGTTGGAGGTTGGTGAAATTCTGCGGATTGGGCGGTCTCAAATGGAACCGACGCCAGGAGTGAAGGTGGCACGTCTGGCTTTTCCGGAGGTTTCTGGAAAACACGCTGAAATTCACTGTCGCGAGGACTGCGTCGTCCTCGTAGACCTGGGGAGCACCAATGGAACCCGCATAAATAGAGAGTATTGTACGAATCACGTAGAGTACTACTTGTATCACCTGGATGAGATTCAGATTGCCGGCTACCCTATACGAATCGATGCTCCCCAGCTTCAGAGAGGGGAGACGCTCGACCTGGTCAACAACGACGAAACCAACCAGTTTCAATTGCAACTGGGGTTGAAAGCTATGCCCGTCATCGAGCTGGCCGATTTTGACGAAAACTACGTATCCGTGGGCAGTTCGGAAGAAGTGGATCCGGGACTTGGTCTCGAAACTGTCTATGTTGAGCCCTTGTTTCTTGACGAGCCCGAGGGATCGTCATCGGAATCGAAGTAGACAAGTGCTCTTGGCACGATTAATCGCCTGTTAAGTTGTTGTATTACACGTTTAGCAGGATCATTTTCTGCCGATATAATAGCTACCTGGCAGTCTAAGGTAGTTGTACGTCTTGGCAAATGTGATACATAAATGTCTTCCGGCAATATCAAGGTAAATCCTGACACGCCGGATGAATATTCGGTGGAATTGAATGATGGTGAGGTTCTGCACATAGGTCGCCGACCAGCGCCTGGTGGGGTGAAGAAGCTCATATTGCCGTATCCGGAGGTTTCCGGACAACATGCAGAAATCCGCTGCGCTGCTGAAGGCTGGACCGTCATGGATCGCAATAGCACCAACGGCACTACCGTTAATGGCAAGGTCTGCAATTCCGGTGAGGAGTATCCGCTCAAGCACGGTGATGAAGTGCGGATCGCTCAATATCAACTGCGCGTTTTCCCTCCGCAGACTCACAGCCTCGACATGGAAGTCGAAGAAGGCGATGAAGATTCACAGGATCGCACGCAGTACAGCATCAAGTTTATGAATGCCACCATTCTGGTGGGCGACATCAAGAAATTCACAACGCTGATGGAGAGTTATGCGACTTCTCCGGAAGTCGTAATGGGCGCTGCACAGCGCGTATTCGAAACGCTTAGCGACGAAATCAACAACAACTTCGGTCAGCTGGAAAAAATTGCAGGCGATGCGATCATGGCTTACTGGGCTGGTGACAGCTCCAATGAAGGTGCCCGGCTTCCTGCATATCAAGCTTGTCAGACTGCACTCAAGCTGAGAGAAGTGATTGCCAGGATCGGCAAGGATTCTCGGATTTGGCCGTTTAGCGATTATCCGCTGGCTCTCGATATCGCACTCGCTACCGGTCCTGTCGCCGCAGGTTCTCTCGGTCACTCCGCTGGTAATCCTGCGGTGTTGGGCGATACTGCCAACTTGGTTTTCCGTCTCGAAAAATTGATCGGTGACGATCGTCCTGGCGACATAATTGTCGATGGCAACACGTTCACGCTGTCCAATGACCGTTGCAATTTTGAGTACATGGGCTCGTATAATATAAAAGGAAAGACAAAAGCAGTCGAGGTATACAGGCTGCTCTCCACAAGAAATTAGGAGCTGAAGTGGCAAGCAAGCAAGAGCTAGAGAAACAAATCGGTCGGCTCTTGATCGGACGTGTGCCGGGCACCACTCTCACTCCTGAGTATAAGGCTGCGCTTGAAGCGGGCACCGTCGGTGGTATTTGTCTCTTTCGAGAAAACGCAGAAAGTTTGGAACAACTGGCGACGCTGATCGGTGATGCCGTAGCTGCATCCAGTCATGTGCCGGTTGTTTGCACCGATCAAGAAGGCGGTGCCGTTCAAAGATTCGATCGGGCAGTTACACCGCTTCCTTCGGCGATGGCATTGGCTGCAAGCGCAGACGAAGAGACCGTCGAAAAAATTACTTGCTTGAGTGCACGGCAGTTAAAAATGCTCGGCATAAACTGTCTTTTAGCGCCAGTCTTGGACGTTATTTCGAACTTCGCAAATCCAATTGTTTCTACTCGCGCGTTTGGAATTTCGCCTGAGAAAGTAGCGAAGTTTGGCAAAATTGTGGCCGAGGCGATCGCTGCAGAAGGTGTGGTTCCAGTCGGTAAACACTTCCCCGGACATGGCGCCACGACTGAAGATTCACATGTCGCACTTGCTATCAATCGACTTCCGGTTGAGTCACTGTGGAAAAAAGATATCGCTCCCTTTAAAACAATTCTCGAGGCTTTGCCTATTGTTTTGACGGGGCATATCTGGGTGGCTGAGATTGATGAACAGCCTCTGCCGGCAAGCCTTTCGCCGAGAATAACGGAGTCGATTCTTCGCGGATACCTCGGCTTTAAAGGCATCGTCATGACCGACGATATGATCATGAAAGGCATTACTTCGCAATTCGGACTCGGCGAAGCTTGCGTGCGTGCAGTTGAAGCGGGCGCAGATCTGGTATTGGTTTGCGGATCGTTTGAAGAGCTTCAAGAGGCTTTTGATGCGCTTCTTGCTGCGGCAAAGTCCGGACGAATTTCTGCGGAGCGCTTGGAAGAATCGCGAGTTCGTATCAAAGAACAATTCAACAAGAAACCAACAACTTGTAGTCCTGAAAAACAAGAACGCAAGTTTAATCGACTGACCAAACTTATTAAGGATGGCGAAAGACTAAGCTACACGGCGTCTATCAAAGGCATCTCCATACTTCGCGGTCAGATTCCGGAGTTGGAAGGAAAGAAATGGACAGTTCTGGCGCCGGATCATTTTCGCTATTCGCTAGACTTGCACAAACATCTTTTGGAAACACTAGGTGTCGATGAAAGTGTGATTTCATTGCGGCGTTATCCGGTAGAGCCTACATTCGCTGAGGCTACGGCGATCGCTGAAGAGGTGAAGGATAAGAACTGCATCTTTGTGACGTTTAGAGCTCTGCATTTTGAAGAGCAATTCCGGCTCGCTCAGATGGTAGCTGATACTTGTGCTGAAAAGGTAGCAGTTTGCTCAGATACTCCGTTTGATTTGCACGGTTTGCCCGATTGGCCAAATATTCTTGCAACGCACGATCCTTCGGACCAGGCCATGAAAGCCATGGCTCAAGTTTTCTCAACTCGTATTGCAACTGGCAGCAGTCCTGTACAATCAGATCCAGTACCAGTTTAATTTTAATCACCGTCCGAAGATAGGTTGAGGTGAATTGTGAGCGAAGACGAGAAACCACGTGTCGACATCATTCCACCAAGCAGCTTCGGCCGAGATGCTGGTCGGCAGTCATTCTTGGCTGGGTATTTGAAGAAGGCTGGAAAGATAACGCTTTTCATGGCTATCATTGGTTGCTGCTTCATGATGTTTGCGGCGTTCATGATCTACAGTACGTTCAATAGAATTCTTTCTGCTGTTTCGGAGCCGATGGCGACTAGCGCTCCGAGTAAGTAGCATGGGGCAACCAGCGCTAAACATAATCAAAGCGTTTTGTTCGCTGTCTGCTGCGGTAATATTTTTGCCGTTTGCATTGTGCTTGCAGACGCTAATTATCTGTCCAGGCTGTTTTGAGTCTGCCTTGGGTTTGCCTACAGTGGTATCCTTTGTTCCCGCGTGGTTGGGACTGGCTTCTACTATATTTTTTATACTGGTTGAAGTGGACAAGCCCTCTCCGTGGCAATTTCTTCGAGGAGCACCAAGGTTTGATAAGAGAGTGAAACCTGGTTCGTTAGCAACTTACGGAGTCATTGTAGTCGCGCTGATCTTTATAGCGGGTTTTATGTTTGGAGGCGGCTCTCTAGCTCTGCGTTTTCCGGTCGGACTGCACTTTTCTAATTGTGATACCTACGACGATTAGAATTATCCAGTTGGGCGGATGTCGCGGAATTGGATGACTGGAGCGGCGAGAAGGATGGCTTGCGCTTTCGCTGCTTCGGCTGCGGCGAGGATGTAGGAGAGATCGGTGCAGTCTTCGGGGATGCAGGCGACGCCGAATGCTAGGGAGAGTTTGCCGGAATGGACGCCGCCGGGGAGTGGTGTGCTCAGAAGTGCATTGACGATGCGTTGGGCGAAGATGTTGGCACCGGCGCTTTTGGTGTTGGGCAAGATCATGGCGTAGTCGTACGTTTCGTAATGTGCCACCAGATCGATGTGGCGTTTTAATTGACTGATGCGGCGGAAGACTTCGGCTACTGCCACTACATCTAGTGGCTCCCGTTTGAACTCTGGGGGACCTTTAATGACGCGCATTTCCATGACCATTACGGACAATGGACTTCCGCTGCGGTAACCGCGAAAGTATTCTTGTTCCAGGAAGTAGAGGAATGCGGGATAAGTGAACATGCCGGTTTCCGGGCGGCGAAGACTCATCATCACGGAATGGATGAAGGTTGGATCGATCGACTTTGGTAGCAGATGTTCGGTGCTGTCGGGTGGTGCGGTGAAGTCGTTGGTGAATGCAATAACGTCTCGTTCGAGCAAATGAATTATTGCGGGAACCCAGTTGCTTTGCGTTAGTTGCAGACGCGATGCAATCTGTTTTAGTGTGCTCTTTTCGTCGATTGCGGTGTATAAGCTTCGCAGGATTGGCTGAGCTACTGGTGCATTCGTTGATGTGCGGGCGTCGAATTCTTCTTGTGAAATGTTGAAGTGTTTGTGTTGCAGGATTGATTCTGGCCAGAGTCCTGCGTTCTTCAAATAGTTGATTTGATCCTTTAATTTAATCCCTCGCAGAACCAGGCTCTCAAGCGAGTTTCGAACGTTGGTTTTATCTGTGCGTTTGCGAACGATAAATTCGTATTTGCCTTCACGCCAAGTGACGATTTCGAGAATGCACTCATCGCCGCTGAGTTTGCCGATTTCGGCAAACGTAGGCTCACCCTCGACGAAAAATATTTGAGCCTTTTCGTTATCGCGGTGAATTTCGAGGCAGCCGGTCATCTTCGCGATCAAGAGGGATTGCAGAAGTGATGAGACTTGAACGAGAGAAAGATCGCCTGTGTGTTCAGTCGTTCCCCGCGTCCACGAGTTGTCTTTCAGACCAAGCTGAGAGAGGCGTGCAATGTCAACTTCGTGCGTTTGAAGAGCTTGCATGTAATAGGTGTCTCGTTTTTTTGTTTGATCTCGGAAGCTCTCGTTGACGGAAATTGCCCCATCAATTTGGACGGCGTGGTGCGCTTCTCCGGAGGCTGAAACGATTAAGTTGTATACCAGAAGTACATCGCAAGTTCTGTATTCCCAGAGGAGTTTTTTATCTCTGTCTTTGCCGCTATGTAGCCTCCACTCGGTGTCTCCGCCGCGAACTGGACATTGGATATCGAGCGAGAATTCAATCAGTTTGTCTGGGGTGAACCATGACACGACGACTAGACGGCCTCGTCGCTCCATTGCTTGTGAGAGGAAATGATGGATTTCTGACAGTCCTGGAGCCGCCGGTAACTGTTGCAGAATCTTGGACAGTCCACTGTTTCTTTTCAGCATGGTGTTTCCTGAGGAAAACGAGGTTCTCGACTGGAAGATTATTCCCGAGTGGGGCGGCGTTTAACCCGAATGGCGATGTAAAAACTAGCAGCCTGGGCGGCTACAAGCCGCTCCAACACAGACAGAACGTGCCTCCAAAACTAGTAGCCTGGGCGGCTACAGACCGCCCCTTGAGGGGCAAATAGGGGTGCCGCCTCTATGAGGGCAGTCGCTACTGTTTGAGGAGTTCGTCGCCGATTTTGCCGAAGGTTTGGAAGGTTTCGGTTGCGGTTGAGACTAGTTTGTCGCGCTCTTCGGTGGTGAAGTCGACTTCGTTCATGGCTTGTTTGAAGCCGTTCCAGCGCTCACGCTGTTGTTCTCCGTATCGATCGAAGTAACTTGCACCAGCTTCCACTGGGAGGTCCAAGCCTTTGCGGAGAGCTTTAGCGAGGAACTTGGCACCGTTGGTGCTGCCTTCTAAAACGTAGAGATAACCAAGGAGCGCTGCTGGAGTGCTCATCGAAGTGGCGGTCATTGATGCGATAAGGTCGGCAGTTGACTTGAGAGGCTCTGCGAGTTCTGGTTTCTCACCCAAATATTCAATGTCGTTGATGATGCAAGTGAGGTCGTGATGGTAGTCTCGCACTACATGCCGCAGAGCAGTGTTGGAGGTTTGTTTTTGTTCGATCAAACTGGACACGCTCTGGTGAATCAAATAGAGCTGCTGCAGGTATTTTGCGAGTTCGTCTTTTTCAACTTTCGCGCCGCTGAGCTTGTGTTGAAATTCATTGGCTTCCGCTGAATTGTGCATCTCCGACGTCGATTCACGCAAAAGATCCATCACCGTTACTGTGGTCATTTTTGATCGTCCTCTCTGACTGATGCTCTCTGTAGCCGATCTTGGATGCCTGACCAGCTGTCGGTAGTTGGAACTTCTTCGACAATAATCAAATCGCAATTGAGTTTATCTAGCTTTCTGAGATTCGAATATAGATTGCGGGCGTAATTGTGCGGATCGTCGTGAGCGACTATCCATGCTGAATCAGGATGTTTCGTATTGTGCTCTGGTTGAGTCGTGAAAGAGAGAACTGCGGTTTTCTTTTCTTTGGTTTTTAGATCTGATAATACGGATTGCAATTGAGCGGCACTCACTAATTGAACTGGAGTGCTCGGCGAATAGTGGCTCTTCAGCAGACCCGGCGCTCTTTGTGTTGGAGCGGAGTCGTCGCGATTACGAGCGTTTAAACCGACGATTTCGTTTAATTGTTCCAAGCCCAACATGCCGGGTCTGAGTATCCGCGGCTGCGATCCAGAGAGGTCTACAATTGTGGATTCGATTCCAACTTCACAAACCCCGCCGTCCAGGACATATGCGACCTCTTCTCCGAACTCGCCTGCGACGTCGGCAGCCGAGGTCGGGCTGATTCTGCCGAATCGATTGGCTGATGGTGCCGCGATACCGCCGCCGAATTTTTCTAGCAGCTGTAGTGCAGTTTTGTGGCGTGGGATGCGGATTGCCACTGTTTCCTGTCCACCTGTGACTTCGTACAGCACTCGTGGTTGCTTCTTAAAAATCATGGTTAGTGGACCGGGCCAGAAGCGCTCTGCCAGTTGATATGCGATATCCGGAATGTCGGCTGCCCATCTGCTCAGGGAGCCGTCCGAAGAAATATGTACGATGACCGGGTGGTTGGTCGGTCTGCCCTTAGCCGCGAACAGCTTTTGGAGAGCGACCCGGTTGGAGGCATCAGCAGCCAAACCGTAGACGGTTTCCGTCGGCATGCCGACGAGCATGCCTTCGTAGAGTAAGTGCGCTGCGTGCGCTACGTCGTGTCCTATGGTCATTGGTTTCACTATCGTGTTCATTGCTGGTCTCTGCAAATTCGGGTCGGCATGAACGGTCGAATCGCCATCAAGAATTCTAATCTTATTGGGTCCGAGTTTCGGTAGGTTTGCTGTTTATGTAAAGACTGCTTGAGGGCATACATTCTTAAGCTGACCAATTTCTCAGGGCACCTGAGGGGGCAACACATGAGCCTTAGCCGGACTATTCCTGACCCAGAACCAGAAGCTGAAACCGACTGGTATACGAAACAAACTGTTTCACAAGGATTACGTGTCGCTGACACGATTGCCGAGGTGAAAGTCTTCGCGTACGAGTCATTCGATAAACTTGATCGCAACCATGATGGTTTTATCACCAGGGATGAACTAGTTTCGGCAATGAACGATGACAGTTGGGGCTGGCGCGAAAAGTCTTATATTTGTTTTCTGCTTCGGCGGATTAAAGACATCCAGGAAGCGTACGATGATGAGTGGGGCTGCAAAGGCGTCGACGGCGTCTCGCGTGCAGACATTCAAGAATATTTCAAAATGATTCGCAAGAGAATCGGCGGTTAGTTGGTATCGCCAGTGGTGAGTGTGCCACGCAGCGCCCATGGGTTTGCTGCTTCGACTTTCACGTTGACAAACTTACCAATCAAGTCTGTGCTGCCTTCGAAATTAACGAGCTTGTTCGTGCGTGTTCGTCCAGTGAGGCGGGTTTCAACGCGCTGGCTGACACCTTCTACGAGCAGTTCGATTGTTTGTCCGACCAAACGTTTATTGACCTTGTGGCTAACTTCGCTTACGACAGTGTTGAGCAAACGCAGTCGTTCGAATTTGATTTCTTCAGGTACTTGCTCGCCCCAGCTCTTCGACGGTGTGTGCGGACGAGGTGAGTATGCGGCTGTGTTGCATGAGTCAAACTCCAGTTCTTCAACCAGTCGCACTGTGTTTAAAAACTCTTCTTCGGTTTCGCCTGGGAAGCCGACGATCAGATCTGAGGTGAGGGAAGCGTGCGGAATTCGGCTGCGAATTTCGTCTACTTGTTTGCGATAGAAATCGGTTGTATATCCGCGTGCCATGCGCCTGAGCGTTCGATTATCACCCGACTGAATCGGAATGTGGAAATACTCGCATGCCGTAGGAGTTCGTTTCACCGACTCGATGATAGCTGGCGTTAGATCCCGTGGATGCCCTGTCAGGAAGCGGATTCGCTTAATCGCTTCAAGCTCGCCGACCATCTCGATCAAATTGCCGAGGTGCAATTTTGGTTCAAGATCGTGACCGTATGCGGTGACGTTTTGTCCGAGCAAAGTGACTTCTTTGTAGCCCGCATCAGCCAGTTCGCCAATCTCCTTTCATCAATTCCGCTGGCGTGCGGCTGCGTTCTCTGCCTCTGACATATGGAACGATGCAGTAAGTGCAGTTGTAATCACAACCATAAATTACCGACACCCAGGCACTGAAATCGTTCTGTCTAATAACCGGCAGCTCAGGCAGATCTTCCGGTAGTTGCGAGTAAATTTCGACTACGTGCTTTTTCGTTTCCTGTGCTTGCATTACAAGTTCAGGAAGTCGAAAAAGATTGTGCGTACCGAAAACAATGTCAACGTAGGGCACTCGCTCAACGAGCTTCTGTCCTTCGTCTTGCGCGACACATCCGCCAACGGCGATGAGAGTTCCTGGGCGTTTTTTCTTGATCTTGTTCCAGGCGCCAAGCCAACTGAATACCTTATCCTCAGAACCTTCGCGAATGGCGCAGGTGTTGAGAATCATCAAATCCGCGTTTTTTTGATCTTGTGTTTCCGTATAGCCGATCTCGTTAAGTAGACCAAGCATGTTTTCGGAATCGGCTTTATTCATCTGGCAGCCGAACGTGTGGAGATAGACCGACTTTGTTTCGGTCTTTTTTTCTTCGGCTGTTTGAAGGGTTTGCATAATCAACTATCCGCAACGACGGATCTTGATTTTACTAGATGTGGAGTGGCGATCTAAGCTTTATTACAAAGCTCTTTGACAGAATCTTTTTCGCGAACCACGTGGATAAACGAGTCGAATGACGTCTGAATCCATTTCAGGCGCTCTTCGTAGCTGGTTGGCGCAATGAAGTTCTTCGCAGCGTTAGGGAAAACGATGACGTGCTCGCCGCGGTCGTCCAGTTTAAAAGTATGGTCTGTAAGTGCCATTGTTCTTTCTCCCTATGCCTGACGCTGTCCCATAGGACTCCCGCTCCCAATCTTTCGTCTTCACTTCGGAAAACCTTTGGTGATGCGAGGGTGTGAATAATAGCAACAGATGCCAATATTTGTCCTGTTGATGTCAGTATCGAACATTGATTATCAAGTGGTGGCAAGGGCTTGCCGGTGCTTAAAATAATCCAATTTACAAGCGCCAAAGGCAGCCGAAAGTTTGGCTAGTTTTCTTTCTTGATCGGCCGATAAAGAGGTTTTGTCTCGTTGCCCTTCTCGAGCGCCCGAACCCAAGTCATATTCTCCAGGTGAATATTGACTATCTCCGTACTTTCAGGACTTTACCATGTGTATTAGAGTGTCCTCACCGAGGACCCAGGATTTCAGATGTTTGAAACGATTCAGATCTTTGAGAGCGATTTTTTTGCCGGTAGAAATTGATGGAGTGGCGCCTTCGTCAGCAAGAATTGCTGGTGCGATTATATAGATCAGCTCGTCCACCAAATTTTGTTCCAGCAGCGCGCCAGCGAGTTTTCCACCACCCTCACATAGGACTGATGACACTTGGCGGGTTTTTAAGTCTCTGAAGATGTGCTTAAGATCTAGCCTATCGCCGGATTTCGGAACGCGAACGACTTGAACGCTTTCGGGATAGTGTATTTGTTGGGCTTGTTCGGAGCAGTAAATGATGGTATCGCCGCCGGTGCTCGCGTCGCAGAGGCGGGAAGCTGGATCGATCGTCAAATTAGGATCGATGACGGCGCGCTTCGGATTTCGTGATCGGTAAATATCGCGGACGTTCAATTCCGGATTATCCAGTCGGGCTGTGGCGGCGCCGATGAGTACACAGTCGGTTCGGTTTCGCAATTCGTGGACGAATTTGCGTGCTTCGGGGCCCGTGATCCATTTGCTGGTGCCGGAACGATCAGCGATTTTTCCATCTAGCGTGGAGGCCAGTTTTAAAATGACCCACGGCATTCCTGTGGTGATTACCTTGATGAACGCGCGGTTGAGCCAGCGAGCTTCTTCTTCTAAAACCGGCTCGACCACTTCAATGCCAGCGGCGCGGAGTTTTTCGAAGCCGACTCCTGCGACTTTTGGATTTGGATCAGTCATTGCTGCGACGACTTTTTTGACACCGCTGGCGATAACCTTGTCAGTGCACGGAGGAGTTTTTCCATGGTGGCAGCAGGGTTCTAAACTTACGTAGATTGTTCCGCCTTGCGCTTTTTTACCAGCTTCATCCAATGCGAAGACTTCTGCGTGTGGCTCGCCGGCTTTCGGGTGGAAACCTGTACCGACAACTTCGCCGTCTTTTGAGACGACTACCGCTCCCACGATTGGATTTGGCGATGTGCGGCCTTCGGCTTGCAGTGCCAATTCGAAGCATTGCTTCATGAACTGTCGATCTGTTTCAGTTGGAGTCATCTGTTTAAACCGTCAGGTAATGAAACGGACTGATGTTTGGCGATGTCGAATTGAAAAGTTCGAATTGGACACTAAAAATACAACCAGCTAGCCGAAGAAAACTTCAGCAACTTTGTAGAGATCAAGGTCAAGTGTTTTCAGGGTGTCCACGGCATCTTCGACTGGAACATCGATTACCTCATTGCCCTTCAACGCCACCATTCGACCGAATTTACCTTCGTGAACCAAGTTGACTGCGTGTACACCGAATCTGGTGGCGAGCACTCTGTCGAAAGCGGTTGGCGATCCGCCGCGCTGAATGTGACCCAAAGTGGTCGCGCGTGTCTCGTAGCCGGTTTGCTCGTTGATTACGCGCGCGAGTCTTTCGCCGATACCGCCGTAGCCAACTTGATGAGAAGTATGACCTTCACCATTTCCGTTAGCGCTAATTGGAGGGTCCGTATCGAATCTCGCGCCTTCTGCAACTACCACGATGGAGTAGTCTCTGCCTCTTGCGTGGCACTTCTTGATGGTTTCAATTACGTCGGATGTTACTATTGGTTTCTCCGGCACGAGGATAAGGTCCGCACCACCTGCGATGCCTCCGTAGCATGCGATCCATCCTGCATGTTTGCCCATTACTTCGCAAACAAGAACGCGATTGTGCGATTCAGCAGTTGTGTGCAGTCTGTCGATTGCCTCTGCAACAACGTTTACAGCGGTGTCAAAACCAAAGGTAAAGTCGGTAGCGTTCAAGTCATTGTCGATAGTTTTCGGAATGCAAACGATCGGAATGTTGTGTTCCTTGTTCAACTTGTTAGCGACGCTGCATGTTTCCTCGCCGCCGACTGCGATGATTGCGCCGAGGTTATGTTTCTCTAGATTCTCTTTGATCCGTTCTGCGCCTCGATCTAATTTAAATGGATTAGTACGCGATGTGCGGAGAATCGTGCCACCTTTGTTTATTATTGAGTCTGTCGTGCGCATGGTCAGAGGCATCGTTATATTGTCAACTGGACCACGCCAGCCTTCGAGGTAGCCGACAACCTCAGAGCTGTAGCCTTTGATGCTATGCCTGACTACCGCGCGAATCACAGCGTTGAGACCAGGGCAATCGCCGCCGCCGGTAAGGAGTCCAATGCGCATAAATGACAATCCTCAAGAAAAGTCGTTGAAGCAGGGTTCCTGA
Organism: Obscuribacteraceae bacterium (SeqCode); assembly: GCA_044225915.1. GTDB lineage: Bacteria > Cyanobacteriota > Vampirovibrionia > Obscuribacterales > Obscuribacteraceae > JADYXR01. Next base: position 62,929 of record JBGAHZ010000025.1, read on the forward strand.
AAGCCAAGTGTGTTGGTCTTTGGCTTAATAGTTCAAAGGTGATCGGCGAGTGAACGGCCGAACGCCACAGCCTCGCCTGTTTCGCTAAAGTCAAGCGGACAGCAAGTCGTGGAGCAGAGGCAAGTATAAGCCGCAGAGGCTTTCATCATTTGCCCCTGTTCTGCATTATTACGAAGCAGATTATTAGTGTTTCTAAAACTTTCCGGAGATCTAAGCGGATCTCCTCTAAAGTATGGTGTCTGCGGCGGCTAATGCTGCATGTCAACGGTTGTTTACTCACGCGAGGGACAGGACATTGGATCTGTACGAGTACGAAGCAAAGAAAATTTTCTCTGAAGGGGGCATCACTGTCCCGCTGTCTGCCCGAATCACAAAACCCGAAGAACTTGCCAAAGTTCACATGGGTTTCCCAGTTACATTGAAAGTCCAGGTGCTGGCTGGTGGACGTGGAAAAGCTGGCGGCATCAAGTTCGCCAATGACCTGAAAGAAGGCAAAGAGCTGGCTGCGACACTTTTGAAGATGGTTGTTAAAGGTTCCAAAACCGAAAGTCTTCTGGTCGAGCCTAAGCTCAATATCAAGAAAGAGCTTTATCTGGCTGTGACGCTCGATCGTGAGCGCGGTTGCCCGATCTTCATTGCCTCCGCCGAGGGCGGCATTGAAATCGAATCTTCCGACAAAGTCATCACCATGCCTATTCCAAATCCATATCACGCATATGTAGGAAGAGAACTGGCAAGACAACTCGGTTTCACCGGCAACCTGCTGGTTAAGGTTGCCGACGTTGCGACCAAACTCTACAAAATCTTTGAATCGAAAGATCTCGATCTCGCTGAAGTCAACCCGCTAATCATCACTGAAGGCGAAGAAGTGTTGGCTCTGGACGGCAAGATCACCGTCAATGATGATGCCATCAATCGTCAAAAATATTTTGATGGTTGGATGGAACGTCACACCATGGACCTCACCGAGCGCGAGCGCCGTTCGAAGAGAATCGGTCTCAACCTGGTTGAACTCGAAGGCAACATCGGAATCCTTTGCAACGGCGCTGGATTGACGATGGCGACCATGGACATGGTCAAGAAATTTGGTGGACAGCCAGGCAACTTCCTCGATGTTGGCGGCGGTTCTGACCAGGAGAAGACACTCGAAGCTCTGGAAATCGTCAACGACAATCCTGACTGCGATGTGATGCTTCTCAATATTCTTGGCGGTATCACCGCTTGCGACGAAGTCGCCAGCGCGCTCGTCACCTTCATCAAGAAGTATCCTGAGCGCAAACTGGTCGTTCGTCTCAGAGGCAACAACCAGGACCTGGCCGAGAAGATTCTCGCAGAATCCGGACTCAAGCTGATTCCAAACCTCGAAGATGCTGTTAAAGAAGCAGTCGAGCAAGCAAAAAGCGTCAGCAAAAAGCCTGTAGGCGCGAAAGCGTAAACGGGCGCAGCGGCTAGAGATCAAGGTTTCAGCCGCAGACAAATTTTTGAAACTGAACATGATTAGAAATTACAAGGAGAACATAAGTGATTCTCATCGATAAGAACACTAAAGTAATGGTCCAGGGCGCCACTGGCAAAATGGGCTCATCGCACTTGAAGCGCATGCTCAAGTACGGCACCAAAATTGTTGCCGGCGTCACACCTGGAAAGGGCGGCACGACAATTGAAGGCATCCCGGTTTATGACAGCGTAAAAGAGACAGTAGAGAAGACCGGCGCTACAACGAGCGTAATCTTCGTCCCACCGTATCTGGCTCTCGATGCTGGTCTTGAAGCTCTCGACGCTGGCGTCGAATTGATCGTTTTGATCACAGAAGGCATCCCTCCGCAAGATACCGCAAAGCTCGTCGCCGCTGTAAAAGCAAAAGGCGCAAGACTTGTCGGACCTAACTGCCCTGGAGTAATCACTCCTGGTCAGTGCTTGATCGGCATTTTGCCAGGTCAGATCTTCTCAGCCGGCAAAGTCGGGATGATCAGCCGCAGCGGAACACTGACCTACGAAATCGCGCTTGCACTGACGGATGCCGGACTCGGTCAGAGCACCTGCGTCGGAGTCGGCGGCGACCCGATCAAAGGTATGGGCTATCAGGAATTGCTCCAGATGTTCAACGATGACAAAGACACCGAAGTCATTGTCTTGATCGGAGAAATCGGTGGCAACGCTGAAGAAGTCGCTGCTGAATACATCAAGAACAACGTGAAGAAGCCAGTTGTTGGCTTCATCGCTGGCGTTACGGCTCCTCCTGGAAAACGGATGGGTCACGCTGGTGCCATCATATCTGGTGGCAAGGGAACTGCGGAAAGCAAGATTGCCGCTTTCAAAGAAAATGGCATTCATGTCGCATTGACACCGAGCGAAGTCGCTCAAATGGTCGCCAAAGCGGTCCCGCAATTAGCCAAAGCGTAAGATTCGAAACTAAGCCGGGACGGCACTGTCAGTCCCGGCTTAGCGAAACTTATTGTCGTCAGGATCCCCACTACTTGGGATCCTCGGACCGATCAATTAATAGGTTAAATTCCTAACCTTTTCAGGGATGCAAAGATGGAGGATAATGTGCCTGTTTCACCGGGTGCCATTGTCCTCCATGACTTTTCGGCGTTTAATCTACAAGCAGCTCTATCAACGCTCCTGGGAGCACGAAGGTTTGTCCCGATTGAATCGGGTCATTTTCGGTTTGATTTTGGTGAGCGTTTTTCTGGTGATCATTGAAACGGAAAAACCGTTTTATCACGCTCACAGACAACTCTTTCAAACAATCGATTTTCTCGTTGGAATTTGCTTTGCTGTCGAGTACGGACTTCGCGTTTGGAGTGCCGGTGAGAGAAAGGCTTATCGCGGTATTGTCGGCCGACTCAAATATATGATGACGCCTTACGCGCTTATAGATCTGCTGGTAATTGTGCCGTTTTTCATTACGTCGAGCTCCAACATCTTTATCGCCCGGTCCATAAGACTGTTCCGCATATTGGCTATTGCCAAGGCGGCGCGCTACTCGCAGGCGTTCGATTTGGTTCGAGAAGCGTTGCACAGTCGCCGGCATGAACTTATCTTTTCGCTGATTCTCACCTGTCTCGTGTTGGTAAGTGCTTCGACAGTGATGTGGGTTGTCGAACCGGACGAAGAGTTTCGCAGTATTCCCCGTGCGCTCTGGTGGGGCATCATGACGCTCACGACGGTGGGCTATGGTGATGTTTGTCCACAAACAATTCTTGGAAAAGTGATTAGCGGAGTGACAGCATTGTGCGGAATCGGATTGATTGCGATGCCCGCCGGTATTTTAGCCGCCGCATTCGGTGATGCGATCAATCGCCATAAGCGAAAAATGGAGCAGCGACGTTGGGGACGAATTTCTCGCAGAAAACGTATCAACCTACTTCGCCAACAGAGACAGAGCGCTACAGGGCATCACCACGAGATTGATTATCACGAGGATTCTGACGAGCACGACGATGATTTTCATGACGACCAAGAACCGCAAGAAGCTGCTTTCAGCAAACCATCTCGAGGCGCACGTCACCTCGCTATGCGTGGGGTGAATGGTGGAGATATGGAAGTGGTTTGCGAACATTGCGGTCATGACAAATTCGCAGTGAGACCACGAATCGGCACCGGATATGGTGCGTATGAGCATGCTGCAGATGACACGTTCGACGACGAGATGCTGGAAGACTTCAGTCCGACCGGACCACATAGCGTCTGGAAAGCGCCTACACCAGCCAACGTGTCGTCGCATAATCCTGATTTCCTCGAGCGGGTGGTCAAAGACCGAACGACGTTGATGCATATAATCGAACGGTCGACTTCGCGGAAGTAGGCTTCGCTGAAGCGTTTAATTTTAGGGGCGCGTTGTAGCGCCCATGCGCCATTGGTTCGAAACGGCGGGGATTAGCAGCCTGGGCGCTTGCAAAGCGCCCCTACGATTAATCGCCGTGCAATTAATCGCCGTGCAATTAATCGCCGTGCAATTAATCGCCGTGCAGTTAATCGCCGTGCAATGAATCGCCGTGCAGTTAATCGCCGTGCAATGAATCGCCGGATATTTGAATCGCCGTGCAATGAATCGCCGTGCAATGACTCGCCGTTCTCGCCGTGTTAATGCAATGAATCGCCGTGCACCTAAGAATCGCCGTGCAATTAATCGCGGTGCTCGTTTAAAACCGCAAAATCGTGCAATTAATCGGTGCGGTCGCCGTGCAATTAATCGCCGTGCAATTAATCGCGGTGCAATGAATCGCCGTGCAATGAATCGCGGTGCAATGAATCGCCGTGCATTTAAACGCTGCGAACAGTTGCAGGGAACGCGACGCGGATATTTTAGCGATTTTGCGTCTTGACTTCCGTTCTTGTTAATGAAATATTGGACCTAAGAGCCTTCTCGTTTAAAACCGAGGTTCTAATCACCGGAATGTTCAGTCCCTTTGTTCGCACTGGTTTATCTCAGGTCTCTGATTTACACTTCTGGCGAAGTGCAAAACAACTGCGGAAGATGTTCGTCGTTTTATAACGAGGTACGAAAACGCATGCGTAAATCAGCTCGTAGGGAAGCGGGTTCAACCGTTTTCCTCATCGCATTATTTGCTCTGATTTTGGTAGCTTTAGTCTGGGTCGGCTTCGAGTACGTGATGATGCTCCGTCACTCCAGACAAGCTCGCAACACTGTGGATGCGGCGGTGCTCAACATTGCTAAGCGCGCTCCGGAATCGCGCATTCCGTGCGACGTTCTCTACAATGATGTGGCTGACAGTGACGGAAAAGTTGGCTTGAGCAACATCAACCGTGTTTGGGGCAAGGCATATCTAATCAATGCAAACGTCCAGGACATGCGCGATGAAGACGTCGCGTCGGACGACGCCGTATCGCATGCGGACACGGCATACAAAATTGCCGAGTGGATGAATAATCGATTGCAAGCGAAACTATACGATCAGCACACACTCAACGTTTACTTCCAACAAACAAGTGGTTTGCGAAAAGGTGAACAAACCGAAGAAATGAAGCTCTCCGCAGAAGAAGGCTACAAGGGCGCTTTTGTTGGCAGAGGAGGCTCAAGCAATCTCGACTTTAAACAGGAGCAACTGCCTGGTAAGGTTCATGCGGAAGAGTCGCGCGCGTTTGATGGCTCGACGAGCATGAAGGGCTACAGTCCGTTTCAGACCAACAACAAAAATTTCTGTTTCGTCGCCTTCAATAAAAATGAATCACCGCAGTTAATTTCCGACTCTCAGTTTTCACAAAATCGGAGCGATACAAAACCTATTAAAGGCGCCGGCAACCCAGTATCCAACGCGTTTTGCGCAACCGGAATAATTACAGGAAAGAACGGAGCTTCATACAAGGCATCTGCAGCAGGTCTGGCAAATCCGCAGAATAGATTCACTCTGGCGTTGCCTCGCTCATACATCATTGTTCAATTTAGAAACCGTGCAAAATGGTACTTCGAAAATAAATGGGTCAACGAAACATCGTACGGATTTAGTCCGGAAGTTCAAAACGGGCTTCCGCTCTATGAAAACAAGATGTTCGTTGGAAAACCGTTCACCAAGGGTGGTGGCTACATCGACGGCTGGGCATCGCTCGGCAATGAGTACAAGGATGCGAACTTATCGAAGTCGCTTGAGATTAGTCCTGCGGGTAAGAAGCTTGCCATGGAAAAAATGTTGCAGCGAATTCGCGAAATCAAAGCTGATTTCACAATGGCTGATTTGTTGAAGCTATTCGCTAGTGAAGTCGTGGTGCCGCATGCGGCTAAGTATTATATTTATCCTGTTTATCAAACGAAGGACCTTTCTGATCCTGAAATCGTTATGACTGCAGACCTCGATGACCTGCCGAAATGGATGGATGCTGACAGTCGTCCAGAGGGCGATCATAAGATCGTGAGCGATGGCGAAGTCAGTATAGATGCGCCTAACTACTGCTGGGGCGAGCGCGTGATGGGCGGCATGGGAGGATCCGGTGGCGTCGATCATTGGACTGAGGTTTCCGGAAAAGTCTGGTGGAAGCCAGGGACCGGTTATGGTCAGTGTCTCGGCGAAATGAGATACGAACACCTTACCGAAATCTTCTTCAAGAGTCCCGACCTACCGGATAAGCGACCGATTGCCAGCGATTCCGACACATGGCTCAACACAGGCAAAGCGCAATTTAGTCAGTTTCAACCGCCGGTGTTTCCATCAAAGTTGGAACTCATGCGCGGACCCGTCAACGCCGGTCCTAAGCACCTGACGGCAGTTGAGACACCGCCGCCGTTCGTACCTAAAGTAGAAAAGAACAACAGCACGAAATCTCACTGATTTCGTACCGCTCAGGTGTCCTACGGCGATTTGTCTTTTGCTTTGTAGTTTCTGATGTACAAATTGGTTCCCGTCGGCACAAGGCGAGGTGCAGTTCTTGAGTTCTTCTCGCCTAGCAAGGTCTGGAGCGACTCGGCGGAGTCTTTGATGTTAGTACTCTTGCGAATCGCTGTACCGGCGCGGCGCATCTTCTCGTCGTTTAGACGCTTCACTGTAAGCAAGTGACCGATTGCTTCGCCGGGCAGGTGGACGTCTTCGGGGTTGGCTTTGAGGATTGCATCAACGGCAGCGGTCTTCGACTTCTTGATACTTTCATCGAGCATGCGATTCATCTCAGCTTCTTGAGGTGTCATGTTTCTTGTTTCTAAACCAGCATCCTCTGCCTGTTTTCGCAGCATTTGCAGAGTTCGTTCAAAAATCGGATCTACCGGCGGTTCTTTTTTCTCTTCCTTTTTCTTCTCCGGAACTTTGGCAACGCCATCCATGTAATTGTCGGCGCCAAGATAACTCAAAGCTTGTTTCGATAAAACGCCGGCGCTCTGCCGCGGCGCGAGTGCATAAGCGATGCGAAATTCGCGTATTGCTGTTTCCCTTTGCTTTAAATTGATGAACGCGTTTGCCATGTAATAGTGCAGAATCGCATTGTCGTACTCGGAGTTTAGCGCCATTCCAAACTTTCCGATGCTTTCGCGATAGCTGCCGGCTTTATAGAGCTCGATACCTTCGAGTAGATTCGGATTGGTGTGATCGGTTTTGCTACTCTCCGATGACGCAACGCCAGAAGAAGCGAGTAACAAAAAACTCGCCAATAGACTGGTCGGAAGAAAACTGCGTTTTACACTCGTCATTTCAAGTCGCGATTATGGACAGTGTCCTACATATCTTGCCCAATACTCACAAAGAAAAACGATTACAGACTTGGGACTTCTTCTTTAAACGCGCTTGAGCGAATTCTCTCTAGCTGGGGCTGGCGAGCTTCCATGTCGCGCTTTTGTTGCGTATCGTCGCGGCTTTCTTTGTCGTCGGCCGGATGTGGAGCAACCGTATGCTCTTTGTTTGGAGCCGCATGATCTTTGGTCTGAACATGCGATGGTTGCGTGGCATCACTGGCGGTGTCAACGTCTGCTGCCGGTTGAACGGTCGCTGGTTGCTCTGATTGTACTGCAGGCTCCGGATCCGGGCTCGTATTGGCGCTCGTCTGCAGGCTGCTGGGCACCGAGTCCGGATCTTCTTTTGTGTTTGCTTCGATCTCCTGATAGGTTTTCGAAACGATTTTCTTATCGCGACTGTCGCCATTTTTTGCAATGGTTTTCAAAGCAGAGATGGTTCCTTCGCTCGGAAACATCGCTGCGTACTTAGCTGCAAGGTCGGTGTTGACGAGGGTTTTCATCGCCAGGATTGCCATGCGTTTGCTGGTATCATTGCCCATCAAGTGAGGAATGAATTTTTCAATTGTCTGCGCTTCTTGAAGTTTGATCTGTTCTTGGTTGTACTGATAAGTACAGAGCAAGGCGCTCAACGCGATCGCAACTCCGGAGATAATTGGACTGATCGCACCGAGTTTTTCCCAAAAGTCACGCTTTTGCGTTGTTTCAGTTTTTGAACCGGACAGCTGCTCAATTATTTTTCGCTGTTGGTCTTCCAGTCGTTCTAGTGTTTCTTTAAGCTCGGCGTCGTCCATGGTTTCCACTCCGCGTTAGTAGCGCGCTTGCCAAGATTAACATGCGCCGAATGCCAAAATCGCTTATTGACGTTTTGTTCTCAAGAATTCTTCAAGTCTGGAAACCCTTGCAAGATAGCGGTTGAGAGTGATTCGCAATGAATTAAACTAATATCTTGCCAACTATTTACAAGAGCCGTTGCAAGCGAAAATGCAAACCTTCAAATTCGCCAATCGGCGCTATGCTCGAACTGAACTGCTATATGGACACGACAGCCATGACAAGCGCGGTCGAAAGACCCAGCAAGAACATCAGTCCCAGTCCCCAATAAATCTCGACCATATCCGCCAGGCGTATCTCACGCGACCAGTAAATTGTCAGACCTGTGATACCACTTAGCAAAAGGTTGGCAATTACAAATGTCGGTTGGAAAGCAATTTCAAATGCGGGCTTGAGGTAGGGCGACGCTGGTGCCGGCAACAGGTGTGCCACTATGCTGATCGACGCGCAGATCGTTATAACCAACAAGCTGAACATGGTATTACTGGCGAGGCGGGAGCGATTCACCGCCCGCGGTGCGAAAACCTGGACAACCACCACTGAAAGAAAATGCGAGATCAAGATCGCTGCGGCAAACCGCACGCTTAGAATGTGCGGCTCGTGAATTCCCAGTCCCTCCTGCTTTTGTCCTGGCGGAGGGAACTGCGTGAAAAATGCGATTGTGCAGACCATGATCCAAAAAACAATCGAGGTTGTTGCAATCCAGGCCAATCTGCCGATGATAAGTTGAACGGTGTCTTCATGCGGATAATAATCTGAGCGCTGCCCGGATTTGGTTTTTGTCGAAGAAGACATATTCGCTATCTGTATTCCTGTATACCTGAGTATCCGTCAGTATGACATAGAGACCCTCTGGAATTTAAGTATTAACGAGTCAAGATAGTTGTTCTGGGGTACACTGGAATTAGGGTTCCAGCGAAGAAAGCAGGCTATTAAATGGTGACACCAAACAATCCTGGTTCGAGACCTCCAGACCGTCCGTTTCGAGCCCTAGTCTTGCCCGGTGGCGGCGGACGCGGCGCATACCAGGTGGGTGTTTCGAAGGCTCTGATGGAAAGAGGTCTCGAGTTTGACCTGGCGTTTGGAACCAGCATCGGCGGCATCAATGCGACGTTAATGGCGCAAGGAAATTTTCAACGCCTCGAGGATTTGTGGTGCAACATCCGGGGCAAGGACGTTTTTTCACTGCCCTCAGCGCATCAAATCGGAAGGCTGGTTTTAGGGCATAAACTGGGTCTTTTGGACACTCGACCGCTTGAAGATCTCTTGCGCCGCGAGGTCGATCTTCAGAAACTAAAAGCCAGCAAAACCAAAATCGGATGGTGCACAACCGACCTTTGCAGTTTGGAAACCAAGCTGATCACTATCGATGACATTGTTTCGACAAATGAGCTGATTGACGTACTGATGGCGACTTCGGCTATTCCGATGGCGTTTCCTCCGCGTCATATTCAGGGCAAGGGTCTCTGGGTTGATGGTGGATTAGTCCGTAATACGCCGGTTGAAACTGCGATTCAAATGGGTGCTGATGAGGTTTATATGGTTCTTCTCCACCCGGAAAAGATCAATGTTTGTCCCGTCAATATGTTCGAAGTTCTCGTCCGATGCCTTGATATCGTACTTGAGGCGTCTGCGCGCAAAGAGATTGAAACTGCAGAACTCTACAATCGACTGATTGCGTCCGGCTCTGAGGAATCACGTGGTCGTAAGAACGTGAAAATCCACGTATTTCAGCCGAAGAAACCGGTCAACACAACCTTATTGGAAATCCATCCGGAACGCTCGCGTCGGCTGATTCGCCAGGGTTACGAAGAAGCTAACGAACTGCTCGATAGCTATGATGACCGTCAGCCTCTCAGCGCCACTGCGTCGTAGACGCTGTCGTGCGCAACAGAAGGCTATAATGCGAGTGAGCCAATTCTTCAACAGTTAAGACGGAGATCGATCTTTGTCTCTTGATGCGTGGATATGTCCAGCCTGTACACTTCGGCAGCCCAAAGCAGGGCTGTGCATGTTTTGTGGTGCGCCGAGTCCGGATGCCACTAATGATGAAGAAAGTGGTAGCTTCGCGACAGTCGACGCCGGTGAAAGTCTAAACAACGATGTTTTGAGACAGCGACGGCAGTTCATCACGTCCCGAATTCGTTCGGACTTTCCGGATTTGAACAAAGAGGGCTTCGACGTCGAGCAGACTCGCAATGCGCGAAAAAAAGTTCGTCAGTTTGTCTTTGGTGAAAACACTCCTCATGTTCTCTCTAGTTATGAGCGGAGTGCTTTACTTCAAACCTGTCTTGATGAGCTTTTCGGCTATGGACCGCTTGGTCCGTTGGTGCGCGATCCCGAGGTTCAAGAGATTAAAGTCTACTCGAAAGATGTGACGATGGTTCGGAAAAGAGGTGAAGACTTCGAAAACGCATCCATCTCATTTGATAGCGATGAACACCTATATGATCTTGTTGATGTTGTTAAGGCGCGCTCCTCGCCATCATCTTGGCGAGATCTTGCTCAACCGTATTTCGACCATTATGTCACCTGGGATGGTATCAAAATTTCTGTATGCCATATTCCGGTTCCAAACGGAACGCCTTATTTGACATTTCTTTTTCAGGAACCACTTGGAGCTCACTCTCGAAGAGAGTCTGAAGAAACAGCCGAGCCAAGCGTCTCCAGTGTCAGACCGCTGGAGAATCAGCGTTTGATCAATCTCAAAAAGCAATTCGTCTGTAACCACGTCAGAAGAGAATTTCCAAAATGGAATCCGGAAGACATTGAAAAGATTCGGAAGAAAATTCGAAAACATGTGTTCAATGATTCTACGGAATCGCGCTTAACTCCTTATGAAAAGACAGTCTTGTATCAAGATTGTCTGGATGAGATTTTTGGGTTTGGCCCTCTTGGACCATTGCTTAGAGATCCTGATATATCAGAAATTCGCGTGTTCGATGCGGAGCGCACGTCGGTCAAACGTCGCGGCGCGTTTGAATCGATGACCATAATTTTTGACGATGAAGGACATCTGAGGCGCGTCGCCAGTCTTCTTGCCTCACAATCGCAGCCCCGCGATTCTGACGATAAATCAATTGACGAATACATCACACCAACCGGGTCCCGTGTTGTCGTGACGCGCACGCCCTCTGGCTCAGATGAACCGTACCTGGTCATTAATCACGAAGGCGTTCTTTAGTTGAACTTTCGCGGCTCGTATTAAAGTTTAAATCTGTGGTGGTCAAGAAAGCGGAATGGAATCCGGCAGGCGTATAATGAGCGCTCGCTTTGGATTGCTATTGGAGGAAATGATGGCTTCACCAAATACTGTGGATGCGATGGATCCCGCGCTGAAGGAGCGCATTGGCGCGGCTATTGGCAGAATGGCGAGTGGCGTCTATATCATCAACGTCGAAGATGCAAGTGGACGTGAGGGGATGCTCGCCACCTGGGTGACGCAAGCCGCGTTTTCGCCACCGATGTTGACGATTACCGTCAACAACGCTCGCCCGATTCTGAGCCGCCTCCAGAAGGGCGCTAAGGCGACCTTGAACGTGCTTGGCAAAACCAATTCGGATATTTTCAAGAACTTTGTGAAACCACATACCGAGGGTTTGGATCGTTTCGAAGGTCTTGAACTTGTGGAGAATGAGGGCTTTCCGCCATCATTCGCTGGTTGCATTTCGTCTATGATGCTGGAAGTTACGAACGTTGTTGATGCGGGTGATCATAAGATCATTGTTGGTGAGGTCAAAGACGGACGTATGCTCAACAAAGATTTGGAGCCGATGACGCACTTCCGCAAAGACGGATTTCAGTATTAAGGGTTGGAGAAGTCTGCACGCTCGTGTGGGCGGCTTTATATGGCGGCGTTTAGAAGCAGGCTGGAAGCCTGCGCTCCCAGGTGTCGTTCTCGTAGGTGTCGCTACCTATATGGGCGTCGCGTAGCTGGAGCATGCTAGCCATGCTCCAGCTTAGGTCTATGCGCGAGTGTTTATGGGCGCGTGGGTCTCTGGGTCTCTGGGTCGCGTAGGTCTGGGTGCGACTACCTTGGCGCGTCGGCGCATAGGTCGATGGGCGTGCGGCGTCGACCTATGCGACGGCTTCTAATAGTTAGACTACCTTGGCGCGGCGTTCTTCTTCGAAGGCTTCTTTTGTTTTTGGGATGTTAATTAGGTCTGAGCTTGCTGCTTCGTCAACCGCAGGGGTGGTGTCGCGGGTAGTGGCAGGGATGACGGCGTCGTTTTCGGTGCTGGAGGTCGTGGCGCCTTTGGGGTGGGCGTGGACCTTCTTCTCGCGGTTAAACCAGTTCATGATTTCTTTGGCGAGGCGCGCTGAGTCGTGGTGTCCGAAGGTTCGTTCGCCTACTAATTCGCAGCGAACGACGCGCACGCCCTGGCTCTTGATTCGTTCGTGATCGCATGGGACCGCGACGGCAGTGGAGTCTGGTGGAATGATTGGTGGACGGTCATTGACTACAACTGCTTCAATCAGGCGTTGATTGAGACCAGGTGCGGTTTTTGTGTGGTCGAATAATGCCTGCATGTGGTCACCGACCGTATAACCCATGGTTTCGCCAGCCTGAGTGAGTACGTTGGAGATGTAGATTTTTCTAGCCGGAGACAGCTTGATCGCGTCAGCGATACCGGGTATCAAAAGGTTCGGAATGATCGAGGTATAGAGGCTTCCCGGTCCCAGCACAATCAGTTCGGCATCCATGATTGCTTCGAGCGCTTCCGGTGTTGGTTTGATATTTAGTGGTTCAAACGAAAGTTGTTTGATTTTTCCATTTGCTAGAGGAATATTCGATTCGCCTTTTCGGACTGTGCCATCTTCCATTTCAGCGATTAACTGAATCGGAGTAAGAGTCGCAGGCAATACGGTTCCTCTAGAGTTTAAAACTCGGCTCGCCAGACGAGCGGCTTCGAGTATGTCACCGTTCGTCATGGAGTAAACCGCAGTCAGGAAGAGGTTGCCGAAGCTGTGACCTTCAAGGCCGTCTCCACGTTCGAAGCGATAAGAGAAAAGTTCTGTGACCAATTTTTCTTCGTCGGCCAGTGCGGTTATGCAGTTGCGGATATCTCCGGGAGGTACTACACCAGTGGCTTCCCGCAGTCGTCCGGAACTTCCGCCGTCATCACCCACGGTGACAATTGCAGTGATGTTTGATGTGAAAGTTTTCAATCCGCGCAATAATGTCGATAAGCCTGTGCCACCACCGATGACGACTATACGTGCGCCGGAGTCAAGGTGCCGTACTTTATAAAGCACGTCTGGAATCGATTCTCGTTCGTCGGAGACATACGCGCGAAGGACGTTGGTGATCATCTTGTAGGTGGACGCGAAAATCAAAACCGTTCCGCCAATCACTACCATCAATCCGCTGATTCTGTGAGGCAAAACGTCAGCCGCATGTTCCAATATTTCTCTGATGAACAGACCCGTTACTGTAATCGGGTGATAGCCTAAGAGCAAAAACACGCCAACTACAATCACAACAATATTGAAAAGGATGATGCAAATCCACCGCTTCAAGCCCGGAAGCATGAGTCGTTTTAGCTGGTAATTAAGAGAGCGTTTCATTCGATTTAGTTGGAGCTCCCATGTGCACTAACTGCTGAGGCATCGCGTTGTTTCGAACCGTCCTGGTCAGATTGTCCGTCTTCCCCGAAATTCACAGCGGCTTCTTGTTTCATTCTAGTCAATTCGCGGTGAAAACTGCTCACCTTGTAGTTTGAAAAACGACTTCGGATGCGCTCGACCAGAGCCTCGACCATTGACGGTGAGCGGTGTTGTCCACCAGTGCATCCAAGGGCAATTGTGAAAGTGTTGACCTTTGCTTTGAGCATCGCAGGTGCGGTGTGCTCGACTAGCTTGATCAAGTTATCTAGCACATTTTGCGCCAACTCTTGCTCCAACACGTAGTGACGGACCGGAGCATCGAGACCGGTGAGCGGTCTGAGTTCTTCAACCCAATAGGGATTCTTCAGAAAGCGCACGTCCAGCACGATGTTAGCTGGAGGCGGTGCTCCGTTTTTAAATCCGAACGAAACTACTTCCACCGCCAGTGGTGTCTTATCGTTATCAGCGCTTTGCGTATCGGGTCTGTCCACGTCTCACTCTTTTGATTGTAGGTTCTACAGTAAGGCTACAGCCATCATATGGCAAGCCTTGGTTTAACGGACTTCGGTAGTTATTCGCGCCCGTGGAATCGATTCGACCCATTCGTCGAATTTTTTGTTGTTCACCAATTGCGGTGCTGTTATGGAACTGCAGCATTCGACTTCCCAGCCGTCCGGGTAGGTCAAGCGAACAATCGCATAACCGCAAGCCTTGCAGGTTATCGGCTGATTATCATCGTCCGTCAACAAACGAATTCGATCTGTTTTCTGTGAAAGCAAGTCGAAATGTCTCGTTGTGGGCACCCGGAAGATGGCTCGGTTTAAACCCCTGAAGAAGTGTTCCAGCGCGCCCAGGTTTTCTTTAACACCGTAGAACATGCGTTACCTGTTCGATCTAACCGATTACCGGCTCTTTGGATTTTAGTTTCAAGGTGCCACCAGAAGCGATGATCTTCTGCTCCATGGCTTCGACATCGCCTTCCATGAATCCGTTTTTGGTCATCTCCAGATCGCGTTGCAGCGGCGAAGATGCTTTTTCGATGAAGAGGTCACCAGTCAGGTGATCCATCTCGTGCTGAATGGCACGGCACAAGAGATTTCCGGAGGCTTCCAGTTTTACTTCTTTGCCGGCGAGATTTTGATATCTAACAACTATGCGGCTGGCGCGTTTGACTTCGAAGTAAACGCCCGGGAAGCTCAAGCAGCCTTCCTGTCCGACCATCTCACCTTCAGCATGAATGATTTGAGGATTGATAAACACAATTGGTTTGCGGCTGTCGTCATCGTCGTCGCCGCTGCCGACGTCGATTACCATAATCTGCTTAGATACACCGACCTGAGGCGCTGCGAGACCTACTCCATCACTGTCATACATTGTGTCCAGCATGTCCTGAGCTAGCTTTCTGACCGACTGATCGAAAGTTGTAATTTTCTTAGCCTTCTGTTTTAAAACCGGGTCGGGAAAGTATCTCAGCTTCATCTTTGCCATTGCCTAGGTTGCCTCCGAAAACCCTGCTCCGTTTTGCAGGTCTATTGTCAAGTCGCGACTGTAAGAGCTATTCTTCATGGGCATCTTCGCCCAGACTACCACACACACGTCAAGATGTCATTGTACCAAAAACTGTGCTCAGTGCACGGTTTGACCGTCATGTAGTAACGATAAAGATCACATTCGCCGTCATTCCATATAGGTGTTTAGCACGTTCTGCGCAAGAATTCGACCCTTATATTAAGTATTCTTCCTGTAGCTCGGCGATTTCCGGACCGTCGCCAGGTGAGGTAGCATTAGTACTGGAACTGATGTAGAAACCGCAAAGCATGAGAAAAAACGCCTCGACAAACTACACTCCCTCTGACCGAAATCGGCAGCTCACCTGGGCGAATGCCGGTCGACTCGGTGTCGCAATAGCGTGTTTGTTGAATGTTCAAAGCTCTGTCGCGCCAGCTCTGGCTGCTGACTGGGGTTACGACAGCGACTACGCCGATGACAAGGAAAACGACCCTAAGTTTTCAGACCACAAATCCAATGTGCGCCCGCCGCAAACCAAAGATCCGATTCAGCAAGCCGACGATATTGATCGCGGTGGCGTCGGAGAACTTGATGCCGCCACAGGATCATTGAGTTCATCGAAAAGTCAGAAACCGGCTGCCAAGCCGGGCTCTAAGCCACCCGCGAAATCCGGTGCCACCAAAGCTAGTCCTAAGGGCGCAAAGGCTCCGACAACTAATCCCAATCCGGTCGCAGACCGGGACACCTGGGGATCGTCTGATGATGTGAGTTCCGGCTCTCAGATGAGCGCGCCGGTGGAGCAAGATCAGACCGATGACTCCAGTAATCAGTCGAGTAGTCAATCGAGCAATCAAACAGGCGATGATGCAAACGTTGAACCTGACCCGGTTTATCGCGAAGGCATTACGCTACCGCCGACTAAAGTTCCAATCGACCAGCAGAAAAAGATCATCAATGCCTGGTTGAATTTGTTCGGTCTATGCGCGCCGATTGAGGACAAAGGCAAGCTTCCGAAAGGACCTGATTTTTCCGCACAGTTTACGGATGAGCAAAAAGCACGCTTCACAACTGAGTTGAAGAAATTGCTGAGCGGCAAGGAACAAGCCGGTTACAAGCAGATCGATAATTATTGGAGCGCTTTGTCGAGACTGCTGCAAGATGTCGACCACCGGAGTAACTATCGCGTTTTGTTTCGCTCACTTCTAAGTATGAGGGCTGATTCTCCAGACATCAGCGAAGGCGAACGAGGCATGCTTAACGAAGCACTAGGTCCGAAACGAATTGCAGAGATCGGTCCACCGCCGTTGACAGAAGATGCAATCGAAGCCTACACGGATATGACCTGTTTCCTCTATGAGCAGAGCCACGCAGGCAAAACGGTAGACGCTGAGGACAATCGCGCCCTCTATGGAATGATCATTCGCGATAAATTCAAGAAGGCGCCGAGCGATCGCGATCGAATGGCAATGAATCAATTTCCGTTGAGCTGGGCGAAGTTCCGAATCTTATACACTGACGCAAACCCGTCTGAGAAAGTTCTGCTAGCAGAACGAATGGCATCAGAACAAGGAACAAAAGGATTGGGAATTCGCAATGCCATGCTCGAGCAAGTTCTCTCAACTCCAGTCTGGATGCGCTTTGTAGTAGGCAGCAATAGAGTAATGGCGACTTCGAATGCTGGTTCTTCCTCCGCGAAACCGCGCACCTCCAGTGGTGGCTTGAAATCGGGCGGATTCAAAACCGACGCATTACAAAAGCGCATGGATTCTATCTCCCGGGGAATGGATGCGCAGGCGCTGTCGTTAAAAGGAGTGCCCCCAGCAAAAAAGCCGGAGGCAAAACCGGCGGCTTCGACAGCCAAACCAAAACGCCAGTTCTAGGCGTAAGTAAGCCGTACCTGGCTGTACGATTGACTCCTGGTACCGACGTTAGAGATTTTCTCGAACAATATTGTCGCGACGAAAAAATTGAAGCTGGTGTCATTCTTACCATGGTTGGTTCTTTGAAGACTGCATCGATTCGGTTCGCCATGAAGCCCGAGCCAACAGTCATGGATGGTCCATTCGAAATCGTCTCATGCGTTGGCACCCTGTCTCCCGACGGCGTTCATGTCCATCTCGGTCTAGCCGACAGCGATGGCAAAATGATTGGCGGTCACCTCAGTAAAGGTTCTAAGGTAAACACCACAGTCGAGTTGGTTATTTTAAACCTGAGCGAAAGCTGGCGTTTCGAGCGACCCCCGGACCCGATAACATCAGATCGAGAACTTAAATGCATTCCAAAATCTTCACCGAACAGCAGTCCATCCGGGGAGCTGATCGACGGTCTCTAGGCTAGAGCTTCCCTTTGAACGTTGTTAGTGAAAACCTTGACTCGACGTTATTTTGCGAAGACTCTTAGAGCATCTACCCCGTCAACCACGGCTCGTGCCACTTCAGGGATTTGTCCGTGTACGACGCCTATCGAAATTGCTACCCAAAGCGCTATGCAGATCTGGATCGATTTGTCTTTCAGTAGCACTTCCTCTGGTGCCCCTGTCGACGATTGACTCGTGGAAAGAAGCTGATATCGAAGAACACCGAAAAGCACAAATGGAGCGGTTAAGAGCATCCATTGACCGCTCGGTGAGAAGAAGCAGTATATGCAGTACGACGTCACAAGCGATGGAACGACTACTGCTTCCATTCGATCAATCAAAGGCAATGAATATTTGTCGAATGACTTGCGATGCGATTTCGCATCGTCACCCAGTGCAAGAAGTTCCTGTCTGCGTTTTTCAATTGCTAAAAACAGGGCACCAAGGGAGGTGCATATCAAAAACCAACCGGATAGCGTTACGTGCGCTGCCGCGCCTCCGCATGCGGCTCTCAATACGAAGCCTGCTGCTATGCTGAACACGTCGAGGATTGCAAAACTTTTTAGTCGATAGTTGTACACCAGCTGCAGTATCACGTACAGAAGCAAACCAAGTCCGACCACCGGACGAACGAGAAAACCGGCAGTCAAGCCAATCATGAGGGCGAGCGCTGCGACGACCCCGGCCGTTTTCGGGCTGACTTTACCTGCGGCGATCGGTCGGCGTTTTTTTACAGGGTGGTGAGAATCTGACTCCCGGTCTTTAATGTCGTTGATGATGTACATCGAGCCTGAGACCAGGCAAAGGCAAGCCGTGCATATTCCGGTTGCGACCAATGCGTCCTGCTCGCCAAGGCGTCCGGCGAACAACAGCGGTGCGAAGGCGATAAAGTTCTTCGTCCATTGTCGAGGTCTGAGGATTTTGAAAAGCAGCAGCGGACTGGCTTGCTTAGGGACCTCTTGAGTTTCTTGCATTTTGCCCTCTAGAGGTGTGGACACCAAAGGTCTTCAATGTATTTTGCCCAGTCTGCTGCAGAAGTCGTGCAATGACGAAGTTGGAAGTTGCGATCTGCACAATCGCGTTTTGACTCCTTAACTCATTCTAGCTTGCTCCGACCATTCTCTTTCAGCTTGATGCGCAACCCGACGCACGCTAAATAGACAGTGGATGCGCTCGTTGCGAGGGTTTGGTTGGCATTACCGAGCAAATCTTTGTAGATCCGCGCCATCTTATTATCAGGAACTACGGTCCAGCCGACCTCGTTGGTGACGACAACGAAAGTCCAATCCCTTCTTAGTGATTTTGCGGCTGAAAGGGTTGCAATCGCCTCTGAAACGCGCTGATCGAGCTGCCGGAGGGTGGTTGGCTGCACTGGTTCTTCTGCGTCGTTCAGAACCTGAAGCATTATGTTGGAAACATATAATGAGAGGCAGTCGATTACGCAGAAGCCTGGACCTTGCGGGAGACCTTCCAGTTTTTCGTGAACCGCCAATTCCGATTCAATGGTGTTCCAGTCGACTGGGCGACGTTTTTGGTGCTGTTCGACCTTAAATGACAGCTCCGGATCGTCGGGAATATGTGGCATCGTCGCCAGATAGCTGACAGGTAGACCGGAGTTCATTGCTAGCTGTTCTGCGAACAAAGATTTTCCGGAACGTGCACCACCGGTGATGACAATCAAGTTATCAAGAGAAGCGGGCGAAATAGTTGAGTTTACTGGGTTAGACAATTTTCAGTTACCGTCACAAGTCGTAGTTTCTATATAGAATCTTTATGCGATAGGTCAAAACTAAAAGCATTTTTTAATTTTCCAATGTCAAACAACTATACAAGCAAATACTCGTTAAATCGCCACAGTGCTACGTCCAACGGGTCTGCGGCGCTCGACAACAGCACGCGAGAAATGTATCAGTCCTTCATGAGCGGCTATGTCGGTCGTATAAATGATGCGACTTTCAAAGCGACGATTGGAGGCGTAAAGATAGGCACAGCGAAGTATTCGAGGCTTGCCCAAATCAATTTGAAATCGCGAGTCATTACCTTTTCTCGATACGCGATAGAAAACGTTCCAGAGCGTGGTCGTCGCTATCTTGTGATTCATGAATTAGCCCATATCCTAGAAGCCAGTCATAACAAGCGTTTCTGGGATCTGGTCGAACGTTTTGAACCTAATTACAAACAAATTGGCAAGCAACTCGACATGGCGTTTAAGCGCAACGTTCGGGATGAACAGATGAATCGCTCACCAGTTCACCTTCCCAATTCGATTACCGGACGTATGGAAGTGCCGAAACTGCTTTTATCTAACCCGTTGATGAACGGCGGCTCACAAGGTCAGCTTCATGATTTCTCTGTGGACCAAGCCGAAGACCAGTCAGCTGCAAGTGTCTTGATAATTCAAGACGAGTTTGATTGTCTTGATTTCGATGGTGAAGACGAAGTTCAACATGGCATCGTGAGCGGTGGATCGGTCGTCCTGGATGGCGTTGCGACCTCGGCTTGACGTTCAAAACGCCCTTGTAAAGCCCAAGTTAGACAGTCTCCTGAATATATCTTTGCTGGCTTTTCGATATGACCCAGCGAGCTATCTTGGTTTCAGTCAATAAAAAATATGATGTTCTGTATCGCAATCGCGCCGAACCTGCTAAAGCACGGTAGAATTCAATTTGTCCTGGTGATAAATCTCGGTTGGTTCCGGTCCTAATCTCCAGGCGATATCTCACCTTGGCAGGATCTGTTCTTGAACGCTAAGTACCCTAGACGAGTTGTAATTACTGGAATCGGCATGGTCACGCCTCTTGGGCTTGGTCGTGAGGACAATTGGAAAGCGTTGCTCGAAGGCCGGAGTGGCGTCGATTACATCACGCAGTTCAATCCTGAAGAGATTGGACTTGATGTCAAGATTGCTGCGGAAGTCAAAGACTTCAATATTGCTGACTTTTATCCGGATCGCCGCAAATGGGGTTCGATGTTGAAAGAAATGGATAGAGTCACGCTTTTTGCGATGGCTGCTTCCAAACTTGCGCTCGAAGACGCAAAATTTGAAATTCGTGAAGCTAACGCCGAACGCGTTGGTACTTTCATTGGCACCGGAGTTGGTGGCATCATCACGACCACTGCCGATTACATTCGGTTGATGGAACAGGGACCGAGAAAGCTTGGTCTGCGCACTGTTATTCGCTTGATGCCGAATGCTCCGTCTGGTCAGGTTGCCATTGAATATGGTGCTAAGGGACGGGCGAAGAGTGATTCGACCGCTTGTGCCAGTGGACTGGATTCATTGTTCGATTCGTTTATGTATATCCGTGACAATCGTGCAGACGTCATGATTTCGGGCGGTAGTGAGGCTTGTATCAATAGTTTCACCGTTGCTTCTTTCAATAACATGATGGCGCTGTCGAAACGCAATAACGATCCGAAGACGGCAAGTCGTCCGTTCAACATCGATAGAGATGGTTTCGTGCTGGGCGAAGGCGCAGTAATTATGATTGTTGAAGAGTATGAGCATGCCATCAGACGTGGTGCCAACATTTACGCTGAAATCGTCGGTGGTGGTGCTAGTTGCGATGCCAGTCACATTGTGGCTCCGCACGAGACCGGTGATGGTGCCTCTAGAGCTATCAAAGAAGCACTGAGAGACTCGGATTTGCAGCCTAATGAAATTGACTACATCAACGTGCATGGTACGTCGACGCCTTTGAATGATGAGCGTGAGACCATGGCGATCAAGACTGTTTTCGGTGATCATGCTTACAAGTTAGCTGTGTCGAGCACCAAGTCGATGGTTGGGCATATGCTCGGTGGAGCAGGCGCCATCGGTGCTGCGGCGACTGCTCTCTCGTTGTATGAACAGCGGGTTCATCCGACGATTAATTACATCAATCCGGATCCGAAGTGTGATTTGGATTGTGTGCCGAACACGGCACGGGATATGAAGATTGGGCATGCAATGTGTGAAGCGCTTGGATTCGGCGGTCACAATACTGTGCTGGTTTTGAAGCAGTTCAATTAAAATTTGGTGATTGCGCTATCTTTGAGGTTTTGGAGCCGGCTGGAAGCTTGAGCTCCCAGGTGTCGTGAATTGCGTCGCTTGTTTTTACCCCCGACGTGAAGGGGGACTAGCAGCCGGGCGGCTCGCGAGCCGCCCCTACAATTATTGAACCGTATTTTGAACCGTATTCGTATTATTGACCGCATTCCTGTATTCGTCGCATTCGTCGCCGTGCGCGGCTAACAACGATGAGCACGTGTTAGGACCCAGTGATTGCCGTGCGGCAACAAATGGTTGTAGGCTGTTCAATAATCTTAGGGGCGGTTGGCTGGTGAGCGCTCAGGTTTTAAACGGCTTCTCGGGAGTCGTCGGCGACGAAGGAGTTGTCGACGTATACGTTGCTGGAGTTACCGCTGGCGCCGACGGTTACGGTGTTAGCGGTGAGTGGGACTGCTGCGGCGCTGGTCATTGGGGCGCTCATAGCGGCACCATTGGTGGGGTCAACGGTAGCTGCTGCCAAGCCGCCCAGTTGCGGACCTTGTGGGACGGCTGGGACGGCGCTGCCGGCTCCATCGACGCCGCCTTCTTCAGTGCCTTCCTTGCGAGAGACTGACTTGTTGGTACCGTTTTCAGTCTTCAACGAATTGTAGTTGACCATCGTTCTCAAGTTTTGCGAGAGTGATGGACCGGTTGCTGTGCCACCAGTCATAGTGCCTGATTTTCCATTGGCGCTGCGAACATCAGGGGCTGAGGTCATCAGTTTGATTTGGTTGGTGAGCTCCATCGCGCGAGTGAAGGAGAACGAGGTGATAGCAGTCTTCGGACGATTGGTTGGATCAGATGAGGTGCCATCTGGTCCTTTTATGCGAATCGATTTTGCTACAGGAATGTTTGGTTTGGCTTGCTCTTCGACAACTGTTGGAGCTATACCAAGTGCAGACCAGTGGCGGAGCTTACCAGTTTGGATAAGGTCTTGAACTTTCTCGTGAGCGTTTGGATCATCAGTTGAGATTCCATAAAGACGAGCGATGCCTTCATCAGCTTTGGACAAATTGACTTGGCGTGAGATGTAGGAAACGGCAGGCGTGAAGTCGAGATCGGCTTTGCGTTCGCCGTCTTCGACATAGCGTTTGTAAGCGTCTTTGATTTCCTTCTGACTTTCTGCAGCTTTGGCATCGATTGCTTTTTTCTGATCGTCGCGCATATCGCGAAGAATTTCGTTAGTGCCAACGCCAGGCGCAGCTGGAGCCATTTGTGCTTCAATTGCTTTGAGCATGAGCTGCGAATGATATTTATAGTTGGCATAGAGCATGGTGAGACCGGCACCAGTGAGAGTGGCATCACCGATGGTTCTGCCAGCGACTCCCCAGAATTCTGGTCGGAGAAGCAATCTGCCGGCGCCCGAGAGACCGAGGCGTCCAGTCAGGGTTTGCGGTGCATTTGCCATCGAGCGCATCGTCCAACCATCGCTCTTCAGTCCGTTAACAAACAGGCGATTGATTGCTTGTTGATTGCCGCCTTCTGCGAGTGCGACGAGATTTTGCATCCAGCTTCTTTCGACAGCTGTAGAGCCTTTCGCGAGAGCTGTGAGTTCCAGTCTCGAAACCATCATTTGTGTATCTTCGACATACGCCAGCAATCTGGCATCATTTTTCGCAACGTAGCGAAGCATTTGCAGATTGGCTTGCATGTCGCCGATTACGTCGAGCTTACCGGAGAGATTGCCCCATGCGTTGATTGCTCTTGCATCGCGATCGACCTGGTCGATTGTTTTTGCAATCAGATTTTGTCTGTAGCCGATGCTGGTGAAGGTGGTTGGATTCTGATGCGAAGTAACTTCGAAACTGCGAACGGTGTTAGCATTATCGAGTTCTCTGAATTGTCTGCCGAGTTGTTGTGCAAGCGGCTTCTGACCGGCATCTTCGAGAGCGCTGATGGCGTTGCGAATTTCGCGAACTTCGCGATCTACCTTAGCGGTAGTTCCGAGTTTCGATTGAACTGATGCAGTATTTTCTTCGATGGTGGTGAGTGCGCGTCTGACGGACTCTTCGGTACCAGGCTTGATGGCGCGGGTTCCGGCGGCCAGATCGTCCTGGACTTGAGCGACTGTTCCACGAAGAGTTGTTGCAGCCTTTTCGACTCTGCCAGTTTGAGACTCGAGAACTTTGAGAGCTGACAGATCGCCGGCGGCTGCGTCGACGGTCTTGGCAGTCGCAGCCAATTTAGCATCGGCTTTCTCAACTGCGGTCGCCATCGTGCGAAGTCTGGTGGCATCGGTTCCTGGCGTGACGGAAGTTGGCAATTCATCTGCAGCGCGTTGAATAGCTTTGAGTTCTTGCTGAAGGATGCGGCCTTCAGGAGTGACCTTTTCGCTGACCAACGCGAGATCTCTTGCGGCGTTGCTGAGATTTCTAGATTCTTTTTCAACTGTAACAGCGGCTTTGTCGATTGCATTCAAGCGATTAGCTTCGAGCGCTGACTGTTCTGCCTTTTGGATCTTAGGAGTCAGTGCGCGTGTGATCTCATCAGCTTCCGCGCCAGCGGTCTTGGTGATGTTCGCGACTCGATCGTTGATCTGTCTAATGGTGGCGAGATCATCACCGGTCTTGCCGAGGTTGTTGGAAAGCTTGGATATTTCGTCGAGATCGGCTTTGGCTGCTCTGCCTGGACCAGCGATTAGTTTTGTGACTTCATCGCCGAGTGCTTTTCCGTCATTAGCGAGAGTGCGAGCAGTATTCTCTGCAGCAGTAGCTCTGCGCGAGACATTGACGGAAACCTGCATGTCGCGTGTTTCACGCGAGAGCTTAGCGATGTCGTCGGCGACATTGGTCTTCGCTCCGGATCTTTCAAGAGTTTGGAGAGCGCGATTAACGTCTTCGCTGTGTGCGGCAACGTTGTCAGCACTGTTGACGAAACCGCGAGTGCTCTGTTGAAGAGCATTGAGGTTTTGTCTGATTGCTGCAGCTTCTGGTCCGGTAACTGTTTCTGCAACACGAGCAATGCGCTGTTCCAAACTTGCAGCCGATCTTAGAGCGGCATTTTCAGCGGTTGTTGCTTCGACTTTTTGAAGTGTTGGCTTGAGAGCGCGAGCGATATCGTCGGCTGCTTCCGTTCCAACGGTCTTGGAAATGTTGGCGAGGCGCTCGTTGATCTTGGTTACGGCGGCAACGTCATCTCCGCCCTTGCCCAGGTTTTGACCCAATCGGGCGATCTCGTCGAGGTCGCCCTTTGCTGCGACCTTGAGCGGATCGGCTGCCAGTTTTGCTGCGTCGTCGCTGAGCTTCGAACCGGTTGTTGCCAAAGTCTTCGAATTGTTTTCGATTGCAGTGAGGCGACGCGAAACGCTGACCGAAGATTGAAGTTCGCGAGCATCTTGCGAGAGCTTGGCGATGTCGTCGGCGTATTTAGTCTTGGCTCCTTGGGCTTCGAGGTTGGCGATCGAGCGTTCGATGCTTGCGGTCGCGGCTGCGTCGTCGGTACCTGCGATCAATTTTTGTGTGTTTTGTTGGATCGACGCGACTTCTTTTCTCATCGCGGCGGCTTCAGGACCAGCCAGGTTTTCGCTGAGGCGGGTCACTCTTTGTTCGATTTTGGAAACCGATCTGATCGTATTGGTTTCGATTGCTGTGGTTTCAGCTTTTTGCAAAGCTGGTTTCAATGCTTTGGCGACATCATCGGCAACTTCCTTGCCGGCGGTCTTCGAGAGGTTAGCGACATGTTCGTTGATAGAACGAACGGTCAGCAAATCATCTCCGCCCTTACCGAGATTTTGTGCAAGGCGAGTGATTTCGGCAGCGTCTCTTTCGGCAGCTGCTCCAACTTTTGGAGTGAGTTTGCCCATCTCGCGCGCGATATCATCGCCGGTGCTGACGAGAACTCTCGAGTTATTTTCTACAGCAGCCAAACGGCTGGAAGCATTGACGGTGCCTTGCAGTTCGCGGGTTTCGCGAGCGAGGCGAGCGACGTCATCTGCGAGTGGCGACTTGGCGGTTGCAGTTTCCAGTTTGCGAAGTGCTTCTTCGACTCTCTGATTTACTTGAGCGATGTCGTCGGCTTTGCCCGTCAGTTGACGGGTTCCGGTCGAAACTACTTGCAGATTTTCTTTGATTACTGCAGCTTCGGTTCCGGTCAAACCTTCGGTCATGCGAGTGATTCTTTGCTCGATGCTTTGTGCCGATTTCAATGCACTGTTTTCCAGTGCAGCGGCTTCTGCCTTTTGCAATGAAGGTTTCAGCGTGCGAGCGATATCTTCGGCTACATCGACACCAGCGGTTCTCGAAACGGTAGCGAGGCGCTCGTTGATGTTGGCAAGCGTTGCGATGTCATCGCCTTTGCCCAGGTCTTTGCCGAGGCGGGCGATTTCGTCCAGATCCGCTTTTACAGCTTTGCCGGTGGTTTCGCTCAAACGTGTAGCGGCGGCGCTGAGGTCATCGCCGGCGGTGGCAATAGTCTTGGTGACTTGCTCGATCGCTGTGGCGGATGGAGGAACTTCGATAACGGTCGGCTTAACCTTAGCCGCATCGAGAGCTGCTCCGTCTGCAGGAAGAACTTCAACTGGTTTGGCTTTCGTCGCGGCTGCATCACCGGCGGTAGCAGGCACTTCGACAGGTTTTGCCTTGGCTGCTGCTGCATCGACTTTTGCTGCATCGCCGGCCGGTGTGACGACTTTGGTTTCGGCGCCGGCAGGAGGAACGACTTTGGTTTCAGCTGCTGGAGGAACGATCTTAGTTTCAGCAGCTGCAGGAGGAACGACTTTCGTTTCACCGGCTGGAGGAACAATCTTGGTTTCAGCAGCTGCAGGTGGAACGACTTTCGTTTCAGCTGCTGGAGGAACGATCTTGGTCTCAGCAGCTGCAGGAGGAACGACTTTCGTTTCACCGGCAGGAGGAACGACCTTGGTTTCAGCAGCTGCAGGAGGAACGACTTTGGTTTCACCGGCAGGAGGAACGACCTTCGTTTCACCGGCTGGAGGGACAACTTTCGTTTCCGCAGCGACCGGAGGTTTTTCCTTAATAACGGTAGCCTTAGGTTCTACTGGTCTGACTTCGCCAATTGGAGCTTTGCCTTCAATTGGTTTGATTTCGACTGGTTTAGCAGTTACGGCTGGAGGATCGACGTGAGCAACCGGAACTTCTACCTTTTTAGGTCCAGCTTCGGCTACGTGCGCTACGGTCGACTTACCTTTAGATACATCTTCGACGAGCGAACCGCCCAATTTCGTCGAAGTGGCTGCTTCGACCTTGCGACCGGTGACTCCGAACACGTCTTCGGCTGCACCAGCAGTTCTGACAAACGGTTTGGTGTTGCGACCGAGCAGAGAGGCTGTTCCGTCAGTGATTCCGGTAGTGGTTCTTGCTACTGCGCGCTCGGTCGATACCAGAGCTGCGCTATGGGAACCGCCGACTTTAAGTGTGCCGCCGCCGGCGCCTACCAGTGCAGGCTCCATTCCAGGCAAGGCAAATGTGTTAGCTAGTGAACGACTGATCTCGGACGCTTTGGTTGTGAGTCCTTCCCAGGCAGTAGCGAGGCGACTTGGACCAACCGTAGTCTTTGCGGTAGTGGCAGCCAGTTTTGCAACATCGTCGGTTGCGGCTGGAGCCAGGTGAGCGGCGACGTTCTCCGCAGTTTTCAAAGCACGCATGCCGGTGGCTGCTTCCGTCAGAGCTGCGGTTTTGCTCTCAGCTTGGAGAAGCGACTTCATCACCTTAACGTCGGTGGCGAGATTGGACGCACCTTTGGCTGTGGTGCCGCCTCCGATGAAGAGTGTGCTTAAGAATCCTGTGCCTTGACCGGCGAATTCCATTTTGTCAGCCAGAGAGCCATTGACGAAATCTGTATAGGATTTCGTGACAGCCTTGCCGATGGCATCTTTGGTCTTGCCGTCACCGACACCGATAGTGTCGGCTGCCAGGTCTTTGACCACGCCACCTACGTTGAGGGTGGTCTTGGTCAGGTTGACCAGCATGTGGTCGCTGTTGGTTTTCTGACCAGTGGCTGTGCCTGTCAGTTCGGCAAGAGCATCTTCCTTGCCGTAGAAGATTTCGGTGATTCCTTCAGCTTGACCTTTGAGGTTGTCGACCAAACCCATTTGGAATCTGCCGCCAAGAGAGGCAGTCTTGCGCTCTTCGAATTTCTTGGCTGCGGCGTTGTCAGTACTTACGGCTGTCGATAGAGCTGTGAGCTGTTCTCCGCCGGATGCTTTGCCTGCGATCAGGCGAGTGCGGGCATCCACCGGCTTTGCTTCGGTCTTCGGTGGTTCTGCTGCTGGAGTTTCTTTCTTTCCACTGATTAAACGGCTTTGAGCGGTCTCGACAGGTTTATCAACCGCCGCTGGTGCTGGCTTTGCAGCTTCTGGTTTTGGTTCTTCAATTTTAGGGGTCGGCTTGGCTGCGATCGACGTCAAACTCAAAGAGGACGACTCTGCGCCCTTTTTGTCCGGAGATTCCTCCGGTTTGCTCTTCAACATGTCGCTTGATCGAGAAGACATAGTCTTTGTGGATGCCGCCGCTCTTTATCCAGTAGCCCTAGTAGAAATCTTGGTCGCTGGTTGGTCGAGACCTATCTCGGTGAACGCATCTATCCGGGCTGTGATATTTTTGGACAGATGCAAAGAGGAATTTTTCCCAGAATAGCGGCAATACAGCCGTTTGGGATGGGGAAAATACGTATTCGCTGCATTCAATATGTAAAGGAACTAGAGAATTAATGATCTTATGTTCTCTATTCTGATAGATTCCCCGAAATGACTACTTTTTAAACCCTTGTGCGCGGGCTCCAGAGCGCATCGGCGGGTTTAAGAGTGTTAGAAGATCTCTTGACAACGAGGTGTGTGGTCGCAGTGGACTGGTCTTTAATCACGGAAACCGCCGAGACAATTTTGGAAAAAGATCCTGCTGCTCGCAGCATGCTCGAGGTCTATCTGTGTTACCCAGGCTTCCATGCGATTACCATGTACCGGTTTGCCCACATTCTGTACGAGCAGGAGCAATACACACTGGCACGTTGCGTCTCGCAATTCGCTCGTATGGTGACAGGCATCGAAATCCACCCGGGCGCGACAATCGGCAGGCGATTCGTGATCGACCACGGCATGGGTGTGGTAATTGGAGAAACGACCATAATCGGCGATGACTGCTTTCTCTATCAGGGCGTCACCCTGGGAGCAGGCGCGGAAGCCAGGCAGGGCGAGGAAACGCGGGGATGCAAACGCCACCCGACTTTGCTCAACGAAGTCGTTGTGGGAAGCGGAGCCGAAATCCAAGGTGACATTGTCGTCGGCAATAATGTGCGAGTCGCGTCTGGTTCGATTGTCCTGAAAGATGTGCCCGATAATTCAATCGTGGTCGGAGTACCTGGACGGATTATCTACAAAGACGGAAAGCGTGTAGACAACAAGAATCCCGATCCTGAAGCTGAGGCCATTAAGCGTTTAAAAGAACGCATAGATGCACTGGAGGCTAACCTGGCCAAAGTAATGACTGCGGCTGATGTCGAGAAAGTCGCGCCAGCAGCAGGTTCTAATGAAACTGGAAAGTCCGATGATTCTGATGGATCCGACCCCGTTGATGTTTTTCTTCAGGGAGCGGGTATCTAATCGAAAGTAGCTGTTTACGATTTTCATGAATGTAGTTGTGGACAAGCTGAAGAAAGTAGAATAATGATTGACCAGTGGAGAGGGGGAATTTTCCTTGACAGAGAGCGAGCTTGGTAAGGCATTTCAGACTTTATCTGATGCTTTGACTATGACTGAAACTGAAATCACCGAAGAGGTTTCGGTGATCGAACAGCAGATCGAAGAACTCAAGGACCGCATTATCCAGCTGAATGCAAAGCAAGACACCTTGTCGCATGACAAGCAGTCTATATCTGAGATGTTCAGTCGCTACGCCACTGGAGATGGTGCGCAAAGTTAGACTTTCGCGCAAACGTCATGACACTTTTCTCGCTGTCACTGCCCTTTTTGCTGGCGTGCAAAAGGGTACATGACAATGTAATATAGACGAATGCTCAATCGTTGAGTCTTCTGGAAATCCTTGAACTTGTGCCGATTAGTGGAGTAAGACGAGGGTACGAACGGAACGGACTTCATAATGTCTGCAGCGACTTGCCCTTATTGTGGTGCCAAACTCAACCTCGGACTCAAGTTTTGTGTCGTTTGCGGCCGTCATGTGACTGCTGATAATTTGGGGCGAGTCGGTGGCGGCTTGCG
The DNA here is from genome assembly GCA_044225915.1 of Obscuribacteraceae bacterium (SeqCode). Classification (GTDB taxonomy): domain Bacteria; phylum Cyanobacteriota; class Vampirovibrionia; order Obscuribacterales; family Obscuribacteraceae; genus JADYXR01. The sequence continues at coordinate 92,612 of JBGAHZ010000025.1, forward strand.
GGGCGGTTTTCGGCCAGCTGATATTACGCGCCGCCTCGATGAGATGATAACCGTCGCGCGTTTTCGCCGTTCGAGACGTTCGCACGAGTTAGAACGTGGAACCAGATTTGTTTTCATCAACACGCTTTACTTGTTTGTAGCGACCGGATTGTTCTACGCCGCGTTGCAATACAGTCTCGAAATGGTTTTTCCAGGCAAGTACAAACAGACGCGAATCCCGTTCGATAAAATTCAGCAGTACGTGCAAGAAAAAGCATCCAATTTGAAGATTCCGGAAGTAAAACAGATTCCTAATTCTGACAAGGTTGTTATTGTCAATCCGCCTTCCGATGCAGAAACTAAGAAAAAGGCAGAAGCCGCGAAAGCTGCGGCAAAACCTAACAAGCAGAAGAAAAAATCGAAGAAAAAGAACACCGCAAAACCGAAAGAATAGCTGCATCCCGTATCAAAACTAGCACTGCGTTCTGCATCAGAGTTGGCACTGCGTCGAGCGCCAATGCTGGCACTGCGTCGTGCACCAATGCCGGCACTGCGTCGAGCGCCAATGCTGGCACTGCGTCGTGCACCAATGCCGGCGCCGCGTCCTGCACTAAATAGCACTAAGCTATGCACCAAATGTGGTGCCCTGACTCGTCGCATCCTGGGAGCGCAGGCTTCCAGCCTGCTTCAAATCCGGTCTTAGACTAAAAGGTTGTGTTTCTAAAGTCGCCTTAACCGCGCCGCCGTTCAAATTACCTACTGCGACTTATCGACTTCAGCGCTTCCTTGCGGTCGTTCGTGGTCCTGAGCCAATCGAATGATCCCGAGCTCGATCAGAGTTTCCAGATCTTTTTTCGTCCAATTTTTCTTCACTTTCGGTGAGTGATAAAGGTCGGCGCGAATAAGTTTGTCACCAGCGCTGGTGACCTGATAGTAGTACTCCTTCTCGTAATAAGGAGCGACTTTTACTATCAGGATTTGTCCTTTCTTGATTGGTTCGCTCATGTGACTGTACCTGCTATAGCAGCCTGGGTGCCAGCGAGGCTCCCTACGATTATCGAGAAAGTACGGTTTCCAAATTAGCTGGATAGAACAAGACTTCTTGCCAATTCAACTTTTGTTTGAAGAGAGCTTTCTTCGGCAATTTGATATTGCTTCGCGTCTCGCATCAATTTTTCAACGGCATATTCTCTGGTGTAGCCGTAGCCTCCGAGAACTTGCACCGCATCGGTGGTGATGCGCATTGCTGCATCTTGAGCGTAAGCCTTAGCGGATAGTGCTTGATAGCGAGCGTTTTCTCCCTGATCGAGAAGAAACGCTGCTTGCCATGCCATCAATCGTGCCGCTTCGATTTCACGTGCCATGTCGGCCAGCATGAAGGCCACTGCTTGATGTTGAGAGATTGCTCTTCCGAAGGTTTTACGTTCTTTCGAGTAAGCAATCGCTTGTTGCATGGCACTGCGGGCGACACCAGTTGCACCTGCTGCAATGAAAGTGCAGATGTGCGGCCAAACTTTTGTTTTGATCAAATCGCCCTGACCTTCGTTGCCGACGACGTGGTCCGAAGTCAGTTGAACGTTCGTGAAAGTGGCGTGGCGTGCAACGCGCGCGCGTCGTCCCAATGCAAATGATTTTTTGCCGAATTCCAGCCCTTCTGTATCGGAAGGCACGACGAAAACAGTTTTGCTTCCTTTGATTGGATCCTTTGCCACCACTAAATACCAGGCGGCTTCGCCCCCGTTGATCATCAAATTGTGATCGCCTTCCAGCACGTATTTCTCACCGCGGATGCGAAGAGTAATATCGTTGCTAGCCGGGTCGAAACTCGTGTAACCTGCGACGTGCGGTTCGTCCAATAAAGGTTTCAAGTAAGCTTCTTTTAGATCGCGATTGCCGAACATGATTACCGGTAATTGTGCGATCGATGTTGCTTCCATAACGCCGCCGATTCCAGAACAACCGGCTGCGAGTTCTTCTAGAATCAAGCAGGCTTCCAGCGCTCCGAGTTCTAATCCACCCAGCCTTTCCGGAATCTGAAAATTGGCAAGTCCGGTATTCCAGGCGGCGGCGAAGATTTCGGTCGGAAATTTTCCGTTGACGTCAAACTCGGCTGCTACAGGCTTGATTTCGCCTTCAGTGAAGTCTCGTGCGACTTGTCTGAATTGTTCTCGCTCATCAGTGAGTTTCAATTGCGTCATTTTGGCGCCCTCGTACGTGCTCGGAAATTATCATAACTATAGTGCGAAAGCTCGCATTCAGCGCCGAGTTACCCAATAAAAATTAGGATCTTTTCGTTTCTCTGCCTTTGTCGCGAGCTGTATTCTTTCAATCGCCGCTTTTCATTACGATCTGAGTATTTTATAAACCTTGATATAGGTCAGCAATTGTTCTGTTTGAACTGATTGAGAAACGTTATCTGCAGACCGTTTCGACGATCGTGTTTTTACAAATGTTAGATTTTGTTCACCAGGTTTCCACCAAGGTTGGATACTTCCCCTTGATTATCTGCGCGGCAGTAGTCATGATAGCTGTTGGTTTGCCGCATCCACTGGGGAACCGGTGTTTTCAAGTGGATCGCTGTGTATGATACTGCTGGTAGTGACTAGAAAAGCTGAGTATGCAAGTTCGAATAGCACCGTCAATTCTCTCCGCTGATTTCACCCGACTGGGCGAAGACATCAAATTAGCTGAAGCGGGAGGCGCCGATTGGATTCACGTTGATGTGATGGATGGTCATTTCGTGCCCAACATCACCATTGGTGTTCCGGTCGTTCGCAGTATTCGACCGATTACGAAACTTCCGCTCGATGTGCATCTTATGATTGAGCGTCCCGATGATTACATCGAAGCTTTCGCAAAGGCCGGAGCGGACTACATTACAGTCCATGCTGAGGCTGCCACGCATCTTCAAAGAACACTTTCGCACATCCGCAGTATCGGCAAAAAAGCAGGGGTTGCTCTCAATCCTGCAACGCCCGAATCAGTTTTAGAATACGTCTTAGCTGATATCGATCTTGTCCTCGTAATGACTGTTAATCCGGGTTTCGGCGGACAGAAGTTTATCTCTGAAGTGGTTCCAAAGATCACCCGCATCAGAAAAATGTTTGATGATGCCGGATTTAAAGACGCGCTGATTTCTGTTGATGGTGGTATCAATGATGATACCGCAGCTAAGGTAACGAAAGCCGGTGCCAATGTACTGGTTGCAGGCAGCAGCGTGTATGGAGCGCCTTCAGTTGAAGGAGCCATCAAGAGTTTGAAAGAATCTGCAAATGGAACTCCGCGATCCGGAGACGCTGTAGGTGTTAAGGCTAAAGCAGGCGCGCACAGCTCGGAAGACGGCTGCTAAGCAGTGTTTGAGTGTGTGCCAAGAAAAAGTTTTTCCAGAATCGAAGAAGATAGCAAGGAGCCGAGACCAATGAAAGCAATTACCAGAATCAAACTAGCCTCTCTTGTGGTGGTGATGACGGCATTGAGTTGTGCTGCCGGTCAAGCCAAAGATCAGGATTTCATCTACGAAACCAATAACATTGGCCGCTCCAACGGCGTCATCATGTCGGACCAGTTGTTGGAACTCGGCATGGTCAACTCCAATGGGCTGAGATTAGAAGGCGAGCAGGCGATCAGATTAGGCAATACTGACAGAGCTTGCCAGTTGCTTCAACGCTCGCTTGAGATGCAGCCTGGAGACATGGACGGTCGAATTCTTTACGCCAGCGCGCTGGAAAAGAAATTGGTCAAGCAACCGAGCCGCAAGCGCGATCCGAAGCTCTTCAATTTCGTAGTGAAGCAGTGGTATTACATCCTTGCTAAATCAGAATTCCACGACCAAAAGGCACAAGCGAGAAACCACCTCGAGAAGCTGGTTGGCACTCTGCCGAAATGGAGAGAGAAGCCCGAGAAATACCTTGCGAAGGTGCTGATTCCTGAAGATGGTTCCGTGAAAGTTCCACTCGGCGCGCAGAAAGTTCAATCCGCCAGCAGCAAGAGCACTGAACGTCCGGCTGAGTAAACCGAAGCCCTACCGAACGCATTGCTTTAATTTTGCGGCTTCTCCGCATGCTGAGGGGCGACATTGGCGTAATCCACAGGTTTAAAACGAAGTCTTCGTGATTATTTCCGGGTCTTTTTCAAGATCCATTTTACGATGGTCTTCGTGACTCGAAAGACACCGTATATGGTGCTGGCTAAACCGATAAGTATCCACGGCATGGATGGGTGCATGTCTGTGATGTGATGGTGCATGTTCATGAACCACGGTTTGTAAGCCATTCTTGATGGTGTCCAGAAGGTGTCCGGAACTTGCGGCATGAGAAACTGAATCAGTTCCAATCCGAAGCCTAATGCGACCGTAAGAATCCCGAAGACCAGCCAAGTCCAGCCTGCTTTGTTGTAGAACATCAGCGGCCAGAAGCCGGTCAGGAGGCAGGTGTCGGAGACCCAGACGAGTGGGTTGTCTTTTTTGAGTACGAACGGTAAAAGAAATCCGGCAATCCAGAGCACCATGGACAGTGTCGTTGCGATTTTCTTTGCCGAGTTTTTTTCCGGCTTTACTGCGTTTGATTTACCAGGAGAATCGAGCGCGCCTTCCGGGCTGTCGGTCGAGGCTTCTGCGTTATTGGAATCTGAGCTTGACTCCGGCATTGTAAACCTCTTCTACCATTCCGATTATCCGCTTCCCATCGTCCGGCACATCTGATTTGTGGAGGTTTTTTACCGCCGTCTCCGCAAAACCGATCTTATCAAAATTGCCGAGTCCTCTGATTCGAAACAGCCGATCGAGAACCTCTATGCGGTCACCTTCCGAAGTGGTCAACTCCGAGAAACCAATCGGTTCCAGGCATCCGGTTTCCTTCAAATAAATATTGAGAAGGCGATGAAATGTGGTTGGTGTAAAGCTATCTTCCATCTCACCTGCGTTCATCGTCAACATTCGATCTTGTGTGCGCAGGCTGTCGGTGATGATCTCGGCGGATTCACTGACGTCTGCGTCCAGTACGCAGATAATCGGCAGCGTGGTCAACTCCTTCAAATTCAAGTAGTGTTTCACTACCTGTTTTGCTCCGCCGCAGCTTTCGATATATACTGCGCGCGCGTTGAAATTAACTCCGAGAAGTTTTGCAAAGGTAGGCAGAATCAAGGATTCGGTTTGACCTTCGACCAGCAAAACGATTTTTGGCAGGAAGCTGCCGGGCAAATCATTTCTCTTCTTGTTCAACAAGTCATTCCAAATCGCCAGTGTTCTAGCCAATGATTCAGTGGTTGTTCCGTTACTAAACTCTGCGCGTTGCTCATGCAAGATTTCGATCAATGTGGTGATTGTTCGTAATCGTGGATCTGCTTGCGATTGGTCATTCTTGGCGATCGTCGTCCAACCAGGCACACTGAGCATTGCGTTGGTCAGCCATAGTTTTTCCGGCACCGTCAAATCAAAATCTATTGCTGCGACCGACGCATCAATTGGCTCAGCTTGCCATTCTGCTTTACACCAGGTCGCGAATGCGATTTTTGAAAAACGTTTGAGATCTTCGAATGCAAGCGTGAAATTGACCAAACGTGAAATCGTTTGATCCTCTATTTGATCTTCCTCCTGGAAGATGGAGGTGAAGATTCGGCCTTGTTCTTGCAAGGTCAAAGCTTCGAAATTAGCGCGCTTATCCAGATGTTTTCGGGCTGATTTTCTCAAATATTGCGACTTCGATGTCGGCTCATCGAATGCAAGAATTTTCGACACAACTGCCCACAGTTCCGGCTGACTTGCAATTCGAGAATTGCTAGTGTCGATTGCGTGCGCGACTGCTGAGTGTTTCGAAAATTCTTCTGGCAAGCGTTGGTGAAATTTCTTAGTAGTAGTCAGGAATCAATTTCTTTGGGACCGTTTTAGCTGTATTGTAGTGCAATGCAAGAGTTATTCGGGGACTCCTCCGAGACTTGTAAATTTGAACGTGCATTGGATCTGAAATTCGACCCGTTTTACGAACGCGATTTTGACCGATGGAACTGTCTGAGCCAGAGGTTTGGGACCTAACGTGGATACTTGTCAGGACGTAGAAGCTGGAACGAAGAACATTGATGACGTCATCATCAACGGCTCTACTTGGGCCGCTATCTGGCATATGGCGTGGCCGCTGCTATTGCAGATGTCCAGTGTGTCAGTCGCCAGTTTCTGCGATGTCTGGGTCGCTGGAAAGCTCGGCTCGGACGTGCAAGCCGCGATAGGCTTGTGCGGTCAGATCTGGTTCTTCATGATTCTCCTCACCGTCGCACTTTCCGCCGGCACTACGGCGCTCGTCAGCCGCTACTGGGGAGCGCGGGATATGGACATGGCTGTTAAGGCGGCGAAGCAATCAATGATTTTTGGATTGGTCTTCGGAGTCTTCTCTGCTGGACTTGGTTTATTGATTGCCAGACCGCTGGTCAGCATGCTCGGCGCTACACCTGCAGTTCAAGAACTTGGCTGGCAGTACATGCGCGTGGATTTGCTTTCGCAGTTTCCATTTACGATCTGCTGGGTCGCGCATTCAATCTGGCGTGCGAAGGGTAATACGCGCGCGCCGATGATCAACTGGATTTTGATGACAATCGTGATTTGTGCATTGGACTTTATCCTGTGCATTCATCCATTTCACTTTGGCATTGCTGGTATTGGAACTGCTTGGCTGGTGGCTGCTTGCCTTGGTTCGACCCTCAACTTCTTACAGTTGCGAAAGTCTGAACTCGCTGATTGTGTAAGTCTTCCGAAGCTCATCAAAGATGGTATTCAGAAGGAATGGTTTATGAAAATTTTGAAGATCGGCATTCCTGCTTGCATCATGGACCTTGCCTGGGTCGGCGGGTCGTTTGCCTTGTTTTTGATTTTTGCGAAAACCTCCAACCCGACTGCTTGTCAGGCTTCATGGGCGGTTGGTTTTCGCCTTGAGGAAATCGTCAGCTGTTTGCCGCTTTACGCTCTGGGAGCCGCAATCGGACCGATTGTCGGGCAAAATCTGGGTGCGTTGAAACCGGAACGTGCTGAGAAAGCGGGTTGGCAGTGTACCTGGGTCGGACTGGGCTTTACTGCCGTGATTGCGCTGGTTCTATTCTTCGGTGCGGAGTTTATAGCGAAGCTGATGAGTAGCGACCCTGCGGTGATCGAGTATTCGAAGCAGTATTTTCAAGTCGTGGGTTTGTCGCAGCCGTTCGTGGCGCTCTGGATTATTTTGTTTGGCGCGATGCAGGGAGCCGGGTATACGGGGTGGCCGATGTGGGCTGGGGTGATTGTCTTGACGCTCTTGCGTCTCCCTTTAGCGTGGGTGCTCACGGGGCGCGTATATGACGGACCGATGGGGTGCTGGATTGGTATCGCGGCTTCGTCGTTTGTCCTTGGGGTGCTGGCAATTTGGCGGTATAAAACCGGCGTTTGGAAGCTGGTGAAGATCTAATCGACGTTCGAGGGGAACGGGGAGATTAGCAGCCTGGGCGCCTGCAAGGCGCCCCTACGGTTAGTCTCGCATATTAGGAGCCCGGGACGTTTTAGGGATGAGGAGAGTAGGGGATTGGGCGCCTGCAAGGCGCCCCTACAGTTAGTCTCGCATATTTAGGAGCCCGCGACGTTTGAGGGATCTCGAGATAGGGGGTTTGGGCGCCTGCGAGTCGCCCTCTACGATAGGGCTCGCGTATTGGACTTCGAAACGTTCTAAGGGGACGAAGTCAATTTGGCAAGGGGCTTGACGGTTCAACATTAAACGGTGGGGTTTGGTTGAACTTTTGGGTGTGCTTTTTCGTTGAAGTTAGTAGGACCGTTCACTTAATTTGTTGGTGGGCACCATTTCTGGTGTCCGCGGAGGGTTTTGTCATGCCGAAAAATAGCAATCGCAAGTCTTTGATCCGTCAGATGGAGTACCGACTGCCGAAACTCAGGCTCTGTCTGGTTCGCGAAGGGGCGGCAAAAACTCCGGCTGTTTCCATTCGCACGCCCAGCGACGCCATAAAGTTCTTAGAGCCGCTGTCCATGGCATGTGAGGAGCATTTTGTTTCGCTGCATCTGAATGCCAAGCATGAGGTGATCGGTTTGCACGAGGTGTCACACGGCACACTGTCGGCTAGTTTGGTTCATCCGCGCGAGGTATTTAAAGCGGCGTTGATTGCCAATAGCTACGCAATATTAGTCTGTCATAATCATCCTTCCGGATCGGATGTCATACCGAGCCTTGAGGACATGGATACGACCCGCCAGCTTATTGAAGCCGGGAAGTTTATGGGGGTAAATGTTATCGACCATTTGATAATCGGTCCCGGAGCCCATGAGGACTGGTATAGTTTGAGGGAACGACACCCTGAATTGTGGGCGGTTGGGCAAGAAGGTGCTTCAATGTAATTCATTCACGCAATGAATTGAAGAGCAAATATGTTTGAAATCAAAAGACGAAAATCGCATCAGGTCAAAGTTGGCAACAAGCTGATTGGAGGAGACGCACCAATACTGGTGCAGTCGATGACCAATACACCGACGGAAGATCCTGATCTAACCGCCAAGCAGGTGCGCGAACTCTTTGAGGCGGGTTCCGAGGTTGTTCGTATCACCGTCAATACGAAAGACGCTGCGCGGGCTGTTCCTTACATTGAGGAAAAGCTTCAGCGGGAAGGATTGGATGTTCCACTCGTCGGAGATTTCCACTACAACGGACATTTGTTGCTGAAAGAGTTTCCGGATTGTGCCAGAGCCCTGGCTAAGTATCGCATCAATCCTGGCAATGTCGGTCGCGGCGAGAAGCATGACTTAAACTTTTCGAGCATGATTGATGTCGCTCTCGAGTTTGATAAGCCTGTGCGCATCGGTGTCAACTGGGGCTCGCTCGATCAAGAGTTGCTGGCTCGTATGATGGATGAGAATGCTTCTCTCGCTAATCCGAAAGATGCGCACGCTGTTTTAATCGATGCCATCATAGAGAGTGCCATCGCCTCCGCAAAAACGGCGGAAGATCATGGTATGCCTTCAGACCGAATCATCATTTCCGCCAAAGTTTCAGAAGTACCTGATTTGATTTCGGTTTACACCGAACTTGCCGCACGTTGCGAATACGCACTGCACCTTGGTTTGACAGAAGCAGGCATGGGCATGAAGGGAATTTCGTATTCCACCGCTGCTCTTTCTATTCTTCTTTCACGCGGCATCGGTGATACCATTCGCGTCAGTTTGACACCAGAACCAGGTGCCGATCGATGCGAAGAAGTTCGTGTTTGTCAGAGCATCCTGCAGTCGCTGGGATTGCGTTCTTTCATGCCGCAGGTGACGGCTTGTCCCGGTTGCGGCCGGACCACGAGCACTGTATTTCAAAGTTTAGCTAAAGAGATAGAAGAGCACCTCTCGATCAACCGACGTATTTGGGTGGAAAAATTTCCTGGCGTCGAAGACCTGAAAGTCGCGGTCATGGGATGCATCGTGAATGGTCCTGGCGAATCGAAGCATGCCGATATCGGAATTTCGCTTCCGGGCACGGGTGAAGACCCAAGAGCACCTGTGTACATAGACGGTCAGCATGTAACAACGTTGGAAGGCGCCGGATTGGCGAAAGAATTTATTCTGCTTGTGGAACGTTATGTCAAAGAGAAATTTGGTAGAGTGACAACCGAAGTGTAACTCCAGTCCGGATACAGTTAGTCGAAGAAACCCAGCGAACAGAACTTACAGAATCGCAGCGGGATTAAATGCAAGACGAATCAGGGACGTCAGGTCAATTGCCCCAGGCTCCGCTCGGTGAGTTCGAGCCTGGTTCTATTGTGTTCGATGACTATTTGATCCTTGGCAAAGTTGGAGTAGGAGGAATGGGTGTCGTCTATAAAACGACAAACATTTTGCTCGACCGAAACGCCGCACTGAAAGTTTTGCCGGTTGATGCGATCTCTGGTAATGATGTGGTGCGCTTTCAAAACGAAGCCCGCACGCTAAGCCGACTGGAACATTCCAACATCGCGCGACTGTTCGATTTCGGCATCGGCGATGGACATCGTCCGTATCTCTCGATGGAGTTTGTCGAGGGAGACACTCTGCAGGAGTCTATCGAAAAAAACGGACCTCTTCCTCTCGATCTATTCTTCGAAGTATTTATTCAAATTTGTCAGGGATTGGCGCATGCCCATGAGAAGAATGTTGTCCATCGCGATGTGAAAACCAGCAACATCATGCTGTCAGTCGATGACAATGAGGCACTACGGGCGGTGCTACTCGATTTTGGTGTGGCGAAGATGTCGGATGATTCCGGTCAAGTTACAAAACCGGGGGGAATGATCGGTAGTCCACTGTATATCAGTCCAGAGCAAATCGTCGGAGAAACAGCGACTGCGGCCTCGGATATCTACTCACTGAGTTGTGTAATGTTCTGCGCGCTGACAGGCGAGCCACCTTTCTCAGGAGAAACTGTTCTGGAAACACTGGCGTTACACCGAGACGGTGTGGTGCCAATCAAAAAATTGGAAGAGGTAGACGGTATTTTTCCCGACCTCTGTAGACTAATCGAACAGGGATTGTCCAAGTCGCCGGCTAAGCGCCCGCAATCCGTCAAGGAAATATCGACACAGCTCGCGTCCTTAGCCTGTCAGCTACCTGATACCGAACTCGGTGCTGGTGGCGAGCCATCTAAGAACGGGAAGACCTCTCCGTCGGCGACCTTGACCGGCATTGATCCGACACAAATTTCCGATCGGGCAGCTCAGATGCTGTATGAAACAGCAACCCGCGAAATTCCAGTTGATCCTAATGATCGAAAGTCGAAAAAAGTAATCTTTGTCGCAGCCAGTGTAAGTCTTGTTTGTGTGGTTGCTTTCATTGGTGCGATTCTCTTCAATGCACTATCGGCTCTAACGCCGAAAGACGAGCCCGCTATCAAAACCGAGCGCGTACAACCCGCTCTCGATGATCCGGATCTGAAGTTACGATTAAGCAACGAAGCCGTTTTGAAATTCGAGCAAAAGACTGCCGACAATCTCGACAAATATATCAACAGCTCGAGGGACAACGATCCAGTCGTCATGACTATTCTGCACGAAGCTGATAACGCAAGAAAAAGCGCGTCACCTAAAACTGAAGAACTCTATACTGCCAAAGAAGAGTACACAAGAGTTTTAGAACTGCGACAACAAAGCGGTCCTGTTCAATCACCTGAGTCAATTATGGCTCGAGCTTACATTGGACTTTACGACTGCGAATTTCAACTTCGCCAATACAATAAATTGGCAGAACTGGAAAAGCAAATCCTCAAATACTGTCCCAAAGGAGCAATCGCAAACGAGGCATATTCTTGTATTCAGAAAGCCGCTGAGGCTAACGTAAAACGGAAGAAACCTGAAGAGGCGGTCAGGTGTCTGGAATCAACGGCGGAGCTATTGAAGAGAACTGAGTTTCACGACGAAGAACAGCTTGGTGGTCTTGAACTGAATATTGGCACTACATACCTAAGTCTTGGTGATCGCGTCAAGGCTAAACTCTGGTTGGATCGTGCCTGTCAGCGCCTGCAGAAGGTCGGAAAATTGAATGTGACGTACTTTGCCAGCCTGATTCGAGCAGGGCTTGTCAGTCGCCTATCTAAGGACTACAAAGGAGCTATTCAAAGATTTCGTTCAGCTGAAAAGATTGTGTCTAATTTGACCCCGCAGGAGCGACCGGTCTATTTTGGTCACATGTGTTACCAGTGGGCGCTAACGCTTCTAGAACTGAAAAAGTATGATGATGCCCTCAGCAGAATTCAGAAAGGTCTTGCCGTAGCAGACGAAAGGACTGCAAAGAATTTGAAAAGACTACGCGAGATCGTGAAAAAAGAACAATTGTCTCATCCGGCGAAGGTGACGCATTGACGAGTGTTTCCGGCAACGAAGAAGCAAACAGATTCGCTCCAGGGGCGATCGTGTTTCAATCGTTCAAGATTTTATCCAGTATCGGCCATGGTGGCATGGGGGCGGTGTATAAGGTCCGCCACGACAAGCTTGATATCGACATGGCGCTCAAAGTCTTAAACAAAGGATCGGCTTCAGGGGCGGACTTCATCCGGTTTCAAAACGAAGCGCGCACTCTCAGCAAACTGTCGCACAATCACGTTGCGCGCGTGTACGACTTCGGTATTGATGATGGCACTCCCTATCTGGCAATGGATTTCATCGAAGGCCAAACGCTGGAACAATATATAGCGCAACATGGCAGTTTATCTCTCACTGAGTTTGTCGTGATCTTCTCGCAAATATGCTCAGGTCTCGCGCATGCTCATAGCAGAAATATTGTCCATCGCGATCTCAAGCCAGGGAATATCATTCTTTCTGAAGACGACAACGAAAATATTCGAGCGGTAATCGTTGATTTCGGAGTCGCGAAACTCCAGGAAGAAATGCAAGTCGGACAACTCACTCAGAGCGGTTCGTTCATCGGCAGCCCTCTATGCAGCAGCCCTGAACAAATTGATGGTGGCGCGATCACGCCTGCCGCAGACATGTACGCGTTGGGTTGCACGATGTTTTACTCACTCACAGGCGAATATCCGTTTCATGGCGATACCGTAATAGAGACACTGTCCATGCACCGGGATGCGGAGCCACCACTGGAAAAGATAGCCGCAGATGTTCCGGAGAAAATTAGAGAAACCATAGCTACGCTTCTCAGTAAGATTCCGGCGGATAGGAAGTGGACGGCAAGCAGTCTTGAAGACGCGCTAGTCGCCGGGCGTTTAATCAGACAAGCCGATCAAGCAAATAGCGAGGTGGCAGTGACGATACCACCAAGGCTTCGGCGTATAGTAAGTAACGAGGCCACTGCTGCCAGGATAAAACTAAACTTTGATCTTCCGACGGACAAACCGGCATCAACCGAGTCTTCAAGGAAGATTTTGCTATTTATCATTGCCGGGATAGCTGCATGCGCAGGTATCGTCACCCTATTTTATTACACCTACATCGTGCCCGAGGAGAACGACGCAAAGAAGGGCAAGGGACCTTCTTATCTTCCGAAGGTACAAACTCCGATGGACAACGCAGACAAAGTCGTTGACCCGAAAGTTTCTAAGAAAGAACTCGCGGTGCTGGAAGAAGATGAACCGGAATACGACAGATACGCCTTTAGTTTTCAATCAGCGCTGACAGTTTTGAGAAGCCAGCAACTTACTAAAGCTTCTCAGATGTTCAGCCAAATCTTGAAGAATATGGGTACCAGATCGCGCGTTGGCAACGTCAAACGCGTTGATATTCTCTGCAACTTGGCTGCTTGTGCGTTTCTGCAGAACAATACCAACGACTTCAAAAAATATTTCAAAATGTACATGGATGCATCTGCCACCACCAGTGGTGGACAAATTATTCACTTAGCCAAGGAAACCGCTGGGCTCTCCGTGCTGTTCAAAAAGCCAGAGGGGGCAGCACGCGTATTCCGTCAGTTCCTCGAACTGGATGAGGGCAAGCCCTTTCCCGAGGTAAAGGGGTGCCTGTTGTGCGAACTTGCAAAGATCGAGGTTGTTTTGGGTCATCAGGACGAAGCGTTCAAACTCTATAAGCAGTCAATCGATTATTTGAAATCATCCAATCTTACTGACAGCATTTATTACATGGACGCTCTAACCGCTCTGGGCGGACTGGAATTCGTCACTGGAAAACTCACGGAAGCTAGACTACACCTCGAGGAAGTCTATCGCCTGGTTCCAGTAGATGATGAGGAAGGACCATTCAAAGACCAGAGAGCGCTGCTACTTATTACAAGTCGAATTCTGGTCGACATGGACTTCAGAGAACGCAATGTCCTCAAGGCACGCATGCATGCTGAAAGAGGACGCAGTCTCGCCAAAATGCTACATCGCGACGACGACGAAAAGTTCTTCGAGCAGGTCTTGAAAAACATCGACGAGTTTCAGAAATCGCAAAAGCCCGACAAGAACAAAAGCATTCAGCGAAAGTTCTAAATCAAAAATGTTTTGAACGGACCTTAGTTATTGTTGAGCGCTTTCACTTCGGCTGTCAGTTTTGGAACAACTTCCATCAAATCGCCGACAACACCATAGGTTGCGTGTTTGAAGATCGGGGCTTCCGGATCTTTGTTTATCGCAACGATGATCTTCGATGATGACATTCCAGCAAGGTGCTGGATTGCTCCGGAGATGCCGCAAGCGATGTAGAGTTGTGGGCTTACGACTTTGCCTGTTTGTCCGACTTGATGCTGGTGATCGATCCATCCGAGGTCAACGACCGCGCGTGATGCAGCAAGAGCGGCACCCAGAGCATCGCAAAGATCTTGGAGGACTCCCCAATTTTCAGGTCCTTTGATTCCACGTCCACCGGCGACGACAATCGAAGCTTCCGCTAATTCAACTTTTTGTCCTTCGGCTTTGTGTGTTTCCACAACCTTAGCGCGGATGTTCTCCGGCTTCACAGCCAGTTCTTCAATCTCGGGCTTGAAGCTTGCATCTTCTTGTCCGAGTGCGAAAACGTTTGGTCTGACAGTGATGAAAGCGAGAGGGCTGTTGATTTCATACTGTCCGTAGCATTTGCCTGAGTACATTGGACGCACTGGGGCGAGTTTGTCGCCGTCGACGACGAAGCTCATCACATCTGAAATCACTGGTGCATCGCACCGAGCAGCAGCGCGAGGCAAGAAATCTTTGGCCATAGATGTTTGTGCTGCAAAAACGAACTTCGGAGCTGCTGATTTGACAGCCTCTGCGAGAGCCGCGGTGTATGCTTCGGCAGAGTAAGCGCCGAACTCGGGACCATCAATCAGAATGATCTTTGATGGTTTGTACTTGCCGACTTGATCGGCCAGACCTTTGATATTTTCGCCGATGATTACGGCACTTACTTTTCCGCCGGAAAGTGCTTCATGCTTTTGCGCTTCGCAGAGCGCTTCGAGACTGGCTTTGCGGATTTGACCGCCGCGTTGTTCGATAAAAACCAGAATTCCTTGACTCATTTTTCATCTCCTGAAAATTTAAAACCGTTTGAAAAGATCGATCAAATTAGAGAACGTGAGCTTCGCTTCTCAGCAAGCCGACCAACGTTTTGACCTGTTGATCCACGTCGCCGTCAAGACGGCGTCCTTGCTCTCTCTCAGGAGGCATTGTCATTAGTTTCACTGACACTTTGCGATTGGCTGCTGCGTATTGTCCTTTGATACCGAGAGCCTCGGCATTCTTCACAGCAATCTCTTTTCTTCTGGCTGCCATCACACCTTTAATGGAAGGATAACGCGGATCGTTCAATCCTTTCTGTGCGCTGAGAACAGCTGGCAATGAGCCTTCGACGAATTCATGAGCGCCTTCGATTTCTCTTTCGGCTTTGAATTTAGTACCGTCTATTTCAAGTTTTACGATATTGGTGACGTGTGGGAGGTCGAGCACTTCAGCCAGAATTGACGGCACTTGTCCGTTGTCTCCGCCGACGCCTTGCTGTCCGCAGATGATCAAATCATAGCCACCATCTTTGATGGCAGCGGCAAGTACTTTTGCAGTGCTGAGCGGATCGAGCCAGGTGAGTTCCGGATCATCGATATGTACGGCGCTGTCGATGCCGCGGGCGAGGCTATCTCTCAATACTTCAGTGACTTCTTTGCCGCCGACAGAAATTGCCGTCGTTTCTCCGCCATTCTTTTCCTTGAGTTTGATTGCTTCTTCAATGGCGAATTCATCAAACGGACTGGTGATAAAACGAACACCATTCAATTCGATGTTTGTCTTGTCAGCACCAATGGCGATTTTTGTTTCCGTATCCGGGACGGATTTCACACATACTGCGATCTTCAAAGCCTGTTTCCTCCGGCGTTTCACACCCGATCGAATCTTGCGCGTCAATTGACCCGCGTATCCAAGTCATTGTAAGAGCAGTTATGAAAAGACCTGGATTTTTACCAGATTCTTTAATTCCTGAGTGAACTAACGTGTAGAAACTTGTGTTATTGACCGGATTTGCTTAGCGCTGTCTCATGTGTGATCGCTGAAATCAAATCAACCGACGACGACGGAGTAGAGATCTGGAGCGATTTTAGCCGTTTCGATTTTTACGTCGAGGAACTTCTGAATGACGTCGATGTTAGTGACTGTATGCGGAGACAAGACGGACGTGTGAAAGGAACCTTCTGACGCTAGTGCCATGGGAATAAGTAGTTGATCGGCGAGGTGTTCTCCGACCGCAGCCGGACTTCCCAAGTAATGATTCGTCTCTTCCGCTGCACGATGAGCGACTTCCTCTGCTTTGACCCCGCGCTCGCCGATTGACGTAATGGTCTCCGTCAACGTATCGGATTGGACTTCAATAGTGACAACGTTTCCCGGCGATCTGCCTTCTTCGACGACTATCACCTTCTTATTGTGCAATTGCGAAAGTTCTTTCTCCAGTATGCGCAGCTCTCGATTACCGATGTCAGTTGGAAGCTTCACAACCAGAGCTCGAGCGTTGATGGCTTTCACCGCGCCCTTTTCTTTCAAGTGGAGCGGTGCCAGTTTCTCGACCGGTTCGATTTCGAATTTCAGTGCACCACCACCCTGAGGATAGAAGCCGTACGCTTTTAGTTCAGCTTTGACCGAAACGCCCATTTGCTGTAGCAACGGCAGAAACGTGTTTTTAATGAATTCGAATGGCGGTGCCATCGGGTTGTGGGTGCCGCCTTCCAGTGTGATGGAACTCGGCGCGCCTGCCAGCATCAATGGTGGAAGAATGGTTTGAAAGACCAGCATGGTACTGCCAGCGGTGCCGATGTTGAAACGATAGTTGCCGGACTTTACGGCACCGGGGGTGAAGGTGAATGCTGACGATCCCAGTTTTACACCCGATGTTTTGGCTGATGAAATTTCCTGGGCTGCGTTTACCGCGGTGAGATGCTGGTTCAACAATCCCGGTTTTTGCCGGTTGGCGCGCACGTTGTAGATTTGAAATGGCTTGCCTGTGATGATCGATAACGCAAGAGATGATCGGACGATTTGTCCGCCACCTTCGCCAAAACTGCCGTCGATTTCGATCATCTGTAATTACGCTTTATTCGAGCGATTAACGCTTGCGCTGCCACGATTGAGACTACACGGAGTCATTGGGATCCAGATGTTGGGGAGTGGATAATCCCTCTTCCTCGGGACCGACAGCTTGAGGTGGAGTACCGGCGTTTTTCTGACGGCTTGGATGTGACATCAAACCTTTTGGTGTCAGGTAGCATTTCTCTTCTTCGCACCAGACGATCTGTTCGACTAGTTCATCAGGATCGTCTACAACTGTGATCAAATCAAGTTCTTCTTCACTGAAGAAGCCGCGTTTCATTGGATACGCTTTCAACCATTCCAGCATTGGATTCCAGAAGGTCGAGTCCACAAGAAAGAGCGGAAATCGTTTAATTCTCGCTGTCTGAATCAGGGTCAGCGCTTCGAAAAGTTCATCGAGGCTGCCGTAGCCGCCCGGAAGGATAATGAATGCGCATGCGTATTTTACAAACATGAGCTTGCGGACGAAGAAATAACGGAAGTCCACGCTGACGGTTTGATAAGGGTTGGGTGCTTGTTCTCTCGGCAGTTGAATGTTTAAACCGACCGAGGTGCCACCAGCCGCGATGGCGCCTTTGTTGCCACCCTCCATGACACCAGGTCCGCCGCCTGTGATGACCGCAAATCCACGCTCCGCAAGCTTTCGTGCGATCGTTTCCGCCAATAAATATTCAGGGTCAGACGGTTTGCAACGAGCGGTTCCGAACATTGAAACGGCGGGTCCGATTTTCGAGAGTTCTTCAAATCCTTCAACCAGTTCTGCCATCATCCGGAAAATGCGCCACGTATCTTTGACTGTCATGTCATCGAGTACATACTGGGTATCGGGCATTGTGTCCTCTCTATCTTGCAAAATTAGCTGGCCAGGAAAAGTTCGATCGCGTACTTATCGTGAAGCATTCCCGACTTCACGAGCGCTTCGTAATGTGTGAGTTCCTTTCTCTTCCGAATCAGATAGTCAGAACTTCGATTGCGAATTTTCTTCATGTCCCGTTCGATTAAAAACGGTTGTGTCTTCATCTCTGCTGAAACTTTTTTGAGCAGGTCGGGAAATGGCAGCTCTCGTTTTTGAAGACCCGGCGACCATGGCAATTTTGCAGTGGCTTGATCGCACACGCACTTCATTTCGATCCAGCGATGCAGGAACGTTTGAATAGTCACAATCACTTTAATGGCTGGTTCTCTCGATAGCAATTCTGCGGCGCTATCGAGTGCTTGTTCCGCTCGTCCTTCCAGCCAATGATCGAGCAGAGTGAAGATGTGCGAGTGATGCGGACTGAGCTCTTCCACCACCGCAAGTGTGATATGAGTTTTTGGAAGTATGAATACTGCTGCTTTCTCTAGTTCCGAATGGATCTGTCTGAGATTGGCTTCGGTTCCATCAAGTAAGTAGGTTACGGCGGCATCGTCTATAGTGGCGCCGAAAGATTTTGCTTCTTTGCGGACCCATGTTTCCAGCTTCGAATTGGATGAGCCGACGTAAAACTTTTCTCTGGCAAATGGCAGTATTTCCGCGTGTTTTTGCACGATCTTCGATAGTTTCAAATTACCATCGAAGTTGAACGGGCAGGCAAAAATCAAATAGGTGTTAGGCGCGACGGATTCAAGCGAACTATCGAGACTGTCCAATTGTTTTTGCGTGATACTGCCGGAATCTTTATCTTTGGATTTTCCTGCAGAACTACGTGAGAAAAATCCGCATTTGTCGAATACGATAACTTTATTGCCTGGACCGAACGGCATGGAGAGCGCATTATCGAGGACATCAGTTATAGTCGGACTTTCAATTCGCAAATAATTGAATGATGCCCATGCCGGATCTAAAAGCGAATCCTTGAGCTTCGCGAGTTTGCGATAAAGCTCAAAATCTTCGTCTCCGGCTAGTACCATGACTGGTGACACGCTTAATCTCCTTTGCCGACTTTTGAAGCAACTGGTTTCAACCGCTTGCCGGTAACGATGAAGTAAACCCGCTTGCAGATTGACGCACAGGCGTCACCCATACGTTCCAAAAATCTGGTGCAGAACAAAAACTGCGCTCCCATTTGTGCTTGCTGAGCGTCCTGACCACCGAGGTCGTTCAAAAGTCTCTTCGACAACACGTCATGGAGATAGTCTACGGAACTGTCTTGTTGAACAACAGCCAGGGCTTTTTCCTCTGAGTCGGTCAGGAAAACCAGCAGCGTTTCCTGAATCATGCGACCGACAGCCTGCGATTGTTCGATCAATTCCTCAGGAACATCGATCTCTTCTTCTCTTGCCCAGTCAGCAACTTTTGCGACACGAATGGCATGATCGGCCATGCGTTCTAATTTAGTAGCGATCAAAATTGTGCTGACCAAACTGCGAATGGTTTTCTCATTCATCGGATCTCTTTCGACAAGCAGCTCCAGGCAACACTCTTCAATTTCCATGCATTGTCTGTTGATTTCGATCTCACCAGCTTCGACTCGTGAAAAACTGGACGTCGGATCCTTCTTCAGCATTCGCGTCAATTCCAGAACGGTCGCTTCAACGCCTCGTCCCATGGACAGAACGTCCTCTTTCAATAAGGTTAGTTCTTCAGCTTTCACGATTCGTTCCCCTTTTCGATTGCGCTTTTCGCGTCCATATCACTGTCTCGTTTAACTCTCTAAAACTCGCTGACTCAGTGCGTCTTACCGTGTTCCTGCCCGTGGTCCTGTGCTGCTTCTTTTGCTTTTGGTTCCACAGAATTCAATCGATAACCCGATCTGTGTACCGTCTCCAACAGGGTTGGATTTTTCGGATCGTCCTCCAACTTTTGTCTGAGCCAGCGCATATGCACGGCGACAGTCTTCACATCACCTTGATAGTCCGCACCCCAGACTTTGTTCAATAAAACATCGGTGCTCAAAGTTTTATCGGCATTGGACATCAACACTTTCAAAAGCGCAAATTCTTTGGGCGAAAGCTCAACGGCTTGACCTCGGAAAGTCACTCGCCGAGCGCCTTCATCGAGAAGAAGATGACCGATTGAAATTTTGCTATCCGGCACGCCTTTGTCTTTTTTCGTTCTGCGCAAGAGTGCCTGGACGCGCGCCATGAATTCAATAGTACTGAACGGTTTCGCCAGGTAATCATCGGCGCCGGCTGACAATCCATGAGCGATATCATGCGGACTGGAGCGCCCGGTCAACATCAATACGGGGACCTCGCAGGCGCGTTCTCGAATTAGCTTAACGACTTCCGGTCCGGTTACATCAGGGAGCATCCAGTCGAGAACGATCAAACATGGGTCGGCGTCATCGAGCCCGGAGAGAGCTTCCATGCCGCGACTGAATGACACTGCTTCAAACCCATGACGCTTCAAGTTGTACATCAGGGTTTCAATGATGGTGGCATCATCATCGACAAGCATTATTCGTTTTGAATTCGTACCACTGGTCATTTCTTTGTTCCGTTTACTCGGTCTTTGGCGATGTCGCCTGTATATGTTTTGCGTATAGTGAGCGGCGCGGTTTCCTTCGCGCCTGGTCGATTAGGAATCCACCGGGAAGTTGAGAAGGAAAGTTGAGCCCTGGGGCTCATTTGCTTGAACGGTTATCTTAGCACCGTGGAGATCGGCTATGTGCTTCACGATTGACAGTCCAAGACCGGTAGAGCCGGGTGCTCTTGTCCGATCGACTCTATAAAAACGTTTGAAGATTTTGGGAATTTCACTCGCGGGTATTCCGATGCCTGTATCCGACACTGAGAAACAACCGGCTTGTGGTCCGGAGCGTATTACCACGCGACCGTCTGCGGGGGTATATTTCACGGCGTTCTCAACCAGGTTGAGCATCACCTGATTGAGTTGATCGGGATTGGCGTTAACGGTGAATCCTAATTCGATTTCAGAAACGACAACGGTATTTTTCTTGGCTGCAAGTTTACTTACGCTTTCACTGGCATAGCGCGCGGCATCAGCAAGGAGCGTGGGCTTCTTCTTGACGCTGTCGCGATTGCCTCCAACTTCTTCTATAGAGATCAAATCGCCAACCAACGCCTCCAAACGTTCGACTTCGTGTTTGGCGCGCTCCAACATTCGCAAGGCTGTGACAGTGTCTTCGTGCGCGCCATCGAGTAGCGTTTCGACGAGCAGTTTGATATTGGCAATCGGTAATCTTAATTCATGTGAAACTTCAGCAATCCAGTCGGAATCGCGCACGATTTCGCGTGGGGTGGTTTCTCCACTGCCGGAAAGATCTCGAGAGGCTGACGACGAGCCACTTTCGTTTCCAGACGAAAAACTCTCCGGCGCCGATTCCCCTGACGTTTGTTTAGCGGAATCGCCTTCCTGAGTGGAACTCACTTTTGTGTCCTGGTTCACTTAGCTCCCGTCTCAGACGTGAAGGGCGCATACCGGTTAATCGCGGATTGTACTATAAGTGAGGTAAACGCTGCTTCCGTGTTTTTGCTTAAGGATATCGGTCGAAAATCACGATATTCAGTTTCAGCGCGATACAATCCCCGTGTAGCGCGCTTTTGCCGTTGCAACTTTTGGCGAGGACAAAATGGGACCTGTAACTCTACTTATTTTGGACGGCTGGGGTGTATCTCGTGAGAAGCGAGGCAACTCGATCACATCGGCGAAATTACCGAATTACAACTACCTGCTTGAGAACTTTCCTAATTCACTGCTCGAAGCATCCGGCGAATGCGTCGGTCTTCCGCCAGGGCTGATGGGCAATTCTGAGGTCGGGCATTTGACAATCGGTTCCGGAAGAACCGTCGTTCAAAAGTTGACGCTGATTTCAAACACGATCCGCGACGGATCGTTTTTCAAAAATCCGGTGATTGTCAAAGCCGTTGAATACGTCAAAGCAAGCGGTGGCACATTGCATGTCTTCGGTCTGGTCAGCGACGGATGCGTGCACTCCAGTCCGGACCACCTCGATGGTTTGATTGAACTTGCCAAACGGGCAAACATCACTAATTTTGTTGTTCATCCTATTCTCGACGGACGGGATACACCGCCACGATCGGCAAAGCGATTCATGCGTTTGCTCGAAGAAAAATTGGTCGGATTCGGTCAGGTCGGCGTGGTGTGCGGTCGCTACTATGCGATGGATCGCGATAATCGCTGGGAGCGAGTCGAGGAGTATTGGCGCGCACTGGTTCTTGGTGAGGGCAAACCGGCAACCTCGGCTGTTGATGCAGTTGAGGATGCTTATGCAAACAATACGAACGATGAATTTGTTCATCCTGCTATCGTCAACGATAGGCGTATCAAAGATGGTGATAGCGTAATCTGCTTTAACTTCCGCCCGGATCGAGTCAGACAAATCAGTCGCGCACTCACGCAAAAAGAATTTTCGTTTTTTGCCAGACCGATTACACCCGACATACATTATGTATGTCTGACGGAGTACGATGCCAGTTTGCAACTTCCGGTGGCGTTTAACAACGAAGCATTGCCATCGCAGGATGTGTCCATGACACTGCCGGAATTATTATCGTGCCATCATATCGGGCAATTCCATACTTCGGAAACAGAGAAATATGCGCACGTCACCTACTTCCTCAACGGTGGTCGAGAAGAAGCAGTGCCGGGCGAAGAGCGCAGAATGGTGCCATCACTGAAGGTGGCAACATATGATCTCGCACCTCAAATGCAAACAGCAGAAGTCTGTGATGGTGCGGTTAAAGCAATCAAGTCCGGACAGTATCCGTTTATCGTTCTCAACTTCGCCAATCCTGACATGGTTGGTCACACCGGTTGTTTAGAAGCTGCCGTCGATGCCGTGCAATCCGTCAATGAAGCGTTTGGACATCTGCTTCAAGCGACCAGCGAGAGTCACGGGACTCTTTTGATTACTGCCGATCATGGCAATGTTGAGCAAATGATCGACTTGAATACTAATGAGCCTCACACTGCGCACACCACTAATCCGGTACCGTTTATAGTGGCAAGCTTCCAACAGAATGATCTGGTCGGTCTTCGAAGTGGATCGAAGTTGGCTGATGGTGGGCTTGCTGACGTTGCTCCGACGGTCTTGGAAATTATGGGTTTGGAAAAACCTGTTGAGATGAGTGGTACTTCATTAATCACTCGCTGATTATTTAAGTAGATCAAGCCTGACTGACTGGACGATCGAACCTGGTAGATATCCATTCGATGTATTGGTAAATCGCTGATGTCGTGTGGTCTTGGCATGTGGTATCAGGGGCGAGGGCAGCCGGTTTTATAAGCGATACGGGAGATAATTCGTATCAATTGGTTTGCTTACGGATAAATATGCCTGTATAATTGCGGCCGTTTCTTGCTGGCAAATTTCCAAAACTTTTGCCTCTGGTAACAACAAAGCTGTCGAAGAATCATTATTATTTTGTCCAAGAAGGAGACGGTCACTCAATGACTATTAGAAACAAGACTCTAGCTTTAGCACTTGCCAGCTGCGCAATCGTTGCAGGCTTAGCGGCATGCGGCGGCGGTGGTGGCACCGAATCCTCATCCACTACAACCACCACAACCACACCAGCAACCGATGCGGCTGCTACTACCGGTGGTGATGCTGCCACGACAACGACCACAACTGAAACAACAACTACAACCACTCCGGATGCTGCAGCAACCGATAAACCAAAAGATGATGCTGCTGCTGCAACCGACAAGCCTGCCGCCGAAGGCGACAAGCCTGCCGAAGGTGCTGATCCAGCAGAAGGCGGAGAATAAGAGGTCATCTCTGTTCTCAGTTAATTGGGCAATGCCCATTTGACAAAAATAATTGGTAGTCGCTTTTCGGGTTTTACCTGGAGGGCGACTGTCTTTTTTTGAGGAACAATGCTCGCTCAATTCAGTCTCTTTTGAGCAGTTGCATTTGTTCAAATCGTATCGAAACGATTGCGTTATTCATGCAAAATTTTATGCGATGCGGCAATCTGATCGCACAAGGTCAAATAAGGATCTCAATATGAATCTAAACCGAAATAGATCGCTGCTTACCAGGCGGTCAAAGTCTTCCGTTGCGATGTTCGCGACATTGGTTGCGATCGCCACGACGGGCGCAGTTTCATTTGCTGGAGCATCATTGGCTCAGGGTGCCGCTGACGAAGGAACTCAGCAGCCTGCCGTCAACTTACCAGATCCGATCAAGCGGATGCTCAACGGTCAGCCAACAGGGCAGGGACAAGCTCCAGTAGTGGTGCCACCGATTAGTTTTGTCGATGTGAACAGTGGACGATTTGGAAAACTTGAAATCGATCTCGAGGATGCGCAATTTCTTGACGGCGCTGCCGATCATCTGCACCTGATCGCGCGCAATTTGGACGTTCGAGAAGGCGTTCTGAAATCGCTGGACCTCAATGTTACCGGCGGACACTTGCGCGATTTCATCGTCGATCATTTCACCTTAACGACTCAAGGCTCCATGCGGTTTGACTCTGGTGTTTTGATCAATCAAAAAGTTTTGCAGTTTGTCGAACCTACGGTCGCTGATGTGACGGCCGACATCTCGCAGGAAAGTCTCAACAAATTCATCAACGCGCCTTCGACAATGGATCGACTTTCTGCGCAAGTCGGCAAAAGAGCTGGTGCACTTGCCAGTATATTTGGTGGCAAAGCGCCTGGTCTCACAGTTTCAAACGGTCAGCTCGTTCTTGCCAAAGGCAATCATATCGATTTGAAATTCGACGCCAAGGTCGGGATCGGTGACTTGGGAGTTCCCATGCCGATCGAAATCGACAGCGTTCTTGCTCTCAAAGATGGTTGGGTTCAAGTTACCGATAGCAAACTGTTGACTTCCGGTCAGGAAATCTCGCCTGCCATTTCGCAGTGGCTTGTTAAGAAGGTAAATGAGTTGTCGCAATTCGGTGCTTTGTCCGACGACATTCATTTCAAATTCACAGAATTGAAGATGAAACCCGGCAAGGGGTTTTATCTGAAAGGCACAGCTGAAGTCAATCGCCTGAGATTCGGATCCAAGTAGAGCCACTCAACGTTTTGATCAAAATCCAATTTAGAACTGGGGCGATGCTGTGCGTCGCCCCTATATCTATGTTCTCAGACTGTATACATTGTCTGAAACTTCGTTCGGGCACGAATATTTGCGGATATACTGAAGCCTGGCTTCGAAACCTAGAAAGCGAGACCCGATGTACAAGCGCCGTGACAACAGACAATGGGATCAGCTGAGACCAATTAAGTTCACGAGAAATTTTACGAAGAATGCTGATGGTTCGGTTCTCGTAGAATTCGGCGACACTAAAGTTTTCACCACCGCAAAAATCGAAGAGCGCGTGCCTGCATTCTTATTGGGTAAGGGCGAAGGCTGGATTACGGCGGAATATTCGCTGTTGCCCGGTTCCACTCATGTGCGTTCACAACGTGAAGTGACTCGGGGTCAGCCATCCGGCAGAACCAACGAGATTCAACGGCTGATCGGTCGCTGCTTCAGAGCGGTTGTCGATCGCAGGCAGCTCGGTGAGAGAACGATCACAATCGACTGTGACGTAATTCAAGCAGACGGCGGAACGCGGGTAGCCAGCATATGCGGCGGCTTCATCGCGCTCTACGACGCGCTTTTGAAGCTGCAGAAACAAGGAATCTGGGACGAATTGCCGCTCAGCGAGCACATGGCTGCCGTCAGCGTCGCTAGCGTCAAAGGACAGTTGTTGTTGGACCCCAACTACAGCGAGGATTCGCAAGCTGAGATGGACAGCAACATCGTCCTGACGGAATCCGGAAAGATTCTCGAGCTGCAGATGACAGCTGAGACAGTTCCGTATAGTGCCAGCAAGGTCCAGGAACTTCTCGACGTTGCCGGTAAAGGTATCCAGGAAATAATTTCAAAGCAGTATGAAGTGACTCATACCTATTGATCGAGCACTGGCCTATAACGTGTTAAGCCAAGCATAAATTTATTTTGAATCCTGCTGACAACGACCAATATCGCATTACACTAGTGGTCAAGAGAGCAGTCGGTTTCGCTTCCGTTCCATTGCTCAGCAACAAATTCAATCTGGTTGGCTAATTGAACAACGACAAGGCTAATTTCAATCCGATCCGCGAGACCTTCCAGGATGTGACGGTCAAGAAACTGATTGTGTCGACATGGAAAGTGTTCCGACGGATTTCTGCCTTGCAGGGCTGGAAAGAAGCCGTTCGAGTTTTCCCCGTCGTCTGGATCATCATCAAGGCAGTTCGCGGTTTTTCGAAGTTTCACGCTCAAGAGTTCGAAAAGATGCGCAGTTCGCGCACCGTTGGTGAAGATACCGAGGAACGCGCCCTCACCGCCGAGGAGTTCGAAGAGTATCGTGTGCTTGGCGCCTGGCTTTGCGAGCGCTTGCACGAATTAGGACCGACTTTCATCAAAATCGGTCAAACGATGTCCACCCGAGCCGACCTTGTTCCGCTCCCGGCAATGCTGGAACTGGCAAAACTTCAGGAGTCTGTTGCTCCGTTCGAGCACGAGATCGCTCGAGAAACTATTTACCGCGAACTCGGTGCCTACCCAGAAGAGCTTTATGCTGAGTTCAATCCGACCCCGCTGGCTGCGGCTTCGCTAGCCCAGGCGTACAAGGCTGTTTTGAAAGATGGTCGTGATGTCGTAGTCAAAGTTCAACGTCCCGGGCTCGGTCAAATCCTCGCTCGTGATGTGCAAGTTCTCGGCGCCATCGCCGATGAAGTTATGAACTACCCGAGCCTCTGCCGTCACACTGACTGGCCGGGCGTTGTCGAAGAATTCGCAAGAACGACATTTGAAGAAATCGATTACATTCGCGAAGGAAGAAATGCAGACGTTTTCCGTCGCAACTTCAGAAATTTCGAGAAAGTCTATATTCCACGAATCGTGTGGAGGTTGACTGGACGCCGCGTTCTGACGATTGAATTCGTCGGAGGTTATCGCATCACTGATGTTGAAACCTTGGATTCGCTGGGCATCAGTCGAGAGGATATCACTCGCACAGGGGCGCACTTCTACCTGCGACAATTGCTCGAAGACGGCTTCTTCCATGCCGATCCGCATCCGGGCAACATGAGAGTAATGCCGGATGGACGTATCGGTATATTCGATTTCGGCATGGTCGGAAGACTTGAGCCTGAACTGAAACAGCATCTCGTCAACGCACTTCTGCACACGACCCAGCAAGATTATCGAGCTCTAGTCGATGATTTCGTTGGTATGGGATTCCTTACCGCCGATGTTGATAGAGAAGCTCTTTGTGCCGATCTTGCGCCGATCATCGATCTGCGATTTGCCGAAGGAATGACTAAAGTAAAATTCCGTCAGATGCTGTTCGATTTTTCCGACGTTTGTTATCGGTATCCATTCCGCCTACCGACTGAGTTCACCTACGTCATGCGCGCTTTGTTGACACTTGAAGGCGTTGCGCTTGTGATCAATCCGAAGTTCAATTTCATCGACGCGGCTCTGCCTTTCGCGCATAAAGTGTTGATGAAGAACAATCAATTCATTCGTCAGGCGCTGATCAAAGAAGTGTTTACTGACGGACGCTTCGATCGCAATGCGGCTATCAAACTGTTTAAAACAGCAGCTAGTATCACCGGCAGTTTTCTGAAGAACTAGGCGTTAAATTTCGCGACCGATACAGATTCCGTCTTGAGAGATGGTGAATTCGTGCAAGCTGAGGTCGTGAGCGCTGGCTCTCTGCTTGATGACGCTCATGATCCGCTTTACCGGTTTGATTCTCAAATCGATATTCAGCAAAATGACTGCGTCTGACATATAGCTGAATCGCTGACCATCTTTCTCCATGCCACTACTGGTGATGCCCTGCGCTGTTTCATACGTGAACACGGTCGTCAATCCATTGACGCTGAAATGCTGGGTGAGCGCGTACAGATAGTCGTGCATTCGATTAGGATCGCTTGCCGCCGTGATCAAGTCGCCGACTGCATCGATGACAACTCGCTTTACCTCGAGCTCCTCGATTAGTCGGAAAACATGACCAATTATGCTGTCGATCTGCAATTCTACCGGAGACATATACAGCAGATTGAGTCCGTCTTCTTTGAGTTGTTCTACATCCCAGCCCAGGCTTTCAATGCTTCGCGACAGTTGGGTCGGATTTTCCTGGAAATTGATATACAAGCCAGGTTCACCTTGTTCCACACCCGAAATTATGAACTGTAGGGCGGCTGTGGTCTTGCCTGAGCCCGTCGGACCGGCAATTAGTGTTGTACTGCCGGACAGCAATCCGCCGTCGACCAGAGCGTCCAACCCCTCGATTCCGGTAGGCAATCGTTTTCCCGAGAGAACATACGACTCCGGATACTCGGGCGAGACTAGTCGGGGAAACACATGCAGTCCGGCTGTCGTGATTCGGAATCCGTGCAATCCCTCAAGATAGCCGCCACCGCGCAGTTTCAGCACGCGTACGAATCTTTCGTCACGGGTGCTGAGCGTGCTGCGGAAAAACTGGATGATACCATCAGCGATGGCAAATTCAGGCATTAGCCTGGAATGCTCTTCAGTGTATTCACCGACCAAGAAGGTAGTGGTTTCAAATGCCGTCAGCAAACCTGTGAGCTCGTGCAACATGCGCCGCATCTCGGCTGGGGACTTGGCCAGGTCGTGTAAAGCCCTGAATGAATCGATGACTATGATGCGTGGAGCAAGGGTGAGGATTGCTTCCTTTATATGTTTTTGCAGGGCGTTTATTCCATTTTCGGCAAGGTCTGCACCAATATCCTGGTAGTGGACGACCGTTCCAACTCGCTCTTCGTCGTAGAAATCAAATTTCTGGAGATAGGTAAGCACTTTGGCCATTGGCTCTGACAGGGTGGTCAGGTACAGGATCGGGCGTCCCTCTTCATTAGCGTGATGAAAAATCAGTTGTTCGGCGAAAACAGTTTTCCCTGTGCCCGGCTGACCCATTACAATGTTCATGGAATTAGGCTGGAAGCCACCTTTCAAAATTTCGTCCATCTCACGGTTGCCGGAGCTGATCAGCTTCTCAGACATTAGTCGCTCGCTCCTCCTGCTGCAGTTGCTCGCTCGAGGATTTTCAACACTCGATTTTTCTCTAGTGGTTTCTTTATAAACGCATCTGCGCCTGCCCGTTTCGAGCGTTCTTCCGCGGCCAGCACACTGAAGACTACGACAGTGACTATGTGTTGCGTCTCAGGGTCGCCCTTCAGCAGGCGACAGAGCGCAAGACCATCCAGCTTAGGTAGCAGCACGTCGGCGAGGACGGCTGCGGGGAGCAGTTTTCGCGCGGTATCCAGCGCCTCGTATCCCTCAGTAGTGCAGACTA
>JBGAHZ010000102.1:0-12031 GCA_044225915.1 Obscuribacteraceae bacterium (SeqCode)
GGGTTCCCGCTAACGATCTTGGCTGGTGCGCAGCAGGTTTCGCAAGGAACAAATTCGTCGGTGGTTCCCGGGACACCTAGCGGAACAACTGTGACCGGCGGCACTATCGGCGGTGGCTACATAAAATTGAAGTCCCAAATTAATACCCAAGCGCCTTTACCTCAGGGTGATGGTGGTGACGTATTTCTGGGCGCTTACGGAGGGACGAGTAGTGGTGCGGGCGTTATCGATTTGACTTCCGGCACGATTGTAACCGGCGGGCGAAAAAATAGTGACGTTAATGGCTCTGTCACAATCTCGGCGGCCTCGAACATTTTCGTTCAATCGGTAAACACTACTGGTGGCAAAAACACCTCCGGCGACGTGATCATTACTACCGCACCACCGGTCGACATCGGGCCTGTTGTGTTTGATGCGAATGGTCGAATAACTTCGGATCGCCCTCTCATGCCTGGCGTAATAACACAGGCGGGGCCGGCAGGAATAGTTCTAAAGGGCACCATAGCCGGTGCTCAGAACGTAACCTTTGAGTCGGAAGGGCGAATTGACTTTACTCCAGGCTCTAGCATT
The DNA here is from genome assembly GCA_044225915.1 of Obscuribacteraceae bacterium (SeqCode). GTDB lineage: Bacteria > Cyanobacteriota > Vampirovibrionia > Obscuribacterales > Obscuribacteraceae > JADYXR01. The sequence continues at coordinate 571 of JBGAHZ010000102.1, forward strand.
TCCGCAGACGACACTCTCTCACTATCAGCGGTCGGCGCCCTTGGTGCCTTGACTTCGGTATCTCCTGTTTTGCATGCAAAAAATTCTATTTCGCTCTACGGCAATCTGGGCGTCGGTACTTTAGCTACTCCTGTAATGTTCACCGCCAGCCAAGCTAGAGTGGTGAGCAACGGCAGTATATTTTTAGATACGCCCAGCGGTTTGAAAGCCGAGTACTTATATGCTGAAGATTCCATCTTTGTTAATTCGGGCGGTTCAGTAACATTGGACGGCATTTCAGTCGCCGTTTCAGGCACATTCGCAATCGATATCAATCGTGATGGTGGGGATTTGACAATCAAACCGAACTCTATAATTTCCGCAGGAACGGACATCCGTCTCACGAATGCGGGGATAAACAAGTCAGACAAAATTATTTTTGAGCATGGAAGCCTCATCGGAACTGGACCGAGCGGCAACGTTCTCATTAGGCTTGGAGCCCTTAATGGCGTTAACGCCAAAGCGCCGAAAAATGCCGTACTCATTAAGGAATCTGGCGGAGTCATAGACTTCTTCGGAAGGCGTGCCCGCAGTAACGAACGAAGTTATTTTATTGCTCGAGGGGGCAATATCACTGTGAGCTCTAGTGGTAAAAAACGAAACCTGATATTTAACGGCACAACAATAAAGGCTAGTCCCTAGCTTATTGAAGGTTGATGCCGCATATGGTGCATACGTCAGGCGACTCCTAAATATGAAGTGGCTTATCCACGAAGCATTGCTGCGCATCGTGCAATGCGATCGTTCGGTTTATGTTTTCAAAGAGCTCACACTACCTGATGGCTATCATTTTTTGTTTTGCGTGGATTTCGAAAGGCTGAGAGCTCTTGCCTATTTCGTTCACCACAGCGGCAGTTTTGAGCAGTCGGTATGCACTCAATCGCGCTTCCTTTGTTTTCGAAACCATCAATGATTTGATCGGCGAGATAACTCTAATCGATTCAGGAATCGAGAACTCTGAGCTAAATATAGCTCGTCCGTCCGACAAAATTGTTCGCGAAACCTGTCGGTGTGGAATGGCCTCCACGACGTTAACATCGGCAAACTTGCCGGCGGAGCCAGCTGCCAGCGTGATGTGACGTCCCGGTGACAGAGCAATAGATTTACCTGCAGATTCGATTCTGACACCACCGGCAGTTCTATCATGCAAATCGAATACTGCAAGGTGTTCGGGTCCTGCTGCAATCATTGTGATTGAACCGGCGGCCAAGTGAACTTCGCCGTGCGGCGTCAACACCTTCATGTCCCTGGACGGAACGAACAAGGACGAACCGTTATCGAGTTTTACCGTTTCGGCAAACTGCATGAGACAGCCTGGGGTGGTGTCACCGTCGATTAGTCCCAAATTCAAATCGGAGCAAATGGATGAATTGTGCTCCAATGAATCAGGACAAGAGATCAGCGCATATGAGTCGCCGCTTCCCTCGGCATATGAGAAGTTGCTGGACCGCAAATTAGCTGAGTCGATTCGGTTGTTGCCTCTGATGAACAGTTTGTCGGTTTCCAGAAGCGGGCTATTGTTTGAAGACGCTCCCAACAATGTGTTCATTAAGCCGTTCAGATTTCCACCAGAGCCATCTGCATTTTCCTTTTCGGTAAGGAGATTGGGCACCTGCGAGTACGACGTAGCACCGGTGACGGTGGCAAGCTGTGAGCCGCTCCTCTGGCTGGTTCCATACTCGATATGGACTGGGGCCGAGGGATCAACAGGCGGATCTGCGTGAATAATTACGCCGCCGCCGAAGGATAGATTGGCCACACCAATACCATTGTTTATTTTTACGTTAGCGCCTTCGGCATTCAAAATATTAGTTGGTCCCTTCGCCTTCATGCCGAATCCAGTCGCGGTGACTATACCGCCACCACTCTCAATTTTTTGAACTGTGGTAGGCAAAGGTACTGGGTTAGGGTTATTTGCACCAACGGAGATAACAATATTTCCATTGGAAGCTTTGACAGGCACTTCCGTATGAACGTCTGCAAGCTTAGCAAACACTATTTTTGATTTCTTATCGTTTCCACTGTGGATGATGTTGATATTGTTTGCTGAGCGCACCACTCCGCCGACTAACAGGGTGCCGACGCTCTGCAAAATATTAACATCGCCTGCTGCAGCGAAATCACTGAGATCATTAGTTATTTCCGTTCCGGCATTAGAGCTCCAAGTCAGTTCGCCTGTAGCGGCCGTCAGTCCCACGACAGTCATGGACTTTCCTGAGCTGTTGGTCACGTATGCGTTTACGTTAGCGTCTCCACCGAACTCTGTGACTCCGGTAGGTAAAACAAAAGGGTTTACCGAGGACGTGCCGATACTTCCGGCGGAGGAATGAAGAAGCAATCTTGACGTATTCAATGCGGAGAATTGAGAGTTCGTTATTGTTGAATCGGAATACAGGTCGAGTTCAGTTTTGGCTGTAAGGTCGGAAAGTTTACCGAAGGCCGTACCCTGAAGGTAGATAGACGACTTCGTGACAATTGGTGCTGAGCTGCTCACAGTCCTCTGCAACGCTTCCAGACCGAAGAATTCCTTTGCGCTGCCCCCAAGTATTGTCAGGGTCCCGGCACCTGCATTTAGCACTCTGAGAATGACGTGATTGCCCGTTGAATTGGCGAATAACTTGGGCGTGTCTATGTCAAAAGTATCCGAGAATGTTCCAATATCACTCGAACTGTTCAGGGTGAGCATATTGCCTGCTGTGACAAGCCCTGTTGGACTGGTTTTTAGCATCAGACCCGTCGAAATCAATTCGGCGTTCTTGCTGCTGTTTATCTGTCCAGCTACGCGAAGCTCCCCTCCGGCCACCACACCCACGCCGTTGGAGGCTTTGATATCATCGCCCGCCAAGTTGCTGTTTTGTACAATTATGTTGGCGCCCTTGTTGGCTTTCGTAGCAGGGATCAGGTGTGAGCTACTTGCGAGATTACCAAAACTGTCATAGGCTACGGGAACTTTTTTGTCGGATGAAATTATGTTCGCAGTTGTTATGTTGACATCGCCTGTGGTCTGGGCACCACCCGTAGCATCAATGATTCCAAGGATAATGGCATCTTTCTTACTTCCGGCAGCGATTATGGTCACATCACCATCGGCGCCGGTGCCCTTGCCTCCCGTGTTCAACGTAGCTCCGCTGAGATTCACTACCCCTGCGTTAGAACTCTTTCCTCCGAAAGCAAAAAGCTCAATGTTGCCACCGTCTGCATTAGGGCTTGCAGTTGCGCTCTGAGCAAAAACTTTTGTGCTCGTGCCGAAGATGATACCGCCTCCGGTGCTCGAGGACTTCCCTGACAGAACGACCCCGCCAGGAGTGCTTACGGGAGGAACCGTTGATGCATCAGCACCTCCTGTTGTCGAAAAACTCGCACCAGCAATAAATGTTATGTTGGCACCATTGGCACCATCGTCTGCACGTATGCTGACTCCGTTGTTGACCAGGATGTCTTTGCTCGCGACGAGAACGAGGTTTTCTCCAACCGTCAGATCAGCGGTGACCGTAATATCGCCCTTGGTGTTATACACTGTCGGGTCGCCAGTCAAGCAAATACTTCCGAGTGACAGTGTGTCAGTCGCGGCTTCAACGTGAGCGGCTGAACCAGTGCCGTTGATGGTACCAGTCAGTTGATTGACACTTATGTCGACAGTCCCTTGACCCGCGTGGAGATTTACTTCCTTACTGAAAAGATCACCACCACGCACTTGTGTGCTTGCCGTTCCAGTGTACGCATCATTTCTTATGTTGATTGCGCCATTGGTGGCGTCTATGGTGCCTTTCCGGTTATCGACCAAGAGCGCGGATGTGCCGGAGCCATCGAGAGTAATGTTTCCGTTGTGAGACCGCAGAAGTCCGGAATTGTTGATACCGTTGCCGGCGATCAGCGTGAGGTCTCCCGCGGACACGATTTCTCCCTGATTGCTGAGCGTTCTATTTGCGTCGAGTGTCAAACCTACATTAGAGGTAATTTGAGCTCCAACGTGATTGGAAATATCGTCGGCTCGAATGGCACCGCCTCTGACGTTGTTGTCGGACGAGAATGCTAGGACCGTTCCAAAATTGGTCAAATCGCCGTTCAATCTGAAGTCGGAGCGTTTGCCGAAGTCACCGGATGTGGTTACATTCGAAGCAACTACCAGATTTCGAGCTCTCATGACGTCTGAATTCGATGTAATTGCGTCAAGGTCTACCTGACCGCCGACAGCTCGCCCTGACTTGTCGATTTCAATCGATTGATTGCCGGTTGCTAGCATCTGTTTTATCGCAATGAACTCAGCAGCAGATACCTGGCTTCCTGGTCCGACCGATCTCGTAGTCTTGCCTTCGGTGAGCTGAACGTTTTCAACCAAAAGATTTTTTCCGATGGTGATATTGCGTTGCTCTGAAGTCAAATCGAGGTCGATTCCGTTGTTGAGCCTGACCGTTCTACCCGTGTCAAGTATCTGCAGCGATTGATTGAAGACACGGTTGTTTACGTCGCGAACACCATGATGACGATTATTAATGTGATTGTTATTCTGTGCTTGAGACAACGCACTAGAATTATTTGATTGCGCACCGCCCGCAGTGTGTTGCAAGCTGTCTCTCAAATCCCTTCTCTCCGCTCTAAACTGGTGGCGAAGTACATGGCGGCTCAGATCGGCATGCTGCTTGCGGAACTCTTGAAACGTAAGTCGATGCTGATTATCGGAGGCCTGGGCGTTCTGGTTCGGACTCAGCAAGCACATCCCGCCAATCGCAAGAGTGCTGCATTTAATGGCAATTGTGCTCGAACGCTTAATCATCATTTTCATAATCTATCCAGTCACTCCGTAAATGTAGGAAGCTGCAGCCGATCGCAGTTGTCGATCGGGTGCGATCAGCGTGTGTAGACAGGCATGTGCAGACACAACTTGATCACATGAGTTAGAAAAAATACCATGTCATTAGCGTTATGGTCATGAAGATCTGTTCAAACGAAATTGAACATCGCTGCCAAGCGATGCTGCCAGTCACGAAGCCCGCGATGCTTGTGCAACATAGCGTTTCTCTGATTCGCGCTGTTTGCATTTTGTTGACGATAAACGCAACCAAATGTCTTCAACGCGCTCCAGCCAATATTCTCGAGAATCCCAACTATCCCGGAGCTTCAGTGGTTGGAGAACTGCAAATTGTAATAAAGTTTCTCTCACTTTTTTATGGCTGTCGCACTGCCAGATGTTAGTTTCGGAACATCGAGATTATTCTGATTCCGATCGTGTTTTCGATATTTGTCCAACGCACGTATTTTGCAGAACAGCTTCATTGACTCTGTACCTTTGGAAACATACATCGAAATAAACAAGAACTGTTCCAACTTATGTGTAAAAACAGGCTCTCAATTGGTTTCATTTGTCCGAATCCTGCAAATATAGTAACTGTTGGCGTCACCAGCTATCGGGTCGAATCGATGACAAGCCCGCTCCTCAACAAAATTCTGCCGCTGATGAAACAACAGTGGACCAGATTCCCTACGGTGAAATCTCTGAAGCAAAAATTGTTATGGTCATCGGGGTCAGCCAGCGTGGGCGAGCAACAAAATGAGGAGAACTTTTTGATGTTTCGGAGTCCGAAATCCGTGTTGATAGCGATACTGATGGTGGTGGCACCGTTTGGCATAACTCCGGGTTATAGTGCGGATCAAGACGTTAATCGTCCGATAAGAGACAAATGGGCGCTCGTAATTGGTATCAGTGAATTCGCGAATCCGAAAATAAATCTGCGCTATCCGGCTAAGGACGCTAAGGATTTTGCGAAATATTTGATTGAAGAAGCTGGTTTTGCTCGCGACCATGTGAAGGTTCTGGTCAACCAGGAAGCAACCGAAAAACGAATTTTATCGGAACTTGGAAATAAATGGCTGCCGCATGTAGCGAATCCGGACGATCTTGTCGTTCTGTTTATATCTACTCATGGCAGTGGTGCAGAACTCGACGTCGGAGGGCAAAACTATTTGCTCGCGTACGACACAGATGTCGATGACTTGTACACCAGCGGAATTCCGATGCAGAAACTTGCGCGCGACATCCGAGAGCGCATTCATTGCGACCGCGTCGTAATTTTTCTCGATGCCTGCCACAGCGGTGCTACCACTACCACGGGCGGTGCCAAAGGACTTTTCCGAAGTGGCGTCGATGCAGCGGAGGTCGCTGCGGGGTCTGGGCAGTTAGTTATTACTTCGAGTAAAGACGATCAGGTTTCGTGGGAAAGCAAAACAACAACCAACAGCGTATTCACGGAGAAGCTAATCGCAGCGCTGCGAAGTAAAGGTGGGCAAGCCACTCTTGGTCAGATTTATGACTCGTTGAAAGACCAGGTTCAAAATACTGTTTTGAGAGAACGAGGAGTTCTGCAAACGCCTTTGATGAAGAGCGAGTGGAAAGGCAACGATCTTATTCTTGCGAGTAAACCAGCCAATCCGCAGCCGGGTTTAGAAGAAACTGAGACCGCGAATCAAGAGAAGGAAACATCACAAAGCGTGTCGAAAGTTCAAGCGCCACAGGAAAAAGCCGAGCCGACGCAAATTGCATCGACTGCCGTTCCAACTGTACAAAGTATAAGCAGCGGTGAGTCTCGCCTACCTGCAAACAATTTACCGCCTCGCCCAGGCAGCATGGTCGTGCCTGGAAAAGGCGTAGGCAGAACGCGCCTGGGCATGACTCGAGAGGAGATTTCGGGAATGCTCGGGCGACCAACGCAAACGAGCGGCAACGTTTTGGTTTATCGCTCACAGGATCGTCGAAATTTTTTAGCTCTACGATTTAAAGAAGATATCTTGAACGACATAGCGTTTTCGTCACCAGCGTTTAGCACCGAAGACGGTATCAATACAAAATCGTTTGACGGTGTTATCGATAAAGCAACTGATACCAAATTCGCCACTAGACGTACGCTCGCCAATGGAATGACGATTTACGAACGCAAAGGCGGTGGATTGCTCTTTGTCGCGGGTTCTGCAACAGAAGTCGGCGTAGTCACCAATCTGAAATCTGCTGATTTCGACACTGCATGGTTGCCGGCACAAGGGAAAGAACCGTTAGCGAAGACAACTGCGCCATTAGTAAAAACAACTGAGCCACTAACGGAAAAAAGGAGCGCAGTCCAGCCTGAAAGCACCGCATCCACTAACGCAAAAACAAGCACGGGGCGAGGGACTCCTCCGGGCGTCGTGCCAACCACCCCGCAGCCGAGCAATACTACCAAGGTCGGAGAGATTGTGCCCGGAAAGACGATGGGTAGTGCGCTTTTGGGGATGGGCAAAGATGCGATCTTAACAATTTTCGGTTCCCCAACAACTGGAACTAAAACCGACGACGGAAAGTACCAGGTCTATACTCTCCGTGACGGAGGCTTCTCTATTGCGGTGTCTAGTGACGGTAAGACTGTAGGCTGCGTTCATGCGAACACCGATGTTCCGAGCAAGGCATTTTGGCCATAACTTTTATTGACCGTCGTGAAACACCAAAACACACAACCTGATGACAGGAAAAGAACATGTAATCACTACAAGAATCCGTTCGGCAGTTACAAGAACTGACTAAAGAGCTTCCTGTATTTGAAATAATAATTCTAATTCACTGGCCTAAAGTGTTTCAGCAAGCGAGGATTGTGCGGTATCGTAAGAAGTCAGACGGATGATGATTTGGTTTATGCCTGCAACAGAGAATATTCCTGAGGATTATTATTCGTATTAAGCGGCGAGGATTGTTCAGCTAGTACTTTTGGCAGGCTAGGCACAAATTCAACCAGCCCAGTAAACTGGATAAAAATCACATCGAAAGAGCTGGGAGAAAAACATGTTCAGTCTGCCTGTTTTCGACAAACTAAGCGGGTCTCGAAATGTTCTCATCGCTGGGGCAGGCGGCGGCTTTGATGTATTCTCAGGACTGCCATTGTATTTTGCTCTCAAGCAACAAGGGAAGTCAGTTTATCTGGCCAACTGGACGTTTTCTCAGATTGTCTCAGGACCTGGCGCACCGAAGAGAATGTCAGAGCATCTAGTCGCTGTTGATGCCGATTCAAAAGGAGAGTACTACTTCCCGGAACGATACCTGTCTGAGTGGTTCCGTTCAAACCACGAAAACGTAAACATCTATACGTTCCAACCGTGCGGAACTCAGCAATTGAAGCGCAGCTACGAACTACTGGTAAAACAGCTGAACCTGGACACAATTGTCTTGGTTGATGGTGGCACTGACAGTCTTCTGCGTGGAGATGAAGATGACCTCGGCACGCCAGTCGAAGACATGACCAGTTTGGCGGCCGTAGATCAGCTCGACGTACCGACGAAAATTCTTGCCTGCCTCGGTTTTGGCATAGATAGCTATCATGGAGTTTGTCACGCACACGTGCTTAGCAACATAGCTGACCAGACCAAGAAAAGTGGATTTCTCGGAGCGATTTCTCTGTTGAAAACAATGCCCGAAGTCAAACAATTTTTGTATGCGTATCGATTTGTTTTTAATCGAATGCAAGAAAGTCCGAGCATTGTTGTAAGTTCAATTATCTCTGCGCTAGATGGTGAATTTGGTGACTATCATGCGACCACAAGAACCGCTGATAGTGAGCTTTTCATCAATCCTTTGATGTGTCTATATTGGTTTTTTGATTTGCATTCACTCGCGGATTCCTGATCACGGTCAAATTAAATAAACTGGCGGACAATTACTTTTGAGCTATTTGCTTCTCCTCTTTTTTGCTCCTCTTTTTAGCTGTTTCGGCTCTGTAACTGGCTCCGTTGAGTTCAAGTACAACTGAATAGTGCACTAGGCGATCAATGGCGGCGGCGGTGGTGACTGCGTCTTTAAATACTTTGTCCCATTGAGAAAATGGAAGATTGCTTGTAACAACAAGACTGCGACGCTCGTAACGCTCCGCGAGTAAGACAAAAAGAACATCTGTTTCATCACGATCTTGAGGAATGTACGAAATATCGTCGATGATTACTGCATCGAATTTGTCGAGTTTCTTCAGCATTTGATTCAGTTTCAGATCTCGTTTGGCGGCCAAAAGATTTTGAACCAGTGCGCTTGTGGATGAGAAAAAAACACGTCTTCCTCGGAGGCACCATTCTCGACCGAGTGCGGATGCGAGGTGCGTCTTGCCGGTACCTGGATTTCCAAAAATCAGAACATTTTCTGCAACGTCGAGTCCCGGTCCTTCTGCAAGTTGATTGATTTGGCTTTGCGAAATGCCCGTAAACATTGACAAATCAAACTTCTCTAAGGTCTTTCCGCGCGGCAATTTCGCTTGCCTAATCAGTCCTTCTGTTTTTCTGTTGTATCGTTCTTCGGTTTCAAGTCGCGACAATTGGTACAGATACTCGACATGGTCAAGGCGCTCTTTCTCTGCTTCGCGTGCATATTGCTGGTAATTTTTGTTGAACGAGGGCAAGTGAAACGAATACAACATTGCTTCTAGCTCTGCTTGTCTTGTTGGTTGTTGGCCCATGGATTTAGCTCCTTCCGCATGTCGGGACTCAAAAGTACATCGTAGTTTTCCAACGCAGACGCCATCACGTGTACGTTGGGAGTGGGTTTAGGCGTTTTGCACAACTGAAAGACAGACTCGCTTAAAGGCACCATATCAGCTTCAAGCAACGACTCCAGTGCGACTGCAACATGCTCTTCACCTTCCATGGTGGCATGATTTAGAATTCGAAGATACTCTTTGTCTGCTTTTTCATCGTCGTGAAGAAGTAGCTTGTCATAAGCCTTTCGGAAGATCAGCCTCGGGTACAATTCCTCCCTGAATTGGTAGTTTCGAAAAGCTCCGGGTTTTCGAAGCAGATGAAAAATCAAGTGACGGTAGTTGATGCAGCGACCGCCGCGCGGCTGCGTCGCTACTTTGATCACTAAATGCCGTCCGAAATAAACGCGAATATATTCAGGATCCACTAACGCTTTCAGCTTCTGTCCGATGAATCGACTCGGAATCGAGTACGTCGCTCCATCTACTGAAATTGTGCTCCATCCGGAAACAAGCACGGAATGCTGCTTTGGCTCGTACCAGTCTTCTGCCGGGAGCGGCACGAGCACCTTCAATTCTTCGCAAATCCTGTCGTACCGCAATTTGTTTCGCTCAGCGATCGCAGTGTTCAAAAACTTTTCGTAGTCCTCGACCGACGAGAAATTACGATCACCACGAAGCATCAGCCGTTGATCGATCGCATTCTTAAATAGGTCATGACTCTTTTCCACAGACCCGTTTTCGTGCGATTGACCGGCATTGTTGGCGCTCGGCTTCACGTCGAAATGCGATAGGAAATCACTCCAACGCGTTTGAAAGACGTGGCGTTCTCCAATTGGAACCGCAGCAGCAAGGTTGTCGGTTCGGTGCTCGGGTGCCACCGCTCCTAGTGCATGCACAGCGCGACTGTATCCTGCCGTTAAAGTGTCATAGCTTTCTGTATGGCAGACCCAGACATGCTCCCATCGCGAAAACGGCAGAATGAAGTGATAGACCAGGTGCGGAAAAGGCTCGCCGGCAATCGTGATCTTCAACTCCTTGCAATGCGTGTAGTCACTCTGACTCTGCCGACCCGGTTGAATATTTTGTCGGAACATAACTTCTTTCCGTTCTGGTCCATGCAGAACTCGCCAATCCCTCACACGGCGTCTTAGCGTTCGAACCTGACCCGGTTCGAAGTCTCCGATGTACGTCTGCAGCAAATAATCCATCAGCGTCTGCGCTTCGAGATCTGGCTCTCTTTCGAGCATCGCTCTCAGTTCCGGCCACACCTGCTCGAATGGATCTTTTCTTGTTCGCCAAGTTCGTTCTTCTGGCGTTTTGACTTTTCTTTTCCCTTTGGTTTTCAAATATCGCTTCGCCGTGCTGATCGACATACCAGCTTTTAGTGCGGCGACCTCCTGTGAATATCTCAACGCATATTTGAGCAATAGTTCGATCTGGTCCTTTGAGCACGTCATCGAATACCTGCGAATTTCGGAAAGTCGCAGATAGTCTAGTTCTTACTTGATCAAAAAACGTTGTTACTGTTCTTGAAAACGGTTCATTTTTAATTGACCGCGGTTCTTTTTAATTGTCCGTGATCAATTCCATTTTGTATATGAATGATCTTCGCAAAGCAACCAACATATCTGAATCAGCCAGCGCAATCAGAGGATTTGCTCCGAAAGACGGCATGCGTCGCAGTCGGCAAAACATACCATGTTAGTCAAATCCGACATCAAGTCTGTGATGCAAAGACAGTTCTTTTCATCAGAATCAATTCTGCTCACTTCGTACGAGGAACCAATATGGTCTAAACGCTCTCGCTCTGTCGTTCGAGCAAAGTGTGAATTGTTTCAGTTATTAGTTTCGTTGATCACAATTTTGCTGCAAGAAGTGCTTTTTGATCACGAAGCTAGCCGTGATAATTTCGCAGCATCCCTAATGGCTTTGAGAAGTGCGGG
>JBGAHZ010000026.1:0-111653 GCA_044225915.1 Obscuribacteraceae bacterium (SeqCode)
CTGACACCATATTTGATGCTTCTTTGTTTGGTGATAATGCGCCAATGGCGTCTAAGCATGGTGGGGACTGGGTTTTGTCTTTTGTGGACTCCAGTTGTTCTTCTGGGACCATATTTCTTTTGCATTATTGAAGTTGTTAAAACGAACACAAATCCTTTTCTTTACGAGTCCAAAACGCTGTCGGGACGCTATAAGAACATCCGCGTTTGTAAGTATGCATTTTCTGGCGGCGCCACCGCACGTGGTCATTGGCAGCAGACTCTAGAGGAAAATTGTTTTCCAGGCATTAAACATGTTGCGGTTATGACCGTCTCTGATGAGCCACTTGAGTAGAAAATTGAACGTCAGCTTTTAACGGCTTCGTTGACGACTTTCTTGATCGTGCAGTTGCGCTTCTCCAGCTCGGCAAAGAAGAGATCTGGATCGACTGCAATTTCAGGAGGGAGAACTCCGTGTTCTTTGATCTTCCCGTCGACGATCATCTGTGCCACTATTGATGGTGGCACGCCCGTATTCAAATCGCCGGAGCTAATTCCGCGTTTGGGATCGGAATGAGCGGTTTCGAACATGACGATGTGAACGTCTTCGCCGCCCTTAGTGCCTTTTACGTCAACGCGAAGAATTTCGATATCGTTGACCGGAGGTTTCACATAAGGTATTTGCGCGATCATGTGGGCGAGAATTTTTCGTGGATGGAATTTGCCTTCAGCAGTTTCAATCGGATCTGTTTTTCCAAATCCTAATTCAACGAAGAGCTTGAGCTTCTCGTGGAATTCGCGCGGCAGGGCCAGGCGGAAGTAGCAGTTCTTGATGCCTTTGTCTTTGTAGGTCATTGGCAGCGTTGCAACTTCGGAGTGCAATGTGTAGATGGCTGGTTGCGTACCGACTGGCTCTCCGAACTCGATGTTCTTCTGCATTGCGAGTGGATTTCGGCCTTCTGCTACACCGTTCTCGAACACCATTGCATCTTTGGAATACTCATCGAAGAGTGTGTCGAGCATGTATGGTGGGAAGAATGGGTGACTTGATGCTTCTGCGAAATCGGCAGAACCACAAGCGATGTCGATCAATTCAACTTTGTCGAGGTCACGTGCGGCGGCTGCTGCGAGAATGTTGGTGGTTCCGGGAGCGGCTCCCATACCTAGGACTGCAAACAGTTTTTGCTTTTTGAATTCTTCATGCAATGGCAGTTGCTTCATCGTCATGTGATACAAACCGCCCAGGTCGACATAGGAGCAACCGGCTTTCAATGCGGCTTTCATCACATCGACGTTGAAATAGTACGGCGCCGAGTTGACTACGCATTGTCCTTTTTGGAGGAGTGCTACTAGCGACTCTTCGTTTTTAATATCTACCTTCTCTGCTGTGACATTGGGTCGCTTTGTCAGTTCGGCAATGCGCTCGTTGCCTTCAATGTTGAAGTCACCGATGATGACTTTGTGATCTTTTGCAGTATCAGCCAGATCCTGAACGATGATCTGTCCCATCGCGCCAGCTCCGCCGAGAACAATTATCGTTTGCACAACCGTTTGCCTCATTTATTTCAATCTGTCGGATCTTGGTTCCGGTTATCGCGGATCCAAGCGTATATATTGTAGTGCATGAGCCGTATTCTTGTCCGATATCGCAATCTTGACAATCGGCTCGCTGTGCGGATCTACAGCAAGGTACGCAGCGCTGAACATAAATCAGCCATTGATTTAAAACGCTCGTCCGGATCCTTTGCAAGGCAAGTCGCGACGATACTTTCCAGTCGTCCATCAAATTCGGTCTGCGCTGCTTCCCTCAGCGTGGGTGGCGGATTCAGCGCGTGCATGTTGATTGTCTCCATCGCGCTGCGACCGAGAAATGGAGGTGTTCCTGTGAGTGCTTCGAAGAGCATGCAGCCCAGGGCGTAAATCTCCGAGCGCTCGTCGTAGGGGAGTCCGTGCGGCACGTCAGGCGGCATGTACGCCGGTGTTCCGACGAGTTCGAAGCTGCCTGAAGTGCTTCCGATTTTTTGCAATCGATCGGGTCTGTCGTTCTCGGAATCGAGATCCTCTGCGTCCTCGGCAAGCAGATCTTGCATTTGTGCAACGCCGAAATCGATCAGCTTTACTTCCAATCGTCCGCTCTTTTCAGCGGCCACAAGAACGTTACCCGGGCTAACGTCGCGATGAAGAATGCGATTAGTGTGTGCCACATGCAACGCGTCAGCGAGGTCTGCAAAGGCGGCCACGGCTGTTTTTACATGAAGTCGACCGCGCGCTTCGATGTAGTCGCTGAGTCGCGTGCCGGGGAAATACTCGAGGCATAAATATGGCAATCCGATCGGCGTCGCGCCGTACGCCAAAAGCTCGACAATGTTTGGATGTCGTATGCCTGTCATTGTGCGAGCTTCTGTTTCGAACGATCGAAACTGCTCGTCATGTAATTCGTGGAGAATCTTGATGGCAACTGGATCTTGAGAGTTTCTATCCAGGCAAAGGTAAACCGATCCGGTAGCGCCAACTCCAATTTGTTTGAGCGGTTGATATCGGTCCAGTGGAAAGGAATTTGGATCGAGTCTCGCTCCAGTTTCCTCGGATGATTCGTGCTGCTCAAACATATAGTTTTTCGCTTGGTCAGGTCAGTGACTACCTGGATGAGTGCCATCATATGTGATGGCAGGCAAAAGTGCACTCTTTTTCGAGCAACTTGCCCGTAGGAGTGAAAACCTGTAATTCAATTCAGTTTGAGAACTAGTAGTTCTTCTGTCCGGAACCGCTGCTGTAGCTAGCGGCACCGCCAGTATTCACCTGGACACCCACATTGGTATCAACGCCAGCATAGTTGGCGGTCCCACCATTTTGTCCGGGCACGTAGGCGTAACCCTGTTGCACTGGTTGTTGCTGAACACGTCGTTGTCCGCCTCTGCCTCCACCGCCGCCGCCCATTGTGATCGTGCGTTGTGGGGTCACTGCATATGACGGGACTGCGCTCTTGTACTTGTCAGGCGCGCCTCCCAGATAGAAGTTGTCGCCGGAGGTACCGACCGTTCTTCCCCAGGAAACGCCTGGTAGGAGCTGGTTGGCCTTTTGTCCGACACCGCCTGTGACAACACCCTTCGCCGTGTTATTGATGGCGCCGGTAGGGATGTAAGTGCTTTCGTGTTGGACGTATCCGACTGAAGATTGGTTGACAACTCTGGAGTTGCCATAGTTGTAATGGTAATTCTGCGCCGCAGCCGGCAAAACGCTCACGGAGAGTAGGACGGCAGAAAGAGCAAGTTTACAAAGATTTCTCATGATGACTCACAACAACATAGGGAGGGGTCACAAGGGCTTTATACCCTGGAACGGATGCCTATCGACGGACTTATTTATGTAGAACATAGTAAAAAGAGCACAGACTAAGGATATCACGATGTCAAGATTATGCAAGAGGCAGTTTCGAAGTCCTCAAAGCTAGTTCCTGCTTGCTTGATTACATTACGATCATGCCGGATCGAGCATTTAAGCGGAAAATAAACGTCATGAAGTTCTTCAAGCTCCAGCGCGAGCTGCATTCGTCAAATAATGGTGGGATCAAAATGAGAGGTCGAGTCGCCTTCTCCGCGTTCTTTCTTGCCGCTCAGCTCTTTCTTTTGCAATCCGCTCTGGCTGAGCCACTCAAACTCTCCGGCATGTTTAGCGACCACATGGTGGTTCAAGCCGGTGAGCCAATTGCGGTCTACGGTTCTGCCACTCCAGGTGAGCCAATCGGCGTTAGTCTGGGTGATTTGAAAGCCGTTGCCATGACTAATGCAAAGGGCAATTGGCAAGCCACTGTAGCTCCCGTCGCTGTTGGCGGACCATACACTCTGACCGTGGTAGGCGGAAAGGACAAAATCGTCGTTCGCGATGTCATGGCGGGCGAGGTCTGGCTCTGCTCGGGACAGTCAAATATGTTGATGTCCGTAAAACAGTCAGGAATGGATGTCAGCGGCGATGCATTCACTGGGAATTCTATCCGGGTTATCACAGCGCCATTTGCTGTGGCGAAAAACCCTGAAAGAAGTCTCGATGCCAGCTGGTCGATTTTGGATTCAACTAACGCGCAGCAATGCGCAGCGATTCCTTATGTTTTTGGTCGTGAACTCAAGAAAAAATTGAACATGCCGATTGGCATCATCGTTGCTGCTGCTCCTGGCGCGCCCGTGCAATCGTTTATCAGTTCCACTGGTCTAGCCGGATCACCTGAGGGACGCAGCAAATTAACAGGCGTTGACGAGCAGTTCGAAACATTCACAAAGTTTCGCGCGCAGAAAAAAGAGACTCTTGGCAAAGACTTTGACGAGATTGAAATCTGGGATAAGGAAGCTTCGATCGCGTACGAGCAAGGGGCTAATGTCATCCCGACACCCCCAGCGACTGTAGTTTACAACGGCATGATCTGGCCGCTCGTTCCATACACCGTGCGTGGTGTCTTGTGGTATCAGGGCGAAATCAATGTTTCTAAACCAGATGCATACGAAAAACTTTTCACGACCTTGATGCACGATTGGCGTCGCAAGTGGAAGAAACCTCACATGCCGTTTCTTTTCGTTCAATTGCCGCCTGCAGGAGAGCGCTCGGAATCGCCACCTTCGGTGAGTAAGTTGGCAAGACTTAGAGAAGCGCAATCAAGAGCAAGTTTATTGCCGTCTACATATATGGTGAGCGCGGTCGATTCAATTCAGTCGAAAAACGCAAATTGGCACGATTCGGATAAGCAGCTGATCGGTCAGCGTTTAGCTCATCTTGCTCTTTCAACTCAATACAACAAACCATTTCCATTCAAGGGACCAACGCTTGATCGGGCGGTTCCGGAAGGCAGTAAAGTGCGGCTGCGGTTTCGCAACACAACTCATGGATTGATCAAGAAAGGCGATGATCTCAAGGGTTTTGCGATCGCCGGCGAGGATAAAAAACTGGTCTGGGCGCAATCAGAAATTGATGGCGATACAGTTATTGTTTGGAACAAACAGGTAACGAAACCGACCCTCGTAACGTATTCCTGGGCCGATAATCCTGATGGCAACCTGTATAACGGGGATCAACTTCCAGCGATTCCATTTCGCGCGGCCGTGGTTCATAACCCAGTTCAATAAAAACGTTCCGAAATTTGGCGATGCAATCGCTTATAGGCTAGATTGTCACGCCGGCGTTCATAGTGCCCCATGCTTGGATAAAGTGGGTAACGGTGAACCTGCTGCAGGGTCGAGTCAGTCGCTTGAGAGTCTGAATAATTTCAAGTGACCGATTTTGTTAAACATCGTGGTATCAGCGGTGGTGAATATATAGTGCCTATCCGTTTTGCTCAAATCGTTATTTGATGGATATGCGTGCTCTGTAAGCTCGATGAAACATATGTTTGAAGTTGACACCGTAAGTAGTGACTTTTGGGTGGGGGAGAATGTCGCCAAAACCACACGGGGTCCGATAATCAGACGTGTATATATCACGCCTGAATTCTCAAGATATGGTTGCCATGAAGTGCCATGGCTGCTTGTTTTACAGATTTCTTACAGATAAATTTTGGGTGACTGAGACTTAAAATATTAACGTTATTTAATAGGGGCGTTTTGCCGCGCTGGAGCCGGTTTTACGGAATACTAGACAGATCACACAAAATTCGATGTTTTACACTTACATCGGTCTGGAATATTTAGGCTATGATTCCAGCGTTAGACACCGTTAGATTAGGTCATTGCAAGGGAGTAATTACTATATGAAAAAGGGGTTTGCAACCTTTCTCACCGCGCTTGCTGCCGTGGGTGCGAGCACCTTTGTTAGCGTTCCTGCAGCTCACGCTCAAGGCGCCAACAATGTCAGCGAACTTACAGACGTTGTGGGTAACGAGTGGGCTTATAACGCTCTAAAAGAACTCGTTAACCATCCATGTCATATATTAGTAGGTTACCCGGATCGTACGTTCCGTGGGCAAAAGTCTGCTACTCGTTTCGAATTAGCAGCAGCTCTGTATAAGTACGAGCAGTGCATCGTCGAGCGACTCAACCAAAAGGCTGACAAAGCCGATTTGGAAAAGTTTGCCGCGTTGCTTGAAGAATTCCGTGGTGAACTCAATGCACTCAAGGCTCGCGTAACCGATCTTGAACGACGCATGAAACTCGTCGAAGACAAGAACGTTGAGCAAGATATGCGTCTTGCTTACGCAGAGCGTCAAAAAGGCTTCCTCTGGGAGCGTGTAGTTAAGGGTACCTTCATCGACGTTCGTGACGTCGGAGTTGGTGTTGGTCGCGGCGCACGCGCGATCTACGAATACTTGTTCTAAACAAATCAGCTAGATCCGAAGGATCGAGCGGCTATAAATTGAACTTGACCTGATCAACGTGTCAGCTCCCGTTGGCGATTATTCGTCCAGCGGGAGTTTTGCATGGGTATTTTGTGTAGACTTTGTTCAGTCGCCGTTGACGAAAACGCCGACAGGGACGAGTTTTCCAGACGGGTGATGTTATTGGCTGCAGCGACCTCATACGTCGCGTTCTGCGCCCGTAATGTCGTCACGCCCGTCTACATGCGATAATTTGGCAACGGTCGGAATTATTCGAAGGATCCATTAATGGAAGAAACGGTCCTGGCTTCCGCTTTCCGAGCGGAACTCATTTTTGTGCTGGACCTCATGGAAGAGGCTGGACGTCGAGCCGTCAAATATTTTGAGTCTGGTGTCGACGTCTCCGCAAAGGAAGACGGTAGTCCAGTCACGCGCGCGGACAAAGAAATCGAGCACATGATCCGTGAGCGAATCGAGAGACAATACCCGGACGATGGCATCCTCGGCGAAGAGGAAATCGAAAAGAAGGCTTTTCTCAAATATCAAACCGAGGATGACAAGCCTAAATTGATGCGACGTTGGATCGTCGACCCTATTGATGGAACCTATAATTTTGCTCGGGGCATACCGATCTTCTCCACGCTGATTGCGCTGGAAGAAGGTGACGAAATCGTTTGTGGCGCAGTCTACAATCCGATTCTCAAAGACATGTATTGGGCTGAAAAAGGTAAAGGCGCTTATAAAAACGGCGAGAGAATTTATTGCTCGAAGATCGATAAATTGGAAGACGCGCTGTTCAACTTCGGTGGCGCCAACCGAATTTTGAATGAAGGATACTGGGACGGCTTTACAGATCTAATGAAGAAAACCTGCAGGCAGCGTGGTTTTGGAGATTATCTCGGATTCGCGTTCGTCTTTGAAGGCAAAGCGGAAGCAATGCTGGAAGTAGGTGTTAAACCTTGGGATCTTGCTCCGATGAAGATAATCATCGAGGAAGCCGGTGGTGTATTTGCTGATCTCTCCGGCGGAAAGTCCGTATATCAAGGCAGTTGTATTGTGTCGAATAAGCATCTTGCCCAAGAGTTTAAAACTACCCTTTTGACTAAAAAATAAGTTCGTCAACTTTTGGCATTAAATTGTGTGCCACCATATATGATGGCATTTGAAAGTTTTCTCGCAATCCGTCAATTGGATAGCGTAACTGCTTTTTCCGAGAAAGTTTTCCGGAATTTGATTAGGTGATAACCGCAAGGTGGCGGCTTCGTCGATCATTAACGTGTTTTGGCTTAACCCCGCCCCGCTGTTCATGTACAATGTAACGGAATGCCAAATTCCGGGGAC
This sequence comes from Obscuribacteraceae bacterium (SeqCode), assembly GCA_044225915.1. Taxonomy (GTDB): domain Bacteria; phylum Cyanobacteriota; class Vampirovibrionia; order Obscuribacterales; family Obscuribacteraceae; genus JADYXR01. The sequence continues at coordinate 7,615 of JBGAHZ010000026.1, forward strand.
CGTTGCTGGTCTCTCGATCCGGGTGTAGCTCAGGGAAACATGGAAAAAACGGGCTGGTCAAAGACGATGCGATTTCGCATGGCTCTCGCCATGAGTCTTTCCGGCTTGATTCCTATTGTCGTTTGCCACCTGATTGTTTTTGGAATTACGGGCGATATTCTTGAAAGTCTTGTTCGGCTGGCACCCTGGTACCTGCCTCTCATTGTCCTCATTTTGGGCGTAAATTGGTTTCTTGCCGAAGTAATTTTGAAACCAATCACCAACCTTTTGCAGTCCACCACAGAGCTTCACTCCGTCGATATCCGCAAGCGTCTGGAAGTTGATCCCAACGAACCTTCCGAAACGCTCGAACTGCGAAAGTCCTTCAACAAGCTGCTTAACCGATTGGAAGAGTCGCTCAACATCCAATGCCAGTTCGTTGCCGATGCATCGCACGAATTGAGAACGCCGCTGACCTCGATTCAGGGTTATACGAAACTGCTCATGCGGCGCGGCTCTAACATCGATGCTAATCTCTTGGGTGAAGCCCTTCAAACAGTCTCGGATGAATCCGGGCGCTTGATTCGCCTGGTTTCGGATTTGCTGCAATTAGCTCGGGCTGACGCTGGACAGGCGATCATCAGTCAACTGGAATTCATCGATCTGCGCGATGTAGTCGGCAGTGTTGAAGACACGGTCGTAATGGTGGCACCTGAACAGATCGAAGTTCAAGTCATAATGCCGCAAACGCCAATCATGGTGAATGCTGATGCTGACCGGCTCAAGCAGGTGTTTTTAAACCTCGCCAACAACGCGATCAAAGCTACGCAAGCGGGCGGTAAAGTTACCATTACTGTGCGGTCAAGTGGCGAGCAAGCGATCATTCGCGTGATTGATACCGGCATTGGTATCGCACCTGCCGATCAACAACGCATCTTCGATCGATTCTACCGAGTCGAGAGAAGTCGCACACGGAGCCGCTTGTACGGCGGTGGATCCGGTTTGGGATTAGCCATAGCAATGACGATCATTAAGGCTCATGGCGGCACAATCGATCTGGAAAGTGAATTGAACAAAGGCTCAACCTTCACTGTTAAACTTCCAATCGCCAAGAAAGACGAAAAAGGCCAAGTCGCTACAGTCCCATCAACAGCCAATCCCGACGAGCCCCGAGAAGGCAGCTCAACCGTCGGCGTCCCCGATCCAGCGTAAACTCAACCCGCTAGAACTGGAAGTAGATAAATGACGGCGTCACGTCCGGTGAGAAGATCAACAGCATCGCGATAAGAACCGCCAGGTATGCCGGTTTAAACCCGGTGAAGAAGTTCGGCATGATACTGCCTTTCTCTTTCGACTTGGAGCAAACAACCTGCATAACCCACATCGCGACGAGCACCAAGGGTAGTATCGGATAAACGATCGAGCCATTCGTGTTTAAAATCGCCGGCTGCCAGTTCGCTAGCCCCTCCGCTGCGGGTGCCAGGTTGAACATCTTGGCGATGACCAGGAAGCCTTCCGGAATGTTATTAGCGCGGAACATCGCAAGACCAATCGCGTGCGCGTTAAACGTCAATGCGATTGCAAATATGTGGAATACCTTGGTTTCAACAATCTTCTCGAGCGCCTTGCTCTTTGCGACGACATGCCGCCACATGCGGTGGAGCACGAGCAGAACGCCCACATAGAAACCCCAGACAACGAGATGCGGAGCCGCTCCGTGCCAGAGTCCACCTAGTGTCATGGTAATCACCAGGTTGATGCATGTGCGAACTTCACCCTTGCGACTGCCGCCCAGTGGAATGTACAAATAGTCTCTCAACCACTTCGATAACGTGATGTGCCAACGCTTCCAGAATTCGCTATAGGATCCCGATAGATACGGCAAATTGAAGTTTGCCGGCACCTTGATACCGAACAATAAAGCGGAACCACGGGCGATATCAGTGTATCCCGAGAAATCGAAGTACACCTGGAAGGTAAACGCCCAGGTGGCTAGCCAGAAGTCCGCTCCAGTGAGCATCTCTGGGTGAGCATAACAGCGTGTCACGAGAATTCCCAGCATGTCGGCAAGCACTACTTTCTTGAACAAGCCGAAGAAGATCAATTCCACGGACTGATTGAAATCAGCAATATTCAGTTTCTTTTCAAACTTGAGCTGCGGAATGAAGTCCTGGTAGCGCTTGATCGGACCGGCGATCTGGGTTGGGAAGAAGCTAGGAAACAGTGCGAACTCAATAAATGATTTGACTGGTTTATCACCACGATAAATATCAACCAGGTAGTGGATGAATTCGAACACGAAGAACGAGATACCGAGCGGCAAAATGATTTCCCAGGTGATATTCGGAATTTGATGTAAGCCGACGGCTTTGACCACATCGTTGATAAGATCGCGTGTCATAAACGCGTATTTGAAATATCCGAGCACTAGAAGATTGGCTGTCAGGGCGAGCGCAAGCCACTTGCCTTTGTTTTTCTCGCTTCTGTCGATTGCGAAGCCAAAGCCATAGTTCAACGCAGTCAATCCGAGAATCAGGACACCGTAGATCGGTTTCCAGAACATGTAGAACACGTAGCTCGCGAGAAGCAGCGCTGCTGACCGCCACTTGGCGGGAATCAACCAAAACAGTGCCACTGTTATTGGCAGAAAAATCAGATAGGCTACACTGTTGAACAGCATCTACAAACTCCTAAAGCTGATTGGACTCTTTGGTGGCGACGGAAGATGAGCCTGCTAAGCGCGATACCAGAGGTTTCTTACTGGCGATAAACTCAGCAATGAGCTGGTGCAGTATCTCACCGCCTGAGGCATCCATGTGCGCCCAGTCCGTGAAATCACGGGGACCAAACTTTCCGGTAGCCTGGGCATCGAGGAAGTCGCAATCGTATTTTGAAGCGAGTGTTTTCAGCGTATCTACATGGCGTTTGTACACACCGTCTCGCATGCAACGCTGCGCGACTGTAGTTACCGGCATGTTAATCAGCAGTACTTTGATGTCTTCTTGTTTCAACGCCTTGAGGTTCATGTCCAGCCAGGTCTTTTGGTTTTCGAACAGTTCGTTGTTTGGCGTTGCATAACGTTTCAAACAGTCGGCATCGGCGATGGTGGCATAGAAATATGGAGTTGTTGGATGTGCAACCCAAACACCTTTTTCGAGTTCCGCTCGGTGCATGGCAAACTTGCGATCCTCGTCGGTGACGTGATCGAGCGGGCTGCCCGGCAGGCTGGCGAGAACCGGCTTGCAGAGCTGCTCTACGCCGTGGCGCATGACTTGCTGAATTGGCTGCCCCTTACCTTTAAAGTAAATGAAATCGTTGACCCAATACTGCGGACGCTCCCAAATGTTGGGCACCGCCAGTGGTTCCAGACCGGTGGTGTCGACGAAGCGAGAGAGGTAATGGTAGTGCCGAGAAGAGGCGGCATGACCGAAATCGTTGTCGACAAGGTCACGAGGAACCATGCCGATCACGACAACCTTTGGTTTACGATCGCCTTTGAAAAGTGCTTTCGTGATCATGTATCCATCGGATGGAACAGCGCCAGGCAGTCCGAAATTGAAACACGTCAGATTCGACACACCGGCGTACTTGCGCAACATGTCTTCGGAATAATGCGACACGTGATCTGCCACCAGATCAACATCTTTGTTTCGATAAGCCGCTTCTTGCCACCAGGTCGGGTGCATCATTACTGAGGAGCCGACGAATACGACATCCGGAGCTTTCGGCAGGGTTCTATAATCTTGCGCCGCCCAGTACGACCAGGTCCGGATCGTCGGCAAGCTGTCCACATCGATTTTCTTGATCGGATCAAGCACCAGCAGCCCGACGTTGACCACTACAAGGATGGCCAGCGCGCCCAGAAGGGGTATTGATTTGAACCAGCCGGTCAATTTCTTGAGACCCATGCGCTCCGATTTCCGCTTTTCAAGCTGTGAAAAACGATGGTAACAAACCTAATGAAAACCATCCTTAGATAAGGCATAGGAAGTGTTTGAAGCTTCCTGAAAATCGCAGTTATTAGCAAAAGCTCATCAAATAATATGGCGTGTTTCAGAGGTACGTCAAACGTTTTAATTGTAGGGGCGGCTCGCGAGCCGCCCGCGCCGCTACTTTCCATTACTCTATCGAAACAAAAAACCGTCGCGGTGACGGTCGTTTTCAATTCTGTTTGGTTTCTGTGCTTCAGAACTATTCTTCTGATGCAGCTTCTTCTTCTTTCTCTTCGCCAGCTTTTTCTGGAGCTGCAGCGGCGGCGGCTGAAGTGTCTTCCTGAGCAGTTGTTCTAGGAGTTACTGCTCTTGCGACGATTTCATCAGGTGGGTTGAGAACTTCAACATTTTTTGGAATCTTCAGTTCATGGAAAGTAACTGCCGAATCGAGTTCTTTCAATGAGCTGATGTCGCATTCGATGAAATCAGGGATGTCGCCGGGCATGCATTCGATTTCGACATCAACATGTGATTCGAGGAATTGAGCACCTTTGGTGGCAACTGCTGGTGAAACGCCAACGAAGTGAATCGGAACGGTCACGGTCAGTTTCTTGTCGAGATTTACTCTATAGAATTCAACGTTGATCACTTCGTCTGAGGTCGACTTACGTTGAACGTTGCGGATGATCACGCTTAGTGGCTTTCCGCCGCCCAATTCGAGTTCGAGAAGGTGCGAGTACGCAGCTGCTGGAAGTCTTCCGAATTCGCGAGCATTAACTTGCACGCTTTCTGGCGGGAAAGAAGGTCCGTAGACCGTGGCTGGGACATTGCCGTCTCTGCGAATTGCATTCGGCTTTTTGTCTTCTCGTTTCTCGGCTTTGAGCTTGAACTTTTCCATTTTCGTAATCCGTATTTGCTATTCGTTTATGTATGTTTCTTGCGCACCTCAAAATGAGGCGCAAAAAAGAGCGCTGGGGTGCAAGGATTCGAACCTCGGAATGGCTGGACCAAAACCAGCTGCCTTACCGCTTGGCGACACCCCAATGCCGCGTAGAAGGTTGATTCTATTGAATGAGTCAGGCTTATGTCAACGACACTGCCCAATGTTTGAAGCAGTGTTGACAGAATGTCGCTGCTTTAAATCCAATCTAATTGAATGAACCCTTCACCTGCATCGCCTCTTCCATGAGGGAATTGGCGAAAGTGAGGGCTACGCCTTCGCCTTCGCGCCCGCTGGCCATTTCCGCCAGTGCTTTTAGCTGAGCGTCGCCTGTCAGGCGCTTTGCCATGATTACCGTTTTATCATGTGTCTGTTCTTTACATACCTGCACGTAATTGTCCGCGACGGAAGCAATTATCGGTTGGTGGGTGATGCACAGAATCTGATGGCTCTTGGCGAGGGTTACTAATTTGTCCCTTATGGCTTTGAGAACCTTGCCACTCAAACCGGTGTCGATTTCATCGAAAACCACGGTGGATACTCGGTCGGCGCGAGCGAAGATTGTTTTCAGCGCGAGCATAATCCGAGACAATTCGCCGCCCGACGCGATTTTTGCGAGCGATGCCAATGGTTGACCAGGGTTTGGCGCAATAAGAAACTCAACTTTATCTATGCCATCGGCAGTGACATCATCAAGTGCAGTGAAACCTATGGAGAAACGGCAGCGTTCCATTCCCAGATCGCGCAACTCGTTTAATATCGACTTGGTTAGCGCTTCTGCGAGTTTCTTTCTTTCCTGCGAAAGTTTCTCTGCGGTTTCTCTCGACTGTTCTTTTAGATCGGCAAGTTCTTTTTGAATTTCGCCGATGGTGTTGGTGGCGTTGTCTAATTTTTCGATTTCTTCTTGCAATTGATCTCTTCGATCGATTGCTTCTTTGAGGCTAGGTCCGTACTTGCGCTTCACCTGAGTGAGGACCGCCAGCCGTTCTTCAACCTGATCTAGAGATTCAGGATCGAGATCCAGCGAATTTCGATAGCGACGAATTCCATCTATAGCTTCTTCGAGGTTGGCTAAACTTTCACGCAAGTAATTGGTCGGATCGGAAACGTGTCCATCCAGTTCCACTAACGACTCGAGATCGGAAAGACTCTCTTGGATCAAATCACGGGCAGGTTTTCCGGCTTCGCCATAGTGCGAGTCTCCGCCGGCAAGTTGTTCGGTCACTCGCTCGATCGTGGACTCGAGGTGGGCAGCATTCGCTAAAACCTTATGTCGATCGTCAAGCTCTTCATCTTCATTTGCAACCGTCAAATTCGCTTCGGAAATTTCTTCGAGTTGAAACCTGGCGAAGTCGAGGCGCCTGGAGCGCTCGTCTTCGGATATCGAGAGTTCTTCAAACTGCCGCTTTAAATCTCGGTAGCGCGCGTATTGTGTTTTTAAACGCTCACGCAATTGACCGTGTGATTTATTTCCTAAACCATCTAACAGTTCCAACTGTGCGCTGTTAGTCATCAGTGTGCGCAGTTCGTGTTGGGCGTGAAATGTGAGCAATAGCTGTCGGAGCTCATTCAAATGTGAGGCGTTGACAGGTATACCGTTGATCCGTGCTCGTGAACCGGAGCGTGTTACTTCGCGGTAAACGATTAGATCGGTCTGATCTTCATCGATCAATTCTTGCTGCTTCAACCAGGCTGTCACCGTCGGTGATGGCTCGAACGTTCCTTCAATCGTTGCTCGATCTTTGCCGTCGCGAATTTGATTAGCACTGACCTTGGCACCAAGGACGATACTGAGCGCGTCGAACAGAATCGACTTTCCGGCGCCCGTCTCCCCTGTGAGGATGTTGAGTCCGTTGGTCCAGTGGACTTCGAGCTCGCCAATAATCGCCAGGTTGGTAATCGATATACTTTTTAGCACAAATGGATATTTCTGAAGTGGTGTTATACGTGGTATCAAACAAAACTGTTCGTGACAAGTATAATACGCGCTCTCCATTTGTGAAGGGCCCAATCGCACAAAGTTTCCGCCCCCCTTTTCGAAAAATCGATCAAACTGGCAAGCCACCACTAAATTGTCCGAACAAAGTACGGCCACGCCTTCTACGTTCAATAAACGCCGCTACGTTCAATAAACGCCACTACGTTCAATAAACGCCGCTGCGTTCAATAAACGCCGCTGCGTTCAATAAACGCCGCTACGTTCAATAAACGCCGCTACGTTCAATAAACGCCTTCTACGTTCATAAACGCCGCTACGTTCAATAAACGCCGCTACGTTCAATAAACGCCTTCTACGTTCATAAACGCCGCTACGTTCAATAAACACCTTCTACGTTCAATAAACGCCTTCTACGTTCATAAACGCCTTCTACGTTCAATAAACGCTTTCTACGTTCAATAATTGTAGGGGCGCCTTGCAGGCGCCCAGGCTGCTAATGGCTGCTCCTGGGAGCGCAGGCTTCCAGCCTGCTTCTCACCGTTTCGGTGTCGTATCCGGTGCTATGTAGCCTACCGGCTTACGCCGGTTGCAACGCGTGAATGCTTACTTGCGCAGCAACCTGTTTCGCAACTTCGATGAACGCCTTAGCAATCTCGCTATCCGGTTCACACGCCACGATCGGTCTACCCGTGTCCCCGCCTTCGCGGATCTTCATATCGATCGGCACTTCTCCAAGGAATGGCACACCATATTCTTGTGCCATCTTTTTGCCACCACCATGACCGAAGATCTCATATCTCTCGGTAGATCCAGGTGGAACGAAATAGCTCATGTTCTCAATGAATCCCAAGACGGGAACGTTCATTTGACGGAACATCGCAAGTCCCTTCATGCCGTCGAGGAGTGCCACTTCCTGTGGTGTAGTGACAATTACACCACCGGACATATCCGTTGATTGCACCATCGATAGTTGCGCATCACCAGTACCTGGTGGCATATCTACGATCAAATAATCCAGTTCGCCCCATTCGACATCGCGCAAAAACTGACGGATGGCTTTGTCGAGCATAGGCCCGCGCCAGATCAGCGGAGTGTCTTTGGCAACGAAGAATGCCATCGACATACATTTGATGCCATAGTTTTCCGCAGGCATAATGCGATTCTCGATTGCTTTCGGATTGTAACCGTCTACACCGAGCATCAACGGGCAGTTAGGACCTGTGATATCGGAATCAAGAATTCCAACCTTGGCACCCAGGTGAGTGAGCGCTGCTGCAAGGTTGATGGAAACTGTTGTTTTGCCGACGCCGCCTTTGCCGGAGGTGACAGCGATGATATGTTTAATTCCAGGAATTGGTTCTTTGTCAGAAACCTTGCCTTTGCCGGTGACTTGAGCGTCAGTCACCATGTCGATTTCTTCGACACCGGGAATTGCCATGATTGCATCGCGGCAGTCCGATTCAATCTTTTCTTTCAACGGGCATGCCGGAGTCGTCAGCGTGAGCTTGAAGTGAACTTTCTTCCCTTCAATCTTGATGTCCGAAACCATCTTCAACGTAACGATGTCGACATGAAGATCGGGGTCCATCACATTGGACAGTGCTTTCTTGACTTCTGCTTCAGTGATTTTGCTTTTGCTTCCAAAAATCATAGCTTCCTCTCGGGCCCAGCAAGCCGTGCCATTGGCTGCTCAACGTTGCAGTCCAAATAGCTGACAGAGTCTTACGGGCGATGATCTTCTGTCCACTCAAATGATAGATCAGTATCTGTGTATAATCTCGGCCGTAATTATATATTTAGTTAGGAATCCGCTAAACGAGCAGTTCGAGAGGGCGGTTTGACGCGTTAAATCATCGAATGGTTGCAAAGCATCATGTCTTGGTGCTTGGTAACTTCGTTGAATAATCCGTTTTGTATACGGTTCGGTTCGGCGAGATATGCATGTCTGTGAGCAAGCATGCGCGCTCAGATCTTCAACGATACCGCTTCGACAGAGAGCGGGTGTTTCGGTCCCAGCGACTTCGCCAGAATAGTTCTCGACTTCTCCAGTTGTTGAGCTGCCACGGCGTTTTCGCCAATGAGCCTGTTCAGCTTCGCCAATTCGAGATAGGCGATTCCTGTGTCAGGATGTGATTCACCGAGAATACTTTCACGAATCTTCAGGCAGTCATCTAGTGCTGCAATCGCCTCGGAATAACGCTTCTCTTGCGCGTAAACCTTGCTGAGGTATTCATCCGTGTCCGCTATGTCCTTGTGATTATGGGGCAGTGACGCGTTTTGAACGGCGAGGGCATCTTTCAAATATTTTTCTGCTTCCATTGGTTTGTCTTGTTTCAAACGGATAGCACCAAGTCCAGTCAAGCTTTTAGCGACCAGTGGATGGTTCTTTCCAAGTTTTGACTGACGTATTTTCAACGACTGGTTAAAGAGAGGTTCAGCTTCTTTAAGACGACCAGTGATTCTGTACAATCCAGCAAGGTCGTTGATATCCGTTGCCGTGTCAGGGTGATCAGGACCAAGCGCCGACATGTCCATAGCGAGTGCACGTTTGTAGCACCGCTCCGCTTCCGCATAACGACCGGTATCTCGGTAAACTGTACCCATGTTGACGAGTATCGAGGAGTTCGCGACATCATTCGTTCCCAAAGCCTTCTCTTTGATGGCAAGCGCTTCTTTGTAACATTCGTCGGCTTTTGCGAGACGTCCGGTATCGCGATAGACCTTCGCAAGTCCATTCAAGATGGAGGCGCGGCGCGGATCTTCCGGCTTCTTGATATTGGTGTCCCAAAGCTTGAGAGCTTTGACGTACGAGTCTTCTGCCTCCTCGTACTTTGATTGATCTCGGTAAGTAAGCGCCAAACCGTTCAGGCTGAGCGGGATTTCCATGCGATCCTTTTTCAGATTTTTCTCAGCCAGTTGCGTCAATTCTAGATAATGCGATTCTGATTTTGAATACTTCGCGGTGACACGTTCTAACTCCGCCATATTGTTCAAGGCGCTTAAATAGCGGGTATCCGCATCTCCATATTTCTTCGAGGCATCAATCGCGTCTTGAAAAGATTTTTCGGCAGCTTTGTAATTCCCTGCCTCGAATGCGTGCTTACCTTCACCGATTGCGGTGTAATACGGGACGCTATCTATGATGAACAACCCTGCCACCACCCCTGATATCGCGATGACTCCGCGTTGATACCACTTATATTTCTTGCTCTCGATGATCGACTTGAAGATCTTTTGAGCTTTTAGAATTTGCTGTTTCATGAGTAGTACAGCTCGCATTTGTGAAAGGAAACCACAGACACGCTCAATGATTGACTCATTAAGGGGTCTTCGCGCCAGTTAGGATGTCGGACTAGTAAAGTTGAACTACTTCTAGGCTACGTTCCAAACGTGTTGTAGTCAAGCAGGGTTAACCCTGGATCGAATTAGTCTGCCGTCCTTGTCTATCTGGCTGGTTCTCAATTTTGAAACTGTGCGGCTGAATAGCAGAAAGTGAAGCTAAACAGAGAGTCTGCTCAACTTCACCTCTGCCCTGTGCGGCGGAAAACTTTAGTGGGACGCCACTCCTTTTAGCGGCTTCGAATTGTGTTGGTAGGTGGATGGCGCGCGCTGGGCGCCGAGGAATTCATGGTGCAGGAGATCTGCCGCGCGTTTGGCATGTTCTGCATTGACCAGGAATGATATGGTCGATTCACTTGATGAGAATAAACGCACCTGGATGCATGCTGAGGTCAAAATCGTTAGAGCTTTGGTTCTAATCTCCGATGCGCTGCCGATGCCGCTTCCAATCAGGCTTATTTTGCTTACATCGAAATCTGCCGTCAGTTCTTCTGCACCGCAGTTTGTTTTCAAAACTTCCAATGTGTTTTGCAAAAGTTTGTCGTCGGTATATTTCAGGGCTAGCTGTACGAGGCACTCTTCATCATTTAGATTCGTCTGTGAAACGACATCGATTGAAGCGTCTTCGTTGGCAAATAACTTTTCGCATTCTGCCAGAATTGGATATGTTGTTGGTACGTTAGTGAGTAAGACATACGCCTGGTGCGAATCTACGGCGACGGCTTTTACTTTGCAAACTTTTTCCACGTTTCTTGCTCCTGTGATTAATGTGCCATTGTTATTGGGGTTGAATGTGTTTCGAATTCGTAGCTTGATCGAGTATTGCCGCGCCAGTTCTGCCGCGCGTGGGTGCAGGACCTGTGCTCCGGCGCGAGCAAGTTCGATTGTTTCCGAGTAGGATAGAGTTTCGATCAACGAAGTTTCTTTTATTTGATTCGGATCGCTTGTGAAGATTCCATCTACATCGGTGTAGATGTGACAGTCTCCGGCGCCCGTGGCGGCGGCTAATGCCACCGCTGATGTATCGGAACCGCCACGTCCGAGCGTGGTGATCTCGCCGGATTCACTGAGACCTTGAAATCCAGCCACTACGAGAACGTCGTATTCGCGCAATGCATCTTTCAACGCTGTGGCGCTGATATCTAGAATACGGGCACAGCTGTGGCTGTTGTCGGTGACGATGCCGATTTGTGAGCCGGTAAACGATTTCGCTTTGATACCACGATCTTTCAAAATAATGGTGATGAGCGCAATCGAAATTTGTTCACCAGTTGAAAGAAGCATATCGAGTTCTCTTTTGTCTGGCGCGTTAGCGCATTGTTTCGCCAGACCGTAGAGATAGTCGGTCGTGTCGCCCATCGCGGAGACCACGACAATTTGCTTCGGAGTTCTTTTTTGCGCGATGATGTCGACAACGTGATTGATTCGGCCGATATTTTTGACGGACGTGCCACCAAATTTGAGAACGGAAATGCTACTCATCATTCCTCCTATTTCGCCACAGCGAGTTCACGAACGGCGCATTGGGTGCGGCTGCCAGCTAATGCTTGATCGAGGTCGGCAATCAGGTCTTCAGCTTCTTCGATTCCAGGAGAGAGCCTGATCAATCCGTCAACAATTCCGCAATGTTCGCGGATTTCTTTCGGAATCGGTTTGTGAGTCATCGTGGCAGGGTGGCAAATCAGTGATTTGACCCCGCCCAGGCTCTCTGCGAGCTGGAAAAGTTTTGTGGAACCGACTGTCGAAGCTGCAGCGTCCAATCCGCCTTTGACGACAAACGAAAGCATTCCGCCGAAACCAGTCATTTGTTTTGCCGCGAGATCGTGTTGCGAGTGGCTCTTCAAGCCAGGATAAAGAACTCGCTCAACCGATGGATGTGATTCTAAGAAATTGGCGATGGCAGTTGCATTGCGTTCATGCTCTCTCATGCGCAGTTTTAAAGTCTTCAATCCACGCAAGACGAGGAAACAGTCGAATGGTCCGGGAACGGCTCCCACAGCGTTGTTGTGATATTGAAGGCGTTCGTAGAGTTCAGGATTTGACGTGACGATTGCACCACCTATGACGTCACTGTGCCCGCCGAGATATTTTGTTGTGCTGTGAATAATTACGTCGGCTCCAAGTTCTAATGGTCGTTGAAAATAAGGCGTGGCGAAGGTATTGTCGACGGCAAGCAAGAGCCCGTTTGCATGACAGAGATCGGCAATGGCGCGAACATCGGCAAGTTTAACGAGCGGGTTGGTTGGCGTTTCGATCCAAACTAACTTAGTTGCTGGTGTGATTGCGTTTTCAATATCAATAAGATTTTGTGCGTTGACGTAGGTGAATGTGATTCCGTAACGAGTCAAGACTTGCTCGAAAAGCCGGTAGACGCCACCATAGACATCTTCTCCGACGATTACATTATCGCCTTGCGAAAGCAGGTTCGTAACTGTGTATGCCGCGGACAAACCGGACGCTGATGCCAGTGCGTACTTGGCGTTTTCCAATGAAGCCAGGCACTCCTCAAGAGCGGTTCTGGTTGGGTTGTGCGTCCGGGCATATTGATAGCCACGATTCTTTCCGAGTTCTTCTAGTACGAAGGTTGAGGTCTGAAATATCGGTGTGTTTAACGCACCGGTGGTCGGATCACAGTCTTGTCCGGCATGAATAGCGCGGGTTGAGAAGCTCTGGTTTTGACACTCTTCGAATTGTTTGTAGATACTCATTGTTCGATCTCCTTGTTTTTGGCATGCAGAAAAACGCCCCTTCTCGGTGAGGAGAAGGGGCGTTGCGTACGATTCAATAACTTAATTAGTTATGCCAGAACTCGCATGAAGCAACGCCACCCTCTCCGGAGGGCATCGACATTGCCATAGACATATTCAAGCGGTTTTGCATGTGACCATTATGGACGAATAGTTTTCTTTGTCAAAGGTCTTTTGCAATTATGTAACGATGCTGCAATTTCGCTCACTGGGCGCGGTTTTCGAATGATGCGACATATAAGGATGAATAGTATTACTCGATCAGAACCTGATCGTGTTTATTCTTATATGTGAAACAAGCGCTCAGCATTCTTATGCAAAACGTTATCGAGATCATCTTTAGACAAGTGTTTCTTCAACATGTCGATTTGCGGTTGATACTGCTGGTAGTGCTCACGTCCAAAATACGTTGCATCCGTTCCGAAGAGAACATATGTACTGCCTAATTGATTGATCGCATCCAGGACGCCTCCAGGAGCCGCTTGGGCGGTTTCCAAATACACTGCTGCGTCGCCCTTATCCTTCGCTTCTTTCGCGACTTTGATCGCGGCAGTATGATCGGTTCCAAATCCCATATGATAAAGAACTGTCGCCACGCGTGGATACCGTTTGGCAAGCGCGTATATCCGCTCAGGAGATGAGTAAGAGCGGGCTCCTCCGCAATGGAACACCGCTGGAATTTTGTGGCGGTCGCAAATTTCCATATACGGATTCAGCTTCTCATCGTCCGCGAAAATCTGATTGAACTCAGGATGAAACTTCAATGCCACAAAAATTGGTTGACCATCAGCGTCTTTGCTTTCGTTGAGAAGACGCTCTATTAGTTTAGGATCGCCATCAGCCGGACGAGTCCAGAGGATGCCTCGCAGTATTTTGGGATGTTCTTTAACGACCTGAATAGTAATTTCGTTTGACGTTTTTTCGTCGAGGTTCCCGGTCACCCCGGGCAGATTGGAACCGTCGATGTTGGATACCAGCGCCCGCTTCACGCCGAACGATTCAATATTTCGCAGCAAAGTCGGCGTGCTCAAATCGTATCCTGCAAAAGACCCAATGTGAGCGTGTGCGTCGATAACGTGCAAGTCTGTCCAATCACCAGCTGTTTTAAAGTGGTTTGCCATCAGCAGATACCCAAGTGAAACAACGATAACCGCTGTTGAAAGAACGGAAATTGATTGTTCGACAAATTTTTGCATGCCCTGTCTGTCGCACCAAATATGATACCGACGTTATAGCGAAACCGCTGTCAATTTTACTGACAAGCGATCTCACGTACCACAGGGATCACGATGGAATCCTTGGTAGGACTGGTTGCTGGGCTGGCGGCCGGCTCGACTACTTTTCGTTTGCGCCCTTGGGTCAGTTTGATGGAAACACTGTCGGCTTCTTCGGAAGCTACCTTGATGCTTACTTTATCTTCCCAGAGCGTGCCACCGGAAATCTGCTGGTGGCGCCCATCTAGTTTGTATGCGGCGAAGCCTAAGACCTTGCCTGCTTTGTCATGAACAAACATGCTGACGTGATAGTCGACCGATTGCGCTTTAAGTGATTGCCAGACGGTCGTCACATCGACTTTGTGCCCGGATGCCACCGCAGCGCTACTTTTGCACTCAACCCAGGGCGCGAAATTGATATCGTGCACACTGGCTTTCGCAGCGACCTTCTCTGCTTCGGCCGGCGTAATCTTGTCGATTGTCGGCAGTGCGAGATACATCAGTCCGATGAAAACGACAACCTCGGCGGCGAGGACCAATCTGCCGCGCATGATTTTTTCTTTGGACTTTGGTTTTCTCGTGCTTGGTGGTCTAGGTGGTGGCGCCCACTTCAGTGAGAGCAATGTCGTTCCGTGCTTCAAAACCTGCTTGCGCATAGGTTGAATGATGAAGTTGTGCATGAGGTGAGCTGCGACCAGGAGGCTGGCGAAGAAAAAGAATGCGTTGATCGGTGAAGTCTCATCATGGAAGTTGACGGTGAAATACGCGATGAAGACGCCGTGCAGCATGTAGAGCGCGAAGCTCATATCGCCCAGCACTCCCATCCATTTGGTTCCGAAAAACTTAGAGACCCATCCGCGCTCTGTTGCCAAAACCATGATTAGCAATGCGCATGGGATGAATGCCACTCCACTGTTATGAATCCACAATGCACCGGCTTCGGTAGCCCATGGCGTTGTTAGTGCTTTCCAGTGGTGACTGTTTAAGGTTATGAACGCAATCAGTCCAAGCACTGCGACTTCTAGCACGGTGGTCTGGATTGGACCGAGTTTGAATTTGTGCGAAAACTTTTGAAACGCGAGAGCCGCGACAATTCCGGTTGTAAACTCGAGCAGCCTGGCTAATGGGTTGATGTAGACCAGACCATTAATGCAAGGACCGGTTGTGCTGGACATCTCCAGGTGACCGATGTTACACAGCGAAATCATGATGAGTACGAAAGATGCTGTTATAGCCAGTGGCAGCAGCCAATTTCGTTTGGCTGTTAAGAACAGAATTGGAAATGCGAAATCGAAAAATGACAGTGTCGCGCTGCTCCAAGACGGTCCATTGAAGCTGAAGTAATAGGTCCAGATTGGCACCCACGAATGCAGCATAAACAAATTGCAGAAGAAGACCGGCACCATCGCGCCTTTTACTTTGAATACTTCAGATACGAGTACAAGCAAAAGCGTGAGACAGAACACGTGCATCGGCCAGAGACGTGCTGTACGAGCCAGGAAGAAGTGTAGTGATGTGCCGACGTCTTTGACGTAGTTGTATCGATAAGTCAGGATGAATCCCGAGAGCACGAAGAAAAATGCGACTCCATGGACAAAGCTGATGTCTTCAGCAAAGCCGTGCATGAAGGTGAATCGGTCACGCGAGTGGTGCCATACGATCGCCATGAGGGGCAAGAATCTCAACCCAGTCAAAGGCATAATCACCTTTTGGGCTGGCGCTTTCACGTCCGCTGCGGTGGTCGTTTCCTTTGGAATCTGTTGTGTGGGCTGCTGTTGGACGGCCTGCATGCTGTGGAACCTAAGTAGGGGATACTCGTGCGATTCAGGATCTAAACGCAGCATTATATCGTGTGTACTTGGCTTCCCGGGGCGCTTGAACCTGTGAGCCTTTTAATAGATGGTTTTTCTTAGATATTGCACAACTTGCGCGCTATTGATTCTGTATCCTTTTGATACGTGTGGCGATATTACTCGGTCATGAAGACGACGAAGTGGTCGCTTGCGACACCGATTTTGTTGCCGTCTTTGTCGACCGCTCTGCACCGCAATTCAAACAGGCCCTTATCTTTGAAGTCGGGGCGAGAAAGAGAAATTATCCCCACCGCACCTGAATGATTTTTCAGAACCGTGGCCGGTTCATCGGCAGCGACAGAGTTTGGCCATTGGAATGCGCCGTTTCTCTTTGTGATTTCGAGGGCTACGCCGGTGGCTCCAGCGATCTTCGATGCATCGTAGGAAAGGGGTGTCACTTGATCTTTAGCGAGGTAATCTACGCCCTTGCTACCCAGACAATCGGAGCCTGGGAACGAAACCAAAGGCATGATTTCACTGGCTGGCACTGCGCGGATTGAGGTTAGTTTGTAGCCAGTATTGAGCGGGAGCCGCAGCATCAGCTTCGACGCCTGTCCTCCCATCGTCCAGGTCGGGTGGCTTCTCAGTGAAAACAGAACAGTCTGCTTTTCATTAGTCAGAGGCGTCTTTAAAAATCCTCGAATCAGATCGCTCGAAGTGAATTGTTCGAAGATCTTATTGTTGAACTCCAGATCTACTTTTGTTTCGGTCGGCATTGACTCGGGCTGCAGCTCAACCTCGATGAAGTCTGTAGGGAAGCACTGTACCGGTGAAGGAAGATCGATCAGGATTTCGGCTCGTTTTGAAATCTTAGTCGGTTTGACCGTGACCCCAGATTCGGTATCAGGCGTGACGGTGCAACTGCCATGATATGGTGAAACAAGGCTAGCTAATTGGTTTTTATCGAGTGCAAACGGTTGCGAGTTGCTAGTCGCTGCTTCATTTAAAACTACGGGTTGAAGAGTTTTTGTGGACTGATTCCACGCAAGAATTCGCACCTTGTCCTGGTGTTGCAGGAACGAATTCTTCATGTAACCAAACGGTGTAAGTCTGTCGAATTCGCTGATGCTCACGAGATTGTGAACGTCGCGAGGGACTTGAGGAGTCTGCGTCATGCCCTCCAGAGCGTTGCGACAGATATAGGCACCATGAAGATGATCAGGCATGTTGAGGAGTAACACCGGAGGATCGCCTGCATTCGCCTCATAGAATTTCCGCAGTTCTGATTGAATAGCATTTGATGTGATGCCTGCTTCCGCCCACGCGGAATTGTTGACTCTCAGCATACCGAATGCGACGACCAGCATGAGAATTGCTATTGCAGAAGACAGGAAGAGGCCGACCTGCGGCAACTGGGCTTTCCAATTAGTTACAGTCTGATTTTTTCGTGCTTTCGCTATACAGAATTGGATAAACCAGGCTAGTCCAACAGTCAACATACAGGCGAGTGGAACGCTCGTCAGATAGCCGTAGCGACTGCTCTGGAGGTTGTTCGAGATGTTGAAAATTTTGTAGACGGGGGCCAGTGAAAGACCTGCCCAGACGAGACAGAAGAACAGTCGACTGCGGAGCATTGGTTCTTTCAGACTGAGAATTGAAAGCACTACAGCTGGTACCAGGCAGACTTGCCATAAAATCACGAGAGGATCTTTCGAACTCATAATGTCGAAATTGGCGGGAATCATCAATGCTCGAAGACCGTGTGCCCAGTTGTACTTGAGCGTTTCTAAATCGGCAAAACTAAACGGTGCATCGTCGTAACCACCCACGAACGTTCCGAGAGCATAACGACGTAAGAAGAAATAGCCCACCAGTAACAGCCAAAACGGAGCGGACTTGACTGCGGCATCACGAATGCGACGCAGAACACTGCGGCTCTCGGTGCCATGTTCGACGATCAGTTCATACGCCGCCAGTGTTGCGGGAACCATGATGCCCATCTCTTTCGAGAAAAGAGAAAGCGCCATTAGCAACATGCTGGCAGCAAAGTACCAGCTCTTTTTCGTGTCGCGCCAGCGCATGTAAGCCAGGACACTGCCTACGTAGAATGCCGTGACTACTGAATCTACGCGACCGGTGATCCATGCCACGGTCTCGGAGTGCAACGGGTATAGACCAAAAAGCAACGCACTTAGCAGTGGCCATGTCGGTAATTTTTTTAGCAGTTCTGGTCCGGCTAAGGAACGAACGATGAAGTAGAGGCACAGCGCCGGAGCTACGAGGTAGAGAACATTCGTGACGTGGTACCCGGTGGTATCACGTCCGAAAAGAAAGTAATCACTCAGTACTGTTACCGAAATAAATGGTCGGTAAAACTGCGCAGTTGGGCTGCCCAACCAGGAACCGCGGAAATCACGAATCAGCAGTTCAGGACCTTTGATTGCTTCTCTTAGGTAAACGACCAGCCCGAAGTCGTCGCCGATCCAAAAGTGGAACAGTGTGTTGCCGTATGCGGCAAAGATCAATCCGGTGATTAAGAACATGATACCGACGGTCAGCAGTATCGCCTTGCGCTTGTTCGCCGGCGGCGGTGCGGATGTCGAGTTTAATTCAGTTGCTGATTCCGTTGAACTGATCATTTGACCTGAGCGCCCTCGCTGGTTTTGATAACTGGAATAAGCATCTCGTCCAACGCGACCTGAGCCGGCTCGCTCGAGGTTGCCGCGAGTGCTTTGCGTTTTCCTCTTGTAAGTTTAATCGCCACTCGATCTGGCGCGGCATCTGGTGAGACAGGGATATCCACTATATCTGACCAGAGCTGCGCAGTAGAAACTTGCTGATGGCGACCGTCCATTGAATAACGTTTCACACCTAACACCGCGTTTGATTTATCGAGTACGCGGGCGACGATAAAGAAGTCTACCGATTGCGACTTGAGTGGTTGCCACAATGTATTGATTCTGACGTTGCTGCCATCCTGCTTGGCACTTGCACTTACGCAGTTTACCCATGGAGCGAATTGAACGTCTTTCGCTGTCGCGGTGGCGCTGATGGTGGCAGACTGTTCTGCAGTTACGGGGACGATAGTAGGTTGCGCCAGGTAAATCATTGCAGCACAAGCTACTGCTTCAGTGATTAACAGCAAACCGGCTTTGCGAGTGAAACGCTGACCAGCTCTTTGATTCAATGAATCGGAAGGAGTGGGAAACTTTCTAGCAATCAGTTTATTTCCATGGTCAGTAATCAATCGTCTGATCGGTCGCACGAAATGATTTTGCGTGATATGTCCGGCGATGAGCAATCCGGCTAGTGCATAAAAGGCTGATTCCAGCGACTGTTCCTGCCGATAATTCACGTTCAAATAAGCGATCAAGACGCCGTGAATCATGAACATACTGAAGCTCAATTCTCCAAGAAACACCATCAGTTTGCTTGCGAAAAATTTGGAGATCAGTCCTTTTTGTGTTGAGAGAATGAAAATGAATATTGCAAACGGGATAAAGGAAACGGCGCTGTGATGCAGCCAGAAAGCCCCCGCTTCGGTGATATATGGAGTGGCTTGTGCCTGCCATCCTCTGCTGTGAATGTTCACGAATGCAATTAAAGCAAGCGCTGCGATTTCAAATAGTGTTGCGATCGGAGTAGACAACTTTATTCTGTCTGCGAAGCGCAGGTATGTGATCGCCCCCACAACACCGGTCGAGAATTCGAGCAATCGCGCCAGGGGATTGACATAGAGCATACCCTGGATGCTTGCGCCGGTGAGATTGTCAACCGGAAGTTTCAGTGCTGCAGTCACGCAAATGAGTATCAATGCAAACGCGGCGGTCACTGAAAATAAAATTGCTTTGTTGCGTCGCGCGCCAAGCATAACTAGCGGAAAAGCGGCGTAGAAAGAGAAAAGTGTGGTCGTCGTCCACGAAGGTGCATTAAAGCTAAAGTAGTACTTTGCGATTGGAACCCATGTCTGCACCATGAATAGATTGCACAAAAACGGTGGCGTCTGATCGCGTTTTATTGTGAAGACTTCTGGAACCAGAAACAGCAATAAAAATAAACAGGCCAAATGCACCGGCCAGAGCCAGGCTGTGCGATCGAGATAGAAGCGCAGAGTAGAACCTGTGTCCTTCACATCGTTATGGCGAAAAGCGATGACGAAACCGGAGAGAACGAAAAACAATGTGACAAAGTGTTTAAACGCGACTTCAGTTTCCAACAAACCTTGCATCGGAAGCCAAAAATCTCGACCATGATGCCAGCAAATTACGAACAGCGGAACGAATGTCAGACCGGTTAAAAACTTGAACCGGTCGCCCTTTGATTCAGCTGAAGACGATGCTTCATGCGGCGGCTCAACTTGGAGCGCCGGCTTTCCGCCGCCTTCTCCGTTCGCGTCTTGTGTCCGGTCTGATTTACCGGTGCCCAACTGTGAAACGGTGTGCATCGTTTGAAACTCGAAACCTGTGCCTGCGATATCGTTCAAACTTCAGACAAGCAGAACCCTGAACTGGTCTGAAAGCGGAACCAGTTTACCACGTACCACTTGGTTACATGGCTCGACAAGCTTGAACTAGTTCTTATAGACAAATCTTTTAAATGGATTAATCAAATCTCAAACGGATTTTTGTCGCTGGAGCTTTCTTCGTACATACCCGCGAAATCCTGCACGTCTGGTCGGGCTGCTCGATTTTGCCCGTCCCAAACCTGCGTCTGGGGCAACTGCTCTTGCAGCATCGAGAGTGACTTCGCGTCCAGCTTCGGAGAGTCCAGAAAAGCTAGACGAGTTGCGTTTTTAAGTTGGTATAAAAATTTCAGAGATTCCGGATCGGACACGTGACTCAGGTACATTGTGTCCATGTTCCGCATGTTACCGAACATTTTGATTTCTTCAGTCCCCATCGGGATGCCTAATAGTTCGAGAAACACCATATCTCGACCCTCGAGGCAATGCAGATCAGCTGTGGTTGTCTGGGTAAAACTCATCCCTAAAAACTGCAATTTTGGATTTCGTTTTAAAAGCAGAGGAAGAGATTTTCCGGTTACCATCTTGCAGCGATTCGCGCGAAAGTCGATGAGCCCGCCTAGTTTGCCCAGGGCATCCACTGATTTGTCGGTAATTTGAGATCCGTCCAGATGGATCATTTGCAAGTTCTTGTTTTGGGCCACCGCCAATGCACCAACATCTGTAATTTTGCCCGCATCTTTTGCTGTGAGCAAAATGAGCGGCAGCGAACTCAGTGTCTGGAAGCACTTATCATCAACACCTCGACACATGTCCAAGTTCAACTCAAGAAGCTTTTTTGCTTTGGCAATTTCAGCAGTTTCTTTGTCAGAAATTTCGGACGAAACATTGTATTTCCTTCCATTCCGAACAATTGTGCGCGAGACCTTCGCCTGCATCAGCGCCAGTGCGCGCAGGTTCTGAAGCTTCCCGATTTCTTTGAAACCGTCTTCTGTCATTTCAGTTTTTGACAAATCGAGCTTCAGTCCGTGAATGCTTTTCAGCTTCGCAAGACCGGTACCCTTGATGTTCGTGAACGCAAGGTTGATATCTTCTGTGGCGAGCCTGACACGCGCCAGGCAAGCGATATCGTCGTCTGTGATCAACCCTGTTACCTTCGGGCAGACGAACAGATGATGATAGTGACTTAGAAAGTGGCCCGTATCGTATTTGAAAAGACGATCGAATTTTGCTTCAGGGGTTTCAACCTTCTTAGTTTTTATCGGAGTCGCGGGTGGTGCCAATGCTGTGTTCTTATAAACCACTCCGGCTGCAACAGCCACTATCAGGCAAACGAGCAGGAGGCTTCGCCGAAAACGTCGTGGTACTACCTGTGATGCTTGACTCGGAACCTGGGTTTGGATTCTTATCGAACGCCGAAGGCTATCTTTGACTTCTTGAATAGTTTGAAATCTCTTCTCCGGTGATTTTTCAAGCATGCGCTGGACGCAACTCTCCAGCGCCGGCGGGAATTCTACATTGACGGCGTATTCGGATAAAGTTGGTGCTGGTTCTTCAATGTGCAACCGCAGCAGGTCAAACAATTCATCGGAGTAGAAAGGCAATGCGCCGGTCAACATATTGAATGTGATACAACCCAGCGAATAGATGTCGGATCGCTCGTCTCCATGCTTGCCTTGCGCCTGCTCGGGACTGATGAATAGCGGGCTGCCTTTAATCTTCCCACTACTGCTCCCCTGCGTGGACTTATCCTGTGTTTGGCGTTCTTGTGCTAATCCGAAGTCGACAACGATCGCCTTCATCGCGCCGGTACCGTAGCCCTGGACCAAAATGTTGGCGGTTTTCAAATCGCGATGTGAGATTTTTTTACCGTGCGAATGTGCCAATCCATCACAGATTTGCGACAGTAGAGGAATGGCGATTTCAATTGGAATGCGACCAACTTCTTCCAGAATTTGTTCGAGACTTTTTCCATCGACAAATTCCATTATCAAAAATGCGTGATTTTTCTTCGTCACACCGAAGTTCAAAATTCGCACGAGGTTGTCGTGATTTAGTTTTGATGCCAGTTTTGCCTCGGTCTGAAAATTGACTAGCCGATTTTCATTGGCATGTTTTAAAAACTTGATGGCGATCTTTTTGTCGAGGCTGCTATCGTGTGCGCTGAAGACACTACTGGTAGCGCCACTGCCGAGGTATTCAATCTCCGTTAAGCGTCCGGCGCCGAGCGCTTCCAAGACGTCGTCAGGCAACGTTTGCTCTTCGAATTCAGGAGATTCCAGGTTTGAATCGAGGTCTATTTGCTTCATTTACTCGCGAGTACGGAGAGCAGCAAGTCTTCGAATGCATTCTTATCCAACTGGGCCGCCACTTGCACTTTACGCCCGCCGAACAAGCTCGTGAAAGTTTTGCCCTGGCTTTTGCCACTCGTTGAAGTGTCGATTTTCATTTCTTTGAATTTAAACAGACCAGGTTCAATAGCAGCAGCGGCAGTGATCGTGTCCCAGAAGTAGTACTCGAATCCTTTGACTAATGACCAGAGTTTAGTGGCAAGCATTGATGCTTTGCTCTTTTCAGCTTGCGCTTCAAGGCGTGCAAGAAACTCTTTGGTTACGGGCAGTTGGTTGGTTAGGTCGAGTGTAATTAGTTTTAGTGGAATTTTCGTGTCAAGGATAGTTTTAAACGCTCCGGGATCGGCGTAGATATTCCACTCGGCGCTACCGTCGTGCCCTTCCTCTTCGACGTTGCCTGCGACGTTGATCGCGCCGCCCATGATCACCATCTCCTGAATATTGCCGGCCAGAGCCGGCTGCTCCGTGATTATTTTGGCGATTGTCGAGAGCGGTCCGGTTGTAACTACGGTCAGCGGTTCCTTCGAATTGCTGAGGATATCGCTGAAGACAACATCGGATCGCCGCGCCCTGCCCTGTTGGTAAGGTTCCTTCAAATAATTGTCACCGAAGAGTGGCAGCTCATTGATGATGTGGCTCTCTCTGCGCCAGTTCTCCGGGAACGGATTGGGCATTTCGTCGGGCTGCTGCGAAATCTCGGCGCCTTCGACATTTATATATGTAGCGATTTTGAGCATCGCTTCCAGCGCCTGATCCACATAACAGTCGCCATTTGTCACGCCGACCGCCTGCAAATTGACGCCTGGCGCAAGCCATAAAAGGATTGCACTTATGAGGTCATCAACGTGACCGTCGTGATCGTGTAGTACTTGCTTCAAATTCGACTGACATCAGGGAAATACCTGACCAGTTTACTTTGAGCCAAGCCTAACTTGCATTAGCACATGAGAGAAAGTTGATTTTGGCTTAACAACGCAAGACAGATCTTGTCGGACTTTAGATGTAAGCACCCGTTATATAACATGTTATAATATAACATACAAGCATTGTGAGTCTGGTAAATGAGTTTCCATGTGTATATTGAGCCGGAACTGGAGTCCAAGCTGGATTCTCTGTGTAAGAAGACTGGAGAAAAGCGCAACGCGATCGTGCGAAAGGCTCTTCGAGAATATGTTGAGAGTCAGCTGAATTCGGAGTGGCCTGAGAATCTATTTGATTTCAAGCCGGACAAGTCGCTACCGCGTTTCGAAGAATATCGAAGTGAGTTCAGTGTGGACCGCGACGATATCTTTCGAGAAAGTTTGTAGGCTGCATATGACAAGTTTTCTCCTAGACACTTGCACCATCAGCGATTTGTTTGCGGGCGTTGGTCGGACTAAACGAAGAATTCAAAGCGTGTCGCCAGGACAAATTACAGTTTCAGCCATTACAGTTATGGAGATTCTGTATGGATTTGAATTAAACCCCACAATCCGCAAAAAATTTTCCGACGCGTTCCAGAGCTTCCGGGATATTACTACGACCATCCCCTTTGATAGCAACACCGCTGAGACAGCCGCTCGCATCAGAGCTAATTTGAAATCAAAAGGGAGTCCGATCGGTTCGTTCGATTTACTGATCGGTGCATGTGCGCTTACACACGGACATGTTCTGGTCACCTCGAATGAACGCGAATTTGAAAGAATTGACGGACTAATTATTGAAGACTGGCGCTAGGAGCCACTCCGTAGATCGGTATATGTGGTTGTGCGTCTGCTCAGCAAAGCGGCCCGACTGGGACTTAAACCAGACTGAGGTGCTCTAGCGTAGGTATCTGATTAAAGAATGCCGAGTTCCATCTGAACTTCTTCGCTCGACATTGTGCGTGGGTCCCAGCGCGGCGACCACACCAGATCGATTTTTACTTCTTTGACCCAGGGCAATTTTTTCACTGCCTGATGGGCTTGTGCCTGAATGACTGCTCCGACCGGGCATGCCGGGCTGGTCAGTGTCATTTGAACAACTACATTCGAGTCTTCTTCGACTTTAATTCCGTAGACCAAACCTAGATCGACAATGTTGATTCCGAGTTCCGGATCAACTACGGTTCTAATACTCTCTCTGACGATGTCTTCTTGAAGTGTCGTCATTTTTCTCTCCTGGCTCAACGAGTGTCGCAATGGGTTGGTGGGTAAAAACGGCTTGGAGACTATCTCTTGCCTTCGACCGTTTCGATTCCTTCAATCAGAGTGTTCCATGGAAGCAATGCGCATTTGATGCGCACCGGATATTTTTTGACGCCTTGCAGTGCTTCCAAATCTTCTAAATCATCGGGCAGTTCAACATCGGTTTTGGTTTTATTCATCATCATGTCTTTAAACGTATTGATGATTTCATGCGCTTCTTCGAGGCTCTTGCCGACGATCACTTCGGTCATCATGGAACCAGATGCGGTGTTGATGGAACACCCTTTTGCTTCCAGTTTTACGTCGGAAATCTTACCGTCTGTGACCGACAAGTAGAGAGTTAGCTCATCGCCACAAAGCGGATTGACGCCCTCGACTTTTGCCGATGGCGTGTCAATTACGCCGTGATTTCGAGGATTGTGATAGTGATCCAGAATGGTCTCGCGATAGAGATCATCTGCTAGCGACATGCCCAAAGACTTTTTTCGCCTCCCATAGCGCGTCGACAAATTTATCGACGTCTTCATTCGTGTTGTAAATGTAGAAGCTTGCTCGTGCCGTTCCACTCACTCCGAGGCTGTTCATCAGCGGTTGGCAGCAGTGGTGTCCGGCGCGAATTGCGACTGCGGATTCGTTTAAAAGTTGTCCGAGATCGTGCGGATGAATCGATGCGAAGGTGAAAGAAATTACTCCACCCTTGAGCGTTGGATCGGTTGGTCCGTAGATTTTGATGTCATCAAACTCTTTCAAACGCTCAAGCGCATAACGTGTGATTTCAATCTCGTGTTGTCTGACCGCATCCATTCCGAGATCGTTCAAATAGTCGAGTGCGGCGCCACAGGCAATGACGTCTGCGATGTTTGGTGTTCCGGCTTCGAACTTCCATGGCAGTTCATTGAACTTCGTTCTATCTCTGTGGACGGAACTGATCATGTCGCCGCCGAACATAAATGGTGGCATCTTCTCGAGCAATTCTGCACGGCCCCAGAGAATGCCGACGCCGGTTGGCCCGAGCATTTTATGGAATGAGAATGCGAGGAAATCGACATCTAAATCTTTAACGGATGTCGGCAAGTGAGGAACACCTTGCGCTCCGTCGAGGAGAACGATTGCGCCGTGTTTGCGAGCCAGTTTCACAATCTCTTTTACTGGAGTGATTGTGCCCAGCACGTTGGACATTTGAGTGATGGCAACCAGTTTGGTCTTGTCACCAATGACGGTGGCGGCCTGTTTGAGATCGATTTGACCATCTTCGGTCAGCTCGATGAAACGAAGCGTTGCGCCTTGTTCCAGAGCCAATTGCTGCCAGGTGACGTGATTGGAATGGTGTTCCATCGCCGAAATTACGATTTCGTCGCCGGCTTTGATGTTGTGTTTGCCCCACGAATTGAGAACCAGATTGATCGCTTCGGTGGCGTTTCTCGTGAAAATAATTTCGCGCTCAGAAGGTGCATCGATGAACGTGCGAATTTTTTCTCTCGTATCTTCGTATGCCGTGGTCGCTTCTTCGCTCAGAGTATGGAGACCGCGATGGATGTTAGCGTTGTAGTATTCATAGTAGTGAGAGAGCGCCTTGATGACCGATTCGGGCTTTTGCGACGTCGCGGCGTTGTCGAGGTAAACCAATTGATGACCGTTGATTTCACGGCTGAGAATTGGAAAGTCTCTGGCGATTTTTGCTGCGTCGAATGTTTTGGCTTTCACAGTTGTGTCTTTAGCAGTCGGTAACTCTTTAATCATGGCTTGATCCAAACCTCTCCATCTCTCACTTCCACGGTGTACTTTGCGATCGGTTGCACTGCAGGCGGACAAAGTGCCTTTCCTGTGGTGACATCGAACGTCGCTCCGTGGAGTGGACAGCTAATAATTTTTCCGTCCAGCTCACCCTCGCTCAAGTGAGCGTAAGCGTGTGAACAAATATCTGATACCGCATATAGTGTGCCGGCAACGTTGCAGATCGCTACGTCTTCAGCGTCGACTTCTACCGCTTTGACATGTCCTTCCGGAATGTCGGACAGTAAAGCAACCTTCTGAAAGTCGCTCATGCTCTCGCTCCGGACAGGGTTTTATTGATCGCGGTGGTGGCGTGAATCTTTTCGCCGATCAAATCTTCGATCCATTCAGCCGCACCTTCAATCTTGAGTGAGTGAACGATCGTGTTGAAGAAACCGGTGACGATAAACTCCTCGGCTTCTTTCGAAGTCAAACCGCGGCTCATCAAATAGAAGACCTGGTTTTTATCGACTGGTCCGACCGTGGCTCCGTGTGAGCATTTTACGTCGTCAGTGAGAATTTCCAATCTCGGAATCGATTCTGCTTTTGCCGTATCGCTCAGAAGCAAATTTTTGTTGGATTGAAACGCATCGGTTTTCGATGCATCGAGTGAGACTCGAATGTTTCCTTGATATGAGGAAACTGCATTGTCTTTCAAAGCCACGCGGAAGTTGATGTTGGAGCGAGTATCCGGTGCATTATGGTCTTGCACCGTGTTGTAATAGAAGTGCTCTTCTCCGTCAGCCAGTGCGACACCGCGGATATCCGCCGATGCACCGCGTTCAATCAGCGAAGTGACGATATCCGATTTCAACTGACCGCCGCCAAGAGCAGCTGTCAATGAATAGATCTCAGCATCGCGGCCTACGACGTTGTTGTTTCTCGAAACTGAGAACACCTGACGACTGAAATCGTAGACTTCAAGGTAGTGTACATGAGCCGTTTGTTTGGCTACCACGTCAACAATTGCGCTGGTGAAAATCCAATCGCGTTTTTTCGATTTTGGCAGATTTTCCTTCGCGGGCGCTCCACCTTCGAATACGTTGACTACTTTGACCGTTGCGCCTTCGTCTGCAACAACGATAATGCGTGGGAAAATTGCTTCGCCTGCAACGCTGGATTCGGAAATCGAGTTGACGATTACGAATGGCGCATCGATTGTGAGATGTTTGGGAACGTAGAGAAACGCTCCAGCCGTGAAGAAGGCGGAAGTCATCAGGGAGAGCTTTCCGTACTCGAGGTCTAAACCTTTTTCCAGATGCTCTTTGAGGAGGTCGCCATGTTTAACAACTGCTTCTTCAATAGTAGTGAAAATGACGCCCTTGCGAGCCAATTCTTCATCCAGTTGTTGTTCGGAATTGTCACCGCTGGTTTGCGACACGATACCGGAAAGTTTTGAAAATCGCTTTTCAAGATTTTCCTTGCTGTTTGCTTTGCTTGCTGCACCGACGATTTGAACGATCGGGCTGAGCTTCGTCAGATCGACCGTCTCCACGAGGGTCTTGCGCCAATTATCGAATCGCGTGCTTGGGTTTTCAGCTTCGAAATATTTTTCGAAGGCTGACAAACGAAGTTTCTCAAGCCATTGCGGTTCGCCCCGTTTTTTCGTGAGGCTATCTACATCTGCACGGGTAATCGTGCTCAAAGTTCTGGACTCCGACATTTCTTCCTTCTTTCCGTTTTCCATCCCGACGGCTTAGCCGACCGAGCCTTCCATCTCTAGTTGAATCAGGCGGTTAAGCTCGACTGCATATTCGAGAGGGAGTTCCTTAGTGAACGGTTCGAAGAATCCATTCACAACCATTGCCTTAGCTTCGTCCGCGGTGAGGCCGCGGCTCATGAGGTAGAAGAGCTGTTCTTCGCCGACTTTAGAGACGGTTGCTTCGTGCTCGACGGACACATCTTTCTCGTCGATTTCCATCGTTGGATATGTGTCGGAGCGTGAGTGTTCATCCAGCAACAGTGCATCGCATTTGACCGAAGTCTTCACACCGGTTGCTCCAGGAAGAACCTTGATGAGACCGCGATATGAGGTGCGACCGCCATCTTTGGAGATCGATTTGGACGTGACGATTGATGTCGTATTTGGTGCGGCGTGAATGATCTTGGCGCCGGCATCCTGGTGTTGGTCGTGACCGGAGAATGCGACGGAGAGAACTTCGCCTGTCGCGCCTTCACCCATCAAATAGATGGCTGGATATTTCATGGTCAGTTTGGAACCGAGGTTGCCATCGACCCATTCGACCTTCGCGTTCTCTTGAGCGACCGCGCGTTTTGTCACCAGGTTGTACACGTTACGCGACCAGTTTTGAATGGTCGTGTATCTGATGTGGGCACCTGGTTTTGCGATCAATTCGACAACTGCGGAGTGCAATGAATCGGATGAATAGGTCGGAGCCGTGCAACCTTCGATGTAGTGAAAGCTGCCTGGTTCTGCGATGATCAGCGTTCTTTCGAACTGACCCATGTTCTCCGCGTTGATTCTGAAATAGGCTTGTAGTGGGATTTCGACTTTGACGCCGGCAGGCACCCAGACGAAACTTCCACCAGACCATACTGCTGAGTTCAAAGCTGAAAACTTATTGTCTGCAACTGGAATGACTGATGCGAAGTGCTCTCTGATGATGTCTTCGTGCTCGCGCAGTCCTGAATCCATGTCCAGGAAGATGACGCCTTGTGCAGTTAAATCTTCGCGGATAGAGTGATAGACAACTTCTGATTCGTATTGAGCAGTGACGCCTGCGAGGAATTTTCTTTCGGCTTCAGGAATACCCAAACGATCGAAAGTCTTCTTGATGCCTTCCGGCACGTCTTCCCAATTCTTCTCGCTGCGTTCCGAAGGTTTGATGTAATAGTAGATGTTGTCGAAGTCGATATCTTCGAGCATCTTGGTGTTGCCCCAGGTCGGCATCGGCTTTTTCAAGAACGTTTGCAGCGCCTTGAGACGAAGGTCAAGCATCCACTGAGGCTCTTTCTTCATCTTCGAAATGCTTTCGACGATCTCTGGAGTCAGTCCTCTACCGGATTTGAACAGGTAGTCTTCTTTATCGCTGAAACCATATTTGTAGTCGTCACCGATGTCTCTGATATCAGTATTCGGGTCAAACGCTAATTCTGCTGCCGACATGATAGTTTCCTCTTATACGATTCCAGGAGTGAGTTGTTCTTGCGTGACCCAGTCGTAGCCATGTTCTTCCAGTTTGCTGGAGAGCTCGGCACCACCGGAGGTGACAATCTTTCCATCTTGGAACACGTGAACAAAATCCGGTTGCACATAGTTCAGTATGCGCTGATAGTGTGTGATTAATAGAATTCCGCTTTCAGGGGTAGCGAGGGCATTGATTCCGCTTGATACCGTCTTTAGTGCGTCAATGTCGAGCCCCGAATCTGTCTCATCGAGGACGACCATTTTAGGTTTCAACATGGACATTTGGAGAATCTCCAGGCGTTTCTTTTCGCCGCCGGAGAAGCCATCGTTGACGTAGCGCGAAAGGAATTCTTTGGGAACGCCCAACTTATCCATCGCTGCAGTAAGCTCTTTTCGAAACTCTTTGATTGGCACTTCCTGACCGCGTACAGCTTTGGTCGTGGCGCGTAAGAAGTTCGATACCGAAACACCAGGAATGGCAACGGGATACTGGAACCCAAGCGATATGCCGAGTCTGGCTCGAGCATCGGTTGCCAGTTCTTGAATCTCTGTGCCTTCGAACAGGATTCTGCCTTTCGTAATCCTGTAGCTGGGATGACCCATGATCGCGTAAGAAAGTGTTGATTTACCGGATCCGTTACGACCCATGAGCGCATGAACTTCTCCAGGATTGATCGTCAGATCGACGCCTTTGAGAATCTCTTTGCCGTCAACTTCAGCGTGCAGGTTTTCGATTTTGAGAAGCGGAGTTGCCATTTTGCCTTCTTACACCTTCTTGGAGCGAACCCGCGAGCCTTGCGGCGTCGCGATTTATGTTTGTATCTCTGTAGATCGTACTCTTATCACTCTTGGGAACGACCTTAAAGATACTAAACCTTTGATTGTACGGGTTTTACATATAAAATAGTATCAAAAATCTAGAAAGTATTCACTGTATTTAATAAAGCCTTCACTTCGGCACTGGTGAGTGTTTCAAGAAATGCGATACTGTAGTTAGGGAGCCCGTTGGAGTCGCTTAAGCCAATCACCCGATCGTTATTTGATCTGTATGATTGAGGACCGATCCCACGAAGCTCAAGCAGGCTCACCATTCCGACCCCGAAGAGATCATTAAAAGGATTTTGACCAAAATGAGGTCTTGCTGTAACAAATGATCACACATCAGCTGGGGAAAACCCCCGACAGTACTCATGATGCAGTCCTTCTTTACTTAAAGAAAGAGGGCGAGATGACTGTGCAAGAGCTTTGTGATGTGCTCGGAATTACAGCAATGGCTGTGCGCCGCCATCTCCAGGTGCTTCAAAACGATGGACTGATTGAGTCGCGCATGGTACGCCAATCGCGCGGACGTCCGAATTATAAGTATAAGTTGACTACTAAGGCGGAATCGCTGTTTCCATCGGGTTTTCAAAATCTGGCCATGGATCTGCTCGATGCCGTCTACGAAACTTCAGGCCATAAGGGCGTGATGGACCTGCTCACCGCGCGCAATCGCAAGCGCATAATGCGGCTCAAAGAGCGAGTCGACAAGAAAGACCTTAAAGAACGCGTGGCCGAGGTGTCCAAAATCTTTTCCGAAGACGGTTACATGACGGAATGGGAAGCGCTACCTGATGGCGACTTCTTCATCTTCCAACAGCACTGCGCCCTGCACGACGTGGCAAAACAATACAAACAAGTCTGCGCGTTGGAACCGCAATTGATGCAGAATCTGCTTGGCGTCAAAGTAACGCGCGAAAAATACATCATGAAAGACGACCCGGTTTGCGGTTATCTCGTCCACCATAACGAAGCCTGCGAACCTGACCTGCTTTAGTCGAGTCAGTCATTACGCTCTGCGTTTCAGGGTGCGGGCAACGCGGAAAAAGAAATAGGCTGTCGTAGCGATCGCGAGCAGAATGCAGAGGTCGTACAGTATACGGAGTCCGAAACCGCCGAATGCCGCGACAGTGACCGCGACAATGAAGATCACTCCAATCCAGTCAGTAATATGGTATCTGTTCATAACTCTAAGCTAGCGCCATTAGTGTCTGACGTTGCTGAGACTGAACTAGATGCCTTTGAGTTCCCAATCGCTGGTGGGCAATCTTGGAGAAACTGTTGAAAGCTTCACGAAGTTAGCCGGTCCACGTGCGGCGATTGGCAGACCGCCGGTGATGACGATGTTGTCTTTTGCTGCAACGAGACCTTTGTTCAACAAAGTTTGCTCAACCAAATTCAACGTCGAAATTGAATCGCTTACTTCCGTCAGCATGATTGGAGTCGTGCCCCAAAGCAGCGTGAGCTGGTTGTACACGTGTCCGTGCTGAGTCAACGCAATGATTGAAACTGGTGGTCGCAACTGTGAAATCAATCTTGCAGTGGCACCACTCTTGGTGAATGTCGCAATCACTCGAGCTTTGAGATCGACTGCCATTTCGCAGGCAGCGTGCGCGATGGCGTATGCAGTTGAACGACCGTCGTGTTCTTTTCGCAGTTGGTTTTGAACCTGGCTGGCTTCCACTGTCGTAGCGATACGCTCCATCATTCGAACTGCTTGAAGTGGATAGTTGCCGGTTGCTGTCTCTTCAGAGAGCATTACCGCATCGGTTCCATCGAAGATAGCGTTGGCGACGTCGGATGCTTCCGCTCGTGTCGGTCTTGGATTGTTGACCATTGAATCGAGCATCTGTGTTGCAGTGATTACTGGCTTGCCCTTGGCCACAGCTTTGCGTGTGATCAGTTTCTGAATCGGCGGCACTTCCCATGGTGGCATTTCCACACCCAGGTCGCCACGCGCGATCATGACCGCGTCAGTGACGTTCAAAATGTCATCTAGATGTTCAACTGCCTCTGGCTTCTCCAGTTTCGCCACAACCATCGGCGTTGGCCAATGGTCAGCCATGAGCTCACGCAGTTCGAGAATGTCTTGAGCGTCGCGGACGAACGAAAGCGCCACGAAGTCTACTTCGCACTTCAGTCCGTACTCGAGATCTTTTCTGTCCTTTTCGGTCAATGCCGGGATAGAAAGACGGACGCCCGGGATGTTGATGCCCTGGTGCGTTTTCAATTCACCGCCGGTGATGACTTCACAGATGGTATCAGTGTCAGTAGTCGACAATACCTTGAGTTCGAGCAAGCCGTCATCTAGAAGAATACTGCAGTCCGGACTTACTTCACGTGAGAGCGGCTCGTAATTCGTAGCTACGCAATTGACGTCTCCGGGCACTTTTCTGCTGGTCAGCGTGAACTTGGCACCTTTGACCAATGTGACTTTGCCTTCGGCAAGTTTGCCCGTTCTGAGCTTGGGACCTGAAAGGTCGAGCAAAATGCCAACCGGCTTGCCCAAGCGCGTGCTTACTTCGCGAATGTCAGTTACTAGTGCCCCGATGAACTCGTGCTCAGAATGTGAGCAGTTGATTCTGGCGACATCCATGCCTTCTTCAATCAACGCCTGAAGCATCTCCAGGCTGCGACATGAGGGGCCGATGGTTGCCACAATTTTTGTGCGCGCCACAAATGTTTCCTCGTCATATATACGTTAGAAACAAGGTACAACAGCCAGCGCTAATTAGCCTGCTCTTCTAAGAAATATAACCGCCGGAACATCGCAGATGTCGAGGCGTCAATAACTCTGTGTCTTGTGCAGTTTCGACAGGGGCCTTTTGGGTGGCCCCTTCGAAACGGCTTCGCAAGGCAATCTTTGTGCTATCTCTCAAAGTAAAAATTAGGTAAATGTTCGTGGGTTATACAGTATTATCGAGATAGGATCTCACTGAAAGCCGCATTACTAGCCGTTTTGAAAGTCTTGTCCAATAATTAGTCGAGGTCCTTGCACATGCATCACGCACGGGCGGCTACTGCTGTCGCGATTATTTTTGCTTGCCTTTCTGCAGATGGTGCGGCCAGTGCCAGACCGGCGACTTCCGGAGCGGACAAAGGATTCACGAATGGATTCGAGAAAAATCTAGCCGGCGATAAGGGCTCTAATCTCAACAAGCACCATGAGAGAAGTTCAGATGCTTGTGAGGACAAAATGACCAGTGGTGGCAATGAAAGAAATGCTGCCGATAACAACGCTCGAAACGATGCTAATACACGCAAGATTCTCAAAGCCGAGACTGATGTAAGACGGTTGAGAGATGGCGAAGTCCTGGTCGAGTCGGATGACAGAAATGACAATCGATTTGTTGTAGCTCGAATATTGATCAATGATACTCCGGTTAACGTGTGGCGCGTATTGACTAACCCATTTGAATTTGCCGGCAAAATTTCACCGCGGATGAAAGACGTTGAGATCCTCGAGGATACGGTTGAGCGGTCGGTAATGAAGTGCAAGATGGAAGTTTTTCCACCATTGATACCATTCATCTCGTATACCGTAGAATCTGATTACAAGCTGCATGAGTTCGTTCAATTCAAACGTGTGGCAGGTTCTCTAAAAGATTTTAGCGGTACTTGGGCGTTGGCTCCGCGCGACGCCGGGCAAGCGACCGAGGTCACTTATTCGATGCATGTCGATCCAGGATTGCCTGTTCCTCAGTGGATTATCCGCAAAGCAATGAGGATGGAGTTGCCGCGCACATTGATTGCGCTGCGCCAGAGAGTTACGAATTTCAACGCCACTGCCATTGGTGCCGAGCCGCTGAAAACAATTTTGGCTGTCGGACCTGTCGACACCATAGTCAGGCAAGAAAGACCGGTTGCGCCGATTTTTGTCGCACCGCGAAAGTCGATATCGAAAGCTAAAGCGATCAAACCGAAACAAGTCAGTCTCAGATATGACATGGTTGAAAACTAGAACGCCGGCCGAATCAATTCATACTGCAGGCGACGGTTTGTTGATCAGCGGTCCCGGGAACGCATGGCGTAGCCCAAGTGTGTCGCCCGGGTCCAGAAACTACTTGCGGGTAGTGGTACTGGCGGCGATACTGCTTTCCGTAAGCTTGAAATTTTCCAGTTTGATTTCTTGGAAAAGATTGTCGATGCTTTCGATTTCCGAGAGCTTCGCTTCGTCCGCTCCTGGTGACCGCGGAAACGTTCAACCGCATATTGTTTAGCTTGAGCGGTGGTGACCAAAAACGGCCAGTCACTGGACTCGAGGAGAAACAGTTCGCGACCCAGTTGTTTCAATGCTCTGGATCGAAGCTCGTCAGTTGGAGTCGAACTCAAATGCTTTTCGACCAGCTCTTTCATTTGCTTTTCTGCAGCGTGAATGACGGGCCACATCCACTCAGTCTCGTTATTGGACCAGACTTGCCAGTGGCCGCCCGAACCCCATGATGATTCCGGCAGCTCGATTGCGTGCTGTGGTGGATACTCTTCAAGGTACTCACTGGCGGTGCTCATCTTCACTGCTGTGTATTCGTGAATTTTGCGGATGACTTGTTCGATGAATACGATCCCTTCAAACCACCAGTGTCCGAAGAGTTCGGTATCGAAGGAAACCATCACCAATCCTGGCTTGCTGGTGGCTCGCAATTGATTGGTCAACGCATTTTGGATCAAGCCTACATAATGATCTGAATTCTCTTGAATTCGCATCAATGCTGTTTCTGGATTGTAGAGCTCTTTGTCGCCCAGGTCGGTAGTCTTCGATGTGAGCTTCCAGTAGTGCAAGCCGGAAATGTCGTCTTTCTTGTGAAATTCTCGATAGTTACCATCGCCTGGGTAACCGGTTCCTGCGGACCATACTTGATAGCTTGCCGCTTCGTGTCTGCCCATAACTGCAACTGGATAGTCTTTCAACCAGAATGCTTCGAAGGTGTCATATCCTGTTGGCGGACGCTCCGGAGCAGGAATATATTCGATTGAGCCGTATGGTCCGAACACTCGGCGAACTTGAGATGTTTGTCCGCCTGTAATAACGAACGATTCAGTGAAAAAGTATTTCAAGCCGGCTTCGTGGAGCCAGTGATCGATCGAAGGACGATCGCCTTCAGCCGGTCTGTAAGCGCATTCCGGAAGCCAGCAACCTTTCGCGTCAACGCCGAAATGTTTTTTGTAATTGTCTGCACCGGCTTTAAATTGCGCTTGCAGCGAAGTGTCTTCTCCGAGCAGTGGAGAAAAACCGTGAGTGGCAGCGGACGTAGTAATCTCGATAGCGCCCAGGTCTTGGAATTTTTTGAAACCGCCGATGATATCACGGTTCCATCTGTTGCGAAACGAATCAAGAATCTTGCTGTACCAGTCTGAGTAGAATCGAGCTAGTCTGAGGCGCTCAGGGTCTGGAGATTCGCCGCGTTGAGCATAGCGAACTTCGTCTTCTTTGGCTTTCTCGATGCGGATCTCCATCCACTTCTCGAAGCCTTGCTTCATGTGTTCGTCGGCTAATTGCTCTGCCAGAACTGGAGTAATACCAATCGTGAGTTTTGCTTGCAGCCCGTCCTGATGCAGGTTGCCAATCATGTTCAAAATTGGGATGTAGGTTTCCGCGATACACTCGAAAACGTTTTCTTCTCCAAATGGCCACATACCTGCTTTTCGGTAATATGGAAGGTGGCTGTGAAGCATGAATACGAAGGAACCGACACTCACAAATAAAACTCCTTGTTTTATGCATGGAGGGGCTGCCGTTGATCCGGGCGAGCGCTCTGAAACAACACGATTGCGACGCGCCCAATAAAATGCGACGGGTCCCAATCGGTCGGAATATAGCAATTACATATAAGATTTACCATAAGGAAACCGGGCAACCGTTACTAATCTTGAGGATTTCGGGTTCGCTTACGTTGCGGTATGCTGGAGTTATTCGGGTTTGAATCTGCCACGTTGGGCGTGGTACTTTTTCTAACTCATTGTGATGAGTTTTAAACACAAAAAAGCTTCAGCGTGATGATGATGGGAGTTTTTTTCGCATGTCAGGAAGCGACCAGGACGCAATCAAAGATCTCGAACTAGAAACTGACGTCGTGGAGACGCAGGGGACGGTGCGTTATCGGCAAGCGGCCAACACGCATGACCCTGACGATGACGATGATGGTTTCGACGAATTCGACGAAGAGCTGTTTACCGAAACAGTGCCTGTTGAAGTAGGCAATAATCCAGCTGCTGTGCCTGTTGTGCTTCCGTCAAACGAAAAAACTAGTGATATTGCTGAAGATTATTGGGACGATGAAGACGGAGAATCGGATGGCGACGCTTCTGCTGCGCAGACCGGCAGTGACGAAGAGGCTCCGATTCTAGTTCGGCATAAACTCTCTGTACGCAAAAAGGTCGATGAAAGCGATCTCGAAGTAATCAAACAATCTGGTGGCACGGTCCGACACAAACTCAATCGAACGGAAGTTGAGAAGCCTCGGACCAACCTGGTAGTCAAGCTGCTCGAGAAAAATCCACTTGGAATGACACTGCCCGAAATGGCTGGCGGTGTTCGGAAACAGAAACGAATAAAGACACTCCGACCAATGCTTATGCAAGCGATAAAAGAAGGTTTGATTATGCCGATAAGCCAGCGGGCCGGGCATACGGTCTATAAGCTTGTAAAGAACATGGGCGGGCGCTGAGGCTCCCTTATTTGAAATCTGGGCGCTGAGCCAAAGTTCGAGATCTCAAATCGATCACAGTGTCGAACTATATGTAGACTCGATTATTTTTGTTCGCTGATTATTTGATCCAGCTTATTCAAAAGAATCTGGGAATCGCCCTTGAGTAAAACGGTCTTTTGCCTCGACTTATCACCTTTCAGCAAGTTTACCGCCGCTTTCTTTAAGTTGAATGAATCGGCAAGAAGCTCTCGTACAGCTTCGTTTGCTTCACCATCCACGGCCTTCTTGGTTACCGAGACCTTGACGCGATCGTCCAGCAGACCGACTATTGCAGCCCTGGACGCGCCGGGCTGCACATGCAGGAAAACCATCAATCCGTCTTCGGTCGGCTTAGTGGCCCGGGCAAATCTTTGAAAGCTATCATGGCTCTTATTCATTTTGGTATTAAAATGGCTGCCGTACAGAGAGGCTAAGGCTGTGAGTATAAAAATCGGATCTTTAGAAGTCGGGCGTGATAAGCCGTTTCTTATTATCGCCGGTCCCTGCGTTGCAGAAAACTGGGAAGTCATATCAAAGACGGCGCTGCAACTTCAAGAAATATCGAGAAAACACAATTTCTCGCTAGTTTTCAAATCATCATTTGATAAAGCAAATCGCACTTCCATCGATTCGTATCGTGGACCAGGTCTTGAAGAAGGGCTGGCCATGCTGAATGAAATCAAAAAGAAGACCGGTTTGCCTGTGCTCAGCGACGTGCATGAATCAGCACAATGCGCTAAGGCCGGCGAAGTTCTCGATGTTTTGCAAATTCCCGCTTTCCTTTGTCGTCAAACCGATTTGCTTATTGCAGCAGCGGAAACCGGCAAATGCGTCAATATCAAAAAGGGACAATTTGTCGCCCCCGGCGATATGAAGAACGCCGTTAAGAAGGTTTTTGATTCAGGCAATCCGAATGTTTTTCTCACGGAACGTGGCACCACATTTGGTTACAACAACCTGGTCGTAGACATGCGCGCCATCCCGCTTATGCAGGAAGAAGGCGTTCCTGTAATCTTCGATGCGACTCACAGCGTTCAGCTGCCTGGCGGCGGTGGAACGGTGTCGCACGGACAAAGACAGTTTGTCCCTCACCTTGCAAGAGCGGCTGTGGCTGCCGGTTGCGACGGAGTCTTCATGGAAGTCCATCCCAATCCGGATGAAGCTAAGAGCGATGGACCTAACCAAGTTCCGCTTGCTCAAGTTGAAGAACTGATCGAGCAGATCTTGAAGGTTCACAATCTGGTCACCTCTTTGCCTGAGCTCAAATTACCTCAAGCGGGCAAATGCAAGGAAGTTGCGATAAAGTAAGATTGAACACCGGGGGTGCAATTGGCTGGCGATTTCTATAAACGATTAAGTCCGGCTGCCATGGCCCTCATCTTGCTGCCGGTTTTCAATTCCACAGTTTTGCCGGTTGCCGGTGCCGATCATCGTGGTGGCGCTCGCGATACCATTCGTCTGGCACAGGATGCTGATGAGGGCGAGCGCGACCGTGAGGATGGTGAGCCGGGTGACGGCGAAGACATGGATGCCGCCGCCAGCGGTCGGAGCCCCAAGCTCGATCGGCACGGCAATGAAATCGAAGGTAAACCGGAATCTGCGGGTACCGAAATAGATGCCGCCGGTTCTCCTCCGGAAGATCTGGGATCTAGACGTTCTTCTAGGACTGCAACTCCGGTCGATCCATTAGTTGATTCCGCCAGTCGAACGACGGCTGATCCCAACGCATCTGAAAATGTAGACGGAATCGTCGGAAAGGCGATCGAGGCGATGGGCGACGCCACTGCTCTTCGCAAGCTGGAGAAGACAATTACGATTGTCGGAAAATTGATTCCTGCAAACTCGGATGCATCCAACGCGTACACGTATAGAAAATTCCGCAAAGGAAAAAAATGGCGAGTAGATTTGGAGTCGCCTGCTAAACCTGGACAAGTTGAACCAAAACGAATACTTGCCTACAACGGGCTTGCCGGCTGGCGTTCGTCCGGGACGGTTCCGGAAGATCTGAGTGCCGTTCGACTGCGTCAATTGAATGACGATAATGAACGTGCGCATTCGATAATTTCTAAATTCAATAATCCGGAATACAAATTTACGCTTCTAGGAAGTACGACTTTTCGTCAGATTCCAGTCTACGCGGTGACAGTCGAGCACGCCGGAGAGACGCCTACGACGGTTTATATCGATAAGAGAAACTTCCTGGTTGATGGTATCAGCTACGATACCAGTGATCCAAGCGAAACCGGCGCTAGAAAAATTTCCATTGAGTACGCTGAATATCGTCCGATTGGTGGCACGCAGTTTCCGTATCGCCAGACCAAATATATCGATGATAAGAATGCCTCCGAGATCGTCGTCAACAGCCTCTCTGTAACGAGCGAAATCGACGATGCTGTTTTCGACCGTCCTCAATCTGCAGATAAGGTTCACCTATCTCGCGCAATTGTGGTTCCCTTCGACTATCAACAAAAAGAGATTCTCGTAAAAGGACGCATCAATAGCGGCGAAGAAGTGATTTTCCTGTTCGACACCGGAGCTAGCGACACCATTATCGATCGACGAGTGGCAGCTGAATCCTTCTTGATGAAAGAAGGACAGTCCGGAATGATGTCTCTCGCCGGACGAATCGATGTGAATAATACCGTCTTGAAACGGCTTGAATTGGGCAGTCTCGTGCTCAATGACGTGGATGCGCGTATCGCGAACCTGGCTGGACAATCGCAACAGCTCGGCAAGAAAATCGCAGGTATCATCGGTACTAACGTAATGAAAAAGGCAGTCGTCAGAATTGATTTCGGAAAACCGAGTCTGACTTTCTACGACAAAGACGCTTACGATATTCCCAAGGGAGCGAGTATTGTTCCTCTGGTCCAGCAAAACGCCCCGGTTGTTAAAGCCAAGCTCAATGGCGTGGATGAAGTCTGGATGCTATGCGACACAGGTGCCGCTTTCAACAATTTGCCAACTGATGTGGCGAAGAAGGTGCTCACTCGCGCCAGCGCGCAAGAGACTCATACCACTGAAGGTAGCGGTTTGGACGGCAAGCGCATCAAGCTCGGCAATGTGGTGGCAAAATCGGTTTCGGTGGGTGGCCATAGCGTCTCGAATATGAACTTCACCTACACGGTCGCCGGAGGCGCGGCTGGTGCCAAAGCAGAACCGGGGAAAGGCGTCGAAGCCAAAGAAGGATTTTTCCAGAGCAACTCAATCGGTATTCTTGGAAATCCGTTTTGGGAAAATTTCATTCTCACAGTCGACTACAAATTTCAACGTTTGATATTGGAACCCAATCCTGGTGTACGTTTGAGAGGAGAGATCGGAAAAGCTCTCGACCAGGGTGACCAGAAAGTTTTTGTTTACAGCGATTACAGAGCCGGAGAAATTTTCTATCAAAAGGGATTGCTGCTTGCCGGCAACGGCAAAGATCTGAGAAATGAAGCGCTTCTCTGGGGACGCATGGCTAACATGCGCCGTATGATGGCAAAAGATTTGGCGAGACCGGAACATGCCAGAGCCGCATACGAGTATTTTGTGAAAGCTGTGGAGCTGGCTCGCCGAGCCGGTGCGCGTGATGTGGAAGGACGCATCCTGGCCGATTGGAGTTTGCTGTACATTGATAATGGACAACAGGCGGAAGCGCGCCAAACGATCAACCAGGCTGTGATGATGGCGCCTTCGGATCCGCAGGTGAACTTGGATTATGCCTTGCATCTAGCGAAAGATCAGAACTTTATCGAGATGCAAAAGTATCTGGACAAGGCTCTGTTTTTCGAACCATCAAACTGGCAAGCCTTGTGGTGCCAATTCAAACTCTGCGAAAAGTTTGCTGATTATCCAAAGGGCATCGCCATCTTGAAAGAGATCACTCGCTATTATCCGTGGTCGAAGATGGCGTCAGCCAAACTGCTCGAGTTTCAAACCTACGTGAAAGACATGAAGGCAGCGGCCAAAGCGCCTGGCGCAATTAAACCGGGAGTGCCTCCTGGTGCGACTCCTGGTGTCACTCCGGTGACTCCATATGTCCGACCACCGCAGCAATAGGGTGTAAATTCATCAATGCGTGGCGCGTTGTTTTACGGCGTTCCGCAGCTTGTCGTATTTGACGCCGAAGTAATACTTGCGCATCTCTTTATAGGTGTCGTCAAAACTCCAGTTGTCGCGGGTGACACGCCAGATTCCAATCATGCATCCGGTTCGATCAGAACCGTGTGCGCAATGAACTAGAACCGGTTCGTTTTTCTCCTTGGCACTGTCTATAGTGGCAAGCAAAGTATCTACTTGCTTCTTTGTCGGTGCTTCGGCTGTCATCGTCATGTTGATGTACTTCATGCCGAGCTTCTTCGCAAGCGCGGCTTCGTCGTGAGCCGCTTCGGTTTGCGCTCTTAGGTCAATGAGAGTTTTCACGCCCATCTTTTGGAGTTCGTGCATCCCAATGGGGTTGGGTTCGCCACCTCTATATAGATAGTCGGTGACCTTATGAAAGTTGGGGAGCGGTTGAACTTCTTTCTTCCGCGCCGTGCTCATCTTGTCATCAGATTGCTTGACCACGTGCGACGGTGACAGAGTTGTGGTTACATCCGGTGTCTTACTGCTGTCTGGCGGCTCAGCCCCCTTGTCAGAGCCCTTTGGAGAAGCAGGGTTGACTGGGGAGCTTGGCTGTTTGTTAGCATCAGAAGCGCTTTTAGAGTCTATGGATACGTTAGGATCTGAATCTGGTAGGCACTGTCCCGCCGTGCTGTAGAAAACTGCGGTGAATGCGACGGAATAGGCTGCCAAAGTGGCTAACGAGGCTTTGTTACCGGTCTCACGACCAGGGAGCGATTTGCGAACTTGCTTAAATCTAGTTAATTTTTGCATTTCCATTGAACTTTCTTGGGTGTTTTTACGTTGATCTAAGTGTAACCAATCGAATGGGTTGGATATGGAAGTCGAGCTGACCGATGAGGCGCATGTCCAAAATTTCAGACAAAACAAGGACCTGAATTCGTTCAGTATTCTTGTGCGCCGATACCAAAATCGAGTTTTCAACGCGGCTTACCGAATGCTCGGTAGTAAAGAGGAGGCTGAGGAGGTTGTGCAGGACACTTTTATAAAGATCCACCAGGGGATGGACGGATTCAGAAGTGAGTCCACATTTGCTGCCTGGGTCTTTAGAATCTCGCACAACATCTGCATAGATACCTTGAGATTCAGAAAGAAACGATCCGCGATTCAACTCGTCCCCTTCAAGTCTCGTTCCATCGATGATGCAGAAGGCGGGGTTGACCTTCCTGATTCCGATGATATTCCGGACAGTAGTTTGGAACCGGCACAGGTCCTCGATCTGAAGGAAGAGAGCGCGATCCTGGAAGCTTCACTTAAGAGTCTTCCGGAGTCACAGAGAGCCGTTTTAGTCCTCCATGATCTCGAGGGGTTTCAGTATCAGGAAATCGCGCAAATCGTTGGAGCAAGCATAGGCACCGTCAGGTCCCGCTTGCATTATGGCCGAATCAAACTAAAAGAGATTTTGGATTCCTATTATTCACAAAACCAACCAATCACACCAAGGTGACTAGTATGAACGATTCTAGAAGTGACAACTGCAAAGACATGAGGGAGCTTTTGAGCGCCTATCATGATGCGGAGCTCGATTCCAGCGAGCGTTCTGCTGTCGAGGCGCACCTCGAGGGCTGTGCTGATTGTCGGGAAGAGCTCGCCGCCGTGGAGTCCGTGGTCAAATCGTTAAAGACCATGCCACCAGTTACTTTGTCTAAAGACTTCTCGTTGGATATCGAATCGTTGATCAAACGTTCCGAGGCCGATACTGCGAAACAGTCGGAGGTGGTAACGGCTAAACAGCCGGCTCCTGTTGCAAGCAATGTGGTTTCAATATCGAAGAAAAAACCGATTCTGTGGCTGGCTGCCGCGGCTGTTGTCGCGATGCTGATGGTGGCAACCTATTTCAGCACTACCGGTGGTGGTACGCCAGTAGTGGCAAACCGTGATGGGACTGCGCCTCTGGTCAAGGATGAGCAACAGGTAGCGCCTGAGATCGCGACGCAAGAAAAGCCGCTTGTTGCAGATTCGGACGTGACACCTTCCGATGTCACGCCTGCTGTTCCAGATCAATCTATTGCTAGTAAGCCGCCTGTTGCAGCCAATCCACCTGCGAAGGAAGTAACACATTCACCCGCTCCGGTGGTCGCTGTTAAGAAGAATTCGCCGCGGCCGACCGTTGTTCACGTCGACGATCTTGCTGACAATCAAGCTTTGCTGGCATTTTCAGAGTTGAATGAAGAAGGCGACCTGTATGACAATAGTGGAATAAGTACAGACGAGGATGGACTCTATGCGATCAAGATGTAGAAAGATAGTGAGTGATTGCTCGATATCATTAGCGTCTTTGACCGTCGGCGTTTCTCTCGTCGGTGCAATTACTGTTTTGAATACGCAGCCAGTTTTCGCAGAGTCTGTAAATGAATCCAAAGCTCCAACGGCTACAGGAACAGTTTTTCTAGCGCAGTCGACACAAAGCGATGATGCTGGTGACGAAAAGAGTGGTACCGCATCTGGTGGTGCCGGCACTAAATCCAATGGCGGAATGTCTGACCGCCTTCGCAAGTATATGGGCGAAGATGGTCCACCTCCGGGAGGGCAAGGACGACCGCCTGGTCCTCTTCGACCCGGGCAGGGACCGGACGATGTGGGCGGCGGCGGTGGTCGAGAACGCATGCGTCAAATGTTGCAGCAAATGCCTCCAGAAAAGCGCGATCAGATCCTGCAGGAAATGAAAGAGCGTCGAATGCGCAAAAGAGGATTGTCC
Source organism: Obscuribacteraceae bacterium (SeqCode) (assembly GCA_044225915.1). Lineage (GTDB taxonomy): Bacteria > Cyanobacteriota > Vampirovibrionia > Obscuribacterales > Obscuribacteraceae > JADYXR01. The sequence goes on from JBGAHZ010000026.1 coordinate 51,704, forward strand.
GATGGCGCCAATGGTGGTGGCACTGATAATCGCTTTATGAATGGACCGGAGGGTGGTCCTGACGGCGGTCCCGGCTTCGGTGGGCGTGGTAACGGAATTTCCGAGTACGGGTTTAAGCGCGGCGGTTCTAGAAGAAACTTCGGCGGACCTGGCGACAAAGGTATGAAAGGCGGGAAGCTGTTCGGTCGAGAACCGCTAGATCTCACAGTTTTGAATCTCACAGCCGACCAAAAGGCAAAAATTCAATCCATGCGTACCGTGGATGGTCAGAAGTCGCGCCAGATTCAAGCGGAGCTACGCCAGCGCAGAGACAAGTTCAAAGACATGCTATTTGATCCGGCTGCGACATCAGAGCAGATCATCTCCACACATAAAGAGATCAACAAACTGCAGTCACAGACGCAGGACATCATGTTGAACGATTTTCTCGGCATTCGAAAGTTGTTGACGAAGGAACAGTTGGAATTGCTGCCCCAAGTGCGTCCAGACGAGTCTCGGCGTCCGTCTCCACGACTTGGTGCGAAAATCCCGCCTGACGGCGAACCACCAATGCCTCCGGCTGATGACAAATAGCCCAGGCGCGTCATTAAACTAACGTACGAACAATTTGAACGAAGGTAATCCGTGCAACATGACGGAATTCGAAATAGGTTGGAAGCTAACTTCGACTAGCTGAAAGCTAGTACAGGATCGTTATCTTCTTGCTCGACAGAATAAGGTTCTGAAGTAAGTGCACATGCGTTTGGAATCATGCGGCGAATTTCTTCTGCGATGTACTGCGCATCAGGCACGCTTGCGTGCAAGTGAATGGTTTGGAAATCCAGGCGGACGATGGAACCGTCGACTGCGACAACCTGATTCTTATAGATCAGGTTTTGCGCCTGACGCAGAATTTCATTGTTCGACTTGAGAATCGCACGGCTGTGCGTGTGAGGCAGCAAATTGCCATCGGCGTCATAAACTCTGTCGACCCATGCTTCAGGGGCCACGCGAATCCCGGCACGCTCTCCGGACTGCAATAGCGAGTTACTTGCCGGTCCAATCACGACGAGCCATGGATCGAATTCTGCAATTGCTTTGGCGACAATAGTCGCGATCCGCACGTCATGCGACATTTGACGATACAGATAACCGTGTGGTCGCACTTGAGTGATTTCAAAACCAAAAGTTCGTGCCATTCCACTCAAGGCGCCAAGCTGAAAGAGAACCGTTGCTCTCAGCTCTGAAGACGAAAGATGCATCTCTCGTCGTCCAAAACCTTGAATATCGGGATAGCCGATGTGCGCTCCCAGAGCCAATCCGTAGTAGCGAACCATCTCCAGTGCTTCTTCCATGTGGACGGGATCGCCGGCATGGGCTCCGCAAGCAATGTTGGCAGAGGTGACGTAAGGAAGAATTTCGGCTTCACCCTCGACCTTGTAGTGACCATAGCCTTCACCAAGGTTGGTGTTAATGTCGAATCCGTGGTTCATGAAGATGCGAGCCGAGGAGGCCGGCTCATAGTTCCGCGAAACCGCTGCTTGCGGACGTTGATTTGGCGATGGCTGTCCTTTGCCTTTTTGTCTAGAACGTCGCATAAACTTCCTTTATCGATAAATTCTTCGGGTTATCTAAATCAAAGTCTCGCTGCCCAAGTTCTGGGTTAAGCCTGTGAGACCACAGCTGCCTGCAAACTGCCGCACGCTGGAACGCGAATCAGTGAGTAGTGGGTCGAAGGAACCGCGACTACACACAATCAGGCAAAATTTTAGCAAGAAAGCCAGCACTTAAGAGAGATCTATCGTTTTTCCCCTGTACATTGTTTCAAGAATCCGTAGAATGGTTAAGATGAAACTAATAATCAGGCGAGCACGGGTAAAACTGTCCCATGCAAACTAAAGCTCTAGTCGCCGCAGTCATCTTCGTGTCCCTATTTGCTCCGAAAGCCCTGGCAGCAGGGTTCTCAGAGGCGAGTATTGCTGATAACGATCCGAGAGAACTGCGTCTTGCCGCTTTCCAGAAGTATCTGGAAGGTGACTTCGAAGGTGCCGGCGTGATTTATGCGCAGGCGATCGATGTAGCAGAAACCGCTTACGGGAAAGATTCCACGTTCGTTGCAGACCTCTGCTACGAAGTCGGCACGATTTCTCTGGAAGACGGTCAGTTTCAAACCGCCGAAAAATATTTGGAAAGAGCCGTAAAGCAAAAGCCGAACTCTGTAATGGCTCGAGTCAAATACGCCGATTTGCTGACGATGCGCGGCAATACCGGCGAAGCTTTCACTCAGATTCAGCAAGCACTGAAGATTTGCCCAGGTTCTCCAGTGGCTCAGCAAGCCATGGTTAAGTGGATGATGAGCCAGTCGAACCACAACTCAGCTGAGGGCGCGATCGCCAATGTAGCCGCTACGTGGGAGTCCTTCCGGCTCCGCAGCATGGGAATGAATTCCGTGCAATCGACTATTGCCAGCATTTCGAATTGGAAAAATGGTTTTCTGAGACCGCCGACGGCAAAACCGAAAGCAAAACCAGTTCCACCGCCAGCCGCTGCAGTTGCGACGGCAGTCATTCCGAAGCTCGAAATCAAGCCGAAGGAATCGACTCCAGTCAAAGCCAAAGTAAAACCAGCGAAGATCAAACCGACAGAACGTCCGATTGTCGTAGCCAAGGCGAAACCAGTTGAGAAGCCAAAAGCCGTGGTGCCGGATGCTCCGGTGGAAGTTGCGAAAGAACCCGTGAAGATCAAACCACCAGCAGCCAAGCCGGTTGAGAAGCACGTTGTGGCAAGCGCAACCTCAGCGCCGAGTAAGAAGCGAAATGGTTTGGTACCACCGCCGCCACCAGGTCCAGCAATTATGGGTGGCTACTCGATGATGGTGCCACCGCCTCCGAGCGGATTTATCCAACCAGCAATCAACGTTACTGGTCAGGTTCAAAAAGCCGAAAAACCTAAAGAGAAGAAAAAACCAAAACCAGCAGCGGCTGAAAGTGATGAAGATCCAGATTATCTCTTAGACTGGGCTTCCGATCCTAAGAAGGGCAAGGACTAGACTTAGCTTTTTAATCGCACAGCTCTATGGCTGCCAACGTAGGCAGCCACAAATTAATACGATGATTGGGAGAGAACTTTCCGAAATTGAAGCGCGAATGCGGTCGCGACTAAGGCTTGCGAAGCTTGGCTGGAACGATTTCATCGTACCAACTTCCGTAATACTCCGGATAGTCTTCGCCTGTCGTTGATGTGACCGTTTTTTCAAGAGCGCGTCTGATCGCCTTGCGACCGCCGCTGCGGTAGCGTCTCAGCCATTCGAGTTCCTTCGGATCAACATCGACGCCCGCGTTCATGAGCTCCTTGACGATAAGGATCTCGTGCACAATTGCTTCTGTTTCTTCCTCAAGGCAGCGCTCTACGAACTCACTGCGACCTGTCTCGCCGGGGACCGGATCTATGGTCGGACGTATCACGGCATGGACGAATTCGTGCGCAATGCTAATGAGCTTATAGTTTCTGGGACACCACTTTCCGATGTAGATCGTGCGCTTCTTTCTGTCGTAATAGGCGCGGCAGGGTCCGTTAACCATGCGAATTTTAACGCCATCCTCTCGGATGCGCTGGATGTCGGCAACAAGCGTCGGGCACTTGGCTGCCGTTTCGACAAATTTTTTGCCGAATTGTCGTTTTAGTCGTTTTACTGCGTCACTCATATTTAATGTTAAATTCCTCGCGCGTCGGCGGGGCTAATATTAATTCTATCCTAGATTGGACCACTTAGGAAGTGCCCAAAACGTTCACTTGGCGGACTATAGAGCTGCTGTCAAGCGAGCATAACCCTCTCGGAGTGTATAAAATATATCTAATGTGGATCATTGACAGCTAATCCCTTCCCTTACGGGCATTCCCAGCGCTTGAGAATGCCAAAACGTCTAATCCAGGCGCTTCCAACGACACCAGAGCTCCTAGTTGTTAGTAGCGCGAAAGATTCGATCTGTTGTTGGACTAAGTTTTGAGCGTTTGTATCGGAAAACCATGTATGGATTCCCATGGCTTTTGCAGGGATTGCCCGTGTGTCATCATAGTGAAAGACGGACAGGCTCCGAATGCGGGATCCGAATGTCTCTCGGTAACCCAATTGGAAGTTTCAAGCTTATGTACTCTTCGAAGAATGAAGGCCTATCGCACCGTCGAATGGAAGAGTTAGCCCTTACTGAACTGCAGCTGCCGTTTCTGGTCGTCGAATGGCAAACCGGATTGTTGGTCAACGCGAACACCGTGGCCCAGCGCGTCTTCTCGATTGAGATGGACGAGACGCAGTGCAAGCCCCTTTCTGAAGTTATCGGGTTTCACCGTGACCTGACAGCCTTGCTTGGAGGGCTAGCCCAGAGCGACAGCCCGTACGGCAATTGCACCGTCAAACACAACGAAGAATCTTATGAACTCATCGCCTGTCGGTTGGACCACTCGGGCGACCTGTTCTTTGTGCTTGCCTGTCCGGAATTGAAAGGTGAGGCGAAGCGTGTTTTTGGGACCTTTGACGCTGCGCCTCCTGCGGCTGACAGCTACCAAGCCACTATTGAAACGCTCAATAAACAACTTCATTTCGAGCGCCTCGTGCGTCAAATCATGACCAAGGTGTATTGTTCGCTCGACAAGGATACGATTCTCCAGGGGCTGGTAGACAGCCTCGGACGGGCGTTGAAGTGCCAGCGCTGTCTGGTGATTATCGAAAGTTCTACGGCACTGCCGGTGGTGACTCACGAATACGCGGAAGCTGATATTTCTCCTTTAGGTCTCGGTCGAACCGCGAAGTTTCCCGTCAGCGTGTTTGAACGACTGCTGGAAGGTGTGGTGGCGGTGCCCGATGTCACGAATTTGCGAACCGTAAAAGGCGTTATGTTGGAAGATGTAAATGATTTACTCGACAACAGCGTTAGTAGCATGGCTGGAGTTCCGCTCGTTCATCGTGGTGTCGTGCATGGTGTCATCGTTGCCTTGCAACTCGGTCGCATCCGTAAGTGGGAAGTGCAAGATCTAGACTTCCTGCAGGTTTGCGCGCACCATGCCGCCATTGCTTTGGAAAACAGTCAGAGCCAGCAAAAGGTCAAAGACCAGTTGTTCAACGTCAATGTTTGGAGTACGTTGACCCAACAATTGACCAACACACTCGAAGCAGCAAACCGTGCCACGCCTCGCGTCCCTGAAAAGTCTCACCGCACCGATGCCGAGTCGGGAGAGCTGCCCGCATTGTCTTCGCGTGAACTCGAAGTTTTAAAACTTATTGCCAGCGGTTTAGCAAACAAAGAAATTGCCAACCAACTATTCCTGACCGAATCAACAGTAGAACTGCACGCCTCCCGCATAAGGAAAAAACTCAAACTCCGCAGCCGAACAGCTCTCGTGAAATACGCCTGCGACACCGGCATCGTCTAAGGACCGGAATCGAACCAGCAGTAGGGACCGGAGTAGAACTAGCGTTAGGTACCGGAGTAGAACTAGCGGTAGGTACCTGAGTAGAACTAGCGGTAGGGGCCGGAGTAGAACTAGCAGTAAGGGCCGGTGGAACTAACAGTAAGGGCCGGAGTAGAACTAGCGGCCCGGGCGCCTGCAAGGCGCCCCTACAATTAGCAAGCGAAGCTGGTCGTCTTAATCTAGTGCCGCGCCGATAAATGCGCAACATCGCCGTTTGAAAATCGCCAATTGCGACGTTTAATTGTAGGGGCGCCTTGCAGGCGCCCGGGCTGCTAAGCCTCGCGAGGCGCCCGGGCTGCTGGTCTTTCACGAATCGCTACAAACGTCCGCGCGTTTTTACTTCAAGGTACGCGTCGACTAACTTGTCCGACAACTCTTGCGGTGGGCAATCGAGAACGAGGCAACCTCGCCGCTGAAGCACAGACAGAGCCAGTTCTCGCTGCTCCAAAAGATCGGTTGCCACCGCTCGTCGGTAAATACTTCCCATCACTTCTTCATTAGGTGCGTTCGCCGGAAGTATCTGTGGCTTTGCCGAATTGATTATCTGGCGATCCTTCAGGGTCACGCAGAAAACCAGATGGCGAGTGGAAAGTCCGGCGATGCCTGCAAGCAACGCTTGCGATCCGGTTGGATCAGTTAAATCAGTCAGCACAACAATCAACGATCGTCCTTTTTGATTACTAGCAAAATAGGACAGCATGCCGACATAGTCCGGCTCCACCATTCGCGGTTCCAGCGCGAATGTATTTTCAAGAATACTTTTCATGTATGTTTTCCCGCGGCGCGGCGGAAGATACATTAACGGCTTGTCGGCGAAAGCGCCCATCCCAACCTGATCGTTGTGAGTCAAGCCGGTGAGTGCGAGACAAAGAGCGCTGTTCAACGCATGATCGAATCTGGTCAGCCCTTCGAGATCAGAGACCATCATCCGGCCTGCGTCGATAAGCACGAGAAGCCGCTGTTCCTGCTCCGCTTCGTAGGTTCTAATCACCGGACGATCGCGTCTTGCGGTTGCTTTCCAGTCAATTGCTTTGGCATCGTCGCCGGACGTGTATTCGCGTAACGAAGCAAAATCCGTTCCCTGACCGCGTTTGCGCTGGTGCAATTCTCCAAGTTCCGATGACTTTGCTAACTTGATTGATAGATCGTGCAACGCCTTGAGATCGCTGAAAACTTTTACTGATGCCGGCGTTTTTTCTACCCGCTGTCTCCAAAATAGCCCCAAGTAGCTGAGATATCGCAATGTGACGTTGCCGAATTGATATGCTCCACGTCGTCTCGGAGTTAATTTGTACTCGAGTGTGCTGGTGCCGCTTGACGGCAACTGAAATTCGAAGGTCTCCGTATCGGTTTGGATGCTCTCAGGAAAGTCGTCTCTGAGCCGAATTGTAAGATTCGAGGCACTGTTGTTGGTGACCGTAATTAAAACTTGGTTCGATCTGCCAATCGATAATCGATCGCTTATGCTTCGACTGATGCTCAGCTGCCCTGGTCTTGCCGTGAGCTGATAGTCGATAACCAGGAGAACAAGCAGACAAATGTTGTACGCCGTCCCAAGCGTGGCAAGCGGAGGGTAAAGCCCGGAAAGAGCATATGGTATTACGGTTAGTGCCAGAAGCAAATATAGTTTTTTTGAACCGGTCATATCCAGTGCGTTCCGTTAGCTCGGTCTCTTCGACAAGGTCTTAGCGTGGTACGGGTACCTGTCTCATCAAGTTGTTGATGATTTGTGAAACCGTGACACCATCAAGCTCTGCTTCCGGAGTCAAGATAAAGCGATGTCGCAAAACTGGTTCTGCGACAAACTTTATATTGTCGGGAGTGACAAAATCTTTTCCTTCGATTGCGGCATGTGCCTTAGCGGCAGACAGCCATGAGAGAGCCGATCTCGGACTTGCGCCAAGTTGAAGATCTGAGAGCGAGCGCGATTTCGTCACGAGGCTGTGCAGATAATCGATGATCGATTCTTCTACTTTTACTTCCATCAATTGTTTTCTGCAATCAACGATTTCTTGCGCTGTAGCACATGGCTCGACGGGTGCAACGTGGCGATTGTATTTCCCATCTTGCCAGTTGCGAAGCATTTGTTTTTCCGAATCACCCTGAGGATAACTGATCACGATCTTCAACATGAAGCGGTCAAGCTGGGCTTCCGGCAAGGGATACGTGCCTTCGAATTCAATTGGGTTCTGCGTCGCCAGCACCATAAAAAGATCGGGCAACAATTCTGTGCTGCCATCAAGACTGATCTGCCTTTCTTCCATAGCCTCGAGCAATGCGGACTGTGTCTTAGGCGGTGTCCGGTTGATCTCATCAGCGAGAAGCAAGCTTGTAAAAATAGGACCGCGCTTCAGCGCGAAAGTTTTTGTCGCCAGATCGTAGATGCTGGTTCCCAAAATATCGGAAGGCAACATGTCCGGCGTCAGTTGAATTCTGCTGTAATCTGTGCCAATCAGGCGCGCAGTTGTTTTTGCCAGCAACGATTTCGCCGTGCCCGGCACACCTTCCAGAAGCACGTGCCCATCAGCTAATAAGGCAATCAGAACTTGATCGATCACCATTTCCTGACCGACAATTACTTCGTTGAGCCGCGTTCTCAATCGTCCGAAAACATCAATAATATTCTCGACCACACTGGATTCCTTCTTCAGTTGTTCTTGCATTTTTGTCTCCGGATCAGGATTTCGAACTTGTTGTCATCGAGCGAGCAGCTGAAGCTTCCTGAGTTGTCTCAGTAATCTTATCGCACGTTTCGATCATGGTTTTTAGATCAGCGTCTGAAACTGATCTTCTGGTCATAAACTCTTCATACTGCGAAAGCAGTGTGTCGAGACTGTGAGTGGTCTGAAATTTCGATTGCTGCCACGCTTCTTTCAAGCGATCGACCGGCTCGTGTGGAGAGACCGCGAGCGCTCTCGACAAGCGATTTTTAAATGAGTGGAACAAAATTTCCATCACTGCTGGGTTGGCTCGGGCTCTGCGATACGCATTTGATAGACCGTTGATGAACTCGAGATTCGAGATTCTCCGTCTTGATTCAATCGAACGCGCCGCGCCGAATCGTTGACTTTCGCTGAGAACGGCAATTAGAAGAATGATAAACAACTGAGCTACGACTAGACCGGTCGGACCCTTGGCCAGATAAGCGAAAACGCTGGTTCCTCCAGAATAACCGTGAGCATACTCATCAAAATAGATGGTACCGCCTGCGGTTCTAAACCAGTTAGCCAGTAGTTGGAAATTTCCCCAGAAATCCGGTTTTGCCACCGTGTTATTCGCCAATATTGTCGGACAACAACCCAGAAGTACTCTGCCTTTTCCGTAGTTCACTACGGTCAAAATCGCTCCGGCTCCGTCTTCGGCCAAAGGTTGACCGCCATCGAGTCTCACGGACGAAGCGAGGCGAAGTCGATTTACGTGAGCAAGTTCCGGAAAGCCGCCTGTTGGTTTGATCGCCACTTCAGTAGGTTTTTCCGTTGGCGATTTATGCACTTTTATGGTCACGCCCAGACGCTTTGCAAACTGATCGGTCATGGCGAAGGACAGGTCATCAATGTAAACGAGGTCATTGCCCTTCTTGACCCAATCTAAAATCTGCTCTGCTTGAAAAGGCTGAAGCGATTCAGTCGGAGCAATCAGCACGAGCATGCCTTTTACTTCTTTCAACTGACGATATGGTCGTTCCCAGGTCGCAACCTTATTTTGCTGTTGTTGTGCGAGTTTGAAAAGCGCCTTCAGTCCAGTCGCGTTTTGATTGTAGCTGGATGCCAATTGTCTCGGCTCCGGTGCGAACTTTTTCCACTCCTCATCAAATGCTTTTCCTGTATAGACAGCAATCGCACTCACCAATAGCAGTGCTGCTATCTGCCACCACATATGGTTCTTGCCTTTTTGTCCGCCACCAGGCAGTGTGGCGAAATCGTTGGCCGATAACAAACCATCAGCATTGAGGGGGGCGGGTTCGCCTCCACCTCGCGGTGTTGACGACCCGTTATCTTTGGAATTTTCCGAATTGCGGTCGGTCATGAGATCGTCTCCGCTTTTGGAATCCACTGCGCAACGTCGCGCTCGATGGTTTCCGACAATTGCATGCAATCTTTGAAATCATTTTCTTCTGCAACGTAATTGCCAAACCACATAATTTCGACGAGATCCGATAACCTGCGAAAACCTCTCTGTAAGCTGTCCTTGCCGGACAATGCGTAATAGTATTCATAGTTTGTTCTAGTCGGAGCGAAGTTGAGAACTTGTTTCTCATCCAGCAAATAAATCACGCTCAGATAGACTGCCCGACAGGCATCTTTGAACAATCGAGCTTTTGCCAGTTCTTCGGCTCGCTGTTTCCATCCGGCACTGTCGAGAATCTCTTCCAGTGACAAAGCTCCGCGTTTGGCTATTTGAGCCTGTTCTCGCAAATGCCTCATGCGTTTAAACATGAGAACGAGTATTACAATCACACAAACGGCTCCGAGAATCACGAGCAATAATTGCATTAGATTGCCGACGGCGCTTGTGTCTGTGCCTGGTATCGAAATCCTGAACTGTTTGAGAAAATCAGCGATTGCTCTCAAGACATAGCTGACCAGCTCTTGCAGACGCACGAGAAAATCCGGCGGGTCTTTGTAGGTAAACTCGCTCGCCATTTTTTCGAGTTGTGGAGATACGTCTTGAAAGTCCATCTATGGAATATCCAACAGCGCATTTTGTTTTAGTTTAAGTGCTTCGAGAGATTCGAGCACGTCGACACCTTCGTTTCTCAGTCTTAAATCGTAATAGTAGAAGCCGTAAGCCAGGCACAAAATTGGTTGAGTGACCATATCGATCAACGTTTCCCAAGCCGCCACAAAAATTTGCCAGTGGATTGGCAGACCCTGTGAGGCGGCGATTGGTCCGCTGCGCAGATATTCGAACATGCCACCTGCCATCACCGGCATCCACAGGGGCGTGGCGAGCAGGTTGACGGTGAGATAAACGACGAAGCCGCAAAACATCGTTCTGAAAAAATGTCGACTTGCCATGGTGAAGCCGCGTGCCAGCAAATCCCCGGCTCCGCCCGTTTCGCATGCGAGAGCGGAAAGCGACAATCCCAGTGCAAACCAGATGAAAATGGTGGAAACCGACATGCCGACTACACCGAAGAAAGTCGCCAGCATTCCCGGTATCGGTAGGAATTTGATGAGCACTCCTGACGCCACGATCTCCAAAGCCCAGAGAATAACTACGGCGACGAGCATGATCGCTCCCAATATCAGGAGCCCGATCATCGTCCAGCGCCGTTTTTTCAGGTACGCCTCGGCTTCAGAAAGTGTTTGAGAGAAGCCTGTTGACAATCGCACAAAGGACAATAATTTCTGTGCCAGGAGCCATTTGCCGAACAGAACCATAAGAGCCCCGGAAATCATGCCGTAACCGCCAGAGGCTGTGGCGCCTTTTTGCATGGTGACGAAAAAGTACTGGTAGTCAACGCGACCGACCAGCACGCAAATTGTCGGCCAGACGAGCAGCGGCGCCCAGCGAACTATGTTTGCACGGTACACGCGAATGGCGCGACCGATCAGGTCACCCGTCGTACTGGGGCTCAGGAATTTTTCGTCGGGCAAATGCGGCATCTCCGAATCCCAATTCTAGCGCTTTTCGGGTCTCAGCACCGCCGAGTTTCCGGGCCGTTAGGCTCCGCTGATGAGCTCGCCGAGATTGAAGGTCGAATCGTCAATTATCAAGCTGTCTGATATTTGTGAGCGGGCTGTTGGCGGTTCTTCGCGCCAGGTTCGTAGTCTTAAGTAAACTTGCTTCTCTTTTTTGTCTTCTGTTAGTGGTGGAGGCAGTATTGGTATGAAAATGAGAGATACTTATCTAATTAGCTACGCTCACTCTGTCCTCTTCGCTCGCTCCACTGTCCAGATTTGTTCAGGTTGTTCAATCGGTTTGCTTGCCCCTCCCCTGAGTCGGGTCCTTTGTTCTCCAGTTAATGGTTTTGTCGGCGACGTTGATATCGTTCCTTGAAACGTTGCTTATTCGGAGAGTTTTGCTGTAATGGATGCTAACTGGCGGCCCAGTCCACTGGTGCAAAAACTAACAGGTGTCCGGGATCTGAAAAGGATTCTAGAAACCACCGTCAGAGAGCTTGGTGACACTTTTCAAGCAGAAGCATGTCAAGTCATGCTCTCCAATCCGCTCGACCCGAACGTAACTTCGATTTGTGAATTTAAAGCTGCTCCGGATGCGCCGGAAGGCGAGAACACCGTGACCGTTCCTCTTGTTCTGCAGGGCAGAACGTTTGGCTCTGTAAGTGTCAGCCGCGACACTCAACTGACTGGTGATGAAGTTAGTGCGTTGCGTGTTTTGCTCGGCGAACTCGGCGATATTATCCGACTGGCTCAGATCAACGACATTGTCCAGCGTGACACTTTCCGCGAGACCTTCCTGGTTGAAATCGGAAACGTCATGGCTTACTCGATGGGCATCGGCGACGCGCTCTTTCTCGTCGTCAACATTCTAGGTAAGGCTCTGCAAGCCAGCCGCTGCCTTTTTATCTGTACTGATGAGCAACAGGCTGGCTGGAAGTGTTATGAGTTTTGGCAGCAGGACAAGGTTGCCAGCTGTCAGGAATATTATTGGCCGGCGACGGATTCGCCGCTTGTGGCTCAGGTTCTGCTTTCCCGGACACCACTTAAAGTTTTCGAAGGTCAGGAAAACTCTTATATCTCGCCTGTGCAGGAAGAACTTCAGTTCGTCAACGTCAAGTCACTACTTGGTGTTGCACTTCGAAGTGAGAAAGGAACGCATGGTTGCGTGATTCTGCAACAGTGCGATTACCGCAGAGCCTGGACTCGCAGCGAAACGGACATGGTGCAAAACGTCGCCGACAAGGTGGCTGAGGCACTTCTGAAGTTGCCTGCCGAGAAGTTGGCACGCGAGCCAATCATGCAATTGCACCAGCGCATTGTCACTCCTGGTGAGGAGCAAGAGCAAGGTCAATCTGACGTCCAGTTGAGACGCGCACTGAAAGGGGCTCTTGGTCAGCAAGCGATCCCGTCGGCAAGAAAAACATCGGCTCCGAAGAAGCCAGCCGCCGCGGCTCCGGCTCAACCTCCGCAACCCCCGCAACAACAGCCACAGCCTCAGCCACAACCACCTCAGCCACAGCCAGCTCAGCCTCTTGCCGCTCAGCCGACGCCGCAACCTCCGCAGCCAGCTTTGCCGCCGACACCACCTCCTGCAGCTGCTCCACAAGTGCAAATGCGGACGGGCGAATTCTCCGCGCCAGGACAGTTCGCGCAGCCGCCTGCCACTACCCCTGGTGCAGATGCTAATCAAGGTTCAACTGGTAGTTTCGGAATACAGCAGCCCGGTCAGTTTGCGGCTCCACCTGGAGTTGCCGCCGATGCATCCGGACAACCGGCTCCGGGTCTGACCGGAGAAACAGCGATACCCCCTTCACCGGGCATGGATAGCGGAGTTTGGGGACCGCCTTCGACTGCATTCGATCTTTCGCAGACGGCACAGATTCCAGAGCCGAAACCTCCTCATCTGGAAGTTACCGCGACACTTCCTGTTGCCGATTTGGAAAGCTTCGCGCCGGAAGAAGAAGTCCCATCTCCAACCATCAAGCCAATTACGAGAACCGGTCGTACAGATACCAATCTGATGAAACCCGGCGCAGATGGAGTGGAACGTCGGGCGTCCGTCGAAATCAATTTTGAAGAGTCACCACCTCCGACTGAAGATCCGTATGCTGATCTGGACTTTGGTGAGGTTCCGGAACCGGCACCACCTGCGGTGTCAGCGGGTGCCGTGCCCTCTCCAGCGGTGGCCTCCGAAGCAACCGCCCCTGCGCCAGTCGCACCACCTCCGGCCGTCGCTCCGAGTGAGGCACAACCTTCGCCACTGGCTGCGTTTGGTGATCTGGCGCAAGCGATCGTTCAACAAGCCCCCACCGTGCAGGAGCCAGCAGTTGCTCCAACAGCACTCGATGCTATCCCGACACCTGCTGTCGCCGAAACCGGCAATGGTGGCGGAGGTTGGGGTAACCTTGATTCCATTCCTACTCCATCAGCATCTTCCGCAGCCGCCGCAGGACCGTCAGCCTGGGCGAATCTCGATGAGATTCCGACTCCTGCAAATGCCGGCGGCGGTGGCTTGGGTGGATTGAAAGGTTCAATCTTCGGTAAATCGAAAGCGGCTCCAGCAGGCAGTCCGCTGATGTCGTCGTTCAGAAAATCGCGCGGAACTGAAGTTGAAGCCGCAGCTCCGGCGGCGCCGAGCGCAACTGTCGCACCAGCTGAGCCGCTGGACGAAGAAGCCGCCAAGCGCAAGATTGAAAAATTGATGTCTACGACGTCCAATGAAACGTCGGACTATATCTTCGCAACACCTGGTCTGGACACACGCTTGCTTGGTCGGATTGATGGCTGGGTCAGCCAGATCGAAACCAAAGACAGATATAAAAACGGACATGCTCGTCAAGTCGCTCAGTACGCAGTTGCGATTGCAGAACAGATGGGATTGAAGGATGCAGAGTTGAACACTGTGCGCCAGGGCGCTCTGGTTCACGATCTCGGTAAGCTCGGCATCGCGCAACAGATTTTGCAGAAGTCGGATGAGTCATTGGAAGACGATCAATTCGTTCAAAAAATGGGACACGCAGTCGCCGGTGCGCAGCTGCTCGAGTCGTTCCCCGATCTTAGTCATCTGGCGCCAATCGTTATTGCTCACCACGAAGAATTCGATGGCGAGGGCTTCCCTCAAGGTCTTAAGGGCGATGAAATACCAGCCCCCGCGCGCATAATCTCCGTGGCAAACAGCTATCACGAGCTCGTTGCCGCGAAGGTCTACGGCGCCGGAATGGACCCCCAAGAAGCACAACAAATAATGGTAGAAGGCGCCGGCAGCCAATACGATCCAAAATGCGTAGAAGCGCTCATCATGGCAATCAAAACCGGCAAAGTCCCACCTTCCTGCTAGTAATTGTAGGCTCAAGGCGGCATCGATCTTTACGCCGCCCTGCAGCGGCGAGGGCGCATGCAATGCGCCCCTACAATTAGGAATTGAAAGCACGCCATCCTGGTTAAGATGGCATCGCTGTTCATGCCGCGCAATTCATGCCGCCCAATTCACGACGCCCAATTCACGACGCCTAATTCGCGACGCCCAATTGTAGGGGCGGCTCGAGAGCCGCCCGGGCTGCTAAACACAAAGAAAAAGGCGGCTTTCGCAAGCCGCCTCGAATTCCTTTTATACGTTAGCCGCAGGTTTAGCCGCCGCTACCGAGAAGATCGCTGACATCCATTCCCTTGAGGCTCAAGCTGATCTTGTGCTCCTTAGGAGAGAATTTCTTGATCAATGCCTTCACTTCTTGTCCGACCTGAACAACTTCTTCAGGCTTGACGTTTGGCTGTTCAGACATTTCAACCGTTGGAAGAAGCGCATCTACACCAGGATAAATCTGGACGAATGCGCCGAACGATTGGATCTTTCTGACGGTACCGGTGATCACTTGGCCTTCTTCGAACTTGTCTTCGATTTCTTGCCATGGATCAGGCTGCATCTGTTTGAGACTCAAACTGATGTGACCCTTGTCCTGGTCTACCTTGAGAACCTTGGTGGTGACGATTTGACCAACCTTCAGAACATCTGAAGGATGGGAAACGCGCTCCCACGAGATTTCGGAGATAGGCAACAGACCATCGAGTCCACCGAGATCGATGAAGGCACCGAAGTCGGCGATTCTGACGACTTCGCCCGATACGATCTGACCGGCTTCCAGGGTGTTCAAAATCTTTTCGCGCTGTGCAGCCTTTTCTTCTTGAACTGCAAGACGTTGGCTGAGGATGAGCTTGTTGCGCTTGGTGTCTGTTTCCAGAATCTTCATCGGGATTTCCATTCCGATCAATTCTTCCGGAGTGGTGCCCTTGACGCGCAATTGGCTGGCAGGGACGAATCCGCGCAATCCATATACATCTACAACTACGCCGCCTTTGACGACTGCTGAGATTTTGGCGCGAATGGTTTCGTCGTTCTTCTTCTGGTCTTCGAGCTTGACCCAGCCACGTGCCTGAGCAACGCGCTTGAGTGATAGCGTGAGCTGACCATATTCGTTTTCTTCGCGGAGAATGTAAAACTCGTACCGATCGCCCACTTTGACGACGTCGTCAATGTGTTCCATTGGCATGTTGGAAACTTCCTTGAGTGGGACGAATCCTTCGGATTTCGCTCCAACATCAACGAGCACACCATCACGCTCGATACGTACTATGTCACCAGTAACGATGTCCCCTTGCTCATACCGAAATTGTAGAGTCTCTTCGAGAAGCTTTTCGAATTCTTCTCTCAAGGGGTTTTGAGTGGTATCCGACACTGAGTTTGTCTCTCCTTTGGTCTTTAGAATTTGTGGCATTTATTTGGTCCAATCCTCTGGAACGAAGTTCCTGTGGCTAACCGTAGCGACGGTTCTAGCATTGCCGTAAAAATTGGTGCCGACAAGCAACCAATCAGGATGGGCCGAAAGATCCACCATAACACGGCGAAAGAACAAATATAGAGTAAGTAATGACGGGACTTCAAGAGAAGTGATGCAGGATTTTGCGATTCTTTGCGCTGGAAAAAACGGCAGGCCAAGGGGCGTCAACCGAAACGCGCTCCAGGCTTCAAGAGTTTTGGGTTTGAACCATAATGATCGATTTGTATATAAAAGTGTGCATTGTCTAATCTTTGTCACATATCTTCTCGTTTTACTTTCCGCTATTTTGCAAGACAATGATGGTCAGTCATTCTTGGCGAGATCAAAACCGTTAAGCTGCGACTTATCAATTCCAAAGCCCGCTATATCCGTTGATCGCCTGATGGATCTCGATTCGACATTGAAACGTATTTGTTCGGATAGTCGCGCCCTGTGAGGTTTTTCATAAACGGGCGTTACGTATTATTTTGATTATAATTGCCATATTCGCCTGCTCATGAGCTTTTGTAACGACGAGGGGTCAATCACCTGAGCAAAATGAGTCCCGACCGTACTTCCTATTTCAATCCGTATCGAGGCAATGACATGAAAGTCAGAAATCTAGCAGCAATCATGGTGCTGGCATTGAGCCTGCCAGTAGCCGTTCAAAGTACCGCATTTGCCCAGGACACAGTTCCCGGCACAGACACTCAAGCCAACATCGACGCTGCCAAAGACAGACTCGACAAAGCTAAAGTCAAATTCGAAATCGCAGGCAAGCAAGTCGAAGCCGCCAAGGCTCGCTTGAAGGCTGCTGACGCCGAGTTCAAAGCCGCCAAGGCCAACTTCGACGCAAGAAACCTTGACCACCAGGCCAAGAAACTCTCCGATGCATCCGGTCTGCCAGAAATTACCGAAGGTCAAATCGAGCAGAACAGAAACAAGGCGTTAGCGAGCAAAGAAGTCGAGCCCACCAAGGAGGTGACACCACCGGCTGCACCAGCTACTCCTGTAGATCTTTCGCAAACACGCTTGAAACAAGCCGATTTCAACGGTCAACCAGCAGAAGAAAGCGCACCGACACCGGCACCGTCGCCAGCAAGTAATGACGTGCAATCGGAAGTGGCTACTCCACAAAAGCAAGCGCTTATCGATCCACCGGCGTACCAGCAAGTTGCCGCAACCTCTGCGCCAACCATCAGCGATTCAGCACCAGCTATCGTTCCATAACGATTACTGATTAAGTAAGCGAAAGACCCCTGGTATGAACTGCCGGGGGTCTATTCTTTTTGATACTTGTATGGGCGGCTTTCGGACATGGGAAAGGGCGTCTGCAAGGCGGCCTAGAATTACAGAGCCCACGGTGTTTTTGGAACATGGGAAAGGGCGCCTGCAAGGACCTACAAGTAGCAAAGACAGGGTGCTTTCGGAACATGAGAAAAGGGCGCCTGCAAGGCGCCCCTACAATTAGTTTAGTTGAGGATGCTCGTTTAGTTGAGAACGCTCGTTTAGTTGAGAATGCTCGTTTAGTTGAGCTCTGTGTTCAGGCTCTCGGACTTGTTCTTCAAGCGTTCCATTGCGGCTTTGGCTGCTTCTTGCTCCGCTTCTTTTTTGCTGGCACCAGACCCGGTGGCAATCAACTCACCGGAGATGCTGACGGCAATCGAGAAGGTCGGCGCATGGGCTGGACCGTCGGTGCTGAGGACGGTGTAGGCAGGCAGACCTTGGGCGCGGCCCTGGGTGTATTCCTGCAGCATCGCTTTGAAATTGGCTTTAGCCTCATCGCGATCGATTTCAGTAGCGTGGCTGCCGAACAAGCGAACGATCAAGTTTTGAACGTTGAACAGACCCTGGTCTTGATAAATGGCTCCAATAATGGCTTCCATTGCATGAGCCATGATCGAAGGTCTCATTTGAACCTGACGTCCGAGCAGAATATAACGATCGAGTCCGATATTTCGGGCAATTTCTCCGAGCGTTTTGTCGCTGACAAGTACAGCACGGATTTCGGTCAGCTCACCTTCGTTGTAATCAGGAAAACGATCCATTAGATACTCGCTGATTACGAACTTGAGGACTGCGTCGCCGAAGAATTCCAGGCGTTCGAAGTCGGGGGTACCAGGGTGTTCGCCTGAATATGAGGTATGTGTAAGTGCTTCGTTTATCAAGACCATACGACCACAGCTGACGTGCAATTTCTTCAGCAGGTCGTCTAATTCTTTCAGACGTCGAGCGCTCAACGTTTGAATAGGCGCTGTGCTCTCACCGGGCAAAACGCATGTAGCCACTGTACTCAATGAAATGCCATTCTTCAATTTCGGAGTTCCCACTTTATAACGCTATCTATTCTGCAATGTACAACGGTCCGGCCACTTTGCACCCCTTTGTAAAACAATATTTCTGGAGCTTCTACGATAAAAATCATGAACCCCAAATCTGCATAAAACCTAAACTTCAAGAATCTTTCGATCTTTTGTTTATCGCGCATGAACTGCGCGTATTGATGCCTTGCTAAGTGGCAAAAAAATTACCTTGGCGATTACTCATGAGTTTGAGTAAACGAATAAAGCTTTTGAAGGTAAACCAATAAAACATTGAGTTAACGGCGATTTTTCCGTGATTTCGACTCGATCCTTACGTGGCTATCATATAGTCCCCATGCCTGTTTTGAAGCTATCCTGCTATCCTTAGCAGTTGTTTCTGACTAGGCGTACCTCTTGATAATGCGCTGACCATAAGCGTTTACCAGTGACCGAATTAGTTACAATGATCCGTGAGAAAACGGCTTCGAATGGTGCTTTAGGAAATCTATGTACGAGCTTCAGCTTACTCAAATAGTCATTTTTGTGATCGTTGGTTTTGCGCTCCCAGCGCTCGGGATGATACTTCTCGCCTGGGTCTTGCAAAACGTTCTGGGTTATCACCAACCCAACGCGATGAAGAACCAACCGTATGAATGCGGGATGAAACCTTTGCAAGAGGCAATCATCCAGTTCGACATTCGGTACTACTTGTACGCGCTCCTATTTATACTGTTCGACATCGAAATCATTTTCATCATCCCCTGGGCTCTGGCAACCGATAACCTGCCGAAGATAGTGGCAGGAGATTCGCTGTGGCTGGGTCCGATCGAGATGCTCATTTTCCTTGTGATTCTAGCTTTCGGGCTGGCATACGCATGGAAAAAGGGCGCTTTGGAATGGGAGTAACTAACAATGGCTGACGAACCTAAATCAATCTCATCATTCTCGCTCCCGGTCCCCGAGGAGCTGCGCGATACGGTCACGTTGACTGACGTCGACACGATGACCAAAGCGTTATCCGACATTATTTCGCCAATCGCCAACCTGGCTAGATCGAACTCGGTCTGGCCTCTGACGTTTGGAACCTCGTGCTGCGCCATCGAGATGATGAGCGTCGGCATGTCACGCTTCGATATTTCGCGTTTCGGCTCGGAAGTATTTCGCGCAACGCCCAGACAAGCCGATTTGATTCTCACCGCCGGAACCATCACAAGAAAGATGGCGCCTGCTCTCATAACTCTGTACGAACAACTTCCCGAGCCGAAGTATGTAATCGCGATGGGTGCCTGCACGATTACGGGCGGCATGTTCAACGATTCGTACTCAGTAGTGCAAGGTGTCGACCGAATCATTCCAGTCGATGTTTACTTGCCTGGCTGCCCCCCTCGTCCAGAAGCCATTCTTGATGCATTGCTCAAACTGCAACGCAAGATTAGAACGGAAAACTATGCCAGCCGAAAAATGCGCAAGTACGCTCAGCGTGCCGTTCGCTACGTCGATTACGACTCAGGACTGCCTATGGAAGACCTGGTCGATGAAGTGACGCATGACACAGCCGAAGCGCTTGGCGGTGGATCCGTCGACGCCGGACTTATGCTCGATATTTCTCAGAAGTCCACCGAACTGAATAAATAGGAAAGACAATGGTAGACGAAACTCCGGAAAAGCCAAAAGAAGATAAGCCAGCTGACGAAGCCGGTAAAGCTCCCGATGCCAAAGCACCTGCACCGGATGCGACACCAGCTCCTGCAGGCGCCAAAGCGGCACCAGCAGCCGGACCCGCTGGTGCAAAACCCGGACCAGCCGGCGCTAAGCCAGCTGCAGCAGGTGGTCCTGCCGGTGCGAAACCCGCAGCTGCACCACCACCGCCACCACCACAAAAACCTGCGGTGTTCGGACCATTCCTGGCCGATCATGGAATCACAACTGAGCGTCTTGACGACCACGCTGGTGGAGTCGAGTGCATCGCTGTTGCTCCCGAACATATTCAAAAGGTGTTGAAGCTTCTGCGCAGCTCGGATGAAACTCTGTTGAATCTTCTGCTCACGGTTTCCGGTGTCGATTCCAAAGACACTTATGATTCCGTTTATCACCTCTGGTCTTACAACAACCTCAATCAATTAGTGATCAAGGTTCGCGTGAAGAAGACCGAAGTTGAGGAAGGGCAACTACCGATGGTGCCAAGTCTGTCGCGGTTCTGGAAAGCGGCCAACTGGCATGAGCGTGAAACGTACGATTTAGTTGGTATCAGATATCTCGGACATCCTTACCTCAGGCGGATTTTGAACACCTGGGATTGGGACGGCCATCCGCTGCGTCGTGATTATGTGCAACCTATCGATGCACTTAACGACAAAGCTCCCGGTTCATTCCGCTAGGGCAATCGGACTCCGAATAAGGATCTTGAAGAGGCAAAAATGGTATCAGACATCAGCACAACAAAGCCGTTAAAAACCGAGGACATGATCATCAACATGGGTCCGCAGCACCCTGCGACTCACGGTGTGTTGAGAATGGTTCTGACGCTTGATGGTGAAACCGTTAAACACGCAGAAGCCGTAATCGGTCACCTGCACAGAGCACAAGAATGGCAGGGTCAAAACAGAACCTGGTTTCAGTACCAGGCACTGATCGATCGTGTCGATTATCTGTCTGGAATGTTCACCTCATGGGCAATGGCGCGTGCCGCTGAAAATCTGGATGGTGGCGAAATTCCTGAGCGTGCTGAATATTTGAGAGTCATGGTGTCAGAAATGAACCGTATCTCATCGCACTTGCTCTGGCTCGGTACCTACTTGATCGACCTTGGTGCCATGTTCGGTTTTCCGTTCTATCCGTTTCGCGAACGTGAAAAGCTTCTCGATTTGTTCGAAGAAATTGCCGGACAACGCATGATGTTTAACTACATCAGAATCGGTGGCGTACAGCGCGATCCGAAAGCTGAGTGGTTTAAAAAAGTGGAAGCGTTCTGCAAAGAGTTTCCAGATCGCGTCACCGAATACGAAGCCATCGTCACTGAAAACCCCATCTTCTTAAAGAGAACAAAAGGCATTGGTATTCTGCCGCTCGAGTTGGCGATGGACTACGGAGTCACCGGACCAACCTTGCGCGCCTCCGGCAACTCGCTTGATTTGCGGAAGACGAGTCCTTACTCGGTTTATCCAAAACTCGACTTCAAGGTCCACACTCTAGAAAAACCGGAAGGTGGAGATACCTGGGATCGTTATATCTTGCGGATTCGCGAGATGCGTGAGTCCGTGAAAATCATTCAGCAATGCATCGACATGATGCCTGAAGGACCGATCATGGGCAAGAAGCAGATCGCCGGTATGCGCGTCAAAGCTGGTGAAGGCTTCTCCGCAATCGAGTCACCGCGCGGAATTTTAGGTTGCTACATTATTTCGGATGGATCGGATAAAGCGTACAGATTTAGATGGCGCAATCCGTCCTTCTGCAACCTCGCCGTTGTTGGCGAGATGCTCGTTGGTCACCCGATTGCCGACATCATGGCAATCTTCGGATCGGTCGACGTGATTTTGCCCGACGTCGATCGCTAGATCGAATTGGAAACAGTCTGAGGAAGAAGAAGGACAACACGGATCAATGATTTCCAACTTTAACGAAATGCGCAAGCTCGGCATCATCATCGCCTTTTGGATAAGCGCGATTTTTCTGCCGGTATGGATTGTGAGCTGGGCTGTCGGAGTCTTCCTGCCAATGCTGATTGAAGGCATGAATCCAGGACCCGAACTCAGTTGTCTCGCGGATATATTGCGACTCGCTACTCCGATTATTTCGCTTCTGGTCTTCATTCCAATCAACGCTACGTTCATGGTGTTGTACGAGCGCCGCGCGCTGGCACTCTTCACCGTTCGGATGGGTCCTAATAGAGTCGGTCCTGATGGACTTCTTCAAACAGCAGCCGATGCAGTCAAACTGTTGCTGAAAGAAGACATCACCCCCCGTGGTGCTGATGCGTTCATGTTCACTCTTGCTCCGATTGTGTTCTTCGCACCTTCCATCATAGGCGCGCTGCCGATCCTCGCTGCAATTACCAATAATCATCCGCTCTTCGCAATCACCAATCTGCCGACCGGTATTTTTTATATCCTCGCCTCGGCATCGATTCCTCTGGTAGCACTAGTGATGGCTGGCTGGTCCAGCAACAACAAATACTCACTGGTGGGCGGGCTTCGCGCCGCTGCTCAAGCGATCAGTTATGAGATCCCGCTGGTACTGTCCCTGGTGACCGTGTGTTTGATGGCTGGAACTCTTGATGTCGTCAAAATCGTCCAACAACAGGATGGCGGTTTTCTAAATTGGAACATTCTGGGCGGTGGCGCACTTCGTGGTGTTGATGCCGCTCTCAAACTGGCGATGACCGGTCAAGATTGGACGCCTGCAATCGCTACCTGCTATCCGGCAGGAGCGTTGTCCTTCTTATCTGCTGTTGTTCTCGTCATCTGTTCCCACATTCTTCTCGGTCTGTATCTGACCGGCGCATGCGCTGAAATCAACCGCATTCCGTTTGACTTGCCTGAAGCGGAATCCGAACTGGTTAGTGGATACAACACCGAATATAGTGGCATGAAATTCGCCATATTCTTCCTGGCAGAATTCACCAACCTATTTATAGTATCGAGCATCGCAACCGTGATGTTCCTCGGTGGCGGTGACAACATAATCCCGCAGTGGCTTTTGGACGCGATGAACTTGACTCAAATCCAAACCGCCCTGGCAACTGGATTGACATTCTTCATCAATCAAATTCACCTGATCGATCCGGATACCTTCTGGTCAATGGCGTGGGTGATTCTCAAAGTTTATCTCCTCGTGTTCTTTGCGATTTTGATTCGCGGCACTCTGCCCCGCTTCCGTATCGACCAACTTATGGACTTCGGTTGGAAGCGTCTGGTGCCGTTGTCATTGATTGCGTTTCTATTGGTAGTATTCGCTCGCGTTCTGGTGGTATGTCATGGGTAGCAATTTAATCGGTCGAGCCTTCAACAGTTTCCGACGTATAGGCGAAGGATTGAAAACGGTGCTTATGCACTCGTTTAGAGAACCAATCACCAAGCTGTATCCCGACACGGTTTCCAAAGTCACGCCGCACTTTCGTGGAAGACTGGCTCTAGCCGTCAACCCCGATACAGGTGAGCACCTCTGCATCTCCTGCCGTCAGTGCGAACGTGTTTGCCCGGACAAATGCATCGAAATCACCGCGCACAAAAGTCCTGAGACTAACAAGCTCGAATTGATCGATTTCAAGATCGACCACGGATTGTGCATGTTCTGTGGTTTGTGCACAGAAGTTTGTCCGACTACCTGCATCATCAACACTAATGATTTTGAAATGTCTGACTACACGCGTGAGTCACTCGTGTACGACATCAAGCGACTGACCTTGACTCAAGACGAGTCAACATATTATTTCGACAAGAAAGAAATTCCGAAGCCGAAACCGAAACCAGCGAAACCGGCTCCAGGCGCCGCTCCTGCCGCAGGCGCCGCTCCTGCAGCTGCCAAAGGTGCAGCTCCTGCTGGTGGACCTGCTGCTGCGAAAGCCGCCGGTGGTCCTGCTGCTGCCAAAGCTGAAGGCGCAGCACCGGCTGCAAAACCTGAAGGCGCTAAAGCAGAAGACGCGAAAGCTGATGCGGCGAAGCCAGAGACCGCCGCTGCAAAACCTGAAGCTGGTCAACCGGAAGATGCAAAACCGGCGGCGGAAAAGCCTGAAGCCGCAAAGCCAGCTGATGCAAAACCGGAAGCAGCTGAAAAACCAGCTTCCACTGCCGGTGATACCACCGCTAAACCGGAAGAATCAAAGCCTGAAGCTAAAGCTGAAGAGACTAAAGAAGAGAAGAAAGACGAGACTAAGTCCGAAGGCGCCTCTGAGAACAAGGAAGGATAAGAATCATGGATCAGTACATGATATTGCACGAGTACCTCAGCAGTCCGATTACAGAGACCGTCTTGTTCTACGCGATTTCTATATTCGCGATCATTATGTCAGTTGGAGTAATTTCGGATAAGAACGTAATCCGCAGCGGTTTTATTTTGATCGGTGTGTTCGGCGCAATTTCGGGTTTATTCCTCATGCTGCAAGCGCAGTTTCTCGCACTTGCGCAAGTCATGATTTACGCCGTCGGCATTACGCTCGTCGTTGTAATCGCATTGATGTTAACGAATCCGCGCTCCGAAAAAGATACAAGCTACGAAGAGGCTGACTCTGCAAGTGCTGCTTTCGATCAGTTTGCAAGACTAAAACAAATTGGTCCAGCTTTTGTTGGCATTCTTTCGTTCTTCACGATTTACACCGCCATCCGCTCTGAAAGTTGGATTGCTTCCGGCGAACAAGTTGCACCGGACAATGTCAGAGTTCTAGGTGAAGCGCTCACCACAACTTATTCACTACCTTTTGAATTCGCGTCAGTGCTCCTGTTGGCTGCTTTGATTGGCGCCATCATGCTGGCTAAGGCCGAGCGCCGAACACCTGCAATTGAGACTGCAACCGACGAATAATGATCGCTCAAACACCGGAGAGAATGATGTCTACTGAAGCCAAAAAAAATCCGCTAATCGTAAATGTGATTTACGCCGGATTTGTATTTGTGATTGTCTGCGGTTTTCTCGGTTGTTTGAACAACCCGAAGACAACTGACTGGGCAATGACAAACTTCCTCGATCTCTGGATATTCGCCGGAGCGATAATCGGTGGTCTCGTTGCAATAAGCGTTGGTGGTCGATCTCCATTTATCATCGCCAGTGGTGCGGTCGGAATTTTCGTAGCACTAACGGCTACGCAAGACCCTCTCGTCAGATATCTCAGCTTGAGCGCATTGCTGTTTGCAATCGGAATGTACGGAATGATCAGATCGCGCAACGCAGTGCGAGTTTTGATGTCGATTGAACTTATGCTCAATGCCGTCAATTTAAATTTGATCGCTTTTGCGCGTTACATTGACCCGTCGCAAGTTAAAGGACAGCTATTTGCTATTTTTATTTTGACGGTTGCTGCGGCTGAAGCCGCAGTGGGGCTGGCAATCGTGCTTGCCGTCTACCGGAACATGTCAACTGTCGATATGAATAAATTTGATTTGTTGAAGTGGTAGCCAAAGAAATCAATCACCCATCTGGGGGATTCGTATCGGGAGTCTATTTCTTTAAACTAGTAGGAACGCGTGCACTAGGTAACCTTCACCAGTCTTTCGGCGCGTTTTGACTATTGAATACGGAATCCCTGACACAGACCCTGGCCTGTCTGGCACGATGATGCGCATCAATTCGTGTCATGGCAGTGAGTGCGGAGTATCTAATGAGTTCGAAGCTCAAAATATTAATTGCCGAGGACCATCAGCTCCTCCGAATTGGACTGCGTTTGTTAATGTCAGAATGGCCGGAAGTCGAGTTGATTGGCGAAGCTGCAACCGGATATGAGGCTATCGAAATTGCTTCTACGCACAATCCGGACCTTGTGATCATGGATCTTGGCATGCCTCTGCTGGATGGTATCGAAGCCTGCAAAGCGATAAGAAAGCAGAGTCCGCATGTGAAAGTAATCGTCCTGACATCGCATAGCGACAGCCGTGACATAAATGCAGCGCTCTCTGCAGGGGCTACTGGCTACTGCTTGAAAGATGTTGATAGCGAGAGACTGAGGACGGCTATTCAATCCGTCGCCAGTGGCGACGTATGGCTCGATTCTCGTGTCGCTGCACACCTGATGAATACTTCCGTCAAGCCGACTGCGCCCGTCGAGGTATACTCCGAGTCGTTTGCACCTGATGATGGACCGCGGATAGAACCGGATGTGGTATCACCGCGGGAGCTGGAAGTATTGACGTTGCTAGTCGACGGTCTGTCCAATAAGAAAATTGCAGAGCGTTTATTCATCAGCCCGGATACGGTGAAGACACACATCCGCCACATCATGGAAAAGCTGGCCGCGGCAGATCGTACTGACGCTGCAGTGAAAGCGGTCAGAAATAACCTCGTTTAAACAAGCGACACTTTGAGCAACACTGCTCTCTCCTTTCGAGGGAGTTCGTTTCCTCGGAACCTGTGATGGTCTCGTCGTCGTCCCTTGGCACGTGCGGCCGGAAGCTGTGAACCTGCTGCCCCGCGAATCTTGTTGACAAGCAGGGCTGCAGTTCATCGACTTACGAGATATCAGCTTGGGAAGCAGGCAGGCGTACGGTGAACGTAGTCAAATTGGGATTACTGCGGCAACCAATCGACCCCTCCAATAGATTCAAAACCTTTTGACAGTAGTAGAGTCCAAGTCCGCTAGTTGCGACATAACTCTCTCCGGGAGTCCCTCTCCAGAATTTCTTGAATAACTCACGCTTATCGTCAGGCTTGATGTAAGTTCCGTGGTTGGAAACTCTTATTACAACCTTAGTCGCCAGTCGTTGCAGTTTAATTTCAATAGTATCGCCGATGGTGGCGAACTTGATTGCATTTGTAAGTAGTTCTTGGAAAACTTCCTGAAGTAATGAATGATCAGTGAGTGCAAAGAGTCTGTCGCTCTCCTTTTCAATGTGCACTGTGAGCCGCTTTGCTTCGATATCGGTACTCAGTTGGTGAAGTCTTTCCGTCAAAATAGGCAGAATTGCAACTTGTTGCCATGACACTTCGACTGACCCGAATTCGATGCGGTACAGATTCAACAATTTATTCAACCGATCGAGTAGTCCTTTATTTGAGTCGTTCAGAACCTGCAGAGTGTGCTTCAACTCTGGAGATAGTTCTCCGATCTGGCCATTGAGAATATGTTCAAGAATTCGATCTGCTCCTTGCACCGGCACACGCAAATCGTGCGCCAGGGAAGCATTGAAATCCTCCAGTGTGCGCAGTCGCATCATCGATTTTTCGGCTTTGAATCGGGTGATCGAGTAGCGTATGCATCGATTCAGAGCATCCGGAGATATCCTGCTTTTGACCAGATAATCCTGAGCACCACAAGCAACTAATTCATCGGCCAGGTGACTATTTTCTTTTGCTGTCAGAATCAGGATGGGAACGTCGGGAGCCATTTTTTGAATACTATGAAACGATTCCAGTCCATCGCTATCAGGAAGTGATAAATCTAGAAGGATGATATCCGGCTCGCAATCGGCTAAAAGCTGTGATGCTTCGGCGAGCGTTCTTGCGCTGAGCACGCCGTTGTTGAAGTTGGCGTCACTGCTAAGAACCGCTTGCACAATGCTTATGTAAAACGAATCGTCTTCGATAAGCATGATTAACTGAGCGCTTTCGTCCACCAGTCGTTCCAAGTCTGATTAACTGAGCGCTTTCGTCCACCAGTCGTTCCAAGTCTTCGGCTCGTGCACCAGCAGTCAGCATTGGTGCGATGTGAAAAACTGGAGTTTCTCCTGTGATTAGCGATTCGTTTTTCTGAATCTTGACTAGCGATTTGCACAGCTCGATTGTGCTCGCTATCGCAGTGAGCGCCTCCGGTCGAGACTCCAGGCGATTGATTTCAACCATTCGGAGCTGATCTTCCATCACGGCAAATGCACTGCCAATGGTGTCAAAGCTGAGAGTGCCAGCGCACCCTCTTATCTTGTGAGCAATTCGGATAGCGTTGGAGAGCCGCTCCATACGCTTGTCTTCACTTTGAGGCTCGAGTACCGACTCGATTTCTTTGATCGAGTCGACAAGACTGAGGCTAAATGCCCGCGCTATGTCTGCCATTTCGGCTTGGCAAGAAATTGGTTGGTTCATGACCGACTCATTTAATGTGGAAGATTTGATCATTTGACTCCTATGCAACGCACATATTCAAGGCTCGGTGGAGATCTTCCATCGATTGGTATCTCTTCGACTCACTCTTGGCCAGGCACTTCATAACCACCATCTCAACGAGGAGTGGTACGTTTAAGTTAGGAGCAATCTCGGCGAAAGTTCTTGGTTGAGTATAAATCTGGTGGTACATGACCTCGGGTGCGCTTTGAGCAGTAAAGACAGTGTGACCTGTCAATACTTGATACATCAAACAGCCCATTGAGTAGATGTCTGCGCGGGCATCCAGCTTCTGTCCGCGACATTGCTCAGGGCTCATGAATGCCGGCGATCCGAAGATTTCTCCGGGTACCGTCATGACGATATTATTTTCACCATGCACTTTCGCAAGTCCAAAGTCGAGCACTTTTATTTGAGCGCCCTTTTGTTCATTCAAGCAAACATGAACGTTTCCTGGTTTCAAATCGCGATGAATAATTCCTGCTTGGTGCGCGCGCTCCACACCTTTGCAAACTTCCACGAATATTGGAACGGCTTGCTTATAGTCCAATGGACCGGTCTCTCTGACAAGGGTTACGAGGCTCTGACCTTCCAGATAATCCATCACCATGAAAGTGACGCCGTCGTTAGTCACGCCGAAGTCGATGACGGAGACTAGATTCGGATGGTCGAGACCGGCGACTGCAATAGCTTCTTGTCTGAATCGGTTAACGAGTTCTGCGCATTGAGATAGATCGTGATGGAGAACTTTGATAGCGAAATATTTTCCGGTGAAACGATGCTTGGCTTTGTAAACGGCACCATTGCCGCCCGTTCCAATCAGAGACAGAATCATATAACGATCTGTCAAAAGCGATCCTATTAAAGGATCAGGTTCCAGAGCGGTTCCATCTTCGGGGCAGTACTGTAGATCACCCTGTACGTGCAGGTAGCATTTTTTGCAAATCAACGCTCGCTCAAATTCTCGATCGTTTACGCTCAAATGAAGCCCGCTAGCCTTCTCTTGTTCCGCTATTCTGTGTGCGGTTCTGCGCAGAGCATTGACCAATCGTTTGTGCACGTCGAATACGTGAAGTTGCAGTCGCTGCGCCGCGTCCTCCATGGTCAGTCCACCTCTCACCATTGCCATGATTTTCAGTTCCAGGTCTGTCAGAACACAATTGGCTGCGCTGCGTGGAAATAGTGCTGCGGAAACCGTCTGCGCGATTGAGTCTTCGAGCCATGCGTTTCCGCTTGCGATCGAGATCAGGGCTAAAGCTAGATCTTCCGTTTTCGTGTCTTTTAAAACGAAACCATCTACTCCTGCTTTCAGCGCGGAGATGATCGACTTCTCGTCGGAGTGGCTGGTGAGTACAATTACTTTCTTATTTGTAGAATCTTTGATCTTCCGCGTTGCTTCAATCCCGTCAAAATCAGGAAGTCCAAGATCCATGATTACAATCTGGGCGTCGGACAGGCGAGCGAGATTGATGCCTGCTGCACCGGTGGTGGCTTCGCCTACCACTTCGATTTTTCCAGTGCTTTCTAGTGAGAGTTTTACCGAGAGACGGACGAGATCGTGGTCTTCGACGATCATCACTTTAACTATTGCATCGGAATCGAATGCATTTTGTTGTTCGCACTCTGTGGTTAACATGACTAGGTCCCTGATAGCCGCTTACTATTCCACTATCGCTATTTCAGCCAACGGCAACAATTACCCATACAGTTGATTTGTCAGACTAATCCGGCAGTGGTTGTGCCCGTGTTGACCGTGCCAGAATCCGCAAAATCAGCGCAGTTGAGCATTTGCCGCCGATTACTTGCAATGCGGGAGTAGCTCAATCAGGTGATTGAGGTAACCGAAATTTCGATATACAAATGCCTCGAATATTGAGGTTTGTACCTAAACCAATGCTTGGCGAAGGAAACCAACAGCCCAATCGTGGAGCTGATTCCAACCGATGACATGACGCATGCTGGTCATTCTTCTGCGCTTCTCTTCGATGCCCATAGATAGCGCCTTTGCAAGTGCCTCAGCAAAAGCACTCTCGTTGTTGGGATCAACCATCACAGCGCCCTGACTTAACTCGGCAGCACATCCGGCTTTTTCGCTCAAGATTAGAACGCCCTGTTCGTCATGTCTGCAGGCAACATACTCTTTGGCGATCAGGTTTAAACCATCCCTAATCGAATTTACCGTCATTACATCCGCAGCTTGATACCAGGCTGCCAACTCTTTCGGGTTGAGCTGCTGCTGGAGATGAACGATCGGCTTCCATCCATCTATCTCAAAACGCGCGTTGATCGAATCGATTTTGGCGGAGACTTTAGCGGAATACTGGCTGAAACTCGCCTCGTTGGAGTGTGGTGGTTGTGAGATTTGAACGTAATGGAATCTGCGATGCATGTCTTTCGCGTTGGACAGAAAGTGTTCCAATCCATTGAGCTTCTCGAACACACCCTTGGTGTAGTCCAGTCGATCGATGCCTAGCAGAATTTGATTAGCCAATCGATGTCTGACCGGCAGCGACTCCGCCATTGGTCGAGAGATCGTGGCAAGCTTATGCCATTTCGTCACGTCGATACCGAGCGGCATTACCGTCACTTGAGTGCGTTGACCGTTGAAGCTGACAGCGAGCTTGAGGTAATCGACTTGAGCTGTTGGAATCAGCGCTTCGACTGTTTGAAGAAAGTTGTGAGCGTACTCGGCTGTGTGGAATCCTAATAAACGATTGCACAAGAGCGCCGAAACCAATTCTTTTGCAACCGGCTCGTTCTCCATGATACGAGCTTCAGGCCAGGGCACATGCCAGAACTGACAAACGAGCATGCCGCGTTCTGCCGCGATTAGCGGTGCACATAGAGCCAGTTGATAGTCGTGGAGCCATGCCAGTGTTGGAAAACTTTCGGACAAGACAGATTGGCATTCAGAAGCCACTCGCGCGCAGACCTGTTTGTAAGCCTTCCAGTCTTCGATGTCGAATTCGATGTGGCTATTCATCCCGTGAAGCAGCGGCCAGAGATACTTAGCGCAGAAGCGCTTGTGTCCATCAAGCGATCGCTTGCCTACGCTCGTGGAGTAAAACTGGAAAGCCGTATTAGATGGCGCAAACGCATTCGAGGCGCTGGGCTCGAAGACTAAATTGTCACTAGTTTCGTTTTCAACTGAAAACCAATGCACTTTGGTTCCCAGGCGTTTGACTATGGGTTCGAGGCTGGAGGCGACTCCGCTGGTATTGCCCGGTCCAGTGTAAGAGACCACTTTCAGGGTGGGCAGGTGAACACTGAGGTCAGTCAAGTCCTCAGTCGAGATAGGTGATAACAGGGGTAGTGATTGAGTGGACGTAACCATTTAGCTTTTATGCCTCGCCAGCAAATTGGAGCAGAAAAAGTAGACTCCGGAGCGCACAAGGGGACCCTGGGATTCTGCGATTACTTCGTTGCTACTGCCTTCGCAAGCTGACTCGAGCACACGAAATCGTCCAAACAGAAGCACACGCGCTGCTGTCGGTATCACCAACAAACTACACCCGGAAAGACGCCGTTCTATATTTAGACGAATACAATCAATATAAAGGTAATAGATATTGGGTTGGTAATCAAGTAACGAAAAGGGCTTATGAGTCAATATGAATGGAATCTTACCTGTCTGGGGCGACTGCCCGAAACCCGCATGCTAGCTTGGTTCTAGCAACCCGGGCAAATCCACGACTTCGACGCGTCTAGCCTTCATATCGACGACCGGAACCAGTGCTTTTACGAATGGTATCAGAATGGTGCCTTCGCTCTTCGAACTTTTGACTTCCAGCAGTTCGCCGTTTGCACCAGTAATACCGCATATGGTGCCAACCTGATTGCCGTCCGGAGTAAACACCGCCAATCCGACCAGGTCGTCCACCCACCACTCTTCTTCATCGAGTTCGTTTAACTGGTCCCTGGTCGTGTAAACAAGCGAGTCCATGAAATGTTCTACCGATGTTCGATCCGGAAAACCTTTCAATTTTAGAACAAGCATTCGCTTTTCCAGCTTCAATGCGGCAATTTCGTATTTTTGACGCTGACCGCCTCGCAGGATTTCTACGTCGTCGATATCCAGGAGAAGCTCGGGATTATTGGTTTCCGGGCGTATCTTTATGTCGCCTTTCAGACCGATGAAGCCTACGATTTTGCCGACTGGGAAATTGTATTCGGTCATGGTTTTGTTTTACTTCGTTTGGTGGACTTATATCTTGGCGTTTTCTCTTTTGGCGTCGACTCCAAAGATCGGCATCGCATCCTGCTTCCAGCGTTTGAATAAACTGTTGTCGAAATCGAATTGATCGAGAACTCGTCCGACGACGAAATCGATCTGGTCGCTTACCGTTTCCGGGCGATGATAGAAACCGGGACTGGCACAGGAAACTATTGCACCGGCTTCGGACAGTGCCACCATGTTTTTCAATTGGATATGACCGAAGGGCATCTCGCGAATAACGACGACCAACTTGCGGCGCTCTTTTAAACAGACAGCCGCGGCGCGGTGCACAAGGTTTTCCGTCAGCCCGTTCGCCAGAGCGCCAAGTGTTCCAATGCTGCATGGCAATATTGCCATACCCAGCGTTTTATACGAACCGCTGGAAACAGAGGCGCCGTAATCCATCAGGTTGTGGTGCTTTACAGGTGCATTCTCCGGCAACTCCAGGTAACGCAAAATTTCTTTGATTCCATTTTCAGGAACAATCAAGTCGTGTTCTTCCTTCATCACACGTAGAGCGGCTTTCGACATTACCAGCTCGACCGGCTGTTCAATACTCATCAGATACTGCAACATCCGCAACCCATAGATCACGCCGCTCGCGCCTGTGATGCCCAAGACGAAAGGTAATCGCTTTTCCTGACCGCTGTTGCTCATGTCATATCCCTTGCACTCAAGATGCCCGACAGTCTACATCGAAGCCCTCCGCCGCGTAAAGCAAAGCCGTATCGGAGTACCATACTTTCTTCATACTGAGCGCTAGTTGTAGTTCTAACGCCCGCAATACGGCGTTAGAAATACGGCGTTAGAAATACGGCGTTAGAAATACGGCGTTAGAGATACGGCGTTAGAGATACGACGATAGAAATACGGCGTTAGAAATACGGCGTTAGAGATACGGCGTTAGAAATACGGCGTTAGAGATACGGCGATAGAAATACGGCGTTAGAAATACGGCGTTAGAGATACGGACGTTAGAAATACGGCGTTAATTGTAGGGGCGCTTTGTAAGCGCCCAGGCTGCTGGTTTCCCGACATGGCCGCTAACAAAGCGCGCCCTACAGAGCTAAAAGAAACTTCTAAAATGCTTCCCCTGGCTTTTGCGATGGCGCTACAGCGCCCTGATCGCCTTGGGGAGGCACTCCGCCTTGTTGTGCCGGTGCGAAGCGTTGTGGTTGTCCTTGCGGTGATGAGAAACCTGTGCCGCCGCTGTTGCTGCCGCTGAATGCTGATTTCTTTTTGCGCAAGAATGCCGGTACACCTTCTTCGGGATCCGGTTCAACCGGTGGAGGCGGTGTCACTGCCTGTGGTGGCGGCTGTTGTTGCTGTTCTTCCTCTTCTTGTTGATCGCGCCGATTCGAGGGTTGGAATCTGCGGAAATCTCTCGAGCCGGAGCCATCTTCGAGCGATGGTGATACCGGGTCTAGATCTATAGAGAGGTTGCCTTTGCCTGGAGCGATGCTCATTTTTAGAGGTGCATCCAGGTGCACCGTAAGTGGTGACCCACTGTAGATATAAATCTCTTTGTTCTTCTTCACGATAGAACGAATTACAGGCTGACCGTATGCGCTCGATTTGATGCCGCCATTTCCCATAATCGGATCGCGCATGAACTCACGTTTTCCCATTGCCTTCGGCGCGCGATTGCCTCCCGGACGAGTATCGAGACCGGCGGAGACTGCATCGAAGCTGGTCTGGCTACCGACGTATCCCATGTTGGGTGAGCCGATTTCTTTGTTAGGTCGATCGTACGCTCCATTCTTGGTGTAATCGTACATGATGGTCGCGATCAGCGGATAAGTCATACCGTCAGGCGTGACTATGGAGCTAAGCTGTGTTCGCAACTTGCCTGTTTTCTTTGGATTCTTTTGGTTGAATTTATTCTTGGTTCTTTCTTGCTTGCCGGACGGAATAGCTTCGACTACTTCACCCATGATTTTTGTGCCAGCCGGAATCACGACATCGGTTGCGTTTGCCAAAATTGGCGAGGTAATCTCGATGGAGAAGCGCTGCCCTTGCGTACTTTTCGAACTGATCGTTTCATTGATTCGACCTTCGAAATGCGCGCCGGTAGGAATGATTACCGATTTGCCGTGAATCGTATTCGGTGCGCGATAAAACTTCTCGGGGTCGCTGGATTTCTGTGCGGTTGCTGGAGTCGAGGTAGCGCTGAGCGCAATAATCGTACTCGACAATAGTAGAAGATTCTTAGTGTTCATCAGTTGTTAGTCCGTGTCGTCCTTTGACTCGAATGGCGGCTCTGGCTCACATCGTTTGGGCTTTAATCGATTGTAAACGAAGGCGATCAGGAATGCCGCTGATATTATCGTGAGGATCAAACCGATTAAGCGTCCCAATCCCATGACGTAACTTACGAGGCCGGGAGCCATAATTCCGAAGGCGACAATCACAATTAGACCGCCGCCAACGTACTTGATCATTTGTTTTGTGTCATAACTTTTCATGGTAAGTGCCGCTATCTATCATCGTCAAAGGGATTCAGCTTACTCTCGAACTGCGCGATGATAATGGGGCTAACAACGCGTGTGGCGACAAACCATGTACCTACGAAAAACAATGGCAGTGCGAAAACTTTGACCATTGAAGGGACGAATTGGTAAAAGAATGACGTAAGAACGACAGCGCAGCCGACTGTGACTACCTGGCAGAATCGAACGATCAATTGTTCTTGATCTTCGCGTCGCATCTTGTGAAAGTAACTTCCCAGGACACGCAGATAGTTGCTCCACATCTGACCGATGCCGGCTTTACCTTCTTTGTAGGCTCTGGTTTCAGTTATGTTCTTCGGATTTGTTCTGATAAGGTCGCGCTTGCCATTGCCGGATGGCGACGCCTCATTGGTGTCGCTAGGATTGCCCTTTGCTGCTCTGAGTTTGCCCAGATCCATGTTCTCTCCTTGCGCTCGGCTCCGAATTGGAGACCCACTCATTTATCTTACTTCGGATTCTACTTCTGTAAACGTTTATTCATTCGCGAAAGGTCGTCTTCGACTTCTTTTCTCAGTGGATCATTGTCATCTGACGCTTCGAGATAAGTGTGCGCGTAATCGATTGCCTTCTTGTCGTCTTTTTTGAGACGGAAGTACAGCTTGTACAAGCCGTAATATGCGTCTGGACTCTGCGGATCGGCAATCAAAGCCTGTCTGTAGTGATCGATTGCGATTTCCGGTAGCTTCCATGTGGCATTGGCCAGTTCAGTGTGCCTTTTTGCCTCATTTCTTTGATTCACTATTTTGCTTATGCCCTGCTCAGCTCTCGGTGCAACTTCATTGATTTCTTTGGCATAGCCGAAAGCTTCTTCTGCAGATTTGAGATCGCCGTCATTGTAGGCTTGATCGCCCAGCGTCAGCAGTTCGTAAGGCTCCTCTTTATGGGTGGTGATCACCTGGGAAAAAAGTTGGCGGGCTTCGCGAAAGCGAGGAGGTTGTTCGGAAAGCGCTTTTTCAGCTTCCGATAATTGAATGTTATCGGTTAGTTTTTTGACGCCTTTCTTGATCACAGTTCCGGCGACATTCTGTTCCGTGACTATCTGAGTGACTTTGTTCATCAGGTCGGACCAGTCGGGTGGATACTGTCCATCTTTTCTGGCTTTTCTGAAGTACACGCGTGACAGACCGAGTAGAGCTGCCGGGTCGCTATCTTTTACGGAGAGAATAGTTCTGTATTCGGTTTCTGCCACTTCGAGCTTATCCTGGCGCAGAGCCAGTTCTGCCAGATCTCTTCGTAAACTTAGATCGTTTGGAAGAATTTCGAGTGCGTTGTGCATTTCAGCGATTGCCAGCTCACCGTCACCGCGAGCCGCATAATGTTTCGCCAGGTTCTTATACGGCTCAGGACTGCGAGGATCGAGGCGGTTAGCTTCTTTCCAGCTCCCTAGAGCGGAGGGACCATCGCCCTGGGCTTTGTAAATATCTCCTTGAACACGCTGCCAATCGGCGCCGCGCTGATCTTTGGGAATGGTGTGCAGCTCTGTGAAAGCTTCTTCGTGTTTCCCTTTACCTGTCAGATAAATGGCTTTCTGCAATCGAGCCGGATGATATTTGCTGTCCATTCCGAGCGCTTCATCAATAAGAGCTTTCGCATCTTCATCATGCGGATCGACCTTGAGCATTGCTTCGGCAAGCAGAGTGTTGGTGTATGCATCCTCAGCCATTCGAGCCGCTTTCTTCAACGGCGTAATCGCGGCTTCAGGGTCATCCTGAGCCAATTTCACAAGACCGAGTGTCTGAAGCGCAATGACGGTATCCGGGCTGTCTTTGATAGCGCGCTTAGAAAGATTCTCTGCTGCTTCGAGGTACAGATCGCGTTTGGCAGGTGAAGCGACTGACTTGGAGTGGATGTATGAAACGTAGGCCCCGGCTGCGATCATGTTAGGGTTGTCGGCAAACTGCTCCTTGCCCTTCTTCATGATTTTTTCTGCTTCAAGAACTTTTTTCGGCCAGTTCTGTTTCGCTAGAGCAACAGCCAGACCGGCGTACGCATCACCTTCTTGATCTTCCGGGATTAAACCTCTATATGCATCTTCGGCAGCTTCGTATTTGCCTTTCAGCATCAATTCGTCAGCTTCCGTCAGTGAGCTTGCCCTTTTGCGTTTAGGCGGAGCAATCTCGTCAGACTCTGATGGATCGACTTCGGTCACGCGCTTGCGAGGCTTCACGACCTCTTCGCTGTCACCGGTATCAGCCTTGGTACCGCTGTCGGCAGGCGGCTGCTCCGTCGCTTTCGAGTCCGTTGGAGTTTCAGAACCCGTTGTCGGAGGCGCGACGGCATCTTCTTTGGCTGGTGTCACGGGCGGTGCTTGTTCCGCTGTGGGTGTTTCCACCTCACCTTTTTTCTTCTTGCTTGGGCTCAATTCGGCGGCTTCGGTTTGTTCGGCACCGTCTGTAGTGTCGCTACCTTTCTTTTTCCCTTTGCGTTTCGAACTGGCTTTTGTCTGAGGCTTCTCAGCTTCGGTTGCGGTTGTTTCCGCTTTGGTTTCTTTTGTACGTTTTGTTGAACTGGTCTTCGACTCTGATGAATCCTTGGTTTCACTCGCAGTTTCCGGTAACGATGGTTCTGATTCTTTGGATTCTTTGGAACGTCTCGATCTGGAAGTGGTTCTTTTCTTCTTCGGTTCCTCTTCCGTGCTGGCTGTTGGAGTGGTCGAAGTGGAACTGTCGGTGGGCTTGGTCGCGTCTGTTGGTTTACTTAAGTCGGGGCTTGCTGTCTCAACGGGCTTTGACTCAGCAGGTTTCGACTCATCGGCAGCCTTCGCGGTTCCCTCCCCCGAATCTTTAGTTGTCGCGGTGTCGTCGGACTTCGATTTTGAACGCAAAGAACGTGATCTGGACGAACGCTTCGAGGTCTTCTCTTTTGGCTTTTCGCTTTCGCTACCCGGGAGCGAACCTGCAGCAGCGGCATCGCCTGTAGTGGCAGGGGGCGATTGTTCAGTATTGCTGACCGGTGACGGTGGCGTCACTGCCGGTGTTTCCGGCGTCGGACTAGTAATGGAGCCTGCCGATGGTGGCGCGACTTCTGTTGTCGGTGAACCAGAAAGTGGTGGAGGTACGAGTGATGAACTGCCGCCGGATAGGCTGCCTGCGTTCGCGGCAGCGCCAGTTGCCGGCTTCGCCGCAGGTTTCACCGTTGGCGTCGTTTTCTTCTTGGCCGGCGGCGCGGCGAAAGCCGCTGATGCACCTAAATTGAGTCCGGCAGGACCAATCAGAAGACAGGCTGAAAGTGATACCGCTAATAGTGGCTGCCAGGTTTCCAGCGACACCAACAATGACCGTCGCTGATGGCGCGACGAGCAATTACGCGGACTCAATGTCTGCGTATCGAGTTGCATCTTCAGGTCCGGGCTGTCGCCCCTATTCTTTTTTGTCCAGCTCATCTGCTTTCTTTCGTTCTCTTTCCGCTTCTTTTTTCTCACCCAATTTATCTAATACGTCGCCGAGCAATCTGTGTGGCGTTGGCAGGTCTGGCGCCATTCTAGTCACTTGTTTCAAGGTGCTGGCACTCTCTACGAAGTTACCAGCCTGAATTAAGGCTTTGGCGTCCTGAATCTGTTTGTTGAATCGTGAACCGTCTAACTGCCGCAACGCGTCCAGCGCTCCTGGAGCTTTGAACGATTTGCCCATGCGATAGTCGACTGCTGCTCCGGCCATGTCACCAGTCTGTTCCTTGATACCACCACGTAAGAGGTATGCTGTTCCTTCTTCCGGAAACTTGTCCAGAATCGCGGACAAATCGGCATCGGCACCTTTGTTGTCACCGGCTGCGATTTTGCCTTTAATTGCTTCGTAAGTCTGCGGGCTGACTTTCGATGGAGGCGGAGCGTTCGGATCTATCTTCTTCTCGGGAGGTTTTTCCGGTGTGTCGCCGCCACCGTCACCACCATCCTTGCCACCACCAGCAGTTGCGGTCGGTTTGCCACTTGCGCCACCGGCTGGTTTAGACGCCACTTGTGTAGGCTCGCCCTGACCGGTGATACGTTTTATACCTTCCAGCAGATCGGGGTTGGCATGTGGATTGATCGACCTAGCCTTCTCGTATGCTCGCAAAGCAAGATCATTATTCTTCAGGGCTTCCTGCCCTCTTCCATATATGTAGAGCAACTCCGGATCATCCGGACGTTTCTCTAATTCTTTCTCGATTTTTAAAACCGATTCTTGCAGAAGTTTTGGAGTTGCCATCGCCGATGACACTACCATAAGATGGTAGGCACTTCTGGCTTTGTGCAGGGCTGGGCTATTGGGAGAGAGTTGCCAGCATTTGTTGTAGCTTTGTTTGGCGCGCTCGAAGTCTCCGGCAAGAGCGTAGCCACTTCCGAGCATCAGATTATTATCGAACGAATCCGAGATGGCGACAGCCTCTTTGGCTGCGTTAATCAGACCGCGGATTGCATCAGTATTATTGGGATTGATTGTCGCGGCTCTGCGGTAACAGATACCGACGTTGGAAAGACGTTTGAGATAGAGCGGACCGCGACCTTGCTCTTTAGCCTTCATGGTCACTTCCCAGAGAATATCTCCCATCAGGCAGTGGCAGTTTGCAAGCTCATTGTTCTCAGTGGTTTTCCATTCCTTATTAATAGCGAGGCGTAATTCTTCGTACGCTTCGACTACTTTTCCCTGTTTATAAAGTACGCGAGCCAGGCGGAATCTGCTTGGACCGTTGTCCGTCATCTTCACGCATTTTCTATATTCGACGATTGCGACCGGATAGTTTCCTGCGATATCGGCTTCGTCAGCTAATGCTGCGCGAACAGCATAGTCGTCCGGATTTTTACCCAAAGCCTGGAGGCACTTGTCGAGGTGCGCGTCAGCAGGTAAGTTCGCAGGATCCGCGTAGAGTGCTTCGCGATAATGGCCGATTGCTTCGTACCATTTCTTCTTAGAGGCCAGCAGATCAGCGTAGTGCAAATGAGCGCTGGACAGGTTTTGTCTGAAGGTGGTGTTTTCTGGATCAGCATTGAGCGCTTCTTCGTGTTCTCGAATCGCGTCATTCCAGAGACCTTTGGAACCCA
Organism: Obscuribacteraceae bacterium (SeqCode); assembly: GCA_044225915.1. Taxonomy (GTDB): domain Bacteria; phylum Cyanobacteriota; class Vampirovibrionia; order Obscuribacterales; family Obscuribacteraceae; genus JADYXR01. The sequence goes on from JBGAHZ010000026.1 coordinate 91,374, forward strand.
GCTCCACGCCTCGGTTGTTGTGCTCCATCGGATTGCGAGGAGGTGGTGTCTGTAGTACCAGCGGACCGCCGCCACCGCCACCACCAGAGGTGGCACCGGAAGAACGCCGTTTCTTGGCGGCTTCGGCTGGAGCAGCTGCTAGCAATACTATGGTAAGTGTGGTCGCAACAATTACGGGAAACAAATTGCTTCCCCTCTGATTTTTTATAAGACGTGTGTCATCGGCTTGCCGAGTCATTATCGCGTTCTCCGCTGGACTCCCAAAAACTCTATGCACGATAGTCGTGCTTAATAATCCATTCTATCGATGTTAATTTTTTACGCCACGTTGACAAGCGGGTTTTGCCTAGGTGATCGAATTTCCGGTCAAAAATGTTAGCTAGCTTACACTTTTGTCGGCGATTATTCTCTCCATATTGACAATTGGTGCCGAAAAGATTAAAAATTGGTAACTTCGCCAGCTGCCCAGGCGAACTGTGCCCAAATCAGTGGGTGCAGGATGGCTAATAAATTGTTAAACTGATCTCAAGTAGCTTATAACTCTTCTATTTAGGGCAATTTGTTTTTGGCGTTCTCTTACTAAGGCATAGACATATAAGGGTTCCTGCAAATCTGGCCGATTTGATTGGAGTCCATGGAGGAACCAGGTGAAAGCCTATTCATTACAACTGCCGGCGGCTCTCGCGGTTTTCGTGCTGATTTCCGCTACGCTTCCAGCGTCCGCTCAACTGCCGCCAGTTAACTGGGGCAAGTCTGTTCATGGCCCCGGCGACAATCAATATGTTGGAGATCAACAGGGCATGCGCCATCCGCCCAATACGACTCCAAGTCGCCCGCAAATCATTCCCGCCATGGGCGGTGGTGGCGGAGGCGGCGGCGGACAGATGATGTCATATCGCCCAACGCCAAAACGTCCCAAACCAGACATTTCCCTGCAGCCAATTCCAGCCGATGAGCCGGTAGTGCCTGTAGGATTCCCACCTCTTCCCGATCGGCTTGACCTTCCGGGTGTCGACAACACGACCGCGATGTCCTTCGACTCGACCGCCAGCGGTGGCGGCGGAGGCGGCGGTGGCGGTGGCGGTGGCGGCGGCGGCGGCGGTGGCGGCGGAGCCGCACCGAATCCGTTCCAGGGCAAGAAGCAAGGATATGCCCACTTCGAACCAGGCTCGTTCTCCGGTCAGAGCCGTGGTGGCGGCGGCGGTGGCGGAATGCCATCCGGCGGTGGAGGCGGTGGATCTGCCCCTTCCGGTGGCGGAATCACGAGCATGCACCAGAACTACGGACATGCTGAGCCCGGCGCTTACGCAGAGAAGAAATCCGGCGGAGTCGGATACTACAAATGCGGCGAGAAAGCCGCTCAAGGAAGACCAGTAGCTTTTGAAGAGTCCTTCGGATCCGATGCAGCCAACAAACCACCGGCTTACTCCGGTGCCAGTCCTGCTGACTTGAAGAAGCTCGGACGCGAGCCCAAGCTCGATGACAGAAAAAATGGTGGAGATTCTCAACCCGAAGCACCGATGCCCGTACAGATTAATCAGGCTGCTACGCAAGACCTCTCATTACCGGATGACGAATTCAAATCACGCCGACCACCTAGCAAGGGTGGCAAAGTGCTGGGACGAATTGGTCGTAGAGTCGGCATGACCGGCATGCGGATGATGAACCAGGGGATGAACATGGCAGGCGCTGGCGGCATGCTGAGCGGCGGCGGCAAATAAGAGAACTGGCGAGGCAAAGGAGATTAACCAATGAGGACAAACATGCGATTCGGATTACTAGCCCTGACAGTTCTACTGAGCACTGTAATCAGCGCAAATTCTGCTAACGCGCAGGGCGGTTTCCAGGGTCAAATCAGACAGGACAAACTTGATAAAACCAAGTTCTACAACTCTCCAAGACAAATGCAAATTCTGGACGAACGTCCAATCATCAAAGACTTCCGTGAAGCACCATCGCAAGCTCCGATGATCGCACTTCCGCCTGGACCACAAGGTGGTGGCGGCGGTTACGGCGGTAATGGTGCAGGAGCCCTGGGCGACACTCCATCCGGTGGTGGTGGTGGTGCTCCGGTCCAGCTCGGCGGACCAGGAGTCCAACCTTATAGAACCGCCAATGATGGCAACCAGCTTCCGCTTCCTAAATCGGGATTCAATGGACCAAGTAACATTCCTGCACGAGGAATGGGACCACGCGGCGCTCTCGCCGATGCGACCACAACCAACCGTTTGATGGGTCAAATGATGAAACCCAAAGAAGCGATTGGTGGCACTTATCCGACCGGCAGCCTCGGTGGAGGACCACGCCGTTCGATTGGTAAACCAGCCGCTGCCGCTCCAGTAGCCGCTTCTTACGGAAGCAACTACGGAGTCGGAACCGGAACGGGCACCTCCAGTGGTGGCTCCGGACGAACCGAAGGTGTCGTTCGCGGTACATTGCTGAAACGCTCAAACTAAGAGGATAAATGCGACTATTCCTGACCATCTCTCTGATTGCGATTACCTGCTGCATTAGCGGCTGCGGGGGCTCTGGCTCTGCCGATAAGGTTTCGCAAGCTCCGGGAGCTGGTCATGGAGTTCTCGGTCGCATGCACCCGAAAGCCAGTGCCGAAACTGTCGAAGAGTTGAAGGCTGCCGAGGCCCAGGCTCGGGCAGAGCAGATGCGTCTGGCACAAGAATCAGGCAATCAAGCCAGTATGAATGGAATGGGTCGAGTGCTTCCACCTGTGTCCACCGACCCGATTTCTCCTCCCGGCACGCTTCCAGGAAACTCCGCGAATTCCGAAGGACCGATTTCCAATTCATATAATCCCGGAGCGGCTGAGGCGGCGACCATTCCGATGACGCCAAATTTGTTCACCACATCCAACAATGCCTCCTCTACTCCAGCTAAAGACACTTCAGTCGAGACGCCTCCGCCACCAGTGACCGAGGCTGCTACTTACTCTCAGCACTACATGCCAGGCGGCGTGCCGGCACCTCCTCCAGGCGCTATGGCAGGTGGTCTTGTTCCGCCTCCACCGGCGGTGACACTGTCGACCAATGCCAATATCGCATATGGCGGAGATCAGAATCCTTATGCCAATCCGGCCTGGAACCCATACGCAGTTCCGGCGCCGTATCCACAATATAATCCGTATTCGCAGATGCCTCCTCAACAAATGATGATGCCGCCACCAGCAGCGGCACCACCAGAACAGCAGCAGCGTCCAGCCGGTTTGTTCGGCAGCGGCAAAAAGGCCCGCCCCGCAGCTGAAGATTCAGACGACGATGAAGAAGCTTCTGCCAAACCGGATAAGAAGGAAGCAGACTTCGTGCCGATCAGACCAACCGGCATGGAAGCTCGTTCTCCATACAAACAAAAAGACGATATTAAAGTACTCTGGTCCGGAGCACTGACGACCTATCAGATGCAGAAGCTCCAGGAAAAAGAAAAAGACCTCGCCATGATCCTCAAGAAGGTAGATGTCGGTCTTCCACCTGATGCCACTAAGGGCATGTTTACCGTGGCACCACGTCGTGTCGCTTCGCTTTTTCGTCCGATCGCTTCTGAAAGGAAGTCGATCGAACAAGTCCGTAAAACTCAGTTTGACGTAGTTCAGTCGTACTACAGATATCTCTACGCTTATAACAAGTACGCGATCGGTTTGCAGACCGTGCAAGCCCGAAAGCAAGAGATTGAAGTAGCCAGTTCGCGCGCCGAAAAACAACGTGCTGAAGCCGATTTGGCACGTGCGCAAGACGCAGCGCAATCATCGACTGAAGACATGCGAGCCGCTCAAGAAGAGATGGCCGCGGTTGCAGGCGCGCAGGCGGCGCGCAGTATTATCGGCAGGATATCTGGTATCACCCCCAGCGTTCAGGCTCTGACTCAAGCGGAGAAATCCGCTGAGCCAATAGAGGTTGATTCGAAAAAATCGGGTGGCATGTTTGGCGGCATGGGAAACTTCTTCTCGTTTGGTGGCAATAAAGGCAGCGAACCCAAGGCTGAGGCCGCGGCAGAACCTGCAATTAAGGTTGCCAAAAAGGAGAAAAGTCCGAAGATCAAATCTCCGGACAAGAAAGGAAAGATGAAGAACGAAGAGAGTGCCGAGGAAGACCTCGCACCATCACGTTCTGTTGCTATGAAGGGCTCCAGCCGACGCGAATCACAAGCGCCACCGGAAAGTCCAAAGGTGTCTTCAAGTCCGATTAGCTTCGAGCTAAAGGACGTTGAAATCACCGCTCGCAAATCGATCTTAACTGTCGCTATTCACAACACAGGTTCCGAAACATTCAAGTTCACACCTGACGTGATTTCTCTTGCAGAGGGCGATAGGAAAATCGATGAAGCTTCTATGCGAGCCGAATTCGATTCAACTTCAGTCAGACCCAACGCGGAGGTACAAGGCAAAATAACAATTTTCGGCCGTCCATGGAACGATCGACTTTCAGTCGTAATCTCGGACGGTTCAAACAATATACAACTGAAGCGCAACCATAACTGAAGGGGCTTGCTTATCGCTGCAAAGCCCACACTATAGCTGCAATTAAACCAACCACTCCGCTCACTTCAGGTAAATTAGAATGATCATACTGCGCCAAGCATGGGATCACCGTCGTGCTCGTGCCACATCAGTGGCTCGATTGCTCGGCTTGATGTTACTAATAGCCTGTTTCAGCAGCCTCCCTGCTGAAGCGCAAAACGCAAACCCGACTGGCAAGAGCCAGGCTACATCTATCGATCCGAACAGCAATAACATGACTGCTTGGAAGACGCGCGAGAATTATTTCAAGCGTTTTCCATTTGCAAAAAATGCTTACGATCACGATCAGAAATCGCCGTATCACCAGGGTGAAGTGGTTAACCAGGGTAATGGCTCGTTTCTCGATGGTTTGTTTGGTGGCGGTGACGGTGCAAGCGATTTTACGGATTTGTTTGGTGGTACCACTCCCGGTGGCGCAGGGACTGGTGACGAACGTTTGCAACAATCCGATCCTCCGGCTGCAGGCTCACCGGTTACGGCTTATCCGTTTTTCATCAAATTCTGCGATGACGATCCATACCAGGGCGTTTGCTACTGGCAGTTCGGCGAAGCAATAGATACCCCGGCAGCAGCTCGCGATATGGAGCTTTTCGAAAACGTTCTGACGACCTTCGGTTACCCGGTTTCCGATACGCAATTTCAAATTATTCAAAGAGAAAACTTTCAGCGTCTTTTGGAATTGTTGTTCGATCCCGAACGCAACACCTGGATGTTGACCAACACCGCGCAGCAAGCCGGTGCCTCGGCTTCCAACAGTTTGGCATCAGCGGCCGAGGGGTCCTGGAACACATGCATCGATTACATCATGAATGGTGCCGACGGCTCGGGTGCGATGATCAACGTCGCTAACGAAAGAGCTGCTACGCCGATCTCCGACCCTAACATTCTCTACAAATCGGTTTCAGAAGCGGTGTACATGGTTCAACGCATGTACAAGGAAGTCTTCGTGCCGATGGCAATTTTGTTCTTGCTCCCCGGTGCTGTCGTAACCCAAGTGAAGTCGACGGTCAGATCCGGGTTCAACATAGAACAATCACCTAATCCGTTCGAAGGAATTCTGCGCTCGATTGTCGCAATCTTTTTAATTCCTGCAACGCAAGTGATTGTCAGCTATTCCATCGACGTCGGCAATTCGATGGCCGATTCGGTGAAAGAATGGGTCGATGTCGATCTGGTGCTGGAGTGGTCTCATGAATTGACTTACAACGTCACTCCCGAAAATCACAAGAACGTGATCTCTCCTCCTGAAGCCCAACAGGGTGGTCCAGCACCAGCTGGTGCCGGTATCGGTTCTGCCGGCGGCGGCGGTGCTGGCGGCGGTGGTGGCGGAGGCGGAGGCGGCGGCGGTGGTGGCGGTGGCCTCAGCGGTATCATCAGTGGTATCGGCTCGGCGATCAGCGGCGCCATTGGCGGTCTGTTCGGTGCAGTAGGCGCCTGGTTCGGGCAGCTGTTCGGCCCGATCATGGCACCTTTTATCGCGGCATTTAACGGACTCTTCGGATCAGGTGGTGACGGTATCGCCGCCAATATTCCGGAACAGTACACCAAGCAAGAAGATCAATTGGCGCTCAGTCAGGTTTTCCAAACCATGGTCAATGGAACCGTGTTCTTTGTTTCCTTGTCGATCATCATGCTGACCGCGTTTCAAATTGTCTTCATGTGCTATCTCTATTTGCTCGGACCATTGTCGGCTGCGATGTTCGCATGGCCGATGGTCAGTTCGACCGGTTACTTCCGCGCTATCTTCGGTAAATGGGTGGAAGCTGTTATCTGTCTGGCGCTCTGGCGCTTCTATTGGACAGTGGCTCTGGCCATCATGACGCAGCGATTGATATACATAGGAAGCGGTAAGTTTGGAACCGGCGACTTGCAATGGGAAGCGATCATTTTCTGTTGTTCGCTCGGTTTGATGCTCTGGGCCGCGATGAATCCGTTTATCTACGATCCAGCCAAAGCCGGTGCGGGCGTCGAACAAACCGTTCAGACCGGTAAGAGCCTCGGCGAAAGCGGAGGAGGAGGCGGCGGTGGCGGCGGCGGAAGCAGCAGCTCCGGCGGAAGCTCCGGTCCTGGCGGCGGCGGCGACCAGAGCGGCGGCGGTGCCCAGCCACAGCCTGGCGGACAACCCGGTCCTCAACAACCTCAGTCCAATGCCGGAGCGATCAACTCCACTCAATCGGGCGGCGGCTCACTCAATTCTTCTGTCAACGTCTCGCAAGGCGGTAGCGGCGGCGGTGCTGCCGGACCGGACGGCGACGACGGCAGGTCATCCGGTTCGGGCTCCGGACCTGGCGGTGGAGCAAGCTCTGATGGCGGACCTGGTTCTGCCAATCCGGATGCGGCTCCTCCACCTTCTGCCTCTGCTGATGGTGGCGCTGGTGGTGGCGGCTCCGGTGGCGACTCCGGAGATGGCGGCGACACAAGCGGCGGTGCCGGCGGGGCTGGGGTGGCATTGCCTCCATCTGCCGACGGCGGTGGTGGCGACAGCGGCGGCGGCGGCGGCGATGATGCCGCTTGCCGAGATGCAGCCGGTGGCGCCGGTATGCCTGATGCCCAGCCGATGGGTCAGGGTACTGCACCAGTTCCACTTGGACCTTCAGATTCAGGCTGTGCTCGCTACAACAGCGGAGCTGATGCCTCAGCGATCTCTGCGGCTGCTTCCGGTGGCGGTGGCGGCGGTGCTGGCGGCGGCGCCGGCGGCGGAGGCTCGCTCAACATAGCGGTCGACCTCTCCGGAGCAGGACCAGACAGTGGCGGATCTCAGCCGCCGCCGGAGGCACCACCTGTGCCACCACCCCCTAGCAGCAGTGACATGGATTAGGGAGGGCAGAAAAAATGAAAAACATGATTGAAAAACAAACTGCCATCGTAATCCACAACTCCGCTAAGGACACGACCACAATGAAAACGCTGAAATCAAAACCAACATTATTCGGACCGCAAGCGCGGTTCAATCAATGCTTGAATCGGAGCGTCTTTGCGGCATTCCTTATAATCGGAGTGTATCTCCTGAGCATTCCGGCCGCCTTCGCATCCGGACCGGATTCAAACCCGCTCACTCACTGGGATACACGTCACAATTACTTCTTGCGTTTTCCAGCAGCAGCGCAACATGGTATTCGAGATCAACACAATCCACAGGGTGGACACGACGTAGTCGAAGATCAAAGATCGATGGGACCGGGCGTGATTGTGCACTCCAAGTCCGGGACGGTCTTCTCCTGGCCTGTGATGATCCCGACCGCTGTTTCCGCTGTTCCGACTTTCAGAGACGAAGCGATTTCCGAAAACTTGTTCCAAACTTTTGGATATCCGGTCTCAGACACGCAGTTTCAAGTTATTGAAAGATACAACCACAACCGTTTCCTCGAACAATTGTTCGACCCTGAAAAGGTAATGTGGATGTCTACTTCGATGGCTGGTGTGATGGCTAACTCTGCCGGTAACTCGACAGCTAACATGGGCGTCAACCAGTGCATCAACGCAATCGACTATGTCAGGCAGCCGCTCGGTAACTTCACTGCTGAAGCTGGAAACGTCTGGCAAAGAATTCGGTATGAGTTGTTCATCCCGATGGCAGTTCTGCTTCTGTTGCCTGGTGCGGTTCTTGCACAGGTGCGCGCGATCGTCGCTCAAGGATCCAATATCATCGGCGACGTCAGTCCCTTCGAAGGCATATTGCGTTCGATCATCGCGATCTTCTTGATTCCGGGCTCTTTCCTTGTAATCAACTACGGAATCGACGTATCGAATTCTCTGACTTATACGATCGCGGACGAATATCATCGAATGTTCAACAGCGATATGTATCAAGACGCGAAGTGCGCAATCAAGCGCGCTTTGCCTATCAACAAAGCCAGTTCCAACCGCAACGCGATCGAACCTCCGATCGATGCGAAGGTCGTCGACCACGATGTCTGGTCGTCTATGGAATCGCATACTCTGGCGACTCGACTGCTCGATCCTTGCGTCGGTGTTGATGAATCACGCTTGCCTGATGAAGACGTCAACGCTTCGATGATGATCAACCGACTGCTGTTTAACGGCACGATAGCCAGTCTCGGATTGACGTGGAACATCTACTGCGCATTTCAGATGGTCTTCTTATACTACCTGTGGTGCATGGGCCCAGTGTCCGCAGCACTTTGGGTTTGGCCTGTACCGCGGCTGAGACAGGCTTTCGGAGCCTGGGTCGAAGGCGTTATCATTCTATGCTTCTGGGCTCTGTTCTGGAACACATCCATATTCTTATTAGCGGCATTCAAGGGTGTCGGCGACACAGGAACTGTCTACACTTGTGCTCTCGTCTTCCTGTGCGTGCAATCAGTCAAATCGGCATTCGACTTTGTCAGCCTGGTGTCCAGCGCGGCATCCGGTGCCGATACGATGGCGAAAGCGGCCATGTCGCAGATGTCGTCGGCCATGACAGCAGCCGGTAAAGATCGCGGTGCTGGTGGCGGCGGTGGTGGCGGTGCCGGTGGTGCCACGGGTGGTGGCGCTCGCTCAGGCGGAGGTTCAGCCAGTCCGTCAGCTCCTGCGTTATCCAGCTCGGGTGCTGCAGGTGCTAGCGGCGGTTCTGCCAGCGGCGGACCGATCGGCAAAGCCGGCTTGAGCCAGAGCCTCTCGGTCAGCCCTGCTCCGATGGGCACAGGCGCTAGCGGAGCATCCGGTTCCAAAGGCGGTGGTGCCGGCGGTCCTGAAGGTGGTGGACCAGGTGGTTCGCATGGCATGGGAGGACACTCCGGAGCCGGCGGCGGCGATCATGGTGGACCAGGTGGATCTAAGCTCGATGGCGGACCTCCTGGCGGCGGCCCCGGTGGCGGCAAGGACGATGCGGCAGGCGCAGCCACGGCGGCCCTGGGCGGTGTCCTAGGCGGTCTCGGTGTTGGTGGCGGCGGTGGTGCCGGCGCACCTCCGTCTTCCAGCGCATCGTACTCTATGTCGAAGAGCGTCACTAATGTCGGCGGCGACGCCAACATGGGCGATCTCAACAGTCAGTCCAACCGCAACATGGGTGACAATCCTTTATTCAATAGTTTGTCCGACACTAATAGTGCTCTGACGAATCAACTGGGTTTGCCACCAATGGCGGGCGATATCAGCAATGCAGCTATAGCCCAGGCGGGCAACGCGCTGTTTGGTGATGGACCACTTGCCGGATTAGACAACAAGGTTATGTCGGCATCCTCGATGCTGGCAGGCGGTCCTGAAGGTCTGCTAGGTATGGGCGGCGACATGGCCGGACTCTCCAGTGCAGCCGACAGAAATCCGTTAGCCAAAGATCTGGCACTCGATCAAATGACCAGTGCCGTTGGTTCGCATCAGGGAATTCTGGCAAACGGCATTGATGCCTCTGTTGCCGGGCACCCGCAAGCTGACATGGCCCGTGCTTATACTCAGGATCTGATGAAAGCATCGGGCATTGACGACGGCACTCTCAACCGAGCTTTAGGTGGTGATACCGGTGCCGCCGGTGCCATTCAGGACAAACTCGGCGTATCGCCAATGACCCTGGAATTGGCTCGTGGTGGAGATCCCGGAGCCGCAGCACTAACCATGGAAGCAGCCGGACGCAATGCCGTAGAGCATGCGCGCGGCGGTGATAATGCTCCGATGCAAGCGCTCAGTCAGGCCGCCCAATCCGGCAACACGGCTGCGGCGGAAGCTCTCAACATAGCCAACATTCCGCTGTCCGAGTCGGCCTTGCATCAACGTGAAAATCTGGTCTCGCAAGCCGCGCTCAACAACGATCCTGGAGCCGCACAAGCTCTCTTGGGCTCGGGTGGTGAGCACGTAGTTGCTGCGATGTCGGCATCGCGGATGGTGCTTTCAGAAGCCGGCGTCTCGTCGGAGCAGATGCAACGAGCGGTTGGAGGAGATCCGCAATTGCAACACCAGATTGCCGAGCGCATGGGAACCAGTTTCGATCACGTGCAGAACGCTTATAACGGCAACACCGGCGAAGCGGCCGCCGTTATGGTGGCACGCGGCAATCAAGAAATTCAAAACATGCAATCGCAGGGAATGAGCCCTCAGGATATCCAGAGCTACGCTCAAAGAAACAATGATGTATCGATCCTGGCGGCCGGGGCTGTTCAAAGCAGCACCCAGCCGGGCACGCTCGAACGTGCACTGGGTGGAGATCAGGTCGCACAGCGCGAAGTACAACAAGCGATCGGTAGCAGTCCATCGGTATTGGAAGCGGCCTACTCCGGTTCAACCCAGGCGAGATTGGCTGTGGAAGGGGCGACTGGACAGAGTGCCACCGTCATGGCTGCAGCATCTCACAACACCCAATCCGTTCTTGCACAAATGAGCGGCGGTGATGTAAGAGCGGTAGAACAAGCCTTGAACAGCTCGCCTCAGCAACGTGAAGCGTATGTTCAGCAAGCTGCCAGTGAGTTGGGAGTGAGCCCGAGAGTGCTGAATGAAGCGCTCGGAGGTGGTTCTCTCGAATCCGGTACGATCATGGCCAGAGCCGGTCAGATTGCCGATGCCGGAAGCTCCGGTTCAAACGTCGCACTGACCGAAGGTCAGCAACGTCTAGCCGAGGGCTATCAGCAGGGCAACAGTCTGATGATGGCTGCTCATGCGACGTACTCTGCAGCCACAAACGGCGGACAAGACGTGTCCATTCTGCAAGCCGCAGCTCAGGGCAGCGCGTCGCACGCACTAGCATCGGCTGCAGCTGTGCAGTCCAGCCAGGAAGTGCGATCGCTCGGCAGCTACGAATCGGCCGCGGTTCTGCAAGCCAGCTCGGGAGTCACACACAGTGCGCACTCATCGGTAGGAAACTATACGATAGCCAATCCGACTGCTGGTTTACACAACGCCTCCGTCACAGCGCAAACCACACTGAGAGACGGTGGTATCGATCCGCAAGCAGTCGTGACCGGCGTCAGAAACGGTGATAATACCGAGTTGAACAGAGCCGCCAGTACGTTTGGTGTAGCACCGGATGTGGTGCACGGCGCGCTCATGCGCGGTGACTCCGGCGATGCTGTGACATTGCTGGGAGCAGCCGGCCGCCACACTCTGGCTGCGGGACCGGAAGCGGTTCAAGCCGCATCCAATTCGCAGTCGGGACAATTGGCGATGCACGTCGCTCAGAGCGTGCCGCAAAACGTTCTCAGTCAAGCCATGGCTGGTAACGACGTTGCGCAGGCTCATCTGGCTAGATCGGTTGCATCTGATCCGCAAATACTTGGATCGGCCGCAGGCAACGAAAGCTCGTTGCGCGCGGTGAGCGCGTCGCTCGGCGACGGAGCTTATCCGGCTGTCGCGGCGTCCTCGACCGCGCAAGAACTAGTCAACATGCACCCTAACCACAATCTTGTGGAACGTGCCATGTACGGTCAAGGTTCCGATCAAGCAGTCGCGATGCAGCAGTTGGCGCGAGACATGCAGGTCTCGCCGCAAGTGTTGAGCAGCGCGCTTTCCGGTTCTTCCCAGGACCTCTCGGCTGTTGTGGCAGCATCCAGCCATGGATTGCACAACACGCTGAGTTCCGGTCATGCCACTTCTGCATACTTCGGCCATCTGGCTCGCGAGTATCAGGGCGGAACTGAAGCAACCACTCATCATCAGCCGCTCTCGAAAAACCAGGAAGTGGCGTTTGCCATCAACGTCGCCGGTCAGGGACAAAACCAGACCGCGGTAAGTATGGCCGCGCACAGCTCGTCTGGAGCGCAGGAAGCAGTGCGAGCCACGATGGACCACAATCCGCAACTGTCTCGTCTGGTTCAAGAAGGCAATCACTCTGCCTCAGCGATCATGACAGCGGTATCACATGCGGGGCATCACATGAGTGGTGGCACAGTCAGTTCTATCGCTCATCACTTGAGACCATCTGATCCGGTACACGGAATCAATCCTCAACATCATCATATGGATCGAGGTTCGATCAGTGTAGGACCGGGTGGCGTCGGTGTTCACGTCGGCGGCGGTCACGGCCAACCTAGACTGGATGTCCAGGTCGGCGGCGGTCACGCTCAAGTGCACGTCGATACCGGCCATGGTGGCGGAGGTCACCATCAAGAACACATGCCGGCTCGCTATGGCGACAACTTCCATCGCAACGATCCGCATCCGCAAGGCATGGCCGGAACCGATGGAGTCAATCGTCCGGAACCACCGGATTCGCTCTCGCACGGTTCGCAATCAACGCATATCTCTGATGCGCGTGGGGCAGAGCCGTCCGGAGGCTGGTTCGATAGCGGCAAACGCAGTGATGCTCCATCAGGACCGAAACTTTCTGATGCCACCGCCGGTGCCACTCCGAATATCTTGCCTGGTAGTGCACAAAACCGCAGCCTCTCGCCTCAAAGCTGGCAGGGTACAAGTGGACGCGCACGCAAAGGTGAAGATCCATCCGTTCAACAACGAGTCAACGAGCTGAAAGAGCAAGCTCGCCGCGCCAGAGAAGTCAATAACAAAGCTGAGCTGGATGCGATCAGACGTCGTCTCGAACAGTACGGAAGATCACTCGACGACGAATAAGAACCGTCGGGTTTGATGACAGATTCGCGATTTGCATCGTCCGAGACTATCGGATCTGATAAATCATGCCTGTCGTTGCTAATTAAGTAGCAAAGTCACATTAAATCGCGTACGATGGAACTACTGACAACTGTGGAGGATGACTCGGGCTATCGAAATTAATAGAATATCCTCACAGCGAGACTATTGAGTCTTGTTGGGCACATGTCCGGGTTTTTAAGGAGACCAAATGCATCTAGCGGACATAGGAGTTAAGTGCCACAACTGTGGGATTACGTTCGTATCGAAACAAATTCCGCTAATCGTCGACACGGGACAAAGAAACAGCGAACTCAGGCTCATCCTCGGGGGCAATTCTGAGCAATTCGAACCGTACACCGTGTGCACGTGTCCATCCTGCGGTCTTGCCGACTGGGCTACAGCCTTCGGGAAGACTGACGAAGTGGCGGTACTGAATCAGGCGCTCTCCACGCCTCATCTTCAATTTCGTACGGCAGCTCTAGCTGCTGAGCGGACTGGGAAGAGCTTTCATGCGATTGGTTTGTTCTACCTCTACGCAGCCTGGTGCGCAGACGACATTAATGCCATACCTCAAGCCAGGGAGTACCGAAGACTGGCTGTTGATGCATTTTATAAGTCTCTCACCGACGGCTCTTGTCCTCCATCCCAAAGAGCGGAAATTGAATACTTGATCGGCGAGTTACTCAGAAGAAGCGGAGATTTTGTCAATTCAGTCGAATATTTGAAAGAAGTCGTAGCCGGTCTGCCTGGCAAATACGCAGTAATGGCTCGCAAGGTCATGCGTTTGAGTCAGGAAGGGCGCCTCGATGCAATTGCCTTCGACTGATAAAATCTTCTCTGGCACCTTGTAAAAGCCGCTCAGACAGCTAATCTAGATAGGGACAGATCAGTTGCATTAAGTTGCCTGGTTTTGTCATTGAGAACTCAGGAGCGCACCATGTCTCAAGTTCACCGTGTAATCAACCTCAGAGAACCTTTCAAGATCTTCGGCATGACTTTGCACCAGATCTTCTTCATTGCAATTGGCGTCATCGTTGCCTTTGCTTTGGGGTCCCGGATCCCGGGAGATGTCAAAATCGGCAATCTGCCGGCCGGTTTCATTCTTGGCGTCGTCGTCGTCTGTCTTTCCATTGTCGCAGGCAGTTTTTCGCAGCTCAAACCGATGATCTGGTGGCGAAATATGCTGTTCTATCGACTGGGAATCCTTCCTAGTCTCTATATCCCGAAATCGGAACCTGGACAACTTTACCCGGACTCGACGATTATCGAGCGTCAAGATGCGGAAGAATTCTATGTGGAGAGAGAAAAACGCCCCCTTAATTGATATAACCTCAATTGAGGATTAAACTGAGCGAAACGGTACACGGACTACAAAGGTTTACTGGATGTCGAGAAGCGCAAGACAAACGCCCGCTCGTGGAGCACCCGGCTCCCGAAAACAGGAGCGTTCTGGTGCGCAAAAAAAGGGACGGCGGCGCTCCGGCTCCGACGAACAGGAGCAAAGCGGACCACAGCCGAGCGGTAGGCTTCTGCCGACCACTCCCGATCCGTCTTTGCAAAATATATTCGCAGGCATGTACAACCAGCTTCCCATGCTCTTGCGGGATACTCTGCCATTCGGTCAGGAAGTTCACGCGCTCGATGGCACGGAAGCGGAAGGACCGCCCAAAGACCGGCGAGGCGAAGCAAGCTGGCAAGATGTCTGTTTCCTCCACTCCATTCCTGGTGAAGACGAGGAAGAAGGCCTCGTAGTGCTGGCTGATGGCAGCATGCGGAAGTACCTGGCTGTCAAAGGTATCAACGTATTGCTCTTCGATGATGTCGATAGAGAGCAAATGGCTCGGCAGTTTTCCAATTTCGTCAATTCATGCGAAAGCGACATTCAGATCATCATCAAGTCGCGCCACCTTTCAGTCGACGAGTATCTGTCCCGTTATCAAAAAACGATCCTGAGCGATAACGAATATTTGAAGTGGTACGCCGATTACACTGACAAATGGTTCCGCCGAATTCAGGACGTCAGCTTTGTTCCACAACGAGATTTCTATGTTGTAATCAGCTATCAACCGCCTGATTGCAAACCTGGACAAATTTGGTCCGGCAGACGTTCGATTCAACGACACGAAGAATATGCCGACTCGCTTAACCGGCTTGTGAAGACCGCTTTCGAACAATTGCGTCAGGGCAACTTGCGTCCGCGCATTCTGACGCGCAAAGAAGTTCGCAATTTGATTTATTCCGATTTGAATCCTTCGCTTTCGCACCGCGACCCGGAAGCACCACCTTCACATCCGCAACTCTCTGAGGCATCTTGTCTTGCCGGTAGCGCACTGAAAGTGCAAAACGAATATTTGTGGCTCGATGGTAAATTCATCGGCACGCAGTACATGTTCAAAATGCCTCACGACACCTGGATGGGATGGCTTGTAGACCTGCTCACGCTCGGTGTTGAGTACACGATGTCGGTGTTCATTCACCAGTGCAATCAGGATAAAGTTCGCGCTGAAATGAAACGCAAATATCACCTCGGTATGGTGACAAGCACACAGTTAGCCACTCCCGACCTTGAAGGTCTGGAAGGAACGAAACGTGCAGCCGCCGCAATTCAAGAATTTTTGCGCAGCTCAAACAAAGCATTCGATTGCAGTCTGTACATCTCATCGCAGTGCGACACTGCTGAACAGTTGAACCAGAACATGGACGAAATTCGTCGCGTGTTTAAAAACCGTGGTGCCAACATGGACCGCGGTCAGTTGTTGCAACTCGACGCCTGGCAATCTACTTTGTCAGTCGGCGTAGACCGGCTTGCCATCGTGCACCGCGTTATGTCTCCGATTGTCGGAACCATGTGGCCGTTCTTCACGGCATCATGCGGAACCCCGGATGGTGTGCCGTTTGGATTCGCGCTCACGTCTCGAGAACCAGTGCTGCTCAATCCATTTTTCCGAGGCGCGGGGAAAGACGCAAACAACATGTTCGTCGTAGGCACCACCGGTGCTGGTAAATCTTTCGCTGTGTCGATGTTGATTCTGCGCCTGCTTCCGATGGGTGTTCGTTTTGTTCTGATTGATAAAACCGTAGACAGATTTGGTGCGTATCGATTCATCACCGAACTGCTCGGTCCTGATCTTTGCGCCTATGTTGACTTGGGTCCAAACTCAGGATTCATGCTGAATCCCTTCGATCTTGGTCCTGACGATCAGCTCAAAGGTGAACCTTCGCACGATAAGATTTCGAGTTTGCTTTCCCTTCTAGACTTGATGCTCTCGCCTGAAGGTCATGATGAATTGACAGTTCAGGAGAAGTCACTGCTCGACGGACTGATTCGTCTGTGTTACATGGAAGCGCAACTTTCCGGCAAAGTTCCAACCATGTCGGATCTGGCTCGGGTAACGGCTTCTGCCGCTGCCAGTGAAGTCGACAACGTGCAGCGCGATCGACTGGCGATGTTTGCCAGAGGACTGAATCTGTTCACCAGAACTGGTGCCTTCGGTGGTCTGGTCGACGGTCACACCAACATCGACACAGACAAACTGTTCATCGTATTTGATACCAGAGAAGTCAACGAACCGCGTCTGGAAAGAATCGCGGTATACATTCTTGCTGATTTCATCAGACGTCGTGCTGCCGAATCCAAAGAGCGCATGATCAGATTCGCAGCTATCATCGACGAAGCGTCTACCCTGATGCGATTCAGAGCCGGAGCCCGGCTATTGGATGACTTGTCGAGACGAGCCCGCCACTACGGTATGATGCTGGTCTCGATTACGCAGCAGTTGAAAGACTTTTTCCGACAATCCGAACAAGCGGATTCGGTCGTGAAGAACGCGCACATGAAGATTCTTTTGCGTCAGGATCCATCAGACTTGAAGTTGCTGAAGGAAATTCTCCGACTTCGAGACGCCGAAGTTCTTGCGGTTGAAGCGTTTGCCAAAGACGAAGAAAAACGTAGAGAATCACAAGCACTGCTAATCGTCGGTGCTGTTCACGGAACCATCCGCCTGGTCCCATCACCGATGGACTATTGGATTTGTACATCAGAACCAATCAAGGACATTCCCAAACGACTGAAAATGATTCAGGAGGTTAAGGCTAAGAATCCAAAGTTGAGTCACACTGATGCATGCAGGCAAGCCGTTTATTACCTGGGATTGCAGCATGATGGCTAGAGAAATAGGGAATCAAAGAGAAGGAGAAGCACCATAGACAACGAGAACACTCCACCACCAATGCCCGTCGCAATGGACAAGTATTCGCTAAGACACCTTATGTGTGCGATTATTGTCGGCGAAGAACTATTGGTGCCCAGCATACGGAGCGGCGATCCGCGCTTTGTCGATGATTTGTTGCGCAAACAATTCTCCGCAATTGTCTCCAACGCCTACACACTCGTCGACTTGATGTTCGAGATAGGAGACTATCAGTCTTCCGATCCGAGCACTCATCCGCCGAACTATCAACAATAATCAATCGTTCCACCACTACCAAGAATCGTCATGTGATGCATGATCGAGGAGGCAGGGCTAATTTATTCTCTTAAGGAACCCTCGTATCGTGGCTGCTCGTGCGGCTTCGACATGATGGCAATCCCGCGTCATCGGTTTGCACAGGATAAATCTCGGCATGGAGAAGTTCTTTACTCCCAATAAATGGTTTGTGGGGTTTTGCGCGCTTCTCATCATGGTCGTCGCAACGCTGAAAATCGTCGGAGACATGCGTCTTGCCGAGGATGCCAGCGTAGTCGGAGAAGATGTCTTCACTTGGGAATGGCCGGAGCGCGGATTGAGTTCGCGGGTCACATCAATGAAAGGTCATGTTCTCAGACGCGACGCCAACGAAGCGGTTGTAGAAGTTTCTGGTCACCAGATAGTTGCAAATCTTGGTCCGGATCATAAGATAGAGAAAGAAACTGTTATCGAGCCGGACGTGCAAGCCACTCTGACTTTCTACAAGCGCAACGGTAAGTGGGAATTAGGTAAGGTGGAGCTAAAATAAATGTATTGGAGAGTCAGAAAAATAACTCCTGAGCAGTTGCTCAGGCAATACAGCATTCACATCATTGTGGTCGTCAGCCTCTTCGGCAATCTCATTCAATTTATTTCGAGACCGAAGAAAGAAGTCGTCACCAATCAAATGAAAAACGACTTCGGCGTTTTTGCAAAACAGGTGACGACCCACCTGCTTGATACGAGCTACATCAATTACACGGAGTCGACCAGCCGCCTGCAGGGCGAGCTTTCCGATGCTGTGAAGATAAAGCTGCGTCAGGATGGCGTACTGCCTGCAACAGTCGAAGAGATGAAAGCCAACTTGATGGAGTTCACTAAATCGCGCCGTGTTTGCGCCATGCAATTTAAAACCGTTGAACTCAAGGACCCGACACCGCAAGGGATGGTTCCCGTCGAGGTGCAAGGCGTAGTCGCCGTGCACTCGGCCGATGAATCGGCTCAACAGCCTTTTCATCTAGCGTACATGGTCGGATTGCGCAAAGGTGATCCCCCGGTACCAGTCGTGGTGCAAATGCAAGAACTTGCTCCAGCCGCGGCACCAACCGGCGGACCGAATACCCAGTAAGAAATTACATTGAAGGTGGCTTAGCCAGGCTGATTCCGGAGCCGGACTTGCGCGCTTTCTCGCGTGCTCGATCGGCTTCGGCAAGCAATGCACCCATGTCATTCGCATCATGCGGATGGCAGGCAATGCCGATCGACACTATCAAACTCGTCGATTTCGAACCGACTTGCAGACCCGTGCTGACCAGCGACTTCAATAGTCGATCGGCGCGACGAGCCGCTTTGTCCGCTGCCAATCCCGGCAAAATAACGGCGAATTCATTCTCGTCGTAATGCGCGACGATGCCTTTGAAATTGCACGATTCGTCAATTCTCCACGCCAGTTCTTTCATCTCTTCATCGCTCAACTGAGCGGTTGTTTTATCTTTCGATCCAGCCGGCTGAATGTCTAAAACCATTACAGAAACGACCGTATCATTCGCGCATCTAAGTATTTCAGTCAACAGCAAAAGAAACGCCGCGTAACTGTAAATTCCTGTTTGCGGAACGACCATTCCATTTTTTACAGACTCAGCCAGGTTTGCATCGAAGGTCTTGCCATGCATGGTTCGCTCGCTTGGCGGCTTCTTCGCTGAGGTCATTTTGACCAGATTACAACGAATCAAATCTGCGCAGATTGGAACCCAAGAACTTCTGACCAAATCAAATTTTGTGATTATGTCTTCGATCGATTTTTGTCCGTCGACTGCCAGGTAGAAATTTTTCAACGACCGAGCTTCGGATGGAGCCCCGGCTCTGACGATTTGTTCGAACTCTATTTCGCTGAGGTTCGGCCTGACTCGGGTCAGTACAGTGTTCATCCTGATTCCTGCCGAGGTTAAAAACGTTGTGTTGTCGTGTAGTAGAACCCCTTCGAGAATCAGCGATTCCAGAGACTGAACGATTGTTTTTTGTTTTGTCCTCAGTTTCGGTTCAAATTCAAAATCACCGTCCATCCAACAAACCACCTGGAGGAAACAGTCTTCACCCGAGCCTCTCGTGCCCTCCGCGTGAACCGGACTGCCTTCCTGGAAAAAAATGTCCGCCCAGATCGTATTGCGTTTGATCCGCAATCGACCTGACATTTGACCGAGTCCGATGGACTGAAGCAAGTTGGTGATATGAACTAAAGTAAGATTACCTTTGAGTGTTTCCTCTGTCGGTGTCGTCAACACGCGCTCGCCATCGAAGCGGAGGCTGTCGAAAGTTTCACCGAGATTGAGCGGTGCATTTTTTTGCCCCGCCGGTGGTGTCATGGGCGAAATCGGTGCGGTCTTCTGGCTGGCTTGATAGATGGGTAATGCGTTGAAAGTGTTTAAGCCATCCTCTCGGCTGGCCGCATCGACATTTTCTCCGGTGGCCAGCAGCATGGCGTCATAGACTCGCATGGTGTTGTCCGTCAGTTGAAACCAGAGTTCAACCGGAGCAGCTTCAACCGCGTGCATGTGCCACTCGCAGGTTATGCCGGTCGGTGACACATGTCTGACCGACAGCGTGAAATGCTTTCCCTTGTTTGTCATCCACCCATAAGTGAATTTGACCCCACTCTCTTTCGAGGCTGCGATCATGAAATCCTTGATGTCTTGGATGCTCGGTCGCTCAGAAAGCTGTTTGACTCTCTGCTGACCGCTGCCTGAGTTCATAGGCACTCTGGGGACTAATAGTTGGGACTGAACATACCCATTG
>JBGAHZ010000103.1:0-11669 GCA_044225915.1 Obscuribacteraceae bacterium (SeqCode)
CAAATTCTTTTTTTGAAACGAGTTGACGTCCTTCGTCGAACTGGGCCTTTGCCATATTCGATATTCGCAAACGTTCTTCGTCGCAATTACTGATCTACATTGCCCATTCCAAAGCGGGGTACATAATCTAATAGTTCCCAACCAACATCGTTTGTTTTCGTCCTTGTTTGAAAAATTTTGAAAATGAGTGAAAGTCCCGAACACGCAGTCAGACTTACGAGTCCTCAAGAACTTGTCGACAAACGCAAGCTCATTGAGGCAAAGCTGAAAGAAGCAAAGGAGCAGCTTGACGCGAATCGGTACAGCGACTCCCTCAAAACCTACCGATGGATTTTTGCAAATTGCGACAGTGAGCAGGTCTCTTTCTTCTCTGGCGACGCACAACGGCTTGCAAGAAAGTACCCGCCGGCACAAAAGCTGCTTACGCGATGGCGTAATGACAAAGAAAAGCTAATCCTTGCAGGTGAGGCGGATCGGCGTTTAATCCGTGAATGGTCAGAACTGAACGAGTCTTTGAACGAAAAAAGCAGAACAGTTACAGTGTTTAGAAAACTGGTATCAGAGGGGGCATGCGAAGATACTCGCAATGCTTTATATGGGGTGGTCTGGAATCAGCTTCATGCCGCTCGAAGTTACGAAGAGCTTCGCGGATATCTCCCAACTCTTGCATGGTTATTATTTCTGCATGCGTCTAACGTTGATTCAAATCTTTTGTTCCCAGACGAAAATAAATCGAAGTCTGACCAAAAATATTGGTTGGTTTGGGAGAGGAATATGTTGGTCGAGCATGGCGTGAAGGTTTTCGAAGTCGCGCTCGGGCTCGGTGAAATCGAAGCTGCACGTACCTTCGCTCGCAAGCTTACTAATGCTGAGCCAAGTGATCGTTGTTTCGCACTTCTGGTGAAAGCCGCTTGCAGGGCAAAGAATTATGATGAGGCTCAGGAGGTTTTTGAAGAGGCCTTGCGAAAAGTGAAAAACAGAAGAATCCCTTTGACCAGGAAGGCGATTTTGAAGGTCCCGAAATCTAAACTAAAAAAGACGACTTAGCCTCTTCTACAGGGTGCATTGTGATCGATAAGTTTTAGCGCCACCGTGGACGGTGCTATAGCTTTGGATCAATTTCGAGATCGATTAATCGGACATTCGAGGTTACGGTACAAATCGAACTGAGCCATTGCGTACGAAGCTCTTTGCGCAATCGAATTAAGTGCATGACGGAGGCGCTTGAAATTTTGAGGAAATATTGAATTAGTAAAATATTCCTTGTGCACGGGATGTCCGGCACAATCCATTGCGAGAATAATGAAATTCAAATTTCCAGAGATTCGAATCACTGATGAGGCTGAACAAGTGTTGGTCACTTCGTCATCGGTGTTTCTCGCCATTTCAGTCACCCAGTTAATCCTCAGTCACAATGGTTCGGTAATCATCGCGTTCGTTGTTGGGCTCTGCACGTATGGAGTTGCGCATGTGATTTGGAAGAACCTGAGCCGTAAATAGTCGCTAGTTGCATGCCACGAACTCCCGTTCTGAAAAGATTTTGAAAACCTTGACCGAATATTATTTAGTCGGGGCTTAGCTAATGAACATATTGATCAGAATTGAAAATAGGTTTGACGTAGCGCAGATAGAAGAGTCTTTGCGAACTCTTCCGGTCGATTTATACTTTGTTCGCGACGATAAGCATATGCTGTCGATACTGGAGCAATCATCGTTTGACGCAGTGTTGGTAGGTTTCTCTACTGAACAGAAAACAATTGCTGAATCCGTTCGACTGCTAAAAGAACGCGCAGTGGCGAGGATGATTCCCATCTTAGTTTGCTTCGAAGATGAGTGGGGTCTGGCTCGATCACAGTCGATAGGATGCAGCCTTGAAGATCATAAGGCAGATGCTGATGAACAACAGAAACTAAACTTCGAGCTATTCAAGAACTTTCTGGAAGCTTACTACGTCGTGGAGACTTGCGAGACTTCGACCGATCACCCACTGGTCTCCGCAAAATAACTTCGTGAGACACGCCGTGATTAGCGTCACGCTTGTCATCAATGTAGGCGTACTCACGGTCACTGCTTGTGGTGGCAGACCGAACCAAAAAAGCAAAGAAACGGGCGGATAGCTGTCGCGAAAATTTTGAGCGATTGTCGGCAAATCGTTCGCGACGAGGAACCTCGTCGAACGTTGACACGTGGTCGATTTACAGAGGTGCGTTTTTTGCATCATGAAGATAATGCGACGGCGTATCAGGGGCGTTGAGAACAGACTCTTTTAACAACTTAAACATTGTTGGTTTAACTTCCAGCTCACCACTATACGGACTGCTGTAAGCGGAGAGAAGCCAGATGTTCAGGGCCATAGCGGCTGCCACTAGAGTAGTCATTGAACCTTGCACCTTCGGGAACTGTGATGCAAAAATATAAGTAAAAGCGACAGTTATAGTGGCTCCACATCCGATTACCAGCCACAATACCCATGGCATTGTTGTCTCACTTAGCAGAATTCGTGCCCGGCGTTGTTCGCCCAAATTCTGCATGGAGCTGATAATTCCTTGGTGAAGATTACTCTGCCGGGCATTTATAGGAGATATTGAGACAACACTCTCCCACAATTCCTGATAGGTGATCCAACCATGGTTTATCTTGGCTCTGCGCTCCATCAGAGGCCATTCATCGTGGATGACAACATCTACGTACTCACGACATAGTTTGCGAACACGGGGTCTGTCCACATCTGACAAGCCGCGCGCAGCGCGAAAGATACTGGCGACATTGCTTGCTTCAAGCTGACCATACATCTGAGCATCCTGATACTTCGACATTGCAGAAGCTACCATGAAACCTAAAAGCACGGAAAACAGCGTGCCTACAACGCCCATCATGGCCTCGCCGGCGCTGTGATGTTTTTCCAGAACTTCAATTTTGACTATCCGGCTGACAATTAGTTGACCAGCAAGTGCTAAGACCACAAAGCTGACAACTAATAAAACCGCATGTGCAATGGTGTTCAAACTATTTGGCTAAAATAAACAACTCGGATGCTTTTGTAAGGTCTATCATCGCACTATTAACAGCGCCTTTCAATATTGGCTTACTGACGGGCCTCACCGAAACACAGGACTGAAAAATACGACGCCGAGCGTTTTTTATTCCGCGAGTTTTTTTTCAGTGCTTGTGAAGCAAAGCAGCTATTTGAGATCACACCAGTCCAGTTCTTCGAACTCCTCGTCTTTGTCGGCGTTGATGTCGAGCGCATAAACACGTTTTGCGGTTTCGACTTCTTCCTCATGCTTACCTTGACGATGAAGTGCATAGCGCAAAAATTGGAGTGGATCGATGATGCTGAGATGTGTCGGTCCGTGTGTTTCTTCGCTCATTGATATCGCTGAGCGCATATGGGATTCAAGTGCTGTGAAATCGTCTTTCTGGGCGGCAATTGAACCAAGAATTACCAGAATATTGTCTCCGGTTTGCGAGTCTGAGTCGCTGCGGATGGTGTTAAAGATGGTGTGTGCCTTTTGTGCACATATCTCTGCTCCGCCGATGTCCTCAACGTCGTCAAGAAATGCTTTTGCGATGTTCAGGTAAGAGTTCATCAGTGCCTCAGGGTCTGCGCTGGCAGCCTGACCATCGAGCCAAGTTACTCTTTGATTGAGCAATTCAATTATCGGCGTTTGAGACTCATCCATTTCGTCCAGTAGGGCGGAGTACATTTCTACAATAAATAGAAACATAGAGCCACCATCGTTCAATTTGTTAGCATTCTGAAGAGCTGAGTGAAAACTTCGTTTCGCGTTTTCGAAATCCTCGCTCGCCATGTGTGTCATCGCGACTTCGAATTCGTCGTCTATACTGCGAGCAAGGGCTTGATCTACGTCCTTTGAAAAGCCCACGCTGGGCACATCTCGAGTTAGAGTCTTCGACAGCCAACCGATTGCGTCAGGGGGTTCGGTCCAGCATTCGCGAGTCAGGTCAATGTATTTTCTTGTCCATCGATCTAATTCTTCCAGGTCGTCTTCATCGCCATCGTATTCAGTATCAGATAAAAGATAGGCGATAATTTCGTCATCACCAAGTGCGCGATGTAGCGCTCCTCTGGAGATCCAGGTGTTGCCTAGTTGTCTGAACCTTAGCAGCGCGTTTAAATAGAACCATTCGAATGTAGGAACGGCTTCTCCGTCGAGAATTTCACGCGCGCGTTGGTCATTGTTTTGAATAGTTAAATACGTGACGAGCGAGAAACGAATTTCATCGATTATATGTTGACCGACAAGCAGATTATTCACGTCGGCGTCTTCTAGCACACGGAGCGCTTCTTCGCGTTGATTTAAGCTCCACAAGAGCTTGCCCAATCGAACCGTTGCGAAACCAAAGACATACTCATCGGCGAGGTCTTTTGTCAGCTCCAGCGCTTTTGCATAGTGCTGTTTCTGTTTTTCAACATCCTTGTTTTCGATGCCTAAAACCAGCTGCGCCAAGCCTGTACGATCTTGCTCAACGATACTAGTGGCTATCTCTATGCGCTCTTCCGGCGTTTCACACTTAAGCATTTTGTTGAATGTTTCGAATAACGTTTCGTCAACGTATTCTTCTAAATGTTCGACAAGCGCCACTAAATCTTGAGCGGCGTGAATTCGTTCGTCTTCGGCGGTTTCGATGAGTGCGTTAGGCATGTTGACTCCTTAAGGTGATCCGAATAACCGATCAGCGATCGTGAACCGCATTGGAATGCTGTCGCACACGATGTACGTGACTATATTCGTTCAGTGCATCCGCACATAATTGAAATAGAGTGCTGCCTTCGTTTAATCTATAACCATACAGCCTTGGCAACTCGAGTTCTCGTTTTTCTAAAAATCAGTTGCGAGAACAATATCTTCGCTTCTGCTGCATCGCTCTCAGAACCCGCTGCGTCTGCAAGTTGCTTGCGCTCCTGTTATTTGAGTTCCGAAACATCAAGGTAGTCGATTACTCCAGCCGCATCAGAATCCATGCCTCCAGGACCTGTGAGAGTTTTGTGGGTCCACTTAGGACTAACCTCCATGCTCGCCTTCAGATGGATCGGTTTGTCGGCTGGAAAAACGTTGTCTTTGGAGAACTCTTTTTTGCCGTCGATGTATTCGGTGACGTCTCCTTTTCCAGTTTCCGCGTTCGGCTTAATTACGACCGTGTAAGTGTGAAACTGTCCATCATCGATATCGACATCCTTCGGATGTGCGCCACCGCCGTAATGATCTTCCGATTTGCCCTCGGAATTCTTTACAGGATAATGAATGGTTATATCGGCACCGCCGCCTTCCGCGGCATCGTACTCAATCGTGCTTCCCTGCTTTTCGCCCTTCGCAGGGTCGGCTGCCCATCTTTCGGTCATAAGCCAAAGCGCATCAAACTTAGCGCCGGGCGCCGTCGGATGTTTTGCACGTTCTTCGATGACGATGCCATTGGGATAGTCTTTGAGATTGAAGTTGAGTCCGTCGGTGGTGTGGTACGAACCTTTCGTGTAGTCTACGTATTCTTTGGCGACCGGGTCATATGTTTTTTGTCTGACAGGAAACATCTGTAGGTGACCGTGCCCATCCTGAACAGTATTGTTGGTGCTGATGATCGCGTCTTCGTCGATGCTGGGTCCACGCTGTCTTGTTTTACCATCGGCTCCGATGTGAGCAGTGTCGAAAATTGCCTGGTTAGGCTTCTCACCGCGGCTACCATTGAAATCATCGCGGTAGATTGTTTTGCCTCTAGAGACGCCGGTATCGGCGTATTTTGAGCCGCTAGGCGAGTCATGATTCGAGTTGCCGGAACCGTGTGGTGCGGAAGGATGATCGGGTTGATGAGAATGATCGGGTGCAGGTGATTTGTCGGGGTGATCCGGTTTATCGGGTGCCACCGGCGTCGATGGTTTTTCCGGTGCCGAGGGCTTAGCTGGCGTCGGCGGTTTTTCAGGCTCCGCTGGATGGTCAGGTGTCGAGGGGATTTCTGGTGCTGTTGGCCTGGAAGGCGCTTCCGGCGCAGGCTCATAACCGCCGTGCTCTCCGCCTGAGCCGCTGTGTCCGCGACTGCCGCCACCACTACCAGTATCACTATTCATTTGCTGGCAGAGCATAGCCAGGGCGAATAAGTCTCTTATTAGTGTCTCCATCATTTGAATGACTTGACGACGTAATTCGCTCTCTTGCTGTTCTCGTAGCTCTTGTTGGTCGCGTTCCTGATGTTTGTCCAAGGGCTCGCCATCGCGAGATCTGTTGTCATAATCGGAGCAATGATTGTTGGACGCGTGCGGAGACTCTGCGGTCATTCCATCGGCAGAAAGACTGCGGGCGTTTCTCTGACCGGTGTATCTGTCAAATGCAGCGAATTGATTGGATCTGGCATAAGGGTCTGTTATCTTTTCTGAGGCTGTGAAATCAATATAGTCAGGTTCTGAAGAACTCGATCGACCTCCGGTATTCGAGCCATCTGAGCTGCTTTTAGATAAACTCGCGTGTCTCATTTCGCTATTCCAGTCGAAGAAATTGCAAAAATCGTTTTGAGTGGAACTTGAACGATCACCGCGGTCGAAATGAATTGACTCTGACATTGATTGATGCCTCGGGCGTGTTGAGGGTGTCTTGGGTTGGTAAGAAGACGCAAATGCGGAGATGCAAATACGAAGACGTAAATGCGAAGATGCAAATGCGAAGACGCAAATGAAGATGCGCGTGAGCGCGCAATAAAAAGTGTGCCCCGGGGGCAGATATTCTGTTTAGGATTACGCTTTCGGTATTAAAAGGGATGAAGAGCGGAGCGAGCGCCGAATGGTGCGCTTGTAGGATGAAGTTATCAATCGAATATGGCGAGGTTGTGACAAGTTTGATTTAGCTATAGTCAAATTTAAAACGAGAAGCTATATATCCGCGATGAAAATAAACAAGTCAGCGATCCAGCCCCCAGTCTCGCTCCTTCGTGGTGATTTCATCTGCGGCGCTGGAAGTGTACGGTACGATCTTTCCTTTTAAATCACGAATGAAATTGGGACTTCCGTTGGGCGACCTTCCGAATCTCCTGTCTAGGAGAGTCTGATCATAATCTTTTATGGCTTGATACATGCCCGGCGATTCTCTAGCGAAATCTTCGCGAGAGGTTCTATATAACGACGCAGCCTCTGCATGAACTTCGTCGAAGTAATAGAAGTAGCCACTCGGCGGACGAACAGCCGCGATCTCTCGCAGTTCTTCACTGCTCATTCGTCGCTGGTCTCTCTCTCCGGATTCTTTATAAGGTTCCCAGTCGTCGCTCATCGGCTCATCGACGCCCTTCCAGTAGGTGCCGTTTCTGTCCTGAATAACGGCACCATTATTGGTACCATCCGAAGTCGACTTCCAGCCCATGCGTTTCATCAACTCTTCTTTCTCAGGCGTCAGAGCAGAACTTCCTTTGCCGTCGTGCCCCCACTCTTCTTGTTGCTCATGGTGAGCCAATTCGTGTGCGATTACTTGCCTCTGACTAGCTGGTCCTTCCAGTGGTTTGTCGTTGAGACTTGGAAACAACGTGAGATCTTTGTTACTGCCTTGCCGCGAGTACTGCCCACCGGCAGGCAGATCGTTGGTCGCATACCAGATCTTCACGCCTCGCACGTTCATCTGCGGATTGTCTTTCAATACTGATTCGAGCGTTTGCAACTGCTGCAAGTTCGGTACTCCGGCGACAATCTCCTCGGATGGTCGACTTCCTTCGAACGACAATGTGCGCGTTTCGCCCGGCTGTGCAAATGTGATTCCGTAACGCTCCGACAGCTCTCGCTGCTTCTCTTGAACTTGCGCCTCCGGCGAACTGTGCGAGCGATCGCTGGTATCCTGAATCTTCGAGCGGTCAGTCGTGAGAGAACTATCGACTGAGCCAGGTTTGTTTCCACCCCTCGAATGCTCTAATTCGGTTGCCGGCTCTACAGTGCTCGGCATGTCACCTGCGTAAAGGAACTGTCCTACGTTCGCTTCCGTAAGGTTGCTGTCTCTCGCATCGGCACGTCTGGTTGCACGCACTATGTCCAGGGAGTCGCTAGTGAAAAGTTTCCCTCGCCAGTCTTGTTCGTCCCTCGAGTTGTCACGAGAAATGCTGTCCGAATTCTGGAACTGCTCGCCCATTTGTAGTAAGAAGAAACCTTTAAATGGAATCCGCGGCAATCATATTGCGCGCGTGTAAGCGTTGCGTGACAAAGTCGACACACAGAAAAGTAGTGGCGAGCTGCCTCTTCTGTGCTTCGCGTTGATTGAATTGGGAACGTTATGCGCGTTTTGAAACTTGCGTTATTCGTAAGCCTTTCAGGTCGAATATTTATTTTCTGAAAACGGCAACTTAGTTGTAGTAGTACCGTCTCCCCGGACAGTAAAATTTCCCGAGGAAAACGAATGAAATTCGTCCGAAAAGGCGAGGTAATAGCGTCTTGCATTTTTGTGCTGCCTGCGTTGACCGGCTGCGGCACAAGCACGCCCAATACTAGCAACCTTCCGCCGCTGGATGATTCCGCGCGATACTCGTCGAGTTCTTCCACGGTTTCGAAACCTGCGAATAAAGGGATGTCTGGTGGTCAGAAGTTAGCATTGTTAGCTGGTGCAGCCGCTGTGTATTACCTCTATAAAAAGAACCAAGAATCACACGCCAGTGGAAACTCCAGCGCTCCACAATATTATTTATCCAAGAACGGTCGCGTCTACTATCGTGAGCGCGGCGGCAGAGTTCATTGGGTAACTGCTCCGAAAGACGGCATTATGGTGCCGCGTGAAGAAGCAGACCAGTACCAACAATATGAAGGATTCGAAGGTCGTACAACAGGTCGATCCCTAGCCGGGATCGGATCAGATCAGTAGGAGTTTGTAATGGATATATTGTCTCTTTTAGAAAAAGTGAAAAAAGCTATTTATGATGATCCGAATACACCACATCAGCCTGGCAACGATCCAGGCGGCTTGATCGGAGGCATCGAGAGTTTGTTCGGACAATTTGGACAGCAAAATGGTGATCGATCCGTCCTTCCGGCCAGTCGCGATCCACTCGGAGATCCTGCTGATCAGCGATCCGGCAATGTTCGTCCAGCCAGTGAAGATCCGCTCGGCGACCCAGCCGGGTAGTCGCGCGTATCTTTTGAGGTTGCCAATTCAGGCTATATACCTCCTCCTTCTACTTCGGTCCGGAGAAGGTCTTTATCGCGGTATCATCCACGGTGCGTAGTGGTTTAGCAGGAGGTAACTTTACCTCCTCTGCCCAGCACATTGAAAACCGCCTGGTCGCGGAAAATTTGGTTCGGTCAGAGACTGAACCGCTTCAGCATTGCTGCAACGAGCGCATCAATGTCCTTTCGAGAGCCCAAATCCGACTGCGTAATTCCAAGGTTTGGCAACGTGTTCTTGCGCAAGAAAAACAACTCATCATTCGTGCAGTCGTAGTCACTTCCAGTCTAGAACTCCCTCAAATCATAGTCTTTCAGTGATTGGAGAAAAACGTCCGCGTATTCGCTATAGATATCACGGGTGATGGCATTTACCAGCTTCGGAATGCTGTATTTCATTCCGGAAATACTAGCGCCACCAAACCCCAAGCTGAGCAAACCTCCGAAGGTGAAGCAATGAAGGTCTTTCAGATAAGGCGCAGTCCCGGGTATTTTCTCGGTAAACTCGAATCCAGAACCGAGATATGGATGGCGCAATAGATCGTCCATCTTTAGTTCTTTCGGCGGAGTGTATCGATCGCTCCAGAGAGCGATCTTGTCTGCCATGTTTGAAAGCTCCGGACGCAAACTGAGATCCGTAACGAAACCAGTACCAACGATAACGAAGTCAACATCAAAGTTTCCCTGGTTGGTCGCGATGCTCAATTGATTTTCTGAATGCGAGACCGAGTCCCATGAAGTGCCACCATGCAGATGAAAATTCGAATGGCTTCTCGCACGCTCGAAAGTGTCGGGCGGCGGCAGCTGTCCCATGTGGATAATCTGCGCTATGAATTTGTATTTCAAATCATCAGAGAGTTCACCATGGTGCTTTAGAAATCCAACAAATTCCGCCCATCTATAGGGGTTGATTGTTGGCAAATCCTTTCGTCTGAAAAACAAATGGACCTCTTTAGCGCCCGATTCCAGCGCCACAGAAGCGTTATCGAAAGCGGATGCACCTGCTCCCAAAACGGCGATTCGCTTGCCTTTCAAGGCGGCGAAATCAATGTCTTCTCTCGTATGAGCATAGCGCTCCTTCGGAAGACTCTCTGAGATGGTACTTGGAATCTCCCATCGCCCGCAGCCATCGATGCCGGTTGACAGCACTACTTTGCGGGCAAGAATTCGATCTTCTCCGTCCGGCGAAGTAACGGGGACTGAAAAGCACTGATTTTCTGAGCACCATTCAATCGCTCCAGCGCGGGTTTCGTTTAGCACGGGCAATTTTAAGAGTTTTCTATACCATTGGAGATATTCCGCCCATTGTTGCTTTGGTAGCAAAGCTAGCTTCCGCCAACCCTCCTCGCCGAACTGCGCTTCGTACCAGGAGCGCAGAGTCAGGCTCGGCAGACCCAGATCCGGACCAGTAAGATATTTGGGGGTTCGCAAGGTGTGCATGCGCGCAAAACCGAGCCAGGGCCCCTCGAGCCCCTGCTTATTCTCATCGATTACTAGAATATTGCTTACTTTCTCGCGAAGAAGACCAAATGCGCAAGTGATACCGCCCTGCCCGCCGCCGATGATCAGCACATCCAGGATGTTTCGCCCATCCTTGGCCAGCCTCTCCGGAACCCATTGTCTGAGCGGATAATCAGTCAATTCGAGGTCTCTGAGAACTTTTGCCTCCAGATCAATTAGACCTTGGCAAGTGGGCGTCGGCGAGCTCGTTGAGATTTCTATCGTCATCTGATCATCCCTGGGTTTGAATATTTAAACCATATGATCTTCGCATGCGTTGAACAATTTATCGCGCTAGGTTTACGGAGAAGGTTGCCATTCAGTGTTGGAATCATTGTTTATAGTCGGTGCTGAAAACACAGCGAGAAGCGAAATTCATCTTGCTGACACCGATTCGTTTTCACTTTGAAGTCCTGCTGGACCTGGGAGAAGATTAGTCAAATTTCGATTATCCCGAACCTTCTTCAACCTCGCCTTGAACGGATCAGACCTTTGACCCTTCTAAATGAGTTGCTTGTGAATTGCAAGTTCTTTTCCTGTCATCAGGTTGTGTGTTTCGGGTTTCACGACGGTCAATGAAAGTTACGGCCAGAATGCCTTGTTCGGAACATCCGTGTTCGCATGAACGCAGCCTACAGTCTTACCGTCATTAGACACTGCAATAGAGAAGCCTCCGTCACGGAGCGTGTATAACTGATACCTTCCGTCATCGGTTTTAGTTGGTGGCAAGAATCTTTTCTTCACGGTAGGTTGATTGAAATTCCCTATACCGATACCATCTGCGGTGGTGAATGAATGTGAAGTGAAGGCGACCTGTGCCAATTTGTTATCACGTAGCAACAAGCTGAGGAAAGTTTTTCGCTGAGCGGAAACATAGGTCATTACATTATTGGTTCCAGTTGTTGGGGAACCGAAAATTGTTAAGATCGCATCTTTGCCCATCCCCAAAAGCGCACTACCCATCGTCTTTCCGGGCACAATCTCTCCGACCTTGGTAGTATTGCTCGGCTGCGGGGTGGTTGGCACGACGCCC
>JBGAHZ010000027.1:0-108247 GCA_044225915.1 Obscuribacteraceae bacterium (SeqCode)
TTATTGAAGACAAAACCGCCCCACTCCGCAAAAACGTTGCTCGACGAGATTTGGAGAACCGGCTCAGACGCAACCAACGACACGATTAGAACGACATTGAAGCGACTGCGAAAAAAACTTGGTCCTGACACCAACGAATTGAAGGATGAAAACTTCCCTGATTTGTTTGGCGATAAGGAACAACTCGGCACCGCTAGCGGTGCGCAGCGGTTTGAAGATGATGCCTTGGATCCATTTCTGGGAATAATCCTGGACGAAAAATATGAATTAGTGGAGCTGCTTGGCGGCGGCGGCACGGGCGTGGTTTACAAAGCGAACCATTGCATGCTGAATAGTTTCGTCGCAGTAAAAATGCTCTTCCCTCACATGGTCTCGCGTGAACTCGCGGTTCGTCGCTTCCAACAAGAAGCAAAAGCAACGGCTTCACTTTCGCATCCAAACATTTTGAGAGTCACAGACTACGGCACAGCAGAGCAAGGTCAGCCCTACCTCGTGATGGAATATCTCCAAGGAGTAAGCCTCAGTGAACTGCTTGAAGCTGAAGGCGATCTGCCACCACTGTTGGCCGTTGAAATCATGATTCAAGCAGCCGCTGGGCTTATGCACGCGCATGCAAAAGAGGTTGTCCACCGCGATATCAAGCCCAGCAACTTGATGATCATCGGAAAAATTCCAGAACGATTCAATGTCAAAATTGTAGACTTTGGTTTAGCCAAACCAAATCGCCAGGAAGAAGGTCTGTCAAAAATCACTGTGACAGGAGAAGTTTTTGGAAGCCCATCTTACATGAGCCCCGAGCAATGCCGCGGAGAAAACGTGGACTACAGAGCCGACATATACTCGCTGGGATGCGTATTCTTCGAGGCTCTGACAGGAACGCCACCATTTGTCGGAAAAGATCCAATCGACACAATAATGCAACACGTGTCCAAGAAACCTCCTGTGTTCAACATTGTAGGAAGCAATCAACGACTCGTGGATCTAATGGAAAAAATCATCCTGCAAAGCCTGGCAAAGACGCGTGAGCAGCGCTATCAATCAGCCTCTAAGTTACTCCAAGATCTCGTAAAATGTCGCGAAATTTTGAAAACCGAAGGCAGCGATCTCAAGTTCGAAGTCTAGTCGTTTCGTCATTTGCACATAGATTTATTAAATACGTGGCAGGAAATAATAGGCAACCTGTCATAAATAAACCCACACGCGGAGTGATGCGAGATGACAATTCAGTACCTTTCGCAACTGACCCAACTCTATGACACTCTGACGTTTATGTGGCGATTCAGAAAAGCAGAATCAAATCTGCCACCTGCCACACTCCAAGATTTTCGCTACGCGCTCGACGACGTGAAAAAAATAATCGACGAACTGTGTGAAGAGTTAAACGTCAAACCGTCGCACGTGAGGAAGTACTTCGCGGATCTACCGCCAGACTTCGGGGTGCCCGAATCTCTCATCGGACAATCGTTTGAATGCACTGTCATAGAACCTGATGCTGAGCTATCCGACAGCTTCTTTAAGAAACTAAAGCAAAATAGACCACAAGTTATCAGCGAACGAAAACGTCTCTCCTCAGTAATCGACGGCATGAGAAATCCCAAAAAACCTCTTACTTCGACAGAGATAAGCCTTTTGTTTGCAGAACAAATTTTCAAAGACTCAAGTCAATTTTCGCCGTTGGAAAAAATCTTGTTGTTTCAAGAAGTCTCAGACGAAATTTTCAGCTACGGACCTTTGAGTCCTTTCATCAGATCATTCCAGGATCTTCAGATTACAGATACAGGTGCATTTACGGCTGGAAACAGACAGCTCAATATCGTCTTCGATAACGACTTACACCGAGACGAAACTCTCGCAACGCTAAAATATGCTTTGGAAGTCACCACCAGTGATGGCACAGTCAAATACAGCAATCCCGGCAGTTGGACAATCACAGCCCCCTCGCACATCGCAATCGAAATCGACAAACCAAAAACCCGCCTGGAAAAACTCGGATTCAGCGAGAAACTCATCGTTGTGAATTCGGACCAGTTGTCGCCTTTACAGAAGGCCGTGGATTGGATTACTCGGAGGCTTGCAAACAAACTAACGAAGTGACCAAGTCATTCTCACTACTTGGATTTCACCCACATTATTTAGTCCCATTTCGCGGTGTCGTCACGGGCGCGATTGCATCTATGTCAACGCCTAAGTAGGACAAAACGCTTTTAGCGTTTTGTTTAAACTTCTCGTTTGGAGCCGTTTTATAAATACGAACATATAACCTAATGCATTCAAGCTTTGCTTTTTCCTTAATCGACGGTTCTTGAGCTGAATCATAAATTTGAAGCCAGCTGTTAGCTGTCTTTATCTGCCTTGGAGTTTCCGTTTCCAGAATATCGGCTTGCCTCAGAAGCCAACTTGGTGCATCAGGGAATCGCGCCGCCATTCGATAGAACTTCGCAGCTGTCACTTCGTTCTTCGCGAACAAGAACTGGTTCAGTCCAGCAATGAAGGGCAAGTACCAATTGTCTTGGTTGTTCTGCAAGCCCCACTCGATCAGCTGCGCAGCCTCTGCAGGCTTTTGCATGTCACCACCAATGGTGAATGCGGCGAACCAATATGGTTCGAGAAAATATGGATCCAGAGCCGTTATCAATTCCAAATAGGGTCGAGCGAGAGAACAGCCATCCAATCGCCTCGCTGGTGAGTCTCCAATGTAACCTACAAATTTGAGCCAATAAAAGTCAGCTAGGAGTTGGTCAAAACCGAGTGAAACTAACCGGACAGTCCGCACATCAGGTACCGACAATTTGGTTACGTTTGACTCTTCGAAATGACTTGTCCTTTCGCCAATTTCCTTGTGAGCATATGGGATGAACGCCATACAGGCAGCGCAAAACAGCAATAGAGGTACTTGCTGTCGCGTTAAGCCGAGTTTGTTCACGTGTACTATTGGTTTGAAAGAACCAAAGTCGTTTTTGGTGCCGTTCCGCCTAATGCGGTTCCACCCTTACCTGCGCCAACTATCGAGTACGAAGTTATACCACCGGAGGTATTAGCGATGCCCTTGTAAGCGACATTGCCTGCAGCTCCAACGGACACACTGCTGGGATCCGTTTTTCTTGTCACTGCAACCGTATCAATAGTTCCTGCAATTGGAAATTCTGATTCGTTCTTAAATGGGTTTACTGGTCCATTGGCAGCTGCAGTCTTGCCGTCGCTAAGTCCACCAGGAAAGTAGCTGAGGTATCCAGCATCGCTGTTGCTCGTCGGATATGAACCACCATTGTCAGTCGCATAAGCCTCCGCCGCAATTTGGGCGGTACGCATATTCGCTTTAACAGAAGCTTCGCGCGCCTTGTCTTGGGCGCCGATGAAGTTCGGTAGCGCGATTGCTGCCAGGATTCCGATGATAATGACCACAACCAGAAGTTCGATTAGCGTGAAACCCGCTTGTGACCTAATTCTTCTTCGTCGCATAAGACTTACACCCTCTATAAAAATCTAGAAACTACTTAGCAAGCACTTCTTCTCGGATCATAACCAAATTAGGTTCAACTAAGCGATCCCCCGAACGGCTTATAACGCCTCAATTTTCGCCTTGCTAGTAAATAAACAAACACTGCATTAATGGAATACTGCCCATTTCTGAGATCCAAATAACGGTAACTGAAAGGCAAAAAGTTTCTGCCCGAAAAGTAAAAGCTGCCGTCCAATTGGTCCGGCAGCTTAACACAACTTAATACCAGGTCAACCGAAAGGCGGATTGACCGAACGTATCTTAGTTTCTAGAAGGCATGCATTTTCGTTTGAATTTGCTTACTTATTTTCGAGTGGCTTAAACAGCTGCCATTTCTTTTTTGGCGTGACGCTCGTGGTTGACTTTACGAGGGCGTCTGAGATGGTCCATAAATCTTGTATGAGCGAGAGTGTCGATATGAGATTGCGATGTCTTGTCTGGAACGGTCAAAACGAACTCGTCTTGAGTCTTCAGTTTAGGAGCTTGGGTGTAACGGCCCACCATGTAGAGATAACCGCCACGAGTAGAATATACGTAATGAATCATGCCTGCCTGCCTTTCCTTGATTG
Organism: Obscuribacteraceae bacterium (SeqCode); assembly: GCA_044225915.1. GTDB lineage: Bacteria > Cyanobacteriota > Vampirovibrionia > Obscuribacterales > Obscuribacteraceae > JADYXR01. The sequence continues at coordinate 4,069 of JBGAHZ010000027.1, forward strand.
CCTGCGTCTTTGTGCCCCACCACCCGAATCAAGATTGCGAAAATCAATCATGATCGGTCTGCACCACCGACGACTCTCATACTGTACGACAACCGCAATAGTATGGGAATAGCCTCGTTTCCAAGTGAAACATAATATTGTCTCAACAATTTCGATTAGCACTTGTTCAAACTCGAAGCAAATTCCCGCTTGCTATGCGCTTCTTGGCAGCTCATGCAAACATTCATTGCCCGTCCACAAGTATCGAAACTTCCCTGGATGGGGGCACTAGCAACATACCCATCGCATATATAAATCGAAACATCAAACGCTGATCGTAAAGATATATAAGACACAAAACTTCTTAACGCCCGCTCATCGGACGGTGCGGGACACGTCAATTCGCGTCCGCTTTTTGCCTGGTTTCGCCTTTGGTATCAGATTTGGATCCGGAAAACAGCTCGATCAAATCATCGCCGACCTGCACAGTGACTGAACTTTCGATGTCTCCAACCGATGCAGTTACGAGATCACCAAGGTCGTCAAGATCATCTTGAACGAGTTCCGCATCTTCCGGATTGCCTCTCTGGGCGATGATTCTCGTGACCGGAAGCGGGTCTTTTCTTTTGCCATCGAGTGGTTTGACAGTCAGTCGTCGATAGCCCTTTTTCTTTAGATATGCCAGGAGCTTTCGACCCAGAGTCTTCTCTGAGCTTGCGTTTTGAATCGTGACTCTGAGCGCGTCTCTACTCTCTCCCATGAAAGTAGTGCCGGTAATTTTCGAAACCATTCTCCTGATATCAGAACGATCGACATCCCAATTTCCAGTCCCAGAGAAGCCTCCTGGCAACATGACCAGAGTTTGATTCTCTTTTGGCACCGCACGAACAAAAGCAGCCACTCCTGTTAAATCTGAGTAAGACATATCGGAATCGATGTAGCTCTGCGCGATTTCAAGAAGTTTTGGGATGTGCGTCCATGAATCCGGTTGCATGGCACGATCGAGAACTGCCCTGATAAACAGCTCCTGGCGCTGGACTCTGCCGATATCGCCAAGACCGTCATGACGAAAACGAACGAATCCCATCGCCTGCACGCCGTTGAGTTTCCGCATGCCAGGCTCGAGATTGATATACAGCTTGGCGGTGTCGTCGCTGTACTTCATTTTTTTCGGGATATCAATGGTGATACCACCAATCTCATCGACAAGCGCCACCAAGCCTCGGACGTTGAGGATGACGTAGTGGTCGATCGGCATGTTCAGAAGATTGGTAACGGTTTCTTTAGCAAGCTCAGGACCGCCGGCAGCGTTGGCTGCGTTGATCTTCGACATACCGTGATGCGGGATGCGGACCCAGGTATCGCGCGGTATGGAAAGTACTGAAAAGGAGTTCCGATAGGGATCCAATCGTGCCACCATTATGGTGTCAGATCTACCGGTGAAGACGCTCTGATCCGCCTTCAGTCTCCGCCCGTGCCCGGAATAAACGACATCAGTGCCAAGCAACAATATATTAGTAGGCTGCCTGAGTGATCCGAATCTCAGCATCGGCGGCAGCAATGCAGGCTGATAGAACAGCGTAAACACGTACCCTGCGAGAATGCCGATCAGGGCACAGATAAGAAATGTGAGATACCAATTGCGCGGCTGCAAGGCTGTAATCCTTAGAGGCTGTCGGCTATTATACTTTGAGCCGAATTGACCTTATTATCAGGCTATAACACTACGAAAACTTCAGCCGGATATTTCTAGTTTTAGCCTGCATTTGAGCCGTTTGCGAGGAGCAATGATAAATAACGGTAAGAAATCCGAAGCTCGTAAAAAAATTCTAGCTATCAACTTTGGTGGCATCGGCGACGAAATCCTCTTTCTGCCGACATTGCAGACGATTCGCTCTCATGCCCCTAATGCCTCGATTACTTTGCTTTTAGAACCGCGCTCGCGTTCTGTGCAAGAACTCACAGATTTGATCGATGAAACCGTAACGTTCGATATAAAGAAACGACCTCTAGCGGTCAGTGATTTATTAGATCTTTTGTCACTTATAAAAGAGGGCGCTTACGACTGCATCGTTTCATCAGGAAGTTCTCCAATGGTTTCAGCACTGCTGTTTCTTTCAGGGGTAAGGGAACGCGTCGGTTACGGCTCCAGTCGATTAGGCGCAATGCTGCTCACGGAGCCGGTTCCACTGGTCAGAAAACAGTATGCAGCATGCATGTATCACGATCTCGCTATCGGCTTTCTCAAACAAGAAGGTTTGAAACCCCCAACTGTGAGATGCGAAGACCTTGTACCAAAGGTCGTTTTAAAAGCAGATGCACTTGAGCGTATGACCACGTTTTTGAACGAAACCGGAGCAGCCGAGCGTTCCAAAGACTCGCAGTTGATACTCCTGCATCCCGGAACCAGCCGGCTGGCAACAGAAAAAGGCATTATCAAAACCTGGAATACGGACTGCTGGATCGATCTATTGAAAATGATCGAGAAGCGAAACTCGGAACGAAAGCCAGAACATAGAGATGTGGTAGTGATCGCAGGCGGACCTGACGATAAGGAAATCATCGCCAGTATCGAAAAACAGCTCGGCGAGTGGTCACCATATATAGTGTCAGCGTTCGGGAAGACGAAAAACATTTCAGATCTGGCGGCGCTGATGTATTTCAGCGACCTGGTCGTCTGTGTGGACTCCGCGCCGATGCACGTGGCGGTGGGTCTTCAAAAATCAATTGTGGCGCTGTTCGGACCGACCGATCCGGCACTCTTACTACCACAAAGCCCGCGGTTCCGCACGATTTGGGATTCGAGGGGCGGTTCGCGGTCGATGTTTGACGGACTGGGAGTGAATATCAATCCTCGCGATGTTTTCAACGCCATATACGATGATGCGAAAACCATAATTGAAGTGGCGAGCAAATGATCGTGGGTATAAAGATAGTTCCCAAACAAATACAGAATGCGATTCCGAATCTGAAATGGCTAATGATTCAGAACAACAATTTCATGAGAAAGAAAAGACCGAACTGAAGACAGCTCAGTTCGCGTCGTCGGAAGAATGCGCTCCGGAAACGGAAGATGCACCTTCGCCGTTTGCGAGACCGGTTAACGATTCGCCGTTCGCACGACCAGAAGGGAAGTCGAAAGAAAACCTTGCAGCGAAATCGCAGCAGCCGAATTCCAACAACGAATTCGCAAAGTTCGGTAGACCAAGTGATTCGGCACAACCGACTAACGATTGGACCGCTGGTTGGCCGATTAAAAGCAAAGCGCCATTTAAATCCGAAGAAACTTCTCCGTATTCGAAGGTGTACGAAGACACACCTTACGCAAAGTTCATTTCTCATGTCACCGGCGAGACTCCCAACCCGCTTTCAATCGACAAAATTACTGCGGCTCCCGTCAGCACCGAGCCGCCCGATCTCGCGACCGATCAATACGAGCTATTGGATTTGATCGGTCAGGGTGGGATGGGTTCCGTTTATCGCGCGCAGGATCTTAAACTTCAAAAGGAAGTAGCGATTAAGTTAATTCGCCCGGAGTTAGCGACCGATCAAACAGCTCTCAAGCGCTTTTACCAGGAATGTACAGCGTTATCGCAGTTGAATCATCCAAACATTGTGGCGGTATATGCAATTAACGCAACGGCTACAGGTGCACCGTATCTGGTGATGGCAAACATCCGCGGAGAAAGTCTTGGTTCTGCAATAAAGAAACTTGGAAAAATGGATGCCGCTCGTGCGCTCGGTATTTTCTCGGATATTGGAGAAGCGCTTCAATACGCCCACGGCAGAGGTGTAATCCATCGAGACTTGAAACCAAACAACATTCTTTTGGAAGCGGCCGGCTCTGCAAAAGTTGTCGACTTTGGAATCGCGAAGGTTGCCAGCAAAGGCACCGGAGAAACAGTCACCGGATTGACTCAGATGGGTGATATGTTCGGAACTCCTGCTTACATGAGTCCGGAACAATGCGAAGGAGAGCCGCTTGATGCGCGCTCCGACATATACTCTTTTGGCTGTGTGATGTACGAGACGTTGAACGGTTCGCCACCATTTTCGGAACCGAATCCTTTTAAACTGATGACGAAACACGTTAACGAAAAGGCACCATCTCTGGAGCAAGCCGGAATTAGCCGACCACTGGCAAAAATAGTCGCAAAGTGTTTGGAGAAAAAACCGGAAAACCGCTATCAGAATGTAGATGACCTGATGCAGGACATCGCGCTTGTGCGCAGTTCGAAGGAGCCACTCAACGTTCATAAAAAGGCTTCGCCGATCCCTAAGGTGAAAGTTACTCCAACAGGGATTTTGAAAACTATTGCTGCGGTACTGGCGCTGGTGATCGTATCGTACTTGACTTACATGATGACACGTCCTGTGGTCGAGTATGGAGGAGCTCTGGCGGGCGTCGTGGTCGCGCCAAGCTCCGTCGAAATTATTTCGATGCACAACAAGCCCAATATAGAAAAACCTGTTTTGAAGAAACCTCAGGGCGTTCCTGCAAAACGCTACGTTCCAATTGCGGCGCCTCCACTGACGGAAGAACAGAAGAGCGCATATCGCAAGCTGCTCTATGACGTCACACCAACACAGAAGGAGACACTGGAGCCGTTTCTAGAGGATGACACCGCGCTCGTGCCATTTCTGTTAGATGAGATCAAGAGTCCTGACAATACGATCGCTAGGGCGAGTTCCGTAATTCTTACCGAAATGGGACCAGCAGTTCTGCCTGGTCTGATAGAAGCGCTGAAAGTGGACTCGAACCGCTGGATCAAAGACGCTATCGAAAGTATGGGAGACACGAGTGTTTCTGCGTTGGAGCCACTATTAACTGATAGCGATCCGCAAATTAGAACGCGCGCGGTCGCCACCGTCCACGGTGCCATCAATGACACAATAATGCCGGGCAAATTGAGCAACATGTTGATGTGGCTCGCGCTCAATGATCCGGAGGCAACGGTTCGCGAAAAGGCTTCTGCAGCTCTGGCGATGTCCCCGCAGAACGAAGTGGTCAACAACATTCTCTCTTACAGCGCTTTGAATGACCCGTCCCTCTCAGTTCGCACAGCGTCTATTCTTGCTCTAGCCAACGTGGCCGGACGCGAGGGGGATACATCGAAGACGACCCTGGAGGTATTCGGTTGGGTTATGCAGAAAGAAACGAGCGATCCAATTAAACAAGCCGTATTTCAGACCAGCTACGTGCGAGACTACGGCGCCGCCCTGGCTCCGTATTTGCGCGGTGCTTATTACACCGGCTCACACACATTGCAGGGCAGCCTGTTCAGCCTGTGTTATAACCCCACGATTGGCGAGGCGATGATTCCTGAGATGCTCGACAGCATCACAAAAGATGAATACGGTGGCATCTCAGCCCTCTCTGCACTCAAATCACTCAAGGCGCGCGCAAAACCTGCGCTTCCAGTGTTAAACGCAACGCTTACGAAATTCAAAATCGAGCGTCCCACCGATAAATGGCGACAAGACCAATTGTCCAAGACCATCGACGAAATAAGCAAATACTAGCACCGCCGGCGGTGCTCACAATCTGACACACCGGCTTCCCTCCGGCTCCTTAGAAGGTGCTGGGTGGGGGAATAAAAAACGTACGACGAAACTAGGATTCGGCAGCCATCAATTTCGTCTGACGATCTACTTCAGCTTTGAAATTCTTGCCGGTCGCTTTGGCGTCTACGCTGCCGATGCCCAGACCGAGGAAGTTTTCATCGAAATCTTCGTGGATTCTGCGGTTGAGTTCTTCAGCTCCACCTTCAGCGATCTTCAGCAAAGCTTTTACGACATCAGGATCGAACTGCGGTCCGGCCATTTCCGCCAACTCTTTGACCGCACGATCGTGACCGATTGCTTTTCTGTACGGGCGGTCGGTCGTCATCGCATCGTATGCATCAGATACTAGAATAATTCGAGCGCCCAGAGGAATGTTCGTTCCGACTAAACCATCCGGATAACCTGAACCATCAAAATACTCATGATGGTGTTTCACAAACTCGCGCGCTTTGCGCAGACCGTGCAAGTCACCAATAATTTGCGCACTTATCGTAGGATGCTTGCGCATTACATCTCGCTCTTCCGGTGTCAGCGATGCTGGTTTCCACAGAATCGATTCCGGCACACCGATTTTTCCGATGTCGTGGAGAATGCCACCAAGCTCGATATCACGCAAATCTTCGATTGAAAGTCCGAGTTCTCTTCCAATCAAGCAAGCAATTCGGCTTACGCGCAGACTGTGTCCAGCGGTGTAATCGCACTTCGCATCAAGAGCGTCCGCCAATGCGCGGATAGTACCCATCGAGAGCTCTTCCAGCTCACCCATCGCTGACTTCAAATCGGAGATCAGCTGAATGTTATGTTCTTTCAGCTCGAATGTTTCAATGGCACGACGAACCGTAAGCTTGAGTTCATCAGCATCCCAAGGTTTAGGAATGTATTTGTAGACATGCCCGGCATTGATGGCATCGATTAACGCTTGCACATCGGTGTATCCGGTCAGAAGAATTTTGATTGCGTCCGGGCTGACTGGGAGCGATTGTTCGAGCAGTTGCACACCTGTCATGGCTGGCATGCGTTGGTCGGTAATGATCAAGCTGACGTTATTCTTCTTGAGCAGCTCAAGACCTTCCTGTCCGCCAGTCGCCTCGAGAACGTCATACTCTCTGCCAAGCACACGTTGCAGCAGGCGCAAGTTGGCTACTTCATCATCGACAATGAGAATTTTGTGTCGCCTCGACATCTCGTCGTTTCCTGCCTCTTAGCTGTTTGAGTTTAACCCGAATATTAGAACCGATGCTCCGTCAGACAGAGCGCTACCGCCTTCAAATTCGCTCCAACGACTCGTCTCTTTCTAATTCAGCTAAAACCCTGGGGTCGGCTTTTAGCGGCAGCAGAACTGTGAAAGTCGTTCCTTCATTGAGTTTGGTCTTCAATTCTATACTTCCACCATGCCGTCCGACAATCGAATGACAAATTGAAAGTCCTAGCCCCGTCCCTTGACCAACCGGTTTCGTAGTGAAGAACGGATCGAAGATTTTACTCTGAATGTCGGGTTTAATTCCAGGCCCATTGTCACTGACTGACACAACAACCTGCCCGTCGACCACTTTCGTGGACACTTCAACTTTGCCGTCATCCTTGTCATGAACTGCCTGCGCGGCATTTGACAAGAGATTCATCCAGACTTGATTGAGCTGCCCAGCGTAACAAAGAATGTGCGGAACCTCGCCAAAATTCTTTATGAGAGGAATTTTGTCTCGTCCGTAGTACTGCGAGAGAATCTTCGCAGTCGATTCAATTCCGTCATGAACAGAGGCTTCCTTAAGCTCCGCTTCATCCAATCGGCTGAAACTCTTCAAATCCCTGATGATGTGCCGAATTCGGTCAGAGCCCTCGTTTAAATCAGCAATGATATTGTCGAGGTCGGTAATCAGAAAGTCGTATCGTACCTCGTCTTTCAAGGCTGCGATGCGAGCGCGAGTTTCATCCGAAATGCCGTCGATGGAGTCGACGAGCTTCTTGAGGTCCTCAACGTATTCTTTCAAGTACGGCAAGTTGCCGTGCACGAAGTTGATGGGATTGTTCAATTCATGCGCGATTCCAGCGACCAGGCGACCGAGCGAAGCCATCTTCTCCTGGTGGATGAGCTGCGACTGCATCGACCTCAGCTCTGAGTTCTTGGCGTCCAGGTTGGTGTTTTTCTCGACCAGGTTTTCATTGATGTTGGAGAGTTCTTCAATCAGGCTGGCTTGTTCGATAGCAACTGCGACCTGACCGCCGACTGATTTAACCAGCTCAAGATCATTGGGAGACCAGAAACGGCGCGGGTCCATCTCGGCGATTATGATGACGCCCTTCGACATATCGCGATAGATCATTGGTTGAACGATTAATGACCCCCAACCCAAGCTCTCGAGTCGCTCTTTGACAGGTTCAAAAGCCGGGTCCAGATGCGGGTCTGAGTAGACAAACGTTTTCATGACTACGCCGTCTTCGAGGTTTTCATAGCGACTGCGCGTATGCAAAATGAATTCGCAAATGTCCGGGTCGAAGTACTTGAGACTGGCTTGGCCTACCCTTCCGGACTCGCCATCAGGATCAGCCTCGCAGACAAAAACTTCATCATCGAGTTCAGATAGTTTGCAAACAATTGCGCAGCGAAAAACATTCAAAGCGCCGGCAAGCTCATCAGCAGCGGTTACCAGAATGCGGTCGAGTTCCAACGTACTTCGCAGAGCCGAGTTGATCGAATTGATCAGAGCTTCTCTTTGAGCTTGATTGCGTATCTCCGCGACCATGCGATTGTTATCCTCGAGCTGCTCACGGAGCCGGTTTTCACCGTGGCTCGCCAGACCGGACATATGGCTCACGAAACGTGCCCATATGAAAGAAACGCCCACTAACAGTGCAGACCTACCTATAATCTTGCTCCAAAACTTGGATGCGTAGGCACTCGCCATAGTCACGCCTGAGTTTGGAAACAAGTAGGCAATCGATCCAATGTTTTCAACCACCAATAGTCCGACGTAGGAAACTGACACCAGGAGCGCAGTTAGATAAGTACCCTTCTTACCAAACGTGTAGCTGGAAAGAAGAATCGGCAAAAGGTAGAGGACATATAAATCGGATTCGACACCAAAAGTCAGATGGACTATCAAAGTGAGTGTAAGTACATCAAGCCCGACCAGCAAAGCGTTTGTGCGGTTTAGTTGCGACCTTGAATTGATAGTTCGAGCCAAAACCAGAGACAACGCAATCGATGAGTACACGATTACGAGTGCGCACGACCCACCCAACGCAAAGAGATCAGAAACGTTGGAACTGAAAAACCAAAACACCAAACACAGCACCACGCCTACCGCGGCAGAGGCTAAACGAAAATACAGAAGCTGCTCTGTTTTACTCAACAGCTCTGTTGACGGTTGCGTCTTATGGCCAGCTGTGTCGGACGGTGTATTCATATTGTCGTTTGAAAGCCAGGCGTGAAGAGCGATTTAGCAAAGATGAGATCGCGGAGCGATTAGTAAAACACAAGTACAAGAATCATCAAATGTACTGCGATGCTCTTTTATAAACTTCCGCAGCCTCAGCAAATCGTCCGAGCGCTTTCAGCGTGGAGCCCCAGGCTTCGTAGATATCGCCATCGTATGGATCGATCTCGGAAGCGCGTTGATATTTTTCCAGAGCGAAATCATGCAAACCTAGAAGTGCTAGAGCCTTACCCCATGAGTAATACAGCCCGGCTTCACCCTCATAGAGCTGAGAGGCATCGCGGAACATCTCATCCGCCTCGACGTAACGACCTTTTCCAAGAAAAATTTGACCTGCGATAACCCGGGCTGGGCCATTGTTTGGTCTTTCTTCAATTAGTTCTTGAACAAGATGCAAAGCTTCATTCAGACGATTCTGCGCTTTCAAAGCCTTAGCTAGAGACAGTTTTGCATCAACGTCGTGCGGCATCACATCGAGCAACTTCATGGACTGCTGCATGACAAATTCGAATTGATGCGCTTCCAGCAATTTTTCCAGAGCTTCTTTCTGGGGAATAATGCATAGAGGATCGCGAAGGATGGCTTCACGAAACTCATGCCGCGATCCATCGGGCTGTCCGATTTCATCAAGGCTGCGCGCCAGGTGCAGGTGACCAAGCCCGTATCCATCGTTCATAGCCACGCATTGGCGAAACTTCTCCACGGCGGCGGCATGATTTCCAGCGGCTGCTAGAGCACATCCCCAACCGTCCAGCGCAAGATACGCACGAGGATTCTGTTGCAGTGCACGTTCGAAACAGCGCTCGGCCGGCTCAGTTCGGCCAGATCCAACATGAGCAAACCCCATCCAAAGATCGACATCCGGATGCTGAATACCTGCGGCCGTAACCTTTGTCAGCCGACTTAACGCATCGTCAAACCTTCCTGTCAGAAGATAATTGACCGAGCAATACATTGCCATGTCGATATTCGAGTAATTGATCTCGAGACCTTTTTCGAATACCTCGGCAGCTCGGTCGTATTCTTTGAGTGCCATGTAAACGAGTCCCAGATTGAGTCTCGAGTGTTCAAGCGAAGGATCGACATCGACCGCTTGCAAGAATTTTTCGCAGGCGTCATCAAGTAGATTCTGCTGGAAAAGTGTTACTCCCCAGTCGTTATAGATCAGCGCGCGCTCGGACGCCGTCATGCTCTGCGCGGAGAGATTGATAGCATCCTGATAATGGCGAACCGCCTCTTCAGGCTTGCCCATTTGCACGAGCGCCTGCGCCCAATTGCGATGAGCCAGAGCGTACTGACTGTCGACTTCGACAGCCCGCTGGAAAAAGGTTACGCCGTCTGCGACTTTGCCCATCGCGCATAGCGAGATTCCAAGGCAATTAAAGGCTTCTGCCATCTTCGGATCAGCCTGGCAGGCCGCGCCGAACTGTTCTGCAGCTTCGCTGTATTGCTCGAGTTGAAACGAACAAATACCAGCCTGGTAGAAGGCTGCAGCCAACTGCGGGTTGCACTTCACAGCTTGTTTAAACTGCCCGAGCGCACCAGGAAGCTTGCCCATAGTGGCTAACGAAAGTCCCCAGTGCAAATGACCGACAGCGAAGTCCTTCTTAATTTCGCACGCCTCGCGGAATTCCGGCATTGCCTCTGCAGCACGGTTTTGTTTCAGCAAACACAAACCTAGCTGATAGTGCGCATCTCCGTTGCCAGGCACTATGCCCACACACGTCTTGAGATGCCGCTCAGCCTCATCAAATCTGCCCATGTTGAAGCAAAGAACGCCAAGATAGTACTCGACATCCGGGTCGTTCTTGGTCTGTCGGGCATGCCGTGTAAGCACGGAATGCGCCTCATCCCAACGATCCTGATTGACCAGGTCTTTTACTAACTGCAGGACTTTGTTCACTTAGTACCGGGGTCCGAAAAACCAAAGTGGAAAGACAATTCTGACAATTCCATATTACAGATTAGTATATTAAACCGAGATGATCAGGGCGGCAAATTTGAAGCGGGTCATCGAATTAATACTCACCATGTCAACAGAAGACTAGCCTTTTACCGCGAAGAAGGCGGCTAGCGTTCCGACACAGACGAGAAACTGAACCCCCCAAAACATGGCGACGACTTGCCATTCGGGAACGCCTTTATCAGCAAGGACGGCCTCATAGTGATGATGCAACGGCGCCATGCGAAACACACGCTTGCCTTCGCCAGGAACTCGTTTTGTCAGCTTGGTGATGATGACTTTGTGGATCGGCATCTTCTCTTCGCCTTCAAGCTTTTTGGTCAGTTTGAAAGTAAGAACCTGAATGATTACCGACAGCGATTCGGCGATGTACACAAGCGATAACGGGACAAACCAAACCACCAGACCGCCAGCCACAACCAGCGCTCCCATCAGACCCCCGATGAATAGACTGCCCGTGTCACCCATGAATATTTTGGCCGGATTCTTATTGAACAGAAGGAAGCCGCAAAGCGCACCAGCAGCGCTCGCAGCGATCAAAGCGTAACCGGTCTGTCCGGTAGCGAATAACATGATCGCCATAGTGGCAAAAACTTGGCTCGACGTTCCGCCTGCCAGACCGTCCATTCCGTCGTGTAGATTGAGCGAGTTGGCTGTCGCCACTACCAAAAATGAAGCTAATGGGACATACACAGTCCACGGCGGAACCCAGATACTGAGCTGTCCTCCGGTAACCGCATTACTGACGGCGCCAGCATGTCCACTCAATATACCGACAATTTGATCGGCAAACGGAACAACGATCAATTCGCGAGAGCCCATCAAGAGCGCGATTCCAAGCAGAGCTCCAAGAACCACTTCGCTTCCGAATCGAATATATCCGGAGATCCCCTTGTTGTTCTTGTGCGCGAATTTGGCGTAGTCATCGATAAATCCGATGATTCCGCAGAGCACGGCAACTAAAAGAATTCCTGCAACTGGAAGTAGCAGAGCCGTTTCTTGCGATAAAAACCAGGAACCGGCTGCCACGAGGGTCGCGACAATCGAAAAGACTACACCGCCCATGGTGGGCGTCTTCGCCTTATGCGCGTGACTCTGAGGTCCGTCTTCGCGCAGGAATTGCTCGACTTGTTTCTTCTTGAGCCACTGTATATATCCCGGATACAGAATGGCGCTAAAAATCAACGACAAGAGACAGACAACCAGCATTTCTGTTTGAGCCGGCATTTGGAGCGGTTGTTGGGTCACAGCAGTTTTCTAGAGATTAGCAGCAGGTAGTAACACCTACAGCTTAATCGAGATAGAAGCTGGTGACAATCTTCCGACGTTCTTTAGCGTAGGCAACCGATTCGAGCAATGTATGACTGGTATGGTAGAGGAAACAAATTATTTGTTGACTCTTATCGATAATCTCGTGGTTGCAAACCTTACTGGCGTCTGCAAGAGACATAGTGCGCCTTTCAGGATACTCAACGATATTCTTTATACCTATCAAAAGGTCTTGAACTTCACCAGGCTGTTGCGTGATCGTTTGCGGCAAAATCACGGAGACGCGGTCTGGGTTGGCTCTTTGTGCGCCGCGTATGACGGCCATGTTGGTACCATTTGCGCCACCACTGGTGATCACCTGGTTGCCGGAAAGCACTAGGGCATAACTCAGCATCTCGACAAGTTGCTGATGTGTCAGGGGCAAATTGCGTGTGCCGATAATGGCAACCTTCCGCGGGCCCGACTGTTGAATGATCAGCAGCTCCTGGGCAAGTTCATCGACGGTCGGAATGGTCAGAGATTCGGTCATTTCAGTGTTTTCCTTAGAATGCGCCCCTAGACTTTAATCTATTATTTAGAACGCGTACCCTAGCTTACCGATCTTTGAAGCCGGGTCAATTCGGAACCGATAAGCTGTTTACAAGTTTTAATCAACAGAACGCAAATGCGCCAAGAAAAATAAGTTAACCAAGTCCGAAATTGGGGAAATTCTCGCTCGAACCATAATTTTGTCTTCTAGCTCTAACCCCGATATATACAGTAGTCTTTAGGAAGCTGATACAGACTGATTCTCAGCGCGCAAGGAAACGACCGGGTCAATAGCCCGGCGATGCCTCTTGCCGATTTGTTGCGCTTTTCTGTCATACGCGGGGCTATCCGCAGACCGAGTTGTGTTACAAAATAGAAGGGATGATGGCTTGATATCACGCTCTCAGTAGCAATGTTTGCGAAACCAACTTGCTACCGATCGGTCCAAACCGCGCAGCTGTGCATATTGATAGAGGTCATCCATGAACGAAACGACGACTGGAGTAGAGGTAGTATCCGCCATTATGGCGCCACAGATGCCACGCCATCAGGACATTCTGGCTCGCTTGAACGCTGAGCAGGCGCAAGCAGTGTCGGCCGGATGGGGACCATCTCTCATTGTCGCGGGCGCGGGCTCGGGCAAAACGACGGTGCTGACGCGACGAGTCGCATATCTTATAAAGGAATTGAATCAAAGCCCGGATTCGATCATGGCGGTGACTTTCACTAATAAAGCTGCCAAAGAAATGAAGAGCCGGATTGAAACAATCATCGGCGGGAATTCTCGATTCCAATGGATCGGCACTTTCCACAGTATGTGCGCTCGATTACTGCGCAGCTATGTCGAGGACTACAAAACTCCGGAAGGTTGGTCATGGTCGAAGAATTTCGTCATTTACGACGAAACCGACAGCATGAACGTTCTCAAGGCCGAAATGAAAAAACTCGGTCTTGATGACAAGGTTTTTCCTCCCAAGGAAGTGCGCTCCACTATTTCGGCGCTGAAAAACGATGGCTACACTTACACGCTCTACGCCAGCGAAGCGACCGCATATCGCGAAAGAAAAATCGCGGAGATATTCGCTGTATATCAAAAAGGTTTAGCAACCAACAACGCCTTTGACTTCGACGATCTGATTCTTGTGTTCACCGATTTGATGCGAAGAAATCCGGCTGTTCGAGCTAGCCTTACTCGACGTTTCAAGCACTTGATGATCGACGAGTTTCAAGATACCAACAAATCGCAATACGAATTTGTACGGTTGCTCGGCGATGTTTTTTCAACGCCTGCGGAAATCAGCGCTGGTCGCGCACGCTCACTGGCAGGTTTAACCGAACAAGAAATCAAAGACCAATGGCATGAAAGATCATTGATGGTAGTCGGCGACGTAGACCAGTCAATTTATTCCTGGCGCAAAGCTGATTACAGAATCTTCCTCGGTTTTCAGAACGATTTTCCAAATTGCACCATGATCAAGCTTGAAGAGAACTATCGTTCTACAAGCACGATTTTGGAAATAGCTAACAGCGTTATTCGCAACAACACAGAACGGATCGACAAAGAGTTACGGTGCAACCGTGATAAGGGTGGCAAAGCCAGCTATTACGAAGGCAGCGATCAAATCGACGAAGCATTTTATGTTGTCGAAGAATTGAAACGCCTAAAAGCTCGAGGCCGTGCCTATTCCGATGCAACAATCTTATACAGAACCAACGCGCAGTCGCGAGCAATTGAAGAAGTTTTGATTCGCAGTGGAGTTCCGTACACCGTGGTTGGTGGCACAAAGTTCTACGACCGGGCGGAAATCAAAGATATCATCGCGTACTTAAAATTGACCTTCAATCCGAAAGACGGACAAGCATTCATGCGCGTGGTCAACCAACCCAAACGCGGAATTGGAAAGACTTCGCTCGATCGACTGCAAGCCTATGCCGACCAACGCGGCTGCTCGATAATCGAAGCAGCAGTCGAAGCTCATAGAATCGGAAATCTCTCACCGAAAACAGCAGCCGCTCTCGCGCAATTTTCCAACTGCGTCTTTTCGCGCTGGAGACCTCGCAGCACACCAGAGCAGATTGATGAAGCCAGCGGACAAACGATTGGATATAAGGATCCAATTTCCGGTCTGATACAAATGATTTTGGAAGACACCGGATACACCGACATGCTTGCCGAAGAAGCGATGAACTCGAAAGACGAGCTGGCAATCGGCAGAATGGAAAACGTTCGAGAATTGGTGTCGGTCGCAAAAGAATTCGAGGATGTTGCAGACCAGCCGGATCTAGAATCATTCTTGACGAGAATTTCGCTAGTCAGCGATCTCGATAACGAGAAGCTCGAAAAAGAAGATAACTTGCGGTTGATGACTTTGCACTCTGCAAAAGGTCTCGAATTTCCAGTCGTATTTTTGATGGGACTGGAAGAAGGCATCTTGCCTCACATGCGGTCGCTCGAATCTGACACGGCGATGGAAGAAGAACGCAGACTAATGTATGTCGGCGTGACCAGAGCGGAAGATCTCTTGTACATCACGCGCGCTCGCAAGCGCTCATTCATCAATCGTCAGGCCGACGGTTCTTCCGGCTTCTCGGCGCAAATGTTACCGCCAAGTCGTTTTCTAGAGGAAATCACCCCTGGACTATTGAGTGGATTTTTCCCAAGCGGAAGTGGTGGCGCCCGTGGTGGCGGCTACGAAGACGAGAATCAAGAACACTGGAGCGGTGGCGGCAGCACCTTCGGCGCCAAGAAAACCGGACGATCGGGATACATCGATGACGATATCTCCGACCGCTCCAACGGTTACGGCGGTCGCAACGGCTACTACGACGGAGGCGGCTCCGACAAATACGGCGACAACAGTTATGGTGCCGGTCGCGGCAACTCCAACTACGGAAACAACAGCGGTTACGGCAACAATCGTTCTACTGGATACGGTGGCGGCTCAAATGCCAATCGTTCCGGCGGCTATGGAGCCGGCTCCAACGGTGGTGCCCGCAACGGTAACACCGGATACGGTGGCGGAGCAAAACCTGCAGGTGCAAGACCAGCGGCAAGTAGTGGCGGCGGTGGTGCTTCCAGACAGGTCTATCGCAACGGGCAGAAGGTGGATGGTTTAACAACCGGAAGAAAAGAACCTCCTAGAATCTACGCCAATCAACACACGCCCGGACAACCAAAACCGGGACAATCAAAACCGAGCATGTACGACAACACCGGAAGACCGGGCTCTCCCGAGGTAGTTGAATTCGAGAGAATGGTCGTCGGAGACGTCGTTCAGCACGCAAAATTTGGTGTCGGCAAAGTTGAACAGGTAATCGGTGAAGGCAACAAGGAACTCTACGCAATCTCATTCGGCGAGCCCGGCAAAAAGATTCTGGATCCAAAATTTGCGAAACTGATCAAGCTCTCCCCCGAAGCCTAAGCGCGCGAGCTCTACCGGTTCAAGCGCGAGTTGAACGGAACGGATTGGATTGGATTTGATTTGATTTGGTCGGATTCGATCGAATCGAACCGGCTCAATGCAATCCAAAAGTTTTCATTGCATTGGATTCAACCAACCTTGACGCGGTGAGTGGGTCCGCACTCGTTCAGTCGACAACCATCTTCCTCCAACATCTGGTGGTGTATGAGGGCGTTCTGAAGTTTGCAAAACTTATAAAGCAGACCTGTAGCGACTCCAGATATATGAGACTAGTGGCGACCACGCGACGAATTGCTTGCGCGTTGTCAGCATCTCTAACCGGAGGACGTCAAGGTGTCAGTAGAAAGAACCTTTGTTGCAATCAAACCAGACGGCGTAGAAAGAGGATTGATCGGAGAAATCATCGGTCGCTTCGAAAAGCGCGGTCTCAAACTCGTCGGTCTCAAGCTCATGAAGCTCTCGTCCGAGAAGGCTCAAGAGCACTACGGCGAGCACAAAGGCAAACCATTCTTCGATGGGCTAGTTAGCTTCATCACCTCCGGTCCTATTGTCGCCATGGTCTGGGAAGGCAACGGTGCAATCGCCCTGGCGAGAAACGTCATCGGTGCCACTAACCCTAACGCTGCCGCACCAGGAAGCATCAGAGGCGACCTGGCCGTCAACATCGGTCGCAACGTCGTCCACGGTTCCGACGGACCTGAAAGCGCAAAACGGGAAATCTCGATCTTCTTCAATGATTCGGAAATCTCCGCTGAGTGGCCAAGAAGCATCGACAAATGGGTTTCTGAATAGCCCAATCCGCAGGACCGAGGTCCAAGTGTTCCAAAAGCCTGGGCGCCTTGAAGGTGCCCGGGCAGTTCGTTTGCATTCGATTATGCTCGTCCCAAACCCCTGATGCTCGCCAATAGAGCATTTACTAAGCTCTGACGATCTCGCTATAAACACTCTCGACGCTGAGATCTTTCAGACAGGCGAGCGTCCCGATCGGACATGTTTTTTCAAAACAAGGCTGGCAGGACAAATCGAGGGCGACAACCGAGGTGTCCATTCCCACCGGACCGTTCCGTTTCCAGGGGGTACTCCCGAAGACGCCTATAACTCGAGGGCTGCCGGTCGCTGCAGCCATATGGAGCGGTCCCGTATCGGCACCAACTACGATGTCTGACAGCATAAAGAGTGCAGTCAGGTCCTTGAGACTAGTTTTGCCGGTGAGGTTGAGCAGGGTGGACGAGCCATTTGCTTGGACCGAATTCTGGTTGGAAACAGAATCATATATATAACGATTCATTTCCACTTCAGAAGGACCGCCTACCAATACTATACGTACGTCAGGTAATTGAACCAATTGCGATACCAGTTGGCTCCACTTCTCTTTTGGCCAGATCTTGGTAATCCAGGTGGTTCCAGGGATTAGAACGATCAGCTTCTGCTGTGAGCTCCTCATCTTTCCAACGAGTTCGGAGGTTTGTGGTGCTACGGGTGGTTGTGATATCACCCGCGATGCTCGTAATTTCACACTGCCCGTACCACCAGATGGCACATTCGGTATCACACTGCCGGTAGCACCAGATAGCGATGGTGGCTCTCCAAACTCAACCGCTGATTTAGAACTCGAAACGCCGCGCCCTGCGGTATCCGATGCGTCCGCGGTGGTGAGTAGATTTGCGACATTTGCAAACACTTTTTCATCGGGTTCAGGGAGAATGAAATTCACTTCGGTGACTTTTTCACTGGTATCACCCGCAATTCTTAAGTAAAACTCAGCTAAATCCAAATTGTGATCGACGACATGGTGGTCGTTAGAGAAATAATCGGTGCCGGTGAGTTTGTGGGTCATCATCAGTGGTGACAATTCGCGAGCTTCTGAAAAGCCAACTCGAACTGGTGCTCCGCTCAACAATGCAATGACACCACTTTTAAATAACCCCTGAAAGTCAATGGCAGCCGTGAATTTGCGGCTTTTCAATTCGCGTTCGAGCTTGCGCAATTCGCTGCCCGGAGACAACCAGCAAAGCGGATTTTTTAGTTCCTTCGCGATGAGCTTCTTGGGGAATACGAGCACTTCGTCGACCGCAGGGTTGTTTTCCAATAGCTCCACGAATGGTGCCTCGACTATCCAGGTCAATCTCGCGTTAGGAAGTTTTTGCCTCAACAATGCAGCAGCCGGAAGCGTGTGAACGACGTCGCCCAGAGCGCTAAGTCTGATAAGGAGCACGTGTGTATCGTGTTTTCCGTCACTCACGTTAGTTACGATCCTTAACTTTTCGGATGTGATACCAGCCATCAGAAATGGTGCGGCACCACTGGTGGAGCGCATTTGCGAAGCTTGTGATGGCGCGGCTTTTCATCGGCACTAAAAATATATATCCAAAAGAGTAGTAAAAGATAGATCCTCGGGTACAATACCAGCATGCCACCTAAGATGGTGGTGGTCGCATAATCGATTAACAGAGGACGCATGGTCAACCGGGCGTCCAAAGGGATGCTTGCTCACACAAGCTTCCAATGTACCAGAGACTCAGTATGTTCTGGGTCATGTGTTAGCCAAAGATCCCACAATACGAGGAGAGAAACATGGCAGTTAAGAAAGCCAAAGCCGGCGCAAAAAAACCAGCACGTAAGGCAGCCCCTAAGAAAAAAGCAGTAGCTCCAAAGGCCGCAGCTAAGAAAGCCCCTAAGGCTAAAGCTCCTAAAGCAAGAGCCGTACGTACAGTAGCCCGCGCCAAGACAGGAAGTGAAGACTTCACCAGCTTCAGCGGTAAATTCACCGTACGTCTTCCAAAATCCCTGCACCAAGCTCTGGTAGACCGTGCAGAAAAAGAAGGCGTAAGCCTCAACCTTTTCGTCACCAACGCTCTGTCTCGCACAGTGGCTACTCCTGGTAAGAAAAAGTAAGCACCAAAATCTTGTGCTGATAAGAGGGGGCAGATTTGCCCCCTCTTTCTTTTGTGGTGGTATTCAAACTCGCAAATGTCGACTGTGACGGTTTAACCGCGATTTTCCCCTGACACTAAAGCAGCCATCACGCGTGGTGTGTCGGAAGCCAAAACGTTGTGTCTAATGGAGTCAAGCAAAACAGCACCACTCGATCCAACGAAGCACCTCCAACGGTGCTCACTTGCCACCACGAGGCACCACTAAGCCACCAGAAAACGCCAGTGTGCCACCATTTTCGGCATATTTAATAGTTTATTCAATATCGAAAATTGTTGTGTTTCGACAAAAAATCCTTGCTATTGATAACATTCGCTAAATTTCTTTCGACAATGACCAAAAGTTAATGAGTCTCGGCAGCCGATTGACATCCCCACCAAACGCCCACCGGTCACCCCCTCCAAACACCTGAGAAATCTATCATCCTGGAGACCTGGAACCTTATCGTCCCGGTCTTTAAGCAGTCAAGCGCAACAAGTTAGACTCTAGTCTAGTTACTACCCAAAACCGATTCGGATATCCGTGTTAGTCATCCGATCGGTGAGTCTAAGGAATACCGTACATGACACAACGCGTCCCGATTCTCAATCTCCGTGCGCAATACAATCAAGTCGGTCCAGCTATAGAGGAAGCAGTCCTCCAGGTCTTGCGAAGCGGCAACTACATCCTGGGTGAACACGTAACAGAATTAGAAAAAGAAGTCGCGCAGATCAGCGGTGCTAAATACGGTATTGGTGTCGCCAATGGTACTGACGCTCTAATACTCGCAATCTGGGCACTCGATATCGGACCTGGCGATGAAGTCATCACAACACCGTTCACGTTTGCAGCAACAGTGGAAGCAATCGTTATTCGCGGTGCAAAACCGGTATTCGTAGATATTGAACCGAATTCGTTCAACATCAATCCACAACTCATAGAAAAGGCAATCACCAAGAAAACGAAAGCGATTTTGCCGGTACATTTGTATGGTCTGCCATCCGACATGGATGCGATTATGGCTATCGCAAACAAGCATGGACTCAAAGTTATCGAGGACAACGCTCAAGGAATCGGGGCAACCTATAAAGGTAAGCCAACCGGAAGCTTCGGCGATGTTGCTTCAACCAGCTTCTATCCAACAAAGAATCTCGGCGCCTGCGGCGATGCCGGAATGCTCGTCACTAACAACGAGGAAACAGCAAAACGCCTCCGCCGTCTGCGCGCACACGGAATGGATCGTCGCTACTATCATGATGAACTCGGCGTCAACAGCAGACTCGACGAACTGCAGGCAGTGGCACTGAGAACCAAAGTTCCATATCTCAAGGAATGGAACAAACGACGCGATGGCGTTGCCCGACTTTATGCATCTGCTCTAAAAGGTTGCCCTGGTATCACACTGCCGATGGTGACCACCGACGGTAAGCATGCGACACCTCAGGACCTGACACATGTATGGCACCAATACACAATCAGGGTTCACGCAGCCAATCAAAAAGACCCTGAAAATGCTGAGCGCGAAAGTCTAATCAAAGCGCTTGCGGAAAAGGGCGTTGGCACTATGTGCTATTACCCTGTGCCGCTCCACTTGCAAACAGCATTCAAAAAATTGAAATACAAGAAGGGCGATTTCCCAATGTCGGAAAAAGCGGCAAAAGAAGTTCTCTCCTTGCCGATTTATCCGGAACTGAATACAGACGACATCATCTATGTTGCCAAAACAGTGACGGACATTATGGCGAAAAGCTCGACAGCAGTTGCTGTTCCAGTCACTATCCCAACACTACTGGGTTAAACAGACCGCGCAATTGAAATGAAAAAAACCGGAAAGATAGCCACCAACGCTTCGATCAGCGGCACCGCCGAAATCGGAAAAGACGTGACTATCGAAGACTTCGTTGTCATCAAAGATGGTGCCAAGATTGAAGATGGTGTCACCATTCAAACTGGTGCGATTGTTTACGAGAACGCAGTGATCGGCAAAAACACCTTCATCGGTGCTCAATGCATCATCGGTGAACGGCTGCTTGCCTACTTGAAAGACGACAACTACGTTAATCCACCGGTCACGATCGGCGCCAATAGTGTCATTCGCGCGGGAACGATCTTGTATGCCAACTGCACATTCGGTGTGAATTTCCAAACCGGCAATCGCGCCGTGATCAGGGAAGAAAGTCGCTTTGGTGACAACTGCAGTTTCGGTACACTTTCGCAGTCAGACGGACAAATCAAAATCGGCGATAACTGCAGATTCCACAACAATGTTTTCATAGCCACGTTTACGACCTGCGAAGACAATGTTCATTTCTATCCGATGTCGTGCACAACGGATAGTCTGCACCCACCTTGCCAAATTGGACGAGAGGGTCCGTACCTGGAATCCGGCGTGATTGTCGGCGCGCGGGTCCTGCTCCTGCCTCGCGTACGAATCGGCAAAGGCGCCATTGTCGCAGGTGGTTCAGTCGTCAGTCATAACGTAGAACCGAATATGGTAGTCGCCGGAGCTCCAGCCAAACCTATCAAACAAAAAGATCAGGTTCGCTGCCATATAGAAGATCGTCCAGCGTACGAAGTGGCGATCGAATCATTGAAAACGACCTGACCTCGATGGAGACAGGATGCACACTGTGACGAGCAGAGAAAATTCTTCTGCTGCGAAAAGTAATCGTGGTGATTCCCCGATGCTGGTCGGTGCGCTGGTATCGCTGGTGGTATTGCTGACAGTGGTCGCCTATGCGCCGGTGTTGTTCAACTTTTTCGTCGGAGATGATTTCGTCCACCTGATCTGGTTGAAGGAAGCCATCAAAAATCCGGAGCTGATCTGGAGAAACTTTCATAGCAACTGGCTTGATGTAAGCACTACCAGGTTCTACCGTCCATTGATTTCCGTGTTTATGGTTACCGATTATCTGGGCTGGGGTAGCAACGGACTCGGTTTTCACATCACCAACGTACTGTTCCATCTCACCGCGACAATCTTCGTGTTCTTTTGCGCACGGATTTTCTTGAGTGATTCGCGCAATGGAATCGCAGAAAATCAGCAGGGTGAAGAGCACAACAGCGCCGACAGTGATGACCCGAACGCGGTGGTTTTTCGTGGTCGGAAAACGAATGCAACGCAGGATGTTCTAAAACTCAACTGGCTTTATCCGTTCAGCGCTTCCTTGATCTATGGACTGTATCCACTCCATACGGAAGCGGTTTCCTGGATAACCGGTCGCGTCGATGCGGTAGTCACAGCCTTCTACATGGCGGCATTCTATTTTTATTTACGGTGGCGGAAGAACGGTGGCACACCCTGGCTGATCGCAACAGCAACTGCCTTCGTGCTCGGTTTGCTCTCCAAGGAAATGGCTCTAACACTGCCTCCTGCATTGATGTTATATGAAGCTGTGCTTGGCCCCGACGCGCTTTTCAAAAATGCCAAGTCCAAGTTTAGCGCGGGTTCGCTCATAACCTGCGCGATCAATGCAGTGAAACGAACCGCGATATTCTGGCTCATAGTCATCGTTTACTTCGGTGTCCGCCGCTACGCTCTTGGCACTTTTGTCGGCGGATATGACGACTCATTGTTCTTTATCGCCGATGTGAAACATTTCCTCCTTAGTTGGCTGCACGGGCTGCGAATGTTCCTCATCCCGCTGAATAAAGGCTTGATGGATTCGCACAACATCATAACCAGATGGTGGGAGATTTCTCTGGTTGCGACATCAGTTCTTCTTGTGACAAATCTCTTCCTCGAAAAGAGACTCGTCAGACTATTTCTCTTCAACGGAATTTTTCTGGCATTTTGTTTCGCACCGGTCTACAAAATATTCAGTATCTCCGATGACCTTCAAGGCGCGCGGCTCGCGCACGTAGCCTCGGTTGCACTGAGCCTCTTACTCGCCATGGCGTTTATCATTCCGAAAAGTAAATCGGTACAGAAATCGGAAGATGCGAGTTCAAACCCGACCGATTTAAATTTCAAAACCGAAAAACCAATTGCCAAAGTCTTAATGTCTTCAGTGCTAAGAACGGCTGTTTCCGCCTGTTTTGCGATAGCTTGCTTCGCCGGACTCTGGACCAATAATCAAGCCTGGTCGAAAGCAGGCTCGGAAGCAAACGCGATAAGATCCGGACTGTCAAAATTGTATAAAAGTATCGACGGCGATCCGCAAGTTCTCCTTCTCGGACTCCCGGATAACTTTGATGGTGCCTACGTTTGCAGAAATGCACTCGATGGCATGACAAAAACTCCTCAATTAGAACGGGACATCTTTCACTGCTTGAGCATCAATAAGTTCGAGCCGATCATACCGTTCGGATTTCTAAAAGAATCACTGTTCGAAGCGAAAGACCAGGTGAAGATCTTCTTTTGGGATACCAAAACCAAGGAGTTTAAACCGCTATATCTCGAACACGCGACCCTGCCTAAAACAAGTTGGAGCAAGCATGATTTAACCAATGTGGTATCTTCAAATGAAGGCACACTAGCGGTTAGTCCTGACGGCGCCGTCACGGTTTCGGGTGACAGCTCAAAAGAGGGAAAGCGCCCTGAGATAACTCTCAAATTCGGTAACCCAAGCAGCTTTGACATTGATTTTGTAGTCGTTCACGTTCGCGACATTGACCCTACGGGTGGTTCCGCCGCCAACCTCGCAGCAGAAGGCGCAGATCTTCTTTACTCGAATGACATCAGTCCTGAAATCGACTTGCCAAATAGAACTCACGCAGAATTCAAACCTGGCGAGAAGTCGCAAACCCTAGTTTTTCCTCTTCGTGCGTTACCCGAATATGTGCTCGGCGGTAAGAGCCACGACCTCCGTCTCAAATTTCCACACAGCTCGAAGCTTGCTTTAGATTCGATCGAGGTCGTTAAAGCCGAGGATCTAATTCCCCGAATCTCGTTCCAAAACTCCGGATTCATGGGCACAAAAGGATACCTTCACCTTTCGCAGAAAGACAACAAGGCCACCGTTTCTGTTGACGCCTCGAGGATCCCTGAAGCCGCTTCCGTAGTGCTGGAAATCACCAGACCAAATTTGTTGTTTGAAACACAAAACGCATCATCCGGCAGCAAGATCGCAATGGAAGATTTAAAACCAACTGGCACCATATCTGGTGACATACCATTAACGCGCGACATGTTCAAAAGCGCCGGCATGTACGAAGCACGCGCCTGGGCCGTCGACAAAACCGGCAAGACACTCGGCGTGGCGGGCGACCACATCGTCATCACAGTCGACGATTAGCGAGCGAGACAACTTTAATCCTTCGCGATTTAGGGCGCCACTACTTCACACCGCTGGTCGGTCATCCCAAGTTTTGCCGTCGAGCATTCTTCCGGTTTTCTTTTTGTTGGTGCCGCCCCATTGCTTGAAGAAAAACGAGACGTTGGCGGCATCGCATTGATCGCGAATATCGCGCACCCAATCGCCTTCCATGGGGCGAGCGCGTCGACCGGATTCGCCACCGACGATAACCCAATCGATGTTGTTCAAATTGAGATTGGGCATTGGTCCAAGCAGTGGTTCTACTGAAAGAAACTTGATGCGCGCTTTTGATTGCCGCAAGATGTCGATACGATGAGCGTAGGCAGCGCTTTCGACGCTGGTACCCATCCAAATGTTTTTCGCCCACGGCAATCGATCATTCAACTCGAGCATTCGCTCCGGACGCTTAGTCAGGATTTTGAACGTGTGCCAATGCGCCACATTCATCGTCTCGAAAACTGAATAGATGAACTCTTCAGGCACATCCTTATGGAATAAATCGCTCATCGAATTTACAAATATCCGCTTCGACTTTTTCCAAGTGAGCGGAAGAATCAAACGATTCGGCCAGAGCTTTAAGTCAAAACCCTGCTCATAAGGGTGTCCCGGCACACCCCGGAACCGCTCCGCGAACACCTCTGCGTAGCAATTCGCACAGCCAGGGCTGATCTTCGTGCAACCCGTCACTGGATTCCAGGTCGCATCCACCCATTCAATTTTAGACGTCTCACTCATTCAAAGCAGCCTTTCACCAGGTCGAGGACTAAGAATCCCCACCCCGTGCGCCTCACACTGTTTTGCAGTCTAACACGCAAGGACACACGTCGCCATCGCCCGCCGAGAATTGATAAACTAGGAACAGTCTATTTGCCGAGCATGACACTGTTTAGAAAGTCGACGATTTCAGGAATTTCGCTCCTGACCCTTGTTGGTCTGTCGGCGGCGCTCGGCGCAAGCGCGTCGAAACCAATCGACGCGACGACAAAAGCCCCGGTAACAAAGGCTTCGGTCCCGACGAAAACAGCCACCTCGCCCAAAACGACTGCAACTTCAAACAGCTCAACTCCTTCGAACATCGGTCCCAAGCAAGATGTTTGGGTTTTGGAGCAGCAAAACGGTCAGATTGGCAAAATGACAATCTATGCGGCGCAGAATGCTTTGAGGGTTAGCGTCGGCAACACCGGTGGCGGTCTCCTCGCTAAAGCGCCGGATTGGAAAGTTGTCGCGTTCAACATCAATGACAAGACGGTCTACGAGGCGAGCTACGACCAGTTTATTAAACAAGAATTGCCGTCATTAATCGCAACGTCAGACTACTTCGAAGGTCGGAAGGTAAAGCCCGAGTCGATTAGCTATCACGGATGGCCCGCGTTGCAAGTCTCCGCGCCCACTCCCAATGGAACGGTGGGAATGATGATGCCGACATATTCAGGTGTTGGCAACGATAAATCAGCATCAAAAGCGCAGTCGGTCACGGTAATCGCGTCCAAAGAAAGCCCCGTAGATCCGCATGCAATGGCGATTATCAAAGCTATATTCCGATTGCCCAAGTTTGGCGGATTTCCGCTCGGTGTTTTCTTTAAGCATTCAGATGGTACATCTGGTGTGACATTGCGCACATATTCGATGACGAAGCAGAAAGTTGCGACTTCATTTTTCACATGCTCGACTAAGGGATTTGAACGAGTAAAAACCGCAGAAACAGCGATTCTGTACGGACTATTCGATAGTTCATTTATGGAAACTCCTTAAACAGCAATCAACAGACGATGCAAAACTGGCCAACCCCGCAAGAATATAACGAGGCGATTCAAACGCCTCAGTTGTGTTTTTCCGATCCGGATTTGAAGAAAACAAGGATTGCTCTCAATGCGCTCGGTCTCCCAAAATCCGCGAGTGGAGCCTTTGCCAGTGTTTACAAAGCAACCAACGGTTCCACAGCATGGGCAGTCCGATGTTTTCTCAGCAATCGTCCGGAGCAGAGCGCCCGGTATAAACACATCAGTGATTTCGTCCTTTTCGATAACCTCGACTCTACGGTCGACTTCCACTATCTGACCGAGGGAGTACAGGTGAAGGGGCAGTGGTACCCCTGCTTGAAGATGGTCTGGGTGGAGGGACCAACGCTCGATCAGTACATCGAGGCAAACTTTAAAGACTCCGCGAAGATGACTGAATTACTGAAAAGTTTTCATCAAATGGTTGGCGAACTGGAGGGTGCTGGTATCGGCCATGGTGACTTACAGCATGGAAATATTATCGTGTCCGACAAGGGGCTACGGCTTGTAGACTATGATGCTCTCTATGTTCCAGCTCTGGCCGGTTTAAAAAGTCTGGAATTCGGTCACCCCAATTACCAGCACCCGCTCAGAACAGAAAATCATTACGATCCTGATATCGACAATTTTTCTTGCTGGCTAATTCACGCATCGCTGCTGGCGATCGCGATCGATCCGTCTTTATATAGAAGCCTCGGAGGAGGAGACGACGCGCTCCTCTTTAAGCGGAAAGACTTAGCGGATCCGGAAAATTCTGAGGTATTCAAGGCATTGCTTTCGCATGACTCAGAACATATCCGAGAAACGGCAGCCTTGATACAACGCATGCTTTGGGCAGAACCGAATACGATACCATACCTGGGTGCAACTCCCGAATTACTGGAGAGTCTACCAAAACAACGCACTGAGAGAATTTTGGTGCCCAGTGCTGGACTTAACGCATCAGAGAACTCAAACACAAGCACGTCGCAGATTGAACAACCAGGTGGAACCGTATCAAATTGGAACGATGACATCGTAGTCGATGAAAGAAGATACACTGACGGCGTTTTAGATTTTGCCTCCGGTTATGACGCAATCGCCGCTTCGAAAGTGGAACGAAGTGCACAGCAGCGGAAGCCGGCTACCAAACTAAAACAATTGACACAAGGCACTTTCCGCGCCGGTCTTGATGCGCGCAACCGAATTCAAAGGTTGGCGGAAAAATTAGAACAGTCGACAATGCCAGCCAACTGGATCAATCGGAAATATACCGAAGCGTTTGATCTGTACAACAAAGGCGACTACGACAAAGCTGCGAAAATATTCATGGCAGTCTTCAAGCAGTTAAACGAAGAGCGCAGTGGCAAGACATATTTTGAAATCGCACTGGTTCTCGGCTGCGCGCTTTCGCTATCCGGTAATCCAACACTCGCGGGCAACTACTTTGTAGTCGCATATAACTACGCCCGCCGACACATGGAAGAACTGCTTCTTCCGCGAGCTGCGCTCGCACTTGCTCTCAGTAAATTTGATGAAAACGAAGCCGCTACCTGGAAATTTCTCGACGACAACCCACGGGCATTGGCCAGGTTAGAGGACGTGCTTTACAGCGACATGTCCAACCCATTCTTCAGAAGACCCGTCACTTACAGGATGCTGCGCGATTATGCAGTTCGCATGATCGAACATCAGCACTATCATAATGATGCCTTCAGCGATGCGTTCAGTGACACCGTTGATTGCGCATGGATTGCCCTCGGAGAAATAATAAGGTCCGACAAGCACTTCAACGACGAAGCCCTGATCGAATCGTTTATTTCTCTGGCAGGTCGTTTGCAATTAGTCGGCAAACAAGAGCGCGCAAATCTACTGTTATTCAGCCTCGCCGATTGCTGCGACAGCTGCGGTTTTTCAGAACACGGGAAAACAGCGAGATTCTGCGGAGCGACATTGTTATACGCGAACGAAGCTCATCAAACAGCAGCGTTAAAAATTCTCGCCGAACTAGGTCATATGAGCATCGAAGACCTGACAAAGCTTGCCACTACAGCCAGTGCATACCTCTCGCAAGACAGCATTTTGCACCTACTTTTAAATGTCAGCAGAACTTTCGAAGAACTAGGCAGCAAGACAGAAGCGAAAGACGCTCTGCGCGTAGCTAGTCGTGTGGGGGCATCATGCGAGTCAGCCTTTATTGAACCGATCATAAGTTCCTTCAATCTGTTCGATCCTGAAACAATTTCGGAATGCTTGAACGAGAGCTACCTTCATCCTGATTGCAAACCGGCGCTAACGTCTGAATTCATAGAGGTAGTTGCGAATTCGCAATTCATGCGCGTTCAGGCGGCGATTATCGACCACTACATCGCCCAGCGAAAATCAGCATTGCTAGCTGATTTTCTAACGGCAATAGCCAGTCACACCGACGCCCAATCCCTTGGGCAGCTACTTACACACGGCGATCACAACGCGAGAAATATCGTCAAAGACGCAGCAGACATATCGGTACAACAGCTTCGAACGGCTCTAGAGTTTTGCAAATCGCCGATTCCACCAGGAGATTTCGCATCCTTTCCGTGGGTGAAGTTCACACCATTAATAACAGCCGTAGACAACCTTAGAGTTTTATTCAAGCTGCTGAAAGACCAGACACGTTCCGACAATTTGTTATCGCTCATCGCGAGCGAAGAGTACAGTGAGATTGTCAATTATTGGTTTATTGAACTCGTCAAGGCCAGCCACTTTAATCGCTATTACGGTCTCACCCAAGATCTGGCTGACCATCATGAAGTTGAGGTGCTGGAACGATTAATTTCGGACATGGCGCGATACGGCTATACGATGGCCATCGATGGTATCACCAAGAATTTGACCACAAAAAATCATTTGCTATTAATGATCGAACTCTCGGAAAACCTGGCACGCAAGGGCAATATTGATGCCTTCGCGCAGATTTCCAAAGAAGTTGCAAAAACAGCACCGATCGGTGAATTGATTTCAACAATCGACAAGCTGATCGAATCGGATCGCGAACAAACTGAATTTGTAGTGACGCTGATAAAGCGAATGTTGGAGCAAAATCAGGCGAATAAGGCATCCAAGATACTAAAACACTTGTATCAAATCGACAAACTCTCCCTGGCCTCCGGACTTGCCAGCACACTGCTCAGCTCGAGTTTTCACGGTTCGCTTTTCGATGAGCTTTTGCGACAAGAGGATCTTGAAACCTTCGGAGCAGTCGCAGCCTGTCTCGCCGCAGAAATTAGAACAGATGGAATTTCAAAACTTTATGACATTCAGAAGCATGGTGGCGTATCTGATTTCACATTCTCGAAAGTTTTAGTCAAATGTTTCGACGAACTATTGCGTCAACTAGATCGGCTGCTACCGCGCGTAGACGACCTTGCAAAACCTCTGGAGTCTCTCAACCCGGATCAACGCCGGGTTCTCGAAGAACTCAACATGTCGATGCAGTCTTTGCATTATCTGCGGAGGTTCATCGTAAGAAAAAAAGATACTGGGGTTCAACATATATTCGTAGGAATGACAGACTCGGTTTCGAATTCGCTGGATGAAAAGTATGATTCACTGATCGCTCTCTGGTGCCTGTATCTGGCTCAGTTAAAACGACAAGAATTGTTAAACTCTACTGTCGATGAACTTCTCACCTTCCATGCAGAAGCCGCCATCAAGATGTCCGTAAAACTATTAATCGCAAACAATCAATTTGACGCACTTTATGGTTTGAGTTCATATCTGCTTATACAAGGACAATCGCAAACCGCGCTCGAGATCGCTCTCTGGGTAGCCGAAGACCACACACTTGAAGCCAAAATAATCACCACGCAGATTCTCAAATACAGTGCATCAGAAACAGTATTAGTGAACTTGTTTGTTCAATGCGTCGACGTCAATAAGAAATTGGTTGACATGATTGTTCGCCAGATAGCATCCGGCGAACGGCCTGAACAGTTGCAGTCAGTGGCGATCAAGCTGGCACAGTCCGGCGAACAGCAGGCTCTTTCGATTGTGCTGACGCAGATAGCTTCAACAGACGAAAACTTCATTTCCTTCGTAACGATGCTCTGTGAAACCCTAACCATCGAACGACTTGTTTTCATCGGAAGCTGGTTGATAGAAAACGGAATGATTAGTGCAATCCATCGCCAAATAGCATTCTGGAACGAACGCGGCAGCACCGACAAAGCAAACTGTTGGGAAAAACTTATTGTCGACTAAACTGAAAAATGTGCAGACGATGCAATCCGTTTTTCGCAAGTGATGCAGTTTCGAGGATGCAGTTTTCGCACGACGCTTTTTCGGAGGCAATACTTCAAAACGCTTCTTATTGAAACTTGCTTCCGTTCCACGAATATGTGTGGACGACTTTCCCCGCGGAGTCGGTAACAATAATTGTCTTTCCGCCTCTAGGAAGTTTGTAGTTGTACTTGGCGTTGAATTTGGTCGGCAGCAGGTTGGGACATCGTACTACTCCCTGGTAGCGAGGTCTTCGCTCATAGAAGTACATAAAACCGACGCATTCGTTGGTTTCGTTGTGGCAGACGGCGACGATATCTTCCTGCGACTTTCTTTTGAAAAGGGCAACTTCCAAAGATGGCTGTGAGCCCTTTCCTTGCGCGTAAAGATATCCGTTTTTCTCATCGACAATTCCACCAGCGTTTTTATCGAGTAGATTTTTTCGCGAGGCTAGAGGGATATTGAAGTAGTCGTTAGGCAGCAGCATGTAATAGTCATAGACCGTCGGCTTAAATCCAGTGGCATGCACAGCAACGTTCCCGACAGCGATAAAAGCGGTTACGAAAAGTACGTTCACAAGAAATTTATTCGTTATGTTCATTTGAAACCGTTTTTCGAATCACTGTGTAACCGACCTAAATTCACTAAGCGCATCTACGCAGAAGGCTTCGGAGGAGCTTTTAGCAGGACTCGTCCTTCTGAGACACGACGCGTAATTTTGCGATCATCGAAATAAGAGAGAAGTGCCATTGCATACTTGCGCGAAACTCCGATCGCTTCACGGAAATCTCCAGGACTGATATTGCGATGCTTACCCCAAACGGCGGCCAGGGATTCATGTGCTTTGAGCACTGAAGCAGAACTTGAAGCGAATTCGTAGCCGATGACCGCGGCACGTCCCTCTTTTTCGAGAAGTGCAAGTGCGTCAGTGACATCACTTTGCTTCATACTGATCTGATTCGCTATCTCGGATATCTCAATACAGAGGTGCGAATTGAGAATATCCATGACCTTGATACCAACCTCGGAGAGCGAGGCATTGACGGACTCTCTTGCGGTAATCGCTGACGGTAAGGCCAGGTGTTCTTCAAGTTTTACGACCTGGTTGGCTGCGATTAGTTCTTTGACGATCGCTTGAAAGATAGTTCTGTCGACGAGTGGTGCTACATCGACTCTTAGTGTTTCCTGCGAAATAGAAGTATCTCGATTGCCACTAGCCTCGGCTTTGCGAAGAGCTTCCAAAATCTTTTCGATCAGATCTTGTTTTTCCTCACGAGTGATAAACCGGTCGCCGACCTTCTCGATTTTTCCATCCGACGTTAGTTTCGCAATAATCCTTCGGCGGTCAAAATCCGGAAGCAGAGCTTCAAGAAGTTCCTTACTGAGGCTCCGCTGCGGAGAAGAATTGATGAGTTCGAGCGCAGCCGCTTCGAGATCGCCACTCCAAATCTTGGCGGAGAGTGTTTTCAACATCGCACGCGACAACCATCGCGGTCGCGCAGTCATGAGAACTTCACCACCTGCGATACCGTGGTCGCCGTAGCGAATGACATATTTTTCGCCCGCGCCTGCAATCAACGGCTCTGTCAAAACAAGCTGCCCGATCATCGGTTGACGCAAATTCGCATACTCTGAATGACCATTAGAGTTCTGCGTGTCATCAGCACCATCTATTGATTGAATCCATCGAAGAAACGCATAGCGTTCCGCAGTACCGTGATAGAAGTGCACGTTCTGCGGTTTCAAACCTTCACCGGCAATATCTTTCGACGATTCCAATCCACCCAGATCCGTTATCTGTACGATCAAAGTATCAACGGCGGCGGTATCATCACCTACGACTGCATGACCTCGTTCGAGGGGTTTGTTCTCTTTAAGTGCCAGATTTATAGCCAATCTCTGACCTGGTTGCGCTTTTTCAAGCTTGTGATTGAAAGTTTGCAATCCACGGACTCGTCCACCAACAGATCCCGGCTGCACATAAATCTCATCACCGATTTTGATCGTTCCTCTGGTTAGTGTTCCAGTGACGACGGCACCGTGACCGGCTTTCGAGAAGACTCTGTCGACCGAGAGAAACGACGGCAGTGCTTTGCCTGATGAGTCTTGTTTGCGATTTCGAACAGGAATAGACAGAACGTGTTTAACAATCGCAGCTCTGAGCGCATGCGTTGTTGCATCGCTGGCGCAGCTAAATGGAACGGTTTCGAGCACCTTGATTCCAAACCGTTCCAGAAATTCTTCGGTTTCTGTGGTTGCCAGTTCTCGCTGATCTTGATCGGCAAGATCGATTTTGTTGATTACCAAAATGCATTCGCGAACGCCGAGCAACGTCAAAATCTTCACATGCTGGACGGTCTGAGGCATCACGCCTTCGTCGGCTGCCACCACCAACAGTGCCATGTCCATGCCACCCACTCCGGCAAGCATATTTTTCAAAAACTTTCCGTGACCGGGTACGTCGACAAAACCAACAATCAGTTCAGAAGTAGGTGTCAGAGAATCGCCTAATCCTTCTGCAAATCTTTGAGCTTGCAAAGCACCCGAGTTCTGCACTTCTTCTCTTGACACGCGCATGTGTGCAAAACCCAGATCTATAGTCATCTGGCGTTCTTTTTCTTCCTTAAGCCTGTCAGGATCGATTCCTGTCAAAGCTCTTAACACACTTGTTTTGCCATGATCGACGTGACCGGCAGTAGCCAGCGTGAAGTACAAAATGCCTTGTGGGTCAGCGTTTGATGAATTGGATGGAGTCGTCATAGTTCTAAATCTATGTACTGAAAGATATCAGTTTACTCCAACAGTGAGAGTTTCCTAACGGCAACAAGGAAGCGAAAGAGTAAAATCTAGGCACGGTGCGACTGTACGAGGTTATCGAAAGTGCTCCATCAATATATAGACCCGATTCTAGAGTGGATCAAAAGCGGCGTCGAGCACGGCGGGTACCTCGCTGTAGTGATTATGATGGCGATCGAATCAGCCAATATTCCGCTGCCGAGCGAAGCAATTATGCCTACCGCCGGAATCCTTGTACAACAAGGAAAGATGGACATTCACCTGGCAGCATTAGCCGGTGCCGTCGGCTGCTTGGTTGGTTCTGTTCCTTCGTATTTCCTTGGTATGTGGGGCGGCAGACCATTCCTCGAAAAATATGGTCGCTATTTCCTTTTAAAACGCAAAGAGCTTGAACTCGCTGAGAAATGGACGAAGAAGCACGGAGACATCGTCTTCTTCATCTGCAGAATGCTTCCGGTTGTTCGAACATTCATTTCCTTTCCAGCAGGCGTTCTCAAAGCAAACTTTTTGATGTTCTGCATCTACACATTCGTAGGTTCACTCGTGTGGTGCTACTTCCTGACGTGGGTTGGTATCAAGTTCGGCGAGAACATGGAAGTGTTCAAAGACTACTGGCATAAGTTTGATATCGCGATTGTTTTGTTCTGCGTGGCTGGTTTTGGGTATTACTTGTACCATCACCTCAAGCCAGAACACGTCGAGCCGGCCGAAGGGCAGTAGTTGACGCGACGGTTAAGGACCGGCAGCTGGGCGTTCGGAAGGCGGCCATACAATTACTGAACGGAGCAGCCTGGGCGCCTGCAAGGCGCCCCTACAATTATTGAAAGCAGCGGCAACGGCGGCCGTACAAATACTGAAACCGGCAGCCTGGGCGCCTGCAAGGCGCCCCTACGATTATTGAAAGCAGCGGCAAGGCGGCCGTACAATTATTGAGACCGGCAGGCTGGGCGTGCGCGGGAGATATTGAAGTCGATTACTTGCCTTTGCGGTATTGGCGACGGCGGGTGCTTTGACGGATGTCCAGTAGCTCTTCGAGGAGTTTGTCATGCTCGGGACCGTCCCAGCGTTTTAGCCAGGCATCGATAGCGGCTTGTATCATGCCGCTTTTGTCAGGCGAGTGAGAACCATAAAGTTTCTTCAGCTCAAGCCAAATTGATTGAAGTGCGGACAGTTGGTCGGATGGCAGTTTGATCGTATACGCCACGTAATTCTTCACGCGCTCTGACGAAGGCTTCGAAGTCTTTTCTCGGGGCTGAACCTCGTCGTCCGCTTCATCGTCTTCGGACGGATCGGCTTCTAAATGGCGCTCGTAGCGACGTTCTCCACCCTGGCGTGGATTATTTCCACTGCCACCGTTTTGCGAAACTGGTGATGGTGAGGGCGTATCGGCGCCGTCGCGGTTTTTGTTTTCCTGTGGTTCAGTCATTCTCTGCTTATGCAATCCGTTTCATCAGTCTCACAGCCTGCCATTTGCGCAAACTCGTTTTTCAAACTGGTTATGTCAACGCATGCGATTCAATTCGCACTTCCGCACCCAATTGTACAGCGAAGAAGAGACAACGAAGTGTTTCATCTTGCCCATGATTTTTAAACTTATTCGCCGTACCTATGGGAAGATTCCCATCTTTCGCTTTCCTTTTTGAGCGTTTTCGCGCACAATCTCTGTATACAAATAACGGCGTGTGAGGCGAGCCCTACTCGGGATCTCGAGCATTTATGATTCATGAACTGATCAGAGCAATAATTCAAAGAGTCCTCAGAGACAAGATTCTCATGGGCCTTGTCATTATTGGTGTAGTCGCCATCTTCATGACTGGCGCCAGCGAAAGCGGCGAGTCGAAGTCGAAAAACACCGAAGAAAAATTGCCACCAGGCGCGATGATGCCAGCAGAACAACAAGCCCAAGCACAGAAACCGGAAGCAGCAGCGCCGCAACCTCAGTCGCAAGCCGCGGAAAAACCTCCGGCGCCAGTCCTCGAGCCCAACACGGCTAGCGACTTCGTGAAATGGTGGATCGGTGGAGCAATGGATTTCCAGGCCACGACCGCAAAGAAGAATCACGAACAAGCTTTGATGTGGATGACGCCTGAGGCTCAGGACACGTTCAAACAAGCATTTTGGAATGACGCAATGGCTGACGGTATCAGCACAGGCAGACTGGTAGCCGCGTTCCAACCGGTCTCCATCGGCGCACAGGCTATCAACCCAGACGGATCCGTGGTCGTTTCCATGAAGGGCTCACTGGTTCTACAAGTCAGCGGTCAACCAGCAGACACTCGCCAAGTGGTAACCGATTTCCTCGTACGAAAGGAAGAGCAAGGATTACGTATTGCCGCCATCTGCAATCGCAGTTATCAGCAAGCTCAGTCGCCAATGGCATACTCGTATTAAAATTTGCACCGACTGGCGTTTGCTGGACAAAACCGGACGAAACCAGGCAAGTGGAACGTTTTCCAAAATGTTTCCGAGCTTAAACCTGCGGTCACAGACTCCCGTCGGGCCCGTTCGGGTATGGTAGTATAATTTTTGAGAAACCGGTTAGATGATCTAGTCTTCAAGGGCTGTAAATCATTGCCCGGTAAGGCAGCGATGCCACCCTACGCCTAGGTAGCTCAGTTGGTAGAGCAGCGGACTGAAAATCCGCGTGTCAACAGTTCAATTCTGTTTCTAGGCACTCTTTATAAACTAAACGAATATCCGGCTAAATGCTGCTGTCTTTCCGTGCCACCATATGCGGAACCACGCTCGCGGCGTGAACACTGGCGTTAATTGGAGGGGCGCTTTGTAAGCGCCCATGCAGCTCAGCTATAAAACACACTGTATTAGCAGCTTACGCTTCAAATTGCGGAAACGAATCAGGATCATCCTCCTCGAAAAGCGCAACAGGAACAGGCACCTGCTTCTTCGAGTGAGTGCCGACGTCTGTCCCACATGCGTAGCAGAAGTTGGCAACCTCCGGCATCTGCGTTCCACAATCGCGGCAGACCTTCATATGCGCGAGGATACGATACGGTTGCGAATCTCCGCAGTAGGAACAATAGCTGTCCGTCACGCGAACAGGAGCCGCGCATCTAGGACAAACCAACTGATGAGCTTTCTCCACGCTAGGCTCACTAATTCGCTCTTCTCGCTCGAGTATCAGCCGACTGCGGCCGCAACGGCGACAAAATCTAGCGCTCTGACGATTCTCAGCTTCGCAAATCGGACAAATGAATGTTTCTTCTACCGGCTCTGACATCAAAATCTGCGGATGATCTACTCATCAAATTGTAGGTGAATAATGAAAGCGTTTGCACAAAGCGTTATCTTATTAACTACAGAAACACATGTCAGGGGAGTCCCAGGTGAACCAGCAAAACCGCGTTCGATGTTCGTTGGACGGAATCAAGGACGGCTTGAAAACCTGGCATATCCACGTCGCGACATTCGCACTCCTTTTTACGCTATGCAGCGCGAGCATTTTAAACGAAGCAATCGCGCAATCAAATTCCGCCGAAACTTTCGTAGTCAAACCGTACGTGCAACTCGGCGATCAACCAGATTTGAAAGAATCAGAATCGATGGAGATCCTCTGGTTAACTCGTTCTCCGGGAGATGAATCAAAAGACTGGAAATTAGAATTTGATTGTTCGAATAAATCAAAATGGCAGACCGGGAAAATTGTCGAAGCCAAACGAATGGGTTCGTTGGATGGTCAATCACTTTATCGCTACACCGGAAGAGTATCTAATTTAAAACCTGGAGAGGCTTTCTCCTACAGGCTTATTCGGAACGAAAAACAGGTATTTCAGTCCGGTTCCACAGCTAGAAAAGGTAGGGCTCAACCATTTCGTTTTGCGGTCGTAGGTGACGTCGGTGCCGGAAGTGATGGACAAAAGCAAGTCGTCTATCAGATGCTAAAACAAAAACCGGACTTCTTGATGATACCTGGAGACATAGTCTACAGCCACGGTTTGGTGTCCGAATATCTGTCCAAATTTTTTCCGATCATGAACAGCGATTCTAATTCGCCGAAGATTGGTGCGCCCTTGATGCGATCAGTGTTGACCATGGCGTCGATCGGAAATCACGACATCGCCCTGGCTAATGCATGGGAAGGCACTGACTTCACCAGATTCCCCGACGCGCTTGGTTTTTACCTGCTGTTCTCACAACCTACTAACGGTCCACTTAAAACCATCAACGCGAAAAATACAACGCGCATCGTAGGCAACGCGGACAATCAACTCGGCTTCGTAAGAGCAGCCGGCAAGACCTTTCCGACGATGGGGAATTTTTCTTTTGATTATGGCAATTCGCACTGGGTTGTTTTAGATGGCAATCCATACATGGACTGGACGGATAAAAAAACACGCGACTGGGTCGATAAAGATCTCGAGCGCCACAAGTCCGCGACCTGGAAATTTGCAGCTTTCCATCAACCCGGATTCAGCGTGGATAGTGCTCACGCAACAGAACAACGCATGAGACTGCTGTCGGATATTTTCGAAAAACACAACGTAGATGTTGTCTTCGCAGGACATGCGCATTGCTATCAGCGCTCGTATCCGTTGAAGTTCGCCACGGATTGGTCGAAGGTAAAAGGAACCTATCAGGACGCAGTCGCAGGCACGTTTAAGCTAGACAAAAAATACGATGGAAGCGTTCAACAAACTCCGGACGGAATCATCTACATTGTCACCGGCGGTGGTGGCGCTAGCTTATACGCTCGCGGAACCAGCGAACAAAAAGCACCATTCATTGATAAATATGTTTATGCTCATAGCTTTACTTTGTGTGATGCAAATGACAAATCACTGAAGGTATCGCAAGTCGGAACGGACGGCAAATTGCTGGATCAATTCACTCTAACGAAAAGCCTTGTAAAATCGCGCTAGAATCCTATCGGTGTTTAGCCAATCAGAAAACGGAAGTTCTTATGCCAGTATCAATGGTTTCAGTCGCTGAGTACACAATGGTCGTCACCGGCA
This sequence comes from Obscuribacteraceae bacterium (SeqCode), assembly GCA_044225915.1. Lineage (GTDB taxonomy): Bacteria > Cyanobacteriota > Vampirovibrionia > Obscuribacterales > Obscuribacteraceae > JADYXR01. Next base: position 42,183 of record JBGAHZ010000027.1, read on the forward strand.
TCCTAATTGCAATTGGTGGCATTATCGGATTCATCAAAGCGCGAAGCATGCCGTCGCTTCTATCGGGTGTTATCAGCGGAGTCTTGCTCGTCGTCTGCTTTGTCGTCGCCAGTCAGCATGATCCGAAGATTGGTTTGGGTGCTGGGATTGTGTTGCTAACAATGCTCGAAGGAGTCTTCGCGGTCCGATTTGCGAAGACCAAGAAGATGATGCCGTCCGGCATGCTGATTGGCATCTGCGCGATTGCTCAATTGATTGTCATCATCGGCGAATTGCAAGCGTTCGAAATTATCTAGTCGATTGAGACTGTTGCGGTTTAGCCCGGTTGGCAGACAGCGCCCTCCGACTCTTGTCGCCAGGATCCGTGAGGCATGCGCTTATGCAGATGCCATGCTCTTTTATTAGGATGCCGTTCGCGTATGTTTAATTGACGAACGGTTTCAATTTTTTCAATCGCTGATGTGCTTCGGTGAGTGTTTCCATCTGTCGGCTGAAGCAGAACCTGATGTACTTGCCGGGTTCTTCTGATTTGCGGAAGAAGCTGCTGCCTGGTACGACTGCGACGCCGACTTCCTTTACGAGATGCTTAGTGATGGCGATATCGTCTTTATAGCCGAAATTGCTGACATCGCAGAAAACATAATAAGCGCCGTCTGGCTTGTAGTACTGAATTCCGACCTCATCGAGAATATCGAGCATTACTTTTCTGCGCACTTTGTATTCTTCGTGCAGTTCGTCGTAAAACTTCTCAGGCAAATTAACGGCAGTAGCGCCCGATCTTTGTAAAGGCGCCGGCGAACCGACGGTTAGGAAATCGTGCACTTTGCGAATCGGCAACGTCAGATCTTCATGCGCAATCGCCCAGCCCACGCGCCAACCCGTGATACTGTATGTCTTGGATAAACTGTTGATCGTCACAGTCAAATCTTCCATCCCTGGAATAGTCGCCATGGCAATGTGTTTGGCATCATCGTAGAGAATGTGTTCGTAAATCTCATCGGTAAAACAAAGCACGCCCCACTTTTGGCACAATGCGGCGATCATCTCCAGCTCTTCTTTTCGGAAGACCTTACCAGTCGGATTATGCGGAGTGTTGACAATAATCGCGCGCGTTTTTTCGTTGAAAGCGTTCTTGAGTTCCTCTTCATCGAACTCCCAATTCGGAGGATTGAGTTTTACATAACGAGGAACAGCACCAGAGAGAATGGCATCAGGACCATAGTTTTCATAGAACGGCTCGAACACGATTACTTCTTCATCGGGATCGACGAGCGCGAGCATCGCAGCAACCATGGCTTCTGTTGCGCCGCAAGTGACGGTGATGTGCTTCTCCGGATCGACAGTTAAACCTAAATATCGTTTTGTTTTCTCAGCGATGGCTTCGCGAAATGGCTTGTCGCCCCAAGTGATTGCATACTGATTGATATCATCGAGAATGGCTTTGATAGCCGCTTCTTTGAGCTCTAGCGGTGCGGGGAAATCAGGCAGTCCTTGAGCAAGATTGACGGCCTTGTGTTGCGCAGCAAGGCGACTCATTTCACGTATGACTGATTCTTTAAACTGACTGGCTTTTAGTGATCCAGTTTTTCTCGTGCGAGACTGCATAGCTCTCTCCTGAAGCGACCGAGTTTCACCCCCGTTATCCGGGGATGCATAATCATACACCGTTTGGATGCACCGGCGAGCAGGACAGGGGAATCGGAGCAGGCTGGAAGCCTGCGCTCCCAGGAGCCGTGAACGGCATCGCCTCCGACATCCCGCCGGCATCGTGCGACACCGCAGGCGACAGCGTGCGACGTTCCGGCCGGCATCGTGCGACCACCGCACGCAACAGCGTGCGACGTTCCCGCCGGCATCGTGCGACACCGCACGCAACAGCGCGCGACGTTCCCGCCGGCATTGTGCAACATCCCGTGGCGACGTTCTTGATGATGGAAACGTTTTAAATCGCGAATGTTTGGCGGGCGACGGCGAAGCTGTCACCGAAGAAGCGGGAGCGATCGACTAATGTGATTGAAGACGATTGCTGGGAAAGCATAAGTCTCAAATTGCGCCGACGCGCGCCTACAGCCAATCGGTGGTTTACAAGCTCAATCAGTTGCTCGGCTTGATCGCTGCCGATGCTTTTGGTTTCGCGTTGAAATAGGCGTCCGAAATCTTCCTCGAGCCCGGCTCTCAATAAGGCGGCGAGTGACTCCGCCTTGATTTCAAGCGGTGTCATCTCAAACATTGTCGATTTGCTTATTGCGTTCATGTAGTAACCAGGAGAGGCTAAGAAGTTGCGACCACTTACAGATCGCCGACTCGAAAAACTTTTGACTAGTATACCGAGACTCTAGTCTCAATATATCTGGAACATGGCAATTGCAAAATGGGGAAACCACGTAACCCGTGACGATTTACGCGTAATATCAAAAGATTCTTAGACGATAATGATCAGTCACAGACGAACGAGTAAACCGGCTGACAAGTGCAACTGTATCTAGAGCCTGGATAGAATCGAAATCAATTGACGAAGATGCGGAATCGAGAAATCGTCAGGATCGAGATCTGTAGCCCGGTCCAGAGACCGCTGAGCTTCCAGGATTGAACCACCGATTGCATGTACGCGTGCCAATTTGAGCCAGGTGTAGAAGTAATTCGGATTGAGTTCGGCCGCTGTATTTAGCAATTTGCTCGCGCGTTCCAGTCTTCCGGCGCGCAGCTCGTATCCGGCGAGGATGCAGTAAGTCAGCTCCAGATCCGGATAGCGTTGAATCAACTCTTCGAGAACTTCGCGAGCATCGTCCTCACGTCCGGATTGTCTTTTGCGTCGAGCTTCTGCCAGCCCTTCTTCCGCGAGAAACGGAAGCGGCTGTCTCGGCAAGTGCGTCAACAAAAGCGTCCAGGCAAGAGCGCCTTTTGGATTCTCGCCTTCCAGTTCCCGAGCTTTCAGCAATGCATCGCGAGCTTGCTCGGTCCAATCAAAAATTAAATACTGACGGGTTAAATCCAGATAGTTTTGAGCAGTCAATCCCTCTGGAACTGGCTTGGGTGGCTGGCTGACTTTGACGGCTTGTTCGATTGCCTGTCCAATAGCTTCTTGTACACCATTGGTGATCTGCCGCACTGATTCTTCGAATCCGAACTTGATTAGCCTGAGTGTTTTGTTCTCACCCACCAATTCATCAGCCAGCGCAGATGTAGTATCGATGCCGTCTTGGACCAGATCAGACATCGTTTTGGTGACTCCCAGCATTTGTTCTCCAATGAGAACGCTGGTGTCCAAGCCCTCGACCATGCGACGAAAACGCGAATAATCTTCCTCGCTCAATTCGCCGAACGGCGTCCCGGCCAAATCGGAGGGGCGGCTTTGGAGCGCCAGGCGCCCGGCTTTCACAGCTTGCCTCGTCCAACCCATCAAGTAATATTGGATGGCAAGGCGGCAATAGTCGCTGGGCTGGAGATGTTGAGGAACAATTCGCGGCGGTGCTTTAATCATGATTCTTTCTCATCACTCTATAAGAACATACGATACTACAAATCGTCGCGGAACGCGCGGGCTAGCTGGGTTTTGATCTCTTCGACGGACTGGTAACGGTCCAAATAATCGGACTCTGTGCATTTTGAAACTATCTCATTGAGAACTAGAGGACAATTTTCGTTTTCCAAGATCGGGTGCTGCTGGGTAATCGGCTCCGGTTCTTTGCCGGTGAGAACATAAAACAGCGTGCAGCCGAGGGCATAGATATCGCTCTGCGTACGGTTTTGTCCTCGAAACTGCTCCGGTGCCATATACGCGTGTTTGCCAACAACAGTCGAGCTTGCACTCTGTTGTTGAGTGGTGTCGGATTGTTGTGCCACCATAAAATCGATCAATTTGATCGTGCCATCACTCGATGTAATTAAGTTGTCCGGAGTGAAATCGCGATGCACCACTGGCGGTGACTGCTGATGCAAGTACGAAAGGATTTCGACGAGCGCATTGGCGCAATTCAATGCAGCGGCTTCCGGCATTGGACCGTTCTTTTCAATTAGCTGCTGCAGATTGTCACCGTCAATGTATTCCAGAACTAGATATGCTCTGTGATCGTCAACAAAGTAATCCAACAGTTTGACAATCGATGGATGGTTTAAACTAGCCAGCATTTTTGCCTCGTGCTCGAAACGCTCCAGTGCTTGCTTTCGAGTCTTCATATCGACGTACGTCGGCAGGATATATTCCTTGAGAACTACATTCGATGCATCTTGAGTTGAAATTGCGAGGAAGGCACTCCCTTGACCTCCAGCGCCGAGCTTGCGCTTGAGCACGTAACGCCCTTTACATAACAAAGTGCCTTCGGTCATCGGTGTGAGACGCTCTCGTCTTGGTGGTGCAGCAAGAGCTTCCAACCAGAGCATGGTGTAAGTCGGGCTGTTGCGATCTTGGGCTGCAGCAGAACCAAAAACATTGCGATCGAGTCCGCTGACATCAAGCGAACTCCACTTCTCAAAAGCCTGTATAACTTTCTCCCACTGTCCGCGATTAGCAATCTTTCTCAGTTTGATCCGAATTACAGAACCATCTCTCTGCTCCATACACAGGGATTGATCGAGAACAGTCGGTGTGGTTTTGCCATCCAGGTAAACCTTCTGGATCTGGCTCCAGTTCACGGTCTGACGCACCCTGGAAGAACCGGCGTTCATCGTTGCGAATTCGAATCCGGTCTCGGAAAATCGAACGTGGGTAGTCCCGCGTAACCTAGCAAACAGCGGTATGAGCATTAGAGGAACAAGACTTTGCAAATTGAGGAGTACGCTGAGCCCGGTCCCATGCATGATCAGATAGAACAATAAAGCCACCCAGCCGATGGCAAACACGGTGACAATTTTTTCGATGTTATTCTTTGTTGACTGCGCTTTCTCGCCTATTTGCGGAGCGGTGTTGCCGTGCGGCCACAGACCCACAATAATCTGTTGATCGTCTAATACATCCCAGGGCGTAGAGAACTTCAGCTTCGGATCATAGATATCGGTTATCCGGTTGACTCCGTCTAATTGGTCAACGTCAGGGCGCTGCAGTGTCCAATCTTCTTGATCGTCAGCGAATTCTGATTGCCATAAATCAGAACGGTTTTTCGAAGTGTTTTTCGCGTTGGCGTTAACGTCGTCAGCAACTACAGGTGGGTTGTCTGACGAAACATCCTCAGGCGGGTCTTCTACCAGCCGCTCAGCGACAGGTTTTACCTTGATTCTTGTTTGTTCATCTATTAACCGATCTTCCATGCTGATATACGATCCACTTCTACTTCAATGCTTTCATTGGATGCTGCAAACTAATCACACGCCGGAGCTCCTCACGCAGAGCAGCTGCAGAGTTGATGCGCTTGCTTACATCCATCTGAGTCAAAGCCACGACCAGCGCATCGATCTCAGGTGAGATGCCTGGTTTTACTGTCGCAGGATGAGATGTTGAAAGCGGCTCCGGCTCAACACCGGTCAGCCAGAAATGCATGGTGGCACCAAGCGCGAAGATGTCGCTAGCCGGCTCGGTTTTCCCTCGAATCTGTTCCGGTGGCATGTAGGCGTGCTTTCCAACGAGGGTGCCAGTAGCAGTTCCGAGATACTGGTTGGAAGCTCCGAAATCTATCAGTTTCACTTCGCCGAGATTTGTTAGAACCAAGTTGTCTGGCGTAACGTCACGATGCACTACTGGTGGTGACTGTTCGTGCAGATAACCAAGAATTTCGGTTATGTCCTGAGCCCACGAAATAACTCGAGCCTCGGATTGAACGCCCTGTTGAGCAACGAGTTGCCGCATATTGATTCCGTCAACATGCTCCATCACAATATAGCTGCGATCATCTTCGACGAAGTAATCATAGACCCTCGCAATGCCGGGATGGTTTAATCCCCGGAGCGTCAACGCCTCGCGCGCGAACATCTCTCTTGCCTTATCCCGAAGCGCTTCATTTTGCGAATCCGGAACGACAGACTCTTTGAGCACGACGGTACCATTAACGCTATCTTCGGCGAGGTACACGGCAGCAAACCCACCGAATCCCAACTGCCTGAGTACTTTGAGCGTAGAAGATCGAAGTTGACGTCCTGGTTCCAGTGGAACAAAAGTCGGCGCACTAAATCGCTTTCCAAGTTCGTCCTCGAACATTTGAGTGTGGCTAAAACCTTCCACGCCTAAATTCCCTAGCTGCAAATGATCCCGAAAGTCGTGAACCTCGGACGACCAAACGGCAGTTGGTGCCCACGCCTCGACGGCAAGCAGCAATTGTTCCATATCTTGCTTGTTCACCGCAGATAGTGGCACCGATTGTTTTTGATACGGACCTTTCAGTAATAAAACTGGATCGCCAAGCGCACCACGTTTCATTTCCACAGTTTTGATCTCCGACCACGGAACCCACTGAGGAGAACCAATGCCAAGAAAGAGGGGCGGAAATCCACAACCATCTTCATTGATCAGAATGGATTGTCCCTGTGCACGTGAGAGCGCATATAAATAAGGAACGTAGACGTAAAATACTCCGATAAGCAAACCAATCACGATTTCGACTAATCTAATCATCCAAAGATTAGCCTTGTCTGCGCCGGTAAAGGATGAAGCGACTAGATAGAGACCCCAGGCCATCGCTATACCTAAAAACGCCCAACTAAAATAGAAAGTCTTGGCGGCCCTTTTGCTGACCTCTTTTACAGGGATGGTGATTTCAAATCTATCTGTTGTACTCATTTAGGAATCACCGGACGCTTCTTGATATCTATCATAATGCCCAATTCTACTAGGCTTTGGGAATTAATTTCATGACTCTCTTCACTGTTTGCTAAGCGCCCATGTCCGTTCGGGCTCGGCACGTACGGTGCTAGGGCGCGGACAACGCGCCCGTACAGTTACAACCTAACGAACTAACGTGGCTCTCTTGCGACCGGTAGTGAACGTACTACAAGTAATTCCATCGGTGAAAAGTCGCCAACCAGAGCTTTGACTTGACAGCATAGACCAAACAAGTTATCGTAAAAATAACGCTTAATCAGTAGCGTTATTATCGTAAAAACAAACACCATTTAGACGCCCGACGACCCGTTGGGTGGCGCAAGCGCGAGGAGGCATCATGGCTCTCGGGTTTCAAATTTCTGCCGGCACAATTCCAGGACGCGCTCATATCGGTTCCGGAAACTTGCTTGTCGGGAAGAACAACCAGGACTCATTCGCGCTTAAGGTTTTCGATAACTGCATTATCGCCACGGTTCACGACGGTTGCAGCGCGGGCGCCCAGTCGGAACTCGGAGCCGCTATCGGCGGTCGGCTACTGGTTGAAATACTGCACAGCACCGTCACAAGTGGCGCACTACATGCGGTGACTACAAAGGAACAGGCTGACGAACTCTTCGAAAAGATTCGAAAGCGCTTCCTCTATAGGCTCGCAAAAATAGCAGACCTGCTGGTTGCGAAAAATGGATCAAATTCAACGTACAATCAAACTCCGTCGGAGCCACAACCAAACGGGCTCAGCGATAACTTAAAAGAGTGCGAGCAGCGTTCTCACAAATACTGCTCCCACAAGAAAGTTCTCCATGACTGTTTTCTTTTCACCATCTTCGGTCTGATAGTCACTTCGAGAACCACGCTAGTTTTCTCAATTGGCGACGGGCTCTTCGCTCTCAATGGCAACGTAACAAAGGTCGGCCCGTTTCCCGGCAATGCACCTCCATACGTTGCATACGCACTGTTGCCGAGCATCTTCAGCTACGACGCCGAACTTCTCAAGTTCAAAATTCACGCGGTAGTTCCAACGACTTCAGTTGATTCATTACTGGTCGCGACCGATGGACTCCAGGACTTGATCGGCAAAGACACAGCGATGCTACCTGGGAAAAGCAGACCGTTAGGCAACATCAGTCAACTATGGGAAGACGATCGTTTCTTCGACGAGACCGAACACGAATTGATCACTCCCTGGCTTCGGCAGATCAACAGCGAAGTAGTGAAACTGAATCGCAATGCACAACTAGAGCGATCGCCAGGACTGCTGCCCGATGACACAACCCTGATTGCAATTCGAAAGAAACGTGGGGGTGAATAAAATGCCTAATGTTTACATCGACAAATCTGCCATCAAGCTCTCACCCAAAGATCTGATCGCCGAAGGTGGAGAAGCAGAGATTTATCAAATAAATTCTTCAACTGTAATTAAACTATTCAAGCAAGATACTCATCCACAGTACCAAATGAAAGGTCCTGCTGGAAAGGCAATGCAGGCGGCCGCCAAAGTTAGGATTAAGGAGATCCAGCAAAAGCTTCCGCAATTTCCTCACGCACTGGCACCGAATGTGGTGGAACCCGAGCAGCTTGTTTACGACACAAAAGATTCTAAGCGACAAATTATCGGTTTTACCATGCCCTTGATATCACCAGCGCATTGCCTGCGAGACTATACGCAGAGAGCGTTTCGCGAGTCGAGTGGAATCAGTTTAGAAATCATTGTTGAATTGTTTGCCGGACTACATCAAACCGTAAGCAAACTGCATCAGCACGATGTCGTAATTGGTGACTTCAACCAATTCAATGTTCTGATTTCAGGCAAAACTGCTTATCTGATAGACGCAGACAGTATGCAGTTTTCCGGATTCCAATGCAACACATACTCGCCCAGATATGCAGATCCACTTATCCTGGAAAATCGAGCGGGACAAATTACGATGGCTCGCAATCACTCAAAGGAAACTGACTGGTACGCATTCGCCGTCCTCCTTTTTGAATGCCTCCTGTACGTGCATCCGTATGGTGGCGTGTATAAACCGTCGGATCCTACACGGAGAGTGTCTCCTGAAGATCGCCCACTGCACCGAATCTCCGTGTTCCATCCCGAAGTACGTTATCCATCCATCGGAAATCCGATTCAAACGCTCCCGCTTTCAGTGCAACAATTTTACGAACAACTGTTGATTCACGACTTGCGAACGGTGTTTCCACTACCTCTGCTTCTCAGCCTGGATCCCACTCGCAAGCCGGTTTCAATAAACTCAAATCTGTTGCTCGCCACCAGTAGTTTAAACATTACCGCGACGAGCCCAGGCGTGGTTTCAAATCTGACATCAGGTTCAAATCTCGTACCGGGTCCATGTTCAAATGTCAGCACCGGATTAAACACCGCGCTGGCACTCGTGACCGGGTCAACTCCCGTGACGGTACTGAACGGAAAGAACTCGAGTGGCGCAAAATGCAGAGAGATTTTTTCGACAAGCGGAGTGATTCTCGAGGTTGATTACGACGGTTCATCGCTGCGTTATCTCTATCATCAAGATGGCAAGTTTTTCCGCGAAGATGGTCGAATTCTATTTAGCGGCAATCTCGATCCGTCCCTGAAGTTTGCAATCAGCGGTCCCTCCACTTTGTGCGGAAAGGGCAGTCGAAGTTTTGTGTTTGGTGAAGATGATCTGAGAGTTCCACTTCCAGTCGAGCTGTATCGCAGACAAGAACCTGTATTTACGTCAAATTCCCGCCACTTTTTCTATGTGCAACATGGTCAACTCTTCCGCCATTCAATGGCGAACCCGAGATTGATAGACGAAGTGTTCCAAGAACAAACTCGAATTTGGATGGGACCTGAATTTGGTTTCGGGTTTTATATGGCGGGCGAATTCAGACGAGCATTCCTGTTCGACAATGAAGAACCTGGAAGGACGTTGATTGACATTGACGCATTGAGCGGCAAACTACTCGACGTTGAATGCAGATTCAGTACAACACGGTTGTGGTTGATCGTGACGCTGGAAATCAACGGACAGATTTTCAAACGACTCGCAACAATCGACAGATCCGGACGAACTCTTGAAACTAACGAAGAGCGCGAGGGCAACGGTAATTGGATGGACAATCTCGGCAGCAGTTGCGCCGCTTCTTTTCCATTACAGACCGGCGGAAATCTCGAGGCACTTTTGATCGCCACCGCTGACGGTATCGTTCAAATCGAATCGAGAACAGGCCAAATTGTCGAGACCAAGAAATATGCAGGGACCGAGCAATTAGTGCAGCCCGGAGAGCGGCTGCTTTTCACGGCATCAGGATTATACGCATGGAGTTCGACTTCAATTCGGTTGATAACGACGAGCTGAGGATTGAAGACGTAGTTTATGCGAGCAGAGTAAATACACCACACAGGAGATTTAATCATGACAGCTATAGCACCCGACAAACTTGCGAAATACGAACTACCGTTTCCGGCTATATATGCGCCTGGAAGAGTCGGTGAATTTTTCACACCCAAGTACGAGGATCTCATGGCGAGTGCTGCTGAATGGCGGCAATTGCATAAGATCGAACCTCGAAGAAAAGACAAACACTCGGTGGCTTTGACCATTATCGATCAACAGAAAACCTTCTGTCTCGATGACGGAGAGCTTTCCATCGCACCAGCTTCCGTCGGAGACACTCTCAACATATGCGAGTTTCTATATAGAAACATGCGAGTGATCAGCGATTTGATCTTAACCCTGGACACTCATTATTTGTTTCAGATCTTCCATCCGTTGTTCTGGATCGACCAGGATGGAAAACATCCAAACGGTTTCACCGTGGTACTTCCAGGCGACGTAGGTAAGACGATCTTCGTTAATCCTGAGATGGCTTATATCCTTTTCGGCGACATGAAGTTTCTCCCCTGGCTGCAAAATTATGCCGTGCACTACACGGAAGAATTAGCGCGCCTGGGCAAACCGCCCCTCGTGATCTGGCCTGTCCACGGTCGACTGGCAAGTCCAGGACACGCGCTAGTGCCATCGCTTCAGGTCGCAGTCGATTTTCACGACATCGCGCGATGGAGCAGAACTCAATACCGATTGAAAGGTGATCTTCCACTAAGCGAATACTATTCGCCATTCGGAACGGAAGTCACCCGAGCACACGATGGTGTCACCGTTGGTGAAGAGTCGGACAAAGCTGTCGAAGATCTTCTGAAGTACGAAGCTCTGATCATCGCTGGTGAAGCGGAGTCACACTGCGTTCGCGCAGCTATCTATGACATCCTCAGGAAAATCAAATCGCAAGATCCGACGTTGGCGAAGCGAGTCTACATACTCGAAGATTGCACTTCGTCAGTACCTGGATTCGAACCGCAAGGGAAAGAAGCGATTGCCGACTTCAAAAAGGCCGGTATGAATGTCGTCAACTCCAAAACGCCAATGCAGAGCTGGCCCGGAATGAACCAGGATATTTTTGACATCGTCTGAGCGCAATCGAAGTAGCCCGGTAACAGAATTTTTTCAAAACCCAAGGAGAACAACAATGTCTAATCAAACTCCCGACGCGTCCGACCTATTTCAAGACGCACTCAACTCCGGCGAGATCTCTCCTGGATCCGCCATGCTCTTAGGCGGCTTGTCTCAGCGCATCAATAGAACGATGGCAGCCCCGACAGTCAAACCTACGGTGACCGAACAAACTCAACTTTGCATGATGATCGACAATTCTCCCTCGATGGAACATCTCGACAATCATCTTGCAGTAATCGAAGGTCACAATCTTGTCGTTAATTCGCTGATGAACGCACGCGCGGTCAACTCAATCGAATCGTTGACGTTGCTTCTCAATAAAAGCGCGGACTATGTAAAACGAGTCACGGGCAACGCCGATCATTTCAAATGGTCGAATCTGAAAGCCGCTCCGAGACTCGACAAGAAAGGCTTCATTACCGGCTCTGGAACCGCACTATACGACCGTGCGCTGGAAGCGCTCGGAAGCGTGATTGCGAGAACAAAATGGTGGGAAGATACATACGGAATTCAAACTCGCTCGGTCACGCTACTGATGACGGACGGAGATAACAATTCAGGTACTGCCACCGCCGATGATGTCGCCAAAGTGGTTCAAGATATGTTGAATATGGAGAAACATCGAATTTTCTTCATGGGTGTGAAGTACGGCTCGCTGGACTTCAAACAAATAGGCAGAGACATGGGTATCCCGGACAATTGCATCGACGTGGTTGAGCGTGATCCGCGCGCTATCCGAGCACGATTCCAACTGTTCAGCCAGTCAGCCACGGCGATCGCCACTGGCGCCAACAACGCCACCGTTCAAACACTAGGATTTGGTGGCACCAACTGAGGAGACGAGTAGGGCGACGACGGGCGTCGCCCTACCTGCTTTGCTACGCGCGTAGTTGTTCACGCCGAACCTACGACCGTCGTTTTCCGAGGGCGCCTTGTCGGCGCCCTTACCGTTCTGAGCCTGATAAGCGCTCTCCATGTCATTATGCTAATCTGTTTTTAGCCTTTGTGCGTGATGGTAACGCTTTTGAAAAATCGGATGAGACAAATAGCCTTATTAATTGTCGCCGGCGCAGCCACGAGCGCGGCAACCCACTGGTACACGACCCATCCGGCTGTGGCAGAGAAATCGAACAACGAAAAGGCGGTCAACGACCCGGCATTTCACAAACAGCTTTTGCAGATTGCAGCAGAGTACAAAGACTATGGGAAAGTCGACGACATGTCCCGTTGGGCACCGTGGCTGTGTTCCGCTCCGCTTCCACCCAAGGCGCGATTGAGCAAAAGTAATGATGGAAGTACGCATGGGCAGAAATTGTATTTCCTCTTCGCGAAGAATCGCAACTCATATGTAGAGAAAACCCCTGCTGACGTCGGGCAAGTAGTCGTAAAGCAATCTTGGCTGCCCGACCCAAGTTCCGCGGGTTCGCAAAATCCCAAGCCAACTACTCAAACCGATCTGTTCATCATGTTCAAAACCGATCCGAAAACACGCAACACCGATGAGGGCTGGGTGTATGGAACCGTGACGAGCGATGGAAAAACGGTAACTTCTGCCGGACGAGTGCAATCGTGCATGAAGTGCCATATTAACGTGCCGAATGGTCGACTCTTTGGACTTAAAGATCTCAAAATTTAAAACAGCAGCATATCAGATTAGTACTGCTAGTGGTGCCGATTCGAACCTGATTCAGGCGCAACGATCTTACAACCCGGAAAGTAGAAGGTCAAAATCTGATCGTAGGTCTTGCCTCGCTGGGCGAGCCCGGCGGCGCCCCACTGGCAGAGCCCAACGCCATGACCGGCGCCTGAAGATTGGATTCTGACAAAATCAGTACCGTCAGATTTGAAAACGTCAAAGCGATATCGCGTGCCGGGAATGAGACCCCAGCCACGTGCTCTACCGATTCTCATCAGTGTTTCATAGCCGCTCAGATGTTGTTCGCTTGCACCTGGCGTTGGCGGTGAGATGACAACTTCGGTTGGTCGTTTTTGGTCATCGAACTTCGTAATCGTTGGCATGCCACCATCGAATATGTTTTTTAAAACGCTAGCAGGAATAACTTTAGTTTTGGTTGTCCAGAACGGAGACCTGGTGCAATAAACGCATTTGACTGATTGCAAATACTTCAGAGGAATCGAGCCCTCGCCAAATATGTCTTCACCACGACTGGTACCACCGGCACATGTTGAATGAAAATACGGTTGAATCGGAGAGTTTTTGAAGAAGAGTCGCTTGTTTAAAACACTCTTCACTGCTCGCTCGACGTCCGGTCTAGCGAATTCGCAGCCCTTATACGCTTGTTCTTTTGTAGAATCGCCCACTATCTCTCCGTCTTTTTTTCGTTCGACAATTCCAGTGACTAAAACAGCAAGTGCTTTCAAAGCCTCCGGATGACAATGCGGTGGAGACTCGCTGCCCACAACCGATGCGACGTAATGACTAGTCGGGATTTCGTTGCTGATTTTCACTCCCGTCACGCCTGGTTTTGAATCGTCGATTGAGAAAATCAATCGGCCGGCGTAAGCGCGATCGAGATTAGAATTAACTCGAATGCGAATGCCACGACTATCACTAGCCTGCGCGACGAAACTTCGACATGTTAGTAGCGGAGTGCCGACATTGCTGGAGCGACTCAAATTTCGCAATTGCAGTTGGTTTCCCTTTATCTCGACGGAAATCCATTGGCTGCCAAAACTTTGATTTCGCGGAGAGACGATTTGCAACGGACCTTTGATCTTCAAGCTTCCTATGTGGTCGCGCATTTCAAATAGTTGAACTCGCAAAGTAGTCGGCAGAGCTTGTGCGCTCTCGAAAACGAGAGCAAACATAATTAGCGTCAGTAATAAAATCCTAACGATCACTTACTTAGTGCTACGAAGTGTCCAAACCCGAAGGCGGAACAAAATGACGACCAATAGAGATTCTACCGCGTTTATCCTGCGCCGCTATTAATGGCTGAAATCCCAGTCTATTTGATTAGTCCGGTTGGATCAGCGGTCGGAACATTTTCAATAAAGACAATCAAGGACGGTGCAAGCAGTATCACCATCAGTGCCGGCATTATGCAGAACCAGAGAGGGAACGCCATGTAGATTGGCAATCGCGCAGAACGTTCTTCGGCCTTTTGCTGCAATTTCGTGCGTTGAAATTCGGCTTGATTTCTCAAGCTCTTTGCCACACTCAGACCCAATTTTGCTGATTGATTCATCGCGGACGAAAATGACTTAAGTTCATCGACACCAGTGCGATTGAACAATTCCTGATATGCGCGCTCACGATCCATTCCGAGAACAATGTCTCTTCCCAAAATCATAAGCTCATTGTTGAGTGCCTGACCGGTGGTGGAGTTGTCTCTGGCGGTACGCTGTAGAGTCGCATCAAGAGCCAGACCAGCGTCAACGCATAAAACCATCAGGTCCAGGGCATTAGGCAAAGCATCTCTAATCTGCTGCTGTCTTCTCTTTGCCATAACGTACACAATCATGTCCGGAACGAAAAAGGAAATCACTGATAACACAGCGGAGAGATAAATCGGCAACACAAGTGCGGATAACAAAATCAGTAACGGCGAGTAGAACTTGCAGGCTGACAGCACACCAAAAGCTGAATTAGAGCGCCATCCGCAGTAAATCTGCATACGCGTGAGCCAATTGACGTATGTTGCAGGCAACGCAGAAAGGGTGACAACAGCAGGCTCGGTCAACCAGTTAGGAAGACTGAGCTGTTCCGTTTTAAATTTACTTCCGAAGAGCAAATAGCAAGCCGAAAGCAGAAGTGCTACCAAGAATTCCGGATAGTTCAATATAGCTGCGTTCATCTTATATTTTCACCGTTGCTAACTTGCGCATTAGAGCGATTCCAATCACCTGAAGTATCAATGCCACCACAAGCAAAATGTTTCCGAATTTTGTTTCGAACAGCGGAGTTAGATATGTGGGACTGAGAAATTGCAAACCCAGTGCCATGATAATCGGCAGCAGTCCCACAACCACTGCTGTCATCTTGCTTTGGGTTGTGAGAACTTTTACGTGTCGAACGAGCTTTAATCGCTGACGCAAGGTCGAGTTGGTTTTATCCAGCAACTCAGCGAGACTTCCGCCGACCTCAATTTGAATGCTGACCGCACGCCTGAAGAGATCGAGTTCTACAGAATTGTACTTTTCGCAGGAATAAGTCAATGCACTGGCCAGCGGCTGACCGAGGTTCATCCGCTGCATGACTTCGTTAAACTCAGCCCCGACAGGATTAGGCAGCTCATCGCTCACGGTCTTCACTGCTTGCGGAATACTATGACCGCTGCGCAAAACGGATATCATCAAGTCGATTGCATCGGGAAGTTGATTTATAAATTTGATTCGAACTGCGGCGCGCTTAGCCATTAAAATGCCAGTCGGAATAACCGCAAGAGCTAGACCAATTGCCAGGCTGGCCGCCAGGTGAAATTCGCACAATATTCCGGCGACAAGTGGCAATACAAACAGTATTACTGTCAGCGCTATAAACATGTCGACATTGATTTTTGAACCGGATTGACGAATAAGCAGCTCAATCTTGTTTCCCACTTCATTGGTCAACGGAAACATAGACTGATCTAGAGTTGGTTTCGTCTTGTGAACGGTCGCAGGCTCCGCCGTGCCAGGCGATTCATCCCACATCTCCAGACGCTTCGATAAGCTGGTGCTGCGCCTGCGGAGTTCTAAATTGCGAGCGATGATAATGCCACCAATAATGGTGACAATCGCGCAAATAGCCAACTCCGTATAAATCAATTTTCTTCTCCGTGCGGTTTAGTTACTGCAGATTTGTCGTGTGTGTCCCGAAAGTTTCAAGCTTGGTGCTAACGAAAAGCTCATTGGGCAGTTCCACCCCAAGCTCTTTAAACTTGTATTCACACTGCGGTCGAATTCCACATGATTCGTGTGCGCCAGCAGCCTTTCCGTTTGATTCCGTCCCTGTTTGTTTGAATACGAACAGGTCCTGCATACTGATCACGCCTTCCTGGATGCCGGTCACTTCAGTCACGCTCACCACTCGTCGTGTACCGTCACTCAATCTTCGTACTTGAACTACCAGATCAAACGCAGATGCGATTTGCTCTCTGATACTGCGTTGCGAGAGTTCAACTCCGCCGAGAAGAACGAGTGTCTCGATCCTGCTGAAAGCATCTCTGGAGGAATTGGCGTGCACCGTAGTTAGTGACCCGTCGTGACCGGTATTCATGGCTTGCAGCATGTCTAATGCTTCTGCTCCGCGAACTTCTCCGACAATGATTCTGTCCGGACGCATTCGCAGCGCGTTCTTTACTAACTCGCGCTGCGTGACCACGCCTTGTCCTTCGATGTTAGCCGGTCGCGATTCCAATCTCACGACGTGGCGCTGTTGCAGGCGAAGTTCTGCAGTATCCTCAATCGTAACGATCCTATCCTCGTCACGAATATAACCGGAGAGAACGTTCAAAAGAGTCGTTTTGCCGGCGGAGGTACCGCCTGAAATCAGTATGTTCAATTTTGCCTGGACAGCTTTTTCGAGAAACTCTGCGATAGGCCCCGTGAGTGTTCCCTTGCTAATCAAATCGCTTAACGCGAAAGGAGTCGGTCTGAACCGACGAATCGAGAGCACCGGTCCATCAATTGAAAGCGGCGAAATCACCGCGTTGACGCGCGATCCGTCAGGCAATCTGGCATCGACAATTGGTGACGATTCGTCTACCCGTCGACCAACTCGTGAAACGATTCTGTTGATTACGTGTAACAGGTGATTGTCATCCTTAAATTTCACCTCGGTCTCAACGAGTTTGCCATCGCGATCTATCCAAACGCTATTGGCTCCGTTGACGAGGATGTCGTTGATGTCTGGATCAGACAACAGCGCTTCGAGAGGACCAAGTCCGAGCGTTTCGTAAAGGACATCGCGAACTACAGAATCTCGTTCTTCTTGTGAAAGTGGTACACGTTCTTCATCTATCAGGATTCGGACTGTTCTATCGATCGCACCCTCAAGAGCCTCACTATCGTTGATTTGCATCAAAGCATTGATGTCGAGACTTTCGATAAGACGATTGTGAATTTTCGTCTTCAGAGATTGATTGATTTGTGCACTACCAGTGCCGGCGGTTTTCATCGGCAAAATGCTTGTCCGGAGCGACAGCGCAACGGTCCGTTCTTGATCCGGAACCGATGATGTCTTCGCTTTAACGTCACCGCCGACAGTGCTAGCTGGCGATACTACATTCGATTTATCCTGGAATAGAATTTGTCTTAAATTGCTCATTAGACCTACCGCTCGGTTATTTAAACGTTCTGAAGTGTGAGATTTTCTGCCGACTGGTTTTGCATGAGGAGAATTCGCTCCTTCATCGCCACCGCCAGATTTTGCATCACCTTACAGTAAGCATCTTTGGGAGCTTTCAAAGTGAGCGGCAGTCCTTCAATTGCGCAATTTTCAGCCTGAGAGTAGACACTGGGCAGATTGAATAGCTCCACTCCGGCAAAAGACTTGCTAGCTTGTTGCTCTATGTACTTGAGCTTTCCGCCGACTCGATTGATTACAATCATCAAGTTGTTTTCCTTGTAGCCGAGTTCCGCGAAATTCTTCAACCAACGTTTTCCAGCTGCGATCGAAGTCATGTTCGGTTCAATCACCAACACGATCAAATTGCAAGCGTCCAAAATGTTGACCAGGTGTTTATCCAAACGATTCGGGATGTCGAGCACATTCACTCGGCTGTGCTCGGAAATTACAGGCAGGCAACCGGCAATATCGGTAAGTGAGAAGTTCAAAGCAGCATTGCCGTCGAGCGGTGGTGTTATCAAACGCATCGAACTGGAAAAGTCGAGCGGCAGCGAACAGGCGTCGACCGTCTGTGTGTCAAGACTTTCGGATCGCAAAAATAGTTCGACAATAGAGTGTTCGGGATGGCAGGACAGCATTAGAGCAGCATCCGGTTGTTGCAAATTGCAGTCGATGAGTGTGGTTTTCTCACCAGGCAAGGCTTCTTTCGACAAAACGTGCGCAAGATTTACTGCAACTGTGGTGGCACCAACACCGCCCTTGGCTCCAACAATTCCGATATTACACTTCAAAGACAGTTCAGGCTGACGAAGAGAGTCTTTGGCTTTAGAAAATCCTGGAAAGTTCATATCGGTTCTCCCTCGATTTTGCGCGGCGACAAGGCTGGCGACATCACGATCCCGACCAATCTTCCGCCAATTGTGTTTGCGCTCGGGTCAAATGACCGAGGCAAAAACGGTGCCACTGCAGACGGTACTGCACTTCCGTTAACAGCAGGAACGCTCGCCAGTCCGGTTCCTACCGTGGCGTTAATCATCGGCGTCGATTCACCGAGAATTGCTGTCACTGTGATATCACCGGAGGTGGTGTCCCGAATGACTCTGGTCAGTTCCAAACGAGCAAATCCGATCACTTGATTGCGGAGATTGAATTTAGGATCGTCGGCCAGGACCGGAATTGCATGAAATCTTACTGGAGTGATGCTGTTGCTCGCAGCATCAGCTATATTGGCTGAATTGCTTTTAAACGTAGCATCGCCCGCATCGAATGCTGCAACCATACTGCCGCGTTCGACAACCGCAGGTTCAAGAATCGAACCGGCCGGAGCGCCCGAAAAATAGCGCATCGTGCTGTTGAGTTGTGAAATTGCCAGGCTACCTGTCCCATCGCCGTAGTAGTTCAATCCGCTAGTGCGGTAGATGTTGATGAACGATCCGTTGACATGATTCGGTCTATTGGATGCTGTCGTGCTGGGTTTTGTTGAATTGACGATGTCGATAGTGATCGCCGTGCCGGCCGATGCATTTTGCGCAAGGGATAGAAACTGCCTGTTGCTAATACCTATCGGGAAAGTGGCAAAACCAGAAAAGTTGCTGGAGCCCCGGGCGGCACCGGCACCAATTCTGGTGGCAGGCTGCGTAATAATTTCGCTGGTTCGGAAAGGAGTTGCGCTACCAATGTTGGCTGGTGGGGCGGATCCGGACCATGAACTAAATGCGTAAATCGCGGGAAGGAAGTACATGGTCAGTGCGTTCGCGCCTTCACGGCGAGCGCGGACTCGTAAGAAAAAGTCGTTGACATCGGAGCCGTTTGGATTACTTATCACGGATACGTCAGTCTGATCGAATGTGACAGGAGTCTGAGCCGTACCGTTTTTCGGACCGGCCGGCGCGAGATTCAACGGGGAGCCCGCGGCTCCGCCCGGTTGTTGCAAGGCGGTAGCGACCAGATCGTCCAACTGCCCGCCTCTGCGTTGACCATCGCCGAGGAAAATCGATTGATACGCATAAATTCCAGAAACTTGCGATGCAAATTGAATCACCTGTATGGCGTGAATCGTTCGCATCACATCTGCAGCAAAAGCGATGAATGCAACTATCACTGTCAGTGAAAACGCAATCAACGGACTAACAGAGCCGCCGTAGCTCCGTGGTCGTTGAACGAGACCTGGCAGTTTAATTGCTCTTCGGTAATGCATAAAGTTCTTTCCGACTTCCAGAGAACATCTCCACTACCCATTTGACAGGCTCAGGTAGGCTGGCCTGGGGTGGTGGCTCAGGTGGTGTCAGCGCGTAGCCGGCGCTTTGAAGAGATTCCAGCGTCGGCGGCGTAATTGGCGGCGGCGCCGAGACAGCAGGTGCTGCAGGCACGGCTGCGATAAATGCCTTCGACGGTAAAAGATCGTCATCCGCTACGCCATTGAGCTTAGTCTCTCGACGGCTCAGACGGCTGCGCAGTACCAGTCTGATTTTCGCTGTCTCTGCCGCATGTGCGATAAGTTCCGCTTCCTTCGGTCCGGCAGCGATCGTTACCCTATGACCGTCAGTGACTTTGAGAGTGTTACTTTCTAAAGCCTCCCGAGGCATGGACAGAAGAACGCGGGCATTTTGACAGATCGTTTTCGTGAAGTGCTTACCGTCCTTGTTGGATGTCGCGATGACGTCAACCATGTCATTGAAGGCTAATTCATTGTCCACCAGTGCCTCTGGTTCCAACCGCAGAGTGACTGCGCGTTCGTGTGTTTCAATGTTGTTGGAAAGTGAGTTCTTGCCGGTAAAAACATCTTCGGATGTAATTGGTTCGCCCCGCGGCACGTAATGTTTCAATACCGATCCGACCAACTGTTCATTGCTCGTGATCATCGTTGCGGTGACATATTTCTGCGGCACTTCAATGTAGTGCAAACTGCTGAAGTGAATTTTTGCACCTGGTGCCAGGTCCATGCCGGCACCAACCACGGTGACTGTACTTTTGGCTGCAGGTTTGGTCGCCATCATTCTGAAAGCGCCAACTACGACGAGAATCAAAATCGCGACAACTATGATGACCGCCGCGGGATTCGTTTTACGCTTAAGCGGCGGCAAGTTCGAAGAGGATCTTTCTTTGAAGATTGAATTGACTTCCGAAGTAAGGACGGTTGGCATGAGTAACCCCTTAGAAAACTTCCTGCGTTGCGACAGCTTGTTCTGAGATCAGCGTGTTGGCAAACGGTATCGCGGCGCCATCAGCACCGCTCCAAATTTTGATGGTGCCAAAATCATTACCATTGACGAAGGTAAACGGATACTGAATTCGCACACTCACCGTCCCTGGTGGCTGGCTGGTTGATCCATCATCCCAGGGAAGAATTTCGACTCGCGACCCAGTTGGAAGATTGCCGCTCGAACCTCCCGGTCCATCCAGCAATCGTCCAGCCGCGAAAGCCATATAGATTGGAGACGTCACGTTGATAGCCTGTCCGTCAGTGGTAAAACCGCGCATATAATCACGCGCGCCATTGTCTGAAAGACCAGGTACTCGCGCGACAAGGCGTGTGCCTTCCTGCGCTGCCATCGTGACTATCTGTTTTACATAGAAAGCCTTGCCAAAATACATAGTGGCGACGAGCAACAAAAGCACCAGAGGCAACGAGAGCGCGAATTCAACCATTGATTGACCGCGATTTCGTTGATGTAATTTGTTCTTTCTATGCATTATTTATTTGGCGAAAAATTTTAGACTGGGGATGAGAATCATCCCCAGTCTGACTACCAGGTTATTGCAGCACCCATGGGGTGGCGGTAGATTTGATTGTGCGACCGGTATCAGGTGCGGTCGTTCCACCGTAATTAACGGCACTTTGCACGTTGTAGACCATGTCGCCACAAATGTGACCGAGCGAGCCTAGAGCGACCATAACCAAAGCAGCTACGCAGCCCAGACCGAGTGCGTATTCCACCATGCTCTGACCCTTTTTATTTCTATTTCTGTTCATTTGGAGTTCCTTTCCTGAGTAACGAATTGACCATCTGACGGTGTCACGGCTTTGCAAACGAGATGCAGTAACCCGTCACTTAGTTGCGACCTATTCTCAATACGCCATAAAGCTACTAGGCTGTTGCAATTAAGTCTAATGAGCAAACGTTCATGTCCGTTTACGCAAAAGCTCATATCGCAACAGTATTGGCGTTATCGGCATTTTGCGCCGCGGTGACGAACTGGCAATGATTCGCAATAACTTATCAAAACATTTGTGTAACCTTGTCAATTTGTCAGTATCTAACCTTTTAAGAAAGGAAACTGACTTAGACTCCACCACCGAGAATTGCGACAGGAAATCAAGCAGCGCGCAAGTATTTGCGATTGCCAGAGAACAAGAGCAGAGATAGGAAAAGAAAGGATTATCTAACGACTATCGGGCTACGGCCATGTGACCGAATGCAGCTTCTCACGAGCTTGCGGAACCGCACTGTCGTGACCGGTTCCAACCGGTGCATAAAGACAGAATGCGTGCTTCGGATTATCGAAAGGAAAGTAACCTGTGATCCATGATTCGAATTTTTTACCGCGAGCAACGGTTCCTGTCTTAGCCGCGATTTTCATTTTATGCTCCGGATCGATTGCCGCGGCAGTTCCAATCTGACAGGCCATCACCATTCCATTGCGAATGTGTTCGAAAGTTTTTTCCTTGAGTTCGACAGTAAATGGTTTCACACTTCCATCGTCTGCATCCAACATGCCTGCGTTTTTCAGTGCAGGCACATTACCGTGATTAGCAAAAATGGCTGCCAGCCTCAATAGCTGAAGAGCATTCGGTTGCAAATCATCGGCTAAACCAAGTGCATAGATTGCTGCCGGATATTTAGCCTTTGTTGGAAAGGCACCACATTTGAAACCAGCGACTGGAATATCAAAACCAAATTTTCTTGCATATTCAATGATTGCGGCGGGTCCAGTTTTCTTCGTCGATTTTGCAAAAAAGACATTGCATGACTTGGCGATTGCCTGCTCGATATCCACGATGCCATGCGCCTCTCCACAGTGGAAAGAGTCATTGCCGATCGCGACGGTGCCTCTGCACTCGGCTGTTTCATTCGGGTTAAAAAGTCCTTCCTCTAATAGACACGCAGCCGTCACTAACTTCATTACAGAACCCGGACGTGTGTGCGGCACTTTCAATCCTGATGGAAAACCGACATTACCATTTTTCAGATCGCCCCAAAAAAAAAGTCCACCACTCGGCACGCGAGACTCCGATGGTCCGGCCGCTTCAGCGGGCTCGCCCTGCGCCGCTTCGAACGCTCCGCCCAGTCCAAACATGGACTTCAAAAACCGGCGACGGTCTGGGTTTTCAGGTTGTTCAGCAGACTTTTCTTTAGCCGTCATACTCGCTCTCGATCCAAGTTTTACAATCTATTCACACGCATTCAACCTGCGGTTTCCAACAGTTTAGCGAGTCGCACTCATAATACTCTCAAGGACTCGGTAACTAGTATTAGGTTCGTCCCGAATTTCGGCTCGTGCCTTGCATTCCCTTCTCCGGATAGCGCCAGATGCAAACACTCTTAGTATGCTTGACCATCCTTGCCTGCATCACTGCGACCACTGATTGGTCCCAGTATTGTAATGGAAACATGATGGATGCATTCATTCCATCACCATCAGTGCAAGTATATCTTCAAGATCAATTGGTAGAGACCCAGCCCACGGGTCGGCAGATCGTCGGATGGATGCAAATCAAACCAACCGAACGATCTAACGCTCCTTTTCGCACTAAATCCGAGAACAATGTTTCAATTCGAGAGTTTATCGTTGCAAGCGCACCGAAGAGTTCGCAGCACGACAGTTTGAAATCATCCTCCTTACAGCAGCTCGAAGCGAAGCCTGCGCTCACGGAATCGAACCTAAAACAATCAACCGTATCGAATCGGAATTCGTCGGTTGACGTTGCGAAGACAAACTCGGAAGACGAAAAGATCGAAGCTTCTTTGCCTCAGATCTCGAAGATGACGATATTGCATCACTTCAATTCTGACGAAAACGACAAGCTGAAAGGTTTGCCGCTGAAAAAATTCGCCGAAAAATTTGTCGTTAAAAGCGAATATAAGAGAAACGCAGGGCTATTCATCACGCTGATCAAAAACGGCGGGACCCGAGCCTGCTGGGGTTCCGTCAATTCAAGCCAGCGAAACCTGGCGCTGGCAACCGTCTACACGACAGAAGACGCACTGGCCAAAGATTACAGATATTCAAAAATAAAGAAGAGCGAAATTAATCAACTTATACCTCAAGTAACAGTAGTAAAGAAGATCATTCCTATAAACTCCATAGTGACGATGCAGCCCTTAAAACAAGGACTCATGGTGCGAGCCGGAGGAAAAGGAGCCGTGCTTTTACCTGGAGAAGCAAGTGATCCACACTACCAACTTGTGAAGACCAAACTGAAAGCCGGAATCCCCATGTCGCAACCCTGCCAACTCTACAGAATTGAAGCCGATGTCTACAGATAAAACAAACTCAAATTCAGGTCAACGAAATCTCTTCCTCTCGTGGGAACTCATGCTTCTCTACTGTCTCCTCGGAGCGGTAGTCTTCTTGCTGCTGCAGCAGCCATCAGGTTCTGTCAGTGGTCAAATTGCGATCGAAACCGACAAGAAATTCGGTCTCTACACTTACGGCGTCAGAAAAAATAAAGTGTATGCCGTCGCAACCGGACCACGCGAGGGCGTCACGATCGCCCGCGGTGTTTGGGTGAAAGATGACGGCAGTTTTACTATCAACCAATTGCCTGTAGGCGAATATCAAATCAAGGTGAGAGCACCTGGTTTTGAAACTGAAACTGTGGAGAACGTCTTCGTTACTAGCGGCAAGGTCGGTAAACTAGCCGAGACCGTCAAGCTTCATGTGCTTGCACCGTCTGTCAGTATCGCGAGCAACGTTAGAGTTTTCACAACGCAAGAAAATCCGACCTTCTGGATCAACGCTACTGGTGCGGTCGAATCAACGATCAAACTTTATAGAAAACCATTTTTGGAAACAGTTACTTCCAAACCATTCTTGGATAAAGAAGTTCACCTCTCATCAGATTTGAGTTTGTACGCGTCTTACAACTCTGAATTCAAATCTCCATTTCCAGAAAAAGAAGTTCCCTTTAGAGTTATCAAACGCGCACTTCATCCTAACTACGAAGACTCTGCCCGAGCAGACTTCAAATTAGATAAAGACCTTCCGCCGGGCGATTATTTTGTTGTCGCGGAATGCACAGACTTGATGAAGGAAACAAACACTCAGGCGATCTGGTGGTTTACCGTCAGCGATATCGGGCTGATAGCAAAGCACTCGCCGGAGGGCACGCTTGTTCGCGCGATCGATCTGAACACGCTTGCAGGAGTACCTGGTGTCAATTTGACAATGTGTCCGAAGGAAGAGGGACCATCGAAAGCCTTCGCGAAAGGCGTAACCGGAGCTGACGGAATAACGTTCATCAAAAACGATGATGGACGAAACTACGAATCGACTCTGATCGGCACGCGTCAGGGGCACACAGCGTACGCTGGCGGGGGCTACTGGTACGGTGGAGATGGTGAAGACTACACCACGTATTTCTACACCGACAGACCTATCTATAGACTCGGTCAAACGGTTTGTTTCAAAGGCATCGCCAGACAACTCGATAAAGACGGCTTCCAGAACATCGGAGAAGGCGAAGACATCGACGTTGTCATTGAAGATCCGAGCAACGTTCAACTCTACAGTGGAAAAATCAAATCATCTAAGTTTGGAACCTTCCATGGACAATTCTCGATCCCGGAAGAAGGAAAGACTGGTGCCTACTCGGTTAAGCTGACTTACAGCTCGACTGGAAAAACGGCTTACGAATACTTCGAAGTCGATCAATATAGAAAACCGGAATACAAAATCGATATCAAACCGACAATTCCGCGTGTCACCGCGGGCAATACTGTGACCGCAAAACTGTCGGCAACCTACTTCTTCGGCGGCCCAGTCGCGAATGCGAAAGTGAAGTACAACATTTACTCCTCACCTGATTACAGCGCGCGCTACAGACTGCAACCGCGTGAGGACTACGAAAGCTACTTCGATGACTGGTCCAGCGACGACTCCGAAGGCTACGATTACGGCGGCAGCTTCGTCGCCGAAGGCGTGGCGCAAACTGATGAAAACGGAGAAGCCGAGATAACTTTCGAAACCAAGAAGATAGAACCAAACCTGACCAGTTCAAATTACTGGTACGAATACAACGATAAGAAATACAAAATCGAAGCTGAAGTTACGGACATCAGTCAGTTGACCGTAACCGGTTCAGGAAACGTATTTGTCACCGCCGGTGATTACGCCCTATTCGTCGATCCGGTCAACTACATTGTCAAAGCTGGTGAAGGCGTCGCTGCTAACGTGGAGGTCCGGGACTACGACGGCAAGCCGGTCGCCAATCAAACCGTGCACATGAAGGTGTCGCGCTGGCCTTGGGATGCTACAACATCCGCTCGCGACCGAGAGATTGTAATCACCGAGGGTGATGTCAAAACAAATGCTGAAGGCAAGGTCGAGTTCCGATCCACTGCGGGCAAACAATGGCCGACCGATACCTTCTATATAACTGCCTCTGCAAAGGATACACACGGCAACACGATGGTCGACTCTACGAGCATCTGGGTAGCTAGCGATGATTATCCTTATGCAATGAGTGGTTCTGATTCCAAGAAAGAATCGTTCAAAGTTTCTCTCAACAAAAAAGTATTCAAGCCGGGAGAAACAGCTCGCGTAATGATTTCAGGACCATTCACGGGCAAAGAAGGGTACGATGCGTTGGTCACTGTTGAAGGGACCACAATCTATAGCCACAGGATCGTTCCATTGAAATCGAGTGCTAACCTCGTAGAAATTCCAATCGAGAAGGCTTACGCACCAAACGCATATGTTGCGGTATCAATGGTCGCGAAGAAGAAGCAATTCTATTCGACGACCGAAAAGTTGCTGGTCTCGCCTAAAGATCACTTCTTGAAACTCGCCATTGAATCGAATAAGCAAAAGTACAAAGCTGGTGAAACGGCTCAATACACAATCAAAGCAACTTACGAAGACGGACGCCCAGCGCCGAATACGGAAGTATCGCTTGGTGTCGTCGATGAGAGTATCTACTCGATTCGAGCAGAAAACGCACCTGATATTAGAAAGACGTTTTATTCAGAACGTCAGAATAAAGTGAACACGTTCTGCTCGTTCCCTGAAACATATTCAGGCGGTCCGGATAAGACCGCCGACGAGCCAAAACTCCGTAAGAACTTCAAAGATACGGCAGCGTGGTTGCCGCAACTTGTTACGGATGCTAATGGTATTGCAAAAGCCTCGGTCGCTTTACCGGACAACCTGACGACATGGCGCGCCACTGTTCGTGGTGTCACCATGGGTTGCGACGTTGGCGCCACCACTCAGACCGTCATGGTCACCCAGGACATCATCGCTCGGCTGGCACTGCCCCGCTTCTACACGGAAGGCGACCAGGGCGAGATATCAACAGTTGTGCACAACTACTCGGATGTAAATCAGAACATTCATTTGACTCTGACGCTCTCCGATCAGTTTAAAACCTCGGTCGCTCTCGCTCAAAATCTTTCTATTGAGAAAGACAAAGCCGCGAAATTCACATGGCCGGTTTCCATTGCAAAACCAGGCGTGGGCATGATTCGCATCAAAGCAACCGGTCAGACCGGTGGCGATTATCTGGAGAGAAAACTGCCTGTCAACGCATTAGGAATTCCATTGTTCAACTCCGACTCCGGAGTGCTGACCGATGCAATACCAAGCGTCCAGATCTCACACAATGATGTTGGAGCGTGCTTCTCTCCGAAGATGACAGTCAACATTGCCGGCTCCGTAATTGGGGAAGTACAGGGCACCTTCGACTCATTGATCGACTATCCTTACGGCTGCACTGAGCAGACGATGAGTCGGTTTATGCCTTCGATCATCGCCATGAATCTGAATAAGCAACTGCACGTTCCGCTCCTTCCTGCATCAATCAAACGATTTGATAAAGTGCGCGTAATGGGCATGGCGAAGCTCTCAGAACACCAGCACTCCGACGGCGGCTGGGGCTGGTGGAAAGACGATGCCAGCGATCCATACATGACCGCGCTGGTACTCGAAGGTCTCGATCTGTTGAAGGGCACTGGATACAATCCGGATAAATCGATGATGGACCGAGGTCTGAAATGGTTGACGGATTATTCGACTCAACTCGAAAAACAGCTCTCTGATCCTAAGCTCGTCAACGACTGGAACGCAGAAACCAAACGCTGCGATATGGCGCGTGTCGCATATGCTATGGGCGTATACAAAGTGAAGCCAGATAAGAAGGTCATCGCGTACATCAAGAAAGAGATTCCGAAATTCACGCCAGAACCATTGGCATACACTGCTCTGGCGTTGAAAGGTTTCGGCGACGAAGCTGGAGCCAAGCAAGCGGTGGCGAGACTGATGGCACTCGCAAACAAGAGCGAAGCCACTGTTGATTGGGAACACACCGAAGCGATGATGAAGCGTTTGAAGCTCAGCGGAGCCGAAGACTACAGCTATCGCTACACCGGCGAGGAAACTACAGCGCTGGCATTCAGAGCAATTCTCGCTGTCGAGCCGGACAAATCCGAACTGCTTGACCAGATCAAGTATTGGATGATGCTGCACAGAGACGAAAACGGCTGGTGCAACACTAAGACAACGAGCGAAGTTTTACTTGCTCTACTCAAGGATGCTTTGGCTAGCGCCAGTATCAACGGCGATACCATCTCTGCAAAAGTGTTGATGGACAATGTGTTGAAAACTGAACTCAGTTTCAATCAAGGCGAGCAATACAGCAAAGAGAAATCATTCTCTCTGGCTTCATTCCTGCCAGCTTCAAACAGCGTTCAAATACAAAAGGTCGGTCCCGGCAAGTTGTATTACAACACGGTATTGAAGTACACGAAGGCATTGAAACCAGGCGAGAAAGTGCCGGTGAAAAATTCTCCAGCCGGGCTCACTATGAGCCGCGCGTTCTACCGTCTTGAATCACAACCAGCCGGCACCGACGGTGTGATCAAAGTGGTGGCAAAACCATTTAATGGCGGGACGATAAAAGCAGGCGAAACGATCTTGATGAAGGTCCTGGTCGATAGCCCTATCTCAATGCCATACGTCAGCGTCGAATGCCCACTACCGAGTGGTGCTGAAGTTGTTCAAAGCAACGGCGCCGCAGAGGCAGTCACCGAAAGTGGTACCAACACGGAATCCATTGCCGGCGATTGGGGACGCTACTGGTGGTCACACCAGGACGTTCTCGATGACAAAATTGTCTTCTTCGGCACCACCATCCCTGCTGGTAAGAAGGAATTCCACACGCTTCTCCGCATGGAGCTTCCCGGCAAGGTCAACTGCAATCCAGTCACTCTGGAAGGCATGTACACCAAGCTGATTCGCGGCTACACAATGTCGGAAGAATTGACGATCAAGTAGGTCCTCCGTGATCTGCCGGGGTTCTAAACGTAGAGGTTCTAAGTGTAGGGATTCTAACTGGAGTGGTTCTAACTGTAGGGATTCTAACTGTAGGGGTTCTATCTGTAGGGTTCTAACTGTAGGGGTTCTAACTGTAGGGATTTTAACTGTAGAGGTTTGAAGTGTAGAGGTTTTACGTGTAGGGATTTTAAGTGTAGGGGCGCCTCGCGAGGCGCCCGAGGTGCTAAACCATGAAACTCGACAAAACCTATCTGATTCTAATCCTGCCAGTCGCACTAGCAATAGGCTTCTGGCAAGAGCGACCGTTCCAAACACGTCTTGGTGAAGCGCACAGCAGAATCGGACAACTGAATCGACAATCCAAAATCAACATTGGAGTCGCCTGTAAAAGAATCAACGACCACGTCATCCGACCAGGCGAGTCGTTTTCATTCAACACCGTCGTTGGTCCAAGAACCAGCGACCATGGCTTCGTTTCCGCTCCAACCTATATGGGTAACGAAACCAGCAACACCGAGGGTGGTGGCGTCTGCCTCGTGTCCTCTCTGCTCTACAAAGCCGGCATCGAATCCGGACTCGAAGTTGTTGAGCGTGAACCGCACTCTAGAACGATCTCCACCGTCCTACCAGGTCTGGACGCCACAGTTTGGTACGGACGTCAGGATTTGAAGCTGAGAAACAACACAAACGAACCAATAAAAATCCGTTGCGGCGCCGATTTCTACAACGTCGGCATTCAACTTCTCGGAGCAAAAAATGCGCACATCTCGCGAATAGTTCGTCGAGAGAAACCAGCCTCTTCCTCGCAAGTCGCAGTTACTGTCTCACTTCAAAGCGGCGACAAATTGCAATTGATTTCAAACGATCTCTACGATCGAACCGTGCATCGAACCGTACACAGATAGCCCACCTTCTTGGCGCTAATTTGTACGGGCACCTTCTTGGCGCTAATTGTTGGGTCACCTTCTTGGCGCTAATTGTTGGTTCCCGGTCCTGGCGCTAATTGTAGGGGCGCCTTGCAGGCGCCCGGTTCTGGTTCTAAACGCCTCGACACGAACTTCAGTAAATCACATGATCTACTTGAAGTGTTTATAGTCATTCCCAAATGGCGTGCCGACATCCAACTCTTTAAACATGTCGCTTACAGCGCCCGGACTGACCGCAATAAAAACCTCACGAGGCGAAGCAGCTAGCTTATAACCTTCGGTAGGCACGTCAAACGTGACACGCGGAATTTTCGCATTTGAAATCGATGGCGACAAAATACGAAGCATTCTACGTCCGCCTTTGAGGTTAACGACGTACTGCATCGGAAATCCTTTTGCCGGCGGCATCATGTCTAAGCTGTAGAGAAAAGCATTTACCTTTTCGCTACCAACCTCGGACGCATAGAGACAAGTGTAGCTCTCGACGGGCAGTTTCTTAGTATCCACACCAAGCTTCTTATCGATGTCACCCATTCCGTGATACGTTCGGCCCAACTCCTCTCCCAGCGACTTGTACACTATTCGCCGCAATTTCAACTTCTGTTGCTCAACATCACTCACAGACAGCACTTTCAATTTTTTCGCTTTCTCGTATACATCGAGCGCCTCGTTCGATTTATCAAGAACACCGCCGCGTAGCCAGTCTTGCATACTGAGATCAAAACGTAATTTGGAATTGCTATTAAACATGTGGACGCGCCAATCCGGAGCTTTCGCGATCGCGGTCCAATGATGCAACGGCATAGTCACCTTCACCGCATCCTTTGTCATGACCACTAGCATTGACTCCGCAAATCGATTCTGACGAATCCGAAACCCGTCTTCATCTGCAGCAATTGCACATTGCTCCAAAAATGCAAGCAAAAACCCAACAGCGAACGCGAGGACAAACTGCTTAAAATGTTTTGTCACCGTTTTTTGATGATTGCTCAAAGATCAAATTTCAACCGAGAGTAGATTTATTTATTATTGCATGCAGGTTTAATTGGAACCGCCGACTCACGCACCGCTAGTTTGAGAGAACGAGGGTTTGTTCTCACTTTTACCGCGACGGACGTGAAGCAAGCCAAATAAGAGCCTTCCGAATAACCGGATCTGCGCTTGCTCCCAGAGGCACGTTCCCTTGTTCAACTACTTCATCTGGATCTAAACCATTCAAGAAAACTTTTTTGTTTCGGTCAGACTCCACGGTCGTGGTCAGGTAAAGAGTGGCTCCATCACTGAGTTTAATCGTCTCGTTACCAGTGGACAGCCCGGCAGTGTGCTTGCCAAAGAAACGCGTCCGAGGTCTCCCGTGAAACGAAATCGCCACAGCTTCACCAGAGCTTGCGGTCCTGCCATTTATCAAAACAGCCATGGGCAGTGCATCGCCAAAGTCCGGAATGGAATCGGATACTTTAAAGTTTGCATGTTTCCCGCCAGTGTTCACGACACCGGCTTCACCCCTCTCGTAGTACCACGGGATTGAAACGTTGCTATAGTTAAAAAAGCCTTGTGCACCCACAGTATTGAGAGGTCCTGCTCCGACGAGCATAGGCCACATGTTCCCGCCGCTGTTGTCTCGGAGATCTAAAATCCAACCAACAACACGTCGTGACTGCGCGGCCACAATGAATTTTCTTAGATTACTTGCAAACTCTTCGGAACGCTGACCGTCATGGGATGAGACAAAGATGCAGCCGACCGCTTCTCGCCCCAGAGGCACAAGTTGGTTTCCCTTCTCGCGAACGCTCACTTTGGGCATAGAAAACGTCGACTTGGTGTAGGAATTTCTTTCGACTGTACCGTTAGGATTCATCAGAAAACTGTGATTATCGTTCAGTTGAGCCAGCGCGTAGCAGATTGCAGGGTATGTATCAGCGGTCGTTCTCGCGTTAGAAGCTAGCGCAAAAGCTTTCGATCTCACATAACCCCAATTGACCTCTTTTCCTCGAAGTGATTGCGATTGGATTTTGTCGAGGACGTTCTCCAAGTAGGCATGGGGATCTTCTTGCGCGATCGACTTCAACGGAAAGATTGGTTGAAGTAGCAGCACCGCGATTGATAATCGCAAAATTGTACTCGACACTGCCGCGAGCAGCATTAGCGGTTGCCCGCCACAGGTTCTAAGACGTCGTGTCATATACTCTCTCAGCTTCGCCGCGAACTCGAATCGAACGTCTAACTGTCCGACGCATTAGCCTTGGCAGCTTCGTCTTCGCTTGCAGTGCCTTCTTCTTGATGCGGAAGAATATCAACCTTCTTCGCTTCTTCGGCGCGGATAGCAGCTTCCACCGCGGCAGGATCCTCGACGACAGTCGCGGTCCGTCGCGATATGAATGATGCGATTCCAAGCACGACCGAACAGACAACTGCTAATCCGATCAGCACGCTCATTCTCTCGTCGCCAATGTTGTTGCCTTTCTCGATCAATTCACCGGTCAAGAGACCGAATGCGATCATTTGTGCCGGCACCAACATCGTGCTTTCGTATCCCTTCAATCCAAAGATCGGAAGAATATCTTTCGACTCTACGCTTACGTCACCTGTCTTAACTGATTCGACACTATCAGCTGATGCTGGCGACGCAATCGACGCGCGCCATTCGACACCGGCAAGTGCACGACTGAAGATGGAGATGATTACGCATCCGATTAGAGTTGCGAGCATCAAACTCGACGTCGGTTCAGCATGCAAAAAGAAGTTGGTTGCGGCCGGCGCAATCAGTGTGGCGGAGATAAACAAAAGCGTTTTAGCGCGATTGTCAATTCGCTCTCTAATTAGCAGCGCGGCTGTTATCGCGATAAGAAGACCTGCATAGAGAGCTGCGCTCGTGTACGGATGCATCACGTTGATGCCGGTCATGCTGCTATTGAATTTAAAGATAAACGTATTGAGGAAAATGTAAGACCCCCAGTACAGTCCCGCGATCATCGCGGCTCCAGATGTGGTTGCAATGCATGTCGAGATAGCAAGAACAATCAGCCCGGGAGTGAAGAACAAACGCGTAGACAACAAGGTGAAGATGCCGATGAACAGCAGTTGTTTAAACGACTTGTTAGCAACAGATTCATTCGGTCCGACTTTGTCCATAGCTTGGAGCATGTAAGTCAAAAGATATCCGGCACCACCAATCGCACAAACTTTGGCCAGGTCCATCACCACAATGACTTTTGTCACCAGTATCAGCAGTACCAAACCACCAGTAATGGCAAGGCAAGCGCGCTTGACGTACAGATTGTCGACTTTGAGAAATGGTTCTTGAATCCAGCGCATAAATATCGCGACGATAAAAGATGCCATGATCAAGTTTTGATGATGCCCAACCCAAGAATCCGAGTCGACTGTTTTGCACCAATACATTGTCACCAGCCACAGATATGCCGGCAGAAAATCTTCGAGGGTTGTGTTTTCCTGCTTCAGTAAATTTTGCGCAGACTTCCAGCACACTAAGCCTGCGACCACCGCGGCAAGCGGCATTTGATAGTTATCCGCAGGGACGAAATTAGTAAACGCAACCGACGCTCCCAGTATCAATAACGATCGAAGAAATGGTGGCAAACCGATCGAAGAAATTAAATACGGTAAGGCAACCGCTCCTGCAAAGTATGGTGCAGCTTGGAACATCGATAAACCGACAGACTGACTGGCGAGCAGCAAGCCCCCGACGGGAAGAATGATCGCCAGCAACACTTTCAGTGTTGGCGCGAGCTCTTTAAAAGTTACCTGCGACATATTCTTATCGCGAATGAATCGCCATAAGAAAACAGAGACAGCAAGTATTGAGAAGATTACGATCAACTCGGGTTTGAGCGCTGACATATTTCACTATCTCCGCGTGTTAGACTGGATGTCACTAGCATAGCGTCATGCCATTATCCCTGGGTGTTGAACAGGAAAAAGTGACGATAATTTCTTGTTAGAATCAACTTATGCGATTCATCTACCCTGTCCTAATCATTGGCGTTCTTGCAATCGTGATTCTCACGATGTTTTCGAGCAGCTCGACAGGAGATCCCAAGGGCACTGCTGCGCAGTTTCTTGAAGCAGTGCAACGCGGCGATTACAAAGCGACAGCAGAACTCTTTGGCGGCAACACATGTCGTTGTCCGAAAAAGGGAGGCTGGGTTTCTTACCTGGTCTACGCCTCGGCACAGGAGCCCAATCTGGCATTCATGATGGGCAGACCGTTTACCGTCGGCACTGTTAAAGAAACACCAATCAAACATCCTGACAAAGACCACATCACGATATTGCCGTGGCAGCAACCGGAGGATGTCATTGTCGACATTGACTTAACCTTCGAAGAAGCCCGCTATGCGCCGTTTTTCTTGCCTCTGCCAATGGCATATGGCATCCCCATGACTGAAGCAGATTTCACAAAGTTTGTAAGAGATCCTGACATCGAATGTTGGAAAGGTTTTGCGTTGCGCTTGCGACCGTCAATCGCGCCAGGGTCCATCGAACGTCCGGAATCCAGCAAAGGAATCGAGTACAAGCCAACTGAAAACGAACACGATGTCAACCGCGAAGGTTCTCTGAGCATCGAGGACAAACAGAAACTTCTGGTCGTTCAACACAACGGAAAAGAGATTCCAATTTCCACTATTAAGAAGGTAGGAAATAAAGACAATGCCGGTGACAAATCAAATGATGGAAAAAATCCGGATAAAGAAAGCGGAAAAATCGAATCTGTTAAACCCGAAATAAACAAAGATGAGGAGAGCGACGATTCCTTTATATACGCAAGTGTGGAGGACGCGATTAAGGAATCGCTCGGCGAAGAAGTGGCGGCCTACCTGCATCCGCGCGATCCTGGTCCGGTAAAATTGGCTGACGGCAAAACCATGTCAGAAGTTGATATTGAAAAACAATTGCCGCATCTCCAATCAGCAAAATTGAGATTGCACATTGTCAGAAGAGAACAACTTAAAAAATGGACGGTTTACCACATCGGTATCTTAGATCCCGTTTTGAGACTCCCGGACGGCAAGTCATTCCCGCTCAAGAGTTATAAAACACCATCAGGCAACGACATTCCGAATCCCGAAGACTCCGCTCCAGTCGCAAATCCCAAAGCCAAACCGTAGCACCGTATATAACACCACGCAATTCGAAGACCACTCGTTTAACGTTTGAGTTTTCGAAGCATAATTGCGATTAAAACTAGCGCGGGCGCGAAGACGATAGTTGTCACCGTTATGAATGACGGGAAAAATAGCTGAGGACCATTCATTCCGATCGAGTGAACATAAGTCAGACAGACGATCATCAAGGTTGCAATGGCATAAGCAACATAGTTGCTGCGCGCCATCTGACTGATGGAGACGTAGGTGTATAACAAAACCAAAACGTATTCCATCACGTTGAGAAGGTAATCCTGCCAATAGCGCGCTCCGCTAAAACCAATCAAAATTACAACAAGTCCCACAATTGCGGTACGCCAAAAACTCGGCGCAAATCTCGCAGTCATACCGACTGCCGCTACAATTCCGCACAGCATGTACGGCAGGACGTCGAAGTACTTCAACATGATGTGACCAATCGGCAAAACCACTTCCGTAAGATCGGTGAGTGAATAGATGGAAGCGGTTGGCACCGTCGGTGATATCATACTAGACATCAGCTCTTTTAGCTGACCAACAATTCCTGAGAAAGCAACCATCGAATAGCTGTAAAGAATGGCATCGAACCACAGTTCCAGTCGGGCTCTTCGCTTTTCTGTCTGGTCTCGCGGAATCTTTGCGAACGCGAAATTGATATACGAAGCTATAGGTGTTCTCGGGCAGATGATTCTCAGCGCACCAAGCGACACAGCAATCAGCAGCGCGACGGAAACAAATTTTCCAAACAACGACGAGATCAGCGAGACCACCTGACCTGCGATATATGAGCTTACCGGTGTTGTGGTGTTTAACTCTGAGTAGAACGAGGGGAAATTGTTTGCAAATCCCAGCAGCCCAAGCGGGATCGTCAGACTGGCAATAAGCAACGGAAAGCGATATCGAATCGCTCCCGTTCTCAGCACCGTGTAGCACCAAAACAGGAACGCAATACCACCAATGATTAGCCCGACAGTTCTCAGATGACCGAGAGCCTCATCTTTGAACGTGCGTTTGTTGCGTTCGAACGTCCAGGAATCGGGCACATCCCAATATTGCGAAAAGTCGCCGACCTGGTCACCCGTTACAGAGATGCTGATCCGGCAATCGGCATCAGCAACTTTCAAACGCGGGTACGTAAACTTGACTGTGTAGTCGACCCTGTTCTTCTTCTTTTCCGAAGAAATTTGTTCGAACTTGAATCCGTTGAACTCAGGGTGGGTTTCCTTCAAGTAATCCTCTGCGAGTTTGCGAGCCTCATCCGATGTCAAACTCGCGCCGACATCATCCTCTTCACGCGTGATATCGAGGCTTATCTCATTCCCCTGTCCGTCGAGGTAAACCGTGTATTCCTCGGATACCAAAGGCTTGAAAAATCGAACGGCCCAGTAAAAGCCGCGTTTGGTTTCATCAAAAATTTGTTTAGCTTTAGTCGCATCGGTGTTTTCAAAAATATATTGGAATGAATCACCAACGGAGTTTGTCGTCGCATAAGCATTTTCCATCCAGTCCTTCGGATCGATATTATGCTTTTTCATGACCTCTCGAGCACGTTTAATCGCCTGACCGCGATCGATTGACAGCTTGGCGCTGCGATTGATTCCCTGGTCCAGCGGCAACGTCAACATGCTGACTATCGCAAGAACACAGATAATAAACATACTGCCTCGAACACGCTTTTCAATCGGCTTGTACTCGATTGGAGGAGGTGCTTCGTCCACCGGCGGTGGTGGCGGAGTTACAAGAGGAATTTGATCGTTGTTGTATTGCTCGCCCGTGCCGAGTTCTTTTTTCTTCTTCACGAGAAACGCGCAACCGACCAACACCAGCCATGGAATCAGTGCCGGAATCACGGAGAGTTTTAGCGCCGGAACATCAGAGTATAAAAACGCTTCGACGTACATGAATGAGTCGACGAGATAATGCGAACAAACACAAGCCACAATCCCATAACGCCGGAGTATCCATCCCTGGAATAGACCAATAATTGTTAGTTCCAAACCACGGGCGTAGGCGGGTTCTTGCGGATAGGAGCTATGCGCGAATCCCCACGCAACAGCTTGAAATAGATTGGCGATCCAAAAATGTTTAAACAGTTTGGTGCCCAAACCCAAACCAATGATCCGGCATGCAAGCTCCTCTTCAAAGGAGGCGCTGACGCCAAGTGCGATAGCCGAGATAAACGGAACGACGTTAGAGAGTGTTTCGTGGCTCTCTACACCGAGAGGACACCAGAAGCCTATTTTCTTGCCAATGATGTAATACAACACGATCCAGCCAAGATGAATGGCAACAACAAAGTGTCCGACGATAATCGCACGCACATAGCTTTCATGCGTTAAGCCGCCCACGGTGAGCATCTTCTCGAAAGCAATTTTGTGAGGGAATAGTTTTCGATAAACAATTTCCGCGCCACCAAACAGTGTCACACCGGTCATCGCGTTACTAACGAATCCCAAAAGCGAATTGAGCACGAGCTTGATCAGGTAGTCTCGAAAAGCCACTGTCGTACTGTAATTAGCGATCAGTTGCGGCAGGTGGTTTAAATAATCGAGAGCAGAAATTCCACCGAGCAAGACACCACCAAAAATCGCCGCGCGCCAGCGTAAGTTCTTAGTGATGATGCCCCAGACGAAGATCAGGAACGCAATACTCTGGAAAAGGTGAATGAAGAAAAATGCAAATTGTCCCAACAGGTTGTTGTAAGAACGCATTGTATTGAACTCGCGTTCCCACTTATCCGGCACGTGTAAGAACTTGTTGTACTGCGTGATTTTGTCGCCTGAGACGTAAACGTAGACACGCAGGTGTCCAGACTTGTAGTCGGTATCCGGGTCTTCCCAGGTGAATGAGTGATCTTCACGTTTTGGTTTTGTGTACGCTTCGTCAGAAATTAGTTTGCTGAATTTGGCTGCTGCAGGCTCGTTTGCTTCGAAATAGGCTCGAGCTAATTTTCGAGCTTCCTCGTGAGATACGCTCGTCATCGCCTCGTCGTTAGGTATGTCGCGCTCGAATGATACAAGGTGACCCTGAGGAGAAATCCAGGTCGTAAAATCTTCCTGATCGAATTCTTTGCAAAGATTGGTTTTCCAATACCAGATTGGAATCTCCGTCGCCATGAGCTTGTTGGCTTCTTCTTGCGAATATTCGTGCTCGAGAAATGTTTTTCCATTGTCGTCGTCTTCGAAGACGGTCGACTCAATCAAATTCTTTTTGTCATAACCCAGCTTTGGCGCCAACGCATTGGCTTGCTCCTGGATTGTCAATCGCGGCACTTTAATATCAATAGACGCCGCCGGGAACGCTTGATATTTAAACGCCTGGTATATAAAAACTCCGCAAATCCCAAGAACGATGATCCACCACATGTGGTGATCGAAAAGTCGCTCGCGTTTTGGTGCGAGCGCTGCTTCTGAGGGATCAGTGGTCATCGTCTAGAAATACTCTGCAAGTAGTAAGAAAGAGTTTGTCCAAAAACGGTAAGGACAAACGGACATCGCGGCAACGGTAAAGATGATTCAGTCTAATAGGCAATAGTGCAGGTAAATCGAACTGAACCGATGATCTCAGCGAACTGTTGAGACCACGATAGATTCTATCCGAATTGAAAAGCTTAGCGAGCACTAATTTAACACCTGTGTGCATGACTCCCGTCAGCCCGGCAGAGCACCGTTCGGTCTCCGATTATTCAAGCTTCCTAAGCAATTCCACTAATAGCAAATTTTCAGAATATGATCTCTGCTTCGCACATCTTTCAGGTGGTCTTCGTGTCCGTGTCCACGAAATCAGAAACTTTGATCTGGAATAAACAAGCGGAAACATTGCCGCGCAAAGAGCTGGAAGCCCTCCAACTGGAGCGCTTGAAAAACCTTCTGGAGCGCGTATACGCAAAGGTTCCGTTCTATAAGCAACGGTTTGATGAGCACAAAATCAATCTCGACTCATTCAACTCACTTGACGACCTTCAGTGCCTTCCTTTTACTAAGAAAACCGACCTCCGCGAAAATTATCCGTTTGGATTATTCGCAGAGCCGCTTGAAAAGGTCCGTCGCATCCACGCGTCATCAGGAACCAAAGGTAAACCCACGGTAGTCGGCTACACCGATCAGGATCTCGATGACTGGAAAGAAGTTTGCTCGCGTTCTCTGGCAGCCGCGGGCGTCAGACCCGGCGACATTCTGCATAATGCTTATGGATATGGGCTCTTCACTGGCGGTCTTGGCATGCACTACGGAGCCGAGAACTTCGGAGCCACCGTCGTGCCTGCCTCAGGTGGCAGAACCCAACAGCAAATCCTGCTTCTTCAAGATTTCGGCGCCAGGATTTTGTGTTCAACTCCATCTTATGCGCTCAACATGGCGTACTTGATGGATGATTTGAAGATCTCCAGATCGACCATCAAGCTAGAAATCGGGATCTTCGGAGCTGAGCCCTGGACAGAAGAACTGCGCGCGCAAATCGAAAAGGCATTATCAATCACCGCGCTTGACATATACGGCTTGAGCGAAGTGATGGGACCGGGCGTTTCAATGGAATGCATTGAAGGCCGAAACGGTTTGCACATTTGGGAAGATTATTTCCTCCCTGAAATCGTCGATCCCGAAACCGGTCGAAAACTTCCATACGGTGAAGAAGGCGAACTGGTCTTCACAACATTGACAAAGCAAGCCATTCCAGTTGTTCGTTATCGCACCGGCGACCTGTCCCGGCTCTATGTCGACGCCTGTCGGTGTGGTCGGACCATGGCCCGCATGGAGCGCATCAAAGCGCGACTTGACGATATGTTGATCATCCGCGGCGTCAATCTTTTTCCGTCTGAAATTGAAAAAGTTCTGCTCTCCATCGAAGAATTGAGCCCGCACTACCAACTGGTGATAGACCGCGTGCGCGCGCTCGACGTCCTCGAGGTTCAAGTCGAGATAACAGAACAACTGACCAAGCACTGGGGTCAATTCGATGAAGCCTCGGTCAATTTCGAATCACTGACTGCCAAAATTCAATGTCAACTAAAAGACAGTCTCGGTCTCACCGCAGACGTAAAACTAATGCAACCGCGCTCGGTGCCTCGCAGTGAAGGCAAAGCAGTGCGTGTTGTCGACCGCCGGAAACTCGATGAAAAGGAAAAGTAGAAAGAATTCGTTCTGAGGAGAGGAGAATATGAAACCTGGTCTCGCGATTGGTCAAACAGCAACAATCGAAATCGAAGTCACACCGAATATGGTGGCATACTTCGAAGGCAAACTGGTTCACAATTTATACTCGTCATCTTTTCTCACCCACCACATGGAATTGGCTGCCCGCCGACTTCTCTCTCCATTCCTCGAGTCACATGAAGAGAGTATCGGCTGCAATTTCGAGTTTTCCCACCTGGCAATGACACTGCCTGGAATGAACGTCGAAATCGAAGCGACGCTCGTCGAGGTCAGAGACAACAAAGTGGTCGCTAACATCGAAGCCTGCAACATTCGCGGAAAGATCGCTCGTGGAACCATCACCCTTGCGATTGTCGAAAAAGACTGGCTTCAAAATCGCATGAAGCATATCAGCGTTATCAATAACATCGCCGCTCAAAGAAATTCGAAATCGGCGGTTTGCGTTTAAAAAGAAACCCTCAAGCTGGATGCTCCAGCTCCCGAAAAGACTCCGTTCAGAATAAAGAATCGAGCAAATCCCAACAGGAAAAGAATCATGGTGCAAACTACACAGCACGAAGCGATGTTGAGCGGAGCCGCCCCAGAGTCGTTTGGTTTTCGCAGAATCAACTATTCGAAGAATACTTACATCGCAACGATTGCAATCAATCGACCAGATGTATTGAACTGCTTCGACATGCAGACACTAAATGAATTGTCGACAGCGTTTCTCGATTCATCCAGAGATGATGCAATCGCGGTAGTTGTCGTAACCGGCGTCGGAGACAAAGCATTTTGCACCGGCGCTGATTTGAAAGAACAAGAAGACCCGATACTGAAAAAACCGAATGACTATTACAAATGGATGTATGCATTCATCGAGATGCACGATAGATTGCGCAATATCGGCAAGCCCACGATCGCGCGTTTGAACGGCATGGTCGTCGGTGGTGGCAATGAGCTTAATATGGCTTGCGACCTGGCAATTGCAGCAGACCATGTCACGATTAAACAGGTCGGAGCCGCTCGCGGTAGTGTCGCCGCCGGTGG
The DNA here is from genome assembly GCA_044225915.1 of Obscuribacteraceae bacterium (SeqCode). Taxonomy (GTDB): domain Bacteria; phylum Cyanobacteriota; class Vampirovibrionia; order Obscuribacterales; family Obscuribacteraceae; genus JADYXR01. Next base: position 83,461 of record JBGAHZ010000027.1, read on the forward strand.
TGCTACGCAGTGGTTACCGCTAATCGTCGGCGATCGTCGCGCACGAGAAATGCTTTTGACCTGTGAACCAATAGACGCATACACAGCACTCGATTGGGGTCTCGTAAACCAGGTCGTGCCTTATTCCATGCTGGATTCAGCAGTGGAAGAACTGGCTAAGAAGATGTACAACAAGCTGCCGGAATGCACACGATATACAAAGCAGCAGCTCAACTTCTGGAGAGACTTCTCCTGGTCAATGACCATTGGTCACGCGCGCGACTGGCTCTCTTTGCATGCGGGTTCTTTTGAAACCGCGCAAGGACTCAATTCGTTCCGCAAAAAGACAGAGATGGATTACGACGTTATTCGCTGCAAAGCAGCCGGTCCAGCAGGACCTATCAATTTAGCGGCGGGCTTCAAAAAATGCCCGCATTGCAGCACCACTATGGCGGAGAGCTTCAAGTTCTGCGGCGAGTGCGGCAAGGAAATCTAGGGCGGCAAATGGTTCACTAATCATGAATCAGATGATGCCCTGTAGTTAAGCAACTCACATCAGTAACCTAAAAAGGCGGCTATTTTGAGCAAAACTATCGAAAAGATCGAAAAGGTTGAAAAAATCGTTAGGGAGACGAACATGACAGAAGCGAATTACAAAAACATTCTTGTTGAGCAAGATGGCGCCATCGGTATAGTGACGCTCAATCGTCCAAAAGTGCTCAACGCCCTCAGCCACGATCTTATGGATGAGTTGGTCACCGCACTCGAGAAGTTCGATCACGACGACAATATCAGAGTGATCATTCTCACCGGTAGCGAACGTGCATTCGCCGCTGGTGCTGATATCGGCGAGATGTCGGAAGAAACAACGATCAGCATCATGCAAAAGGATCGCTTTGCCACCTGGGATAAAGTACGCAAGATCAAAAAGCCTATCATCGCGGCTGTCAGCGGTTACGCCCTCGGCGGCGGCTGCGAGTTGATGATGACCTGCGACATCATCATCGCTTCAGAATCAGCTCAGATCGGTCAACCGGAAATCAACATTGGTGTCATCCCTGGTGCCGGTGGTACTCAGCGTCTGACACGCGTAGTCGGCAAGCACAAAGCGATGGAGATGATTCTCACCGGTCGTCCGATGAACGCACAAGAAGCTTATCACTACGGTCTGGTCGTTAAAGTGGTTCCTGTCGAACTCTATCTCGACGAAGCGAAATCGCTGGCTAAAGAGATCGCCAAGAAATCACCTGTCGCTTTGAAGTTGGCCAAAGAAGCCGTACTCAAAACATTCGACGCTTCGATTTCCGAAGGTCTGGAATTCGAGCGCAAGAACTTCTACATGCTCTTCTCATCAGAAGATCAAAAAGAAGGCATGAAAGCTTTTCTTGAAAAACGTCAACCGGTTTTCTCCGGTCGGTAAGAACAGAACTGAGCGGCATGGGCGCTTACAAGCGCCCATACAGCGGCTCTACATCACTACAAGCAAGGAGCTTTAAAATGACCGAAGAGAATATTCTCTTGATCGAGAAAAAGGGCAAAGTCGGAGTAATCACTCTCAATCGTCCTGACAAACTGAATGCATTCAATGATGAGCTAACATTCCGTCTGCAAGATGCGTTGAAAGAACTTGAAAAAGACAAAGATGTTCGCGCCATCGTCATCACTGGTGCCGGACGCGGATTCTGCGCGGGACAAGACTTGCAAAGTCGTAGCATTTCTCAGGAAGTCGGCGAGCGTCCTTCGCTCGGCGATTCAATCAGACGTCGCTATAACCCAATCATTGCAAAGCTTCGCCGCATGGAAAAACCAATCATCGCCGCCGTCAATGGTGTCGCTGCTGGTGCCGGTGCAAGTTTGGCCTTCGCATGCGACTATAGAATCGCAGGCGAAAGCGTTTCATTCATTCAGTCGTTCACCAAGGTCGGGCTCGTTCCTGACTCAGGTTCGACATTCATGCTGCCCAGATTGATCGGTGCAACGAAAGCATTCGAACTCATGCTGTCCGCAGAAAAACTGCCTGCGACTGAGGCACTGAAACTCAATTTGATCAACAAAGTCTGCCCGGACGCAGATGTGATGAAAGAAGCAATGGAACTGGCTGACAAACTCGCAGCCGGACCAACTAAAGCGTTTGCTCTTACAAAACGCGCAGTCAACCGAGCGCTGTTCCACGACTTGGAAGAACTTCTCGAGTACGAAGCCAGCCTGCAAGAAATTGCCGGACGCAGTGACGACTTCCAGGAAGGCGTCAAAGCTTTCGTCGAGAAACGCACTCCGGCTTACACCGGGAAATAAGGAATAAAAACCTCGACCGCCGGCTTCTGCGAAGTCTCACGCAAGTGAACAGCAGAGCCGGCGGTTCGCTTTTGCGGATTTCAAGGCGACGCATGGCGTCGCCTTCACAGTCTTGGTCGCGGGCAACGCGCGGAGTGTAGTCGCCCCTCCCGTGATTCTCTAAGGTATAATCGCTCTTTAGTTGTCAGGTTACTCGATATTGAATTCGCCGTTTAAAAACGTATCCTTCAGCCACGAGCAGTACATGGTGCTTGAGGAATTGGGTCGCGGCGGTATGGGAATCGTCTACAGATGCAAGGATCGAAAACTTCTCAAAGACGTAGCTGTCAAAGTAATCGGCTGGACGTTTGAAGATGATGCCGTAATTCGATTTCATAAAGAAGCAAAAACTCTTGCCCAATTGAAACACCCGAACATCTTGGGTGTACAGCACTTCGGGCATTCAGACGACGATTCGTTTTTTCTGGTGATGGACCTACTCACCGGAAGAAGTTTGTCAGAACTCATAGAGTTGGAAAAACTCCCGTCGTTCGAAGAGGCTCTGGAGATTTTCATCCAACTTTGTGATGGACTCTCGCATGCGCATGGCAAGGGCATCCTGCATCGCGACATCAAGCCTTCAAACGTATTCGTCGCTCGATACGAAGCGGGAGAATTGCAAGTTGTAATCACCGATTTCGGACTGGCAAAGCTGGTCGTCGAAGATCAGAGTTTGACACAGACTGGTATCAGTATGGGAAGCCCACCATACATGAGCCCGGAACAATGTGATGGCAAGCCAATTGACGAGCGCTCAGACATCTATAGTTTGGGATGCTTGATGTTTGAATTGCTGACGACAACAAGACCCTTTTTGGGAGAGACGGTCCCACACCTTCTCATGCAGCACATCCGGGAACAGCCGCCCACCCTGGCAGAACGGTCCCCTGATAGAAACTATCCACCCGAGATGGATCGAATAATCGCTAAGTGTTTATCAAAAGATCCAAACGATCGATATGCAAAAGCGAAATTGTTGCGCGCCGATCTTCAACAACTGAAAGACAGTATCTGCCACGTGTCCTTCGATCAGCACAGTGAAGAGAGCGGCGCTTACTCGCCATCCAAATCCTTTCTTCGCACGGGTGCCTACATCATCTCGGGAATGCAAAATGCGCTTCGACCATCGCAAGAGAAGAAGTTCATCGCCATGGCGATCGTCGGACTAGTGCTGTTGGGCAGCGGCGTAGGCTATTTCTTCTGGCAGTTAAACCTGCAACATGGAAGAGATCAAAAATTGGATGACGCAATTAAGAGTTATCAATTCGAAGCACTCAAAGATCAAACCGGTCTAGCTCTCAATCCGGAACCCAGCACCAAAGAGCCTAAGCGACTCCGCGAGCAAAAAATGTGGGTGAAGATCGAGCGCGACGCGAAAGCAGCGTTGCAAGAAGTCACCACAGCTTCAAACAAACAACTTGGTTTTATCCAGGGCGGAGCAAATCCGGACTGGCTTGACCTGACCGGAAGCGACGTCAAAGACGATGATTTGGATGCGGTCACGTCGCTGAAGATTCGAGGTTTTCTCCTCAATAAAACCAAAATTACCGACCATGGTCTGAAAGTATTATCAAAGATCGACACGCTTGAAGAGTTGTATTTAGATGATACTGAGATTACCGATGAGGGTCTGAAATACCTGATTCGTAACGGACAGCTCGCTCTGAATCTCATCACGGTACACAGAACAAAAGTCACGGACGAAGGCATCAAAGCGCTCTCGCAGTATGCGAAACTCGCCTGGTTAGGACTGGACGGATGCAAAAACATAACTGGTTCGAATATAGAATTGATGCACGATAATTCGGACCTCTTCCACCTCGGACTAAGCGGAACAGGATTTCAAACGGCTAACATACCAAAACTCGGTAAGCTCCGAAAGCTGCCAAGTCTGGACCTTTCAAATCTCAACCTTACCGACGCCGATATAAAATCACTGGTTGATGCAAAAATTCCGGAACTCGAAATTTTGAATATCAATAACAACAAAGAAATTTCCGAAGAGGGGCTGCTTGAATTAACTAAAATCAAAACTCTTCAGAGCGTGCATCTCAAAGGATGCCCTAAGCTGACAAAAGCCGTGGTCGATAATTTCCAAACTGAGTGCGGCGACAAACCTGTAGTAGTTTACAGAGAATGAAAAAAATCGATTTCAGTCACGAACAGTATGCGCCGATCGAAGAATTGGGACGCGGCGGTATGGGCGTGGTCTACAGGTGCACGGACCGTAAGATGCTCAACGACGTTGCCGTCAAGGTAATCGGCTGGAACATGGGCAACGAGGAAGTGATTCGTTTTCACAAAGAAGCAAAAGCTCTTGCCAAGCTACAACATCCAAACATCCTGGGAATTCTTCACTTCGGACATTCCGATGACGATTCATTGTTTATCGTCATGGAACTTCTGACAGGCCGAAGCCTTTCTTCCTTAATTGAATCAGAAATCGTGCCGCCATTTGAAGACGCGCTTACCATCTTCATTCAAATATGCGACGGACTTTCGCACGCACACCGAAAAGATGTCCTGCACAGAGACGTTAAACCATCCAATATATTTGTAGAACGCACCGCTAGCGGTACCATCAAAACAACTATCACAGACTTCGGTTTAGCCAAACTCTTAACGGAAGATCAGCGACAGACGAAAACCGGCATCGCACTTGGTTCTCCAGCTTACATAAGTCCGGAACAAGCAAACGGAAAAGATGTGGACGAACGGGCCGATCTTTATAGCGTTGGATGTTTGATGTTTGAGGTTCTCACAGGGCAAAAGCCGTTCGATGCGCCGACGGTTCCCGCGCTTCTAATGAAGCAGGTCAACGAGCCTCCACCGCGGCTCAGCGACGTTGCACCTGACAGAAATTACCCCGAAGAAATGGAGGCAATTATTGCGAAGTGCCTGAAAAAGGATCCGGCTGACCGCTATGAAAGCGCCTCAGATTTGCGCAAAGATCTCCAAGAACTTAAAGACAATGCCGAGGTCATATACGGACAAAGCGAGAATTCATCGCAATCCGGAAGCACTTCAAAGTTGAATGAGTTTCTCATGACCGGAGTTCAACCGACGGCACCTAAGCATCCCCTGCGTCGCAAAATTATGATCTCGATGATAGCGGTGCTTTTGATTGGACTGATGGCGCTCCTCATTTCAAATGTCGCCACAGCCCCGATAGACACATCAGTTTCGCCTCGGATGAAGAAAGCCGTGGTTGATGTTGGAGAAGACATTTTCGCTAAGCATTTAAAGGGTTACAGCAAAACAAATCCGGAATGGGTGCCTTGTAGGTTTAAAGATGGTGGTGTGAAGCTCGTCGCGTTGGCGAATCAGGCACGAACATCCGAACGAAAACCTGGGTCAACACCATATTTCATCGACTGCAGGGACGCCGACCTTACGGACGAACAGTTGAACACTATTACATTTTTGGATCTGATTGGCTTGCGACTCGATCGGACTCAACTCACAGATGATTGGATAAAAAATTCTGTCAGCAAAATAAGCACACTCAAAGAACTCTCGCTTATCGAAACTAAGATTTCCGAAGTCGGTCTCAAATACCTGAGTAATCTCAAGGATTTCGGCGCAATTAATCTTTCAAAAACGGAAGTAACGGATGAATCAATAACCGCATTGAGTCAGATAAAATCGATGGACTTCATATGCATGATGTATTGTCCAAATCTACGTGGTTCTACATTTGGTGCCTTAAGCGTTTTTCGTAAACCGATTGCACTGAGCATTGGTGGTTCCAAAATCGACAATAAAAATTTGAAACTCCTCGAGAACGTTAGGCTTCGCTATCTCGACGTCCAGAGTCTCAACCTAACCGACCAGGACCTCGCGGTGATTGGAAAGTTTCGCGATCTCACAGGCTTGATCCTGCATGGCAATCATAAGATTACAGCGGCAGGACTGATGAAACTGGGCAACTTGAAAAAATTGGCGCTACTCGGTATCCACGATTGCCCGAGGATCGACAAAAGCAAATTGGACGAATTCAAAAAGCAGCATCCCAAAATCAACGTGCAGTTTATCGAAACAGTAGATGATTACTAGAGATCAAAATGAAAGCGATTCGAATATTCGAAGCCGCCCAACCTTTATATACGCAAAATTTTGAACTAAGTGGCGTCAAAAGTTCGTAGTGAGTGAACCTGTCCGGCAGCAGCCCGGTTTTTGGTTCTAAGAAATTCGTTTTGCTCCTCAGATTAGTGGAAAAACGTGAACTGAGCGTGAAGAATTTTCGGGATATAGCTGACTTAGGGCAATTAATATATCTGTTTAATCAATGGATCCCCGCACGTTAAGAGCATCTCCGTTGTTTTATACACGTTTTTGCTATATGTTTTTAGCGAATTCACTTTTCATCTAGACGCGATTACTATAAGTACATCAAGCAGCTTTCGACCACATACCTTACTAATCGACCAGGGCACTTTGCCCCCGGACGCGGCTCTGCTACGGAGATTTAGCAAATGTTATTAGCCAAGAAAACTCGCAATCCTCTTTATCGTCTAGGCGAACTCTTCCTCGAAGCAGGAATCATCTCTCCTGTGATTTTGAACAATTGCCTGGTGATTGCGAAAAGAACCGCAATGCCACTCGGTCGCGTGTTAGTCATGTCCGGTCATGTCAGCGACCTCGATGTCGAATGCGCTGTCAGAACTCAACGCTCGGTACGCGAAGGTTCTATCGAAGTACAAATGGCGAAAGAACTCTTGCGCTTCGCACATGTGCATCAAGTCACCATCGACGAAGCTTATCGCCTCAATGGTATCAGTCGCGAACTTGGTTCTCTCACCCGCCTCGGCAAGCTCCTTCTCGCCGCAGGAATCCTCAACGAAGAGAGCTTGAAAAAAGGAATGCGCTACTCGGAGCAGACTGGTTATCCACTGGGATTGTCTCTTGTTCACCTCAATTTGATCACCGAAAAAACACTTACTACTTGCATCAGCCTTCAAATTCTCCTTCGCGACAAACACCTGCACTTCTTCGATGCCGTCAAAGCAGTTCAATTCATCGTCAGAGACGGCGAGTCCTTTGAAGGTCTCCTCACGGCCCTGGGACTCAAGGGCGTCGGCATCCCAGTAGCGCCTCCAAAGGTCGGCGAACTGCTGGTCGAGGCGAACCTGCTCAGCGCCGAAGATGCAATGGTTCTTGCTGAACTCGGAACCGAACAAGATATGCAATACGGTGAGTTGGTCACCACCTACAATCTCGTACAACGCAACGTGATCGATGCGGCTGTGCAACTGCAAAAGATGTTCAAAAACCCGATGTTCACTAGAGCTAGAGCTGCTCGTTTGCTCAAGCTGGTTCATGAGATGAACACCACGCTGGAACAAGTGATGAGCGATTTCGATGTTATCGAACAAGCCGTTACTCTGCTCAGAGCCGCCGGAGTAATCGACGAAGCCGTTCTCCGTCAGTCAGCCGCCAGCATTGAAAACTTCGAGATGAGTGTTTCCGAAGCTCTTATCTTGCGCAACGAAATCACAAAACCCCAAGCCAGAAAAGCTATCGAGTGCCTCCACCACATCGAAAGCGGCAAAATGTCTTACAACGAAGCTCTCCATACTCTCCGTATGGAAGAACTCAAGGAAATCGAATACGCCGCCTAACCGCCGCGAACAATTTAAAAAAGGAGCTGCAATCGGCGTTTCGTCCCCCAACTGGCGAGGCGCCGAATCCTTTTGTAAGCGCGCCCGACGGCTAAAAGGGCGCCTGCAAGGCGCCCCTACAATTATGGTCATTATAGGCGCATATCGTTCAATGACTAACGTTCAAATGTCGGGGCGACATTGTTCAATAATTGCAGGGCGACGTTTGTTCAATATTTGTCGGGGCGAACCTTGTTCAATAATTGTAGGGGCGACATTTGTTCAATAATTGTAGGGGCGCCTTGCAGGCGCCCATGGTCCTTTCTTAAACGGCGCGGTAAAATCTGAATCCTTTTAGAATGAAACTTTTGGATCTATGCCCGGGGTCGTATAGTGGTTCTTTAGGCCAAGAGGTCGACACGTGGAAGACACAAAACAGCTTAACCTGACGCTTGTAAAACGCAGAACTACCTACGCAATTGGAACTCTCTGCGATTCGTGGGTCATCTCTGTGCGTCGGTTCTTTCCTCTGTTTCTTGCGTGGGGAGTTTCCGGCGCGCTGCCAGTCGCTATCCTCGTCGTCACGGTTATTACCGGTGGATTTCTTGATTGGAGAGCCGGGTTTACACATCCGGCATGGTGGACAGTTTTGGGCATGCTCACGCCTGCTGTTTTCATTGGCGGTCTCTGGGCCGGATGGAATTACATAGCACTAAAGGTGGTGCGCGGAATTCCCGTCAAAGCATCTGATATCTTTCGTCCATTGCCGCAGACGATGAGTGCTTTGGTTGCACTTTCGATCTCATCAGTTCTGATTGGCATTGGAACCTTCTTGTTTGTTATCCCAGGAGTGCTGCTGTTCATGAAGTTTCAGCTCACTGCGTTTTACATCGTTGATCGGAATTATGGTCCGATCGCAGCGCTGAAGCAAAGTTGGGAAGACACGGATCGATTGTTTGTACCTTTAGGTCTTTTGGATTTGATGATGGCTGGAATCGGAGCACTTACTGCGCCGTTAATTTTCGGACCGTTGATGCAGCACCTTGTGATGACTGTGGCTTCGGCAGAAGTTTATAGCAAGTGGCTTACGGACGAGAATAATCCGGAACATTTGAAGCTGGAAGATCTTGATTAGCCGGTTCAAGTTACCGACGTTTCAAACATCGAAGTTAGCAGCCTCGGTTCCTACAATGCCGCGCCACCACTGGAGAACCTCGCAGCCTGGGCACTTGCAAGTTCACTGAGACAAACTTAGAAGCCTGAGTCGCCTTCGCGTTGTTGTTGCATCTTCAGTTGGCGGCGCCGCTGATCTGTTACTCCGTCCTGGCGAATATTGTACTTGTTGGTTTCTTCGCGCATGTATGGAGAAGGTTTCGGTCGCTGCGGTGCAGCTTCATTTGGATTCAACATCTGTTCGATTCTGGTGATGCGATCGCGAACTTGTTGAACTCGCGCATCCTTAGTGCCTTCGCGAAGGCGAAGAAATTCTTTGTAGTATTTCACAGCCGACGAATAATGTCGTTCACTTTCAAGCAACATTCCAATTTGCAGATGAACTTCGTAGTCATCTTTGTTGTAGTCGAGGGCGAGACGCCAGTCGTCCATTGCGCCTTGATGGTTTCCTAGAGCCAATTCGCACAGACCAATATCTTTATGCAGCCGCGACAACGGCGTACGGATCACGTTGCCTGCCGATGTCGTATTCTTTAACGCATTCAGCTCTCTGAGCGCCTCCGCCCACTTTTGCAATTTCATTTTCTCTTCGCAATAAAGCAACCAGACATGCGTCCATGACCAGGGTTTATCGCCTAAAGCTTGCAGAAAGTGCATCTCCGCCGCAAAATAATGCATCTTGCGTTCGCCTTCGGCCGCCTCCTTCGACATTTTCTTTTCCATCTCGCGACCTTTGTCGTAACCTTTCATCCCCTGGAAGGACCTGAAACTATCGTTGTTTTCTTCGGTTACTTCGTCGCCTTTTCGGTCTTCCATCAGACCATAGATGTACTGCTTCTTTTGTTCGGTCTTTTTGTCGTACTTCTTGATTGACTTCACGGCTTTGTCGCATTCATCCCAGCGTTTGTTTCGCAAATGAATTTCAGCAAGAGCCAGAAATGCGTCTGTCGGCTCTTCGACGGACTGCGATACGCACTTCTCCAGCGCCTCTACAGCTTTGTTGTCTTCACCACCTTTGTCCATGTATGCGATGCCGAGCCAGTAGTAAGCATCGGGATAATAACCATTACGAGCAAAATATGTCGCTTGCAGAAACGCGTCGATCGCGCCATCAAGATCCTCAGCCTTTAGTTTCGCCTTTCCTGATGCATAGTGCTCCTCGGCAGGAGCCTCGGTATATTTACCTTTGCGTCCTTTCTTAGCCGACGCGGCGAATCCATTTGAAATTTCGGAATCATTGTTACTGGAGACAAATATAGTCAGTCCGCTAGTTTGGATAAACAAAACCAATGTCAATCCAGCAATCATCCGCCTCTTCAACATCACTGCCGGATGAAATTGGTTGTTCGATCGAGAGTAAAAACTTGAATTGCGTTTTCGCAGTGTCACTTGTTTATCCCACAACTGTTCGAATCAGATTGAGGCCATGGTGAGATTTTTCCTCGGATTGCATCTAGATTAAACTCAGATTGCTTCGCAACCGACTTTATGGAATCTCTTCAAATTTTGATTCTATCGAATTGTCCGAAATAAATCCTGTTGTTAGGATCCCGACTCCAGCATTTTGATGAATTCATCTTCGGTGAGGACGGGAACGCCCAACTGTTGGGCTTTCCCAAGCTTGGAACCAGCCGAGGCTCCTGCCACCAGATAGCTGGTGTTCTTTGAGACGGAGCCTGTGGCTTTACCACCGCGGTCTTTCACTGCTTTTTCAGCCTCAGTTCGATCCATCTTTTCGAGCGTGCCGGTGATGACGAAAACCTTGCCGGCGAGCGTTTGTGGAAGTGCATTGGCGTTGCGTTCTTCAACGTCGTCTTCCATTTTCACACCGAGCTGTTTCAACTCATCAATTAGAAGATTGACTTGCGGTTCTTGAAAGAAACTCACGATAGTCTCAGCAAGCACAGGACCAACACCTTCAATCGCAGCCAGCTCGCTGACTGAAGCCTGGCGCAGCAACTCCATCGACGGATAGTTCTCCGCCAACAATTCCGCCATCGTCGTGCCGACGTGTCTTATACCAACGGCATTGATCACACGCGCAAATGGTCTGTCTTTCGATCCTTCGATATTTTTGAGTGCCTTCTCCGCTGACTTCAAGCCCATTCGAGGAAGCGCCATCAATTTATCAATAGTCAGTTTGTAGAAATCAGACGGACGGTTGACGAGATCAGCTTTGACTAACTCGGCAACAAGCACTTCGCCAACGCCTTCGATATCCATCGCGTCGCGGCTCACCCAATGTTTCAGGCGGCGCTCTCGCTGCGACAGACAACCGTATGTGTTGGGACAACGCACGGCCACTTCTTCTTCATCTCTGGCAAGAAGAGTATCGCAGACAGGACAACGAGTCGGGTAGACGAATGGAACGCTGTCGGGCTTTCTTTTTGTTTGATTGACGCTAAGAATTTCAGGAATAATGTCGCCGGCTTTGCGCACCACGACAGTGTCGCCGATGCGCACATCGAGCCTGGCGATTTGATCGGAGTTGTGCAAGCTGGCACGTTTCACAGTCGTGCCGGCGAGCTTCACAGGTGATAGTATCGCCACTGGTGTCACTGCGCCAGTGCGACCGACTTCGAATTGAACATCTTCTAGAACGGTTTCTGCCTCTTCCGGCGGGTATTTGTAGGCGATCGCCCAGCGCGGGCTGTGCGAGGTGTGACCAAGCTCGCTCCATAGCGAGCGGTCATCGAGTTTCACAACTACGCCGTCTGTTTGATAGTCCAGACCGTGGCGGGCTGCGCTCCATTTGTCACAGTAGCCTTTCACGGCCGCGGCGCCGTGTACGACCTCGTGATTTTTTTCGACAGGCAAGCCCAATCGTCGCAGAAGTGCGAGACTTTCGACGTGACTGGACGGCTGTTTGATCAAATCGTCGGTTACATAGACGAAGTAGGCGAACAATGCCAATCTTCGTTTGGCTGTGTTGCGAGGGTTCTTTTGTCGCAAACTTCCAGCAGCAGCGTTTCGGGGATTAGCAAACGCCTGCTCGTTGTTATCGATTAGCGCCTCATTAAGCGTTTGAAACGCTGAGACCGGAAGATACACTTCACCACGAACCTCGACCAGATCAGGAACTCGCATAGTCACACCAGGCTGATCCGTAGACTCACCTTCCGGCAACAATCGCCCATCAGCAGTCACCGGCAGTGGTGTCAGCGTCTGCGGCATGACGGAAATCGTTTTTAAATTCAAAGTCACGTCTTCACCGACTTCGCCATCACCTCTGGTGGCGCCCTCGACAAACTCGCCCTTCTTGTAGGTCAAGGCAATAGACAGTCCATCAATTTTTAGCTCGCATGCGTATGCAAGCTGTTTAGCATCCTCAACCGGACGATCGAGTCCCTTGATGATGCGCTCCTCCCATTTCTCGAGATCTTCGTTACCCATGGCATTGGACAAACTGAGCATGGGTACGCGATGTTTTATTTGTTTGAACTCGGTACTGGGAGGAGCGCCGACCTTCATCGTCGGGCTATTCGGCGACTTCAGGTCAGGAAACTTCTCTTCCAGAGCGATCAATTCGCGGTACAGTTCGTCAAAGGCCGCGTCCGAGATATCCGGAGCATCGAGCACGTAATATTGAAAGCGATGATGCTCTACGAGCCGCTCCAACTCTTCCATTCGGATACGTGCAGTGTCGACGTCATGTACTGCGATTTGACCGCTAGCCATTAGTTGAGTCCCTCTCTCGACAGGATCACGCAGTCACCCTGGGCGGTACCAGAACAAATTGCAGCGGCTCCAAGTTTGGCACCGCGACGCTCCATTTCTTTTGCCAGAGTCAGCAGAATACGGGCACCACTAGCGCCGATCGGATGGCCGAGTGCAATCGCACCGCCGTTGACGTTGACTTTCTCAGGATCGATTCCGAGCATCGAAATCGACTTCAAGGCGACCGCTGCGAATGCTTCGTTGATTTCCATGATGTCGAGATCATCGACAGTCAGACCAGCCTTTTTCAAAGCTTTTTGAGTAGCGAGAGCCGGGACGGTATGAAGATAAGGAATATCTTGACCGATCGATGCGTGCGAAACAATTTTAGCAAGCGGCTTGAGACCCAGCTCATCAGCCTTCTTACGACTCATTACGAGCAACATGCAGGCACCATCGTTGACACCAGGTGCATTGCCGGCGGTGACGCTGCCTTCATCCCAAAATACTGGTTTCAGTTTCGCCAGGGCTTCAATTGAGGTGTCACCACGCGGCGCTTCATCGCGCTCCACGACGGTTGTTTTTCCACGACTGCTGATTTCCACCGGCAAGATTTCATCAGCGAACGCACCAGATTCAATTGCTTTGACTGCGCGCTTGTGGCTACGCAGAGCCCATTCATCTTGCTGTTCGCGAGTAATACCGAATTCTTTCGCGACTTTTGCGCCGTGCACAGCCATGTGAACATCCGTGACCGGGCATTCAAGACCATCGGCGAGCATCGCATCCTTCAATGGAGTGTGTCCCATGCGTTTGCCGAAGCGTGCCGAGTTAGCATCAACCAGATACGGTGCTTGACTCATTGATTCCATTCCACCGGCGAGGATGATGTCTCCGTCGCCTGCGCGGATGCGAAGATCAGCAAGACTGACAGCCCGCATTCCGGATGCACAGACCTTGTTGACAGTAGTCGATTCACAAGTGACCGGCAAACCGGCTTTGATCAAAGCCTGACGCGATGGAATTTGTCCGCAACCCGCTTGAACCACTTGTCCGATAATAACTTCATCAACAGAGTCTCCGGACAAACCGGTTTTTTCCATTAGATTCTTGATGAGCGGCGCAGCAAGATCGACAGCTGACACTGATGCAAGCGCTCCTCCCATTTTTCCGAACGGGGTTCTGATTCCAGCGACGATTACCGTCTCGTTTCCATTTGCAGTCATGGCAAGGTTCCTTCCAAAATCGGTCTGACAGGCGATATAAATCCCTGTTCTGGATTTTATCGGCCTTCTTAGCCAAAGCGCTTATGTCTTACTATTTGTTCCGATTTGGCTGTCGTGCTCTATCATTAAAGTCCAGCAAGGGCCCAGGTTGCTTCAACATTGCTAGAAACGGGTACTTAGAGACTCATGACAAGGTCATCAGGCGGATCGCGCCAACCAAACAGACCCCATAGAGACGAAGAAAGCCGGCGCGAAGCGTCGGACGAATACGATTACGACGAAAATAGCAACGGAGCCAGTCGAGCCCGACCTGCACGTCGCCCGTCTGCCAGCAGTGGCGCTCAAACAGATTTCAACGTCGACTCGGCCGAGGTTGTCGATACAAAGCGTCGCGGAATAGCTCTGATGGCGGATGTCATCATCGCTTTCGCCGTGAGCATGATGTTCAGCCCCGTGCTGGTCGTGATTAGCATGATTGTGCCTGTGCAGTTTTTCACGAACGAACTGATCATGATTCTGTTGTTGCTTGTCCGCGACTATCCATTCCAGGGTCGTGGCATTGGCAAAAACCTGATGGGCTTGCAGGTGGTCGATTACACCACAGGACTGCCTCCGACCTTGATGCAGTCTTGCAAGCGAAACATTCTGTTTTTCGTGCCGATTCTGCTTCTTGGTGTCGTCAGCCTCATCAAATTTTTGCCGATCGACAAAACCTTTACTTCTGTCATTCACCAGATTGTCGGCTTTGCATGCAATGCTTACGTGATCGTTCTTATCCCAGCCGAGTGCTGGTTTGCGCTGAAGGGCGAGGGTAGTCGCCGAATCGGTGACAAGATCGCTAACACACACGTCGTGCCGTCCTCCATGGACTTTTCAAAATTCAATTAGAAGTTGAAACACAAATCAAGCGTTCGTGACACGGCTCAGTGATTCGAATTACTGGATGTAAACGCCGCGCATTGCATGAAGGCTTCGGTTTTAAACCGAGATGTAGCCTCATTGTCGACTAAATTGCGAAAGTTTTGATATCAAGGAACGGCAACCAGTCAGACCAATGGAGGGTGCAGATTCGGTGAATATAGTCAAACCGGCTCTAAGCCCCATTCTCAAGGTGTTGGATTCCAGTTCACCCCAACTATGCTTCAGAGGAAACCGTGCTGAAACGAATTTCCGAAAGCTCTTTTATTGTTACGAACGAGACTTCTTGACTAGCGACAAAGCCCGGATACGGGCTCAGTAGTTGTAAGATATTGACCTGTATATCACCGGGTAAGCCTTTCGACGAACGGCTATCGATTTGGCCGCAAGTCAAGGAACGCGTCAATGGCACAGAAGACAGCCTACATCTGGGGTCCCATCTCAAGCTTCACCGGCTCGCTGATTACCTTTCTCGTGAAGAAGGGTTGGCATGCGCATGTGGCATGCAAGAGTTCGCTCAACTTGCTTTCGTTATCACCGCTCGATCTGCGCTCGTCAGTTCAAGAAGCGATCGATGCCGCTTTCGGCGGTCATGATAAGGCAAAGGCTTTTCAGGACCGAATTAAAATCGTTGACCACAATTCGTTTACGAAAGGCACCATATATGATGCCGTAGTTTTCGCAGGCATGCCTTCCAATTTCGATGAGCCACGAGCTCCAAGAGCACCGTGGTCAGCACAAGAACTCAAGGATGTTTTAAACGGAACCAAAGGCTCACCGGTTTTCATCGTCTCTTCACTGCACGGCAGCGTTCAGGCCGACGGAGTTGTTCCTGAAGAGTATGAGTTTGCTAGAAGAAAACCTCAGACTACCTGGGAAAGCATCTGTCAGCAATATGAAACCAAGGTGATAGAGAAGCTTCGCAATTTCGATTACCCCTGGTATCTCGTGAGACTTCCACTACTCACAGGTGCCACCGCCGACGGCACCACGCTAAATTACTCGGGACTCTACCCTTTGCTCAAAGAACTCTCCGGCAAAGCGCGCTCACTTAAAGAAATTCAACGCGAAGTGAAGGAGATAAAACTCCAATTCAACCCGAATTCCACGTTGTGGTTTATGCCGGTCGATACTGCGGTGTACACGTTCTGGAAATACATTGAAGACGAGCAGCGCTCCCGCACCCTGAATTTGATACCGACCAATCCTCTGCTCAACATGGAATGGATCAAATCAGTCGGCAAGGCTTTAGATGTAACTATTCGAGATGACGATGAAGACCGCCTCGACGTCAATCCTGTGCTGCGTAAATTGCTCACCGACAATGTTCAAGTCAAAAACAGAAATTTGTTCGAAGTGGCTGGGCGCTATCACATTCCACCAGTCCAGATCGACGAAGCTTACTTCCAACGCATCCTCTCGAAAGCTGATGGAAAGAGCTGGGGCGAGCAACCGGCAGAGAAGAAACAAGTAGCTGGCGTATCCTATTCAGATCGACTGGCTCGGTTCTACTTCGAAGAAATACTTCCTGATTTATTGAATTCGAACTCACTGCTCGACAAAGCAATCACGCAGTGCCACTCGATTGGCTTCGTGATTAAAGAAACGTCGGACTTGAGATGGCATCTGACACGCGATGAAGGACAGACTGTTTTGTCACGCTACTCACCATCAGATGAACGTCCGAAAATCTGTTTCAAACTCTCGGGCAATGCACTGGTGAGTTTGATCCAGAGCAAGATTCCGTTGCATCGCGCTCTTCTCATGCGGATCGTAGAAGTCGAAGGACCAATTTTCGAAACCTTGAAAGTGACAAACATGATCGAACGTTTCTGGAAGGAAAATCCTGTCAACGCCGATCGTTTGTCGAGCCTGCAAATCGAAAACGCTGCAACTTAACTGACGCAAAAAAATCAAATTACCCGCGCCGCGACCTCACTGGTAATTTCCGCATGGTTGCATGCGACGCTCTCCCTTATCATGAGAGTGCAGGAGACTCTGAGATGACAGGCTGGACAGCCAAACTGGGATATGCGATTGCGTCTTTAACGCTGATGTACTTCATCGTTTATGCCGTCGCCTGTCCGTCAAAAGAACTGGTTGGTGCAGTCGCGATGGAAGTGATTGTGTTCATACTTGTGATCGGATTTCGTTCGCGCAAGAAGAACCGTCATTCGCGAGAGGCGCAGCAAGCAGTTTTAGACGAACTCAGCACAAAGACCGGTGTAACACGGCACGGTTGGATTTTTGTGAAAAGCGCGACTGCCACCGTAATGGCACTCGTAGTTCTGTTTCTCGCATACGACTTCACGTCGCTCGCGCTGACACTCTCACAACAGCTGTCGCCAGCGCGGACGATGTATTTGAACAATCCACTTTATCGTATTCCAGGTGTGCATCCGGCGCTGTCAGCAGAGTTGCTCGCCGGCGCTTACATCGAAGCTGGACGCTTGGCTCATGCTGAGAAGCTTTCAGAGTTTCTATTGGACATTCGCCAGACGATCTACGGACCAAAACATCTGCTCGTCGCCGACATGTACGGCAACTTTGCGCGCATAAGTCTGCAAAAAGGTGACTTTAAAACTGCCGAACAAAACAGTAGAAAGTCACTGGCGTTATCACAAGAAACCAGCGGATACGTGCATCTCGGTGACGGGCTGACAAAACTCGGCAACGCCTTGCGCGGACAAAAACGCTACGAGGAGGCCGAAGCGGCGTACCGAGAAGCTCTCACCATGAGGGAACGCGAGTTCGGTACTAAAAGCGAGCGGGTTTTGAAAACACTCCAGGAGCTAGAACCTTGCCTGCGATTGGAGGGGAAAGAGCAGGAAGCGGACGCAGTTTCGTCGCGGATAAAAGACGTTATTGCCTTTCAGAACTCACAAATCAGTCCCAACAATCCGTGGTTTATGCCGCTGTCTATTGCAGCCTCATTTGCCGTCTCTTTAATTCTTTTCGGACCGGCTGGGGTGCTGACCAATCTGGCGTTGCGCCGGATTGAAGGACGTATAAAATCGGCAGGCAACGATGCTGATCCCAAAGACATTCAGAAGCTGATATCTTTATATAACCATCGCAAAGACAAAAGCAAAGTTGAGTACTACGAAGCTCTTCTCAGCAAGTAAAAAAATCAGCGCGTTGTTAATGCAAACGCCGAAGTTTTTGATGTTCAAATGCCTGTGCGCGGCAGTCGTTCTGAGCTTGGTTGCATCCACCGCTTCTCTGGCCGATACGGCTTTTGAACTTGGTGTCAGCCAATTCAAAAGCGGCAGATACGAGGACGCCGTTGCATCGTTTCGCTCATCCGTGGAGCGAGGGATTAATAAGCCGACCGCGATTTACTACATGGCAATGTCCTATCAGCAGCTTGGACAGTTGCAAAAAGCGCATGATACTTACAAATACGTGTGTACCGAATATCCAAACTCGCCCGTGTTTGCCCGCGCGTTTCAGGCGATGAAACAAATTGGAGAACGTCTCAATCAGCTGAAGGAGAGCGCAGAGAACGGTCCGGGCGGCGCCAATTTAGGTGCAATGGCCTTGCCGAAAGAACCCGTCAACGAATTCATGCCGAGCACGCCGGTGGTGGCAGGACTGAATGAATACGTTGTTCCATACTCGGACGATGCGATGGATGGGCGAATTTACATTAACGCAACTATCAACGGCAAACAATGCAAAGTTTTATTTGATACCGGTGCTGGTGTCATGTTTTGTCGGCAGAGTTTTCTCGACAAACAAAAATGGAAATTCGAATGGATTAAAGAAGTTGCCATCATCCCTGGTGCCTTGAGAGAATCCCCCGCAAAGGTAGCTATCGTCAAAGTGGCGCTGGGAAGCCTTGTCCGGGATCAAAAGATTTACGTAGAACAAGATCCGCCGGATAGCCTGTATCCTTCTTTCGATAATTGTCCGATCGTTGGACAGAGCTTTTTCGGCGACATGAGCTATGTGATCGATGGACGAAGAAATTACATTACATTCCGGAAAGCTGCACTGCGTCCGAAGAAAGCACCGCCGGTCAAACCGACGGCTCGAGAGGTGCCTTATGTGCTGGACGGATCTCACATGATTGTAAAAACGAAAGTGAACAATCGCGAATGCGACATGTACTTCGACACCGGGGCAAGCCAAGTTGTATTTGCCGATCGACATCTGGCTCAGTGTGGACTGAACAGACCGGTGGAGGCGACCAATACCGTGCGCCGAGGCGTTGACGGACGTCGTGACAGTTACGCCTTTTCAATCGACAGGGTTCAACTCGGACCTATTGAAAAAACAGAAGTAAATGCCGCGGTATTACTTAATACGAAATTTTCAAAACCACTGTTAGGTCAAAGCTTCCTTCAGGGATTAAAGTACACAGTCGATCCGACCAGACAGGTCATTCGTTTCGATCAGTGAAGGATATACTGGGATTTTATGGCGCAGCCCTCTTACAGCTTCAAGAGAACGTTTTGCAAGCCGATAGGCTACATGCTAACCAGCCTGGTTGCGTTATGTGCACTGGCACCTGGAGTAAGTTCGCAGGCGACCGGATCAAACTCGCCGGACAAATTCTCCCCGACCCAGCTCGAATCGAAGAATCCGGCGCCTCAAAACAGTGTTGCGGCCGATCAATACAACCGCGCCGTCATGCTTTATGGCACGAAGAAATACACCGAAGCCCTTGTCGTGTTGGAGAAGGGGCAAATTGCACCTAATCAGGCAGCCAATGCCGCATATTATCGAGCGCTTTGCTATCACCAGCTAGGCAAATTGAAAGACGCAGCCGTTGCCTATCGATACGTTTTTTCTAAGTATCCGCAAAGCACCGCCGCAGAAAACGCGATAAAGACGCTCGCCAAGCTCGATCCCGCGGCCGCGCTAGCGGCGCTGAAAACCGCCATGCCTCAGACGCCCGCGCCGATCGATTGGAGCAACTTACCGGACCAGGTAGCGGTGCCGTTTAGAAAAGGGCCGAACGGTTGGCTCATGGTCAAGGTTGAGCTAAACGGCACGCCCGTCATGATGGTGTTCGACACAGGCGCCGCCGTAACTTCGATGAGCGAAACGTATTTAAGGGAAAATGGCGTCACTTTGAAGCGAACTAAAGAGCATGGACGGGCGATTGGCGCAGGAGGAGAGGTTTCTACCAACCTGGCCGTTGGTGACGTTCGTCTGGGCGATTTGCATCGCACGGTATCAATGATGGTGCAGGACGATCGCGGACAATCGCTGAAACTTCCTGCATTGCTCGGTCAGAATTTCTTCGGTGATATGCCGTATTCAATTGATGATTCGAGGGGGTTGATCATTTTCTCGAGACCCGCGCCGGAACTGAAGGTAGCTGGACCGGGAGCGTCTCGCGGTACAAAACAGACAAAGGTAATTCGTTATGCCGACAATGAAATTCCGTTTCGTCGCGTCGGAAATAACCTGGTTGTACTCGTAAAGGTCAATGGTCGCGAATGCGAAATGTATTTCGACACCGGCGCAGCGCAAGTATCGTTCGCTGACAGACACCTGGCGATGTGCGGTCTAAACAGACCGACAGATGCCAATGCCGGGCATGGTGGTGGCGTCGGCGGACAACGTGAAGCGTTTCAGTTTTACATAGACAGTATCAAAATGGCTAACGTCGAACGACAAAATGTCAGAGCGGCAGTGCTGATCAACGCCAACTTCGATCGACCGCTTTTGGGACAGACTTTTCTGGCAGGATTGCGATATACGATCGATCCAACTAGAAGTTGCATCAGATTTGAATAGTGGGAAACGGGCTAAACGGTCAGCGTGCTAACGCTGGGCTTCGAGCGCTTTCCCCGCGGCTCGTCTCCTTCATCATTTTGAACGCTGTTGCTATCGAGACCTTCGAGCCAATGTCCCATTTTTTCTTTTTTCGTGAGCAAGTAGCCAAGGTTGTGACTGTTGCATGCTGGTGGCAAACCGACACGACCAGCCACTTTAAGACCATATCCTTCGAGTCCGACAATCTTTCTTGGATTGTTTGTGATCAGTTTTACGGAACTCAAGCCAAGGTCTGCAAGAATTTGTGCGCCGACACCATAGTCGCGCAGGTCTGGTTTAAACCCAAGCGATTCGTTGGCTTGAACAGTGTCTTGTCCGGTGTCCTGAAGTGAGTAGGCTTTGATTTTGTTGAGCAAACCGATGCCTCGACCTTCTTGTCGCAGATAAACGAGAACGCCGCGCTCCTGTTTTGCAATCATCGCCATCGCGGCTTCGAGCTGCGGTCCGCAGTCGCATCGCAAACTGGCAAAAACGTCACCGGTAAGACACTCGGAGTGTACGCGGATTAAGACGTCCTCTTGCCCCTGTACGTCGCCTTTTACGAAGGCAAGGTGTTCTTGTCCATCCAGGTTGTTTCTGTATGCGTAAACGGTAAATTCGCCGTATGCCGAAGGGAAAATCGCGACGGCTTCACGGGCGACAAAGCGCTCACTCTGCAAACGGTATGCGATCAATTGAGCGATCGTGATGAATTTGATCTTGTGCTTGTCGGCAAACTCTCTGAGTTGAGGAACGCGTGCCATGGTTCCATCAGCGTTCAAAATTTCGCAAATCACACCGGCAGGTGTGAGACCGGCCAGTCTAGCCATGTCGCAGGCAGCTTCCGTGTGACCGGCTCGGCGAAGCACTCCGCCTTCACGTGCCACCAGAGGTGATATGTGTCCGGGTCTGCGCAAATCGGACTCTACCGAATTCGGGTCGACAGCCACTCGAATTGTCGTGGAGCGGTCGTAAGCGGAGATACCGGTAGTGACACCATATTTAGGGTCAGCATCAACAGTGACGGTAAAGGCTGTTCCCTGTGACTCGGTGTTGTGTTCGACCATAAACGGCAGATTCAGACGTTTAGCGTGCTCTTGGGTGAGTGTTAAGCAGACCCAGCCTCGCGCTTCCGTAACCATAAAATTGACCATCGCCGGCGTAATCAGCTCGGCGGCGCAAATCAAATCGCCTTCGTTTTCTCGCCCCTCATCATCGGAAACGATGACAAACTTGCCCTGAGCCAGGTCGGCAAGCGCTTCTTCGACGGTGTTGAAAATTTGGTTATCACTACTGGTATGCGGCTGATCCACGATCGACTCCCTGTCTACGAAAGGTTCCTGTGTCGATGAGCCTCTCGTTTCAGGTGATATCGTGCGCAATATCGAAGCCTGAGCTAAGACAGCTGTCTTGACATCAAAAGTCTAACTTCGAATATGCTTTTAGCGTACAGATTCTCTCTCTTTATTAAGGTTTTCCAGATAGCTTTCCCCGACCAATCTGACCACGTACCGGGCAATGACATCTGTTTCCACATTGACAGGGTCGCCCACTTTCAATTGTCCGATTGTCGTGACGTCCATTGTGTGAGGGATTAGCGCGACGGTAAACCAGAATTCATTTTGTTTTTCACCAGAAGATGAATTATTGGTAAGCCCGCCACAATCGGCAACTGTGAGCGACACACCTTCGACGGTTACCGATCCTTTTTTGACAAAAAACGAAGCCCAATTCGAGGCCAGGGTAAACTTCATCAGTTTAGAGAAACCATCATCCTTGATTTCGCTGACATGACCGACTGTGTCGACGTGTCCGGTCACCATGTGTCCGCCCAGACGAGCAGAGAGTTTTAAAGCCTTCTCGAGATTGACTTTATGTCCGACTTTCAGCCCACCGAGAGTTGTGCATCGTAAAGTTTCTTGAGTGATCTCGACGTCAAACCATTCATTTGTATATTCGATTACGGTGAGACAAGTCCCGCCAACCGCGATGGATTCACCCATTTGAGCATCGGTCAAAATCGAAGGGGCGTTGATGCGCATGCGAATGCCGCCGCCAGTGTCCTGGATTTTTTCGATAGTACCTACGGCTTCAACGATTCCGGAAAACATACAAGACCCCTTTATGGTGTAAGACCGCATCCTTTAGCGCACATCTTTTGGAAACGTGAACGCGGGCGTGGGACCGAGAAACAGCGCGATACGCTCTGTGAAGAACGCGAGCTCTCGAATGATGCAACATTCTATCTATATTGAACGCGAATGTCGTTAATCGACCAATTTGCATTGTCTTCGGGAGGGATGGGATTTTCACCATTCCCAGAGACGGGGGCTTTGGCTACACTCAAAAAACTACTGATATTGCCTGCATTTTTTCTCCACTCACTCCCAGGCAAAATCTTCGCTCACTGCTCACTCACAACCGACTCGCTAACGGGGCTCCAGCTTGCTATGGCTTTTGATACAGTAACGGATAAAACTCAGCAACCTCCTGCAACTACTGGGGACGGTGGCTCACTCTACGACCAGATCATGACAGGTCCGCCGGCTGCCGCGGCGCAAGACACCACGACGAAAGCCGGGGATGTTCCACCGCCACCGGGCTCCGCGCCCGTCGCAACGATGGACCGCACAGTCGCGCCACCTACGGGCGAGGTCGTGACAGCGCCGAAAGCTAGTGTTCCGCCGCCGGAAACTGCAGTCGCAGTCACCACGAAGGACGGTTTAGTTCCGGCCCCGAATGGCGACATGCCGGTTCCACCGGATCAAACAAAAGTTGCAGACAACACCACTGGCGCCAAAGATGTTCCACCGCCTAGCGCACCAAACACTGACGCTCCTCCTCCTGGTACCGCCACCGACGTTGTTCCGCCAGCCGGACCTGGTGCAGCTCCCGTTGTAGAGGGCGTCGAAGACAAAGGTAATTGCAATTTCAAACCGGACTATGAATACAAAACCGAGCAAGGAAGAGCTTGGAAGGCTGAATCTGACGTTCAACGCGGCAAGCACATCGAGCTGAATGAAAAAGGTCGATATCAAGTTCAACACGGCGATTGTTTGGAAACAATTGCAGAGCGCAATTTGAAAGATGCCGGTCTGTCAGCCAATCGACAAGCAATCAAAGCGGAAGTCGCAGACATCGTAGCCGCTAACAAAAATCGTTATCCATCACTGGATTGCAACAATGAATTCCTCAGAGATGGTTGGACACTCACGCTTCCCAAGCACCAACAGGGCGACAAGGGTGATCCGGCGTTTGACAGCCAGTACAATACTGTGCCGCAAAAACCAGTCGAAAAACCATTACCGCCAAGAGCAGAGCGTCCGGTTGATCGTCCGGTAGAACGCCCAGCGGGTCCGCCGCCAGCAGTCGAAGTATTGCCTCCGCAAAGAGACACGCGCGGTCATAACCACAGACGATTTGAAGGCAGCGGAAATGTTGTCATCGAACACGCCGATACCGTCAACGTTTTCGGAAGAAACGATGCACCGCGGGCAATACCAAGCTCGAGACCATATTATCCGGAACAAGACGATCGCCCAGTCTATGTCCAGCCTCAACCTCGCTTCCGCGAACCAGTTGTGTATAGTGGCGACCAAGATTTCGATCCGCGTTATGAACCACGCGTTCAAAACAGACGGCCACCAATCATCATCGATGCGCGCTTCGGCGATCGCGGTGGTCAATGGGGTGGTTATCAACCCGATTGGAGACGTCAACAACCATGGATGAATGACGATTGTTTCGGAACCGGCAGAAACAGCGGCCGCTGGGGCGGCGGTGACGACTGCGACTGGCGAAACGGCGGATCTCGCATCTCGCTTAATTTCGGAAACGATATGAGACGCATGATGCCGCACATGGGACGCTCGATGCCGTACTACCACGGCAACCGTGGCGGATACCGCGGTGGTAATGGAATATCGGTCAGTTTCAGAATCTAGTCCGATTGAATCCAAACTGATTCGTTTCCTGATTGACTGACATGGTCCGCAAATGCGGCAACACGTCTGCTTGGTCGCCGAATCCGGATCCGATCTTTCGAGACTATTCGTGACCTGTTGGTCGAAAGAACTGCTTGTTTTCCGGTATTTGTTGAAGTTCCTTCGGGGAAATTGCAGTTCGTACAGC